>NZ_NBXB01000097.1 GCF_003399635.1 Subtercola boreus | reverse complement strand
CCGAACCAGAAGCCGCCGCGAAATCCTCAAACGAGAACAACCCGCAGCGACCGCGTAACCAAAAGACCAACCCGAGGGGTCAACTTTCTTTTGACGATACGGGGTCAAGATTCACCCGACGTTGACAGGAGTAAGCGCTTCCCAGATCTACCACTACTTCACAGACAAAAGCGCCCTCATCCTCGCGGTCATCGGCCACCGCACCGACACTGTTCTCGGAACCCACCGCGCGGTACTAGAACGAGTCGATAGCTTCGACGCCCTCGAAGAATGGCGAAACACTATCGTCGCCTCAGTAGAGGCCCAGAACTGTGCTGGCGGATGCCCGCTCGGTTCGCTTGTCAGCGCTACCGCTGAAACCGACCCAACCGCACGCGCAGCCCTCGCAGAATCCTTCTCACAATGGGAACGCCTCCTCCACACCGGACTACAGGCCATGCGCGACCGAGGAGAACTCCGAGCCGACACCAACACAGAACCCCTTGCCATAAGCATGCTCGCCAGCATCCAAGGCGGACTACTCCTCAGCCAAACACACCGCACCACCACCGCCCTCAGCACCGCAATAGACACCACAATCGCCTACCTCAAAACACTCAGATAGCCACACAACAGAATGAAGGGGTCTGGAATCTGTCAGACCCGACAGCTACCGAAGCTCCGGGGTTAGAGGTCGAGGAAGTCGGCAAGCCACGCTTTGACCGATGCGAGGCAGTCTATGGAGACGTGGCCGGCGATCCCAGTCAGCCGGTCTCGTGAGAGGGTGCGGGGCTGCTCGGTCATGATCCACGAAGGCCGGTCGAGGCCGCTGGGTCCTTCGACACCGACGTGATTGGGCCAGCCTCGACCGGTCGTAGTGATGGGCAACACCATCACGAGGGTAGTTACGGCGTCCAGATATCCGGCAGAAGCTACGACAAGTACCGGCCGGTGCCCGCCCTGCTCCCGGCCTCGGACCGGCTCGAGGGCTGCCCACGCAATAACGCCCGGGGCAAGCTCGGATTCGATCACTCGGCCGTGTCAGTTAGCTCGGTTCGTTCCCACGCGGCAGACTCCGCCCGATGCGAGACAGCATCCGCGGGGGAGGTCACCGCGAATGCTGTCTTCAGCGATTCCAGCCGCCACCTGCGGTCCTCAGCATTCGCGAGCCGGGCAAGATGCGCCCCAAGGGTAAGACCGTCCCGCGAGGCCTGAACCTTCAAGCGGTCACGAAGCTCATCGTTCACCTTAATCGTCGTAGTCATACTCTGAGTATACCAAGAGTTGGGTCTGCTGCACGAGTAGGTGACACTTTCTAGTCACGCTGCGAGTGCGGCTGACGTGTTCATGATGGTCTCGTATTCGACAGGCGTC
The DNA here is from genome assembly GCF_003399635.1 of Subtercola boreus. Lineage (GTDB taxonomy): Bacteria > Actinomycetota > Actinomycetes > Actinomycetales > Microbacteriaceae > Subtercola > Subtercola boreus_B. The sequence goes on along the minus strand of NZ_NBXB01000097.1, from coordinate 2,377 downwards.
AAACGGCCCAGGGCGGCTTGGCGGCGGCGACGATGGTAAGTGCGTTCGATCCAGGTCACGATCGCGATGCGCAGCTGGTCACGGGTGGTCCATGAGTGCCGGTCGAGGACGTTTTTCTGCAGCAGGCTGAAGAAGCTCTCCATCGCGGCATTGTCACCGCAAGACGCTACCCGGCCCATGGATCCGACCATCCGGTGAGAGGCCAGAGCGCGAAGGAACTTCCTGCTCCGAAATTGAGATCCTCGGTCACTGTGGACCACGCAGCCGGCAACGTCGCCGCGCATCGCGACGGCGTTATTCAGCGCGTTCACGGCCAGCGCCGACTTCATCCTCGAGTCGATCGAGTACCCGACGATCTTGTTCCCGAACACGTCTTTGATAGCGCAGAGATACAGTTTCCCCTCACCGGTTTTGTGCTCGGTTATATCGGTCAACCACAGCTGGTTCGGGCCGTCAGCGGTGAATTGGTGCCGCGTCCGCCCGTCCTCGTCCGTCACCGTGCAGAGATCGTCATGGACAGCAGGGCCCGGCTTCTTACCGTTCTTGGCGCGTTTCTTCCCGAACGCGCTCCACCAGCCATTCTCTGAAGCGATCCGCCACGCAGTCCGGTCAGCCATCGCCTGCCCCGCGTCACGAGCCTCATCGGCGAGGAGTCGGTACCCGAACTCGAGATCATCCTTATGCGCGTCGAACAACGCGTCAGCCCGATACGCCTGCACCACCTCGGTACTAGCGATGGGATTGGCCAGCCACCGGTAGTACGGCTGACGAGAGAGCTTGAGTACCCGACACGCCACCGCCACAGGAATACCCGAGACGGCGAGCTCAGTCACGAGCGGGTAGAACCTTTTCCCGGCAGATTCGCCTGCGACAGGTACGCTGCGGCCCGCCGCAACACCCCGTTCTCCTGCTCCAGCAGTCGGATCCGTTTCCGGGCTTCACGCAGTTCCGCTGCCTCGGTTCTGGTCTGACCTGGCTTGTCGCCGACATCGATCGCGGAGCGCTGTAACCACTTCTGCAACGTCATCGTGTGGACCCGGAAGTCCTTCGCAATCCGCTCGATCGTCACACCAGGCTCACGGTTTCGCGCCACGCGCACAACATCATCACGGAACTCTCGCGGATAAGGCTTAGGCACAACAACATCCTTCCAGCCCGCCCGCAGGGCAAGCCAACTCAGATGTCACCTATCCGTGCAGCAGACCCCGGCGTCGTCAAGTCGTACTCTGATTTTGATCATGATGTCTCGAAGTTCGTCGACCTCGCCCTGCGTGGCTTTCTGCGCAACAACTTCATCACCTGGGCCCTGATCTTGGTGTTCCTCATCACTACAGTCCCCTCGTCCCTCGCGACCTTTTGGTACCAAGGCTGGGCCAACGCCCTCATCGTCGTCGGCATCACGGTCGTGCTCAGCGTCATACCGCTGATCATCTACCGGCGACGCAAACCATCCTGGGCCACCGACGTAGCCCGCTCATCATGCTGGCCGTCACAATATTCGCCCAGCCCGCAGGGTGATCGCCGCGCAGCCTCATCGCTTAGCCTCGATCCACCGATGTTCTTGGGTGAGAGCGGGTCGCGCGCTTGGTGAGCTTCGTGCTGATTATGGGCGCGGCGGTGCCGCGGGCCTTGCTGCCCGTGGTGTTCCGCTGAGGGTTTCTGCTCGCGCCGGGGTGGCTGGATGGTCGGATGGGTCAGCTCTGGGGCGGCCCAGTCGCGTGAGCGAACATCGCCGTCCAGGCCGTTTCCCAGGGCCAGGATTGGGGTAGGTGTAGCTGGATGCGGCGTCCGGAGGACGCGATCCTCGCGGGGACGCTGATCAGTTTCCGGCGGATCGTCGCGGTCGTCGCTTTCGTCAGGATGGTGTCAGCAATGGTTGCGGCGGCGCGGGTGAGGTTGAACGCGATGACGGCGAGGACCAGCCAGGCGGCGTTCGCGGTGAAGATCCCGGACGGCAGGTGCGCCAACGCTGAGTGCTTCGGGTCGGCGTTGACTTGCTCGATGATCGCGTGACGGCGGTGGACCTGGTCCGCGGTCACGGTACAGGGCGAAGCGACTAGGACCCCCGTATCAGCGGCTCGCCGGGAGACTTAATCCTGAGCCCCGAATGCGACCGCTGCGCGGCGCCACGGGTCAGCTCGCTCACGCCAGGCCCCGCGTTGCGAATGCCTCGACGAGTTCGGGAGCGTCTGGTGTGAGCCGTACGTTCTCGCGCTGCGTCAGCAGTGGCCCGCTACCGTCCGTCATCGTTGTGCTGTCTCATCGCATCGTGGACACACGATCTCATGACATCGTGGACACGATGTCTCATAGCATCGGAGACACTCGCGGGGGTGGTATTCGGGTGGGATGACGAATTTTCTTTCTCCCCAGACTC
>NZ_NBXB01000096.1 GCF_003399635.1 Subtercola boreus | reverse complement strand
GGTGTGTTATCTCGCGACATCGTGGACACTGGATCTCGTCACTTCGTGGACGGTGAGTCTCATGGCTTCGTGCACAGCTACTGTGCTTGGTCTCCGAGCAGGGCGGGGAGGTCGACACGGCGCTGTTTGAACTGTTTCTGGTACTCCGCGGTCTTTCGTTGCCAGTGTTTCGTCGTGTAGGCCACGTTGACGCCTTGGATGGAGTACGACGCGACGTATCGGTCTCTGACGTTCAACGCGACCATCGGTAGTGGGAACGAGAACACGATTTCCCCGGTGACCGGGTTGGACAGTATGAACGTGTCGTCGGTGATCGTCCGGTAGAACTGGCGGTCGGCGTACGTCGCCGGCAGCGACACGTGATAGCCCTGGTAGTAGACCTGCCGGTTCGCTTTTGTGACTTCCACGATCGACTGATCCGCCGCCTGCCTGGGCGCATCATCGTCGGGTAGTACCTCCCCGGTCTTGGAGATCGTCAGCGACGCCCGGCCCAGATCTGATTGTCGTCTGGCGCGCACCTGCCGGTACTGCGATGCTTTCGCTTCCAGCACCGTCAACGGGATCGGCTCGGTCGCGGGCGTGTGCTCGAGAAGATCCCATGCTGCCCGCGGGGTCGCCTGCTCGAGCGCTTGATGCGGCCGACGGTTGTTGTAGTGCTCACGGAATCGCCTGATCCGGGCACGGAGCTGCTCGAGAGTCGCAGGCCGGTCGGCGTCCAGGAACCGGATCAGTGTTTGGTGGGAGCGTTCGTTCTTACCCTGCGTCGTGGGTTTACCCGGCAGCCCGCTGATCGGCATCGTTCCTTTGGAAGCGAGGAAGATCTCCACCGACCCGATCCTCCCGGCCCGTAGCTGGTTGAACGCGAGCGAGTTATCCGACAGCAGCTCCTTCGGCGCCCCGTGCGCCGCGATCGCCCGCCCGAGCACGTCTTGGGCGTCGGTACTGTTCTCATGACGCGCGTACCCGTCCGAGCCGACGTCGTACCGGCTCGCGTCATCGAGGATTTGATACACCGTCGCGACCTGCCCACCGATGAGCTCGTACTCGAACGCATCGAGTTGCCACAACGACATCACCGTCGCACGCACGAACGGAATATACGACGACTTCGGCCGCTTCTTCGGCGACGCGTCAACTTGCCCGACGCTTGCCAGTAACCGTGCGATCGTCGCCACCGACGGAACCTTCCCACCAGGGAACCCATCCTGCAAGGTCGCCTCATAGTAGATCGACCGGGGACCGTAATCCCACCCGTCAGACTTCAGCTGTTTGCGGATCTTCACCAGCTCATTCACAACCTGCTGCCCGTACCGCCTGGCCGGAGACTTCGGCGCACGCGACCGCGGATGCAACGCCGCCGACGACTCCCGCGCAGCCCGACCACGAACCTTGTAGAACACGCTCCGCGAGATCTTCAACGAACGACAAAAGTCAGTCACCGTCAAAGCGTGAGGCTGCGTCGGGTCATAGTTCATAATCGCGGCACGAGTCTGGGGAGAAAGAAAATTCGTCATCCCACCCGAATACCACCCCCGCGAGTGTCTCCGATGCTATGAGACATCGTGTCCACGATGTCATGAGATCGTGTGTCCACGATGCGATGAGACAGCACA
>NZ_NBXB01000095.1 GCF_003399635.1 Subtercola boreus | reverse complement strand
GGTCTCGACCCAGATGGTGTGATGCACGATGCGGTCCATGATCGCGTCGGCGTGGACTCCGGAGCCGAGGCGTTGGTGCCAGTCCTTTTGTGCGTATTGGGTACAGAACACGGTCGAGGTTTCGTCGTAGCGTCGCTCGAGGAGTTCCAGCAGCATGCTTCTGGTGGACTCGTCGGGTTGGTCGAGGAGCCATTCATCGATCACGAGGAGCGTGAACGCGGCGTACTTGTTCAGGAACTTTGTCTGCCCGGAGGGTTTGTCCCGGGCGAGCTGCCAGGCCTCTTCAAGCTCCGGCATCCGGATGTAATGCGCCCGTACCCGGTGCAGGCACGCCGCTTTCGCAAGCGCGCAGCCCAGGTACGACTTCCCCGATCCGGTGAACCCTTGGAACACGACGTTCTGCTGCCGGTCGATGAACGAGCACGTACCGAGCCCAGCGATCACGGACCGGTCAAGGCCGCGTTCCTCGACCAGGTCCAACCGGCGCAGGTCGGCATTCGGGTATCGCAGGTTCGCCCGCCGGATCAGGCCCTCGACTTTCGATTGAGTGAATGTGGAGTGGGCGTCATCGACGGCGAGTTTGATTTTCTCCTCGAATGCCAACCCCAGCGTCAGGGTGTCATCCTGTGCTTCGAACGCGTCGAGCAGCGTCGCGACGCCCATTTCACGTAGTTTGCGTTTCGTCTCGATATCGATCCGGGTCATCGGGTGCTCCCGCCGGCGTAGTAGCCAGCACCGCGCACATACCCGCCAGGTTCAGGCTCGGGGCTGGCATCTTCGAAACGATGTCGCCGACGAGTGCCCGCCCGGTCTTGCCCGGTTTCCAGGATCGGCCGTAGGTGCGCGTACCGCGGCGATCGGACACGGCTCTCTAACGCGATCTGGCAGGCGTGTTCAACTCGTTCGCTGGAATAACGGCGAGTCAGACGGAGTACGGCGAGGGCCGCGTCGAAGCCTTGCTCCTCGACGGGCACGGACTCGAAGATCCGGCTCACCACGGTCACCATCTGTGGTCCGACGCGCTCCGCCCATGCCCGGATCCTTACGGTGTCCCATTCCCGATACTTCTCACCCTGTGGCTGATCGGCATCGTTCGTGCGGTACTCATTCGTGACATGCTCACCGAACAGAAGGTGGCTGGTGAGCCGCTCATGATTGCGGTACACCTCGACCAGCTGCGCGGTGACACGCAGGTCCACGGCCTGCCCGATCAGCGAGTAAGGGACGGAGTAGAAGTTCTTTTCCC
>NZ_NBXB01000094.1 GCF_003399635.1 Subtercola boreus | reverse complement strand
CTCCGTAATGGCGGGCGAAGTCCACGGTCTGCTGGTTCCTGACCGGCACCCCGGCGATATGGGTGACGGTGACGGTTTTCTCGTTATCGGTCAGCACATACGTCGGCGCACCACCCAGGATCCGGAACGTACGATCCAGCGCCGCGAACACCGAAGGTGCTGTCCTGTCCCGCAACGCGATCACGATGCGGAACCGTGACCATGCAACCCACGCGACGAACAACACCGTCTTCACGCCGCTGATGATCGGGCCGTCACCGAAGTCGTACTGCAACCACTGGCCAGGCTCCGTGACCCAGGGCCGATGCACCCGGACCCGGCCGAACTGCCACGCCGTGCGAACCTGCGCGACCGCACGCCGTGACGAACGTGCTGAACCGTCGTAGCCGAGCGCGAGAAGTTTCTCGTGGGCTTTATCGGCACGGATCTTGCCTTGGGACGCTTCGACCCATTCCTCGATCTTCGGCAGGAACGCATCCGTCACCCGAGGCCGGGACGCGACCTGGGCGATCGGTTGGCCGGCGTCGCGGGCGGCGACGTGCTTGGCGACGGTGTGATGCGAACACCCGGCAAGAGCTGCGGTAGCGCGCAGCGATCCCGTCAGGTCGAATGCGGCGAGTATTTCCATGATTTCTCCGTCAGACTTCATTCAGAGCCTCTTCCTGAAACCGGTTTGATGCGACTTAGACATCGTCATCAAATCGCAGGAAGAGGCTCCCGGCGCTTAACGCGTCCGGGTACGAAACAGAAGTGGGCAGAACTCGTGGCCACCAGCGGGCAATTCCCATGGCCACCAGCGGGCAGAACTACTGGCCACCTACGGGCAGTCTCCCATGGCCGCTAACACCCAAGTGCCGTCAAGTGATGAAAGCGGCGACTGACTGACGCTCTCTTCGCTTGCGGGTGCGTCGAATAGCGCGGTCGGAAATTGGGTCGCCGACCAGGTTCCGTCGCTAGTCAGCGTCAGATTTCCAGAGTGGTCTTCTGTTGAAGTGGCGACCCAACTTCCCACGAGACTCGACCGCGATATTGTTTGCTCGACTTTCGACGACGGGTCGAGTTCTGTCAATGAGCAACCGCCGAGCGTGAGGGCACTGGTCAGGGCAAGCGCCGTCGGCACGACCCTCATGCGGCGCCGGCTCCAAGTCACCATCTCACCGATTCCTGCCACCAAAGCGTCTGAGCCGCATCCGGCGTTCGTTCGATACCCGAACAGGTCGATTCTCGTCGGCTTACTAGTCGAGTTTGGTGTCGCGCCACTTGCATCTCCGATTCGATAGACGGTCAAAGTCAGGCCGGACGTTTCAGCCCCGCCACCCGAGTTCGTTGAACATATCGACAGAGATCCCGCACGGGACACTCGCCAGATCCTCCAAGACGGCCGGGCCCACATAGAGGGGCCAGCCGGTTGAACTGCCGTAGGCCATAACGGAAAGGTTCACCACCAGGTTGAGGCTAGACAACGCGTGGAGCCGGTCAAAAATCGACTCGAAGCTCGCCACGTGTGGCCCGAGATCCACCTCGTTCGAAACTGAAGATTCGAGAGCCCAAGTGGAGTGCAAGCGGACGAGGCTTGGAGCACTGATGGGGGACACTGGGTCGCGACTGAAGTACCCGTAGTCGGCGCCGTCCTCAAGAGTTCCGTGATCTCCGAGACGGTGAGATTGGGTGTCTGAACCAACACCGAAACGCGACTGATGGTCACCGTCATCCCCTGTCGAGGTATGTGAGATAAAGGTCGGAGATGGTGGCAGCCGGCCACTCGCGGAGCGGTCCCTCGGCTATGCGCTGATCGAATTCATCGGTCATGTCGAGGCTGGCAATCTCGATGTCGAGGCAGACAATCGTTGCGCCGACGGAACCCCACCTCACGGGTCCGCAATCGAAGATTGTCGTCGGGCTCTCGCGTTCCCAAGAAATTCGGTAGTAGAGCGGGAGTAGCTCGAGGAAGACCTCGCGGATCACACTGACGTTTAGCTGCCCGTCGCGCCGATGGGGCGGCGTGAAGGCACCTAGTTTGACTACAGGTAGAAACGGAACGATCAGGGCTTCGGCAGCCGTCCTCGGCGCCAAACCCGGCGGGAGTAGCGGAGGAACTCGACCGAGTTCTACCCGCGACAGGTAAGGAACATCCCGCGTACCGAACTCGAGGTACAGGATGTTCGTTGGCGCATCGGGCAATTCGAAGGCGACATCTCCGTCCTGATAGCTCAGGGGCTCGCCTTGGTTGGAAGCGCTGATGTCGTAAAAGGCCTCGCCCAGGTCAGTGAGGAAAACGAACGGAACGTGTGGATCTGTCCGTACGATGCCCCCTTGAGGCTCTATCAGGCGCGGAATCCTCAGGTCTTTTCGATCAATCACTTTTCAGCCTTCCGAGCGTAAATCAACACGGGGTATATGTCTCCCGGCCCTTGTGAGAATTTCAGCTCCCGACCTTGTTCCACGACCATTTGGCCTGGGATGCCATCGCTTACCGCGTCAGAAACGGCTTCCTGGAGGTTGGTCAGCATCAGCTGCTCGTAAAGGGGACGAGACTGCGATGCTACGGACTGCTGTCGACGAAATTGATTGTCGCAGTGCGGCTCGCGAAGTCGGATTCTGCTACCCAAAGCTCGTCAGCACTCACCCTTTTGCAGCGCACTGGGCTTCTCTCACCCAGTAGCAGTCATTGTTTCGTGAAGTCGAACTGGTCTTCGTTGTCCGCAGGCCCATAGTAAATGGCAAGGGATCGCCAGGGACCGACGCCAAAGCTCGACATACTGGTTCCGTATCCTGAAAAATCCTCTGTTGCAAAGATGGTGATTCTGATCTTCGGACTGCTTCCGAGTAAATCATTGTGACTCTGTGACACCTCCCATTTTCCGTGAGCCTCGTGGAAATTCTTCCAATCCAGACTTTCACCCCAGAATCTTGAGCTTGGGCCCGTAAATATCTGCTGGGGTACTGAAGCGGTGAAGGATCCGTCGTCGTTGAGCGTCAAGGTAGCTTCACGACCCCCGGGACCAGAGTGGACCCATGTACCTTCCAGTTCGGCCTCGGTTGGTCGCTGGAGAGCAAAGAAGAAGTACACGACAACTATGAGCACTATCACCGCAGGAACAAACACAACAATCCCCACCCGTGTTTTCCGGCGGCGGTTGGGCCTCACCATGTGATCACCTCAGTCCATCCAAATTCTTGGACGCGCTCGGTCGCCCAGCCCCACCTTTCCGCAAAACTATTCAAATCGCTCCGTTGCTTATCCGTAAAACGGGTCTGTAACGTTTTCGGTGTTTCCAGCATTTTTGGTTAGTAGGTTTCTGCTGCCGGCCAGCGGTCGGCGAAGGTGATCGCGAACGCGTTCAGCGCGGGTTTCCACCGCACTGTCCAGCGTGTCCT
>NZ_NBXB01000093.1 GCF_003399635.1 Subtercola boreus | reverse complement strand
GGGTCTGTAACGTTTTCGGTGTTTCCAGCATTTTTGGTTAGTAGGTTTCTGCTGCCGGCCAGCGGTCGGCGAAGGTGATCGCGAACGCGTTCAGCGCGGGTTTCCACCGCACTGTCCAGCGTGTCCTGCCAACTCCGGTCGGGTCAAGCGACCGGGTCACGAGATACAGGCATTTCAGCGCCGCGGCCTCGGTCGGGAAATGACCCCGAGCCCGGACGGCACGCCGGTACCGGGCGTTCAGCGACTCGATCGCATTCGTCGAGCAGATCACGGTTCTGACCTCGACGTCGTAATCGAGGAAGGGGGTGAATTCTTCCCACGCCGACTCCCATAACCGGATGATCGCACCATATTTCTTGCCCCACTTCTCGGTGAGTTCCTCCAACGCGGCACGAGCTGCGGCTGGGCTCGAGGCGGTATAAATCGGGCGGACATCTTTCTTCAGTGCGTCCCAGTCCTTTTTCGACGCCAACCGGAACGTGTTGCGGATCAGATGGATGATGCAGGACTGGACCGTCGCTAACGGCCACACGTTGCCCACGACCTCCGGCAGTCCCTTCAGACCGTCGCAGACGAGGAAGAACGTATCGGTGACGCCCCGGTTCTTGATGTCCGTGAGGACACTCATCCAGAACTTCGCCCCCTCACCACCGGTCCCGGCCCAGAGGCCAAGGATGTCTTTCTCTCCTTCCAGAGACACCCCGATCGCCGCATAGATCGGACGGTTCGCGACCTGGCCGTCACGGATCTTCACCACGATCGCGTCAATGAAGATCGCTGCGTAGACGGCGTCCAGGGGCCGGCTGGACCACGACGCCATCTCTTCGGACACCTTCTCGGTGATCCTGGAGATGGTTTCCTTGGACACCTGCGCCCCGTAGATCTGGGCGAAGTGCGCACTGATCTCACCCGTCGTCAAACCATGCGCGTACAACGACAGGACCATCTCATCAACGCCGCCCAGACGGCGTTGATGCTTCTTCACGATCTGTGGCTCGAAAGTGCCCTCCCGGTCCCTGGGAATCTCGATCTGTACATGCCCGGTCCCTTCGGTCAGGACTGTTTTCGGCCGAGACCCGTTGCGCACATTCGAGGCCTCCCGGCCGGGATCGGCGTGGTGTTTCTCGTGCCCGAGATGGTCAGTCATTTCCTCGTTCAACGCGGTCTCGAGGACCGTTTTCGTGAACTGCTTCAACAGCCCATCCGGGCCCGTGAGGGACAGGCCCTGCTCGGCCGCCATCCGGACCAGTTCCTTCGCTGCGAGCTCCTCCGCAGAGGGCTCCGGCTTGTTTCTCTTCACAACATCCAGTGTCGTCATCACGGCACCTTCCCCGCCAGGCACACGCCCGACGCGTTAGGCCAGAAACACCGAATTCAGCACAGTCCC
>NZ_NBXB01000092.1 GCF_003399635.1 Subtercola boreus | reverse complement strand
CTGGTACAACGCCCGCCGACGCCACTCCGGCATCGGCTACCTCAGTCCATTAGAGTACGAACGCCGCCAGCTCACACTGGCAGCCTGACCAACCAACCACCTGTCCGGGAAACGGGGTCAGCCTCAGTGGCCGGCCTGGTCGGCACGTCGCCCACCGGAGGCGACGAAACCGTACTTTCTGGATTGCCGAGGGCTCCGACTCGGGCACCGAGGGTGAGGATACGACGTACCTTGTCATTGATCTCCGCTACCGGCACTGCACCGGATTGCACTGCGTCAAGCAGATGCTGTTCCCACGGACCGCCGGGGCCTGGCATCACAAGATCAAGACCAGCTAGTGCGGTAGCTGCCGTGCTGTTAGCCGCCAACCAATCGCTGACCACGACCCCATCAAAACCCCACTCATCTTTCAGCACCGTCTTTAACAGGTTTCCGTGTTCAGTCGCTGCGGACCGCTGCACCCCATCGTCGATACCGTTGTAGGCGGCCATCACGCTCCATACGCCAGCCTCTTTCACGGCACGTTCGAAGGGGGCAGAATACAACTCGCGCAAGGTGCGTTCATCAATTCGCGCAACATAGGTTGTGCGGTCCGTTTCCGATTCGTTGCCCAAAAAGTGCTTCACACACGCGCCGACACCGGCGGCCTGCACGGAAGTGATGTAGGCCGCCGCAATTGTTCCGGTCAACAGCGGGTCCTCTGAATAACACTCGAAGTGCCGGCCGCCGAACGGGGTTCTTTGCAAATTGACGACTGGCGCCAAAACGACGTTGGCGCCCTGGCGTTTCGCCTCCAAAGCAATCAGTGACCCCAGCCGGCCAACGAGTTCCAAGTCCCATGTCGCCGCAACGGCGGACGGGTTCGGTAGCTGGGCGGACTCCCCCGGGCCATCATCAATTCCGCGCACACCAATTGGGCCATCCGAAAGCGCAATGCTTCGAAGTCCGGCTTCTTCCAGCGGATGCAGAATCCAATTGGTCGCGCCGGTGAGAAGCCGAACCCGTTTGCCCAGCGGAAGCGAATCGAGATCGCGATCGACCATTTCCTGCAACGCATCAGACTCAAAGGCGACGTCCTGCATGCTGGCTCCTAGATGATCCTCGATGATCCCTATAACCATCGGCGGTGACTGGAGATGACTCTACATTGACTTACTTACACGTTCGTAACACTTATTAGTCACAGTTTGATAACGGGTTGTCCTCTGCGCTGGAGGGATACACTGGCGGCGGGAGAACAGTATGTCCACCACCGATACGCAATCCAACGCCAAGACGATCTCGCGTGCGGATAAGGCGCGCAAACCGCGCGCGAGCACGGCAGCCACTCGTGAGCGGATCATCGAAGCCGCTATGGCGGTATTTGCCAACCGCGGTTATAACAACAGCTCGTTGCTGGAAATCGCTGATCAAGCCGAAATGACGCACGCGGGCGTGCTGCATCACTTTGGATCCAAGGACAATCTGTTGACCGCGGTACTTGCTCATCGAGACGATGCCGATGTCGCAGAACTCCACGACCATAAATTGCCCACCGGCGCCGCCATGCTGGAGCACCTCGTCCATACCGCGCGCGCCAATGCGAAACGTCCCGGGATAGTGCAGGCATACGCGGTCCTTTCGGTCGAGTCCGTGACCGAAAATCATCCTGCCCAGAATTTCTTCAGGGACCGCCTCGCCGGGCTTCGCGTCATCGTCAGCGACGCGTTACGCGCCGTGGTGTCAGACAATGTGCCCCAGCATCAAATCAACCAAGCCGCTTCCCTCATCATCGCCACGATGGACGGCCTTCAAGTGCAGTGGCTCCTCGAACCCGACGTGATAGACATGGCGGCCGGTGTCGAAACAACGATCACCGCCGTCGTCGCGCAGCTAAACGCGGGCAGACCCGGGGGCGACGCCACCCAATCCTGACCCGTTCATAGGCTGGGCAACAGCCACACCAGCACCCTCCCTAGCCACCTGTGGTGTCGTGTTCGAACCGGAATGGTAGGGATAGGTCCGCGGTCCACGCAACGTTTGCCCGCGGGATAGTTGGGGCAGTCTGTCTCATTGCAGAAGTTGAGACATTTGTGAGTTAGGTCAGCCGACGCGTGCCTGGGGGCCCGACCCCGTCCAGCCGGTGCGGAGGAGGATGAATGTTTCGGTGAGTGCTGCTTGGGGGTTGTCGTATTCGCTGGCGAGGTTAAGGGCGTCGAGGCTGAAACGTGCCAGCGCGGCGGCTTTGACGCTGCCGGTTGGCATTCCTGTTGTTTCGGCAATGGCGCGGGCCAGGGATTCTTCGTGTCTGGTCCACATTCGGCGGGCGTAGTCTCTGAGTGCTGGGGTGGAGCGGACGAGGTCGAGGAAATCCTTGAGAGCTGGTTCAAGGGTGATGGCGCGCGAGTTCTGGAAGTAGTCCAGGAGCGCGTCGAGGACCGACTGTTCGGCGGCCCGGTTCAACACGGCAGCTGTTAGCGCCTTTTCTCGATCCTCGTCTTGATCGAAGACGAGTGCCTCTTTGCTCGGGAAGTGCTGGAACAGCGTGGTGACGGCGACGTCGGCGCCGTCGGCGATGTCTTTCACGTTGACGTTGTCGAAACCGCGTTCCAGGAACAGGCGGAGAGCGGCGTCGGAGATCGCGGCACGGGTGGCCGCTTTTTTTCGCGCGCGGCGACCAAGCACTTCGGGCCCGGTTGATGTCATGGAAACAATAGTAGCCCCTAATCGGCGCCAATGCATTTACGTAGTGATTGCGCATTAGGCATGAATATGGTTATGTGTGAAAATGAGCGGGTCCCCCGAGTGATCCACCTCGTCGCTCTCACACCCGCACCAAAGGAAGGCCTGTTGTGACTTCGATACCGCCAGCATCCGCGCCGTCTGCTTCGGCGTTGCCAGCAGTCGCCCCGAGTGGTGTGCCAGTGAACTCGCCGACACGTATTCGGATGATTCTGCTTGGTGTCATGCTCGCCATGTTGCTCGCTATGTTGGACAACGCGATTGTGGGCACGGCGCTTCCGACCATCGTTGGAGATCTGGGGGGCTTGGATCAGCTTGCCTGGGTCGTCACCGCGTACACGTTAGCTACCGCGATCTCTACTCCTGTGTGGGCAAAAGTCGGCGACCTGCGTGGACGTAAGAAAGTATTCCTGACCGCGATCGCCGTGTTCGTCGGGGGTTCGATATTGTCCGGGGCCGCGCAGAACATGATGGAACTCATCGGCTTCCGGGCACTGCAGGGGCTCGGCGCGGGCGGCCTAGCCGTAGGGGCTTTCGCGCTGATAGCTGATCTCGTGCCTCCTCGAGAACGCGGTCGCTACCAAGGAATGACCGCATCGGTGATGGCGATCGGAACGATCGGCGGACCGCTCCTTGGCGGTTTCGTCACAAGTGCGTTCGGGTGGCGTTGGGCTTTTTACATCAACGTACCTCTTGGTGCGATCGCGTTCATGTGGTGCCTCGTGATGCTGCGTCTTCCTGCCAAGCGCACCTCCGCGCGAATCGACTGGCTCGGCACCGTGCTTCTGGGTATCACCATCACCGGCCTCGTTCTCATCACGACCTGGGGCGGTAACCAATATGGCTGGCTATCCGCGCAGATCCTCGGACTTGGAGCGATCACGATCGCGTCCCTTGCGAGCTTCATTTACTGGCAGCGCCGAGCCCCCGAACCGGTGTTGCCGTTACGCATCTTCGCTAAACGCAACCTGACGCTGTCATCCGTGATTGCCCTGGTGGTGGGTGTGACCATGTTCGGCTGCGTAGTGTATCTCCCCCAGTTCCAGCAGAGCGTGCAAAACGCGAACGCGGCAGCGTCCGGGCTGCTCCTCTTGCCACTCCTTGTCCCCGTGGTACTGACCTCCCAGATAGCCGGCCGGGTCATGGCGAAGACCGGGAAATACAAAATCTTCCCCATCCTCGGTGTGAGCTTCCTTATCGTCGGCATGGCGCTGCTGTCGACAATGACGGTTGATACCGGCCGGCTCGTGACCAGCGTCTACATGGTCCTCATCGGGATCGGACTCGGGCTGACAATGCAGTTGACCACGATCATCGCTCAAAACAGTGTGGACAGGTCCAACCTCGGTGTTGCATCCGGCGCTGTCACCCTGTTCCGAACCATTGGCGGCTCGGTCGGCGTCGCACTCTTCGGCTCACTCTTCGCCCAAGCCCTAGCCAGCAGCCTCCCGGGCGGTGCGCAACCCCAACCCACCGCGAGCCAGCTCCCGGGTATGACCGCCACAGCGCGCGACGCGTACCTCGGCGCGGTAGCGACCGGCACGCAACACATCTTCCTCGCCGGAGCCATCATCGCGGTCATCGCACTGGTCGCGGCGTGCCTCATCACAGAGGTACCGCTCCGCGAAAAACCCGCCACCTGACATCGCCGCCACGCACACCAACACCTCCCGCAATTACACCAACCGACCACCAGCAGGAGAATGGGGTGTTTCATTGTTTTTGAACACGGGTTCGTGATTCAGGAAGTTGATGATGGTCATAAGAGATTGAAGCGGGCGTATTCGCCGCAGTTCCTGGCTGAGGCGGCGCAGCTGGTCGTGGTCAGTGGCCGGCCGATCACCCACGTCGCGAAGGAGCTCGGGATCATTGATCAGACCCTTGACGTGTGGGTGAAAGCGTGGCGGGTGGAGAACGCCGCCAGCCCGGGCCCGGATCTGAGCCCGGAGCAGTCGCTGGAGCCGCGGGAGGCGTTGTCGGAGAACGCGAGGCTGCGGATTGAGAACGAGTTTCTGAAAAAGGCCGCGGCATTCTTCGCCAGGACGCAACCGTGAGCGACAAATGCGCACTTATCCTGGAGCAGAAGGCCGACTACGACATCACGTTCATGTGCGACCTGCTCGTTCGGCACGATCGGGAAGATTATGCGATCTGAAGGGCTCGTGACCGTGCAGCCGCGGGCGTGGAAGAAGACCATGATCCACGCTGCCGGACTGTTGGAACGCCGCGACAAGCTCAAACGGGTGTTCCAAACCCGCACCCCGGGGGTCCGGTTCATGGGCGATATCACCTACCTCCGTACCGCTTGGATCCCAGCCCTCGTCGCAACACTGCTTGGTTAGCTGGCCTCTAGTAAAGCATGGAGTCGCTCGGCTGGGGTGTCCCAGTCCAGTGATTTCCGTGGCCGGGCGTTTAGCTCGGTGGCGCTCCTCGGGGGCGTGCCTGGAGAGGTCCGTTCCTCTAGGGAAATACTGTCGAAGGAGCCCGTCACGAGGCCATCGCGCACCGTTTCGGCGGTGTGGTCGTGGGGAAGGTGAATGAGGCTGACGAAGCGGCTGGAGCGCTCGACCAGGGTTCCGATCGCTGACCGGCTCATCGTGCCGATGATGAGGTC
>NZ_NBXB01000091.1 GCF_003399635.1 Subtercola boreus | reverse complement strand
CGCCGACCCGCAGACGACGGCAACAACGGCTCCAAAATAGCCCAATCGGAATCACTCAAAACAGCAGAACGGGACATCCCCACAGCATCCCAGAACACTGACACCACGTTTAGGAGACACGCCCTAGTCTCCTCCCCGCACGGCCCCCGGCGCCGTGCCCACGCCGTCTCGCGGTCCGGCCTCGCGCCCGTCCGTGCGGCGGGAACAGCGGGCCTCGTGCCGGCGCCGTCGCGTGGTTCGGCCTCGTGCCCGCCGCCCCCCTCCCGTCATCGGCACCCGTTTGGCGAAGCGGCGCCAGTCCGAACGGGCGCGGATGCGCCAAACGGACGCGGATGCGCCGAAAGGGGGCGCCGCAACTGCGCCGACACGACTGCGCCAAAAGGTGCGTCGCGACTGCGCGGGGTCGCGTGGGAACGGCGCGAACGCCGTGCGGAGCGCGCGCGGGGTGCGGGCGGCGGACGTGGGGCAGAGGAGCGCGACTACTGCGCGCGAGCGCGTGGAGCCGCCGGGGGCTGAACACAGGGTGGCGCGAGCCGAGGTGACGCGGGGGCGCGCGCGGCGCGGCGGGGGCGCCAGGCGCGACGGGCTGAGCGGGGGCGCTTGGGGCGCCGAGCGGGGGCGCTTGGGGCGCCGAGCGGGGGCGCTTGGGGCGCCGCGCGG
>NZ_NBXB01000090.1 GCF_003399635.1 Subtercola boreus | reverse complement strand
CTGGAGCAGCAGGTGCACTTGCTCCAGGTGCAGATCGATTCGGAACGTCAGCTGCGCGCTGCTGCGGAACGAAACGCCGACGATCTGCGGATGTCGCTGCGGATGATTGAGGCCAGTCCTGCATCCTCGTTGCCATCTCCGACAGCAGCGATTTCCGATGAGTCGAGGCCAAAGCGTTGGTGGACTCGTCGCGCTAATCGCTAGGCCATAAAAAGTCTGAACCGATCCTGGAGCACGCCATCTATAAACGTTTCATCAAAAATTGGACACTCGTCGCTGGTACGGCTTTCGCCAAGCGAGCTTTACGAGCACACTGGCCCCTCATTGCCTACGCAATTACGTTGCCAATTTCTTGGATCGCTGGCATTTGGCATGTCAGTGCACCGCCTCAAATTCGTTCTGTATTGGGCGTGATTAATCTGGTGTCTTCACTGCTTTTCTACGTGCTAGCAATCGCCTGGCTGATATCGCTTAACTCCCTGCGAAAGTTCGTCGCGGCAAAACTAGCTGCCGACAAAATCGAGTTCACAACAAAGCCGAAAATCATTTCTCCAAGGCGCTTTTCCCAATGGTGTCTTGGACAGGGAATCTCGCGAGAACAAGCAATCCAGGCTTTGAGTGGGTTGCCTGATTTTGAACAGACTTCACCTTAAGCAGAGGGATGAGCCGATTTTTTCGAGCTTTTCGCTGCCGCGCCTCGATCTAGCTCCGGTATCTGAATGAACCACCGCCCGTCCGGCGTTGCAGCCACCTCGAGCTCATGCACTTTTCGCGTACGAGAAACGTACTTTCCCTGATGCCACTCGGTCGCTCATTACGACCCCGTCCATTGGTGGCAAACACGCTCCGCGTGTGCGGCAGCAGCCCAGCGCAGCGAACCCGAAACGGGGACCCTCCCACGGAGTCAAGCCGAGTTACCAGCGGTAAACCGACAGCTTGCTCCACGGAAAAGCGACTTAGGGTACCTAAGTCGACAGCTTGCTCCCCAACGCAATGCCGTTCCCTGGTGAGGTCACCGCAGAGGTTTCAGCAGACGTAATCGGCTATCTCTGACAACGGTTTTCGAGCTTAGGAGCGCCGTAGCATACGTGCATCCGTTGGCGAGCTCGAAAAGATGCCAGAGGTGTGCCGGACAGCGCAGCTCGAAAACGAGCCGCAAAAAATTTTGGGCTGGCTGAAACAGTCCAGGACAAGGCCACATAACAACCAGGAGCATGACGCAGCAGGCGGAGCTCAAGAAAGTAAAAAAGTTTCGCAGGGGAAGAGTCGAGAAGAAGAGTTTTAGCTCGGAGGGATCCGCGGAAGATCAGGCCCAAAATCGGAAGTATCTGATTAAGGGTGTGTCCTACTTCTCATATGAGAAACCGGCCATAGCGTTGCCGCATGACCTTCACTCCGGACTTGTGGGATGCCGCGTGGCTTCCTCGGGCTCCGCTCGCTACCGACGACCTCTCGTTAGGGGTCAGACGTGAAAACCGTCCTACGGCCCGCACACGGCGTTACGTGGAAGCTTCCCCTCGGGCGTTGCTTTCGATGTTGGTGGTCGATGTTGACCACGAGGACGCGCTGCTGAAATCGTTCTGGCGGCCCGCAGTTCACCCCGATCCGTCCTGGGTATCGATCAACCCAGAAAACGGGCATGGCCATGTGGGGTGGGTACTCGAAACACCGGTCTGCAGAACCGATAGCGCCCGCATCGAACCGATGAAGTTTGCTGCCCGAGTTGAGGCCGGCCTAACGCATGCACTCGATGGAGACGCCGGCTACGCCGGCCTGCTGACGAAGAACCCGCTACACGAGCACTGGGAAACTTTTTGGGGTCCAGAAACCCCCTACACACTTGGCCAACTGGCCGAAGGTCTCGGCGATCTCTTTCCGCGTTCACTTCCTCGGAAAGCAGCCGAGAACAGCGGCCTTGGCCGAAACGTCGCACTCTTCAACCGAGTCCGCCAGTGGGCTTACCCCGCAATCAGCCGGTACTGGACTGACCACGCCACGATCTGGGAAGAAACCACCCTGGCCTACGCACTCAACGTCAACGCCGAATTTGCCGTTCCCCTCGATCACAACGAAGTAACCCACCTCGCTCGATCCGTCGCCCGCTGGACAAGACGCAACATCACTCCAGAACAAACAGCTCGAAATCGAGCCAGCTGGGCGAGCATCGAAAACCAAACCCGACGTAGTGCTCGTGCCGCTCAAAAAAGAACTTTCAGTCGTCAGCAAGCAAGGGAGATTCTGCGTTGAGTGCCGAGATGCCCCAGCGCAGAAAGATCACTGCCAAGGAAGCTGCGGAGCGGTTAGGTTCCTCGGAAAGAACGATTCGGCGCATTGCCGCAGAACCCCGCCTCAGCTACGAGGCCGCCCGGAAAGCTCGGGGGGAACAGATCCTGCGATGGCGAGAAGACGGGCTCCTGTGGAGAGAAATTGCAGAACGGCTAAATGTTTCTATCAATGCAGCTCAGAAGGCCGGTGAGTATGCCAAAAAACGTGAACATAGCGACGGCTGAACGTCCGTCCTGGCCTATCAGCCGTGCCGCATTCGAATGTGGAGTGTCGAGAGACACAATAAAGCGGCGCCGCGCAGCGGGTGCTTTTCCGAATGCTCACCAAAACTCTCAAGGCCTCTGGCTGATACCAGTCACCGATCTCTTGGCCGAAGGTTTTGCACCAAAAATGCACCAGGGCACTGCCCCAGTGCAAGTCTCCGATGCACCAGAGCATGCCCTAGGGCAAAAAGACGATAACCGTGTACTTGCGCTGGAGCAGCAGGTGCACTTGCTCCAGGTGCAGATCGATTCGGAACGTCAGCTGCGCGCTGCTGCGGAACGAAACGCCGACGATCTGCGGATGTCGCTGCGGATGATTGAGGCCAGTCCTGCATCCT
>NZ_NBXB01000089.1 GCF_003399635.1 Subtercola boreus | reverse complement strand
GGGGTGAGTTTGCCGAGGCCCCGTTGGCGGCGTCGGCGGTTGTATTTCGTTTCGATCCACACCACGATCGCGAGGCGGAGTTCCTCGCGAGTGTTCCAGCGCCGGGTGTTCAGAACGTTCTTTTGAAGGAGCGAGAAGAACGATTCCATGGCGGCGTTGTCGCTGGAGGAACCCACCCGCCCCATCGATCCGTGCAGCCCGTTGTTCTTCAGCAGCCGTACGACGCGGTTGGATCTGAATTGGCTGCCTCGGTCGGAATGTACGATCGTGCCGGCTGGGGCGCGGAGCGCGATCGCGTTACGCAGCGCCGCGGCTGCGAGCTCGGACTTCATTCGGGAATCGATGGAGTACCCGACGATCTTGTTGGAACAGCAATCCTTGACCGCGCACAAATACAGTTTGCCCTCACCGGTCCAGTGCTCCGTGATGTCGGTCAACCAGACCTGGTTCGGTTCTGTCGCGGCCGTAATGAAGTCGTGCGTCACTCGGCCTTTGTCATCGGTCACGCCGAGCAGGTCGTCGTGGACAGCGGGGCCGGGCTTGTTGCCTTTCCCGCGTCGTCGGTGGTGCGAGGCCTGCAACCGGGCGATCCTGGCGAGGCGCCATACCCGGTTTTCGCTCGCAGCGATCCCGGCATCAGCGAGCTCGTCCGCGAGGAACCGGTAACCCAACGTCG
>NZ_NBXB01000088.1 GCF_003399635.1 Subtercola boreus | reverse complement strand
TGTTAGCGGCCATGTGAAACTGCCCGTAGGCGGCCAGTAGTTCTGCCCGCTGGTGGCCAGGGGATCTGCCCACTGGTGGCCACGAGTTCTGCCCACTTCTGTTTTGTACCCGGACGCGTTAAGCGCCGGGAGCCTCTTCCTGCGATTTGATGACGATGTCTAAGTCGTATCAAACCGGTTCCAGGAAGAGGCTCTGAATGAAGTCTGACGGAGAAATCATGGAAATACTCGCCGCGTTCGACCTGACAGGATCGCTGCGCGCTGCCGCGGCTCTTGCCGGGTGCTCGCATCACACCGTCGCCAAACACGTTGCTGCTCGCGACGCCGGCCAACCGATCGCCCAGCCCGCCGAGCGCCCCCGGATCACGGATGCGTTCCTGCCGAAGATCGAGGAATGGGTCGAAGCGTCCAAGGGCAAGATCCGTGCCGACAAAGCACACGACAAACTCCTCGCGCTCGGCTATACCGGTTCGGCGCGTTCGTCGAGGCGGGCGGTCGCGCAGGTTCGCACGGCGTGGCAGTTCGGTCGGGTTCGGGTGCATCGGCCTTGGGTCACGGAGCCTGGCCAGTGGTTGCAGTACGACTTCGGCGACGGCCCCGTCATCGGCGGCGTCCGGACGGTGTTGTTCGTCGCGTGGGTTGCGTGGTCGAGGTTCCGGGTCGTGATCGCTTTGCGCGACCGGACCGCACCCTCAGTGTTCGCGGCCCTTGATCGCACCTTCCGG
>NZ_NBXB01000087.1 GCF_003399635.1 Subtercola boreus | reverse complement strand
TGACCTCGTCGAGGACGCGCTCCGGCAAGCCGTCGGTCTCCGCGGGCACCTGCCACGGAAGGTCGTGTTCCATGCGGACAGGGGCACCCAGTACACCAGCGGTCAGCTCGCGAAAGCCGCGACCGAAATCGGGGTGCTGCGGTCGATGGGTCGCACGGGGGTGTGTTGGGACAACGCGGCCGCGGAATCGTTCTGGTCCGTGTTCAAGAACGAGTACTACCACCGGCACGTGTTCGCCACGACCGACGCCGCACGACGTGGCGCCTACACATGGATCGACGGCTGGTACAACGCCCGCCGACGCCACTCCGGCATCGGCTACCTCAGTCCATTAGCGTACGAACGCCGCCAGCTCACACTGGCAGCCTGACCAACCAACCACCTGTCCGGGAAACGGGGTCAGCCTCACCATTCCAGCGTCGCGAGTTCGACTTGCTCGACGGTGCGCCAGGGCCCGCGCTGGCGGATCAGCTCGGTCTTATAGAGCGCGTTGACGGCCTCAGCGAGGGCATTGTCGTAGCTGTCGCCGACGGTCCCGGTCGACGGGGTCGCGCCGAGCTCCCTAGGGATGCGAGACGCTGTCGTGCGCCACCGGCTAGGCGAGTGCAACCCTGCGGCGCGTCGGCCAGCGATCCGTTTCCAACTGCGGGGCGTGGCAAGCATCATGAGTCATGCCCCTTGCTCTCGGAGCAGCGCGGCAACCTCAGGCGCCATCGAATAGCGGCGCTGGTCCCAGTCCCAGAGGTACTGCCATGACCCACCCACAGAGGCGTCAGAAGACTTTCCCTGTTTCGTCTCGTCGCAGCGATCGAGATAACCGCCATCGCCACCACGGAACTAAAACCCAGGCCAAATCAGTCCCGAGGTGCTGTATAGGTTTGTGGCGCTGGGACGTGATTTTCGACCCAGTCGACGAGTTGGCTCACAAGAGTTGCGATCTCCTCGCCGGTAGGGGTGAGGGTATAGTCCACGTGCGGGGGAACAGATCGGTGATCTCTACGAGCTACGAAGCCATCGGATTCGAGGCTGCGGAGGGTCTGTGAAAGCATTTTCTCGCTGACCCCGCTTACTCGTCGCCGCAATGCGCTGAAACGAAATGTCCCCTCCCGCAGAGCGGCCAGAACGAGCACACCCCACCTGCTGGTGACATGTTCCAGCACGGCGCGAGAGGGGCAGGCCGGGTCGTAAACATTGTAAGAATGTGCGTCAAAGTGAACTTCGGCTGCAGATTGAGGTGTCATCCCGAAAGCTTACTTTGAAGTGGGTACTGTGCAGAAGAAAGCTAGGACGGTACCGTGAAGTGCTAACACCCACTCACATTGGAGCAGACATGTCGGACCTTGAACAGAACAAAAGCGTTGTTGTTGACTACTACAAGACGGCCTTCGCTGGTGACCCAGAGAAGGCCGTCGCCGACCACTTCGGGGACCGCTACACCCAGCACAACCCGGATGCCCAGGACGGCCCAGAGGCGTTCATTGGGTTCGTGAAGTGGCTTCGCGGTGAATACCCGAACCTACAACTCGAAATCAAGCGCGTGATTGCCGAGGGGGACCAGGTGGTTACGCATTCGCATCTCGTTCTTGAGCCCGGAAAGCCTGGCCGCGCCCTGGCCGACTTCTTCCGCCTCGAAGACGGCAAAGTCGTCGAGCATTGGGACGTCATTCAGGACATCCCGGAGAAATCCGCAAACGACAACGGAATGTTCTAAGTACATGTCGATTACTGCCGGTGTGGACATGAGCGCAGACCCCGCCACAGTTGTGCGCCGGCAGTACATCGCCTCGGCCGCGGGTGATCTGGAAGCATGGCGCCAAACAGTCGCCAACGATATCGAGTGGACGGAGACGGCAGGATTCCCGTTAGGTGGAACCTATCGACGCCCTGATGCCGTGATCGAAGGGGTCTTCGAGGCACTGGGTGACGTGTGGGACGACTGGATTACTCACGACGACACATACATTGTCGATGGGGAACGCGTTGTCGTCCTTGGCCGATATTCCGCACGCAACAAGGCGACTGGATTTCCTCTAGAGGCGCGCGTCGCGCATACCTTTGTAGTCCGTGGCGGCCAAATCGTCCGATTCGAACAATATGTGGACTCCGCAACGGTACAAAACGCCATGGTGACCACATCGGAGTCCGCTAACAGGTAACACTTCGCATAGCGAGAACGGTTGAGGGCCAATCGCCGGGAACAAACCAGCACTCATAATTCGTCGTGAGGATATACTCGCATAGCTTCATTGGAAACGGTCCCAAAGGGGCCTCGATGAGGTTCGCTAAGCTTCGAGGCTGTGATCGGTTTGGTAGAGGGTGTCATCACACATTACGTGCGCGCGTGGCCAGCTGGCACAACCGGCCATCGACTGATCTTTTCGGCGGCGGTTCCTGAGACGATCAAGGGGTGAGTGAAGAACCGAAAGAAAAGTGGGCCAATCCCGCGCTACCGATCCACCACGCGATCGCAGAATGGTCGGCAGCCTGCGCTGAGCGCGCTTTGCCGATTTTCGAGGAATTGCGAGCAGGCGATGACCGACCTCGCGCCGCAATCGACGCGCTGCGCGCATGGGTGTGCGGCGAGATGACTATGACGGCGTGCCGCACCGCAGCATTCGCAGCTCACGCGGCAGCACGGGATGCTGCACAAGCGGGAAAGCCGGCAGCGGTAGCTGCGGCACGGTCAGCCGGTCAAGCGGTTGCAGTGGCTCACATGTTCGACCACTCCTCGCACGCGGCGGACTACGCAGCGAAAGCCGTTGGCATCCTCCGCGGGAACCCGGCCCGCGATGCAGAGCGCACCTGGCAGTGGGAGCATCTGGACCCCGAGCTACACCTGATCGGCTTCCCCAAGGATCGTGACCGACAGACCTCTGACGAGAATCTGTCTGGTATTCCGTCCGCGGCTTCGGCGGTCCATCGACCCCCCTCATAGCCGAAGTGCCTCGACCCCTTGAGACCAATCATGGGATTCGAGACATGTCGGTTACGAGACAGATTGGACACCACAACTGATCGATGCGCGAAGAAAGACGCTTGACCGGGGCCGAGCTGCTGAGCCATGCCGTGCGCGAAACCTCTTGCTGATCTTGTGGCTGCCTGGTGGGCTGAGGCCGGGTCTGCTGCACGGATAGGTGACATCTTGGCTTGCCCTGGGAGGGTGGGCTGGAAGGATGTTGTTGTGCCTAAGCCTTATCCCCGAGAGTTCCGAGATGACTGGCGAGTAGCGGTTGTGGGTAGCGGTAGTCCGGACATCTGGTGTGTTATCTCGCGACATCGTGGACACTGGATCTCGTCACTTCGTGGACG
The DNA here is from genome assembly GCF_003399635.1 of Subtercola boreus. Classification (GTDB taxonomy): domain Bacteria; phylum Actinomycetota; class Actinomycetes; order Actinomycetales; family Microbacteriaceae; genus Subtercola; species Subtercola boreus_B. The sequence continues at coordinate 75 of NZ_NBXB01000087.1, read as the reverse complement.
GTGAGTCTCATGGCTTCGTGCACAGCTACTGTGCTTGGTCTCCGAGCAGGGCGGGGAGGTCGACACGGCGCTGTT
>NZ_NBXB01000086.1 GCF_003399635.1 Subtercola boreus | reverse complement strand
GGTGGAGTCATATGGTCGTTGCAACGTCTGATCTGATTGGTGCGTTGCATGGTTCGTGTGAGTCGTGTGGTTTTGGACGAGTTTCTGGACCTGGTATCGTCGGGGTCGTCGTTGACGTCTGCTGCGGCCACGGTTGGCGCGTCGCGGCAGGGCGGCACGAGGTGGTGGCGTGATCATGCCGGTATGAAACTTCAGGTTGGCCGTATCGGCGGCGGTATCGATCGCCCCTCACCCGGAGAGGTGGCCGGTTCAAGGTTCCTGTCCGTAGCGGAGCGCCGGGTGATCCAGTTCGGTCTCCGGCAGGGCCTGTCCTACGCCCGGATCGGAGCGGAACTCGGCCGGGACCGGACGGTCGTGTACCGGGAAGTGATGCGTAACCGTGGCCCGGACGGCACCTACCACGGTGGTGTCGCCGACGTAAGCGCGCACCAGCGACGGCGTCGCCCGAAACCCTTCAAACTCCTGACGAACCCGGGGCTGTGCCGGCGGATCGAGAGATGGATGGACCAGGGCTGGTCCCCGAAACTGATCGCGTCCACGCTCGCCCAGGACGCGGGTACCGATCAGACTGGTCGGGTGTCGCACGAAACGATCTATCAGGCCCTCTATGTCCAGGCCCGAGGCTCGCTCCGCGCCGACCTGGCCCGGAAGCTGTCTCTGAAACGCCGCGAACGCTCCCGCACGGGCAGCCGGCGGGCGAGCCCGTCGCCGTACAAGGACGCGTTCACGATCAGTGAACGACCCCCCGAGGTCGCTGACCGGGCCGTGCCCGGACACTGGGAAGGCGACCTGATCGTGGGGCCGGGCAGTAAGAGCGCGATCGGGACGCTCGTAGAACGCCAAACCCGTTTCGTGATTCTGCTGCACCTGCCCGGCGGTCACACCGCGGACGAGGTCGCGGACGCGATGATCCGGGAAATGCGTCGCCTGCCCGAGCACCTGCGCCAAACGATCACCTGGGACCGTGGCACAGAACTCGCGCAGTACCGGCGAATCCAGCTCGCGCTCGACACGAAACTGTTCTTCGCCGACCCGCACTCACCCTGGCAGCGCGGCAGTAACGAGAACACCAACCGGCTCCTCCGGTTCTGGTTCGAGAAAGGCACCGACCTCTCCGCCCACACCGCCCAAGACCTCCGACGCGTCGCGGCGACCCTGAACAGCCGCCCCCGCCCCACCCTCGACTACGACACCCCAGCCACACGGCTGAACAGACTCCTCACCGAGGCAGCCTGACCCCCCAGTTGCAACCACCACTTGACGCCGCC
>NZ_NBXB01000085.1 GCF_003399635.1 Subtercola boreus | reverse complement strand
TTCAAAAGAACGTTCTGAACACCCGGCGCTGGAACACTCGCGAGGAACTCCGCCTCGCGATCGTGGTGTGGATCGAAACGAAATACAACCGCCGACGCCGCCAACGGGGCCTCGGCAAACTCACCCCCGTCGAGTTTGAGACAATTTACACAACCGCAAACGCGGCCTGAAAACCATCAACCCCCAGTGACAACCAAACTCTGGGCAGACCCATCGGCAACGGAATCAACCTATGAACTCGACCATCTCGGAGGTCAAGTCGAAGAGCTGAGTGCACAGATTGACGCCACCGAGGCAGAGATCGCTGTCACTGCGGATGCTGCTGCGAGTCGAAATCGGCTTGTGGCGGAGCTTAGTTTCTCAATTGACGTCCGCACCCGCGAGAGAATCACTCCGCAGCTTCAAGCCTTTGCTGATGCCACGGCGAGCCTGGCCCGAGCTGATGCGCTCAGCCGCGAGCTCGAAAAGACCCTTACGCAGTGGGATCGAGCAGACGATCTCGAAGCACATGCCCAAACGCTCGAGACGCGACTGAAGGCGCACAAGGACGAGTTGGATAGTGCACAGAAGCTGCTCGAGTCTCGTCGGACCGAAGTCTTCGACGAGCTTGATGCTGAGTTCGCAGAGACCGTGGCGGCGATCAGAATTCCTGGCGTAAGCGCGGCGACGATCAACCGTGAAAGCTACCTTCCAATGCTGAATGGCAAATCGTTTCAGTCGTTCAGTCCTGTTGGCGGAGTTCGTACCGCAACTCAAGTGGCTTATTGGATCACCGTCATAACGGTGGCTCTCCGCCGCCGAGATACCTACTATCCCGCGTTTCTGCTCATGGATAGTCCACGAACTTCATTGAACGACAGCGATGACCTCTCCTCAGCTCTCTATCGACGCCTAGTCACGATGGCTGATGCGGCGGAAGGACGTGTCCAGGTAATCATCGGTGATAATGAGCTTCCGGCGGACTATCGTCGGGATTACGCACAGCTTGACTTTGACTACGATCATCCGACGATCAACACCATTCATCACCCTGGGCGTGAGTCTGTTACGCCGCTCAATGGTTCCGGGGCTAAGACGTAAGAGGTGAAAGGCATTAGTTTGGCCAGGCACCAGCACCAACAGGCAGATTCGATCTCAAACATCGACCGCGCTCTCACGAGGGGCGGGCGAAGCGCGACTCCCTGATTGCGGAGATGCCGGCCGATAATTCCCTTCGCCACTTCGAAGCGCGCGCCTACCTCGGCCAGCGTGAGCCCCGATTGATACATCTCGGCAGTACGCTCCGCCTGCTCGGATGTGAGGCCTTGGCGACGCAGCTTGGCCCCTGATGCACGGAGATGCTTCATGACCGCGACGCGGTCCAATCCGGTAGTCCTGCAGATCGCTCGAACGGTCCTACCTGACTCGTAGTCCGCCCGGAGGAGCGCGATCAAATCAGGCGTGTACGAGGTTGGAGGTTTCTCAACTGCTCGGGAAACTGGGCCCCGAGAGTCCGAAATGACCCCAATCTCACCCTGCACCCGCACCATTTCGATCCCCGCTTTGGCCCGACAAATCAACGATCTCAGGGGATGGCGCGAGTTTGGAACTTTGTCCCTCCAGGGGCTGTTGATGCCAACTGAAAATAGGGCCAGTACTGCCAACTGAAAACAGGGCCACCAACCACTATGGAAGGTGATCACTTTGGATGATTGGGCAGAGATTCGTCGGTTGCATGCGGCTGACGGGCATTCGAAACGGGAACTCGCGAAGCTGCTTGGCGTTTCGAGGGGGACGGTTGATCGGGCGTTGGACGCTGACCGGGTTCCTCGGTACGAAAGGCCTCTGACGGGGTCGAGTTTCGATGACGTAGCCCCGGCGGTCAGGAAGTTGCTGGCCGGGTCGCCGCGGATGCCGTCGCCGGCCCTCGCGGAGCGTGTCGGCTGGTCGGGGTCGTCATCGCTGTTCCGGTTGCGGGTCGCGAAGATCCGGCCCGAGTACTTGCCCCCTGACCCTTCGGACCGGATTGATCACCAGCCGGGGGTGCAGGTGCAGTGCGATCTCTGGTTCCCGCACCAGGCGATCCCGCTGGGCCATGACCAGCAAGGGTCGCCGCCCGTGCTCGTGATGACGTCGACGTTCTCCGGGAACATCCAAGCGTTGATGCTGCCATCCCGGACAACACCGGACCTCCTCGGCGGGATGTGGGAGCTGCTGCAACAAGCCGGCGCGGTACCGAAACGTCTCGTGTGGGACAACGAGACCGGTATCGGCAGGCGCACCCTCACCGAACCCGCCGCAGCGTTTGCCGGGACCCTGGGAACGAAGATCGTGCTGCTACCTCCCCGGGATCCGGAGTCGAAAGGGATGGTCGAGCGGGCGAACCAGTTCTTCCGGCAACGCTTCATGCCCGGCCGCACCTTCGCGTCGCCTTCGGACTTCAACACCCAGCTCGTCGACTGGCTCCCTGTCGCGAACGCCCGCCACTCCAGGTCCAGGCGCGGGAAACCGTCAGAGCTCGTCGGTCGGGATCGCGCGGCAATGCGGGCGCTGTCGCCGGTTCCGCCGGAGGTGTTGTTCCGGAACACGGTCCGGCTACCCAGGGACTACTACGTCCGTGCGTTCACGAACGACTACTCCGTCAGCCCGGGCATGATCGGCCGGATCGTTGACGTCAC
>NZ_NBXB01000084.1 GCF_003399635.1 Subtercola boreus | reverse complement strand
GGAGTCGTGCGGCATCGAGGCCGTTACGTGTTTTCCGGACGATGTCGCGGCGGCGGTCTTCTGCGAGGGCGAGTGCCAGGTCGAGGATGAGACTGCGTTCGGTGTGCTCTCCGGCCGCGATTCCCTCAAGGACTTTAACTGCGATGTCTCGGGAGAAGAGGTCGTTGAGCACGATCAGGCCTTCGAGGAGATTGCGGCCGAGCCGGTCGACTTCCTGCACGGTGAGCATGTCGCCGCTTCTCATGTAGTCGATTGCAGCGGTGAGAGCGGGGCGCGCCTCGACGGCGAGTTTTCCGCTGATCTTCTCTTCGAAGACCCGTTCGCAGATCGGGTCGAGCGCATCGTGTTGCCGGCGGGTTTCCTGTTTGACCGTGCTGACACGGACCAGTCCCACGAGCGCCACGACGTTCCCCCTTTGTGCGTTCAGTAAATGTGTTCATCTACTGGATCGAACTCTACCTGTTGTTGAACGAGTTCTTGAACGCTCTGACAGAATCTTGCACCGATGCGGACGGCCGACGCTTGCCGTTCAGTTATCGAACGTTTTCTGAACGAAGACGCGCCGTCCTGTCAGGCTCCCTTTTGATCCTGTGTTGGTCTCTCCTAATTCGTTTGTACTGGATTCGTTGCTGGTGAGATTCGGTGAGTCGCTATAGTCTCAGGGCTAAGAGGTTGCACCGTTTCCCGGAGTTGGCGGGAGGGTGCCGTGTACGATTGGGGGGCATGATGTCTGATTTTGGGGTGTCCCGGCGGACGGTTGTCAAGTCTGCGGCGTGGGCGGTACCGGTGATATCGCTGGCGGTGGCCGCGCCGGCCGCGGCTGCGTCGGGTGCGGGGAGTATTGCGTTTAGTCCCGCAACGTATTTGAACCCGTCCGGGTTGGGGTACACCGCCCTCACCGGCACAGTCACGGCTACTGCTGGCGGGGTGCTTCCTGCCCAGCTCGCGGTGGTCTATTCGGCCGGTTTCAGCGGTCCGGAGACGACCGAGGTCGATCCGAGTACAGGCAACTTCACTATTACGAATGTGACGAGCCCCGACGCTGTCGCGACCGGCACGATCACGGCTACAGCGTCGGGGTATGGCACCGGTACTGCCACGCTCAGCGTCACGAACCCCGAGCCACGGTCCGGGTCGATCTCTTTCAACCCCACCCAGTACCATGGCACCCGGAATGGTAATCGAGTTGATTTCCCGGTTCTGACTGGCACCGTTTCCGTGACCGGTGGCCCACTTCCAGACACCGTAATTTTGTCTTTTTCAGCGCCGGACCCGGGACGGGTGGACTTGAAACGCGATGCTGGCCTCACCGTCCCGATCGACCCGATAACCGGGGCGTTCAGTGTCGACGGGGTGTACAACAGTATTGTTGGCGGGGATAATCCGTTCGGGTTTATTTACGCCGGAGTCCAGAACCCCGGAACCATATCCTACGGGCAGGCTACCGGCGAACTCGACGGGTAGGCGCGCGGGCCCGGTTTTGCAACAACCACGTTCGGAAAATGGCTGCGGGTTCAGCGGCGGGCGGCGGCGAGATAGGCCGCGAGCAAACCTGCGAGGGTGAGCAGGATCGTGCCGGCCGTGACCGTCACGGATCCTTGCCCCCGCAGAAGAATGGTTGTGATGGTTGCGGCGACACCCGCTCCCGGCACTGCAGCCAGAGGAGCGAAACGTCTTCACAGCGGGTTGGATGAGTATGAGGTCAGTCCACGATGGCCTGGTACTCCTGAAGCTGTCCTAGACCGACAAGTAGCGGCTGGAGCATTGGCTAGAGGGAATTGTTGTTCGCGGCTGGTGTTTCTTGGTCGGTGCTCATGCCCAGGTAGCGGTAGGTGGTGGCGCGGCTGGCACTGATGATCTTTCCGATATCGGCGGGTTTCAGGCCTTGGGCTTTCAGTTTCTGCGCGCGTCTGACGTTGGCATCGTTGGCGGTGACCTCTCGTCGTCCTGCTCTGCGGCGGTGGGTGGCGGCAACGGCCATTCCAGCGCGGGTTCGTTCGGAGAGTTGGTCGCGTTCGAGTTGGGCGAAGGCGGAGATGATGGTGACCATGGCCCGGGCCATGGCGCCGCCCAGTTCGCTGTCCGGGTCGGTGGCGATGCCGTCGCGCAGGGAACGGAATTTGATGCCGCGTTCTGTGAAGCCGTCGAGGAGTTCCAGCAGGTGGCGGGTATTGCGCCCTAACCGGTCGAGTTTCCAGACCACTACTTCGTCGCCGCGGGCAAGGCGGTCGAGCATTTTGTCTAGTTCGGGACGGCTGGTTGTGGTTCCGCTGACTCCGTGGTCGCGGTAGATCCGTTCACAGCCGGCGGCCTGGGGTTCCTTGATCTGTAGTTCTGTGTTCTGATCCGTGGTGCTTACCCGGGCATACCGGGGTCTTGGTAGTAACGGTACGGACTTGAACGCTAGGCCGATCTGAGGATCCCCGGAACTCGCCCGATGCCGTTCGGTGGCAATCACGAAAGTACCCTTGAACAGCAATTTCCGGCTGGTTACGAACGCGCTAGCTGACCGTGACCACGCATCGGGCCCAGCGAGACCGAGCGGCGCGAGATGTCGCTGTGGAAACCGAGTCCGGCTCCGTTCAGCCGCGACATGTGTCGCATGGGCAAGGTATTACTGTAAAGAACCGCGGATCAGAGATTCGTAGAGGCTTAGCGTTCATTCCTGGTCCGTTACTACCAAGACCCCTAAACCCCTGCTGGCAGGGGGGTCTACACCCCGGCAGGCGTCTCCTCGAGACGGGCACTGGCATGGGCGACCGCGCACGCCAAAGCCGAAACCATGGGTGTTACCGAGTGAGGAAGCCTCCAACGGGTCGCTCCCTCCTCAAGGATCAACAACGATCCCGATACCTAGGAGGAAGCACCATGTCCATCACCGAAACCGCCAGCGGAAAGCCGACCGTCGTTCTCGTGCACGGCGCCTTCGCCGAATCGTCCAGCTGGAACGGGGTGATCTCCGGGCTTCTCGCCGAGGGGTACCCGGCCATCGCGGTAGCCACTCCGCTTCGAGGAGTGACGTTCGACTCGGAATACCTCCGCGCGCTCCTGGTCGACGTCGAGGGCGATATCGTGCTCGTCGGACACTCTTACGGCGGCACCGTCGTCAGCGGCGGCGGTACCGACAACCCTAACGTCAAAGCGCTCGTTTTCGCCGGCGCATTCGCTCCCGAAGAGGGCGAAACACCCGGCGACCTGGCCAGTCGACTGCCCGGCTCGAGCCTCGGCGAGACCCTCACCAAGGTGGAACAGCCCGATGGCGGCAACGACCTGTACATCATGCAGTCGCGTTACCACGCCCAGTTCGCAGCCGACTCTTCCGTCGACGTCGCCAACGTGATGGCCGTCACTCAGCGGCCGATCCTCGAGTCGGCGTTCGGGGAGAAATCCGGCAAGCCCGCGTGGAAGACGATTCCCTCATGGTTCCTGTTCGGATCAAAGGATCTCAACATCCCTGTCGCCATGCACCGGTTCATGGCCGAGCGCGCAGGATCACGGAAGACCGTCGAGCTGCCCGAAGGATCGCACACCGTCGCGATCCCCGAAGCGGCCAAACTCGTCGATCTGATCCGGGAAGCTGCGGACGCGACCTGCGGCCGCAACTGACCTCGTGCCCAACGGGAGCGAATGACCATGGAGTACATCCGGCGGGGGGCGTCTCCTTCGGCCCCCTACGTGTCAGGCGTAGTGGCCGATGGAAGGCTCGTGTTCGTGTCCGGACAAACCCCGACGCGGCACGGGGAAGTAGTCGCCGGAACGATCGCAGAACAAACGGAATTGGTGATGGCAAACATGTCGGCCATCCTTGACGCTGCTGGTGCCGCTCTCAGCGACGTGGTCAGATGCGGGGTCTTCCTCGCCGACCTCGCGGATCTTCCCGAATTCAACGAAGCGTACGTACGCGCATTCGGAACACGAGTCCCGGCCAGAACCGCGGTCGGGGCGAATCTCCCCGGATACGGCGTCGAAATCGATTGCATCGCCGCCATCACCTAATAACTGCCGTTCGAGTTCACCTAGAGCTGGGAACCAAGCGCACCCGGGCTGTCGTTATCACAAGGAAGCAAGGAGGAGTCATGTTCGAGACATTTGAACAGCAGCACGTGAGCACCGAGCGTGGGAAAATTTTCGTCCGAGTCGGGGGTATCGGCTCACCGGTTTTGCTCTTGCACGGATATCCGCAGAGTCACGTGATGTGGCACGCGGTCGTCAACACGTTGGCCGGCGAGCACACCGTCATCGCCGCGGACCTGCCCGGATATGGCTCCTCCTTTCGCCCCCCGCTGACGGCCGATCACTCCGCCTATTCCAAACGACAAATCAGCAACGACCTCGTTCAGATGATGCACGCCCTCGGACACGACCAGTTTGCTGTCGCAGGTCACGACCGCGGGGGCCGTGTCGCCTACCGGATGGCGCTCGATCACCCGGACCGTGTCACCGCGGTAGCGGCATTCGACGTGGTACCCACGGCGGAGGTGTGGCAAAGGGCAGACGCAAAATTCGCCCTCACCTACTGGCACTGGGTGTTCCTTGCTCAACCGGCACCACTGCCCGAAGCACTCATCAACGCGAACCCCTCCGCATTCTTCGACCTGCACGTGCGCGCGCTCGGATTAGGCCGGAAAAACCAGCAGTACCCACCGGAGCTGATGGAGATCTACCGCCGCCTGCTCGATGACACCAGTGTGGTCGAGGGGATCTGCGAAGACTACCGGGCCGGAGCGACCCTTGACCGCATGCACGACGAAGCCGATCAGAGTGCCGGCAACCGAATCCGATGCCCCGTTCTGGTCCTCTGGAGCGCCACAGGCGCGTTGCCCAAATTGTACGGCGACGTCCTCGCTGTATGGCGACCATGGGCCAACGACCTCCGCGGACGCGGACTGGAGGCCAGTCACTTCCTCGTCGAAGACGAGCCCGACCAGGTAGCTCACGAACTCAAAGCGCTGCTTCGCTAAAAAACCGCAGAACCTCACACCCGCCAACACGAAGGAACTCATCATGACCGACCAGACCACGTCCGCAAACAACGCCATCCCAAAGGACGCCGACGAGCTCAGAGGAAGGCTCAAGCGCACCGAAATCCAGCACGTCTCATCCTCGATCCCCGGCCGTGACATCGTGCAAGTTCTGACCGAGATCCCTGTCAATGTCTCCTCCGGTTGGCACCACCACCCGGGCGAAGAAGTCGGCTACATCGTCGCCGGCACAGTAAAGATGGAGCGGAAAGATCGCACCACCCAGACCCTCAATGCCGGCGACGGATTCCTCATCCCGCCCGGGGTGCCCCACAACGCAACCGACCTGGGACCCGACACCGGCCGGATGCTCTCCACCTACATCGTGGAACAGGGCAAGCCCATCGCCACTCTCGAAACCTGATCAGCCGCCGCGTAGCGGGCAACCGACTGTTACGAAATCGTGCCTCGCACCGCTCGAGAACGCAACACGCCCAGCTCACCGTACCTGGAACGAAACGATCAGAGCATGCACACCATCGAGCACGACGCCCACGGCGCGCGCGAAGGATCGGAGGGAATCAATCATGAACGTAAACCGCACAGCAGATCGGCCCCCTAGCACCAGCGAGACGAAGGCCGAAGCTGTGTCCTCGCGGATTCCGTTGAACACGCTCGCTATCCCATTCGGCCTGCTCGGGTACGCCGGAACGTGGAACGCCGCGCGCACCGCATTCGGGTGGGAGGCCTGGGTTACCGAACCATTCTGGGCCCTCGCCACAGCTGCCTTGATTTGGTTGATCATCGCGCACACCATCCGGGGCCGCCACACCAGCAGCACTCTCGCCGACCAGCTCAGACATCCCGCTCAAGGACCCATCGCCGCGATATTCCCCGCCAGCGTGGTGCTGCTCGGCGCCCACCTGTACCCGAGCATTCCGATAGCGGGAGCAATCTTGGTGTATTCGGGAGCAGCATCCGGATTCGTCTTTGCGGCCTGGCTCACAACACTCTGGATCCGAAAGCAGGTCCCGGTCGAGGCGATCCACGGCGGCTATTTCCTCCCCACGGTTGCGGCCGGATACATCTCGGCCGGCGCTTTCGCAGCGATCGGGAACATGCTGTTCGCTATTGCAGCCTTCAGTATGGGAACGTTCTTCTGGATCGTCATCTTCACGATCCTGCTCGCGCGCCTCGCGCTGGTGGCCCCGCTACCGGGGCCCCTCACCCCCACGCTCGCGATTCTCGCCGCGCCGCCGGCTGTCGGCGGGATGGCTTGGCTTGCGATGAACGGGCGGACGCTGGACTGGGTCACAGTAGCCCTCCTCGGCGCGACGATCTTCATGGTGCTCATTCAGATCGCACTGATCCCCACCTACCGCAAGCTCACGTTCACGCTCGGATTCTGGTCCTTTACCTTCTCCATGGCCGCGGTAGCAAGCCAGACAATCGTTCTCTCCGATCTCGCCCGTTACCCCGGCTGGCAGGTCGTTGCGATAGCCGCCCTTGCCGCCGTCTCAGTTCTCATCATCGTGATCGCCATCAAGTCCCTGACCGCGGGAGGCTCGTTCCGGCGCCGAGCACGCCAAGAAGAACGTCAGATCACACAAGCTGACGACCTGGTTGCGCGTTCCAAATCCCGGAGCGGGGTGTGAATCCAGTCAGTCCCCGAACTCCCAGAAGAACCGACACTCAGTAAGGAAAAAACATGTCAACGCAGGCAGCTAGCGGCGAAGATCTGATCGCGATTACCAAGGAGTACTTCAAACGAGTGGATTCAGGAGCGCCTGATCTGCTGGATCTGTTCACCGACGATGCGCAGATATTCTTTCCGAGATTCGGATATGCCCACGGCAAGGCCGAGATGGTCCCCTTCCTCGTCGGGCTGACCACCGCGGTAGCCTCGTTCGATCACCCTGAGGACCGGATGGTGTTCACGCACGGAGGCAACCGAGTCGTCGTCGAAGGTGCCGAGAACGGTGTACTCGCATCCGGCGTCTCCTTCCCTGGCGATGCCCGAAGCGCTGGCCTTTTCTGCAACGTCTTCGAGTTCGAAGATCACCTGATCAGCCGCCTGCATGTCTACGCCGACCCCGATCTCGCCGGCGTGCAGCCCGAACTCTTCCCCTGGGGGGGGCGAGAGGCGACCATGAGAAATGATCCAACTTCGATCCCTGCGTCCAGCTCTCAGATGCAAGACTGGAAATCCGTCGAGGCGATCGGCTCCGTCGAAAGCACGGTTCTCCTCCTGCAAGATCTGCTGATCAGTAAAGGTATCGCCTCACTTGGCAAATTCGACCATGGGAGCAACGCTCGTAAATCCGGACTGACACTCGATGACGAAGTGGTCGTCGTGTTCGGTTCTCCAGATGTAGGCACCAAGTTGATGCAAGACAACCCCGACGTCGGATACGACCTTCCATTACGGATCCTCGTCCGAGATGACCGTGGCGTCACCAGCGTGAGCTACCGAGACCCCAAAACGTTCATTAATACCTATGGGCTAACCACTTCACGGCCCGAAGTAGAGAAAATGAGCGAGCTGCTTCGAGATCTTCTCGGACGGGTGGCAAAGGAATGAGCGACCACAACGGCCGCCCATCTGCCACCGGGCAGCAGGCGCAGCTCCCCCGGCATCTGGAGATGGGCAGTCATGACGACTCCAACTGAACACGCGGGACCACAACACTGGCTGGTCATAGTCGGGATCGGGCTCGTCGGCGGGATCCTTTCGGGATTGTTCGCCATCGGCGGCGGAATAATCATGGTTCCGTTGCTGACGACGTTCGCAAAGCTCAATCAGCGAGTCGCCGCGGCAACCTCGCTTGCGGCTCTCATTCCCACATCAATCGTCGGGACAATTACCTACCTGGCCGTGGGCGAGATAGATGTTCTCGCCGCCGGCTTCGTGAGCGTGGGAGCGATCGTTGGCGCGATCCTAGGAAGCAAACTTCTGAAACGGATACCCCTCACCTGGCTTCGGTGGATGTTCATCGTGTTCATCCTCCTCGTCGCCGCCCGATTATTTTTCACCACACCAGTTCGAGGAGCACCCCTCGACTTCAGTGCGTCGATCGCCATCGAGTACGTGGTCTTAGGTCTCGCAATGGGGATCCTGTCCGCCCTTTTTGGCATCGGCGGAGGGATCATCGCAGTACCTGCACTCATCAGTGTCTTCGGCATCAGCGACCTGGTGGCCAAAGGAACCTCGCTCGCAGTCATGATCCCTACCAGCGCCGTAGGTACATTCACCAATTGGCGCAACGGAACCGTCGACATCCGTGTGGGCCTGGTGTTAGGCGTGTCCGCCGCGATCGCATCCGTACCCGGAGCAGCCCTCTCGCTAGCTCTGCCGGCTCGACTTTCGACCGTACTTTTCGGAATTCTCCTGGTCGCGGTCGCGGCCCAGCTGGTCCACCGAGCTCTCGCCCTGCAGAAGACCGAAAAAAAAGCGCGCAAGACCTCCGCCTGACCGCGTCTTCTTCCTGCATCCCCCAGGATTTCGAGACGGGTCCAGCCCGCCGCCAGATAGACCGATGAGTCTGTGGACCCATTGACAGCACGGCGTAGGCCTATCGTCGCCGGTGGCCGAGCAGTTCGGCTCTGTGCTATGTCCCTCGGACCCCGCGAAGTCTCGTGGCCCAACTACCTGTGCTCCCGAGGAGCGTCTCACTAGTCGACGAGCCCGTGGTCCGCCGAGGGCGGCCGCCGAGATCCTTACCCGCGGCGCGATGCTTGCCGATCGAGTCGGTAACCCTCTCCCGTTTGATGTCGTGTTCCATCTGAGCGAGAGCAGCCATAACCGTGAAAAGCATCGAACCCATCGGCGAGGAGGTGTCGACGTCTCCCCCGCCAAGATTCAACACCCGAAGGTCGGCACGACGGTCGCGGAGACTCCGGGCGAACAGGCAAACGCTCTACCGTCACGTCTCGCTATCCTACGACCCGACGGCGCCAAGCTGACAGCAAACGCCCGTACAGCTACGCCCTAACTAAGTGCACTCCGCACCGCGCCCAGCCATCGGACTCTACGGATTGGGGCTGGTGACAGCACCGTTACCAACACCCCTGGTAGTGAAACAACTTGACATAGCCATGAAGTCGATTCAATAATATTTGCCGCCGATCACTCTATGACGATCGACCCGTTTCCCATCTCCGTTGGACCTGAAGGGGCGGTGGGTGAGGCCAACAGGCAAGGAACTTGGGAAATATTAGAAGCGCATCTTGGAAACGCCTCGATCGTCCTGTCCGCCAGACCGACGACGGGCCCGCGACTTAACGCAGTCCTCTTTCAAACAGGAACATCAAACGACCTCACGTTGACCTTATACATTGGTGATCCCGACAGCGGAAACCAGGTCAACTACAAGAAGGAATAGGTTCGGATCCCCTTCCAAAGTGGGTCCTGATTGGCGCGCAACTCGTACGACACCGCGAAGCCATCAGCACTTTCTGAGGCGACAAGACACCCACGGAAACCGAGGATTTCTGGTCAAGGCGTTTCCCGCTCCCCTTGTCGTTCTAGCTACAACGTGTCCTAACGAGCATTGATGGTGATCATCCCGGTTGAGGTTGACGGCGCACGACGTGGCGCCTACACATGGATCGACGGCTGGTACAACGCCCGCCGACGCCACTCCGGCATCGGCTACCTCAGTCCATTAGAGTACGAACGCCGCCAGCTCACACTGGCAGCCGGGTCTGCTGCACGGATAGGTGACATCTGAGTTGGCTTGCCCGAAGGGGCGGGCTGGAAGGATGTTGTTATGCCTAAGCCTTATCCGAGAGAGTTCCGTGATGATGTTGTGCGTGTGGCGCGAAACCGTGAGCCTGGTGTGACGATTGAGCGGATCGCGAAGGACTTCGGGGTCCACACGATGACGTTGCAGAAGTGGTTACAGCGTGCTGCGGTCGACGACGGCGCGAAGCCCGGCGTGACCAGAACCGAGGCGGGCGAGCTGCGCGAAGCGCGGAAACGAATCCGGCTGCTGGAGCAGGAGAACGAGGTGCTCCGCCGGGCCGCGGCGTATCTGTCGCAGGCGAACCTGCCGGGAAAAGGTTCTACCCGCTCGTGACAGAGCTCGCCGCCTCAGGGATTCCTGTGGCGGTGGCGTGTCGGGTACTCAAGCTCTCTCGTCAGCCGTACTACCGGTGGCTGGCCAATCCCATCACTAGTACCGAGGTGGTGCAGGCGTATCGGGCTGACGCGTTGTTCGACGCGCACACGGATGATCTCGAGTTCGGGTACCGACTCCTCGCCGATGAGGCTCGTGACGCGGGGCAGGCGATGGCTGACCGGACTGCGTGGCGGATCGCTTCAGAGAATGGCTGGTGGAGCGCGTTCGGGAAGAAACGCGCCAAGAACGGTAAGAAGCCGGGCCCTGCTGTCCATGACGATCTCTGCACGGTGACGGACGAGGACGGGCGGACGCGGCACCAATTCACCGCTGACGGCCCGAACCAGCTGTGGTTGACCGATATAACCGAGCACAAAACCAGTGAGGGGAAACTGTATCTCTGCGCTATCAAAGACGTGTTCGGGAACAAGATCGTCGGCTACTCGATCGACTCGCGAATGAAGTCGGCGCTGGCCGTGAACGCGCTGAATAACGCCGTCGCGATGCGCGGCGACGTTGCCGGCTGCGTGGTCCACAGCGACCGAGGATCTCAATTTCGAAGCAGGAAGTTCCTCAGAGCTCTGGCCGCCCACCGGATGGTCGGATCCATGGGCCGGGTAGCGTCCTGCGGTGATAACGCCGCGATGGAGAGCTTCTTCAGCCTGCTGCAGAAAAACGTCCTAGACCGGCACTCATGGACCACCCGCGACCAGCTGCGCATCGCGATCGTGACCTGGATCGAGCGGACCTATCATCGTCGCCGACGCCAAGCCGCCCTGGGCCGTTTGACGCCTGTCGAATACGAGACCATCATGAACACGTCAGCCGCACTCGCAGCGTGACTAGAAACTGTCACCTACGCGTGCAGCAGACCCGACCGATACGTCGCGTCGTACTCCATCCAAGGCGTCAACGTGGCCTACACGACGAAACACTGGCAACGAAAGACCGCGGAGTACCAGAAACAGTTCAAACAGCGCCGTGTCGACCTCCCCGCCCTGCTCGGAGACCAAGCACAGTAGCTGTGCACGAAGCCATGAGACTCACCGTCCACGAAGTGACGAGATCCAGTGTCCACGATGTCGCGAGATAACACACCCGGTCGCTGGAATGCAGCTACCCGATACGGCGACTCGCCACCCACGCAACATAGATTGCGAACACTAGTCATGAGACACGACGCACCGAACCGCACCGCGGCAGCACCGACCATCTCGTGAACGGTCGTATGCGGATCACGGGTGAGGAAACCCGTCAAGGCAGACAGTTCTTCGACTGCGACCTCTCTGGGGGCGCCCTCGTGTGAGCTCGCGCGCTCCTGTGCGGGACAGTCAGGACACAGGCAAGTTCAGGAATGCGGTGAGCATGTCTCGCGTTTTGAGGAGCCGGCGAGCCTTGTCGTCCATCTCGTCGCGGATCTCTGTAACACGCGCCATGATGCCGGAGCATTCCCCCTCGAGTGGCCCGGCTTCTCCCGTGCACGGCAGCACCCGCTCGATCAGTGCGGAAGGGAAACCGAGATCAAGGAGCGACTTGATGGTATCGACCACTTTTGCGGTCGATTCGTCATACTCCCGGTACCCGTTCGGCTGCCGCACGGACGAGATCATCCCGATCTGCTCGTAGTACCGCAGCGACCTTGGGCTCGCCCCCGTGATTCGGCTCAGCTCGCCGATCTTCATGTGAAACCTCTCTCAGAGCTTGACCTTGACACTGATGTAAGAGTTTAGCGTGAGGTTCGACAGCGAAACCGCTGAAGAACGGAACACCACATGCAGGTCTTCATTACCGGAGGAACGGGCTACCTCGGCACCGTCCTCGTCGAGCACCTCATCACGGCCGGACACGATGTGGTCGCCCTCGCCCGCTCGGAGGCCAGCGCCGCCCGCCTTCGACAGGCAGGCGCCAAACCCGTGGCTGGGTCGCTCTCCGACACTGCCGTCCTCACGGATGCTGCCGCCGGCGCTGACGCGGTCATTCACGCGGCCGTTGATTACGCGATGACGGAGGAGTCAACGGTAATTGAATTAGCTGCTGTCCGTGCGCTCGTCGCCGGCGCTGCCTCCGGGGCCACCCCAAAGCCGTTCGTGTTCACCAGCACCGGGCTGGTCTACGGGTTCGACGAAGACCAGGACACCTCCGAGGACGCTGTCTTGCCGGAAACCAGTGCGCAGCCGGTGAAGGTCGCCGCGGAGCGAATCGTGCTCGAGGAAGCTGGCGTGACGGGCATCGTGATCCGTGCTGGCCTGGTCTTCGGCCGCGGCGGTTCTGCGCTAGTCACAGGGCTGATCCAGTCCGCGCAGCACTCGGGCACATCGATCTACGTCGGCGACGGTGAGAACGCTTGGCTGCCCGTGCACGTCGAAGACATCGCCGACCTCTACGTCGCAGCTCTCGAGCGGCCTGTCGCGGGAGTTTTCAATGCCGTCGGTTCCGTCCCGTTCACGTTCCGGGCCCTTGCCGAAGCCATCGGGGATCTGACCGGGAAGCTCGTAGCGTCCGTGCCGTTGGAGGTCGCGGAGGAGGGCTTCGGCCCAGCGGCACGCTCATTGACCACGACGAGCCGCCTCAATGCGTCCAAGGCCAACGAGACGTTTGGCTGGACGCCCGCGCCGCGATCGCTCATCGATGACGTCCGGTCGGGCTCCTACGGTGAAGCCGCTGCCAAATGAGACCCAGCCTGCAAAGCCGGCTACTGGCCCGCGCGATGACCATCATGCGTGCCAGGGAGCAGTTCAACCCGAAGAAGTTCACTGCGGAGCCAAGCGCCCCGAGGCGCTACTCGCCGCCGCAGTCCATCCGCAAGACGGTTAACGTCACGCAGAACACGTTTCGAGGATGGCCCGTCTTCGAGGTCACCCCCTCGGCGCCGTCGGGTAAGAGGGCTCTGTACCTTCATGGCGGCGCGTGGGCGGCGGAAATCCAGGCTGGCCACTGGAACCTCATCGCCGACCTCGCTGTTCGCACGTCGCGAACCTTCGTCGTGCCGATCTTCCCGCTAGTTCCCACCGTCACTCATCGAGACATCACCCCGACCCTCGTCGAGCTGTGGGCAAAAACTGCCGCGGACTCACCAACGGCACTCGTCGGTGACTCTTCAGGAGCGACAACGGCACTCAACCTGCTCGTCGCGCTCCCTAACGGATCACCCTCGCCAGACGCGACCGTACTGCTGTCCCCAACCTTCGACCTCACCTTCTCGAACCCGCAGAGCGCGCGCATCGCTCCCCACGATCCGCTGCTCAGGCTCGAATACATCCGTGCTCTCGCCAAGAGCTATGCCGGCCCCGACGGGCCCGACAGCGGTCTCGTCAGCCCGGTCAATGCTCGCGTCGACCGCCTCGGGGCAATCACCGTCTTTACCGGCACCAGGGACCTCCTGAACCCGGACGCCCACCGTTACGCCGACCTCGCCCGAGACGCAGGCGGCACCACGGTCACGATCGAGGAAACTGACGGCATGGTGCACGATTGGATGCTGATGCCAATCCCAGAAGCGAAAACAACCCGTGCTCGTATCGCCGGCGTCCTACAGTGAGGGACCACAGGCAAGCTCAGCTCGGTTGTGACAGCGGCGCTAACCTGATCTCGCCGAGACGGGCGACTTTGTGGGCAACCGATAGCCGACCCTCTCCGGAAGCCTGACGGGCCGCGCGGTGATGTTTGGTCACCGTGAACGCGGACACCGACACCGACACCGACACTCAGCGATTCGCAGAACACCACCATCCAGCAATCAACTCCACATAGTAGAACCATCCGCCGTCGACCTGATCGCGGAAATCCGTCGGCTCGACAAACGCATCACCACAGTCACTGGTCGCATCACTACCCAAACCACGGCCACCGGTACGACGCTAACGCTCATTCCGGGTATCGGGGCTTTGACCGCGGCACGGATTCTGGGCCGTACCGGGATCGTTCACCGGTTCCCGACCGAGAATCATTTCGCCGCCTACGCCGGCGTCGCGCCCCGCGAAGTGTCCTCCGGAGATGTGGTCCGGCACCGGCTCTCCCGGGGCGGGGACCGGCAGCTGAACTATGCCCTGCACGTCATCGCGCTCACCCAGATCGCGATGAAAACAGGGCCCGGGCGGGTGTTTTACGACCGGAAACGGCGGGAAGGTAAAACGGGCAAAGAGGCCCTCCGTGCTCTGAAACGGCGCCTCGCGACGGTCGTCTTCCGGCGGTTGTTCCAGGACGCGGCCCGCCTAGCGGTGGGCCCGGCAGGACACTCGGGAACGACACTGCAATCCAGCGTGACCAGCTCACATCCCACCACCAGTACTTCGGAAAAGTCACTCACCGGACCCACCAAAATCAACCCTACCCACCAAGCAGCTTGACCAGAGAGGCGCCGAATTCAGCACAGTCCCGTTTCCAACTGAGCGACGTCGAGTTTGGGTCAGGAGTTATCCGGGCACAATTGATTTATGGGCGATATGAACGAGAAAAAACGAGTTGGGCGCGTTCTTGCGTGCCAGTCGCGCCAGGATCACACCAGAGCGGGCAGGACTGGCTCTCTTCGGTGATAACCGCCGTGTGCAGGGGCTTCGACGGGAGGAACTCGCCATGCTGGCCGGCGTGAGCTCGTCGTACTACACCCGCCTTGAACAGGGTCAAGCCAACGGCGCCTCTGCCCAGGTACTCAACTCGCTAGCCGCCTCACTTCTCCTCAACGATGACGAGCGTGTCCACCTCCACACCCTTGCCAGCCACCGCGACGGCACGATACGCGCACGGGTCATTCGTGGGGCGGAAGCGGCGGACCCCGCTCTGCTCGAACTAATCGGCTCCATGCCTGAAACCCCAGCGATGATCTTGGGGCGGCGCAGCGAGGTCCTCGCGTGGAACCCCGTCTGCCACGCCCTACTCGCCCCGCATATCGTCTACGACGCACCACAGCACCCGACAACACGGCCAGTGCTTGCCGAGATGGTTTTCCTCGATCCAGCAGTACACGCGCTGTACGCCGACTGGGGAGCGAAGAGCCGCGCCGTCGTCGGTGACCTGCGTTTGGCCGTAGGGAACTACCTGAGGTTGACCCCGAATTCCGGACACTGACCAGGCGGGTTTCGCGTGTTTGCGGGCCTGTCGGGGAGGATGTCCGTGATGGGCACAAGCAAGAGGAAGACTTATACGCCGGAGTATCGCCGTGAGGCGGCGCGGCTGGTGATCGACACGGGCCGGGCGGTCGTGGCGGTGG
>NZ_NBXB01000083.1 GCF_003399635.1 Subtercola boreus | reverse complement strand
AGCCATCGTGTGGTGTCCTTTGCGTGAGAGTTTTAGTCGGTTCTCACTGACCATCACACGGTGGCTTCTCACGTCGACGATGCAACGCTCAAGAACCCGAAACCCCACCACTCACAGGGACGTCACCCATTTCTTAGGACAGATCCCTGCCAAACCCATGCGTTTCATTGTTCTGGCCACCGTTTTGCGGGAGATCATTTCCTGTCAGCGCGCAGGTCGGCTAGGGTTCGCGGAGCGCCGTAAACCTTTTGGTTTCTAGCCTTTCAAAGGCCGGTTCGACCAGGTCGCCATCTCCTCGGACACCTTGTCCGCGACACTCGAAATCGTCTCCTTAGACACTTGAGCGCCAAAGATCTGAACGAAGTACGCACTGATCTCCCCCGTCTGGCGCCGCTGGTGCTTCTTCACGATTACGGGCTCGAAGCTCCCGTCCCGATCCCGAGGCACCTCGATTTCCCACATGCCCCGTCGCCTCGGTCAACACTGTCTTCGGTCTTGTTTCGTTGCGCACATTCGAAGAGCCACGGTCGGGTTCGGCGCGGTGTTTTTCATGCCCAAGGTGCTCAGTCATCACCTCATTCAACGCGGTCTCGAGGACCGTTTTCGTGAACTGCTTCAACAGCCCATCCGGGCCGTCAAAGACAAGCGCTGCTCGGCCGCCTGCACCAGCTCCTTCGCAGCGAGCTCCTCCGCAAAGAGTTCCTTCTTGTTTCTCTTCATATCATCCAGTGTCGTCATCACGGCACCTTCCCGGCCAAACTTACCTCCGACGTATCAGGCCAGAAAGGCGCCGAATTGGCGAGTAGCGGTTGTGGGTAGCGGTAGTCCGGACATCTGGTGTGTTATCTCGCGACATCGTGGACACTGGATCTCGTCACTTCGTGGACGGTGAGTCTCATGGCTTCGTGCACAGCTACTGTGCTTGGTCTCCGAGCAGGGCGGGGAGGTCGACACGGCGCTGTT
>NZ_NBXB01000082.1 GCF_003399635.1 Subtercola boreus | reverse complement strand
CATCCCCTGGTCCAGCTACGTCATCGACAAAAACCCGCACTACGCACACGCACGCCCCGAAGGCCCAGAACCCACACCACCGAAAACGCCGTCATAGCCGACAATCCGATACCTCCACTACCCAGTTAAATATCTGGTATTCACATTAGGTGTGAATAGGCGACCCTCTCCTGACCTGCGCTTTTATCACTCTCTGGGGCTCTGGATGGTGTGTGGGACGGGCGGGGCCGACCAACTACACGTTGCTGCGCGGGGCCAACCGAGCGGGGATGAGCGTTAGCCCTCCCCGCTCGGCGCCTTAGGCCTCGACTGCCTCACTCGGGAACATGGTTTGCGAGCGACGGGTTCGGAGCCCGACGAATGCAACAACTGCCCCCACCGCTGCCACGACAGCGGCGCCGAGGAATGCTGCAGAGTATCCGTCGGTGAGCTCGGGCGGCGCGGAGGAGTTGCCCGTGATGGCGACAGCCAAGGCTCCGAGACCTGCGAGTCCCAACGCTGATCCGATCTGGTAGCTGGTGCTGACCAGCCCAGACGCAACGCCCGCTTCATGCATGGGCGCGGCCGAAATGGCTGTGCCGAGGGAGGGCACGAATGCGAGTGACATACCGATTGCAGCGACGGCAGAAGCGGGCAACACGTCGATCGCATAAGTCCCGTCGGGCCGTGCGAAGGACAACCACAGCAGACCCGCGGAGAGGATGGCCAAACCAGCGACGACGAGTGCACGCGCTCCAAGCCGAGCCTGCAGGCGCGGAGCGACGAACACCATCCCAAGCACGATGATGACGGTCATCGGCAGCAGTGCCGCCCCAGCCGCAAACGCGGAGGCTGCAAGCACCTTCTGCAGGTAGAGGTTCAGGAAGAACCACATCGTCACCCAAGCCGCACCGAGCAGGAACTGGGCGAGGTTGGCTGCGCCAAGCTGTGGGGCCCGGAGTAGCCCGAGACGCAGCAACGGCTGCCGGGAACGTGCCTGTATGACGAAGAAGGCCGTCAACAACGCGAGACCTGTTGCGGCCGTGAGCAACGTCTCTGCGCTGAGCCATCCGATATCAGAGGCGCGGACGATTGAGAATACAAGCACCGCCAGCCCGAGCGTGGCAGTGAACGCCCCTCCGATGCCAACGCCTGCGGCGGACCCGCGCGTCGTGCGAGGAAGCGAAGTTGGCGTAAGCGCAACAACCACGAGAGCGATCGGGATGGTCACGTAGAAGACCCACGGCCAGCTGGCGTACTCGGTGAGCACGCCGCCGAGGAAGACCCCTGCCGTGCCACCAATCGGTGCCGCTGCGCCGTAGACGGCGAACGCCTTGGGCAGTTCCGCCGTGCCACCGAACACGATCATGAGCAGCGTCAAGGCTGCCGGCGCGACCAACGCTGCCCCCGCCCCTTGAAGGATCCTTCCTGTGATCTCCGCGCCGACGGAGTTAGCCGCACCCGCGACCACCGAGCCGACGATCAGAACGATCCAACCAACCACGAAGATCTTCCGCGCGCCGAACACGTCGGCGAGCCTTCCGCCGAGAAGGAGCAAGCCGCCGAACGCGACCACGTAGGCATTGAAGACCCAAGTCAGCGACTCGGGCGCGAATCCCAGGTCGCGTTGGATGTCCGGAAGAGCGACACCAATGATCGACGTATCCATGATGACCACGAATTGAGCCGCGGCGATCAGGGTGAGTCCGAGCCAGCGCCGCTTGCGCGCCTCGGTGGGAGTACTTGACATGTCGAACCTCTCAAATAGACCGGGATACCCCCCGGGGGTACCAGATATACCCCTAGGGGGTATCCCGTGTCAACTCGTCAGCCGGTGTTCGCCGACGCAAGGCAGAGGAGAACGTGTCGTGAACGTGATCGTGGTCATCGCCGCCGCAGTGCTTATTGGCCTACTGGCCTAGTACTTCTTTGCGCCGCGCGCCGCCAAACGCGCAGCCGTCGAGGGAGATCTGCAGGTGCAGACCATCACGGTCAAGGGCGGCTGCTCCCCCAAGCGTTGAATATTCGCTTTTGTGGGCACCGCTTTTGATGCGGGTGAGCACCGTTGTTCAGGTGCCTGGTTTGCGTCGTTCAGCACCATGATCGGTGTGGTTGAGCACCACCTGTGAAGCTCCTCCCACCAT
>NZ_NBXB01000081.1 GCF_003399635.1 Subtercola boreus | reverse complement strand
CGACGAAACCTCGACCGTGTTCTGTACCCAATACGCACAAAAGGACTGGCACCAACGCCTCGGCTCCGGAGTCCACGCCGACGCGATCATGGACCGCATCGTGCATCACACCATCTGGGTCGAGACCGGCAGCCACAACATGAGAGAGCACGCCGCGAAACGCGCCGCCTAACCGCAACGAGAGCCAGCGGCTCCCAACCACACGATTCGCTGGCTCTCATCCGCAATACCGATGGCTCCGAACAGCAATATTCAGTGGCTCCTAACCACGCAAATACTCAGTCAAATTCCCAGGTCAACAGGTCGGTACTCCGAGCGAGGGCTGTCTGATATCCGACTCCGTCGTACCCGATGTACATCATGCGGTATGTGCCTTGGTGTGTCAATGGCCAATGGTTTGTGCCCGTGGGTGGCCAGCGTTTGTGCCCGCTGGTGGCCATGAAAAGTGCCCGTGTGTGGCCAACAGTTCTGCCCACCTGGTTTCTGGTGGTGCCGGCCACGGGTTGT
>NZ_NBXB01000080.1 GCF_003399635.1 Subtercola boreus | reverse complement strand
TTGAGTATTTGAGGCTTTGAGCCCCATTTGATCGTGTGGTTGGGCACCATCGATTGTGCGGGTCAGCACCAGTGGTGGCGTGGTTTCGGTACCACTGGTGCTGTCCCGCGGGTGTCAGGCCGTGGCGTGGGCGGTGTGTTCGCGCATGTTGTAGGTGCCGGTCTCGACGGTGATGGTGTTGTGGATGATGCGGTCCATGATCGCGTCGGCGTGGACGCCGGAGCCGAGGCGTTGGTGCCAGTCTTTCTGCTGGTATTGGGTACAGAACACTGTCGATGTTTCGCCGTAGCGTCGTTCCATCAGCTCGAGCAGCATGCCGCGCATCGATTCCGTGGGGCGATCCAAGAGCCACTCGTCGATGACGAGCAGTGTGAACGAGGCGTATTTCCGGAGGAACTTGCCGCTGCCGCCGGTGGTGTCTTGCGCGGCGACCCAGGCTTCCTCGAGGTCGGGCATGCGGACGTAGTGCGCGCGGATCCGGTGCTCGCAGGCGCGTTTAGCGATCGCGCAGCCCAAATACGATTTCCCCGACCCGGTGAAGCCTTGGAAAACGACGTTCTGCTGCCTCGTCACGAACGAGCAGGTACCGAGCTGGGTCAAGACCTCCCGACTGAGGCCACGTTCGTGAAGCAGATCGACGAGGCGCAGGTCCGCGTTCGGGTACCGTAGCCCTGCCCGCCGGATCAGGCCGATGACTTTCGAGTGGGTGAAGGCCGAGTAGGCGTCATCGACGACCAACCGGACGCGTTCCTCGAACGACAAACTGATGCTGAGGGTCTCGTCCTGGGTGTTTATCGCTTCGAGCAGCTCGCTGGCGTTCATCTCTCGGAGTTTGCGTTTGGTCTCTGCGTCCAGGGCGCTCATCGGGCACCTCCTGCGTAGTAGGCGCTGCCGCGGACGTAGCCGCTACCATCGCCCTCTGGCTCGTCGGGGGCGTGGCCGGGTTTGTCTTGCCCGGTATCAAGGATCGGTCGCAGGTGCGCATATCGCGGTGAACGGATCGGCCCGCGCAAAGCCAGTGCGCAGGCCGCTTCGACCCGGGCGGGCGGGAATCGGCGGGACAGCCGCAGCACGGCCAACGCGGGGTCGTAGCCCGCTTCCTCGATACTGGCGGCCTCGAAGATCTTCCCCACAACCGTCACCGTGGCCGGTCCAATCCTGGCCGCCCACTCCTCGATCCGGGCCCGGTCCCAGGCCTGGAAGCTGCGCCCCTCGGGAAGGTCGGCGTCGTTCGTCCGATACTGGTTAGCGGTCGTGGCTGGCAGCAGGAGGTGACTGGTCAGACGTTCGTCGCACCGGTACACCTCCAGCATTGCCTCCGTGATACGAAGATCAACGCTGGCGCCGATGTGGCTGAAGGGAACGGAGTAGAAGTTCCTCGCCCACACCACGTGGGCGTTCTTGTTCACCTTGCGCCGGTAGGCCCACGTACTGATCTCGAACGGCGCCGCGGGCAGTGGGTGCAGCAGCGGCTTCTCCTCGGCCAGGAACACGCTGAGGCGGGAGCCGTCTCGTTTCTGGAACGGCTCCCGGTTATACGCACCGATCTGTTCTCGAATCCGGGTCCGTAACTGCGGCAACGACGTGAACTGCTCAAGACGCAAACCCGCGATCACCCACGTCGCGACATGAGAGACCGTGTTCTCGACACTGGCCTTGTCCTTCGGCGACCGAACCCTGCCCGGCAGCACCGCGGCGGAGTAATGCGCGGCCAGCTCCCGGTACGCGTCGTTCAGCACGACCTCACCCTCGCGAGGGTGGGAGATGACGCCGGTCTTCAGGTTGTCGGGCACCAGACGCGGGACAGTGCCGCCGAAGAAAGCGAACATCGCGGTGTGGGCGCGCAGCCACGATTCCTGCCGCATATCCAACATGGCCTCCACGAACGCGTACCGGCTGAACGGCAGACACGCGACGAACAGATACACCTTCGACATCTCGCCCGTTGTCGGATCCAGCAGTTGCATCGTGGGCCCGGACCAGTCGACCTCGACACTTCGGCCGGCCTTGTGACCGACCCGCGATGTCGCACCCGACACGGCCGCGTACTCGCCATACAGGCGGCAGAACCGGTCATAACTCATCGCAGCCTGGCCCGCCCGGGAACACGTGTCGACATATTCCTGCTGCAGCAGCTTCAACGTCACCCCGACCCGGGCCAGCTCGGCGTGGACCCGCGGCCAGTCCGGTTTTGCGAAGACACTCTCCCGGACCCCGCGGCCGGGAAACAATGTCGAATACGTCTCCGCCTCCGACAACTCCGCGACGTCATCCCATCCCAACCCCAGCCGCTCCGCCGCGTCGAGTACCGCCTGGATGCTGTGCCGCGACATCCCCTGAGCCGACTCGATCGCACGTCGCGACAAGCCCTGATTACGCAGCTGCAACACGAGCTTCGCCTTGATCTTCCGTACCATTACCGGTACTCCTCCCACCACGTGGCCATCACATGGTGGGAGGAGCTTCACAGGTGGTGCTCAACCACACCGATCATGGTGCTGAACGACGCAAACCAGGCACCTGAACAACGGTGCTCACCCGCATCAAAAGCGGTGCCCACAAAAGCGAATATTCAA
>NZ_NBXB01000079.1 GCF_003399635.1 Subtercola boreus | reverse complement strand
TTCGGTCGCGGCTTTCGCGAGCTGACCGCTGGTGTACTGGGTGCCCCTGTCCGCATGGAACACGACCTTCCGTGGCAGGTGCCCGCGGAGACCGACGGCTTGCCGGAGCGCGTCCTCGACGAGGTCAGTGTGCAGACTGTCGCCGACGGTGCGTCCCAGGACCCGGCGGGTGTGACCGTCTCGCACGACGCAGAGGTAGGCCCATCCCTCACCGGTGTGGAGGTAGGTGATGTCCGAGAACCACGCCAGGTCTCGTTCACCCTGGTCGAACTGCCTCTCGACAAGGTCGGGGACGGGGAACGGATCCGCCCCGCGGATCGTGGTCGGCGGGTGCCAGGTGCGCGGGCTGATCCCCGTGATCCCCTCGGCTTGCATGAGTTTCGCGACCGTCTTCCGCGACACCGTGACCCCGGCCTCCTGCAGGTCGGCGTGGATCCGTGGTGCCCCGTACGTCCCGTCGGACGCGGCATGGAATCCACGGATCTGCCTGGTCAACTCGACCGCCCGCTGCTGCCGCGATGATGGGCCTGCCGCCTGCCGGGCACGCCACTCATAGAACCGGCGCCGGTCCACCCTCAGAAGCCGGCACATCCGGGTGATAGTCATGTTGGCCTTCTCCGCCTCGATCACCTGGAACCGCTCCTCGGGTTCTGCTTCGATGCGAAGAAGGCCGCCGCTTTTCCCAGGAACTCGTTGTCCATCCGCAGCTCCTGGTTCTCACGGCGCAACCGACCCAGTTCGGCCCGTTCGTCCAGATCCAACCGCGCCTCGCCGCCACCACCGGTGCGGGCCCGCTCGGCGTGCACCCACCGGCCCAGCAGCTGCTCGCCGACACCGATCTCTCGCGCCACCGCCACGACCGCCCGGCCCGTGTCGATCACCAGCCGCGCCGCCTCACGGCGATACTCCGGCGTATAAGTCTTCCTCTTGCTTGTGCCCATCACGGACATCCTCCCCGACAGGCCCGCAAACAC
>NZ_NBXB01000078.1 GCF_003399635.1 Subtercola boreus | reverse complement strand
GGTCAAGTCCCTGATGGTGGTGTAGCGGTGGTTCCTTCGGTTTGTGGGTTTAGGCGCTGAGCTGGAGTGCTGGTTCTGTCACCTCCCTTTCGTTGTCGGTGACGAGGGTGAGGCGGCTTTTGGTGAGGATGTCGAGGCCGAGGTAGCGGCGTCCTTCGGCCCATTCGTCGGTCTGCTCGGCGAGGACGGCACCGACGAGGCGGATGATCGCGTCGCGGTTGGGGAAGATTCCCACGGAGTCGGTGCGGCGGCGGATTTCACGATTCAGGCGCTCGTTGGGGTTGTTAGACCAGATCTGCTGCCAGAGCCCTTCCGGGAAGCCCGTGAAGGCGAGGATGTCGGCGCGAGCTGCGTCGAGGTGGTCGTGTGCGTCGGGGAGTTTGTCGTCGACGTAGTCCAGGAGCCGGTCGAACTGGGCGTTCACGCTATCGGCGTCGGGTTGGTCGTACACGGAGTGCAGCATTGCTTTCACGGCCGGCCACATGTTCTTCGGGCACACGGACATCAGGTTCGCGGCGTAGTGGGTGCGGCAGCGCTGCCAGCTGGCTCCGGGCAGGTTCGCCGCGATCGCCTCGACCAGGCCCTGGTGAGCGTCCGAGGTCACGAGCCGCACACCGGTTAGGCCGCGAGCTGTGAGGTCGGCGAAGAAGCTGTTCCATGCCGCCCCGGTCTCTGAGGTCGCGACGCGGAGGCCAAGAACTTCCCGGCGCCCGTCAGCGTTGACGCCGGTCGCGACGAGGACGACAGCGTTGATGACCCGGCCGCCCTCACGGACTTTCATCGTCAGCGCGTCGGCGGCGACGAACGTGAACGGACCCGCGTCGCCAAGGGGCCGGTGCCGGAACTGGTCGACGTGCTCGTCGAGCTCGGCTGCCATACGGGACACCTGCGACTTCGACAACGAGTGAATGCCAAGGGTCTTCACGAGCTTGTCCATCCGGCGGGTACTGACGCCAGCGAGGTAGCAGTCCGCGATCACGGTGATCATTGCAGCCTCGGCACGCTTGCGGCGTTCGAGGAGCCATTCCGGGAAGTACGTGCCCTGGCGCAGCTTCGGCACGGCGACGTCGATCGTGCCGACCCTCGTGTCGAGGTCGCGGTGACGGTACCCGTTGCGTTGCGCGACACGGTCGGGTGAGGGCTTGCCCCACTCGGCGCCGACGACCGCGTCAGCGTCGGCGGACAGGAGGGCGTTGATCATGGTTTGCAGCAGGCTGCGCATCAGATCCGGGGACGCGTCGCCCAGAGCTTCACCGAGCAGGCCAGCAGGGTCGACAATATGAGGTGCGGTCATCGTGTTGAAGCCTTTCGAGTGGGATGTAGGAGTTTCCTCGAAGGATCACACGGTGACCGCGCTCACGTCAGTAACGACAAGCCAGGCCACCGGGCTACACCACCTTATGGGGCACTACT
>NZ_NBXB01000077.1 GCF_003399635.1 Subtercola boreus | reverse complement strand
TCACGAGGCCATCGCGCACCGTTTCGGCGGTGTGGTCGTGGGGAAGGTGAATGAGGCTGACGAAGCGGCTGGAGCGCTCGACCAGGGTTCCGATCGCTGACCGGCTCATCGTGCCGATGATGAGGTCCCCTTCCCAATGCCCGGGTATTGCGCGGTCGTCGGCTTCCGTAGGCCGTTGGGTGATGGGGACCATCGTGTCGATGAACCGGCTTGTTCGTTGTGCTGGATCGGGGTTGGGTTTTCGTACTATCCGTCCGCGTCGCATCGCAGCTGCGATCTCTCGTTTCAGCGCGCCGCGACCCTGGATATAGATCGCCTGTTAGATCGTCTCAGTACTCACCCGCATCCTTTGATCGTCGGGGAAGTCTTTCACCAACCGGTTGCTGATCTGTTCAGGTGACCATCTTTTACGAGGCTTCACCGCAACATTGGTACGCAGGCGACCATACGATTCCAGCTTCCGGTTGCGCAGTCGTGGCCGCCGCGCTGCTGCGAGCCGGTGCGCGGCGTAGGGAAGATAGCCAACCGTTGTGGTGGTGTTCCGTGTCAGCTCCCTGCTGACGGTCGAGGGGCTTCGTCCGATCGTTCGTCCGATCGGACTGATCGATTCACCGCCGCTTCGGAGGTCATGGATTCGTTCCCGCTCGACGAGGCTCAAGTATCGGGCATCGACGAGCGCTTCGAGGCGCACTGGATCAACTGGCAGGCCTCGCGTATGGGTGGTGCGCGGGTTCTTCACATTCGCCAGTATCCCGGCTCGCCGGTAGCGGATCACGCGGCCGTCGGGGTACACCCGCCCGCCCGTGATCTGTTTGATGCCCTTGTCCCAGTCAGCTGCTGAACGACTGTCGACACCAACCTGTTTCGCCACGGCAGCACGACTGGCCCCATCAGCACGCAGACGCACGAATTGCGCTCGTTGAGCGCGAGTGTCTGTGCCCGTGAAGATCCCCGCCTGATGCGCCCACTTGTAGCACGTGATCCTCACCAACCCGAGCTCTTTCGCGACCTTCGACACGTTGCCAGCTTCAGCTGGCGGAAGAACTCGGCCTTTTCCTCCGCTGTGTACGACC
>NZ_NBXB01000076.1 GCF_003399635.1 Subtercola boreus | reverse complement strand
CAGCCTCAAAGGCACCAGCTACCGGCTCCGAGGACACAAAACCCTCACCACTACGACAAACTAAACACACCACGTGGCACCGTTTTCAATCGGCAACATTGGTACCATTTTCGGTCGGCGTCAACAGTCAGGACTGCAGACGATTGACGTAGGGACTGCTGTCGGTTTAGTTGACTCCTACTTTCTAAGGCGTCTCACCATCATCAGGTAGGGCCGAGCCGCTTGATCCGCCGGTACAGCGTCGCTCTCGACATCCGGAGATCTCTAGCAACTTGCGCTGCCGGCTCCCCTGCGTCGATCAGACGGCGGGCGTTCAGGATCTGGCTGTCCGTGAACTCTTGCCGACGACCACCCAGGTCCTTACCGGCCGCCCTACGTTTAGTGACGCTGTCGGTGATACGTTCCCTCTTGATGTCGAGCTCCATCTGAGCCAGAGCTGCCATCACCGTAAACACCATTGAACCCATCGGCGTCCCCGTGTCCACGTTCCCACCCCCGAGGTTCAACACCCGAAGGCCCGCACCTTTCCCCCGGAGCATCTCCGGCAGAGCGAGCATGTTCTGCGTCGACCTACCCAGACGGTCAAGCGTCGTCACGACCAAGGTGTCACCGTCATGAAGCGCCTCAACTGCCCGGTCGAACTGGGGCCGGCTCGCTCTTGCACCACTCACCCCGTGATCGACGTAAAGGTCATCGCGACGCACCCCGGATGCGAGGAGGTCTTGTTCTTGCCGGTCAGTGTCCTGGTTCTTCGTCGACACCCGCGCATACCCGATTAGCCTGCCCACAAACCACTCCCTCACCTGTCCCGCAACCGTACTTCGCTGCACCGATTCTAGACGGAGGTTGAGACACATAGCTGCGAGATTTGGCCGCGCCAGGACAACCCCGGATCGACGCAAAAAGTGTGGCTATATAAGAGGTACGATTTCGGCTCCGATGAGACGTCTTGCAACTCAAGGGATGCAAGACTTCCCATGAGCCGCTTTGACCGGCTTATAGTCACATCTAGGCCCAGACCTTCGGCGCCCCACATATCGATATCGTTTTAAGGCGTAGTCCATAAAGCTCGCTGCGCGGACAATCGTCGAGGAGTTCCATGGAAAGCACAGTCGTCCGAGATCCGCTCGTGCTTGTTCTAGCGGATGGCGACAGTCAGGGAGCAATTAGCTACGCGCGCGGACACTTGTTTGAACAATTCGTGGCGAACTTGCTGCATTCACTTGGCTACGAAAAGCCCACGACGCTATCGCTCAACGTAACCTCCGCAGGGGTGGAGCTCGATCTATCCGTGCGCCATCAGCTGGATAAGGTCACAGCACTAGCCGAATGTAAGGCTTACACCTCTCCCGTGAAGTCTGACCAACTCGCCGCGTTCTACGGGAAGCTCAGTGCCACGCGATTGGACGAGGGTCACACGCGCGGATTATTTGTCGCAATTCCCAGACTCACGGGAGATGGGCACGAGCTCGCAAAGAAAATCTCATCGTTGGACAAATCATTCCAACTAATCACTGCAATCGACCTATGGGGCATACTCACCTCGCGCGGTGAGCTGGTACTGCCGGAGGCAACTGCCAGGCAGCTGACTGACGAAGCGTTGATCGTGCACAGTTCTGGCATCTACGCGGCTTGCCTCGAGATTGACAGCGCGACGAAGACCGCTGCGCGCGTTCTGATGCGCGCGAAATCGGGAGGGGTGCACCCTGAGGCGCTCCGACTCCTTTCCGAGAACCCGTATGCCCAGGGTTTGAACGTGCACGACGTGGCGGAGGGCAACAAGCCCGCCGTACCGCGCGCGCCCATCCCTGAACAGACAATTGTTGAGGTCAACGGAAGCCAGTCCGACTTCGAATATCAACTTCCTGCGTCTCCGAAGTTCTTTATCGGCAGGAGGACGGCACTAAGGACACTGTCGACGCAACTCGCCGCTGGGTCACGTCTCTTTGTTCTCAATGCTCAGTCGGGTTGGGGCAAGAGTTCGCTAGCACTGACATTTGCAGCGCAGGTGCGTAAGACAGGCGGCCATGCGCTCGTTATCGACGCGAGAACGGCTAACACCGCTGCATATGCCCCCAGTGTGCTGCGCCGCGCCGCAGAATCAGCGCAGTCCGCCGGCTTACTCACCTTGACGGCCTCTACCACCTGGGCATCGCTTCAGGGGGCAGTCAAGTCCTTGGAGGACGCGACGTGGAAAACTGGGCCAGGACAGCTCCTGGTTTTTTTTGACCAGTTTGAGAACGTTTTTAAGGATGAGGATCTCACTAGGACCTTCAGAGATCTCGCCCTACTTACGTTGGACTCTGGGAGTCGGCTGGTTATCGGGTTCGCTTGGAAAACCGATTTTGTGGGCTGGACCGAAAATCACCCGTATCAGCTTCGGGACGAGATACGGAGCAGCGCCTCTCTTGTCGCGCTTGAGCCTTTCGGACCAAGCGACGTCGACACTATCCTCAGTCGCCTGCAAAAAGAGGTGGGGTCGAAGCTATCGCGCGAAATACGTCAACGATTGCGGGAGTACAGCCAGGGACTGCCTTGGCTGCTAAAAAAGTTGTCTGGACACCTAATTCAAGAGTTCAAGGCCGGAAAGTCACAAGAGCAGCTGGTAGCCGAGGCACTCAACGTTGCCAACCTGTTCGAGAGCGATCTAGCTCATCTGAGCCCGTCTGAGCGAGAGACACTCAATTTTGTCGCGCGGTATGCGCCCGTCCAAGCAAGTGAAGTCACAGAGCGATTCAACGTTGGTGTTGTGCAATCGCTCCTTGACCAACGCCTAATCGTCCAGGTTGGCGAGAAGTTGGATACCTACTGGGATACGTTCCGCGATTACCTGAATACAGGCAGGGCGCCCATCGAAGACTCTTACATTCTGCGACAAACACCCGGGTCGGTAGCTCGTCTCCTCACGTACGTACTTTCGCGCGGCGGTGATGTATCCGTCACTGACGTCACCCACAGCTGGGAAACCAGCGAGAACGTTGTGTGGAACGTCGCGCGCGAACTCCGTCAGCTGGGACTAGCGCTGTACAAATCCAATCAGATACAACTCGCGCCCGAAATCATGGACGCGGACGACATCGAAGCTGAGGTGCGGCGGCGTGTTTCCGGGGCGCTGCGTCGCCATCGCGCGTTCAGCGTATTTACGGAACTGGCGGAGCGCGGGCAAAGCGCAGTGACCACCAGCCAGTTCGCGCACCAATTGGAATCAGTGTTTCCCGCTGTCGAGGTTGCTGGAAGCACGTGGCTAACGTACGCGCGCATATTCATCGCCTGGTTTGAGTACGCAGGCCTGTTAACTTTGGACGGTGCTGCCGCCCGGATGGCTGCCGATGGAGCACCTGGGAAGGGAACTCTTACTTCCACCTCGTCGGGACCGCGCACAAGCTCGGCCTTCCCGACAGTCACGCCCGGCCAAAGCCTGGCGATCCTTCGTGACCTCGCCAGTGGATCACAACACCTAGCCACATATGTGCGCCCAGCGGAGCGGCGCGCTCTCCAGCAACTTCTCATTCTTGGCGCTGTAAAAGTCGAGGCCGACGTGGTGTCAGTAGTCGACGGGCTAGTACACGACGGAGATATTGTCCAGCCGCAACTATTAGCCCTGCTCTCAACGGTACGTGGTGGGAAGGCCGCGCTCAATCTACTCAACGCGGAGCCGGCGACCGACCAGTTCGAGATTGGCCGAATTCTTCGAGACGAATATGGGGCCGCTTGGGTAGATTCGACAGTAAAAATGGCGGGTAAGTCGTTCCGGGCTTGGGCAAAGGCTGCCGGAGTTCGTGTGATACGCGGTAAGGGAGAATCCAATGATCACCCCACTGGCGTTGTGGTGACGTGAGGCGGCATCTTGGCTAACCTAAGAAATCCCCCGCTCTGCGAGACGTCTCTCAACCCATGGGTTTCGAGACCGCATTGAAGACCCGGCTCGCCCCTCACCCATACGGATCGGTGGCCGTCGACGAACCGATTGGGCCGCCTTAGTCCGCCTGATCCTGCGCCCGTTGTGTCTCAACAGCGGCTTCGGCGGCGAGCCGCTTCGCGTAGTCGAGTGCGAAGTCACGGATGTCCTCGTCGGGCGGGTACTCCGCCAGCTCATCATGCTCGATCTCGTCCCGGCTGCGTGATGGCGTTAGTCGCGGTGCGAGCTCCGCACGGATTCGATCGCCGAACGCAATGACGTAGAGATCTTGGCTGAACGTGATTTCGTAGTGGTATCCGCTGCCGACCCACTCGTTTACCGTACCGAAGGAGGCGACGCAGTCGGCAAACAGTTCAAGGTTGCCCTCCACCTGTACATCCAGAAGCCCGGCCACCCGGTCGCGTGCATCTGCGAACACGGCCAGATCGAAGAAAGTTCGGAGTCTCCGGCGGTCCAGCAGGACCTCTTCGAGGTGGTCGGTTATCGCATCCACGACGTAATCGACAAATTTTGGAGCCTGCTTCTTGACCGCCTGACGAGTCTGCGCGCTGCCGTTCAATTGATAGAGATAACCGAAGGCGCCATCTTCGCCAAAACTGTCGATCGCGCTCCGTGCGTCGAGAAGGTCGTCTTCAAGGCCGCTCAGCATCTCCCGTGCTGCCCAGCGGGAAAGCAGGCCCCTTGGGCGGTCGAAGGACGCACCACCAAGCGGTTGGGCATTCAGGCGCTCCTGAACGTATTCAATCGCGGCCGCACTGGAACGACTCTCTGAGCCTCTCCGACCGATTACTTTCTCAATGGCGAGCATGGCGCGATCGGGATTGCCGACATCGTCGATGACCGCTGCCAGCTCCCCGGCACGGGGCCGCATGGCTTCGCCAGCTATCAACTCGTCTACCGCCTGCGCGACGAGAACGTCGCTGACGTCGTCGTCTGCAAGTTGCGCAATGAAATAGCGCTCAAAGTACTTCGGGTCCGAGAAACCGTTGACGTGCGCGACGAAACTGCTTCGTAAGTTCGTCGGCACATCTTGGACGAGGAATCCGATCATAATGATCGCAGTTTGAGCGTTCCGTTCGTCGGCGAACTCCTTGATGCGCGCTTCCCAGCGCTTTCCGGTCGCGTCAGTTTCGTCCTCGAACTTCTTCCCTCTGGTGAGCTCGTCACGCCATTGAGGGAGGGTCGCCCACAGCGGATGGTGAAACACGCGGAGGTAGGTCACGGCTATGAAGTCGAGTACATCGATTTCGTCGAAGCTGACCAAGCCTGCGTAGCTGTTCACCTGCTCTTGGAAGCGGGCGAATGATCGCGGAGTACTCAGCCCGTCAAGCAGGATCGACATCAGGTCGAGGGCGCGCTGTTCACGGGTTTCGACCTGTTCGGCCGACATACGGATAGAAGATTTGTCCGCGCGCTCAAGCAGTGCTCTGACCGTGGTGTTCAGCAGCCGCCTTTTGTCGACCGATGCCATTGGCGGCACCTCGAACGGGTACTGAACAATCTTCTCCATGAAGGACGTCGTGCGCCCCGTGAAGCCCTGGTGGGCGAGGATCGACTCGATGGTGTCCTGGTCGTAAGCGAGCAGATAGTGAACGTTGTCGAACCTGCCCAGGAGCCTGATGACGCGAAGCAACGCCATGAGCTCCGCGGGGTCGAGCCTGTCAATGTCGTCGGCAACGATCAAGACTCTCTGGTTGCGTTCCGCGATCTTGTCAGCGAGATCCTGGAACGCCACGTTCCACGGTAGAGGCCGTTCTTTGAGAAATTCAATACCGACGTTCGCCGCTGACTGAGCGGCAGATCCGATCGGGCCCAATAGACCGAGGAACGGAAGGGCGACCCTTGAGTAGGAAAGGATGGCGTCTCGGACGCCTTTACCCCCATCGTCGTCGCCAAATGCGGAGGCCAAGGTGTTAAGAAATTCGGAAGTCAGGCTCGCAGCATCCATCGCCGACCACGGAGAGAAGTCCGCTATGACCCATTCGGGCGTTGTAAGTTCGCCGCGGATCATATTGAGTATTTGAGGCTTTGAGCCCCATTTGATCGTGTGGTTGGGCACCATCGATTGTGCGGGTCAGCACCAGTGGTGGCGTGGTTTCGGTACCACTGGTGCTGTCCCGCGGGTGTCAGGCCGTGGCG
>NZ_NBXB01000075.1 GCF_003399635.1 Subtercola boreus | reverse complement strand
CTAGGGCGTGTCTCCTAATTCCTTGACCCAGATCGTGATTGCTCTGAGCACGGCGCCTCCGCGGTAGGTGAGGGCGAGTTTGTCGTAGCGGGTGGCGAGGCCACGCCATTGTTTGAAGGTGTTGAAGTTGCGTTCGACGACGTTGCGGGCTTTGTAATCGTGGGCGTCGAACGCGGGTGGCCGGCCGCCTTTACTGCCTCGTCGTTTTCTGTGCCCGATCTGGTCGGAGGGCTGGGGGATGACGGCGATGATGCCGCGTTCGCGCAGGTGTACACGGATCGCACGAGATGAATACGCCTTGTCAGCACGTACGCGATCGGGACGGGTCCTCGGCCGACCGCGGCCAGCACGGTTGATCTGGAGTTGACCCATCAGCGCCGGGAACATCGGCGAATCACCGGACTGTCCGGGGCTGGTGAGCAGCACCAGCGGGCGGCCGCGCCCGTCGACGAGAGCGTGGATCTTGGTGCTCAGCCCGCCACGCGAGCGACCGATCGCGTGATCAGGCGGTTCCTGCCGCAGATTCGTGTAATTCGAGAGATCCCCCTGTGGTGCGGGGAAGGTTCGTTGCGTGCTGATGTGCTCTGTTGATCGTGGAATCCACCGAAACCGACCAGTCCACCGCACCCACAGCGTCGGCGCGAGTCAGTAGCTGGGCCAGCAGTCGATCCCAGGTGCCATCCCCTGAATACCGGCGGTGCCGTTTCCACAGCGTCTGCCACGGCCCGAACTCGGCCGGCACATCACGCCACGCGATCCCACACCGATACCGGTAAACGATGCCCTCGAGCACCCGACGATCATCACGGAACGGCCGACCCCGCCGACCCGCAGACGACGGCAACAACGGCTCCAAAATAGCCCAATCGGAATCACTCAAAACAGCAGAACGGGACATCCCCACAGCATCCCAGAACACTGACACCACGTTTAGGAGACACGCCCTAG
>NZ_NBXB01000074.1 GCF_003399635.1 Subtercola boreus | reverse complement strand
AACAGCGCCGTGTCGACCTCCCCGCCCTGCTCGGAGACCAAGCACAGTAGCTGTGCACGAAGCCATGAGACTCACCGTCCACGAAGTGACGAGATCCAGTGTCCACGATGTCGCGAGATAACACACCGTCCGTCATCGTCACGGGTGACTTTCCGGACGGCGGCGACGGCGCGGCCAAGGTCCACGCCGATGGTGTCGGCGTCGATGACGCGGCCGTACGTTTTGGACCCGTCCGGGCCCCAGCTGCTGGTGTGTTCGCGGCCGATAACGATCACGGCGTCTCCTTTGTGCAGGGTTGCG
The DNA here is from genome assembly GCF_003399635.1 of Subtercola boreus. Lineage (GTDB taxonomy): Bacteria > Actinomycetota > Actinomycetes > Actinomycetales > Microbacteriaceae > Subtercola > Subtercola boreus_B. The sequence continues at coordinate 253 of NZ_NBXB01000074.1, read as the reverse complement.
GCGACGTTCTCACCGAGCTCGAACTTGGCTTCCACGAAGTGGGGTCTGCCCAGAGTTTGGTTGTCACTGGGGGTTGATGGTTTTCAGGCCGCGTTTGCGGTTGTGTAAATTGTCTCAAACTCGACGGGGGTGAGTTTGCCGAGGCCCCGTTGGCGGCGTCGGCGGTTGTATTTCGTTTCGATCCACACCACGATCGCGAGGCGGAGTTCCTCGCGAGTGTTCCAGCGCCGGGTGTTCAGAACGTTCTTTTGAA
>NZ_NBXB01000073.1 GCF_003399635.1 Subtercola boreus | reverse complement strand
AGCGGTCATCGTGTTGATGCCTTTCGAGTGGGATGTAGGAATTTCCTCGAAGGAACACCACGGTGACCGCGCCCCCGTCCAAGACGAGGCCAGCCACCGGGGCTACACCACTGTAAGGGGCACTACTCTCGAGCGCGGCGAGAGCGGCGGAGCTGCGTCGACGCGCCATCGATGGGGAATCTAAGGTAGCTCTCGCGCAAGCATTTGGCATCAGCCGCGGCAACTGTCTACGCGTACCTCCGCAGCGACAACACCACCGCCAGTCCTGGCGAACGTGAACTCGCCATAATCCTCGACACCCTGCCCGCGGATAAGCGCCCTCTCCCCACCGTCATGGCTTACGACGCCCTCCTGCCATCCCACGCCCCACCCGGTGGCGAGATAACCTCGACGGATGGCCGACACTAAGCAGACGAAAACCATCGGTGAGCACGCCGTCGCGGCAGAACTGGCTCGCCGCGGGTGGGCGCCGGCCCTGACCCGCGACGGCTTGGAACGGACCGACATCCTGGCTGTTGAGCTCGCCGGAAGCCGCACCATGATCGAGGTGCAGGTAAAAGCGGCCCGCGGCAGTGGACCTCGACTGTCATGGCCCCTCGGTGAAAAGTCTCAGCAGCCGTCCCTGCACGCCCGGGAGTGGTTTGTCATGGTGGCAATCGACGAGCTGGTCACAGCTCCGCTCCGCTTCTTTATCCTGCCAAGGGACCATGTCGCGGCCGCGGCCTGGATAGAGCACATGAACTGGCTGACAGCACCCGGCATTGCCTCAGGCGTGAGGAATGTCGGCCCGGAAAGAGCGCGAGTCACGCTCCCCACGTTCGCCGGATACGAAGATGCCTGGTCAACGCTCGGTGAACCCACCGACCAGGTCCCAGTCCTCCTGCCACCGCAATTTCACGACTACGCACAAGACCACGCGCGCGTCGGACTGCCCCCGGATCACCCCTGGAACAAGGTCCTACCAAACTGGTGACAAACACCTCAGCCGTCATCGCAGTCCACTTCGCGGCGGTTGGTTAAATATAGAGGCGGGTCGACCTCCATAGGAAACGGTGGAGGTTTTCTTGTATTACCAACAATCAGCAGCACGCCCTGCATCTTTCTAGTCATCACCGACAGTCAGATTCGCGGTGCCCGCCAACTCATTGACGGCGGCGAACCTATGGCGCAGGTTGCCCGCGACCTCGGAATGTCCCGAGCGACCTTCTATTGTCGATCGCGCGCCCTCGCCCCGTTCGCTGAACCGTCCGACGGCCCACCATGACGACGCCAAGCATCAAATTGCGATCCCCAAAAGTTGAATATTCGCTTTTGTGGGCACCGCTTTTGATGCGGGTGAGCACCGTTGTTCAGGTGCCTGGTTTGCGTCGTTCAGCACCATGATCGGTGTGGTTGAGCACCACCTGTGAAGCTCCTCCCACCAT
>NZ_NBXB01000072.1 GCF_003399635.1 Subtercola boreus | reverse complement strand
CGACGAAACCTCGACCGTGTTCTGTACCCAATACGCACAAAAGGACTGGCACCAACGCCTCGGCTCCGGAGTCCACGCCGACGCGATCATGGACCGCATCGTGCATCACACCATCTGGGTCGAGACCAGCAGCCACAACATGAGAGAACACGCCGCGAAACGCGCCGCCTAACCGCAACGAGAGCCAGCGGCTCCCAACCACACGATTCGCTGGCTCTCATCCGCAATACCGAGGGCTCCGAACAGCAATATTCAGTGGCTCCCAACCACGCAAATACTCAAGAGCCCCTCCACCCTCTCATCACGCCGGATCTGCGCGAACTTTTCCACCCGTAACTCCATCCCGAACCTCCACCCTCAGCAACAAATAACACGTTGCGATAACGGTGGAGGTGGGCCTGGCTTAGATTGCCCCGACACCCCGCAAAACGCCGAGGTGGTCTCCGCTTAGATTGCCCGAGTGGTCCTGGCTAACGCTGCCAGAGACAATCGCCGGCGACCCATCCGCTTGGCAGGTGTCGAGGTACTCGCCGTGCAGCAGCTTCAACGTCACCCCGACCTTCGCCAGCTCCCGATGCACCCGCTCCCAATCCGGCTGCGCGTGAACACTGTCATACTCACCACGGCCGGGGAATAGCCGCGCATACACGTCGACTTCATCGAGCTCGACGATGTCGTTGAAGTCGATCCGCTCCCGGTCGGCGGCCTCGATGACCGCGGCCACGCTCATGCGGGACATGCCCTGCGCTGCGATCTGCCGCCCCGAGAAACCCTCCGCCCGCAGCCGAAGCACCAGCTTCGCTTTGATCTTGCGTACCATCCGAACCACTAAGAACGGTGGCCCTCAACCCGAATATCGAGTGGCCCCCACCGACGCGATTCCAGCAATAGGCACCTGGCCCTCAACCGCAATACCGGTGGCCCTCAGAGAAGCGAATACTCAGGCGGTAGCGGGCGTTGAGCGATTCGAAAGCGTTCGTGGAACAGATCACCGTGCGAATCTCGACTTCATACGCGAGGAGGGTGTGAATTCTTCCCACGGGCGGCGGATCGGGCGTTGCGGCCGGCGATGCGATCGCCTGGTCGGCCGGAGCCGTCGCGTTCGATGCAGTGAAGGTTTTGGCGACGTATTTCGGGGGGATGTCACCGATCACTCTTACCGCGGTCAGTGGTCGCTATTTGACGTTCGAGGAACGCGACGAGGCCGTCCTGCTAGTTGCCTGAGATGATGCCATTTTTTTCACATCGATTTGCTCCCTGGGGGGCCTGAGTGCGGGTCAGGGCGACTGGGTCGCTTGAGGATATTTAGTGCAATTTGATTCGTTTTGGCAGTGTGAATACGAGCGCGACTGCTATCAGGGCGAAGATCGCGCTGACGAGCATTGACACGGTTGCCGCGTCTGTGAAATGTGTCGCGAGGCTGGATTTGGAGATGGATGCCCCGAGTGCTTCCGCCGCTGCAGCTGGGGTGGCGTAGGTCCCACTTTTTAGCGCTTCCGGGAGGGCTTTTGCTACTTTGTCGGCGATTTCGGTTTGTAGCCCTGAGAGGTTGGCGACACCGAATAAGACGCTGGAGACGATGGCGATTCCAATGGCGCTCCCGACGCGCTGCATGGTGCCGATCACGCCGCTAGCGGCGCCGGCTTCGGAGTTGTCTACTGTTGCGACGATGAAGCGGGAATTCGGCGCGATGAAGAAACCGCTTCCTAGACCTGCGATCGCTAGCGGACCAAGTAGCGCCCAGCTGGTGAGATCGGACGGTTGTACTGTGGAGAAAATGATCCAGAGACTGATGAGGCCTACAGATACGAGCGCTGTGCCAAGTACGAGAACATTTCGCCCCAGTTTTTGAGCCACCCGGTCGCTTTGCGATGCCCCGATGATGCTGGCGATAGCGAACGGTACTGAAACAAGGCCCGACTCAAGGGCTGTATGGCCAAGGCCAGCCTGCCAGAGCAACGAAATTGTAAAAAAAATGCTCGTGAACGCTGCGAAGTAGACGAGCGCAAGTATCGTGCCTCCCGTGAATGCTGGGTGCGAGAAAAGGTGAGGAGGAACGAGCGGAGATGATCCGCGACGGGCGAGACGCAATTCCCAAAGGGCAAACAGCACCATGAGGACCCCTCCACCGACGAGAGACAGGAAGGTCCACAACGGCCATCCCTCGTCTTGTCCCTGAATGAGTGGCACAAGGATAGCGACGAGACCACCGGCAAGCAACAAGAGACCGATGATGTCCATCGTTGCCTTCGCCCCAACGGCTACCTTGGGAAGGACCAGGACCGCCGCGATGAGGGCGACGACGCCGATCGGGAGATTGACGAAGAATATGTACCGCCACCCGTTCTCCGCACCTACTGCCTCGATCAAAAGGCCACCGACCACAGGGCCGAGGGCCGAGGACACCCCAAGAACAGCACCCAGGATCGCGAAGGCTTTCCCTCGTTTCATCGGGGGGAACAGCAGTTGGATGAAAGCGGTCACCGGCGGGAAGAAGATTCCCCCACCGATTCCCTGGATGACGCGTGCGACGATCAGTTCCGTTGAATTTTGGGCAAGACCGGCGAACAGGCTGGCGAGTGTGAACACGAGAAGGCCTGTGAAGAAGACCCATTTGTGACCGATCCGATCCCCGATCCGGCCCGCCGGGATTAACACGAGACCAAATGCAAGGGCATACCCAGAAATAATCCACGCCAGCGTCGCCTCGTTCGCGTTGATGCTTGTGCGAATAGTCTGCAACGCGACATTAACGATCGTCGTATCTAGCAGGGACATGAATAGCCCGATCAGCAGAACACTCAACGACCCCCATGCTCGTCTGTTGCTCACCCCGGGCACCGGCGCCCACGACGCAGCGTACCCGGCAGATTTATGTCCGGCTTCACGAGCAGTAACAGCTCTAGCAATTGGGGTGTCAGACATCAGCTCAATTCCTTTCGGGACTTTTCGTCCGCGACGATATCGGGAAGGGCCCCAAGCAGACCCTCATGCCACTCGACTTCGCTTCTCCATCGAGAGATTCGGTGAGACATCGCCCACGACTCGGCGAGGGATAGATGTTCACGGATATCGACGGCGTGTTCTTGAGTTGTCGAGAGGGTATAACTCAGCCGACCAAGACGCTCCCGAACCAGCGCAAACAGATCATCTAGATGGTCGGGGTCTAGCCGCGCCAGCGCCAGGTCAAGCGGATCCGGTCTGATGACGATTTCAGTAAGAGCCTCCTGACGCAGCTTATGCAAAGAAGCATTACCTGCCTCGCTGATCTGATACACCAGCCGTTCAGGATAATTACCATGCTTCTCCGTCCGAAACTCTTCGATCAAACCGTCAGTTGTCAGCCTTTTGATCGCACCGTACACGGCGCTTGAGGTGAAGTCCGTCCACTCATCGATGTGCTCCTCTTCAGCGAGTAATAACAAGCCATGACCATGCATCGGTCCACGCTCAGCAAGCGAACCGAGGATGAACAATCGAATAGATGACATGAAACTAGTCTTGCACGACCTGTCGCGGGTATCTAACGAGACAGTCCCCGCCGAAAACGTTACAGACCCGGCAGAAACCACGTGCCCGCTTCTGCCCGCTAAGTCTGAATCCGGGACTGTCTCGGGACTGTGCTGAATTCGGTGTTTCTGGCCTAACGCGTCGGGCGTGTGCCTGGCGGGGAAGGTGCCGTGATGACGACACTGGATGTTGTGAAGAGAAACAAGCCGGAGCCCTCTGCGGAGGAGCTCG
>NZ_NBXB01000071.1 GCF_003399635.1 Subtercola boreus | reverse complement strand
CGAGCTCCTCCGCAGAGGGCTCCGGCTTGTTTCTCTTCACAACATCCAGTGTCGTCATCACGGCACCTTCCCCGCCAGGCACACGCCCGACGCGTTAGGCCAGAAACACCGAATTCAGCACAGTCCCGTCTTGAAAACTCATCTCATAGTCGTGTGGCTATGTCAAGTTGTTTCACTACCAGGGTGACGGTTTGATTCACTACCTCCTCGGGTTTGTTGGGTTTGGTGTTGTTGGGTGTGGGCGAGGCGGTAGGAGCGCGTTCCGGTCTCGATGATGGTGCCGTTGAAGGTGAGCCGGTCAACGATCGCCGCGCATAGCCGCGGGTCGGTGAAGGTCTTCGTCCAGCCGGAGAACGATTCGTTCGACGCGATCGCGATGGAGTTGTTCTCTTCTCTCTCGGTCAGGACTTGGAAGAGGAGCTCGGCGCCCCTTCGGTCGAGTTCCATGTAGCCAAGTTCATCGATCGCGAGGAGATCGACGCGGCCGTAGCGGGCGATCGTGCGGGCAAGGTTTTTCTCGTCGGCGGCTTCGACGAGTTCGTTCACGAGCCTCGTGGCGAGGGTGTATTTGACTCGGAATCCTTTCTCCGCGGCCGCGGTGCCAAGCCCGACGAGGAGGTGCGATTTACCAGTCCCGGAGTCCCCGATCAGACAGAGCGGTTGCCCTTTCCGGACCCAGTCGCCGGTCGCCAATGTGTTGATCGTGGCGGGGTTGATGTTCGGGTTCTCGTCGTAATCGAAGTCGCCCAACCATTTATCCCTTGGGAACCCGGCCGCTTTGACCCGGCGGACGGAGGAGCGCCGGTCGCGGTCGTCGCACTCGGCCAATAACAACTCCGCGAGGAACCCTTGGTAGGACAGCTGCTCTTTCTTCGCCGCTGTGGTGGCTTCGTCGACGACGGCGCGGATGGTGGGAAGCCGGAGCCTACGGCAGGCGCCATCGATGGCTGCGTTCGCTGCTTCCTCTGTCATCCCGCGGCGACGCCTAAACGTGGTGCTGATACTGACGGGGACGGTCATGATCCTGTTCCTTTCGTCGCGGCCGGAACCGTTTCGGGTGTGGGGCGTTCGGGTAGCCGGAGTAGCTGGTCATAGGCGGTGACGGATGGCAGCGGCCTGGTGTCCGCGGGAAGACCGGCGATGACAGCGGCGGGATCGGTCAGGCGGCGCTGGGTGAGACTGACAACTCTTCGATCACCTTCGCGACCTTGAGCGACGGACGGACGGTCCTGTCGACTACCACCTTGGGCTTCACACCGGCGTGCTTCGACAGCGACAACGTCCGCGGTGACCGCGCCGACGCTGAGCGCGGCGCGGATACCGGCCTCGACGTCGTCCGCGGCCATGGTGCGGTGCAGCAGGAGAACATCGATCAGTGCGCGGGTCCCGCCGGCGTCACCGTCCGTTTTCCGGGCGGCAGCCCAGAACGCGTCGTGGGCAGCAGTGAAGGTGCCCGCTTTCCTGGCGTGGGCCAGCGCCGTTGATCCTTGGAGGGCGCCGGGTTTATGGTGCAGGACTTCGAGGTAGTGGTCGAGGTTCACGCTTTGCCCATGAACCTGGACAACCCGGGGATGCTTGGCGATTTCGGTGCGGCCATCGAAGATGATCACCTCCGACGCTCGAAGAGACACCCGGACGGGCCGGCCAATCATTCGGGCGGGGACGGAGTACTTCGCCATCCGCACCGTCACCAACGCCGACCGGTCAACCCTCGGTGTCAACGACAGGCCCGGCTCGAACCGTTCGAACGGCAACGGGGCAAGAAAGGAACGCTCCACCTCGAAGTCTTGCCCGACGGTTCTGATCCTGTTATCGACCCGGCGGGCGTCATCGGCCTCGTCCCAGGCAATGATCTTCTCGTTCAGCTCCGCGAGGGAGTCCACGACCGGCATCGGTGAGAGCCGGTTGCGGCGGAACCGTCCCACTTCACCCTCAATGCCGCCCTTCTCGTGTGCCCCATCGATCCCGGGGAGACAGTAAAAGGGATCGAACCCGTAGTGGGAGCGGAACAGCACCCACCGGGGGTTCTCTGTCCGGCGCCGGCCCGTGCCGTAGATCACTGCAGACACGGCGTCGGTGAGGTTGTCGTATTTGATCTGCATTGTCGGGATCCCGCCGAGCGTTTCGAACGCAGCGATGTGGCCCTCGAGGAACGCTTCCTGCCCCGACGTCGGATAAACCCGGTGCACCGCCTTCCCGGAGTGAGACAGCCGGAACGCGAACAGCTGGCACTTCGTCTTTACTCCGGCGAGCATCACATAGGCGTCCCCGAAGTCGACTTCCGCCTCAGCCCCTGGTGCGTGCTCTTGCGGGACGGACGCATCCTCCGCCCGCCCCGCAGCCGCATTGATCTCCGGCCGACGGCGGGCGACGTAATCCCTCACCGTCGAATACGACAACTGGGTTGCCCCGTGCTCGTCCGCGAGACGCGCGAGAACCCGCCGGGCCGTGTGTCGTTGCTTCCTCGGCGCCGTCAGATCATCGGTAAGCATCTGGTCGATGACGGCCTTGAACGGATCCAACCTCGGTGAGGCGCGTTCCGGGACCTTTCGCGGTAAGGGCTCCGCCCTAGCCAAAGCCGCCCGGACCGTTTCCCGAGCCACGCCGTGCCGGCGGGACAGCTCCCGGATCGAGAGCTCCTCCACACGAGCATCGCGTCGGATTCGTGCATACAGATCCACCCTGGACTCCATAACTGCCTTCCACCGCTGACACCACAGGGTCAGATAATCAACGGTGCAGGTGGACGTGAATCAGACCGTCACAACACCCCGGCAAACCGCCAGGTGGTAGTGAACCAAGCCGTCATCATGGACTCCACTCAAGCTGTCACAGACAGGCGTGCGAGTCTCACGCCAGCTTTCAGGGGTTCCTGAGGCAAGGTGGCGCCATGAGACTTTTGGGGTCCACGCGGGTCAGCACCGCGGCGCAGGATGGGGTGTTGGTAACGTGACGCGGCAATTTCGACGCCCAACAATCGATGCGTTCACGGGGCCTGCGCCGCCCCCCGGAAGGGCTAGTGGTGCGACGGCGCCAGGGTGTTGCGTCTGAATAAGATGAAGACGACAACACCCACGACGCTTATTTAGTCTCATTCCTTGCCCGGCGGCGAGAGATGAGGAACACGATCAGCCCGGACAGAACGAGCATCATGCTCGCGCCGATCACTGGCGGAAGCGTCCCACCAACACCAGTCTCAGCGAGCGAGGACGTCCCGCCTCCCCCACTGCGACCACCGCCAGGGGCAGGAACAGCAGTAGCCGTCACAGAAGGCGTCGGAGTGGCCGTGGGTGTTGGCGTGGCCGTCGGAGTCGGCGTCACGGTCGGCGTCGCCGTTGGCGTGGGTGTTGGCGTGGCCGTCGGAGTCGGCGTCACGGTCGGCGTCGCCGTTGGCGTGGGTGTTGGCGTGGCCGTCGGAGTCGGCGTGGCCGTCGGCGTCGCCGTTGGCGTGGCCGTCGGAGTCGGCGTCACGGTCGGCGTCGCCGTTGGCGTGGCCGTCGGAGTCGCGGTCGGAGTCGGCGTCGCGGTCGGAGTCGGCGTCGCGGTCGGAGTCGGCGTCGCGGTCGGAGTCGGCGTCGCGGTCGGAGTCGGCGTCGCGGTCGGCGTCGGCGTTGGTGTGGCGGTCGGAGTCGGCGTCGCGGTCGGAGTCGGCGTCGCGGTCGGCGTCGCCGTTGGCGTGGCGGTCGGCGTCGCGGTCGGCGTCGGTGTGGCCGTCGGAGTCGGTGTGGCGGTCGGAGTCGGTGTGGCGGTCGGAGTCGGTGTGGGTGTGCTTGTTATGCAGGCGGGTGAGGTGAAGGTGTTGGTGTCGAGGGAGACTTGCCCGTTTCGGGCAAGGGTCCGGCCGGCGACAACGGTTCCTGTGCTCACCGTGATTGATGACAGCGCCATGATCGTGCCAACGAACGCGGAATCGGTTCCGAGGGTCGCGGAACTTCCCACTTGCCAGAACACGTTGCAGCTCTGCGCCCCGTTGATCAGAGCTACTCTGCTGTCTGTAGCGGTGATCAGGGTCGAAGCGATCTGGAAAATGAAGACAGTGTTCGCGTTTCCTTGCCCGTCCAACGTCACCGTGCCGGACACGGCGAGTGGCCCGGTGGATTTGTAAACCCCACCGACAAGGGTCTGCCCGACGAGGTCACCGGCCACTGTCGCGGTCGAGGCACGCCCTGCAGCATCATCAAACGCGACCGTCAGATCGGATTGCGCCTGCAGTGCAACAGCGTCGGCGGCGTGGGTTGTTCCGTTCACGATCCCCGGCGGGAACCCGGTGATCGCTGTGCCCGGTGACACACCCAGGTCATCCTCGAGCACGCTGGGGCCGGTATTGGTCACCGTCTGACCGCCCAGCACGGAGTAGCCGCCCGCGGTTCCAAGATCGATTGGTGCTTCGGCCGCTGACGCACCGATCGTTGCGAAGAACACCGACACGGCCAACAGCCCCGCACCAGCAACAACAGCGCCGTTCGTGATCCGCGACTTCCTCGTCGACCGGACAGTACTGGCGTGTTTAGACATGTGGACACTCATGCGTTAAACCTCGTGCTTGGGCGGGTGCGACAAGACCGCAATACTTGCGTGAAATGAAACCCCCGGCGCTGGACCCTTACAACACCTCACCCCCTAACGGGGGTGTGTTCGAAGACTAGCCCCCCAGAAATGAAATAGCACGCAAAAGATTTCGATGTCCCCCAAAGCGACATCCGTCGGAAGCGATCAGGATGTTTCTTATCTTTCCGGAGATGCCTGCGTGTACCGGACAGGGCATCAAGCGCTATCGAGACAGGAACTCTGACGAACAGTTCAGCCGCCCAGGAGATGTCAGGATCAGAAACCGGGACGGGTGAGTAGGCGCCGAGAATTAATGCTCGGGCATTTTGCGCTCCTCTGATTACCGAGGAAAGCCTCAGATTCCCGTCCATCGAGGCGATGCGTACCGGCGCAAGTAACCGCAGGTATGCTCCCCTAAAGGCAGGACAGCTGACGGCCGATGCCCAGCGCCTTCATGCCCAGACTCAGGCAGCCGGCCGAACCGGAACTGGATCCGAGAGGGTCCCTCCAACGGGCAGCCTTTACCCGGTAGGTCACCCGTGAGTTTTCGGAACGGTGGTGGCGGCTTTGTCGCGGGTGCGGCGTGCGGGGTCGGTGAGCCTATGCATCATTGTTGCGGTTACGCGCCGGGTCATCACACGGCTGATGTTTGCCCCGAGCTGGTTGGAGAAGCCGTCGATCACGCCGGGGCCCGGGTTTCGTCGCTCCAGGTGGGTGAGAGCGGTGGCAACCACGTCATCTGCGGTACGCATCCGCGCTCCCGCGGTTGACCGGTTGAATCCGCCCCCCTCCGCGCAACACTTCGCAGGCACTGGAATCCGGCAAGCAAAGTCCGGAGAAAATCTCTGTGCACCGTCACCGTCGCTGTTCAGGTTCAGTTAGCCGAGGTATCGTGATGGTGTGGTGATGGCCTCTCCCCCAGGGGCTGTTACCGCACCAAAGGATCGCAGTTCCTTTACTGCGAACCAGGGTGCACTCGGGCCGTACTGTGAGCGTTCCGGTATGCCGGGTGACACCTGGTGGCTTGGTGACTAGGAACACCAAGCCACTACCCTGCACCCCCTGATCGGGTCTCCCCCGGTCTGGGACTACACCCCGCTACCTGCTGATCTGTAACGTTCATACTGCAACCCGAACACCGTTCACCGGCCCGGCAGTTACCCTGCCGTTCGGGTGAATGTGGAGTCTTCGTCGTGGTGCGGGAGCCGTTTTTCCTAGAAACGCTTGCACCACGACGACCGCTTCCGCAATCAAACTAGTCACCCCCCCTGGGACGAGTGTGCGGACAGCGTTTTTGACCGATGAATGGGGTCTTGGTAGTAACGGAACAGGATTGAACGCTAAGCCCTGAGAATCTCGGGTCGGCTCTTGCTCTGCGGCTTCGCGGTATTCAGCTACGACGGTGTGCACTGTGCCAATCGAGAGTTTTGTAGCGGTTGCGATGGTGCGGATGGATTCGCCGTCGAGGTGGCGGGTGATGATGATGCGGTGTTTGTCGGCGTTGACGACGCGGGGGGCGCCCACCGGTGCGGCCTCGGCTGCGGGCTGCGTCGAGGCCGTTGCGGGTTTTGCGGGCGATATCGCGGCGGCGGTCTTCGGCGAGAGCCAGTGCCAGGTCGAGGATGAGGCTGCGTTCGGTGTGTTCGCCGGCCGCGATCCCATCGAGGACTTTCACGGCGATACCGCGGGAGAAGGGGTCTGACCAGTATTGGAACAGTGATTGGCGCTAAGGCCGTTCCGGCGGGTTCTACGGTTGACTGGTGAACAAACTCTCGACCGAACGGATGCGTCCGCACTGGGAAGACATGCTCCGCGTCGCCGGGTCGCTACACAATGGGATGATCGCCAGTTACCTCCGAATGCTCAGCCGCGACGGAAACCCCGCCCCGCGGTGCGGTTTTTGCCGAGTACGGCCGAATAGCGAAAACGCTGCATTTACTGGCAATGTATGACCGGACGACGAGACGTATCGCCGGTCAGTCACAGGATCGATCATCTCGTTCAACACGGTCGCGTTCATAAACGGCCGTCTCCTTTCAGATCAGGCCGGGACCTCACACACCGTTATTCAGACAGTCCCGAACCTCGGTGGATCCAGGCTTAGTGGGGCCAGGGCGCGGTGCCGCCGTCGACACCAAGGGTCAGGCCGGTGACGTGGCTGGCACGGTCGCTGAGTAGCCACGCGGCCGCTTCAGCGACTTCGTCGGGCTGCCCGACTCTGCCGAGAGCAGCCAGCGATCCGAGCCGCTCGCGGTAGGTGTTCAGACGCTCTGGGGAGCGGGCCTAATCGCGGCGCTGCCGCCCATGCCCCAGAAAGCGTCCCGGTGGATTCTGCGGGCGGGCACCCCGGCGTCGGTCAGCTGCCGCGCGACCGCGGAGATGAAGTCGGATCGGCCGGACAGTGACCAGTCGGCATCCGGGCGGTCCGCGACCGTCTGATCGAGAGCGTCGATCAAGCCCTCACGGTGGTGGTGGTGGGTGGCTGTGGTGGTGGCGGCAGCGACTTCGTCGAAGTAGTGCGGGGTGCCGACGTGCAGCAGGGTGGCGTTGAGGTGGTCCTGTGACCGCGCTAGGGACAGGAACGGCGTGATCCCGAGGCCCTGCGCGATAAGCACCTGGGATGCCGCGGGATCGACGGCAGGCAGGGTGCCGATCGCTCCGGCGGCGAACGCGCGGTCACCGGGAGTCAACCCGGCCAGTGCACGCTTGAACCGGCTACCCGACTGCAAGCTCGTCGCGATCGAGACCCGGTCCGACCGATCGTCGGAGGTCAACGTGAACGGCTTGGCACCGCCCCCCGGGGCGAAGATCAGCGCCGCCTGACCCGCTCGGTGAGAGAGCGGCCGGCCAGGGAGGAAGACGAACTCCACTGCTCCTGTGTCCGACTCGACGATCGTCTCGAGGGTGAGAGAGGTGATGCGCATGGTGGTCTCCTACATTCATCGGCGCTGGTTGTGGGGTGCCATCGAAATTACTTGGCATGCCAACAGTATGCATGGCATGCCAAGTAATGTCAAGGCACGGACCTGATCCCACACCAGAACCTCGGCCAGGAGTCCTCGGCTTGCCTTTTGTTGGCATGCCATGCATACTGTTGGCATGCCAAGCGAAATCATTGCAGGGTCGGAAACGACGTCGACGGTGCAGTTACCGCGGGAGGAATCGTGGGGCTATCAGGTCAACCATCTCGCCCGGTTGCTCGAGGGCGCGTTGCGGGACCGGATAGCCCGACACGGAGTCCTACCGGGAGCGTTCGCGCAGTTGCTGGCGCTTTTCGAGCGTGACGGGCTCAGTCAGAGCGAGCTCTCGAGCGCAGTCCACATCGACCCGTCAACGATGGCGCTCACCGTACGGCGCATGGAACGCGACGGCCTGGTGACCCGGTCACCCTCCTTGCGGGACAGGAGACAGACCGAGATCCGGTTGACTCGCCATGCTCGGGAATTGCAATCGACGCTCATCGGACGCGCTATCGAGGTCAACGATCTGGCGAAGAAGGGTGTGGATGACGCCGACCTCGCCGTTGTCCGCCGAGTGCTGGCGCAGATGATCGCCAACCTGCTGAACGACGTCGAAAGGGCGCCCTCATGAGCCGGCCGGCGATCCGGCGCACCCATGCGGTAGCCGGCAGCATCGCGCTGCTCACCACCCTCACCTTCTGGACATCCACGGTCATGTCCGAGCTCGGGGGATATCCCGAGACGATCGTCGACGTCTAGCAGGCCATCCCGTGGGGACTGCTCATTCTCGTTCCGGCGATGGCGGCCACGGGACGCTCCGGCGCCTTCCTCGCGCGCGGACGCTCGGGGCGGATCCTGAGTAAGAAGACGATAAGGATGCGGGCCAAAGCCAGCATCGGCTCTCTCATCATGATTCCCTGCGTGCTCTACCTGGGCTTCACCGCCTCACCGGATCACCACAGCCCTCACCGATGAACAGAAAAGGATCAGCCTCATGTACGGATACATTGTCAAGCGACTCGCCGCCCGCAACTTCAACCTCATCAACACCAAAGGGTACGAAGACCTCCTCGCGTCTTGCGCCGACGACATCTACCACCGCTTTGGTGGCGATCACGCACTCGGTGGCGAACGCCACACCAAGGAAGGACTGCGACTTTGGCTTGGCCGTCTCGGCCGAGTGAACTCCGGCCTCCAGCTGAAAATTCACGAGATGTGGGTCAAGGGCTTTCCCTGGAACACGGTCGTGATCATCCGGTGGACAGGAACCGCAGAGTTCCCCGACGGATCGCCCTACAACAACCACGGAGTCCACCTCGTCCATCTGCGCTGGGGCAAAGTGACCTCGATCGATGCCAACGAAGACTCCCAGGTGGTCGCCAAACAGCTGGCCGCTGCCGGTGCCGCCGGTGTCGCGGAAGCAGCACTTCCGCCCATCCTCACCTAGCAACACTCCCGCACAAACCACGCTCGACGTGGACGACAATTCGTTCCGATCTCAGAAAGGCCCGACCATGACAGTTCACCCCTCAGCTGTGCCGACAATCCGACGTCCAGGAACTCAGCGCATCCTCGCCCGCGTTATCCATCTGGTCGCCGCAGCCTTCGTCGGAACCTTTGTGTACGCACCTGCGGACTTTGCAGAGCCACTGCGCATCGTTATGCAATTCGTCATCGTCCCTGGCGCTACTCTCACCGGGCTCTTCATCTGGAAACAAGCATCCATTCGCCGGCTCCTTAGCCGACGACGTCGCGCCTGATCCATCACGCCCATTAGGAGCGTGTCACCAACCAAAGCCGCCTCAGCTGAAATCTAACTACTGCGGCGCCTTCGGTGTCGTAGTCGGTTGCCAGCCATCCTCCGAACGGATCGCAGACGTAATTCGAGTACTTATGGTGCCCAGCTGGCGGGCCTGGGCCTGCGACAACGGCTCAAAAATAAGGCGATTAACCAACTCGACATGGGAGGGTTGCGCTTGATCGACCCTCGTGCGGCCGAGCTTGGTCAAGGTCGCCAGCGTGAATCGGCCGTCGGTCGAATCGGGAGAGCGAGTTACCCAATTCTTCTTTTCCAATCGAGCTACGGCCCGAGACAGTCGAGATAGCGAACTATTCGAATAGCCCGCGAGAGTACTCATCCGCAGGGTAGGGGTCTTGGTAGCAATGGAACAGGATTGAGCGCTAAGCGCGCGAAGTCAGTCTGAAGCGGGCCCAGCGGCGGCGTTTGCGATGACAGCGTGGACGGTGCCAACGGAGAGTTTCGTAGCGGTGGCGATGGTGCGGATCGATTCGCCGTCGAGGTGGCGGGCGATGATGATGCGGTGTTTGTCGGCGTCGACGACGCGGGGTCGGCCGCCGGTTCGTCCGCGGAGTCGTGCGGCATCGAGGCCGTTACGTGTTTTCCGGACGATGTCGCGGCGGCGGTCTTCTGCGAGGGCGAGTGCCAGGTCGAGGATGAGACTGCGTTCGGTGTGCTCTCCGGCCGCGATTCCCTCGAGGACTTTGACGGCGATGTCTCGGGAGAACAGGTCATTGAGCACAATAAGGCCTTCGAGGAGATTGCGGCCGAGCCGGTCGACTTCCTGCACGGTGAGCATGTCGCCGCTTCTCATGTAGTCAATTGCAGCGGTGAGAGCGGGGCGCGCGTCGACGGCGAGTTTTCCGCTGATCTTCTCTTCGAAGACCCGTTCGCAGATCGGGTCCAGCGCGTCATGTTGCCGGCGGGTTTCTTGATTGACCGTGCTGACCCGGACTAGTCCCACTAACGCCACGACGTCGCCCCTTTGTGCGTTCAGTAAATGTGTTCATCTACTGGATCGAACTCTACCTGTTGTTGAACGGGTTCTTGAACGCTCTGACGGAATTTCGTACCGATGCGGGCGGGCGAGGTTTGTTTGTTCAGTTATCGAACGTTTCTTGAACGAAGGAGGGGTATCCGCGTGGGCCGCAGTGTGTGATGTCGTCACACTCACAACATGCCGGACGAATTACTCGCCGTACGGCGCTGTGCGGGTGCGGAGTTGATGCTGTTACTTCGCGCTGGACTCGGCGGGTGGCGTTCGGAGGCCGTCGAGAGAGGCTTGAAAGATTGGTTCGACGTAGTCGCGTTCACCGGGAATGGTCACTATTGCCAGGGTGAGGTCGAGAACCTGGTCGAGCGTGAGGTCTGTGCGGATCTCCCTTGCCTGCTGGGCGGCGAGGAGGAGGGGTCGCCCCGCAGCCAAGACCCGTTCGCGGCTGTCGCCGAACACCGAATCGGACGCAGTGGTGTGTCGGAGAAGCTCGAGGGCGATCGGGTGCTTGTTGTGGTGAAACGCGGCAAAGAGCCGAAGCCAGGTGAAGAGGGCATCAACTGGTGTGCCCGAGGGCGCTTGGACCGCGCGGCACAATTCGTCGACCTCGTTGGTGAAGAGGGCCTCGAGGAGCTCCCGCCGTCCAGGGAAGTTTCTGTACAGGGTCGCCATCCCGACGTCGGCACGCCTGGCGACTTCTGCCATTGAAGCCTCTGCGCCACGGTCCGCCATCACCTCTCGGCCGGCGTCCAAGATTCGCTCGCGATTCAGTTGAGCGTCGGAACGCCGCCGGTGCGGCCCAGGAGAACTCGTCTTCATAGTGGACAGCATATCCGGTTCATCGTATAGTCTAAGTGGACAGGCTCTCCGAATCTTTGAGAGGGCCGCAACACCGCTGAGAGGCGGAGGAAAGGAGCCCTCAATGGACTACCGGCCACTGGGACGCACCGGGATTACCGTCAGTCACCTCACCCTGGGTGGGATGATGTTCGGCGCCATGGGCAACCAGGATCGCGACGACTGCACGCGCATCGTGCACCGGGCGTTGGACGCAGGTGTCACCACCATCAATACCGCCGATGGGTACTCGGCCGGCCAATCCGAGGAGATCCTCGGTGAGGCCCTGACCGGCGGACGCCGCGACGAGGTTGTGCTCACGGTGAAGTTCGGGGTGAGGCTCGACGGGAACCCGAACCACGGCGGTGGGTCGCGCCGTTGGATCAACCAGGCCATCGACGGCTCACTCCGACGACTGAAGACGGACCACATTGACGTCTACGAGTTCGGAGCGCCCGACCCGGGAACAGATATCGATGAAACCCTCGGAGCGTTGACCGATCTGGTCGCCGCGGGCAAAATTCGTTCCTTTGGGACGTCGAAGATGCCGCCGTCCCAGATCGTCGAAGCGCGGGACATCGCGACCCGCCGAGGTCACGGCGTGTTCAGGGTCGAAGAGTCCCCGTACTCGATCCTGAACCGGGTGATCGAATATGACCTTCTCCCGACCAGTCAACGTCTCGGCATCGGAATTCTGGCGTTCAGTGTCCTCGGCGGGGGGTGGCTCTCGGGACGCTACCGCAGCGGCCACACCGTCGCCGCATCAGGACCCCGCTCCCACCGGCCGCAGATGGACGCCACCGCACCCGGAAACGCGGCTAAGTTTGCTGCCGCTGACGCTCTCGGCGACCTCGCCGATAAGACTGGTCTCACGTTGATCCAGCTGGCAACCGCCTGGACGGCGAACCACCCGGCGGTCAGCAGCGTCGTGATCGGCCCACGCACGATGGAGCAGCTCGAGGGGTACCTGGCAGCCGATGGTGTGCAGCTATCCACCGACGTGCTCGACCGCATTGACGAGATCGTCGCACCCGGCGTGACCATCGACGTGGCCGACGCCATGTGGGCATACGGCACCCGCACGCTCGATGCGCCGAACCGCCGACGCTGACCCCGCGGCTCCGCGTCAGAACTCGTGCCGCGGGGCACTCACATCGTTCCGTTCGCGCTTCGGACTGTCTATCCTCACCAGATGCCACAGGCGGGAAGCTAAGAACCCTAGGTGGTTATGCCGATGCCCCAAAACTCTTCGAAGATCCAGTTCCACATCAGTTTCCGACGGGGTCCGCGCTTGCCTCGCGCATCGGTCGTAGTCCGTTCGGGGTGGGGGTGGTGAAGGCGTACCGGCCGAGCATGTTGATGTGGGCGTCCCCGAGCGGGGACAGGCGTGCCATGTCGGCCTCAGAGATTTCTCGTCCGGTCTCGCGAAGTACCGTGACGGCGGCGTCGGTGTAGCGGGTGTTCCACAGCACGACGGCGTTCAGGACCAGGCCGAGCGCTCCGAGCTGGTCTTCTTGGCCCTCGCGGTACCGCTGGTAGATTTGCCCGCGTCGACCGTGGAAGATCGCACGTGCCAGCCGGTGCCGGGATTCCTGGACGGTGAGCTGGGTATTGATTGCCCGCCGATAAGTCGTATCGACGGGGTCGATCAGGGCGAGCAGATGTTGGGTTTTGGCGATGCGCCCGTACTCGGTCAGTGCTGCCCCCAGAGGGTTCGGTGCCCCACTCTGGTGGGTCAGCATGCGCAGGACGTCGTAGGCGCGCACTTTCCCGGTGACCAGCGACGCGGCAACGCGGGTCATGTCTTCCCAATGGGACGTGATCTTCTGCAGGTTGATTTTATTGTGGGCGATGCCGTTCAGCGGCCCGTACTCGCCGGGCGTGTGGCCGGGGAGGGTGGCGCGCCACAGCCGCTGGTCGGCAAGGTCCGCGATGCGAGGGGAGAACCGGTAGCCGAGCAGGGTAAAGATCCCGAAGACAATGTCGGAGTAGGAGGCGGTGTCGGAGGCGATCATCTCGGGCTTCGGACCGCCGTCGAGGTTGAGAATCGTGTCCAGTACGTAGAGGGAATCGCGCACCGTACCGGGGATCACGACCGCGCTGATGCCTGCGACTTGGTCATTGACGGCGTTGAACCAGGTCAGCCCGCGGCCGTGGCCGAAATACTTCGGGTTCGGGGATGCGTTGATCGTCCTCACGGGAACAACGAACCGCAACCCGTCGACCGAGGCCAGCAACCCACCGCCCCACATCTTCGTAATCGGCACATCAGCCTGAGCTTGGATCAAGAGGGCATTTGCGGTGGCATGCGTGTCGATGCGAACGTAGTTCGCCTGCACATGCCCCAACCTGTCGCGGCTCAGGGCCGAGTGCCCCTCAGCCACCACTGGTGTGAGGCCCACGTTGCAGGCCTCAGCGATCAGCACCGCAGCCACAGACAGAGGCAGGTCGTCCATCCGTGACGAGGCACCGGACGCGTGCGTGTACGCGTCGAGGAACCTGGTCCAGGAGTGCACCTCGAGCAGGATCTCGGGCAAATCAACCCGCGGCAGCAGGCCCGCCACTTGCACGCGCAACGCTGTCAGCGACTCGGGAACGTCCAACGCGTCCAAGGGTGCGACCGAAAGCTTGACCCTGTCGCCCGGAGCCTCAGTGAGGCGGACGCTCGCGTCTGGGCCGGCGTCTGTGATCGAGGCCGCCAGTCCTCGCCATGCGGTATCTAGTAGCGCCACCTTCGCTGCGAGGTGCTCATTTACCGGGCCGTCCAAGCTCAGCGAACGTAGGGCCGGTTCCCGTGCCGTGTCCCACGCAGGTCCGGACAGCAGATGCGCGCGCGGGTCACCCCAACGCGCCGACACTGTCGCGAACACGTCTCGGCGACGCAAATGCGATCGCAGCAGCTCCAGCACGCACACAATCCAGGCATCACGATCGACCTCAACATCGCCGGCACGGCCAAACACCGCCGCACGCCATGGTGCCGGCACGAGCGCCTCGTGGATCTCTTCCCGTCGTACCTTGCGTCGACCGTGCAGCCCACTTGAAGCAGCCAGGGCGTCAAGCACGGGCTGCCCTGCGGAGGTCGCGCCCCACGGGATAGCGGTGGCCAGCAGCTGCAGGAACGGCGCAACCGTCCGGAAACGGCGGGTCATCTGTTAGTAGTGCCCCATAAGGTGGTGTAGCCCGGTGGCCTGGCTTGTCGTTACTGACGTGAGCGCGGTCACCGTGTGATCCTTCGAGGAAACTCCTACATCCCACTCGAAAGGCTTCAACACGATGACCGC
>NZ_NBXB01000070.1 GCF_003399635.1 Subtercola boreus | reverse complement strand
GGCGCTTAACGCGTCCGGGTACAAAACAGAAGTGGGCAGAACTCGTGGCCACCAGTGGGCAGATCCCCTGGCCACCAGCGGGCAGAACTACTGGCCGCCTACGGGCAGTTTCACATGGCCGCTAACATTGGTGGGAGAAGACGAATGGGCTATCCACGAGTTGCTCGTCAAATTCCCCAGCACGTCCGCTCCCTACAAGCACCGGGCGGCTCAGTCGGAACGGAGTGGAATAGTCTGCAGCATTCATTCTTATTTCACATATCCAGTTGGCTAGTCAAATTACTTAAAGGCGCGAGGGTGGAGAGAGCGTTGGTGCCGTTAGCCTGACCGTTGTGGCAGCAGCTTTGTAAGCGCGACCTCATCTAATCCGCTCAAGGCCAGCGGAACGGAAATTAGACGTCTTCGAGGGGCTCGGCTAGTGAGGTTTGTCGGGGTCGACTACTCATTCAGGCGCGTAGTGCGTAGAGAAAGAGTGTTCACCGTTGCTGACTGTCACCGACGTCGACGCTCCAGGCAATGTGATTACTGCGGTGACGCCAGGGGGTGTATTTGCCTTCATTTTGAATACCTCGTCTATCCAACTCCACTCCACCTCGATGCGACCGTAGGGGCTTTCGAGCGCTGCGCCTGCTGCCGTTATTCTCGGGTCCGGCTGGGGAGATATGACCACGGTTCGGTAACCGGGCTCGCCCGGTGCGATGCCGGCCACTCGACGGTGGAGCCAATCGGCGACAGCCCCGTAGGCATAGTGGTTGAACGAGGTCATCGCGCCTGGGTTGATCGAGCCGTCTGGCAGCATAGAGTCCCAGCGTTCCCACACGGTCGTAGCTCCCATCGAGACCGGGTAGAGCCAGGATGGACAATCTCGTTGGGTAAGCATGGAGAATGCGAGCGACCGTTCCCCAATTTCACACAGAGCATCGAGGATAAGTGGAGTACCTAGAAAGCCGGTGCTGATGCGACAGCCCGCTTCGCGGACCAGCTCTCCGAGACGTTGCGCTGCGCCCGCAAGTGCGTCGGGCCCGAGCAGGTTCCAGCAAATGGAAAGTGCATAAACCGTCTGGCAGTCGCTCTGGACAGTACCATTGGAGTCCACGTATGCCTTATTGAATGCCTTTCGAACCTCGTAGAAGAGGCTTTCGTAGCGTCGAGCATCGTCGTCGATGCCGATCTCGCGCGCTGCGGCAGCTAGCAATGATGCAGAGCGAGCAAAGTACGCTGTAGCGACGACAGCGGGGTCCGCTTTCACCTGGTCGGCATGCTCGGGTGGGGCGCTTGGGTCAAGCCAGTCTCCGAGCTGATAACCGGTGTCCCACAGGTGATTCTCTCCGGCTACCGCAGCAACCTTATCGACCCATCTCTTCATTGACTCGTATTGGTCCAGCAGGACTTGGCGGTCTGCATAGGCTTGAAAAAGCGTCATTGGAACTACGGTTGCGGCGTCGCCCCACCCGGCTACCGGTGTGTCATTCCTCAGCACATCTGGGACCACGAGTGGCACGGTTCCGTCGGCTCTCTGTTCCGCAGTGAGATCTTTCAACCAGCCGGCGAGCATCCCGGCGGTATCAAACAGGAAGTTTGCGGTGGGGGCGAAGACCTGAGCATCCCCCGTCCAACCAAGCCGCTCGTCCCGTTGAGGGCAGTCTGTAGGCACGTCAAAGAAGTTGCTTCGCATGCTCCAGACGATGTTCGAATGGAGCCGCTGAATTTCGGGGTCGGAGCAACTGAACCAGCCTGTGCGCTGAAGATTGCTGCCCAGCACTAACGCCTCGCATCGCTTCACATCTTCGAGGTCAAGGCCAGTGACTTCTGCATAACGGAAACCGCTGTAGGTGAAGATTGGCTCGAGGATCTCGTCGTTGGAACCATCGAGCACGTAGGAGCAGGTAGCCTTCGCTGATCGAAGTGGCCGCGTTCCCAGTTCCGAGTGTTCGAGTACTTCGGCATGGCGAACCATTACGGCGGTGCCAGCAGCTCCGTTGGCGGTCAGGCGCACTCTTCCCGCAATGTTCTGTCCAAAATCCACGATCAGGGCGCCCGATGGCGATCGAATTACCTCGCGAGGTCGCAGTATCTCGGTGGTCCGGATCCCTGGTCCGGTGGGCGCCACCAAAGTTTCAAGGTCAACCTGAAGAACTTCGACACTGTCCGGCCTTTCTTCCCGGCCCGGCCGTTCACCCTTCATGTTCCAGATTTCACCGTCGTAGAGATCGTCGTAGCGCAGATCGCTGCTGCCAGCGCTCCATGATTCGTCCGTGCCCCAAATTAGCTCGGTGCCGTCATCGAATTTGACGTGAAGCTGTGCCAGTAAGGCTAACTGGGCGCCGTAACTTGATCGATTGCCGGGCCATACAAGCTGACCGCGGTACCAGCCATTGCCAATAAGTGCTTCCACGCGGTTCGTTCCTGCTGTAAGGAGATTTGTGACGTCGTGGGTCTGATACTTCAATCGGTGAGAATAAGAGCTCCAGCCGGGAGCGAGCTCATCTATACCTACCCGGGCGCCGTTTATCCGCGCGTTATAGGTGCCCAGCGCTGTGATGTAAAGCCTTGCCGAGCGGGGTGCAGTTGGAAGAAGCACGATATTAGAAAGGAATGGGGCTCCGGCTTCAAGCTCTCCAATCGTGCTTGGCGTTACGAATTTGGCGGACCAGTCCGACGCGTCGAGTAGGCCTGTCTCCACGGTGAGGGGGTCCGAGTATTCGGTCCAGCCATCCGTGCTGCTGACCCGGACGCGGAGGACGCATTGATACATGCTTCGAAGCGGACGAAATGGCCATGAGACGAGGATTTGATCCTGTGAATCGAATCCCGCAGTCTGGACGTCGGGTCTGCCCAGAGTTTGGTTGTCACTGGGGGTTGATGGTTTTCAGGCCGCGTTTGCGGTTGTGTAAATTGTCTCAAACTCGACGGGGGTGAGGCTGACCCCGTTTCCCGGACAGGTGGTTGGTTGGTCAGGCTGCCAGTGTGAGCTGGCGGCGTTCGTACTCTAATGGACTGAGGTAGCCGATGCCGGAGTGGCGTCGGCGGGCGTTGTACCAGC
>NZ_NBXB01000069.1 GCF_003399635.1 Subtercola boreus | reverse complement strand
AGGTTGCATCGGTCGGAAGGCATTCCGATCAAGGAGATAGCGCGGTTGCTGGGGGTCGCGAGGAACACGGTGCGGGCGGCGTTGGCGTCGGAGCGGGCGCCGAGGTACGAGCGGGCACGGGCGGGGTCGCTGGTTGATGGTGTCGAGGTCGAGGTCCGGAAGCTGTTGAAGGATTTCCCTCGGATGCCGGCGACGGTTATCGCGGAACGGATTGGGTGGCAGTACTCGATCACGACGTTGAAGGACCGGATTCGTCAGATCCGGCCGGAGTACGCCGGTGTCGATCCGGCGGATCGGACGGTGTACAAGCCTGGTGATATCGCTCAGTGTGATCTGTGGTTCCCGGAACCGCGGATCCCTGTCGGGCACGGCCAGCTGATGATGTTGCCGGTGCTGGTGATGACGCTCGGGTTCTCGAGGTTCTCGGCTGCGACGATGCTGCCGTCGCGGCAGGCCGGGGATCTGATCGCGGGTATGTGGCAGCTGATCAGCGGCCTTGGGATGGTGCCGAAGACATTGGTGTGGGATCGGGAATCAGCGATCGGTGGGAAAGGAGTCGTGACGGTACCTGCTGCGTCGTTCGCGGGT
>NZ_NBXB01000068.1 GCF_003399635.1 Subtercola boreus | reverse complement strand
CTTCCGGGCCACCGCCACGACGTCATCACGGAACTCTTTCGGATATGCCTTTGCCATAACTGACATCCTTCCAGCGAGAATGAAATCTCACAGATCAGATGACAACCAAACCCTGGGCAGACCCTCCCGCTAGCCGGACCTCATCCGGGACTCGAGAGCGTAGTTCTAGGAGACCACTTTCCTTATGCCGTTGTGCGACCTTGTCTCACGCACACGTCGAGGATGAACTGCAGGTTATAGCCCCTAGGTGGTTAGGGCGCGGTAGTCGGTCGTACGGCGAGATGTGCCTTCGAGTGGTCTTGCACTGAACCGATAGGGCGGAGCAGCCATGTCACGTCCACGGTCTGGGTTGGCGGCAGAGTGAGCCCGGCTGCGTCAATGTGTGTGGCAATTGTGTCTGTCATCGTCTAGGTCCTTCAGTGGTTGCCGTATTGACGGCGCTCAGCGAATTTCCCCAGTCCTGCTCGTTGAAACTCCCCAGGTCGCGGGGTTAGGTTAGCGCAGGTTTGTGCCGGTGGTGATGCGGCGTAGTTCGTCGGATGCTGCGGTGTGGTTGCG
>NZ_NBXB01000067.1 GCF_003399635.1 Subtercola boreus | reverse complement strand
GGGTCAAGTCCCCGGTGGTGGTGTAGTGGTGGTTCCTTCGGTTTGAGTGTTTAGGCGCTGAGGGCGAGGGCTGGTTCGGTCACCTCGTTTCTGTTGTCGGGTACGAGTGTGAGGCGGGATTTGGTGAGGATGTCGAGGCCGAGGTAGCGGCGGCCTTCGGCCCATTCGTCGGTTTGTTCGGCAAGGACCGCGCCGACGAGGCGGATGATGGCGTCGCGGTTGGGGAAGATCCCAACGCTGTCGGTGCGGCGACGGATTTCACGATTCAGGCGCTCGTTCGGATTGTTGGACCAGACCTGCTGCCAGAGCCCTTCGGGGAAGGTCGTGAACGCGAGGACGTCAGCTCGTGCAGCATCAAGGTGCTCGAACGCGGCGGGGAGTTTGTCTTCGACGTAGTCCAGGAGCCGGTCGTATTGGGCGTGCACGGCTGCGGCGTCGGGTTGGTCGTACACCGAGTGCAGCATCGCTTTTACCGCCGGCCAGATGCTCTTCGGGCACACACTCATCAGGTTCGCCGCGTAATGTGTGCGGCACCGCTGCCAGGACGCCCCGGGCAGGTTCGCTGCGATCGCTTCGACCAAACCCTGATGGGCGTCGGAGGTGACGAGGCGCACACCGGTGAGACCGCGCGCTGTGAGGTCGGCGAAGAAGCTGTTCCACGCCGCACCGGTCTCTGAGGTTGCCACGCGCAGGCCGAGGACTTCGCGGCGCCCGTCGGCGTTGACGCCGGTCGCGACGAGAACGACGGCGCCTATGACCCTGCCACCTTCACGGACTTTCATCGTCAACGCGTCCGCGGCGACGAACGTGAACGGGCCCGCGTCGCCGAGCGGGCGATGCCGGAACTGGTCGACGTGTTCGTCGAGCTCGGCCGCCATCCGGGATACCTGCGACTTCGACAAGCTGTGGATCCCAAGCGTTTTCACGAGCTTGTCCATCCGGCGGGTGCTGACCCCAGCGAGGTAGCAGTCCGCGATCACGGTGATCATCGCGGCCTCGGCTCGTTTGCGTCTTTCGAGGAGCCACTCCGGGAAGTACGTGCCCTGGCGCAGCTTCGGGACGGCGACATCGATCGTGCCGACCCTCGTGTCGAGGTCGCGGTGCCGGTACCCGTTTCGCTGCGCAGTGCGGTCAGGCGAGGGTTTGCCCCATTCCGCGCCGACGACAGCGTCAGCGTCGGCAGAGAGAAGGGCGTTGATCATGGTTTGCAGCAGGCTGCGCATCAGATCCGGAGACGCGTCGCTCAGGGCTTCACCGAGCAGGCCGGCAGGGTCGACAATATGTGGAGCGGTCATCGTGTTGATGCCTTTCGAGTGGGATGTAGGAATTTCCTCGAAGGAACACCACGGTGACCGCGCCCCCGTCCAAGACGAGGCCAGCCACCGGGGCTACACCACTGTAAGGGGCACTACT
>NZ_NBXB01000066.1 GCF_003399635.1 Subtercola boreus | reverse complement strand
CTGGAGTGGTCCCCGATAGTTGGACACCGAATTTAGGGTTCCTTCTTCAGGGAGTATTCAGATGTATTCGAAAAGCACGTTGAGTCACTCAGACGCCGTTTCGGCTGTCGCGTTGTTCGAGCAGGGGTTCACCGCGAAGTCGGTGGCCGTGTCTCTTGACCTTGCCCGGTCTCCTGTCCAAATGTTGTACCAGCGATGGCAGGTACGAGGTTCGGGAGCGTTGGTGACGAGAGACCGCAAACAGTACGATTTTGAGACGAAGCTTGAAATCGTGCGCCGGCACGTCAGGGGTGAGTCCGGGAGAGCTCTCTGCGAAGAATATGGCCTTCCGTCGCCTGGCACCGTAGCCAACTGGACAAGCATCTTCCGACGCGATGGGGAAGACGGGCTGCGTCCCAAGCCGCGTGGCAGACCACCGGCCACTCGCGAGGATTCCCCTCTAGAAGGCGAAATTGAGACGCTACGCCGAGAGAACGAACGGCTTCGCGCGGAGGTCGCCTACTTGGGAAAATTGCGGGCCTTGAGGTCACAGGAACGACGCTGAAAGTTCGAGCTGTCGAAGATCTCAAGGCGCATCACCCGTTACCCCTGTTGCTGCAGCTCGCAGGCCTTCCCCGGTCAACGTTTTACGACCACCGGCGCCGGCTCAACCGCAGCGACACCCGGGCCGGCATCAAGGCAGCTATCCGTGGCGCATTCGAGGAGGCGAAGAGTTCGTACGGGCACCGGCGCATCCTTGCCGTTCTGCTCCGACAGGGGTGGATGGTGTCTAAAAAGACGGTCCTTAAACTCATGCGCGAACTCGGGTTGCAATGCCCGGTGCGGCGTCGCAAACGGTACAACTCGTTCCGAGGTGAGGTCGGTGAAGCGTCTGACAACGTACTGAACCGACAATTCGCCACAGAGTCCAAGAACACGAAGTGGGTCACGGACGTGACCGAGTTCAACGTCGGCGCTTCGAAGGTTTACCTTTCGCCCGTCCTGGACCTTCATGACAACCGGATCATCGCTTCAACGGTCGGGCCCTCGCCAAGCGTGAAAATGGTCACCGATAGTCTCCGCATGGCAATCGACACTCTTACCCCGGATGAGAAACCTCTCGTCCACTCCGACCAGGGATTTCAGTACCGTCACAACCTCTGGCGAGACACGTTGACCACGGCGGGGCTTGCTCAGTCGATGTCTCGGAAGGGCACGTGTCTGGACAACGCCGCCATGGAGGGGTTCTTCAGCCACCTCAAGGAGGAGTGGTACCGCATCCAGAAACCCTCAACCCTCGACGAGTTCCACACAGGGCTGAATAATTACCTGCGCTGGTGGAACACCACCCGCATTCAACAGCGACTCGGCTACCTCAGCCCAGAC
>NZ_NBXB01000065.1 GCF_003399635.1 Subtercola boreus | reverse complement strand
TTGACGGCGCTCAGCGAATTTCCCCAGTCCTGCTCGTTGAAACTCCCCAGGTCGCGGGGTTAGGTTAGCGCAGGTTTGTGCCGGTGGTGATGCGGCGTAGTTCGTCGGATGCTGCGGTGTGGTTGCGGAGCCGGTAGGAGGCTCCGTCGAGGGTGACGACGACGGAGCGGTGCAGGAGTCGGTCGAGCATCGCGGCGGCGACGGTGGTGTCGCCGAGGATCTCGCCCCAGGCGCCGACGGGCCGGTTCGTGGTGATCACGATCGACGTTTTCAGGTAGCGCTGGTTGATGACCTGGAACAGCGCTGACGCGGCCTCGGCGGGCAGCGGCAGGTAGCCCAGTTCGTCGATCACGAGCAGCGTCGGGCCGGCGAAGAACCGCATCATCGTGCCCCACTTGCCCTCGATCGCGGCGCGGTGGCAGCGGGCGGCGAGGTCGGCGGCGGAGGTGAAGTAGGTGCGGTAACCGGCCTGCACTGCCGCGTGTCCCAGGCCGGTGGCGAGGTGTGTTTTCCCGACGCCGGGCGGGCCGATGAGGAGCACGTTGGTTGCGGTTTCGAGGTAGCGGCAGGTGCCCAGCTCGGCGAGCAGTGACCGGTCGATGCCGGAGGCGGCGTCGAGGTCGAAGTCGTCGAGGGTTGCGCCGGTGGGGAGGTTGGCGAACCGGAACCGGCCGGCCAGGCGGCGGGCGTCGGTGGCGGTGACCTCGACGGCGAGCAGGTGCTCGAGTGTCTGGGTAAGCGACCAGCCCTCGGCCTGCGCCTGGTCGAGGACGCGCGGCAACGCCTCGGCTGCGTCGGCGAGCTTCAGTTCGGCTAGGTGGCCTTTCAGCTGCTGGTAGATGCTCGCCGACGTCGCTGCGGTCATCGTGGTCGAGGCGGTCTGGGGTGTCGTCGGTGTTGTCATTGGAGGGTGTTCCTGTTCTTCGCGGCCTGCTCGTAGGCGGCCAGGTTGATCACGGTTGTGGTAGGGGCTGGGGTGCCGGCAAGTTCTGCGGCGGCGGTGCGGGCGCCGGTCCCCGGCGGGATGCGTTCCTTCTTCCGGTGAGGGCGCCCGGGAGGCGCCGACGCCAAGGCGATCGCTTCGAGTGCGGTGACGTGTCCGCTGTCGCGGATCGTCACCCCGAGCCCAGGCTCGGCGATCTGGTGTCGGGCGAGCACGATGCCGGAGATCGTGGCGATGTCGATTGTCGCCGCGCCGAGCCGTTGATAGACAACAACCTTCGTCGCGGCCAGCTCGGGCGGGACGGAGTAGCGGTTGCCGCGCCAGTCGATCAGCGCCTGCCTTGTCGCAGTGCGCTCTTCCGTCACGACGACGGGGAACAACGTCGGGGGCAGCGGGGCGAGGCGTTCCGCGGCGAACATGACCGCCGCGGTCGTGGACCCATCCCGACCCTCACGGCGCCGCCCGTCCTGGCTGGAGGCGAAAGTGGTGAGGCTGTGCTGCGCCTGCTCGGGTGTGAGCTCATCGGCCAAGTTTCGCCACCACCGCTGCGCCGCGGTGTGGTTGTTCTTCTCCACCACCCCTTTTCGGTTCCCGGAGCGGGGCCGGCATGCAACCACGCTGACGGCATGATGTTTGGAGAACGCGGCAAACATCGGCGTTAGATCACTCGTCCCGGCCTTCAGGACCGTGCTCATCCGGTCGAACCGCCAGGTCTTCGTCACACCGCCCAGCAGGTCCAGCAGCACCGTCATCGCGGCCAGCAGGTGCGGCTGGTCCATCGATGGTGAGATCACCGCCCGCCAAACACCGGAGTGCGCCAGCGACCCCACGAGGACGTAGGCGCGTTTCGTGGGAAACACCCACCCGATCGGCGCGTCGGGCAACTCGACCCAGTCGAACTGGGTCTCTTCCCCGGGCGGGTGCTCGATGATCGCGTTCGGTCGTTTCGTCACATGCGCGCAGGCCGTGCATGTCGGCCGCAACCCGCGATCCCGAACCTGGCGAGTCAGCGTCGGGTAGGAGCCGGTAAAGCCCAGCGGTCGTAACTCGTCGAGCAGTGTCACCGCCCAGAGGTGGGGATCTTCGGTAAGCCTCGCCGTGACATAGGCGATGAACTTGTCGAACAAGTCCGGAGTAGCACGTTTGCGTTGCCCCGGGGCGGCCTGTCGGGCCAGATAAGCCCGGATCGTTTTGCGGTCGTGGTCGGTGCGGCGGGCGATCTCACTGATCGTCATCCCTTGTCGTTTGAGCGCGTGGATGTCCACGTCGTCCTCCTCTGAAAGCATAGGAACAGGGCCTTTCTCGAGCTGGTGTGTGGTCGAAGACCATCAGCATCGAGGGAGGCCCGCTTCTATGCGCGGAAGCGACCCGGGGTGGGGAATTTCAGTGAGCAGAACTGGGGAATTTCAGTGAGCGCCGTCAGT
>NZ_NBXB01000064.1 GCF_003399635.1 Subtercola boreus | reverse complement strand
AGACCATGAACGACCCAACCACCGCGATCGAGGAGGTGACAACACTGCCCGAACTCATCGCCGCCTAAGCTTCAACCACTGACCTCAACCGGCAAAGCGAAAGCACACCACTCGAGGGGACGTCACCCGACGCCGAGCTCATCGTTGGTGTGGCATCGACCAGCGAAGTCCCTTCTCGAGCCACTCGGCGGATGCGATCAACGATCCGCGTTCACTCAATATTCGACCGCCCGCCACCGACGGTCCTGTCTGTGAGATCCCACAGAGAGGAGAATAGCTAACTAGGTCGACACGTCTTCGGCCTGACATCCGTGGGGGATTAGATGCAGACTTCCAAGAAATTCACAGCGATCACGGCCATCACAGCGGTAGCGCTTCTTGCGGGCGTTGGTGACGCCAAGGCATTCGAGCAGAGCGCCCCGTCAAATACCATCTCAGCACCCTTCGAAGCTCCCGACATCACGGACGAGAACGTGTACTCGCTTTCCTTCTCCGGGGACAAAGAGTCCGGATCGCTCGAAGAGCTAATGGCCGCAGCCAGCTTGGTCGACTCGGACATCAAAACGGTCGTCTACGAAGGCGACGGCGGCGTGGGCCAGCTTGTCCTAATCGAAGGAGACACCTCCACGACCGTCTTGGAGCGTGCAGATGAACTGTTCGCTTCGGCTAAGACTGACACGCCCCCCCTCACCGGAGGTTTGGTCGTTGCCAGTCATCCGCTTCCGGCCGAGGTCGCGACGGACACCAGTACATTTAGCATCAGTCAGGATTCGACAGATCCCTCCGCAGCTAGGCAAGCTCCCGCGGCTGCTGCGCTCCCTGCTCCCGATGGCCCACGCTACGTCAACTGGGATGGCTACAAAGCGATCAAAGGATGGCCTGGCTACAATTCGGTGAATGAGTGGGAGGGTTTTTACCCCTTCTCGTACCGGGGTGAGGGGTTCAATCTCAACAGGTGCGTTCAGCTTGTAAATGGAACTTGCCAGCGAACTACTCCTCGCGCAAACCTCGTCCAGTCGATCGTCTGGACAGGTGGAAGTCACGTT
The DNA here is from genome assembly GCF_003399635.1 of Subtercola boreus. Taxonomy (GTDB): domain Bacteria; phylum Actinomycetota; class Actinomycetes; order Actinomycetales; family Microbacteriaceae; genus Subtercola; species Subtercola boreus_B. The sequence goes on along the minus strand of NZ_NBXB01000064.1, from coordinate 1,653 downwards.
GCTTACTGGCCAGACGAGCCTAATTGGGGTTTCGAGTTCGGGGCTTCCGTGTACAACTATGCAGCGTGCGGTGTAGCGGGATTCTGGCTAAACCCTGCCTACGCGGAGTGGGCGACGAATGTCCCGGTAGCGGCTCAGCCGTACCAGGACACAAACAGGCTCTTCGACGACTGTTCATCAATGAGCCATGAGATGGGAATTCGGTACCCACACCAACTCATCGCAGGGGCCGAGTACGTCTACTCCCTAAGCACTGAACGTAACCCGTCACGCTCGTCCTCCGTCTTTTCAGCTGCATTTCAAGCAGTTCACAACGATTGCCTACCCGGAACCATCCGTGAGCGGCTGACTGATTGCATGGGTCTCAGCGGTGACAGTTATGCGTTCCCATACGGTGACCAAAGCGAAACCGTGGTGAATTCATCCCGGAATCTCACTTTGCCCGGGTGCACGCGAATGTACAGCGGATGGGCGCGCCCTCTTCGTTTCGCAAACGGTGGTGCGATGGAAGTCCCTACGCCCATGACCGCGCCCTTTGGGTCTCCCAGCGCAAGCTCTTGGGACACTTGTTTCAGTAACGACTGGTGAGTGAAATCAAGACAACAAATATGCGGTTGGCACGTACCGCAGAACGTTTTTCAGAGAAGGATCCATTAGTTTTATGGGTCGCTCTGGGCTTGCTCTTCGCCGTCGTCTTGGTGAGCGTCGCCCTATGGATACCCACCGCTCTGTACCTCCAGTCGCCCGATCGGGCGGCACCCTTAGGCAACCGTGGCCGTTTCCTTTTTGTGACAACGGCGGTTGTTCAGTCAGTAGTCCTCATGGGCGCGCTCATTGTGATCTTCTTCGCCCGTCCAGGCAAGACTCCCAGCGCGTCCAGATTGACCGTTTGGTCGGGACTCATTGGATACCTTGCGGTACCGGTCTGGTCCTACTGGTTAGCGTTCTCCTTACTAAAGCTAAATGACGAGGCTCTCATTCTCTTTTGGGCCGGCTGTGGAATATTCCTGATCCCGGCGGTCAGCCCGAGGCGCCTGCTGTGGGTCAGGGTTGGCTTAGGAATCGTCTTGTCCATCACAATGTTGCTCGTGTACACCGTCATAACTTCGGAACGGTCGGCAACGACTCTGATTGGGCCTATGACGATCTATCTCGTCGCCACTTTGCTGAGCAGTACGTACGCAATAGTTGACCGCAAGCGGGTTTGATGGCGGACCTCATCACAATGGGATCATTTTCATAGTCTCGAATTGGCTGAACCTGCCCTGCTGATTACATCGGACCTGGCAGATTCCCTCTAGAAGGTCCGTCCGATGAAAGCAGGCGACGGATGCCCCTGCGGCTCGAGCTTCACGGCGAAGGGGTGACCACTGGCGATTTTGATGCGGAACGGCATAGCCGCAAACCGGTTGAGTGCCCGAGGCTATTCGACATCCTGGATCATATATCTATCACCAGTCGTCATCGAGAACACGGGCGAATACCGGGGCGGTAAGTACATCGAGCACCCCGATGCTACAACCCACGGGTCTGCCCAGGGTTTGGTTGTCATCTGATCTGTGAGATTTCATTCTCGCTGGAAGGATGTCAGTTATGGCAAAGGCATATCCGAAAGAGTTCCGTGATGACGTCGTGGCGGTGGCCCGGAAGGGC
>NZ_NBXB01000063.1 GCF_003399635.1 Subtercola boreus | reverse complement strand
CTCACCAAAAGCCGCCTCACCCTCGTCACCGACAACGAAAGGGAGGTGACAGAACCAGCACTCCAGCTCAGCGCCTAAACCCACAAACCGAAGGAACCACCGCTACACCACCATCAGGGACTTGACCCATCTGTTCTCGCATCGCACCATCGGCACGCGTGTCATCTGGCACAAGCTCGTCGACTTTCGCCACCGCGTCGATGATCCGGTCCCGGGCGGCGACTTGTTCCAATGCAGCCCATACGGCAGCCGGGTCGAGGTGCTCACCCGACTCCTCCAAAACGCGCAACAGTCGGGCCCCGACCCGGGCGAGGAGACGGGACGCTTTCTCCAACTCCGGCATCTTCATCAATCGATCCGCGTCCGCCGCTCGACGCGAGGGCCTCAGGACCTTCGTGGCCATAAGCAGATCGAACAAGTCCAGCGCGTCATCAACGGCGTCTGCCTCCAACGCGGCTGCCATCGCGACCAGCGTCGCCGTCCGGCGTGGTTCAGCGAGGCGGCGTAACGTCTGCGCCTTCGCGCCGATCCCATACCTCGCCAACGTCCGCACCTGCGCGGCCGGCAGACCAGATAAATCCACTGCGCCAGCACCGAGCCTTCGCACAGCGGCAACCCTCAGGAGTGCCTTGTGCAGCTCCGGACCGGACAGCCGCGTCGGTCCCGCCCGCAGCACTTCCAGGCGGCTCGCTCGTTCACCCGGAGCAGGGGCCAGCAGATTTCCCAGGACCGCTCGGAGCTCTGGATCTACTGCGTCGGTTGCCGCCGCGGCAGCCTCGTGCAGGTCAGCGGTGGCTTGGTCGCGGACTCCCGCCACGAGGCGCGCCAGCACGCTCACTCCCGGCAGCAAAACCCGCTCGCGACGAAGCCACCCTGCCGCGTGCTCGAACAACACGGTGGCTTGCTCGCCATGCGTCCACGCGCGTGAGTAGATGAATAGGGTCAGTTCTTCAGTCAGTGGCCCATCCAGGTCACGGAATCCATAAACCGCGCGGATCTCACGAGCGTGCTCATGCACAGTCGGTAGCCGTTGGGTGTACTTCGTCACGACGAAGGGCCCAGCGATCTCGAGCTGGGACGCAAGGTACTCGACGACACCTTTCGGCACCTCAAGCGGATCGACGAGAAAGGTTCCCAAGAAACGGACAGTGCCCAGCTGGATCGCGAACCCCAGCCGGTTGGGATCACCACGCCGAACCGCGATCAAATCCCGGTCAGCATGATCAAGATAGAAAAACCGGTCCAAATCCGGCTGCGACAGCTCGCCAGCGAACCGCCCAAACGCGACGGCCTGCTCGTCGCTGAGAAACTCCACCGGCATACACCTACGCTACCGAGCCATCAACGCTTAGCGTTCAATCCTGTTCCGTTACTACCAAGACCCCGGGCTGGCACTCGCACCGGGCTGTTCTACATCCCGCCCGGCACGCCATGGAACAACGGGTACGTCGAATCGTTCAACAGCCGCCTCCGGGACGAGTGCTTGAACATCAACAGCTTCTACTCGCTCCTCCACGCCCGCGTCGTGATCAGTGACTGGAAAACGGAATACAACCACGACCGGCCGCACTCATCGCTGGGCTACCTCACGCCCGCCGAGTACGCTCGGCAACGCACCAACCAAATGGAAAACGACGACATCCACAACGTCTGGACCTAACAACGGGGGCGACCCAGCGACATACCGCCTGATTCTCTGAACCATCGCGAGCCTGCGACCGGCGACACGCTGACAGCGACACCAGCCTCGGACGGTAACACACCAGTCGAGATCACCGCCCAGAACGCGCGTTCCTTCGATCTGGGATGCCCTGGGTGACCCGCGAACGCATCGGCACACGCCCCGTGACCTCCTTCATCCAATCCGATGTTCTTCCCACAACAACCTCCCGCCATAGGGTGTTGCTTCCACCGATTGAGCTCGCTCAATTTCGAAGCCGGAAGTTTCTCCGCGCTCTGGCCTGTCACCGGATGGTCGGATCCATGGGGCGAGTGGCGTCCTGCGGAGACAACGCCGCGATGGAATCCTTCTTCAGCCTGCTACAGAAAAACGTCCTCGACCGCCGGTCCTGGACCACCCGCGAGCGGCTCCGCCTAGCGATAGTGACCTGGATCGAGCGGACCTACCATCGCCGACGACGCCAAGCCGCTCTGGGCCGTTTGACGCCCGTCGAATTCGAGGCCATCATGAACACGCCAGCCGCCCTCGCAGCGTGACTAGAAACTGTCACCCATCCGTGCAGCAAACTCGAGCGCCGAGCCGACAGCAGTCGGTTCACTCTGGTTACAGCCATCAACACGACGCCGGCGGCTATGCCCCAGAAGGCGCTGCCAATGTGGACCACTGTGATTCCGGAGACGACGACGAGGAACGAAGCGGCCGCGGGAAGTCTTGTTTTGGGGTTCGTAAATGCTGTGGCGAGATTGCTGGTCAGCGCACTCAGCAGCGCGAGCCCGGCGACAGCGCCCAAAAGGATCAAACCCGACCCAGTCAAAAAAGGCGCAATGAGGCTGCCGGTCACGCCCAGAATGGCGTACGCGCCAGCGCTCGAAAGTGATGACGTCCACCTCTTAGATTGATCGGGATGAGCTTCCGGGCCTGCGGTAATTGCCGCTGAGAGGGCTACCAGATTGATGGCATGTCCACCGAAAGGGGCCGCCATCATCGAGCTCAGCCCAGAGGCGACGAAAATGGTTCGGGCTGGCACATTTTTATAGCCGAAGGAAGAAAGCATGGAAAGTCCGGGGAGGTTCTGGCTGATCATCGTGACAAGAAAAAGTGGTACTCCCAGCCCGACGATGACGCTCGGGTGAAACGTTGGTGTCGTCCATAAGAATGCGGCCCCGGTCGCGGCTGCTGCCGTGCTGACCGTCTGGTCAGGAAAAAGGGTAAGGAACATGATGGCGGCCGCGAGGGCTCCCGGCACGGCCCAGCGAGGGCTCAATGCGGTCAGGATGAGCCAGGTGAGGAGTACGACAACCACGGCGATCGGCATCTGCGGCACCGCGGTCAAGGGCAGGAGACATAAAGGGAGAAGAATTCCCGCCAGCATGCCACTGGCAACGGGCAGAGGGATCTTGCCGACAAGCTTCCCGAAGGCAGGTATCAGTCCTGTGAGACTCGCCGCTAGACCGGCCACGACGAACGCCCCGACCGCGTCCGAAAACGTGTGCGTCGCATCACTGGTGGCAAGAAGCGCGGCACCCGGGGTGGACCATGAAAAGGCAAGCGGCATCCGGTAGCGCCACGACAAGACAACACTCAGGACCGCCTGCACAACACACAGCGCCAAAAGTCCTGATGCGGATTCAGCCGAAGTCGCGCCAACGGCGCTTAAGCCGGTCAGCACGATAGTGAACGTACTCGCGTAAGACACAAGCGAAGCTACGACCCCGGCAGTAAGCGGTGACACGAAATTCCCTTGTGACAATGTGTACAAACTTCCCTAGATAGACCCGGATCGGGGCCGACCGAATCGCACCCCCGGTCGGTGACCGCAGCTCACGCCTTACTGAGGCAAAGGGGGGCATGTAATGTTGCATGAGAATTTTCTTGGTAGGAATTGTCGCCCTGAGGGGGCATCGATTTGTGATGAACTCTGGGGACTGGTCCGGCCAGTGACCGTCACATGCATTGCAGATAACTATACCGGTATAGCTATCTGAAGGCTAAGCTGGGTGACGTCCCCTCGAGTGGTGTGCTTTCGCTTTACCGGTCAAGGTCAGTGGTTGAAGCTTAGGCTGCGATGAGTTCGGGCAGGATGTTTACCTCCTTTGCGGTCTCGATTTGATCATTCAGGGTCTTCAGTTCGAGCATCGACGATTCGGAGAAGTAGAGGCGGTCGCCGGCTTCCCACTCGTCGTGCTGCTCGACGAGGACCGCGCCGGCGAGTCTGAGGAGGGCAGCAGGGTTGGGGAAGACACCGACGACGTCGGTGCGGCGTTTGATCTCCTTGTTGACCCGTTCCAGCGGGTTCGTGGACCAGATCTGACGCCAGTGACGTTGCGGGAAACCGGCGAAGGCGAGGAGGTCGGGCCTCGCGTCGTCGAGCATCGCGGCGACCTTCGGATGGGATCTGGCCAGCATGGTTGTGACCTCGGTGAACTGCTTCTCGATGTGTTCCCGGTCGGGTTGGGCGAAGACGGTGCGGATGATCGAGGCGACCATGTCCTGGCTGCCCTTCGGAACAACGGAGAGAACGTTGCGCATGAAGTGGACCCGGCACCGCTGCCACGCAGCACCCTGGAACACGGTCCCGATCGCTTTCTTCAGTCCCGAGTGCGCATCGGACATGACCAGCTTCACCCCGTCGAGCCCACGGACTTTCAATGAACAAAGGAACGCCGTCCAGAACCCTTCGTTCTCGGTATCTCCGACGTCGAAGCCGAGGACTTCGCGCCGCCCATCGGCGGCCACCCCGACCGCGACGACAACGGCTTGGGAGACGATTCGGTGGTTGACGCGCGCTTTGCAATAGGTCGCGTCGAGGAACACGTACGGATAGTCGAGGGTCGACAGGGACCGGTCACGGAACTGCGCGACTTCGGCGTCCAGTCCGGCACAGATCCTGGATACTTCGGACTTCGAGATCCCGGTATCGGCGCCGAGCGCTTTGACGAGGTCGTCGACTTTCCGGGTAGAGATCCCGTGCAAATACGCTTCCATCACGACGGCGATCAACGCCTGGTCGATCCGGCGGCGGCGTTCCAGCAGGGCGGGGAAGAACGTGCCTGCCCGCAGCTTCGGGATCCGCAGGTCGAGTTCGCCTGCTGTGGTCGTCAGGGTCCTCTGCCTCGTGCCGTTTCGGTGAGTGATGCGCTCATCAGAGCGTTCGAACGGGGCAGCACCGATGAACGCGGTCGCTTCCGCGTCGATCAGCTCCTGATAAAGCGTCTCGGTTGCGACCCGGATCCGGTCGGTGACGTCGGTGAGTTTGAGTTGAACAAGAAGGTCGAGCAGGGCAGACTGGTCCATGGCCATCGTGTGTTTGTGTCTTTCTGTGAGTGACTTTGATCGGTACTCACTGACCATCACACGGTGGCTCCTCACGTCGCAGACGCAACGCTCAAGAACCCGAAACCACACCACTCAGAGGGACGTCACCCTAAGCTGGGGGCATGGTTAGGTTGCCACTGACAGTGGCCGACATTGAGCGCGGACAACGGCTCGGAACCCTGTTGCGTCGTGCCCGAGCGGAACGTACACTCTTCGAAACTGCGCTTACCGCAGGGATTTCGCCGGACACCCTGCGAAAGATCGAGACGGGGCGCGTTCCCACCCCTGCCTTCGCCACTATCGCCGCGATCGGCAGTGCTTTAGGCCTTTCTCTCGACACGCTGTGGGAACAAATTTCGGAATCTGACGATTCTGATTTGCCACGGGCTTCAGGGGGACCATGCGCCGGGTAGCGCTAGAGGAAGCTTTTTGGGTGGAGGGGCTGTCCACGAAGGGTTCCTTCACCGATGAGGGGAGCAACGCCATAAGGTCCGAGGTGCTGGCCGGCATCCGCGAGAGGATCGCGGATTACACCGAAACTCGGCTGCCGGACATGGATCGATATGGCATCGACGTGCAGGTGCTTTCGCTCACGGCCCCGGGCCTTCAAGTGCAACCTGACCCGCACCTGGCCACGAATGACGCCGTCCTGGCAAACGATCACTTTGCATCGGTGATCAAAACGCACCCCGATCGGTTTGCCGGTTTTTAGTTTGTCGTAGTGGTGAGGGTTTTGTGTCCTCGGAGCCGGTAGCTGGCGCCTTTGAGGCTGAGGACGTCGGCGTGGTGCACGACCCGGTCGATCATCGCTGACGCGATCGTGGGGTCACCGAAGACATCGCCCCACCGCCCGAAGGGCAGGTTGCTGGTGAGGATCAGGGAGGCGTGTTCGTACCGGGACGACACGAGCTGGAAGAACAGGTTCGCTGCGTCCTGGTCGAACGGGACGTAACCGACTTCGTCCACGATCAGCAGGCTGTAGCGCCGCAGCCGGCTGAGTTCGGTGGCGAGCTTG
>NZ_NBXB01000062.1 GCF_003399635.1 Subtercola boreus | reverse complement strand
CTTTCTCGAGCTGGTGTGTGGTCGAAGACCATCAGCATCGAGGGAGGCCCGCTTCTATGCGCGGAAGCGACCCGGGGTGGGGAATTTCAGTGAGCAGAACTGGGGAATTTCAGTGAGCGCCGTCAGTTCGATAACGTGCCCTCGGAGATCCCGAAGTCCCTCGCAATCTGCGCCGACTGGCCCTGGCCCTTCCGGGCCACCGCCACGACGTCATCACGGAACTCTTTCGGATATGCCTTTGCCATAACTGACATCCTTCCAGCGAGAATGAAATCTCACAGATCAGATGACAACCAAACCCTGGGCAGACCCTCCGCTGGGCGATGAGTGATCCAACTAAAGATTGGGGGGACGGCAAGGCTGCGACGACGACCGGCTTCGAGCGCTTCGAACGAAAGTTGCTTAGCTGCCGTAATGGTCAATTGTTCAGGATCGGAGGAGTTAGCTGCTATGGAATATCGATATTCCGATCCGTAGAGAAACATCCGGTCCCGGTCACGTTCTCCAGAATCTCGATGAAGGCCCAATTCGATATGAACCTGCGCCCCAAGGTCGCTATTGACTAGGAGTGCCGGGCCCTGGACGGCCCCTCGTGACGCTAGAATTTGCTCGCTTGCCGCCCGAGTCAGGTTGAGCCACAAATGGTTGATCTGATGTCCTCGATCAACAACACGTTGCTGTTCGAGTTCTCTGAACCTAGCAGCAAGTTCAACTGCGTTTAGCGGGCGGAGCGAGGCGTCGGGCGCAACGCATTCTTCGAGCAACGACCGCACATCCGGCGGCACTTGAGCGTTGTCCAGTGCCGGACGAATGTGAGGAAAGTCGCTGATTTTGCTATCTGTCAGACATTGCAAAATGAGAACACCAACGCTGTAAACATCACGGACATATGGCGCAGTGGCCTCGAATTCGGGAGGCGCATAGGGACCTGAACGAAATCCCTGAACGGTATGTTCACTGTGCGGCTCGTCGCCGCGTAGTTTGGCTATTCCAAAATCCGCGAGAAGCGGTTGGCCCTCGTCGTCTATCAAGATATTCGCCGGCTTGATGTCGCGATGTTCCAGCTGCTTCAGGTGCGCGTGAGCCAAGCCGTCAAGCAACGGCCTGACAAAACTTTGATAAAGATCTGGCCAGCTACTCCACGGGCGATTCTCGAGCAGGTCATTTAAATTACGGTCTACCCAATTGAGAACTAAATAGTAGGTTCCCGTCTCATCGATGCCCGCATCCCGAAAACCAACGATGTTTCGATGACTGAGCTCTCGAAGCGCTTTGGTTTCTCTATCGAAAAGTCGGCGCATCAGGTCGTCTGTTGCTGCTTGTATAAATTTCACCGCCACCGGCTTCAGATCGCGATCGTCAACTGCTTTGCGGACAATGGACAGCGCTCCCTGCGGGATGTTTTGCCCACGTTGCAGCACGTAGTGCTGTCCGACACGATCTTCCACCTGGGCCTCTTTCCTACGCACGCAGAAGCCACTAACCGGATGTAGGTACAGCGCCGGCGCTCAGCATTCGCTTCAGGTTAGTGGAGCGATGCATAAGTCACGCCTCTCCGAGTCTTTGATCCGCTTCAGGTGTGGATCTGCGCAGTAGATGGCGGCGTTCTGTGATCGCTCGGTGGCGCAGCTAGACAGAGGGCCGTTTTGAGAAGAACGAGTATGCAGTCACTCAGTTGGGGACACGAAGGCCGGCCAGCGATGGGCAACGACATACTGACGGTATGGCAGATGACTTGATGGGCGTAGCGCCTGAGGACTTACGTCGGCGTATTGACGAAACACAACGTGACCTCGAAGGTCTTGTTCGAGAACGAGACCTTATGCGAAGAGACGTTCCCGAGCGTGATGCCATTTCTTACGGCTATGACCTTGCTATTTACTCAGCTAATTCTCGACTCGAGACCATCGCTCTCTTGCTCGCACGTCTCGAAGTCCCGGCCGCGCGGCACGTCTGGGATAGGCATCTTGTGGTCTACCTTTACGCGGCAATCGAGGCTTACCCCCAGCTGGCGGGCAAACTCATTCGCGAGTGCCAGCGCCTCACCACTCATGGGCAAACAGTCGTTGACTACGAAGCCGTGAGAGCGGCTCACAAGGACTACAAAAAGGGCGTCGCGCTGCTACCGAAAGAGTTCATGGAAGCGCTTGAGCGTGTGCGGAACACTGGCGGGGCGCACCATCTCACCACGCCCCACTCTGGCATCGATGGATTGATCGAATCGATCGAGGAGCAGATGAACTCAGACACCAACGCCTTCGATCCTCTGTTGAAAAATGCATTGACGTGGTCTATGCGAGCCATCACATTTGGGCAGGAGTCCTTCGCTGCACTTCACGTCACCCGCTTGCCGGCCATCCCTGGTCGCGAGGAGTACCTGCGGCTCGTGAAGAAGCTAGACGACGAGCAAGTACCCGAAACCGATCCAAGACAAGACGACCATACGGTTGCTCTGTGATGTTCGGCGTCGCGGACGAGCCGCCCTTGGGAGATCGAGATTTGCCGACAGTCGAAGAGATCGCAAACGAGACAGACCACACTCTGCTGAGGATGTCATTCGTTATCACGCTATCTCCGACTCCGCTCACGGAGCTCGCGACTCGTTGTTTCGCGTTGACTCCCCCTCCGCCAGGACGCCGCGACTCATTTCAGCCGGTGCTTTCACCGGGAACTTCAATTCGATTTCGAGCCATACAGCCGAGGAGATGAAGACGATGATCGGCATGTTGTCCTCATCCGTTCGCATCGACTACTACGAAGGGTTCCCATAGCCGCCGGGGCGGTGGAGATGATTCGAGATGGGGGCTCGTGGGTCCTCACATGGATTTGGATTCATCCTTGGGACCGTGGAAATCGCAACGGAACGACGGAGCGGGCACTCAATAATCTGGACTCCGCTTACGGCGAATTCAAGATCGAGGGCCCCATAAGTGGTTCGATGCGCGCTCTTATGAAGAAGCGTAGCTACGAGGACCGCGAGGTGTATCGATCGTAAACACCGGCCATGTCTGCGAAGTCAGGATCATGGGGCGACTTTTGAGTATTTGAGGCTTTGAGCCCCATTTGATCGTGTGGTTGGGCACCATCGATTGTGCGGGTCAGCACCAGTGGTGGCGTGGTTTCGGTACCACTGGTGCTGTCCCGCGGGTGTCAGGCCGTGGCG
>NZ_NBXB01000061.1 GCF_003399635.1 Subtercola boreus | reverse complement strand
CGAGCTCCTCCGCAGAGGGCTCCGGCTTGTTTCTCTTCACAACATCCAGTGTCGTCATCACGGCACCTTCCCCGCCAGGCACACGCCCGACGCGTTAGGCCAGAAACACCGAATTCAGCACAGTCCCCGTAAAACCGATAGCCGATCCCAACGTAGACGCGTTCTGCCCCGAGAATGTGACCGTTGCCTGCCGAGAGACGTAATCGACATTCGACAGTGTCGCGGTCAATTCGTACGATCCAAGTGCGGCCTTGGTCTGATCGCCGCCGCCGAAGCAATTGGCATCCCAAAAGATGTATGTGCATGTATCTCGCGCGAGATTCACTGCGAACTCAAGAGGGTTGGGGTCTGCCCAGAGTTTGGTTGTCACTGGGGGTTGATGGTTTTCAGGCCGCGTTTGCGGTTGTGTAAATTGTCTCAAACTCGACGGGGGTGAGTTTGCCGAGGCCCCGTTGGCGGCGTCGGCGGTTGTATTTCGTTTCGATCCACACCACGATCGCGAGGCGGAGTTCCTCGCGAGTGTTCCAGCGCCGGGTGTTCAGAACGTTCTTTTGAA
>NZ_NBXB01000060.1 GCF_003399635.1 Subtercola boreus | reverse complement strand
TTCCGGATCCTGGGTGGTGCGCCGACGTATGTGCTGACCGATAACGAGAAAACCGTCACCGTCACCCATATCGCCGGGGTGCCGGTCAGGAACCAGCAGACCGTGGACTTCGCCCGCCATTACGGAGTCACGGTGCTGACGTGTCAGCCCGCGGACCCCGCGTCCAAGGGCGGTGTCGAATCATCGGTGAAGCTCGCGAAGGCCGATATCGTGCCGAAGGCCACGAACCTGTTGCCCGAATACGCCACGTTCGCTGAGGTCGAGGCCGCCTGCCAGACGTTCATGGATTCCGTCAACAGTCGTGAGCATCGGGCCACCCGGCGCAAGCCCGTAGCGATGCTTGAGGAGGAACGCCCACGCCTGCACCGGATCCCCGACATCGCGCACACCGTCGCGTTCGGTCTGTCCAGGCGTGTACCGGATAACACCCCGATGGTGACGTTTGAGAACGGTTTGTACTCGGTGCCCGCGCAGCTGCTCGGCGCGAAAGTGTTCGTCCGAACCCATGGCGCCGGTGACGGTGAGCAGGTCATCATCGTGCACCACAGCAGCGATGGGCCTATCGAAGTCGCGCGCCATGACCGTGCCCGGCCCGGTTCCCCGCGGATCATTGACGAGCACTTCCCCGGCCACGCCCCGAAACAGCCCGGCGACTACGTGATCGTGCCGAGGTCGAAAGCGGAAGCGGAGTTCCTGAAGATCGGGGCTGGTGCGCATGCGTGGCTGCTGGAAGCCGCCGCGGCAGGGACGGCACGAATGAATCAGAAAATGGCCGAAGCAGTCACGCTGTCAAAGATCGGCGCTGCTGCTGATGTTGATGCGGCGCTCGGTGTCGCGGCGACTCATCACCGGTTCGCGAACGGTGACCTCGCCTCGATCCTGAACGCGACCACCTACCAGCCCGCCACCCACACCGCAGCCGAAGGAAAGTCCCTCGCTCAAGGCACCGGCGGGTGGGCCGCGATCAGCCCGCCATTAGTCATCGACGTCGGGTTGGAGGAGCCAGCGTGAGCGTCACCACGAACACCGCACCGCCGCTACCCGCAGAGCTGGAAGCGATGATGCGGCAACTGAAAATGCCCTACGCCAGAGCCCTCGCCCCCGAACTCCTCCAAACAGCGAAAACGCAGCGCTGGGACCCGACCGAAGTCATCAAAGCGTTGTTCGTTGAAGAGATCACCGGCCGGTCGAGGTCGATGCTGAACTCGCGGCGGAAAGCCGCCGGGTTCCCGACCGGGAAGACGTTCGCGACGTGGGATGAAACCGTGTCCTCGATCCCCGCACCGACGCAGCAGGCGCTCCGCACCCTGGAATGGGTTCACCGCAGAGAGAACGTCGTCGTCTGTGGGCCGTCGGGGACGGGGAAGACGTTCTTCCTCGAAGCCCTCGGCCAACACATCGTCGAAGCCGGCATGCGGGTCGCGTGGTTCCGGCTCGAGGACCTCGGCGCGCTGATCCGTGCGCACCGCTCCGATGACTCCGTGACCCGAGTCGTCGCACGAATCCTCCGCGCCGACCTCATCGTCATCGACGATATAGGCCTGCTACCCGTCGGCGCCGACGCCGCAGAAGGGTTGTATCGGCTCGTCGACGCTGCGTACGAGAAACGCTCCATCGCGGTCAGCTCGAACCTGCACCCAGCAGCGTTCGACGAACTCATGCCCAAAACGTTGGCGACCGCGACCGTTGACCGACTCCTGCACCACGCCCATATCTGTCAAACCAGCGGCGACTCGATCCGCCTCACCGAAGCCCTCGCCGGCAAAGGAGTCACGCCAATGACCTAACCAACCCGCGAGCCGTGGCCAGCACCACCAGAAACCAGGTGGGCAGAACTGTTGGCCACACACGGGCACTTTTCATGGCCACCAGCGGGCACTTCCGCTGGCCACCCATGGGCACAAACCATTGGCCATTGACA
>NZ_NBXB01000059.1 GCF_003399635.1 Subtercola boreus | reverse complement strand
AGGACACGCTGGACAGTGCGGTGGAAACCCGCGCTGAACGCGTTCGCGATCACCTTCGCCGACCGCTGGCCGGCAGCAGAAACCTACTAACCAAAAATGCTGGAAACACCGAAAACGTTACAGACCCAATCTCTGCCCAGTTCTCCACTGATATCACCCTCCAAGGGTCTAACAGAGGGGTCAGAATTCAACCGACGCCACGGGGTCAGTATTCACCAGTCGTCGACAACTCCGGCGATGGCTTGGATGTTTTCGAGTTTCGCGGCCTGCGGGCCGTGTTCGAGCATCAACATGCTGGCAGCGTCCACGATTCGTTCGCGGGTTGCCAGGCCCTTGGCTGTGAAGGTTTGGTTTGTGTGGGTGTCGGTAGCGGATGCGGTCATGTCGAGAACTCTACCGTTTTTGTAGTTGTCACTCCATTATGGTTCGGTCATGATTGCAGTATTCATTCCAATCGAAAGTAGGCACCCATGGTAAGCGACCTCAGTGGTAAGACAGCTCTGATTACCGGATCGACTAGTGGCATCGGCCGGGCAACCGCGGAACGACTTGCGGGGGAGGGCGCCCATGTCATCGTCAGTGGGCGTGATCAGACTCGGGGCGATCTTGTGGTCAAAGCGATCCGCGACGCGGGTGGTGCCGCAGATTTTCTTGCAGCGGACCTCGCCGACGCTGCAAGCGTCCGAGCTCTCGCGGCCCGCGCACGCGAACTCGGTGGTGGCCGGATAGATATTTTGGTCAATAATGCAGCAATTTTCCCGTTCGGCCCCACACCGGATGTGACCGAGGCGGAGATCGACGCGACCGCCGCGGTGAACGTGAGAGCACCGTTCGTCCTTGTCGCTGAGCTCGCGCCGGGGATGGTCGCTCAGGGTTCAGGCGCGATCGTGAACGTCTCAACGATGGTCGCCAATTTCGGGATGCCCGGAATGGCGCTTTATGGTGCGAGCAAGGCCGCCCTCCAGCTCCTGACCAAAGCGTGGGCTGCAGAATTCGGCCCCCACGGGGTCAGGGTCAATGCGGTGAGCCCGGGGCCGACTCGCACAGAGGGGACCCTTGGCATGGGCGACGGTCTTGATCAGCTCGCCGCGACCACTCCGATCGGGCGTCCGGGGGAAGTAGAGGACATTGCTGGCGCCATCGCTTTCCTCGTCTCGGACTCCGCCCGGCACATCCTCGGCGCGATCCTGCCCGTCGACGGCGGCCGAATCGCCATCTAGCCCGAACCACAATTCCCGGATTGTCGTCATCGGAACCCCGCCACGTTTCGTGTGCAGAGGGTGAGGTGCTCCCGAAACGGGCAAAGAACGCTCAAATCCGCTGCCCTTCGAGAACAACCTCCAACGCACTAGATCCCGCTCGGTCCAGATTTTCACTGATTGTAAGGAGCACAACGACAGATGACAATTGCTACTCCCATTGCCGACCAGGTAGCTGAGATGGACAACGCAACCCCGCCCTCGGCAGTGAAGGACGCGTTCGCGGCGGCACGGCAGTTGAAGATCGACGCCGGGCTCGACGGTCTCGCGAAGATCGGTACCCGTTTCCCAGACGGTGACCTCCGCACCGAAACGGGTGAGGCAACCACCTTCGCCGACTCAGTCAGGGACCGCCCGGCAGTGGTGATCTTTTACCGGGGTGCGTGGTGCCCCTACTGCAACATCGCCCTCCGCACCTATAACGCTGCACTCGCAGCACCTCTCGCCGACCGCGGGGTGGCGTTGGTAGCGATCAGCTCGCAGGCCCCAGATGGTTCCAAAGCCATGAAGGATACACATGATCTCGCCTTCACTGTTCTGTCCGATTCCGGTAGCCAGCTTGGACGTGTCCTCGGGATCGTGAATGTCGCAACCCCCGAGGAACTCGCGACGAACACGATGATCGGGTTCGATCTGGCATCAATGAACGGTGACGGCACCACCGACATCCTCTTCCCGACCGCCGCGATCGTCGACGGGGACGGCATTCTTCGATTCCTTGACGTGCACGTGGACCCCACCACCCGCACAGAACCCGCCGACATACTCCATGCCCTCAACCAACTCGGGCTCTGAGACACCAGCGGGAAACTGAGACGCGGTTTCTTTTACGACTACTTGAGTTACGGCAATATTGCCGTGAAAGGGAAAGATGACGTCAATTACCATCCTTGGAGGGACCGGGTACACCGGTCGTAACGTTGCGCGTGAGGCGGTTAGCCGAGGCCATGAGGTGACCTCGTTCAGCCGACATGCGCCCGAGGCACCCGTCGAAGGAGCCCGGTATCTCACGGGTGCAATCTCGGATCAATTGGCTGGTTTAGTAGACGCCTCCGACGTGGTCATCGGAGCCCTCGCCCCCGCTGGGGAACTCGAAGCCGGACTACGGGGTGTGTATTCCGAGCTCAGCAGGTTAGCCGCAACGAAAGGTAAGCGGATAGGAATCGTTGGTGGGTACAGCGCTCTGCGCTCGGCCCCTGGGGCGGAGCGTTTCGCGTACACCGGGGATGTGCCACCCCAGTTCGCACTCGCGGCGCGGGTGATGGCTGAGGTGGTAGACGATCTGGAGAACAACTCGGAGCCGGGGTTGGACTGGTTTTACATAAGCCCAGCTGCCGGATACGGGTCGTACGCGCCCGGCGAGAAACTGGGCCGTTACCGCACCAATGGGAACGTTGCCATCTACGAGGCTGACGGGTCCTCCACGATATCCGGGGCAGACTTCGCCACAGCAATCGTCGACGAGATCGAAACCCCCTCGCATTCGCGCCAACACTTCGGGGTAGCAAACTAACCCGGGCCCCGGGCTTTGACTGGGCCGCTAGAGAATTACGAGCGCAGCGGACGGTTGCGTATGCTGCAATTACCTGATTTGGGAAGAGGGACTTACTGATGACCGGTGCTGACCGTGTGATTACTGCTTTGCGTACTGGGCATGAAAGCCTTGTGCAGTTTGTTTCTGCGCTGAGCGACAAGGATCTCTCACACGCCTCTGGCGCTTCTGAGTGGGATGTCTCGGGGGTGCTGAGCCACCTGGGCAGCGGGTCGATCCTCGGGTTGGCCACGCTCGAAGCCGCGCTGGCGGGCGAGGCGAGGCGAGGGCGTGACTTTAACCAGTCGGTGTGGGACGAATGGAACGCGATGGCACCCCGTCAAAGAGCCGATGGTTTCGTGGCGGCAAGTGCGGCTCTGGTCGAGGCCTACGAAGCTCTCGATGCCGACACGCGCGAGGATCTGCGCATCGATATGGGTTTTCTGCCCGCACCGGTCGATGTTGCCACCGCAGTGCGCATGCGACTGAATGAACAGACTTTGCACGCGTGGGATGCCCGGGTGGGCTTTGATGAAACGGTCACCCTCGCGCCCGAGGCAACCGAAGAACTGCTGGGCTCAAGCGGCGATCTGCTCGGCATCATCAGCAAAACCGATCAGCTGGGCGGGCGGCAAGAGTTGCTCGCGATCATCACCACCAACCCGTCGAAGGTGTTTGCATTGCAGCTCGCCGAGCGTGTGAGTATCGACTTCGAACCCGACACCTCGGCCGGTAGCGTCGCGGCGAGTTCTGGCACCCTCACCCTTCCCGCCGAAGCGTGGCTGCGACTCGCCTCGGGCCGTCTCGATCCGCGGCACACACCGAGCGGCATCACCGCCACGGGCGCAGCCGATCTCGACCTGCTCCGCCACGTATTCCGGGGCTACTGAACGGACAGAGCTCCCGATCTGCGCGGTCCAGCCCGACGTTTGCAGCGGCTGGACCGTTGCTTGGGCGTTCCCTCAACGGTTGACGAGCGAAGAAATACCCGGCGCCCTCCACCAGGGTCGGGTATGCGCGGGTGTCGACGAAGAACCAGGACACCGACCGGCAAGAGCAAGATCTCCTCGGCGCTGGGGTGCGCCGCGACGACCTGTATGTCGATCATGGGGTGAGTGGGGCCAGGGCGAGCCGGCCGGAGTTTGATCGGGCGGTGTCGGCGTTGCATGACGGTGACACTCTGGTGGTGACGACGCTTGATCGTTTGGGCCGGTCTACTGACGGCGCTCAGCGAAATTCCCCAGAGTTGTTCATCGAAGTTCCCCGGGTCGCGTGGGTAGGTTAGCGCAGGTTTGTGCCGGTGGTGACGCGTCGGAGTTGCTCGGCGGCGGCGTGGTGGTTGCGGAGCCGGTAGGACGCTCCGTCGAGGGTGACGACGACGGATCGGTGTAGGAGTCGGTCGAGCATTGCGGCGGCGACGGTGGTGTCGCCGAGGATCTGCCCCCATGCTCCGACGGGCCGGTTCGTGGTGATCACGATCGAGGTCTTCAAGTACCGCTGGTTGATGACCTGAAATAGTGCCGAGGCGGCCTCGCCAGGCAGCGGGAGGTAGCCCAGCTCGTCAATGATGAGGAGCGTGGGCTGTTGACGCCGACCGAATGTGATGCCGTTTCTGCCGATTGAAAACAGGGCCACCTAGCCACTATGGAAGGTGATCAATTTGGATGACTGGGCAAAGATTCGGCATTTGCATTCGATGGGTTTGCACT
>NZ_NBXB01000058.1 GCF_003399635.1 Subtercola boreus | reverse complement strand
AGCCATCGTGTGGTGTCCTTTGCGTGAGAGTTTTAGTCGGTTCTCACTGACCATCACACGGTGGCTTCTCACGTCGACGATGCAACGCTCAAGAACCCGAAACCCCACCACTCACAGGGACGTCACCGAATTGATGTGACCAGTCAGACTTGCTCTGTCAGACTTCAAATCGCGCCCGCATCTTTCATTCGTTACGATGGGACTTTCTCAATAAGCGTGCCGATCGCCGAGAGTCAGATAGGGAAGGACGATGGAAGAAGCCGCTTCACCTGTCGCCTTAAGGGCGCTCCGACTGCTGGGAACGTTTGACCTCAGATCGCGACGCCAGACGCTTTCAGAGATGTCTCTTCGCTCTGGCATCCCGGCGGCTACTGTCTATCGACTGGTCAAGGTACTGAGCGAGTGGGGAGCGCTCGAGCGGGGTGAGGATCGGCGATACGAAATAGGGCGTCGGATTTGGGAACTAGGGCTGCTCGCAGATGTACAGACGGAAATCAGGCAGATTGCGGCGCCGTTTTTACAGGACCTCTTCGTCGCCACTCGGGAGGCCGTATACCTTGCGGTCAGGGAAGGAAACAGCGCACTCTACGTCGATCGGCTCACTGGGCGAGTAGCGCCGAAAGTGTATGCTCAGATCGGTTCGCGCCTCCCGCTGCACTCAACGGGCGTGGGTAAAGTGTTGCTCGCGTACGCACCCGATGACGTTGTCGATGCGGTGATGACGCATCTGAGAAAGTTCACTCCCTACACGGTCGTGGACCAGTCACAGCTCGAAAAAGAACTCAGAGCCGTTCGGCGACGTGGTTTCGCAAGAACTGTGCAGGAGATGGACCTTATGACGGCGGCGATTGCCGTTCCGGTTTTCAATACTGAAGGGCTCGTTGAATCGGCGCTTGGCATCGTCACATCAGATCTGAAAAAAGACCTTTCCAGAATCCTGCCCGCCCTCGTCGTGACAGCGCAGGGAATTGGTCGGAGCTTGCCACCTACGCACGGAACTGGCCTGTGACTACGCGAGCGAACGCATGTACGAAGCGAACTGAGGGATAACTACTTCGGGCTCGGCAAGCGCGGGCATCCAGAATTTCTCCCATTCGAAGCTGACAAAACCGCCGAAATGGTTGGCCTTCAACAACCGCATAAAATCAGCCGCTGGGACAGCGCCTTCGCCCATCGCCACGAAATCGTGTGCCTTGTCATCCGCCATGCTGAGCGCGTCGCGAAGGTGAACATGGCTAATCCGAGGCCCGAGCCAATGGGCTGAGTCCTCCAGAGACTCGCCGTTCCTGAGGGTATGCATCAGATCCCACACGACACCTATTGTCTGCACCGATGAAAACGAGAGCACTTTCGCGAGGTCTTCTGCTCGAGACAAGGTGCCATGCGTTTCGACGGCTAATCGAACCGAATACGGTTCGATTGCGGTAGCGATGAGGGAGATCGCATTCCCGATGTCCTGGAAAAGATGTTCGGGGTCAGACTCCTCAACGGGCGGCCCGGCGAATACTCGAATCAGGGGAGACCCCAGACGCTCAGCGAGTGCCGCGTAGCTCCGTGCTTCCTCGAGTAGCGCGGTGAACTCAGGCCCTTGGGAGCTTTCGATCAGAAGACTCGTGCCAACGCAGGGGAGTGCGAGATTCGCCATCTCGAATCGTTGCCGCGTCGTATCCACGAGGCTCTCACTGAACTCAGGCAGGTGAATCAAGTCGCTTCGACCCGTCACGAACCGAAGCTCCACCCCGTCGTACCGGTTATCGACGGCCATGTCGATGATTTCGTCGATCGAGTAGAAGGGAGCACTGAGGGTACTGAAGGAGAGGTTCACCATGGGCGTACTATCATCCGATCGTCTAACGTCATTCCAGAGACCGTACCCAACTAGTCGTTCGATGTGAATACCTTTTTTCTGTGAGTGGAAAGAGGGCGGCGGTCAGCTCCCGAGTACGGTTCGCAACCAGAACACCGGGTGTGTTGCGACACGATATCTCGACGCTTATGTACCGCACAGAGAAAGAGGTCCACGAACGAGCGAGGAAATTGACCCACGTCGCGTTCGATGTGCATCGGGGAGCTAACGCCGATGTGGCGACATGATGCCCCACGACTTGTAGCCTCATCACTCTAGACCTGGGTCGCCCCCATTGTTAGGTCCAGACGTTGTGGATGTCGTCGTTTTCCATTTGGTAGGTGCGTTGCCGAGCGTACTCGGCGGGCGTGAGGTAGCCCAGCGATGAGTGCGGCCGGTCGTGGTTGTACTCCGTTTCCAGTCAGTGATCACGACGCGGGCGTGTAGGAGCGAGTAGAAGCTGTTGATGTTCAAGCACTCGTCCCGGAGGCGGCTGTTGAACGATTCGACGTACCCGTTGTTCCATGGCGTGCCGGGCGGGATGTAGAACAGCCCGGTGCGAGTGCCAGCCCAGTCCGCCATCGCGTCACTGATGAACTCCGGTCCGTTGTCCAAGCGGAGCACCGCGGGCGCGCCGCGAGCCGCGACGAGGTCCTCGAGGTGACCGGTGAGCCGGTCTGCGGTGATCGAGCGTTCCACGAGCCCACCGATGCATTCGCGGGTGTGTTCATCGATAATCGAGCAGATATTGATCGCCCGGCTGGCGAGTAGCGGGTCTTGGTAGCGGTAGTCCGTGTTGTTGGTGTGTTATCTCGCGACATCGTGGACACTGGATCTCGTCACTTCGTGGACGGTGAGTCTCATGGCTTCGTGTGTGCTGTCTCATCGCATCGTGGACACACGATCTCATGACATCGTGGACACGATGTCTCATAGCATCGGAGACACTCGCGGGGGTGGTATTCGGGTGGGATGACGAATTTTCTTTCTCCCCAGACTC
>NZ_NBXB01000057.1 GCF_003399635.1 Subtercola boreus | reverse complement strand
GCGTCGTTCGCGGGTACCTTGGCGACGAGGATCCGGCTCGCGCCTGCCCGGGACCCGGAGTTCAAAGGTCTCGTGGAACGGAACAACGGTTACCTGGAGACGTCGTTCCTGCCGGGGCGTACGTTCGTGTCGCCGACGGATTTCAACGCCCAGCTCGGTGAATGGTTGCCGAGGGCAAACGCCCGGCTGGTGCGCTCCACGGGCCGCCGGCCCGAGGAGGCACTCGCCAACGACCTGGCGGCGATGATCGCGTTGCCGCCGGTCGCGCCGTCGACCGGGCTGCGTTCCCGGGTCAGGTTAGCGAGGGACTACTACGTCCGGGTCGACTCGAATGACTACTCCGTGGATCCTCGCTTCATCAGCCGGTTCGTCGACATCCATGCAACCGCGGCGACGGTCACGATCACCAGTGGTGGCGGTGTCGTTGGTGTGCACGAACGGTGCTGGGCGAAACACGCCACGATCAGCGACCCCGCCCACGTCACCGCCGCGAAAGGGTTACGGAAGTCCCTCGCCGACGACAGGCAGGCCAGGGAACGAGCCGAACGCCGTCACGCCGACGGGCATCCGGTGACGCTTCGGGTTTTATCCGATTACGACGCCCTGTTCGGCAGCGACTTCGCTGTCACGACCCCGACGGCGGCCAGCTGATGGCCGCCGTCACAGTGTCAGGGAAGGAACTGGCTTCCACGATCGCGTACCTTGCCCGGGTGCTGAAGACGCCCACGATCGGGCGGGTATGGGAAGAGCTCGGCGACACCGCCCGCGACGCCGGCTGGTCGCATGAGGAATACCTCGCGACCGTGCTGCAACGTCAGGTCGCGGACCGTGAAGCGCACGGCACGAGCTTGCGGATCGGGGGCGCTCACTTCCCGCACGTGAAGACCCTTGATGAGTTCAACCTCGATCATCAGCCCTCGCTTCGCCGTGACATCCTCGCGCACCTGTCGACCACGACCTGGATAGCAAAGGCAGAGAACGTGGTCCTCCTAGGGCCTCCCGGGGTCGGGAAGACTCACCTCGCGATCGGCCTCGGAGTCAAAGCGATCCAGGCCGGCTACCCCGTGCTGTTCGACACCGCGACCGGCTGGGTTGCCCGGCTGAAGACCGCCCTCGCCGCGGGACGGCTCGAGCAGGAACTGAAACGGTTACGCCGCTACAAGCTGCTGATCATCGACGAGATCGGGTACCTCGCGTTCGATCACGACGCCGCGAACCTGTTCTTCCAGCTCGTCGCGGCGCGTTACGAGCAAGGCGCGATTCTCGTGACCTCGAACATGCCCTTCGGCCGGTGGGGCGAGATCTTCTCCGACGACATCGTTGCCGCCGCGATGATCGACCGCCTCGTGCATCACGCCGAGGTCATCACCCTCACCGGCGATTCCTACCGAACCAGAAGCCGCCGCGAAATCCTCAAACGAGAACAACCCGCAGCGACCGCGTAACCAAAAGACCAACCCGAGGGGTCAACTTTCTTTTGACGATACGGGGTCAAGATTCACCCGACGTTGACA
>NZ_NBXB01000056.1 GCF_003399635.1 Subtercola boreus | reverse complement strand
TCACCGAACAGAAGGTGGCTGGTGAGCCGCTCATGATTGCGGTACACCTCGACCAGCTGCGCGGTGACACGCAGGTCCACGGCCTGCCCGATCAGCGAGTAAGGGACGGAGTAGAAGTTCTTTTCCCACACCACGTGCCCGTTCTTCTGCACCCGTCGCCCGGTCACCCACCGACTGATCTCGTATGACACTGCCGGCAGCGGCCGTAGCAGCGGCAACTCCTCGGTCTCGAACACGCTGAGCCGTGTACCGGCGCGTTTCTGGAACGGCTCCCGGTTATACGCATCCATCCGCTCCCGCACTCTGGTCCGCAGTTCCGGAAGTGAGGTGAATATCTGATCGCGTAAGCCTGCGATCACCCACGTAGCAATGTGGGCGACCGTGTTCTCCACGCTCGCTTTGTCTTTGGGTCGGCGCACCCGGCCAGGCAACACCGCCGCGGAGTAGTGTGCTGCGAGTTCCCGATATGCGTCGTTCAGCACCACCTCGCCCTCACGAGGATGCTTGATCACCCCGGTCTTCAAATTGTCGGGCACGACCCGGGGAACGGTCCCGCCGAACCACTCAAACATCGCTACATGCGCCAACAGCCACGTGTCCTGCCGCATATCCGTGGCCGGCTCCACGAACGCATACCTACTGAACGGCAGGCACGCGACGAACAAATACACCCTCGACACCTCGCCCGTCACCGGATCGGCGAGCTGCATCGTGGGCCCAGACCAATCGACCTCGACCGTCTGACCGGCCTTGTGACCAACCCGCGACGCAGCACCGCTAACCATCGTGTGTGCCGCGTACGTCTTACAGAACCGGTCATAACTCATCGCCGGGCTGCCCGACACAGCGCACCCGTCAACGTACTCGCCGTGAAGCAGTTTCAGTGTCACCCCTACCCGGGCAAGTTCCTTATGGAGCTGTTCCCAGTCGGGCTGCACGAATACGCTCTCGTGCTCACCCCGGCCAGGGAACACCAACGCGTAGACCTCCGCATCAGTCTTACCCGCGATGGCATCCCAGTCGATCCCGGCCCGATCCGCGGCAGCAAACACCGCAGCGATGCTGTTCCGGGAAACACCCTGAGCCGAAGCGATCATCCGCCCCGTCAAACCCTGAGCGCGGAGCTCGAGCACCAGCTTCGTTTTGATCCTACGTACCATTGGTGACTACTCCTTCTGCCGCGCGCCACATACGCACGGCGGAAGGATCCTAACCAGCCGGCTCCGAACGACAATATTGCCGCGCCCCCACGACAACACACCCGAGATTCACGAAGTGGCTCTCAACGGCAATATCCATGGCTCTCAGGAGAGCGAATATTCAGCTCTCGATCAGGGAGCTCGCGCGCCGGCATAGTGTGGGCCGGGAAACGGTGCGTCAAGCGTTGCGGCAGGCGGAGCCGCCAGCGAAAAAGCCGCGGGTCCGGTCGGCGCCACGTCTTGACGTGTTCAAGGCGATCATCGACCGGATGCTTACCGATGATTTGACGGCGCCGAAGAAGCAACGACACACAGCCCGGCGGGTCTTCGCCCGGCTCGCGGACGAGCACGGGGCAACAGAGTTTCGTACTCGACGGTGCGGAACTATGTCCGGCTCCGTCGAGCACAGATCAACGCGGACGCCGGCCGGTTGGGTGATGCGTTCGTCCCTCAGGAACACGCGCCTGGGGCTGAGGCGGAGGTCGATTTCGGTGACGTTTATGTGATCTTGGCCGGAGCGAAAACGAAGTGTCAATTGTTCGCGTTCCGGCTGTGTCACTCCGGTAAAGCAGTGCACCGGGTGTATCCGACTTCAGGGCAGGAAGCGTTCCTCGAAGGCCATATCGCTGCGTTCGAAACGCTCGGTGGGATCCCGACGAAGCAGATCAAGTACGACAACCTCACCGACGCGGTCACGACAGTGATCTTCGGCACGGGCAGGCGACGCACGGAGAACCCACGGTGGTTGCTGTTTCACTCCCATTACGGCTTCGACCCGTTCTACTGCCTGCCCGGGATTGATGGTGCTCACGAGAAGGGTGGTATCGAGGGTGACGTGGGACGATTCCGCCGGAACCACCTGTCGCCGATGCCAGTGGTGGATTCGCTCGCGGAGTTGAACGAGAAGATCATCGCCTGGGACGAGGCCGACGACGCCCGCCGGATCGATAGCCGAATCAGAACCGTCGGGCAGGACTTCGCTACCGAACGTCTCCTTCTTGCTCCGCTGCCATTCGAGCGTTTCGACCCGGGGCTGTCACTAACGCCTCGGGTTGACCGGTCCGGTGACGTCCCCTCGTGTGGTGTGCTTTCGCTTTACCGGTCGAGGTCAGTGGTTGAAGCTTAGGCTGCGATGAGTTCGGGGAGGATGTTCGCCTCCTCGGTGGGCTCGATTGGGTCGTTCATGGTCTTCAGTTCGAGCATCGATGATTCGTGTTGACGCCGACCGAAAATGGTACCAATGTTGCCGATTGAAAACGGTGCCACGTGGTGTGTTTAGTTTGTCGTAGTGGTGAGGGTTTTGTGTCCTCGGAGCCGGTAGCTGGTGCCTTTGAGGCTGAGGACG
>NZ_NBXB01000055.1 GCF_003399635.1 Subtercola boreus | reverse complement strand
GGTGACGTCCCTGTGAGTGGTGGGGTTTCGGGTTCTTGAGCGTTGCATCGTCGACGTGAGAAGCCACCGTGTGATGGTCAGTGAGAACCGACTAAAACTCTCACGCAAAGGACACCACACGATGGCTTTAGACCAGTCTGCCCTGCTCGACCTTCTCGGCGAGCTGAAACTCACCGACGTCACCGACCGGATTCGGGTCGCGACCGAGACGCTTTACCAGGAGCTGATCGATGCGGAAGCGACCGCGTTCATCGGCGCCGCCCCGTTCGAGCGCTCCGAGGAACGCACCACTCACCGCAACGGCAGCCGGGCTCGGGTGCTGACAACGACCGCTGGGGAACTGGATCTCAAGATCCCGAAGCTGCGCGCTGGCACGTTCTTCCCCGCCCTGCTGGAACGCCGCAGGCGTATCGACCAGGCGTTGTTCGCGGTGGTGATGGAAGCGTATTTGCACGGTGTCTCGACCCGGAAAGTCGACGACCTGGTCAAGGCGCTCGGCGCCGATACGGGGATATCGAAGTCGGAGGTGTCGAGGATCTGCGCTGGCCTGGACGCGGAGGTGGCGCAGTTCCGCGACCGGTCCCTGTCGGCCCTGGACTACCCGTACGTGTTCCTCGACGCGACGTACTGCAAAGCGCGGGTGAACCATCGGATCGTCTCGCAGGCCATCGTCGTCGCCGTTGGGGTGGCCGCCGACGGGCGTCGGGAGGTCCTCGGCTTCGACGTCGGAGATACCGAGAACGAAGGGTTTTGGACTGCGTTTCTCCGTTCGTTGAAAGTGCGTGGCCTCGACGGGGTGAAGCTGGTCATGTCTGATGCGCACTCCGGGTTGAAGAAAGCGATCGGGACCGTGTTCCAGGGTGCTGCGTGGCAGCGGTGCCGGGTCCACTTCATGCGCAACGTTCTCTCCGTTGTTCCGAAGGGCAGCCAGGACATGGTCGCCTCGATCATCCGCAC
>NZ_NBXB01000054.1 GCF_003399635.1 Subtercola boreus | reverse complement strand
CTTTCTCGAGCTGGTGTGTGGTCGAAGACCATCAGCATCGAGGGAGGCCCGCTTCTATGCGCGGAAGCGACCCGGGGTGGGGAATTTCAGTGAGCAGAACTGGGGAATTTCAGTGAGCGCCGTCAGTATTGGGTGCCGCCAGCGGGCGCCGTATCCGTGATGGTCGTTGTGACAGCGGTGCTGGTTGTCGCTGTGCCGGCGGGCATGCCGGCGTAGCTTGTCAGGGTGACTTTGCGTTCGCCGATGAACTGGCCGTCGTTCGGGTCGATGATGATGTCTTGTCGGGTGTTGTTGGTGGTTTCAACTCTTCCGATAGCTATGCCGGTGGTGCCGTCGAGGGTGGCTTGTTGCTCCGTGATCGTGACTCCGGGGATCGCCGCTGCGGCTTTGTAGAGCGCGGATCGAAGATTTGCGGGGACGGTTCCGGTGCGGAGTGTGTCTGCGATCCAGGTCAGTGCTTCAGCGTCTCGTGACGGGCCGGCGCCGAGGGTTTGAAGGTAGATGGCGTTCAACAGCTGGTGCGGGTCTCTGGGCAACGTGTCGTAGTCGCCGCTGATCTGAGTGGGGGAGCCGCCGTAAAACGTTCCGCCTGGCGCTCGAAGCAGCTCGTCAGATTCGTATGCCTGCAGCTGCGCGGCGAACGCTTCAGATTCGGGCCCGAAGGTTTGATAGATCTGGCCGGCGTGCCGCATCCACACCCAGTCGTCATCACGGTTCGCGGGCACGTACAGCTCGTGAACGTAGCTTTCCAGGAATGCCGTTTCGGTGCCGCTATCGCTGGCGGTTGAGCTCGAGTACACCGCGTCGGTCTTCACGAGTAGGTACTGTCCCGGTGCCAGAACGGGATCCGTGACATTCAAGGTCGCGGTGGCAGCGGATTCCAGCACACTAGCGGCGGCTGCGTCCGCGCCTCCTCGCCAGCCCGCGAGACCGAGAACGTTCGTCGCGACCAGCGCAACGGTCAGTGCGCCCGCACCGAGGGTGGTGAACCCGATCCAAGTCGCAGTCCGACGCGGCTTAGGGACGGTGACAGGGGCGAAGGGGGAGTCGGAGTGGATGTGCTCAAGGAGATCCAGCTTCCCGCGAGACACGTTCGCCGGTGCTCGTTCAGGGATGTCATTTCGTACTCGGCGAAGGAGCGAGATCTCGTCCATGGTCTTCTTTCGTGTCAAGGCCTGCGGCCGGGTCGATCGCGGTGCGTAACTTGCGGCGCGCACGGTTCAAACGTGAACGGACGGTCCCGACGGGGATGCTCAACGCATCACCGATTGCCTCGTAGCTGAGGTCCCCGTACGTGTGGAGAAGGAGCACATCACGGTCGCCGGCTGGCAGGCGGGCCAACGCTTTACCCATCCGTTTCGTGATGGTTCTTGCGTCGAGGCGCTGATCGATCACGTCGAACTCGTCGATGCTGATCTGGCCGAGATCCGAAGCCAGCAGTCCTTTCCACGCCTTGACTTCAAGGCGGACGTGGCGCTTCATCAGCGTTGTTGCGATACCGAGCAGCCAGGGTCTCGCGTCACCGGAACCACTGAACGATTCCCGACGGTCGAAGGCGACGAGGAACGTTTCGGATGTAACATCGTCGGCATGGGTTGCTCCGAGCCGGCTGACCGCGTAGCGGTACACGGCACGTTCGTGCCGGTCGTAGATCTCAGCGAAAACCGCACCTTGGTCAAGGGAGCGGGAGATGATGTCGCCGTCGCTGATACTCACACCCGTATTGTCCATTCCATCCGAGAAAGTTCACGGCAAACGAGGCAGCGAAACGCTCGCCGGTATTTGTAAATGCGGATGTCTGTGCACGGCTTGGGCCGACCTCACAGGAGTCGCTCGAACATTAGCGTGCGCGGACAAAAATCGCGGACATCGATCTCACTGCGGGTTGCGGAGCAGGCCTGATAGGCAGGTAGCGATCTCTGTGTGTCCGTCGGATTGGTACACGTGGCCTAGTCCGGATTCAGTCGGGGTCATCTACCGGGACGGAACCTTGGGTCAGGGTGGGCGCCGGCTGGAGCGCTTGTCCGCGTTGAGGCATAACGGCTGAGTAAGCCAAGGGCTTGGCCGAAGTCTTCAATGAGTCGCTAGCCGGTTGGCCGTCGTAGTCTGTCTTCCTTGCGTCCGACGACGGTTGGTATTGGTGTTGTGATCGTTTCTGGCCCCCTCGAGAACCCAAACCATACGTGCCTAGAGCTAATTCGATGTTGTCGGCTGCAGCAGTCTTAGCGGGGGCGGCGGAACCGGTCGTCGTTCTCAGGCTGCTGGCCGCCTGTTTTGGGCTGCGGGTCTGGGATGGTTGCGGTTCTGCTTGGTTGGCTGAGGCCAGTGAGTAAGAGTGCGATGAGTATGCCGACTAGCCCGGCGGTGAAAGCTCCGGGTGCGAAAGCCTGGACGGTCTTGGAAAATGCGTAGTTGCCAGGATAAATGCAGCTCGAGATGGCGCCGCCGGAAGGCTCGACGGTGCAGACGCTCGCCCCCGGGTCCGTGATCTGACCATACGTAGCTTGAAGGAACAAGGCCGTGATGATCATTACGAGCGACAGAACCACCATCACTAGCTGCGTGCCGGCACGAGTACGAAGGTTCCACCTAAAGGGCAAGCTCATAGGATCAGAGCGGTTTTCGAGACAATGCTTGATCGAATCATGTTCGCTTTCCCAGTGGGCAGTTGAGTTGCGGGGTATGCCGACGGTGACGAAACAGCGCATCCCTTTTATGGAGTCGATGTGTCAATGATGATGAGTGTGCTGGTGTCGGTCCATTCCGGGGCTGGTCCCTCGTCTAGGGTTGCCCAGGTCACAGGCCCGGGCAGTGGTTCGATCGTGGCGGCCCGGGAGAGCGTATCGAGCTCGTTCCCTACCCAGGCGGCACCAATACTGACCGCGCCGGTGGCCACAAACGCCGTGATGAGCGTCCCGGTGACTAACCGGGTCAGGGGACGCCGTCCGACTTTCGCTTCAAACTTCATGCTCTTCTCCTGCTTCTCGGTGACTGTTGAGCTGGTGGTCTTGGCAAGCCGGCGGCTCAGGATGGAGGTGGACAGGGCGCCCGCTGTGATGGTCCACCTCGAGAGGCCAAGCTCGGCGGCGTCCCGGCAGTCCGCCGACCACTGCTCGTTTCGGCCCATTCGGCTTGCCCTCGGTGAGAATGCGACCGCCGCCATGATCAGCAGCCGATGTATCGAGTTCATGACGTCGCCAACCGCCCCGTCTCAGGCCTACCGGTCGAAGTCCGTTTCGCCTCGAACGCCAAACAGGTCTCCCGGGCGGCAATCTCCCCCTCGGCAGTGAAGTTGTACAGGCGGCGGCGGGGTCCTTGCCGGGAGGAGTCTTCCTCCCACGATGACTGGATCCAGCCGTTTCGTTCAAGACGCTCGAGGATCGGATAGATCGTGCCAGGGAGGCGCTGCGTCTGCTTGATGATCTGCAAACCCCACACCGGGGCTGTGGTGCCCAACATCACGTGAAGAACATCGACGGTAGGTGCTGTCACCCGTTGAATCCGATCCATGCCAATAATCTAGCTATATTGAATAAGGACCGCAAGGCGTAATGGCAGAGAGTCTGTCATCAGAGCTGAGCCTGCCACCAGACGAGCCTCCTGTTCTCGACCATCAGCCCGTGCCAAAGTGCTGGCCCCTACAAGGTGCCCCCGGGCCCGACGAAGGTTGACTGAGCACCGACAAGTGCGTCAGGCTGCGGACATGATCGCGATCCTGTTCTCTGTCGTTCTCCTCGGCGCCGTCATCTTCGCGCTTGTCGACATCATTCTTCGCGACGAGTCACAGATCAAGCACCTCCCCAAGATCGCCTGGGTGCTCCTCGTCGTGTTCCTTCCCCTCGTGGGAACGGGTCTGTGGTTCATCCTCGGCCGTGAGTACGCTTACCGATCAGGTGGCAACGTCAGCTACGGAAACCCGAGCCGGCGAAAGTCCACCGACCCGGATGCACGACCCGGCCGAAGCGTGGATTCCCGGTCCACGGAGGAGCAGCTCGCTGACCTCGAACGAGAGATCCAACAATCCAACCGGAACCCCAAAGGGATACCGGAACGCTGACTCTCAGCGGGACTTTCGATAATCGGAGACGAACTCGGTGAGCGCGTCGATCCATTGGGTGAAAGCATCAAGGTGGGCGTCATGGGAGGCCCCGACGAGGTCGACCCGAACGACGTCAGCGCCACGGGAGATGAACTCTAACTTTTGTTTCTCGGTGAAAATGCCACCGTCCGCGTAGACGACCAGAGTGGGCGCTGATACGTGCTCCCATTCTTCCCATCGTGGTGTGGAAACGGCTCGGATTGTCGAGACCATCACGTCCGGATCGAATCGCGGGTACAGGCCGTCGGGTCGCGGTTCGAGATCAGCCACCCATGCAGTGGCTAGCGGCCCATCTCCGAGTGAGGCCTGTGCCTCTTCGCGGGTCGCGAATGGAACGTCCCATGAGTGGAAGTACTTCCCGAGCGCGGCATGTTCTTCTTCGGATCCGCCGCCTTCGTTCCCTTCCAGCAGTACCAGCCTCCGCACGAGGTCCGGGCGAAGTGCGGCTACGAGCATTGCGGTGTGCGCACCCATCGACTGGCCGACAAGATCCACCTGACCAGACGTTTCAGTCTCAATAACTTCTACGACGTCGCCAACGAACGCTTCCCGAGATGTGTCGGCGGGTGCCTGTGTGCTGCGGCCATGACCGCGTTGATTTACAAGGATGACCTCCCGACCGGTCAACGCTTCAGCGGTGGGGACGAACTCACGGCTGCTGCCTGCGAGCCCGTGCAAGATCACTACCGTGGGCCCTGCCCCAGGGAAAACCGAATAGGCGATCGTGGTGCCGTCCTCCGTACGGATCTCGCGCAGTTCCTCACTCACTCGCCAACCCTACCGACGAAGAATTAAAATCTCGCAAACCCGACCTTCAAAGGGACGTCTCTTGGTCGTCGTCTGGGAGGCTGCGGCCGGTGTCTTGGAGCTCCCAGGGAAGCTGGTTTGGGTCGAGCATTACCGGCGCGTCAGGCGGTGAGTCGAACGGGCCCGGTTCTGGGCCGAGCCGTCCGAATGGTAGCCGGCCTGCGTTCGATATGGCGGACGAAACGCTCGCTCGCCGTGCGGCTTGTCCGCCGAGAATCAGCCTCCGGATCCGTTGCAGTCCTGGCATTAGATTTCCCCTCCTTGCGGATCGGGTGGTGAATCTTGCCGGTTGAGTCGGGATCGTCTCAAAATGGGTATTGCTCCGGGAGGTCGAACCGGATGACCGTCTCCCTCAAGACAGATCTACTTGCGCCGCCTCGCGATCTGCATCCGGGCCTCGAGACGCGCGTCGAGTAGAGCCTGGGGTTTGGGAAGTTTGGAGACCTTGTGCTGAACCGCTCGGAGTAGCTCCAGCGATCTCGCGTCTTTGAAGCCGGTGACGATTTCCCAGTCTGAGGCGGCTCCAAGCGCGTAGCTTGAAAAAACGATTTCTGTTGCCGTAAGGGCTCGATACCAGTCATCCGCAGCCATAGGCTCGTCGGCTTCAATCGCATCGGCGATGCGGCGGCCGTCTACGTAGACGAGGTCGTAGTGACTCTCGAAGCCCATCAGGTGGGCAAGCGAATCGAACCCGTAAGCGGGTCCACCCCACTGCAAGAGCCCTTGAATGAGAAGCTTTCGTTCATCATTCGTCAGTTCCATTTCAAATGAATCAGGCATGTTCTTCATGATGACGTATCGAGCGATGTTTGAGTGAGTTCTGCGCGGCATGGACATTTTGTGCTGGCCGAACAGGTAATAGGTACGGGGAGAAAGTTGCTCCTCGGAGAAGCGGGAATGATGTCGTCCGGCCGGATACTCGAGCCCCCCGGAACGACTCAACAGTCGACGTTCAGCGGAACCGCTTTGAGCTCCGGGGATGGGGGAGTGCATCGCGGGGCTTAGTTCTAGCCGATCCGAATACAGCGGACTTGTTAGATAAAGCACCGTCTTGGAGCCTGACGTCGCACGAACCACGCAGGTGCCCGCGCATTTCTGCAGGGGATGTTTCGGGCCGTTATTGCTTGACGGTGATTTGGACCGAGACGGGGTCGGCGCTCGTTACTTCGACTGGTGCGGTGCCGCGGCCGAGGAAAGTTTGGTCGTAGTCGTGACAGTTGGCCTCGATGTCATAGCGCCCGCCGGGCAGGCTGACCGTGAAGCTGCCGTCGGGTGCGCTGATTGTCTGCATCTCGATGGTGTAGTTCCCGCCGGGATTGATGTTGCAGCGGCCCATGGGTTCACCGGCGGTGTCGACGACATGACCGGTAAGAGTGGCCGGGGGCCCGGTCCAAATATTCCCGTCCGTCGTTGCGGTACAGCTCGACAGTAGGAAGACTCCGGCAATCACCACGGTCCTTGCAAGGTACGAGCGGGCCCTCGGCTTCATGATGCCGAGTCTGCCACGGCACAGCCGGGTCACGCCCCAGGGAGGCGACGCTGACCGGTACTGCGATTTTGTAGCAGGGAGCATTGTGCGGCAAAACGGTGGGAGGTGGCCTGTGATCTTCTGCGCGAGCAATTGTTTGTCGGCGTGAGCTGAATCACCCTGGTCGTTCGGGTGGCCGACGCTAACCTGTGCAGATGAGATGGCCATGGACGAAGCGAGTCGATCCGCCTTTCGCTAGGCCCGACGTTGACCCGCCTTCCCCCGCTGTGCTCGACGTCGATCAGCTGGCCGCTATGCCCGAGACTGATCGGCCGGATCGGGCTGACGCCTACGCCTTTTTGCGTGAGCAGGCCTGGGAAGCCATCGCGCCGGGGTTTGCTCAGCGGGGTGAGATCGAGGCCCTCTTTGATGAGCTCGTCGAGTATGACGATACTTTTCCCTTGTCAGCCGCCGATGTCCGAGAGGTCATCAGAGAACTATGGGCAAAACGCATGGAAGAACTTGCCGTCGCCGGACCGCGAGACCCAAGCGACGACCATCGGGTCGAGGTGGCCTTTGCGGCTCTGACTAGCTCGGGTGTTGTCGCATCAATGAATCTCGGAAACGACCGTGGCGACGCGACACATGAAAGTATCTCGCTGATCAGGGATGGACGCGGTGGTCCGGGTTTCGTGTTCTTCCATCGGCAGGATGCGAACCGTCTGGCCTACCCGGACGCCACGTTGTACGTCGGATTTGATGCCGCGATTGAGGATGCGGGGGAGCGGGACCGGGTGGCACGAGAGGTGGCGCAGAAGACTGTTAGCGAATTGGAGCGACAGGGTCTGCAAGTCTCTTGGAACGGATCGCTTGAAACGCGGATCGCTGTAGTGAACGTCAACTGGCGCCGTCCTCTACCCGACTGATCTGGCCGACCGTTGATCGCGGAGCGGGTGTTCAGAGTTCGAGCGGAGCCTGACTCCTGCGTCGAAGCTCTGCGGCAACGCATTGGAAGGTGTCGGCCGCACCGTGGGTCTGACCGCAAGCGGGGTAGTTGAATGGCTGACGGTAAGGCGAGATGATCTGTTTATGATCTCCCGGATTGATTTGGCTGCTTTCTCAAAATTGTTCGAAGACGAATTGGGCACCCTCCCCGACGGCGAAGTGGAGGGTGCGACGGCAGCCGATTGGGATCGCGTCCTCGCTGCGCTTCGCGCTACCGGATGGAGGATGACACTTCAGGATGGCTCTACACCGCTGCCCGCGTCTGTCGCGGAACTCCCTATTCACGACTCGTTCGCCGTGTGGCCTGCACTGGGAACGCGGATCAATTTCTTCCCTGGGCCGGACGGCGTGTTCTTCGATGTGGACCTGCGCGAGCTCGAAGTTCAGCGGTCGGTCGACGGCCTTTCTGACCTGATGCGGTGTCTTGGAACGGCCACTGG
>NZ_NBXB01000053.1 GCF_003399635.1 Subtercola boreus | reverse complement strand
AGGACACGCTGGACAGTGCGGTGGAAACCCGCGCTGAACGCGTTCGCGATCACCTTCGCCGACCGCTGGCCGGCAGCAGAAACCTACTAACCAAAAATGCTGGAAACACCGAAAACGTTACAGACCCTCAGCTAGGCCTGATGTCTCGTTTGGAGCTGGAGTGGGCTTTCTGATGGGCCGAGCTGCGCGGATATCAGCCTTTTGATCAGGAGTTCTTTGATCGACTTGCGCCGCATTCGCGTTTAGTGCGAAGCTTTCGCATGTTATGCGAACTATCGAACTGACTGCTGCGGGCGCTGTTCCACGTCATTTCCGGGCCGGCCTGGCTGTTCTGAACGCGGAGGAAAGCATTTGGGTGGCGATGCTGGATGGGTGGGCTGCTCAGCAGTCCGCCCGAAATCTCAGCTCGTCTACGATCGATAAGCGCCGCTCGATCGCGATCCGGTTCCGGGCGTTTGCTGACAGCTATCCCTGGTCCTGGTCTGCGACCGTTGTCGATGAGTTCTTTCTCGAGCTTCGAGCGCTGAAGGGCGCGTCTCACTCGACGGTGCTCGGTTACCAGAACGCGCTTCGGATGTTTCTGGAGTACCTGGTGGATCCGGCGTATGGCTGGGGTGAGCAGTGTTGGGCGCGGTTCGGGGATCACCCGGCGCAGGTGTTTCATGAGTGGAACACGGCCCGCCACTCGCAGGAGGCGAGCGGGCAACCCGGGAAGCGCCCCTACACCCGGGATGAGCTGCAGGACCTCTTCGACTGCGCCGACGACCGGGTCCTACGAATCCGGCGCTCCGGGTCGAAGGGCTGGATTCCCGCGTTCCGGATCGCGACGATCATGAAAGCAGCGTACGCGTGGGGGCTTCGCCGGAACGAAGTCCGACAGCTTGACCTCGTCGACCTCGCGTCAAACCCGAGGGCCCGGCACTTCGGTGAGGTTGGGATCGTGTACGTCCGGTTCGGGAAGGCAATGCGGGGTTCGCCGCCGAAACGCCGGGCGGTGCTGACGCTGCCGGAGTTCGGGTGGATCGTGGAATGCATGCGGCAATGGACAGACGACGTCCGTCCCCTTCTGGCGCCTCCCGGGTCCACGGCGCTCTGGCCGAGCGAGCGGAGCAGCATGCTGACCGCTGACTCCTTGAGTCGCGCTTTTGCTGAGGTACGGCACGAAGCCGGCCTGCACGATGATCTCGACTTCCATTCCCTTCGCCGCTCCTACGTCACCCATCTCGTCGAGGACGGCTACGACGCGTTCTTCATCCAGCAGCAGGTCGGCCACGAGCACGCCTCAACCACCTCCATCTACACCGGCCTATCCCCGGACTACCGGGCCCGTGTCGTCGACGACGCGATCACCCGAATGGCAGCCCAGCTCACAACAGCCCAGCCCAAACCAGAGGAGTCCTGACAATGCAACGTCGAATCGAACACGGCTGGCGCCTCAGAGAACTCATGGCCGCCCGCGGAATGAACACCATCTCTGACCTCATCCCTCACCTCAGCGACCGCGGCATCCACCTCTCTGCGTCACAGATCTACCGCCTCGTCGGCGGCACTCCTGAACGCATGAACCTCGCACTACTCGGCGCGATCCTCGACACCCTGGACTGCACCTTCGAGGAGCTTTGCCCAGTCACCGTCGAGGCAGTCACCGACCGGGCAACCGGCACCGCAGGCGCACAAACAAAGACAGACGCGTTCCGGCCCGCCCGGGCTCGGATCCACCGCCCCGAGTGAGCAGGCTCCGACTCCCGGACCGGTGCGCCCGCTGCAACCAAACCGGTGCCCGCATCGCGACGACCTGGCCCGAGGGGCGCACCTGCCGGCGCTGCTACCAACGGGCCACCCGCATCCACGGCATCTGCCCCGGCTGCGGCGACGACCGCCTCCTCCCCGGCCTCATCGACGGACAGCCGGGCTGCGCGGACTGCGCCGGAATCCCGAAGGACTTTCACTGCACCCGCTGCGGCCGCGAAGACGAACCCGTCCGCACCGGGCTCTGCGCCCACTGCTGCCTGATCGATGACCTCACCGACCTCTTCGACGACACCACCGGCCAAACCAACCCGACCCTGGCCCCCTTATTCGACGCTTTGACGCAGCAGGCCCACGCTCGGAGCGCTCGGGTCTGGCTGAGCAAGAACCCGCACGCCACGAAACTCATCCGTGACCTTGCCCGTGGCATCATCCCGCTCGAGCACGCCACGTTCACTAAGCACAGCGACCCGAGGAAAGTCGCGTTCCTTCGTGAGCTCTGTATCGAGCACGGACTCCTCGAATCCGTCCACCTCGACATCGAGCACTTTCAAATCTGGGTCAACACCAAAACCGAGGTCCTCGAACCTAACGACGGGCGCCTGGTGAAACAGTTCGCCCGCTGGGTCCACCTCAACAGGATGCAGCGCCTCGCGCCACCGGCCAGCTGAAGAAAGGCACTGTGCTTTCGGCGAAACAATCCACCAGCGCTGCGATCGGATTCCTGCAACACCTCCGTGACCAAGGCCGCTCCCCCGCGACCTGCACACAGGCCGACGTCGACGACTGGCTCGCCGACGGGCCGACCACCCGCAGTCTTGCGCGAACCTTCGTCCGGTGGGCATCCGCCCACCACCACCTGCCACCCCTCGATTTTCCCTACCGCTTGGCCCGGACCGAGCCCATCATCACGCAGCAGCAACGCCTCGAGCACATCAGCCGCCTCCTGGACCCCGACACAGATCTCACCGCCGATGAACGAGCGGCCTCGCTGCTGCTCCTCTTATATGGCCAACCCCTCACCCGCATCGCCGGGATGCGCCTCCAACAGTTGAATCTCTCTGGGCAGGCTGTCACGATCCTGATCACGAACGACAAACTCACTATTCCGGCGCCCTTCGACGAGATCTTCCGTCAGCACGTCGCCGAGCTCCCGCATCAGACGACCTCCGTGCACACCGACAACGAATGGCTATTCCCGGGCCGCCGACCGGGGATGCACCTGCACCAGAACTCCCTGATGGGTAAGCTCCGGCGTGCCGGCATCGACCTCCGAGGCGCACGCAACGCCGCACTCCGGGCTCTCGTACTCGAACTTCCCGCCCCGGTCATCGCGGACGCACTGGATTACAGCTACCAGGTCACTGACAAACACCGTCGGAACGCCGGCACCACCTTCATCGACTATGTGGCACGCCGGCCCACACCCCTCTGACTACCAGCTTGCTTAATACAGTGGACACTGTATTAATAGGTTCATGCTCACGCTCAGCACCCGGCTCGACGTCATGAACAGGCTCGGCCGCGCGATGGCCGACCCGACCCGTTCCCGCATCCTCCTGACGCTGCTCGAGGAACCTGCCTACCCAGCCGGTATCGCCGAGGCGCTCGGCCTCACGAGACAGAACGTCTCGAACCACCTCACCTGCCTTCGTGACTGCGGCATCGTCGTAGCCGAACCGGAAGGCCGACAAAACCGTTACGAAATCGCTGACGCACACCTCGCGAAGGCGCTAAATGACCTCGTCGGTGTCGTGCTCGCCGTCGACGCCGACGCGCCCGGCAACAACCCGACCTGTTCCATTGAAGGCTGCTGCGAGGCCGGCCAGTGACCGCCGCCACCGCAAGCCCGCTCGTCCAGCGCAAAGCGGTACTGCAGAAACGCATCCGGCTCATCGTCGCTATCACGATCGGGTACAACCTCATCGAAGCCGTCGTCGCGATCGCAGCCGGCACCGCCGCATCATCCGGTGCCCTGATCGGCTTCGGACTCGACTCCACGATCGAGGTTCTCTCCGCCGCGGCCGTGGCCTGGCAGTTCACTCGCAAAGACCCCGAACGATGGGAAAAAGGCACCCTCCGCGTCATCGCGATCGCGTTCTTCCTGCTCGCGATCTACGTCACCGTGAACGCCGTTCTCACCCTCACCCAGGCAGCTGACGTACAGCACAGCACCGTCGGCATCATCCTCACCGCCCTCAGCGTCGTCATCATGCCCTTCCTCTCCCTCACCGAACGACGCACCGGCAAAGAACTCGGCTCAGCGACCGCGATCGCCGACTCGAAGCAAACCCTCATCTGCACCTACCTCTCGGCCGCCGTGCTCATCGGACTGCTCCTGAACACCCTGTTCGGCTGGTGGTGGGCCGACCCGATCGCCGCCCTTGTCATCGTCGTCTTCGCCGTCCGCGAAGGAATCGAAGCGTGGAAAGGGGACGCCTGCGCAACCTCAGTGGGCATGCTCCTCGACGACGATGACGACCATGAAGAAAGCCACGACGACTAACGAGTTTGGGGCCATCGCAACTCTGTCAGCCGCCCCAAAGGACGACTAAACAAAAGGAACTGGCCGGTCACGAATCCACAGGGCCAGCAGTAGCTGGCTGAGCGACTAGATGTCCCACAGGCTGTGGGACATGATCAGTCCCCGACCTCCAGCGCGGCAATGAGTTGGTCCGCGGTCGGTAACGCGACTTTCTCAGCGGCGGGCAAGCTCTCATACGTGTAGGTACTCACTGCCATGGGTGATGCGGTTTGTCCAAGCGCGTACCGGACGGTCTGCTCGCTTTTGTCACCGCAGATCAGAATGCCCACCGTCTGGGCATGAACTGCCCGCCGGAGCTTGTCGTCGACGAGCGCGACGTAGAACCCGAGTTGCCCAGCGAACGCGGGCTCGAAGCGGCCCTTCTTCAGCTCCACGACCACGTACCGGAGCTGCTCGGTGTGGAAGAACAAAAGGTCGACGTAGAAGTCGTCTCCGTCTACTTCGAAGTGCACCTGGCGGCCGACGAACGCGAACCCGGCGCCAAGTTCCGCGAGGGTCTGAGTGATCCGGGCAAGTAGCGCCTGCTCGAAGTCGCGCTCCGCTGCACCTTCGGTGAGGTCGAGGAAGTCGAAAACGTAGGGGTCCTTCGACAGCTGCTGCGCAAGGTCCGAGTCCGCTTCGGGCAGCCTGACCTCGAAGTTGGATGGTGCAGCGCCGCTCCGCTCGAGGGTCTGGTTCTTGATGTGGTTGAGTAGCGCATCCCGCGACCAACCGTGTTCGGTCGCTTTCGCGGCGTACCACTCTCGTGATTGGCGGGTCTCGAGCTTGTCGAACAGGAGCCGGATGTGGCCCCATGGTAAATGTCCCACAGCCTGTGGGACATTTACTTCCTCCGGCCATTCCGCCGCGAAAGCCCGCATGTATTGCAGGTTGCTTCTGGAAAGACCGGTCATGGTCGGGAACGCGGCGCGGAGATCGTCAGCGAGGCGACCAACCACTCCGGCGCCCCAGGGCTGGTCTCTTTGTTCCCGCAGGATCGTGTGGCCGATTTGCCAGTAGAGCCCGACCAGTTCGCGGTTGACCGTCCGCACTGCATGGGCCTGAGCGGCGCGAACACGATCGCCGAGCTCCACGAGTAGCTCCGGATACCGGTCAGGCAGGTCTACCTCGCTACGACTCATTCATCCATCATCCCAGCCAGTCTTCTCCGGGCGCTGACTGACGAGGAACACGACCGCAGTGTTTACCAATTCAGCACTCAATTGCTCGCCGCGTACCGGCTCCTCAGCCCAACGATGCGTGACAGCACTTCTTCCTAACTCTGGCGTCGGTTTCTCCGGGACTGTGCTGAATTCGGTGTTTCTGGCCTAACGCGTCGGGCGTGTGCCTGGCGGGGAAGGTGCCGTGATGACGACACTGGATGTTGTGAAGAGAAACAAGCCGGAGCCCTCTGCGGAGGAGCTCG
>NZ_NBXB01000052.1 GCF_003399635.1 Subtercola boreus | reverse complement strand
CCCCTGCTCGAACAACGCGACAGCCGAAACGGCGTCTGAGTGACTCAACGTGCTTTTCGAATACATCTGAATACTCCCTGAAGAAGGAACCCTAAATTCGGTGTCCAACTATCGGGGACCACTCCAGAAGACCGTTGGTGTTTTCGTTTGATCCGCGCTGCCAGGGTGAGTGGGGGTCGCAGAAGTAGATCGCCATCTCGGTCGCGAGGGTGACTTCTTTGTGTTTGGCCATTTCGGTTCCCTGGTCCCAGGTCAGGGATCGCCGCAGGTGCGCCGGCAGGGTTTGAATCGTGCTGATGAGCCCGTCTCGCACGTTTTCGGCGCTGTGGCCGTCTGGGAGGTGGACCAGCATCACGAACCGGGTCGAGCGTTCGACGAGGGTCCCGATGGCTGATTTACTTTTCGTGCCCACGATCAGGTCCCCTTCCCAGTGGCCGGGTATCGCGCGATCTTCCGCTTCCGCGGGTCGCTCGCTGATCATGATCTTGTCCCGGATCTTTCCCTTCGACAGGGCGGGCTGCCCGCGGAATTTCCGGGCTACCCGCCCGGTCCGCAGGTGTCTGTGAAGGTCGGCCCGCAGCTGGCCGCGGCCCTGAACGAAGAGGGACTGGTAGATGGTCTCGTGCGACACCTGCATCTCCTCCCTGCCAGCGAAGACCCGTCGGAGGTCGTCGCTTATCTGCTGTGGAGACCAATTCTTCACCAAGCGCGCTTCGACAGCGGCAGCGAGCACGAGATCGTCAAGCCTGCCAGCCTTCGGTCTTCGCGCCCTTTCTTCCGCGCGTTTCTGTGCTGCGTGGGGCCGATACGCCAACGTGTTCGCGCGGCCGTTGCGGCGCAGCTCACGGGAGATCGTGCTCGGTGCGCGGTGAAGCTCGCGGGCGATTGCTCTGACACCAGTACCGCTGAGGCGAAGATCAGCGATTACCAACCGATCGTCTTGAGTGAGGTAGCGACCGGATCCCACGATCTTTCGAGCAGGTATCTGCCCACCGGCAGCTTTGATCCAACGGTAACCCTGACGTCTGTCCACGCCGATAGCTTCGCACGCAGCACCAGTCGACATCCTCAACCGAATCAGGTCCCAATATCGTGCCTGTCGCTCTCGTCCCTCTTTATTCGCACCCATCGCAACAACCTCAAATCAATAGGTGTTGCGACGACCCATTGAAACCGCCTTTACCTTTTCGAGACGCTTTAGCGATCGAGCGGTGGACTAGGTTCTCGACTATCGCGCGCTAACCGCGCTACCACGTTCAGCCAGATCTGACACAACTGTTAGGCGACAATCGGTCTGTTTGCAGTACTTACCTCGTGGCTCCGCGTTATATCGCGCAGCATGTCATGAGTAGTCCGTAGGTCAGATGGCTGCGCTGGCGGCGCATCGTGATCGGCGTCGTTCAGCACTCGGGCCAAGGTCTGCCATTGACCTGGCTCATTCGGCTTCACGACGTGTGGATTTACCAGCGGGCGCAGGAATGCAAGATTTCGGTTGTCGCAATCTGACAGCGCTGCACCTACGTCGTCGCGTCGCCTGTGGCGCTGAAAGCGTGGATTGATCTCTTCGTAGAATTCCTCACCATCAAACACGGACTCGCGTTCGCGATGACCTCCGACGCCAGCGACTTCGGAGCTCTTCATACTTATTTCCTGGACAGGCTCGTCCCCGCGTGCACTCAACTGCTCGAGGACGGTATCGACGCCGGCCTGCTTCGAACCGACGTCGAAGGGGCGCTTCTCCTCCGTGCTGTCGGCAACCTCTGTATCAAGGCCAGTACGACCTTGACCACGAAACCGCCACCATGGTGCATGTGTTCCTCGACGGCCAGACAGTCCGATCGATGCCCGAACAGGCGCGACTTGCATGCACACCGTGTAGCTGGTCTCAGCTA
This sequence comes from Subtercola boreus, assembly GCF_003399635.1. GTDB lineage: Bacteria > Actinomycetota > Actinomycetes > Actinomycetales > Microbacteriaceae > Subtercola > Subtercola boreus_B. The sequence goes on along the minus strand of NZ_NBXB01000052.1, from coordinate 7,288 downwards.
ATCAGGATTCCCACGGCGACCGCGGTCCGGCTCGTGTACTACGTCGCCGAAGAGCACCTCGTCGTTCTTTGTTTTCTTGACGTAGGCGGATTCTGGGAATGGAAGGCGTCGCCGTCGTTGGATGAGGAGCAAGATCGCGCCCGCCATGGCGAGAAGGAGCGCGGTGACGATGTTTGCCTTCAGGCCGAAGATGGTGAATTCGGTCGGATCAAGGCGTAGCCATTCGAAGAATGTTCGACCTGACCCATACCAGATGAGGTATAGGGCGAGAGTTTCACCGTGGTGGAGTTGCGCGCGACGCTCGATATAGACGATCAGGAACGCGCCGGCGACGTTCCAGATCATTTCGTATAAGAAGAGCGGGTGAAATAGGGTGCCGTCAGGGAGTCCCAGGGGGTAGGCGATATTTGAGGTTTCGATCTGCAAGCCCCACGGGAGGCTGGTAGGTCCGCCGAATAGCTCATGGTTGAAGTAGTTGCCGAATCGGCCGAAGGCTTGGGCGAGCAGGAGCCCCGGGGCGAGGGCATCCGCGAAAGCCCAGAATCTGACGCCACTTCGTCTACAGGCGATATATGCGCCAACTGAACCGAACAGGATCCCACCGAAGATCGCAAGCCCACCCTCCCAAATGTAGAGCGACTTCAGAAGATCGGCGCCTGGGTAGAAGTAGTCGGTCGGATGACTGATCACGTGATAAATCCGGGCTCCGATGATGCCGGACGGGACGGCCCAGAGTGCGATGTCGATGACTGTGCCTTTTGCAGCACCGCGGGCGGCGAGTCGACGCTGGGTCAACCAGACCGCGATCCCGATGCCGATCATGATGCAGAGGGCATAGAAGTGGATCGTTAGGGGGCCGAGGGCGAACTCACTGATTGGGGGGCTCGGGATGTAGGCAGGGACCGTCAATTCGTCTGATTTCCGCGCCTATCAGCGGCGAACGAGGATGGCCAAGGAATGAGCGAGTTCGCTAACGGGATCCCCACAATGAGACCCAATAGTCGTGGGCCCAATCGATCGCTAGTCAACGGACGCGGCCAGCACGGGAGGTACTTGGGTGGCGCGCCGGGCGGGCGCGAGTGAGGCGATGATCGCGAGGATCGCGGCGGCACCGATGACGGCTGCAAGGAGCCAGACGGGGAAGGAGAGCCAGAAGTAGCCGCCGACATGGTGGTCGGAGGAGAGGGCGGTCAAGGCCCCCGCCCAGCCGTAGATTGTGCCTAACACGAGGCCGCAGATGACTCCGGTTATGGTGAGTTGGATACTTTCGCTGAAGATCATCCAGCGAACTTGCGTCCTGGTCAGGCCGAGGGCTCGAAGCAGACCGATTTCGCGTCGCCGTTGGAGGACGCTGAGGGATAGTGCGTTGATCAGACCGACGGCTGAGATCGCGAGGGAGAACCCGATCAGGATGCCGATGACGCCCAGGACGAGGCCGAGGAACGGTGAGACGTTTTCTTGAGCTGCAGAGGGGAGGCTGTTCACGATCCGGGTTGAGACGTCGAAGTAGGTTTGCCCAGCAACCGCGAACATGGTTACGAGGGTCACCCCGATAACCAGTCCGATCGTTGACCGCGCGCTCCGGGCAGGGTAGCGGAGTGCGTTGGCCGCGGCGAGTTTCGCTGCCGCGGATCCGCCGAGTAGCCGGCCAACCTGGTTCATGATTGGTGGCAGGAATGCGCTGGCACCTGCGACGAAGCCGAGGAAGCTCGCCGCACCACCGAGGAACGCGACGATGAGTCCGTAGGGCGTGAAGTACCCGATACCTACCCCAGACAGTAGTATCACGAACCCGCCAACGAGCAGCCAGGTGATCAGGGGCCGCCGTTTCAGCGCTGCCTCCTGCAGGTCGCCGAGAGCGGGCTCCCGCGCACGGCCGAGCGCTTGGATCGGTGACACTGAGACGATGCCGCTGGTGCCGATCCATCCCGCGACGCCGGTACTGGCTGCGCCGATCAGAATCGGGAAGATCAGTTCCCACGGGAAAAAGTTCGTGCTGAGCGGCAAGAACACCCCCGTTTGGATGAGTGCGCCACTGACGGCGGCCGCCAGCGCCGCGCCTAGGGCGGTACCGAGTAGGGCACCAACAGTGCCGACGATGATGCTTTCAACACAGACAGCGCGGCGTAGAGTCTCCGACGATGCCCCGATCAGCCGGAACAAGGCGATACGTTTCGCGCGCCCTGCGATGACGATCGTGAACGTGTTGGCGGTGACGATGATGGCCACAAACGTGGCGACGGCTACGAAAATGATGCCAAGCACCCCGAGCACCAGCGGAACGTACGGGTGTACGTAAAACCCGCCGCCAGAGGACTGGGTTGTCAGCATCACCTCAGCCTCGATCAGCATTGTGCCAAGTAGCGCGCCCAGCAAAGCGACGATGACCGTTGCGACGTGTTGTGAGCGGTTGTCGCGGAGTTCGCGAAGGGCCATACGGATCATTCAGTCATCCTGTCTGTCGGCCTAAGGGGATCACGGTTCGAGGTGGGGAAGGAATTTGTCGAGCCATTTCGGGGTCCACCAGTTCGCTTTGCCGAATAGCTGCATCGCGGTGGGTACGATGACCAGTCGCACGATGGTCGCGTCGATGAGCACGCTGATGCCAAGTCCGAGGCCGAGCATCTTGATGGTGGCGCTTGGCATGATCACGAAGGAGAAGAACACGCAGGCCATGATGACGGCGGCGCAGGTGATGATTCGTCCGGTCACTGTGAGGCCGTGTGCGATGCTCACCGAATTCAATCCGGTCTTGAGCCAGGACTCTCGTATTCGTGACAGCAGGAAAACTTCGTAGTCCATTGAGAGCCCGAAGATGATGGCGAACATCAGCATCGGCACGAACGAGACAATGGGGATGCCTTGCGGGATTCCGAGCAGCGATGACCCCCAGCCCCACTGAAAAACGGCGACCAGGATGCCGTACGAGGCTGCGATCGAGAGCAAGTTGATGAGTCCGGCCTTCAGCGCAAGAACGGGCGAACGGAAGGTCAGCAGGATGAGCAGTATTGCTGCTGCTACAACGACGAGGAGCACGATCGGCAGACTTGCTCCGACGGCACTTTGTAAGGCGAGGTTGCTGGCCGCTGACCCGGTCACGTATCCAATGGCTCCCGAACCGGCAAGTGCTGTTGGTAGCACGGCCTGGTTGAGGGTGGTGATGAGCGTTGAAGTTGCCGAATCGGTTGCGCCTGTGCTGGGGATGATTTTCCCGACGAGTAGCGCCTTGTCGGGGGTCGGCGCGAATGCTGTCACTGACGCGACCCCTGCTGTACCGCTGAGTGCGCTCTGCAGGGTCGTCGCGGTCTGGCTGAGTTGGGCATCCGTTTGGCCGGCGGCGTTGACTACCACAGTGAGTGGAGACTGATAGCCGGCACCGAAGCCGCGATCGATCGTCTCGGAGGCCACCCGTTCGGTAGAGGTCACCGGGAGGGCTCGAACACCGGGGCTGCCGATCTGGAGCGAGAGGGTCGGTACCGCGAGAACGAGGAGGAGGAGCAGCGCTGAAGTCAGGTAGACGACGGGGTGCCGACCGATGGCCCGGGCGTAGCGGTTCCAGCCCGACGACTCCCCGGACGGTTCGGCGATCGGAGTACGACGCACCTTCAGTTTGTCGATGCGCTTACCGGCGATGCCGAGCATTGCAGGTACCAGCGTGATCGCCGCGAGTGCGGCTACGGTTACGGTGATGCTGGCGGAGATGCCCAGTTGACCGATGTAGAAGATGCCCGAAGCGTAGAGGCCAGCGAGCGAAATGACGACCGTTGTTGCTGCGATGACGATCGCGCGGCCGCTGGAGGCGACGGTGCGGCCAACTGCTTCGCGCGGATCGAGTCCGTCGAGGATCAGCTGCCGGAATCGGGTGGTGAGGAAGAGCGCATAGTCGATCCCGATGCCGAGCCCCATCATGAGCGCAATGGTGGGTCCCTCGTTCGGAAACTGGTACCACGCGCTGAAGATGCCAAGCGTCGCGACTCCGGCAAAGACACCGATCACGGCCGAGAGAACGGGTACGAGCGTTGCGAGTACGCTGCCGAACGCGAACAGCAGAATGAGCACAGCTACTCCGATGCCGATGAGTTCCGCGGTGGAGTTCGTTGACGGTTGGGCGGCAGTAGCGAGGTCGCCCCCGTAATCGACGGCGACGCCGCTGCTTCGGGCACCGGTCATGGCTTGGTCGGTCGACGTGGCTGTTGACTGGTCAAGCGCGGTTACCGACGTGTCGTATGTGATTGTCGCGACAGCTACGCGGCCGTCGGGCGATACGACGGAGAGCGGATCGCTGACCGATGCGACGGTGGCCGTCGATCGGAGCGCCGTGATTGAGCTTTCAATGGCAGCGGTGCTGTCGGTCAGCGACCCGTTCGAGACATGGAAGACGATCTCGCCCGAGGGGGCATTCGGATTTACGGGAGCACTGGAGCCGGAAGAAGTGTGTGTCGCGAGCAGGTCGGCGCCGATCTGCGCCGGTGAGTTCGGCAACGAGAACTGGGCGTTGAACGATCCCCCGAGCGCTGAGCTGGCGAGGGTGGTTCCGACAAGAACGATTATCCAGGCGGTGACGACAATCCAGCCGAACCGGGCGCACCATTCGCCGAGCCGGGCGAAGAGCGGTTTGCGGGGAGGTTCATCCGGCGCCCACGGCGCAACTGGTTTTTCGAGAAGTGTCATGATGAGCACAGTAGGGACCGGTAGCTGACGCTATTCTTTCTCCGCCTGTGCGTTGCCTGAGCGCCCTGCGGGGCAGCAGGGGGCACACATCATCTGTAAGCCGTCTGCAATGAAGTTGGGGGATGCTTGAGGGATGCGCGTGCTGGTGGTCGAAGATGAACAGGCGATGTCGGCGTCACTTTCGTGGGGGTTGCAAGCCGAGGGGTATGTCGTCGACATTGCAGAAAACGGTGTCGACGGGCTCTGGAAAGCCGAGGAGTTCCCGCACGATGTCATCGTGCTGGATGTGATGCTCCCGGGCATCGACGGTTATCAGGTCTGTCGCCGGTTGCGAGAGATGGGTATCTGGACCCCAGTTCTGATGCTCACAGCGATGGACGACGATCTCGATCACGCGGAGGGCCTCGACAGCGGCGCAGACGCATACCTAGCGAAACCATTCGCTTACCCTGTTCTGCTCGCTCACCTGCGTGCGCTGACCCGTCGAACGCTAGGCAACCGGCCAACGCGGCTCACCGCTGCAGGGTTGACCTTCGATCCCTCCAGTCGATCGGTTCAGCGAGATGGTCACATCATCGAGCTAACGAGCCGAGAGCTGGCGGTGCTCGAATATCTGATGCGCCGCAAAGGAGTGGTGGTGTCGAAGAATGAACTTCTCGACCACTGCTGGGATACTGCGTACGAAGGAGGCCCTGCGGTGGTGGAAGTGCTTGTGCATCGGCTGCGTCGCAAAATCGACGTGTCTGAGCAGATTCCGAGCATCCAGACCCTACGCGGGGAAGGGTACCTGATTCAGAACGACGCAACATGAGCGGGAACGGCAGACCGCGCCCGTCCCGACTGGTACGCATCTGGCGGGGTCGAACTTCGCTTAGGACGCGCGTTGCCCTGATAGCCGGGGTCGCTATCACCTGCGCTATCGTCGGCGGAATGTCTCTGCTGTACGTGCTGCAGACCAACTCGGTACGCCAGAACCTCGACAGCGAGCTTCGCACCTATGCCGCAGAAATTGCGCAGACCGGAGAAGGAGGAACGTGGCCCTCCCCCCTACCCCAGTCCACGCTCGACCCCGCGGCCGAAGCCCAAGTCATCGCCGCAGACGGAACAGTGCTCGCCTCCACTCGAACACTCGCAGGGCTGCCGGCTGTTTACGCTCTCCCCATCGCAAGCAATCAGCCGGTAAGACAACCCGCGGCAAATTCGACCATTCCCGCTTCCGCCATCGTCGTCGGCACGCACGCAAACGTCGGGGGCGCTTCCGTCAGCATCATCACCGGTACCGATACCGGTTTGCTTGATGCGATGACCTCGGAGTTTGGTCGGCACGTGCTCATTGGTTTGCCGATTATCCTCGTCCTCTCGATGGTGGCAGTCTGGCTGATCGTCGGCCGTGCGCTTCGACCTGTCGACGTGATCCGCCGATCCGTCGATGACATCACCTCGGAAGACCTTTCCAGGCGCGTTCCTGAGCCTCGGATCCGCGACGAGATCGGCCAACTCGCCGCGACAATGAATGAGATGCTCGCGCGGCTCGAGCGCTCGACGTCTCGGCAACGGCGATTCGTCGCTGACGCATCGCACGAGCTGCGAAGCCCCCTCGCCGCGATCCGCACGACCTTGGAAGTTGGGCTCGCACATCCCGACATCGCGCCGTGGCCCATCATCGCTGCGCGTGCGGCCGAACAATCCGAACGGCTCGAGACACTCATCCAGCAGCTGCTGCTGCTTGCTAAATCCGACGAGGGAAAGCTCACCGATGGTTCGCGGGAGATCGATATCGGCAAGCTCCTCAACCGAGTACTCGCGAGTTCAGATACCGGTCCCATCAGTGTGCACACCGACCTCGCCGAGGAACTCACTGTCCAAGGAAACCCTCAGCACCTCGAACGGATGTTCCGCAACATCATTGAGAACGCGATCCGCCACACCACAACGGCCGTGACGATCACGGCGCAACACGGGGTTGGGTCTATTGTGGTCGAAATAGCCGACGATGGGCCGGGAATCGCTTCCCCGGACCATGGTCGCGTGTTCGAACGATTCGTTCGACTTGACACTAGCCGCGATAGGTCCAGCGGCAACTCCGGCCTCGGTCTGGCAATCGCCGCAGACATTACTCGGGCACACGGAGGGTCGATCAGCGTCTTGGATGCTCCAGTCCACGGGGCACTTTTCGTCGTTGTTCTGCCTGTTAGGCGCACTCCCACTACCTGAAGGATTCGCATACGTATGGGCTCGCGGTTCTGGTTGTGTCAGTCTGAATTGGCCCCGGGATGTTGATCTAACGTGGCCCCACGTTGACAAAATCACGGTTCCGATATATCGGATCAACACAGAAACAAATGCCCACTTGCGATCAGCCAGGCATCCATCCAAAGCTACGGCGTACTCCGCGGCCCTTCGGTTTGCGCAGAGACGCACCCGACGTCGGGCAAGATTCGCGAAGAAACGTCCGCTAAGCAAATCAACGGATCAGGCACGCCCAGGAAAAGTAGTGCCCCTTACAGTGGTGTAGCCCCGGTGGCTGGCCTCGTCTTGGACGGGGGCGCGGTCACCGTGGTGTTCCTTCGAGGAAATTCCTACATCCCACTCGAAAGGCATCAACACGATGACCGCT
>NZ_NBXB01000051.1 GCF_003399635.1 Subtercola boreus | reverse complement strand
TCACCAAATCCCGCCTCACACTCGTACCCGACAACAGAAACGAGGTGACCGAACCAGCCCTCGCCCTCAGCGCCTAAACACTCAAACCGAAGGAACCACCACTACACCACCACCGGGGACTTGACCCGCTCGAGGCCGGCACGCGGCCCTTGTAGGCCCTTCGCCGCTTCGCGAGAGCTATGCCCTCCCGTTGCCGTTCACCGATTAAGGAGCGCTCAAACTCCGCAAAGGCCCCGTCACATGAAGCAAAAAAATGGACAGGGACCCTGCTCTTCCGAGGTAGGCGGTTTTACTACATGTTCATCAACAGATCAGCGCCTGCAGAATGATTCATTGCCGGAGTCGGAGTTGGTGAGCATGTCTTGAAAAGCTAAAGGTTTTCGAGGCACCCCACTCCCCCATAAAACGGCCTGGAAGATCCGCGAAATTCCGCGGTTGCCAGTTGTCTTGAAGGGTCTGTAACGTTTTCGGTGTTTCCAGCATTTTTGGTTAGTAGGTTTCTGCTGCCGGCCAGCGGTCGGCGAAGGTGATCGCGAACGCGTTCAGCGCGGGTTTCCACCGCACTGTCCAGCGTGTCCT
>NZ_NBXB01000050.1 GCF_003399635.1 Subtercola boreus | reverse complement strand
CCGAACCAGAAGCCGCCGCGAAATCCTCAAACGAGAACAACCCGCAGCGACCGCGTAACCAAAAGACCAACCCGAGGGGTCAACTTTCTTTTGACGATACGGGGTCAAGATTCACCCGACGTTGACACAGACGAGCACCGCGCCCAAGAGATTGCCGCCGCGTAGAGTTTCATTATCAAGTCCAACATTCGGGGACCAGTCCACTTCTACGTCAATACTTCCCCAAGGGAACCAACCTCGACGAACACAGCCCCGAACGACTCCTCCAGGTCGCCACCGAGCTGAACCAGCGCCCACGCCGCACCCTCGCCGGAATCACCCCCGCACACGCCCTCGATCAACTACTCTCAAACTCAAACGAGACCCCTGTTGCGACGACCAGCTGAATCCGCCTAAAGGTTTTTGGCGCGCTCCTCTCCCCCGACCGCGGACCTTCCTAATCCGCGAAATCTGGCGGTTGTGGTTCATCTTGAAAACTCATCTCGCAGACGCACGTGTCTCACTCCACTTTTGGGACTTCTTGAGGGGTATACGCGGGTCAGCACAGCGGCGCAGGATGCGCAGCTGTAGATCGATGCGCTCGTGAAGATCGGTGTGCAGCAGCGGGATATCTTCTCCGACGTCACATCCGGTACAAAAGTCGCTGCGAGCAGACCCGCGATGATTCGGCTGCTCGAGCACGCTGTCGAGGGTGACACGCTTTTCTGCACCATGCGACGGTCTACGCCCGGGCAAGAGATCGCATAGCCCGAGGTTCGTCGCAGTCAGATGAGTACGCGACCGGCTCGTCCTTCGTCGAGGTCCTGACACATGCCAGTGAGCCATCGTCTCAGCGATCGGTGGCCCTCAAATATTCGCGGGAGCAGTGGCAGTGTCGGCGTCACTCCACGCGCCAGATTCAGCCACGGGTAAGAGACCGAGCTTGCCCGTCGGGTCCGGCCCCTAGCCTGGACCGGTAAGCAGCGTGCTCAAAGCACGGAAAGGGTTCAGCTGCCTGCGAAATGCAGGAAGTGAATCCTCCTGCTGCACTCGTGACAGGTGGAAAGGTCCTGCGTCTCACCGACGGGCCAAGGTGGACGGGTGATTTTTCGGTAGTTGAGCGTGACCGTTGGGTGACCCGGCGGCAGCGTCAGCATTCCGGCCCGTGCGTCCACAGCGTGTCGGCGGTGCCCTCGCCGAGGTGCCGTGTGTAGATCTCGACCTTGTGGTGAATCACGTCGAGCGCCTCCTGCAGGTCGGCCATCTGCTGCTGCACTCTAGCCTCGTGCCCAGTTAGCAGAGCGAGTCGCTCGGTCTCGTTGCCTGACCCCGCGAGCACGAGCTCGGCGTACCGACGAATCTCGGGCAACGGCATACCGCTCGACCGCAGCTTCGTGCATACCCGCAGCCACTGCAGCTCGAAGTCCGTGAACACACGGCGGCCGGCCGAGTCGCGGCGCACGGGTCCGAAAAAGAGCCCCTCCTTCTCGTAGAAGCGCACCGTGTGCGTCGTCAGCCCGGTGAGCCCACTCACCTCGCCGATGGTGAAGGTTGCGTCAGAATCAGAAGACCCCGGGATGTTCGGGTCGGCAGGAGTATCCGTCACCCTGGTCGTCGTCATGACCAACACACTACTCCTTGACTTCGAGTCCACTTCAACTCGTAACCTCGTACCGAAGCCGCCCCAGGGGACGGCGCACCATCGACGAAAGGCACCTCATGAACACCTGGTTCATCACCGGCACGTCCACCGGCTTCGGCCGGCTCCTCACCGAGCAGCTCCTCGATCGAGGCGACCGCGTCGCGGCCACCCTCCGGCGTCCCGAATCGCTCGACGATCTTGCCCAGCAGTACGGCGACCAGCTCTGGGTCGGCCGCCTCGACGTCACCGACAGCACCCAGGTGCGCCAGGTCGTCGACGCCGCATTCGTCGCCCTCGGCACCATCGACGTTGTCGTGAATAACGCAGGCTACGGGGTGTTCGCCTCCGTCGAGGAGGCGAGCGACGAGCAGATTCGCCGCGTGATCGACACCAACCTTGTGGGGTCGATCAACGTGATCCGCGCGGCAATGCCGCACCTCCGGGCTCAGAAAGGCGGGCGCATCCTTCAGATCTCGACCGCGGGGGGCCAAACCACCTACCCCAACTTCGGCTACTATCACGCGTCGAAGTGGGGCATCGAGGGCTTCTGCCAGACCGTCGCTGCCGAAGTCGCCCCGTTCGGCATCGCACTCACGATCATCGAGCCCGGCGCGACCCCGACGGGGTTCGGGAACTCGCTCGATTCGGCCCCGATCATGCCCGAGTACGAGGACACCCCCGCAGGCGACGTGCGGCGCGCGTTGGCCGCTGGTGCATTCCCCCTTCCAAACGATCCGGCGAAGATCGCCGGGGCCATGATCGACCTCGTCGAGTCAGGAGCCACCCCTCTCCGGCTGCAGCTCGGACCGGACACATATCGCGACGTCCGGGCATCCCTGGTCGCCCGGCTTGCCGAGCACGAGGCGGCCGAGGCCGTCGCATTTTCCGTGGCGTCCGCCTAACGAACGGCTGCCCGGAGGAGGAGTGGTGAGGTAGCTGAGCTCGGCGTATTCCTTGACGTCGGCGGTGTGAACCAGAAGCACCTGCGGAGCCTCCTTTCTGCACCACGTCGCGTTCAACGCTCGGGTAGGAAATGCGGGTAGCCAGAGGTTGGTCGCGGTTCGGCGTATTTGCGTGAGCTTCTGCTCGGCAGCCGAGACACTGGTCTGCAGGCCTTCGATTTCACCGAGCCAGCCTTGGTCACGGGCTTCGGCCAGACGTTCGCGCACGCTCGATTTTCCGTTTGACGAAGTGCCCGATGAATTTGTCCCATTCGTTCTCGGTGGGTTCGCTGTATTCGTCTGATGGTCGGAGGCTGCGGCGCCGTGCGATGAATGCATGGTGGTGGTCGATGACGTCTCGGTCGTAGACGGCAACGTAGGTCTGGGTGGTGGCTATTGATTCGTGGCAGAGGATCTCGGCCGTGATGTGCACGGGCAACCCGGAAGCGACGGCTTCGGTCGCGAAGATCCGCCGGAAATCGTGTCGGCTGAAGTGGGCCGGGGTGCCGTCGGTGTTCCGGATGTTCGCTTCGGCGACGAGTTCTTCGAGCAGCTCTTTGACACGCATATTGCTGATCGCGATATCGCGGAGCCCCCACTGTTGACGCCGACCGAATGTGATGCCGTTTCTGCCGATTGAAAACAGGGCCACCTAGCCACTATGGAAGGTGATCAATTTGGATGACTGGGCAAAGATTCGGCATTTGCATTCGATGGGTTTGCACT
>NZ_NBXB01000049.1 GCF_003399635.1 Subtercola boreus | reverse complement strand
AGACCATGAACGACCCAACCACCGCGATCGAGGAGGTGACAACACTGCCCGAACTCATCGCCGCCTAAGCTTCAACCACTGACCTCAACCGGCAAAGCGAAAGCACACCACTCGAGGGGACGTCACCACCCCAGCCAAACCGGTTGCTCTTCTTGCTCGCGACATAAACGGTGGATCCTTGCCCAGGAACCGATCGGTAAGTCATGCGGAATGATTCAGCGCGGTGGAGAAGCGTGGTGCGAACACCCAAGACGCCCCCGTCCCCATCCAACTCGATGATGGTGAATTCACCCGCAGCGCCAACGGCCGCCCGCACAACCGACGACAGGCGCTCTGTCGGGACACCTACATCCACCGACCCACGGATCGTGACCCAATCAGACGCATCGACGCGTACAGCGTTGGAACTCATGGCCTCAAGCTACCTTCACCAATAAGCTTTCCGGAAGACGTCCCTCTAGGGCTCGCGCGTTCAGACTCCGATGGTGACCGTGACGAGTCTCCTCCCCTGCGGCCGCATCGCCGCGTAAAGTTCGCTACATGAGTCAGCGCAAGTCGTGGGTAGCAGCGGTTCTTGCCGCCGTCGGGGTTCTGGTGTCATTCGTTCTATTGCGCTGGGCGGCCATCGAACTGTTTGCTACCGCCAGGCGCACACAATTTCAAGCTCGACCCGAGCTGGAGAATTGGGCCAATCCGTATTCAGGGCTCGAGTTGCAAGGCAGCGTAACCGCGTTCATCACGCTCCTTACAGTCGTACTCGTCGTTGCGCTCGCTCGTCACATTCGCCGCCGGGCACTGACGCGGGCGGATCGCTAACCAGCTCGAGCTCGTCCCGTAGAACGCCCGTCTTGTGAACGGCCAATACGAGAGCGCCGTCCTGAGACGCTCCTTAGATGGCGGGGATGTCGACGGCTCGCCATCGACGCCCGTGCTGTCCGAATCAACTTCCTGCGTGGCAGTCTGGCCAGGCCGAAGTGCCGGTGCGCCGTATTTCAGGAGAACTGCCGGACGCGCTGCCAACCTGGATCGAGCGAGTGTGTTTTTCCCGCAGGCTCACCGGGCCGGAAGGAATCGATGATGTCGCGGGCATTCTGGTCCTCGGAGTCGGTGTACACGTGAAATGAGCGCTGGCCTTCGGATGTCTCGAACGCGACGAGAAGTCCTCTTGCGCCGATCGCTTCGATGAGACCGTACTCGTAGCTCCGAAGTGCTACTAGAGCGTCGGGCCCGGGTAGGCCGTCCTCTCGATCCACCAGGTAGGGCAGCACAATCTCGGTATGCAGATCAAGCAGGGGATGATCGATCCACTTCATTGGACGGAGGGCAATGACGATAGAGGGATTGCCCGCCGCGGTCCTCGAATCCGTAATAGCCCATTCAGGCTCGGCGTTCTGAGCGGCCAGTTTTTCTACAGCTTTAAGCAGTGCGCTGACCGGAACGCTTCCTTCGGGATCGTTGAGAACCGTCTCGATGCCGCCGAGCCACCGTTCGACGTCATCTTCACCCAACAGCCAGTCCAGGAGCAGAAACGTCACCCGTCGGGAGTCCTGCAAACCGAGCGTCACGAATCTTGGGTTGAAGATTTGCACGTCGAAGGACTGACGCTCTTCATCGACCCGGAATGCGACGCGAGACTGGCCGAGCTCGATCGACGTGCCTTCGAACTGAACGGCCGAACTAGACAGTGCCTCATCCCGCTGCCGAGCGGCCACGAACTCCCACGTATCCGTCGCGGGCGGCGCAGCGCGAGCCCACCTTTCGACCAAAGGCCGCAGTTCCGCAACTCCGGCAGCCGTGACGCAGAGCGCATGTTTCGCGAGCCTGCCTTTGCTGGTTTCCCATTGCAACTCGGAATCGATCGCCGCGACCTTCGCCGAGATCTGGTCCGGCAACGACCCATAGTCGCCATTCGCGATCGCGGCCGTGAAGAGGCCTTCACCCGTTGCCGTCCACCACCGCCAGAACTCATCAATAGGAGACAACGGCACCGGGTTCTCCCGCCGCTTAAATAGGCCCACGCCATACCCCCACGACTACACAACTCACAACTCAGTAGGACTGAAGTCTGGCACAGCGAGTCGACCCTACTCTGCAAGCGGATTCACCCTCCTGCGATCCGCATCAGACGACACCCGGAAGATGCAGCGCGCGGCGTCCCGGTGAACGTCCGGCCGGCGGCGCGCTACTTCGGAAAAAGGGTCGACCGGCTAGAGGTGTCGGATGCGCCGCATGAACGGCCTATCCCGCGAGCCGGAGTGTGCCCAAGAGTATTATTCTGAGTCATGATGAACCCAAGGCCGGCACCTAGGCAGTACAGCGGGTGGCGCCTTGTGCTCTGGGGCGGAGTCGCTATTCTGGCCGGCGTATCCATCGCAGCGATCCTGTGGATCACCAATCTGAACTTTGGAACTACGACACCTTTTCTCGCTATCGGCCTAGTTATCGGTGGTCTGATTTTTACCGGCATCGGCCTTGTCCACGTGATCAGTGGGAAACCCTACGTTGATGATTCCAACGTACACAGAGCGTTCAAAGCAGAACAGCGCAAGGCCCTCCTGGAACAGCAGAAACGAAGCTCTGAACAGGGCAGGTGAATCCGGGAGTCAGAAGCGTCGCGTCGCGACCTCAGACCGTGCTGAACACCTGAACGCATTGCCCGTCAGCCCGCGCGCCCGGTTGTTGCTCCGCTTATGGCCCGCCTTGCGGATAGGTGTCGTCAAGCCCGGTCAGGTCGGCGCTGGCTATTCCTCTAGGTAAGCGACCTAGCTTCACTCAGAGCGTGGCTTGTACTTCTGAAACGCTGCCGTGATCGGAGTTACGCCGAGTATGGCGACCAAGATGCCCCAGTTGTTGCCACTGAAGATCATCACCACGCCAACGATAAAAAGAATGACGCCGAGAACTATGAGGAACGCCTTCATGGGAGCTGGCAGCGATTGTCGACGGGGTTCACTGGCAGGGTTCGTCATATGCAAAGACTATTCGTTCGATGCTTGGGAGAGGTCGGACGATATGGCAGTGCGGGATCCGGTGCCGAACCGGGCCAATTCACCCGAAAAGCATTCCAGTAGAGCAGCTGGAGAATTTGAACCTCGTTCGTCCGCGTTGAGCGTCGGCGCTACGGCCCACCCGGTCCGACCGCAGTTCAAACAGTTTGCGACCGTTTGCCCCCCACCCCGATCTGCTCGACTAGCGTTGGCTCATGAACAAAGCAGGCCAGTTCGGAACCCTAGAGCTTGAGATCAAGATAGGGACAAGAACCGTATTGATCACGGTCGGCGCTAATGAGTTCGGCTGGCAGACCGGCCTTGAAGAGCATTTCGACAACAAGCTACGTTTCGAAGGCGAACCAACCATCGTCACTGTCCCTGGATCGACAGCAAACTCAGGAGCAGCGGTCATTCGCGCCATCTACCGTCCCGAGTAGAGTCCGCGAAATGCGACACGGGCGGCTACATTTGGCGAGTGACGGATTCTAATCTCGACGTGATCGACGGCACGCTCCGCTTCACGAGCAGCGTTGGCGGCCAGATCTCATCGCAAGGGAAGCCGATCGAAGTGTCGGTCCTTCGTGCCACGCTGACGCCTGATCGCCAATCTGCAGTAGTCCTGCTCGACTGGTCTGAGATGCAAGACAACCGAGCCCACAATCTGATCCGCGTCGACTGCAAGGGGGCCGTCCTTTGGACTGCTCCCTTGCCGCACTCATCAACAACCGACTGCTACACCGACTTCGACCTCGATAGCGCCGGCCTCGCGGCAAGTACCTGGCAGGGTTACCGCGTCCCCGTTGCTCTCGACGACGGCAAGATTCAGGAACTCAAGTTCACAAAGTAGGAAACACGATTCGAACCGCACGGGACCGTCCCGCAGAACGCCGGCCATCCGGAATTGTCTCGGCTGAGGATTCTCGTGTGCCCGCGTTCTTCCTCCCGGGCTGGGTCGTAGGCGAGCAGTCGCGGATAGTCGTCGCACCAGCACCGCCATGTGCGGTAGTTCTGCACTTTGCCAAGGGCGTGCGTGAGGGCGTCGCGGTTGGGCCGGATCATGCCGCCGAGCTCGATATTCGCCGTCGCCCGCCGTATCCCCGGGAGCGCCGACCGGAGGATCTCGAGCAGCGCGGTATCGCGCGTGCCGATCACCTCCCATGACGCCTGCCAGATGCGGTTAGGGTCGTGGGAGAGCAGATCGCTGAGCGTGTCGGTCACCCGGACAGGATACGAGGCGCCGGGATGGTAGCTTCCCAGATCGCGTTTTCAGCGGGTATAGGGGCTGCGCTTGTGCACTCGCGATCGATCGTTTACTAAAGGCCATTGGGGAAGCCGATAGGGTGCAGCCGCTTTGCCCATGCAAGACCTGCCAGTTCTCCATAAGTGACATCGCCTCCCTTACCACCCTGAACCTCGACGAGCTCGCCGAAGGCCAACTCGTCCCCATCCCCGCAGCGCGCGCTGAGGAGCGGCGGGCGGGCTGGGTGCCGCTTCTGTCACGCACCAATGTCCGCCTCGACCACGCAGCCGACTGAACACGGAGGGTGCTGCCCGGTGCGAGGGTCAGGCCTCGAGCTGCTGCTCGATCTCAGCCATCAGGGTCCGTGCGGTTGCGGCGTCTTGTCTGAAGCCGGCCTCGGCGTAGCTGCCGGGTTCGCGGTCGCGCTCGTCGTCGGCGTGATGCTCGAGCGTGGTCGCGTAATCCGCCAACGCGTTCACCAACACCGCGTAGCGGGCATCCCGCTCTGACGTCAGGTCGAGCACAACAACACTATTCATACCTGCATCCTCCCAGTCATCAGTAGCACCGGCCAGACCCGGCACACACCAACCCCTCCCCCACTACCGGTCGTTGCTCTCACGCGGGACTTTTCGGACGTCGGCGACAGCGCGGCTGAGGTCCACACCGATATGGTCGGCCTCGACCACCCGCCCGTAACTCTTCGTACCTTCCGGTCCCCAGCTGGCGGTGTGTTCTCGTCCGACGACGATGACCGCGTCGCCCTTCCGCAGGGTCGCTGCTGTGTTCTCTCCGAGCTCGAACTTTGCCTCAACGAAATGGGTTGTCGCATCCGGGTGCAGCAGGTACTTCCCACCCCGGTACTCCCCCGTGTCCTCGATCACCCGAAGCTTCGTGATCTTCACCCGGCCGGCCTGCACGACCTCCGGGTCGACCGCGAGATTACCGATGATCGTTCTGCTACTCACGGGGCGCCTCCTGGCTGTCCGGGTCGTTCTCGCCGGGTCTTCGCCGGCAGTGGGTGTGGGTGCCTGATCAGTCTCGGCAGTCGTGGTGTCGGTGGTGATGCCCCAGGAGGCCAGTGCGGCCGCCCGGGTGACCTCGACAGGTGGTTCAAGCAGTTGGCGGCGCTGCTCGAGCTCCGCGAGGGTGACGGTGTCGGCGGGGATGCGGCGTTCGTCGACGTACGCCTTCCGGTAGTACCGGTCAGCGAGGTCCTCGAGCGTGTCGATCTCGGCCTGCCGGTCCGTGTACCCGGCGAGAAACCCCGCCCGGTAGTCATCGCTGCCCGTGTCTGGGGTGCTCATGGGGTGTGGGCCACGATCCTGTCGGGCCGGAACCCTGACCAGTGGTCATTGTCATCGACCACCACCACCGGCGCCTGGCTATAACCCAGCTCCTGAGTGATATACCCCAACGCCGCAGCATTCTCCGTCACGTCCACCACCCGGTACGTGATGCCCCGGCTGTCCAACGCCCGATACGTAGCCCGGCACGCAGCACAATCCGGTTTGACATAGACAACGACTGTTGTTGCACTCATGGTTTCCGCTTCTTCCCACCAACACTATTTTTTGCCTGTCTGGCGGAAGGAATCATTTGCGAGCGGGAGCGCCGGAAGTGCCAGGACGTGGAATACCGGACAAGCACCGCGAAGGAGGAAATGCCGCGAAAGCCTTGCACGGACGGCGCGAAAGCGACCTACGGTCATTGGCCAGACAGGTAACGGCCCTACAAATTCCATCACGCAGCCCAGAGTAACTAACTTACAGACTTACGAAGTTCCGCCTCGTTGGAGCCCTGGAGCTTGTCTGCACGCTCTAGTAGCAAATCAATGGCGACACGAATGAGGGTGTTTTCCGTGATCCGTTCACCTCCCTCGTTCTTAGCCCGACTCAGAGCTCGGGAGTATTCGGTGAGTCTCGCGTACTGGTCGGAGCGCAGGCGCGTCTCTTTACGTTCGAGTCGCATGTAGAGCGGACCGGCCGGCTGCTTGGAATCTTTGCTTCGGGCACTGGCTGCACCCTCGGAAAGTTGAGGGTCTGAGTTACTGCGAGCAGGCTTCTTCACCGATTTGGGGCCAGTCCGCTCTCTCCGCGGCTCCTCCCCCCTAGCACCACTGTCGATGATCGAATCGTCTTCCTCGAGCCGACCTAGCATTGCGGACAAATCAGCTCTTGCCATTGGCAGACCCTTCTTTCGGGACTTCGTTCGACCAAATTGCCATGAGCTCCAAAGCAACATGGGTGTAATCAAAGATTGCGTTGGCGTTCTGGCGGGTATCCGCGTACTGGGTCACGACGCGGCCCTCCAAGGGAGCGTCTGCATGAGCCGCATAAAGCCGAACGTACTGCCGGAATCGCGGCAGCTTCAGACCTTCGTCTATGAGGTGTTCCCAATCGTCTAGCTGACCTGCGCGGCGACGGTCGATCTTGCTGAGAAGGACCCGAAAGGGAAGATTACGTGGAGCAATATGCTGCTTGATCGTCCTGACCATTGCAGGAGTGTTAAGTGGTTCAGGATTTAGGGGCAAGATCACGAAGTCCGAAGCGTCAAGGACGGCGGCCAGAACTCGCGTGTCTTCCAAACTGCCGGGGGTGTCGACGAAGATGGTGTCGTACGGAAGCTCGCGAAGCCTTACTAGATTTCCTGGGTCCACGTCTGCCGCGAAGTCGAACGGGAGGTTATCTCCGGCATTCTCAGCCCACCATGTAGTCGACTTCTGAGGGTCAACGTCGACTACAAGAACCCGGGAATGCTTCGACATCACGGCGGCCAGATTCATCGTGGTCGTGGTCTTTCCGACCCCACCCTTTTGACCGACGAGGCAGACAATTCGCATGAGACCATTCAACTCGGCACGCCTTCGATCCGTGTGCGGTAAGACGGCGTGTCGGAGTCTGTAACTCACTGAGTCACGCACTTACGGAGTTACGGACTAACGCACTTACGGACTTACGGACTTACGGACTTACGGACTTACGGAGTTACGGAGTTACGGAGGTACGGAGTTACGGAGGTACGGACTAACGGACTAACGGACTAACGGACTAACGGACTAACGGACTAACGGACTAACGGACTAACGGACTTACCGTCACAGACTGATAGCACATAAGCCTGCCGACCTGCGGATTCAGGATCCCAGGTCTACTACTGACAGAGCCACGAGTTACTGCGCCGGGACCGATAGAAGTATTGGCGAAGTATTTGGTCGACCCTAAATCGCGAGGCATCAGATTCGAACGGCCATGCGGGGGAGACACATAACAGGGCTCAGACCTTCCCTGCCAAACCATAAAGCCCACCCCGATCACGAACAACGGTCTCTAACAGATAGCTAGCCCCCTGTAATCGGCCACCTCGGCAAATCCTCAACTCTGTAACTTACTGAGTTCGTAAGTTGCCAAGCAACATTCGAACCATGCCGAATCACAGAACAGTCAACTCTCTGCAAGATGAGCATCAGTGAAAACGCGCCCAGATGCCTCATGACTCTCAGTCACTCGATCCCCAAGCGAGATAACAATCCATCGTCGCACTCTGAATTCACGGCCGCTCGGACGGCCCGTAGCGACCCGCAGAACAACTCGCCCCATGAAGCCACCTCTAATCCTCCACTCACGCGGCGCTTGAGTACCAAAGCGATCCTGGTACCAACATTCCGTTGCTCGCCCAGTAGCGTGCCTCTTTGTGATCGCCTCGACCGTCCGCAGCTCGTGGGTAGCGAGGCCATTGCCGTTCGCCTGGAACATCGTCCACGAATTGCAGCGTGCGGCTCGACACGTGGGGTCTTCTGGTTCGGCGTCTCGGCACGGAGTTCATCTGGTTCACCTCGGCCAACCACCACGCCCACACTTCGCGCTCATTTCGGTAGCGATTCGCCCGAGCACGGAGCAGGCCCGCCACGCCGATCAGGCGGGCTGCATGGTCTCTGAGATCTCTCTTTGACCTCGCCCAACCATCAGGGTGTCGAATGATCAGCTTGTAGTGGCGTAGCCGGCTAAAGACGGTGATGGTGTGCCTCGTCGAGACACCCAGTAACCATGCAGCGGACTCGACAGTTAGCGCGGAGGAGTGGCGTAGCAAGGCGTAGACCTTCCCCGCAAGGTGGCCGAGGCCAGCACGCGTAAACAGATCGTGTCGTTGATCGGTCAGCAGCTGCTCGAGGGTGGCCACCTGATCGGCTCTGGTATTGAAGAGTTCGGTAGGGGGGCGGGGGTTATGTAATGGCTGTGACCGGACCGTTCCTGCTGCTGTGGAAAGCTCCGGGGTTAGGCGCCATTCGGCGGCGTTGCCGCCATCGCTGGTGCTGATCCGGGCCAGCAGGTCCTGCCCTGCAAGCGCCGTGAGGGCGGTGGCTGCGGTTGTCCGGCCAAGTCCTGTCATCAGGGCGAGGTCACGGATGGAGGCGGCGACGACGCGTTTCCCGGTCTGCAGGGACAGGTACGCAACAGCGGCGAGGATCGAGCGCTGCGACTGCGCCGCCTCCGACGTGCCCCACCGGCCGGGGGCGACCTGAAAGGAGCTCAGGACGGCGTCCACGGCCCGGACGATGCCATCCAGCTCGGTGAGGTCAGCAGGGGTTCGGCCGGCCTGGGGGAGGGGTCGCTGGATCGCGGCGTACTGCTGCGCCTTCTCCCACTGCCGACCCAATCGCTCCACAGCTTCCGCCGCGCTTCGGGTACGGCGGCCGCCGCGGCCGGTGTTCTTGCTCCGGTAATGCTCCATCCCTGGCGCTGTCTTCGCGGCGTGCTGCACATCGGCGTACTGCCAACCTGCGTGCGCGGCCGCGAGGAGGCACATGAACCCCGTCCACGACGGATTGCTGCCGCCTCCGATCGTGGCCATATGCGCCGTCCCGGAGGCGCTTAATGGCCGATGCGCGCTGTGCCGGGCATCAACCGGGCCAGACGGCGCCGACTCGATTGACCGAACCGCAGGCTTCCGTACGTCCAGCACCCGCGCAAGATCCGCCACCATGTCCGCAGTCGTGGACGGGGCAAGTAGAACGTCGATCCGGCCACGGAGCACGCTCGAGGCGGAACCGTCCCGGTGCGGAGAGAGAGGGGGACGCGCAGCACCGGTCCGCGCGTTGTGGGGTGTTGGTAACGGTGCTGTCATCGGCCCCAACGGGGATTTTTGTTCGAGGTCTCGGTGTCGGCTGCGACCCGGGATAGTGTCCGAGTATGGACTCAGCCGTTGTTGATGTTGATGAGCTGGTCGAGTTCTGGACTCTGCTCGAGGTCGATCGTGAGCTGTTGATCGGTAAACGTGGTGCCACGGCCCTGGGTTTCGCGTTGTTGCTTAAGCACTACAGCCGGCATGGTCGGTTCCCGCGTGGCCGTTTAGATGTGCATGATGTCGTGATCGATTTCGTGGCACGCCAGGTTGGTGTGGACGGTTCCGTGGTCGGCTCCTATGCGTGGTCTGGCAGCACGATTGAGTACCACCGTGCCCAGATCCGCGCTCACCTTGGCTTCCGAGTTGCCACTATTGCGGACCAGGAAGAGGGGGCTGTCTGGCTCGCTGTGAACGTGGCCCACGCCGAGCGGCGACCCGAGCGGGTCAGGGAGGAGCTCCTGGCCCATTTCAGAGCGCAACAGATCGAGCCTCCCACTCCCGGTCGGGTGCTGCGCATCGTGCGTTCAGCCTTACGCGTGGCTGAGCAGGCCTGGTCGCTGCGGATCTCGCAGCGTCTGGATCCGCCCACGGTGGGCCGCCTGTTGAATTTGCTGACGCCCGAGGAGGGTGCCGTCGAGGACGGAGTTGGCGAGTCAGGTACCGTTCTGGGGTCGATCAAGTCTGCGCCGGGCAACGTGAGCTTGGAGTCGATGATGGCCGAAATCGGCAAACTTCAGGCGGTCCGTGCCGTGGGGCTGCCGGATGGTTTGTTCGCCGACGTGGCGCCGAAGGTTCTGGATGGGTGGCGGGCTCGGGCCGCTGTCGAGGCGCCTTCGCATCTGCGCCGACATGCTCAGCCGTTGACCCTGACCGTGCTCGCGGCGTTGGTCCATCAACGTGAACGGGAGATCACCGACACGCTGGTGGAGTTGCTGATCGCCACGGTGCACCGTATCGGTGCCCGCGCGGAGCGGCGGGTCACCAACGAGTTGATCAATGCGTTCAAACGAGTCACCGGCAAGGAGAACATTCTCTTCTTGATCGCTGAGGCAGCGTTGGCGAAGCCCGACGGAGCGGTGCGGGAAGTGGTCTTCCCTGCAGTGGCTGGCGGCGAGCAGACGCTGCGGGAGCTGGTCCACGAGTTCAAGACGAACGGTCCGGTGTATCGGCGCACAGTCCAGACCACGCTGCGGGCTTCATACACTGGGCATTACCGGCGCGGCCTGATCGCACTGCTGGAGGTGCTGGAGTTCCGCAGCAGTAACACCGTCCACCGCCCGGTGATCGATGCCTTGACGCTGATCAGGCGGTATGCCAAGACCGCCAACCTGACCTACTACCCGCTCGGGGAAACGGTTCCCGTCCATCGCGGTACCGCCGGAGACTGGTCGGACCTGGTCTACCGCACCGACACCCGAGGGCGGGGTCGGGTGGCCCGGATGGTCTATGAAGTAGTCACATTGCAGGCGTTGCGGGAGCAGTTGCGGTGCAAGGAGATCTGGGTGGTGGGTGCGGACTCCTGGCGTGACCCGGATGAAGACCTACCCCAAGACTTCGAGCAGCGGCGCAGTGAGAACTACCGAGAGCTGCGCAAGCCACTTGATCCCACTGTTTTCATCGATGATCTGCGACGGGAGATGACGGACGCCCTTACCGCGCTAGATTCTGCGGTCCCGTCGCTTGACTGGCTGAGCATCACCGATCGGCCCTCGGGTGCGATCACGTTGACGAAGTACGAAGCTGCCCCCGAGCCCCGCAATCTGCGACGCGTCAAGGACGAGGTGCAACGACGGTGGGGCACGATTGCCCTGGTCGACATGCTCAAGGAAACGGTGCTGCGCACCGGCTGCCTGAACGACGCCACCGCCGGAAGCGGCACCCTCGACGTCGAAGTGTTGGCGGAACGGTTGATGCTGGCCATCTACGCCTACGGGACCAACACAGGTATCCGCGCGGTCGCCGCTGGCGGCGGTCATGGCCACACCGAGGATGAAATCCGTTACGTCCGGCGCCGCTACCTCACCCGCGACACCGCGCAGGCCGTCGCGATTGCTATCGCCAACGCCACATTCGCGGCGCGCCGCACGAGCCTCTGGGGTGAGGGCTCCACTGCGGTCGCATCGGACTCCACACACTTCCCTTCCTACGATCAGAATATTTTCACCGAGTGGCACTCCCGGTACGGCGGCCGCGGGATCCTCATCTACTGGCACGTCGAACGAGGGTCAATGGTCGTGCACTCCCAAACGCTGCGGGCTTCCGCCTCGGAGGTCCACGCAATGATCGAGGGTGCGATACGCCACGGCACGACGATGAAGGTTGAAGGCAACTACGTCGACACCCACGGCCAGTCCGAGATTGGTTTCGCCATCACCCGACTGCTCGGCTTCGACCTGCTGCCACGAATCAAGCAGATCAACAAGGTCCGCCTGTACCGGCCGGCCTCCGGTCAGCCCGACGCGTTCCCGCAACTCACCCCAGCCCTCACGCGTCCGATCCGCTGGGATCTCATCGAGCAAAACTACGACCAGATGATCAAGTACGCGACCGCAATCAGACAGGGCACCGCCTCAACCGAAGCGATCTTGCGCCGCTTCACCCGCTCAGCCGCCCACCCCACTTATCAGGCGATGCTGGAAGTCGGGCGGGCCCAACGCACCATCTTCGTCGCCAGATTCTTGCGCAGCCGCGAACTCCAACGCGAGATCACCGAGGGACTCAACATCGTCGAAGCGTTCAACGGCGCGAACGCAGTCATCTACTACGGCAAGGGCGGTGAGATCGCATCCAACCGCCAAGACGAACAGGAAATGAGCGCGTTGTGCCTGCGGATTCTGCAAGCCGGTCTCGTCTACGTGAACACGCTCATGCTCCAAGACGTACTCGCCGAAGACGCCTGGGCTGGCCTGCTCACCACCGAAGATCGACGCGGTCTCACCCCACTGTTTTGGCAGCACGTGCTCCCATACGGCGAAGTGAAGCTCGACATGACCACACGCCTCAGCATTCGAACCACCGGGCCTGCCAGCAGCTAATAAGGCGGATCCTTCGACTTGTCACACATTCGCGAGTCGGTCCGTTCACAGGGCGTCGAACCCGACCAGCTCTACGAAGATCAGGCCTCCGGAGGGAAGGATGACCGGCCCGCACCTCGCCGCGTGCCTGAAAGCACTCCGTAACGGTAACACCCTGCTGGTCTGGAAACTCGACCGGCTCGGCTGAGACCTACGCCACCTCGTCAACACTGTTCATGACCTCACCAACCGTGGGATCGATTTGAAAGTCCTCACCGGCGAACGCGCCGCCATCGACACCACAACAGCCTCGGGGAAGCTCGTCTTCGGCGTCTTCGGCATCTTCGCCGCGCTGGCTGAATTCGAACGCACCCTCATCTCCGAACGCACCATCGCTGGCCTCGCAGCGGCACGCGCTCGAGGCATAAACGGCGGACGCCCCTACAAAATGACGGCAGCGAAAGTCCACCTGGCCATGGCCGCGATGGGGCAGAAAGAAACCCGTGTTGGTGACCTCTGCAAAGAACTCGGCTAACCAGGCAAACGCTCTACCGTCACGTCTCGCCATCCGGGGAAATACGACCCGACGGCGCCAAGCTGACAGCAAAGACTCGCACAGCTACGCCCTAACTGAGTGCACTTCAAAACGCGCCCAGCCATCGGACTCTACGGATTGGGGACTGAGTTGGTCATGGGAACTCGTTGGGTTGATCTGGTGTGGATGACTGATGGGAGGAACTCCGCCGGCTCGGCGTCAGTGCTGCCGAGCCGGCTATGGGTACTGATGGGCCGGTTAGGCCGTTGCGGTTCCGAAAGCTTTGCGGAAAGCTCGGATCGCCTGTTCGATGGCGGCGGTCGTGCCCTGGGTGACGCGCTCCGGGTTGAGCATCATGAAGTCGTGCGTGACGAAGTTGTAGCGCACGCTGGTCGTGGGGACGCCGGCTTGAACGAGCTTGGCGGCGTATGCTTCCCCTTCGTCACGGAGCACATCGTTCTGGTCCACGATCAGAAGAGCCGGAGGCAGCCCCCGCAGATCGTCGAGGGTGGCCTTCAGGGGCGACGCGGTGATCTCTGAGCGTCGGCTGACGTCCGGGAGGTACGCGTCCCAGAACCACGCCATGCTTTTTGCGTACAGGAATGGTCCGTCGGCGAAGATGCGGTAGCTTTCGGTGTTCTGGTCGGCGTCGGTGACCGGGTAGTACATCGATTGGTGCACGAAGGTGACGTCGCCGCGCTGCTTGGCGAGGATCGCCAGCGCTGCGGTCATGTTGCCGCCCACGGAATCGCCGGCAACAGCCATCCGGGATGCGTCCAGGCCCTCACTAGCGCCGTTCTTAGTGATCCACTGGGCGGTGGCGTACGCCTGCTCGATGGCGGTCGGGTACTGGGCTTCGGGTGACCGGTCGTACTCGACGAAGGCGAGTGCGGCGTTCGCGCCGGCGCAGAGTTCGCGGATGAGACGGTCGTGGGTTCCGGAGTTGCCAAGGATCCAGCCGCCGCCGTGCACGTAGAGGATGACGGGGAGGGTGCCGGTTGCGCCCTTGGGCTTGATGATGCGGACTTTCACGTCTCCGACGGCGGCGGGGACGGTGATCCATTTGTCGTCGCCGATCTCGACTTTCTCGATCGGTGCGGCCTGGAGGTCGTCGAGGACCTTGCGGGCGGCGTCTACGCCGATTTCGTAGAGATAGGGCGGGTTGGCGGTGGCGTCGGCGATGACCTGCGCCCCGGGCTCGAGAACGACTTTCGACATGGTGGTTTCCTCTTCTTTGACTGGCAGTGTTGGTGGCGACGCGGCGGTGACGTGCACCGTTGTGTCGTTGGTGGGCCCTCGAACCGGTCGGCGTGGAGGGCTATCTTCGGTTGGTAGTGACAGGTTCTCGCGTATGGTCGCCGAATACAGCCCCGGCAGTGGCCGTCTTTGAGTGACGGCTAGCGGGGTGCGCGCGTACCCGCTAGCAGGGTGCCAGCGCGTGAGAGCGGGGCACCAGTGCGACTTCTTGACGAAGGCCGGGTGCTCGGCACCCCGGCTCTTCCCACTTCAACACCAGAGCTCAGACCGTGGGGAGTCCGCGACTGGTCAGTGCGCTTGGTTCAGATAGGTGAGTACGGCGAGTACTCGTCGGTGACTGGTGTCTTCACTGCCGAGATCCATCTTGGTGAGGATGCGATGGACGTGTTTTTCGACGGTGCCTTCTGTGAGATAGAGGGCCTTGCTGATCCCGAGATTGGATCGACCCTCTGCCATGAGCACGAGCACTTCTCGTTCTCGGGCAGTGAGCAGATCCAGGGGGTTACGAGTGCGGCGGGCTAGCACGAGCTCGTTCACGAGCGCCGGGTCGATGACCGATTCACCTGCAACAATGCGGTCAAGTGCCGCGATGAAGGTGTCGATCTCGGTGATGCGTTGCTTGAGCAGGTAGCCGATGCCGGAGCCCGTGGCGAGGAGGTCAATGGCGTGCTCAACCTCCACGTACGACGAGAGAACGAGAATTCGGACGTCCGGGCAAGCCGCTCTGACCGCTTTGGCGGCGACGAGTCCTTCGATCGTGTTGGTGGGGGGCATCCGGATGTCGATGATGAGCAGGTCGGGCTGCAGATCACGAACGACGTCGAGAACCCCGATGGCGTCGGAAGCCTGCGCGATGACGTCGAGTCCTGTGCGAACGAGAAGGCTGGCCAGGCCTTCCCTCAACAGCACGTCGTCATCGACGACGACTACTCGAGTTCCCATACGCTCCGGCCTCTGTCGCTAACTCAGCTTTCGCTGCATTCTTGGTTATGCACCTTCCCCAGATTAGTCACCAGGAACCGGTCGGAGTCGAACGCTATGGATGAGTCCCTCGAGGAAGACCTCAAAAACGAGCTAGCGGCCCTGCGTGCGGGTGCCGCGTTGGCAGCCCAGGGAGCTTCCCCTCGGGTGGTGTTGGAGACCGCCGCCGGCCAGATGACTCACGTGCTGAGGGCGGATTTCCTCGAGATTCTGCGCATAGATCACAGGAATAAAATCGTCGTGTTTGCCGCCTGGTCGGCAAAGGACGCGCGGATAATTGACCTTGATCACTGGCTCCTTGAAGACGATCAGCTAGCCCGGGAAGTGATACGCACGCAAAAGCCTGTTCGTCACGACTCCACCTCACGGCCGGCAGCAGCGGATCCTCCTTCAGAAGCGGAGACTTTCGCCATCACGTCGTCGGTCGGAGTTCCGATCGTGCTCGATGGCAAAGTGTGGGGAGCGGTACTCGTTCACTCAATCGGCGACGTTCCCTTCGCGGCGGACACGGAAGAGCGGCTCAGCCACTTCGACGCATCCATGAGTGCCGTGGTCACAAATATTCTAAGAACTGCGGCCGTGGAGCAGCTCATCGCCGAACAGGCGGCCCTGTTGCGGATTGCCGAGTTGGTCGCCCGAGAAAGCGCCGCCGAAGATATCTTCCACGCGGTCGCGGAGCAGCTGGGCCGGGTAACTCACGTGTCGGGCGCGCAGGTATTTCGATTCGACGATGAGGAGTTGGCGACGTCCGTGGGCAGCTGGGGGCCTGTGGACAGCGGGATCAAGGTCGGCCGTCAACTCAACACCCGCGGGAACAGCGTTACCGGTCAGGTTCGGGCGACCGGGTTGCCCGCGCGGGTGGAGGATTACAGCTCTGTCGAAGGTGAACTTGGAGCTCTCCAGCGCGGGGTTGGGATGCGCGCAGCGGTAGGGGCACCTATTCGTGCTGCCGGCCGGCTGTGGGGCGCGCTGGTCGTAGGGTCGATAGTCGAGGAACCACTTCCTGCGGAGACGGAAGAGCGAATGGCGAAGTTCGCTGACCTGGTCGGGGTGGCGCTGTCTAACTTGGACGCTAGAGACTCTCAACGGGTACTCGCCGAGGAGCAGGCGGCACTGCGACGCGTTGCCACGGTTGTCGCCCGCGAGGAGTGGGACGTTACGTTGCCGACGATCGTCCGCGAACTGGCGCTCCTGCATCGGGTCGAGGGGACCGTGATCATCCGGTACGAGGACAGCGAACTCGCCACGATCTTAGCCGCTTGGGGAGAGCCCGACCTAGCTCAATTCATCGGCAAGACACTTCCGTTTGGAGGGAGCAATCCCGGCGACTACGTCTGGCATTCCCAGCGACCCGCTCGGCAGCACGGCTTTACAGAAGGTGAGGGCCTTTTTGCAGAACTCTCGGTTCAGCTGGGAATCACCGAAACCCTCGCGGGACCGGTTTTTGTCGAGAACCGGCTGTGGGGAGCCATCGTCGTGGT
The DNA here is from genome assembly GCF_003399635.1 of Subtercola boreus. Lineage (GTDB taxonomy): Bacteria > Actinomycetota > Actinomycetes > Actinomycetales > Microbacteriaceae > Subtercola > Subtercola boreus_B. The sequence continues at coordinate 858 of NZ_NBXB01000049.1, read as the reverse complement.
CACAACGGGTCCTGGTCGGCTGCCTCCGGACACTGAGGCACGGCTTGGCCAGTTCGCGGAACTCATCGCCACAGCGATCGGGAGTATGAAGTCTCGGCTAGAGCTGATCGAATCTCGGGCTCGTATCGTTCAAACCGCCGACCAGACACGACGTCGGTTCGAGCGAGACCTCCACGACGGCATCCAGCAGCGCCTTGTTTCGATCTCGATGGACCTCCGAAACGTCGAGCAGCAGCTTCCTGCGGACGCCGTATCTCGTTTGCAGGTGTCGGAGATCGCCGACAACCTCGTTGCGGCGCTCGACGACCTTCGTGAGCTCTCCCGGGGAATACACCCGGCGATCTTGTCCGAGGGTGGCCTCGTCCCGGCGGCTCGTTCGCTCGCCCGGCGCTCCCCCATCCCTGTCACGCTGAACCTGCCACAACCCGGCCGACACCCAGACAGCGTCGAGGTCGCCGCGTACTACGTCATGTCCGAAGCTCTCGCCAACACAGCGAAGTACGCACAAGCAACCACCGCCGAAATAACAATCGCCCCCGTCGACAAATCTCTCGTCATCACCGTCAGCGACGATGGAATCGGGGGTGCCGACCACACCAAAGGATCCGGATTGATCGGGCTAGAGGACCGCGTGGAGGCTCTCGGCGGATCCCTCACGGTACACAGTCCGCCCATGGGCGGGACCACGATCACAGCCAAACTGCCAATGGTCTTCGTGTAAACGGGGTCTTGGGACTGTGCTGAATTCGGTGTTTCTGGCCTAACGCGTCGGGCGTGTGCCTGGCGGGGAAGGTGCCGTGATGACGACACTGGATGTTGTGAAGAGAAACAAGCCGGAGCCCTCTGCGGAGGAGCTCG
>NZ_NBXB01000048.1 GCF_003399635.1 Subtercola boreus | reverse complement strand
ATGGTGGGAGGAGCTTCACAGGTGGTGCTCAACCACACCGATCATGGTGCTGAACGACGCAAACCAGGCACCTGAACAACGGTGCTCACCCGCATCAAAAGCGGTGCCCACAAAAGCGAATATTCAATATTGAGCAGGGAGGTTTTCCCTCCACCCCAGGGGCCGACCAGGCCGAAGACAGTGCTTGGGCGTCCCACGAGCGATTCATCGATACGCGTAGCGACCATCTTGGCGAACGTGTCTCGGCCAAATCGGTCGTCGGCAATCGAGGTAGCCGGTTCGTCCGACCATTTGGAGGGCTGCTTCGTCTCGATCAATATGGCTTCCTCCGTGAATCGTTCGATATGGAATCGGGACTGAGCCGGGACGGGGTGATGCGATCCCGGCAATAAAACGATGTCGCCTTGATCATGGTCATGACGACGAAAGCCAGCCTGGCAATCGGGACTGCTGACGGTTTTGTTGACTCTTGCCCAGTGAGTATTTTGGTCACGCTGGAAGGACGTTCATCAGGGCTACGTCGTCCTATCCTGGCTACATAGGGTCGAACTTCTTGATGACCTAACTGCCGAGGCCGCTTACGAAGCAGGAGAACGAGAACCGGTCGTGTCACTACTTCTGAAGCCGGTCGCGGATGGCAGCGTCTAGGAAATCCACGACTGTCATTCCATTTGCTTGCAGGTACTCGTCTAGGCGATCCCGCAAGGCAATTTCGATCTTTGACGAGAAGGGTTCCATGCGGCGTTTACTTCTTGGTCGACCCGCGCCTACACGTCGAGGCTCAGGTGCTGACCGGTCAGCCGGGACGAACTTTCCTCCCCCGTTGACCTTGCCGGTGCCTGCGTCGGCGCCAGCTGGCGCCGTAGGAGTTCGCGTTATCGATTCGACAACGTCAGCGGCCGGCGCTTTGCGAATGGATGACTTGCGGTCAATTGGACTCATTTAGTTCCTCCGTCTATTCGTCGCGCATGCTCCACAAAGCGCTCCGTCATTATTGACGCACCTCTGCTCGTGAGCTTTGTAAGCGGTATGCGGCCGCTAACCGAATCCTGCATTGCAGTTCTCAGCGGTAAATATGGCTCGAGCACCCTGTCGCCGTACTCGCCGATTAGCTCGTTGATCTGGAAAGAGTGTTCCGCGGTGGCTGGTGAACTGAGCTTGTTGACGATGATCCCTTGGAAGGTGAGGCCCGGATTGAGGTGAGGTAATCCCTTCACTTTGTTGACTGTGTCCAGGAACTCCCCCACCCCTTTGACCGAAAACGCCGCGGGCTCGGTGACGGCAATAACTGTCTCGGCCCAGATCAACCCGTTTAGAGTCAATCGGCCCAACGCTGGGGGTAGATCAACGAGAATGTGGTCGTATTGCTCTAGTTCGACGGCGTCCCATGCTGCGGTCTTAAGTCGCATTTCGGGAGTCATCAATGACTCGGACTCGATTCTCGACAGCGCACCTGAGCTGGGTACTGCATCTATCCCCCGCCAGGAGGTTCTAGTAATTGCCTGCCCGAGTGTGCCAGCTTCTCCCCCGTATAGAACGTCGAAGATGTCAAATTCGCCGTGCGCTTCGAGTGCGGCAGTTGTGTCGGCCTGCGGATCGAGATCGACGACCAGTACTCGTTTATTTAGCAGAGTTAGACCGGTGGCTAGCCCAAGGGTCACAGAAGTCTTCCCCACGCCACCTTTTCTGTTGCCAATAGCCGTAATCCTGGGGGGCATGCTTCTCCTTTGACGCTTCTAGCGTACTTTATTTACGTCTATCTATCTATCCTTCTTTATGTCCATATGTCATTACGTCCGTCATGACGTATTTATCTAGCTGGCTCCTACATCGGTATCGAGTACAGCCCAGCCAGGAATGGGCTACTCAGGTGCTGGTCTCTGCCCTCTAGCTATGCCGGTTATTTTTAAAAGCCCCCTAAAACACAGGGTAGAGCACTCGATGTGTTTAATTACGTCTTTCTGTCAGGACATAATTATTTCAGCAGTCATCTGCCTAGTTACCGCTCATAGCCGCGGTCTCGTTCCTGGTCAGACCGGGTAGGCGGAGTCCAGTGCCGGTCGCGGTTTTGTTCTGCGGCTTCACGGTCGGCTTGCGCCGCTTGTGCTGCCTGTCGATCATGTTCTTGTTGCGCGGTGGTTGCGGCTATGGCTTTAGCGAGTTGTTGTTCGGGGTCGGACGCGTCGAACTTCGCTATGAAGGTGACGGCGTTTTGGATGCGCCGTTCGAGTGGGGGAAGGTGCTGCTGGGCGGCCTCGATCGGGGGGAGCTGCCCGTACGCGGGCAGAGACTGGTGGTATCTCCGCATGATGCCGTAGTGCTCGACGCTCATCTGATGGACTGACTGAGTCCACTCTGCCTGGTTTGTGATTTCGGTTTTCGCTGCTCTGGCCGCTGCAGTTTCAGCGTGTTCTTTCACCAGCCGGGCGCGTGAAACGTCAGCGGGTTCGTTACGTTCTGCGTCTTGAACAATTCGCCGTGTGTCGGTGTGTACCCACTGCTGGAGGTTATGGATTCCCTCGGGCACGGGTGTCGGATGTTCGGCCTGCACGGTGGCTCGTAGTGCGGCGACGTCGGCGCGGGCGCCGCGTTTGGCGAACAGGCCGGCGGTGGCAGCGCGTTTTTCGGCGTCAATAATTTGGGCGGCGTCTTCTCGCGCTTTCGCGGTCGCGGCCTGCTGCAAGTGGGAAAGTTCGTTGATGCGGGCCTGTTGGATGGGTTTCCAGGTTGCTTGGGCCTCAGCTGCGGCAGCACGGAGGGTGTCTGTGTGGCGGGCTGCGTCGTCGGGGGAGAGGCGCCCGGACCTGACCCAGGCGGTGGCACGTTCATCTTGTTCGGCGGCACCTTGAAGGGTTTTCCGGTAGCTGTCTGCATGACGGTTGAGTTCTGCGATGACGTTCATCTGGCCTTGGCGCCATTCGGCAACGAATGCTTCCTGCTTTGCCGTCAGCTGCACCACCGGCCGGGGAGTGGTGGCCGTGAGGGTCCTAGTAGCGGGTGATGGCTGCGTGACGGTGCGGAGTCGTTCATGGATGGTGGTGGTCATGTCGCGGGCCCTGCGGGCGTCGCCGGCGGCGTGGTGCATGTCTCTGAGGGCGCGGCTGAGCTTCTCAAGCTCCTGCAGCACGATGAGTACCTCTGGGGCGGGTTTAGCTGTCTGGGTGGCGTGCAGGAATACCGCGGCGCCGCCCGCAGCGGTCGGCCACGACACCGGGCGGGGTTTTGATTCGTAGGCGCGGAGGTGCGCAGACCGCGCCAGGGATCGTGATGCTTCCGCTAGCGGGCCCGGGGTTGTTTCGATGCGCTGGGACCAAGCCGCGAACGCCCCCGATGCCTCTTTCGCGACGCGCGCCCACGCATCCCGGTCCCCGGCAGGAACACCCCGCATCTGTTCCTGAAGGCGGGTGAGATCCCGGGCGTACTGCTGCCACATCTCCGGAGTCGGTGGCGCTGTCTCCCGGCCAGGCTTTACAGGCTGGTAATGGGCCGGGTTTGCCCCGGCTGTGCGCCATTCCGCGGCGGCGTCGGTGGCGGTTTCTGGCCGGTCGGGCCATCCTTTCCGAAGCTCGGGGAGGGTCAGGTCGCGGGCGAGTTTCCCGCCGCCATGCCACACGGCCGGCTGCCCTTTTTCGGGGCGGAGCGCGACGGAGTACCCGGCGATGACATCGTCCCGCCCGGTTGCGTAACGGGGCCGGATGAGGACACCGGTCTGCCGCATCCGGCGCACAAACTCCGCCTCGTCAACGGACGCAACAGCGGCGGCCCGTACGGCGCGCTCGAGACGGTGCGCGTCGACCTCGACCTGCCCGCGGCGTGACGCCGCCTCACGCGCCCCGGGCGTGATGCCACGTTCGCCAAGCTCCCGGTCAGGCTGGTTCGACAGCTGCAACCCGTGTTCCCGCTCAAGCTCCAGACTCACAGTCTGAGAACGCTGGAAGTCGCGGTGCACTGCCGCTTTCGTGCCGTCTTCGCGGACGAGGGAGACGGCGATATGGATATGGTCGTTACCGTTCTTCGACACCCCGTGACGAACCGCCACCCACCGACAATCCGCCCTCCCCGACTCGTCGCCCGCGAACCCCATCCGGTGCACGAAGTCCGTCGCGATCCGCGCCCACTTCTCATCCGACAGCTGACCCTCCTCAGCCGCCAACGACAAAGAGCAGTGCCACACGTCAGCCTGCACACGCTCCTTCACGATCGCACCAGCAGCATCCCGTTGGGCGACACCGTCGGCGTCCTTCCGCACCGCGAGACGTGTCACTTCGACACCGAAGAACTTCCGCGGTCGGTCCAAACTCTTCGCGATCTCTAACGCGGCCGCACGGTCAAGAACCGCTCCGCCACCGTGAATGGCCATGATGCTCGGGTCCCCGGCCACGAGGTGCTGTTCGGTGTGCTCGTTCGTCTTCCCGCCACCGACCAGGTAGGACATGAGCCCACCCATTTGAGAGCCGCGGGTGATGTTCGTTCTCACTGGCCCGCCAACCTGTCGATCGTCGCCTCAAGCTTCGGCACCAACCTCCGGTACTCCGCGTACACATCCTCCGCCTCCGCCGGGAAGACGCCCTCCGCCTCCGCCGGGAAGACGCCCTCCGCCTCCGCCGGGAAGACGCCCTCCGTGTTCGCGAACCTGGCGAGCTGGTTCATGTTGTCCGACACCGACTTCAACAACCGCGACACCCGAAACAACTCAGCCCCAACAAGTTTCCACTCCGTATCCGTCCGAACCTGCGCGTTCATCGCGGATTCGAACAACAGACGCGGCACCGTGACACCAAGGACTTCTGCACGGGCACGCAAATGCGCGTCCTCAGTCGGGGTGACGGAGACTTCGTAGCGTTTCGTTCGACGCTGCTCAACCGGCACGTTCGCACGCCGGCGCCGGCCGAAGAGACGGCCCTCACGCGACGACTCCGACACGGTTCCAATCCCTTCTGGCCCAGCGCAGCGAACCCGCCACCAGCGGGGACCATACGACCAGTATGCCCCGCACCCACCGCCACGCGGGGAGGTGCGCAAGCAAGTTACCCCGGGTAACGCCATAGCTTGCTCCAAGATATCTAAGCGTGCCGTCACTGTTCCCGTGGTGAACGGGTCAGCAAGCATTCGGCTCCCGTCTGTCTCCGCAGTTGGTTCCAGTCGGTTCTGCTGGCAGAAGTGGTGAGTGCACCCCGACATGCATCGCAGGAGTTACCGGCTTCACCCCTTCAGGACGCTGTCGCCGATCTGCCTGGCGGCTGTCGTACCGCGTTACTGCATTCCGGTGACACCGGAACGAAGCAATAAACGGACACTGTTCCTGTAAGCATCGGCACGCACGGCATTCAACGGTTTGGCGGGCTTATTCCGGCTATCGGGCTTCTCGCGTTCGGCATGCTCGGCGTGCATCCGATAGATCACGTCTTGTTTTTCGACGTGGAGCAAGCCCTCGTATTTCGTACTACAGTAGATGCAGTACGAAAAGATCGGCGGGTGTGTTAGTGCGTGTGCAAGTGCATCCGAGAGTGACCGGGCGGCATCCCGAGGTCACTGCTGACGATGTGGTTCAGGCGTTCGAAAACACTCTGCGATCACGGGCGCGTGACACTCATCCGGTGCAGTGGGTCGGTGTGGGAACAGACGCATCCGGGCGGCTGCTGGAATACGTCGCCGTAGAAGACGAACCAGACGGCTGGCTTGTCTTTCACGCGATGCCAGCAACGACGAGGACTCTTATTGAGGTTGGATTAAGGAGGTAACCAGAATGGCTGAATACACCGACGTGAACGGAACCCCGTTCACCGACGACGACATCGAACGATGGGGTGCCGACACCGAATCCGGGCAGGGCTACACCGGGAAACACCTCGGCCCCTCACAGCCTGGACGCCCCATCAGTGTCGGCGCTCAGGCGCGCCCGTTCACGCTCCGCCTCGACGCCGCACGCCGCGCCAAACTCGACGAAGCCGCACGCGGTCGCCACACCACCGCCTCCCAGCTCATGCGCGAACTCATCGACTCCCTCTAACAGCAAAACTCCAAAAGCGGCCCCCGTGCGGGCCCACTCAACATCACTTTGACCAGTAACGCCTGTCAGGTGCAGAATCACATGAGGTCGCGTGGGGGAGGGGTGTGGGCATCAGAGACCCGTCACCATTTCTGGGCCCATGCCTCGCCCGCCGCTTCGAGTACAACCTCCGGGTTGTCGAGGTTGTCGACGGGCCGGTCGCCGTGCAGGTACCGTGTGCCGGAGAGCAGCCACAACCCGGCGTCCTCCACGTCCCAGCCGCGTTCTTTCGCGAGCCGGATCAAGGGTGCAATGACGGGTCTGATGTGGCCGGAACCATCGAACTGGAACCCCGGGTACTGGTACGCGTTCAACCGTCGAATAAATAACAGCTTCCCCGCCGTCCGAAGACCAGACGCCAAAGACCGGCCAGGGCTTCGGGACCCCATCAACGTCGCAACCTGGGTGCTGGTGTGCAACCCGAACTCGTCCCGCACCACCCGGATGAGGTTCTCACGCGCCTGGGCTGCAGCAGCTGCCGCCGGCGACACGACATCCCGCGCCCGGCTCAACGCCGCCGCGTGCTCTTTCACCGCCTGGCGCCGCCGGAGAAGCGCACCAACCTGACCCATCACCGCAGGGTCAGACACGGGGAGCGTCACTATGCTCCGCGGGTGCCCACATTTTCCGCCCAGTCACGCGTCACACCCAGCCCACAACACAACCGCCGGCCGAGAGACCTGGTCCGAGGCTTCCCACCGGTCGATGACACCATCAGCCCAATACCGCTCTTCCACATCCGCCAGATACGCCCGAACAGCCTCCCGGACGTAGAAGGTCTTCGACTTCCCCGTTCGCGCCGCTAACGCCTCGAGCCGGCGGATGTCCTCATCCGGCAAACGAATCAACAGCACACCCACCACAACACCTCCCGCGACAGCATCCATCACACACCCTTACCAGGGCCACCACCAGCAGGCCGTTGCGCTCCGTGACCGCATGGCCCTGTCCCACGAGGCGCCAACTGCTTCGGAGCGCACCTTGGCACGGACAGGTTCGTTCATCCCGTAATCCGCCGACGTGTCATGCCCGGATCTTCTTTCTCGACGGTGCCGGACGGTTCTGGGCGCCCGAAACGGCGCCATACTGTAAACATGTCTACAGGGGTTGTGAGTGTTCGTCTACCGGCCGATTTGAAGGGCCGACTGGATACGCTCAGCGCGTCCACCGGCCGCCCGGCGGCGTTCTATCTCCGTGAGGCTCTGTCAGAGCATTTGGATGACATGGAGCACGCGTACGGTGTTCTGGGCCGGGCCGAGGCAATCCGTGCCGGGACCCGCGACACAGTTCCGTTTACTGACGTAATGACCGAGCTCGGGATCACCCGTTCTGAGATTGACGGGCTGACTTCTGAGCTTGACGAGTGAGCGACGCTTTATGGCGGATCGAGTTCGACCGGGTCGCTGTCCGTGCCCTCAAGAAACTTGACTTCTCCATCGCCCGGCGTGTTCTGAAGTCCCTCGATGACCTCTCACGACTGGAGGACCCGGCAGCCCGCTGCAAGGCTCTGACCGGGCCGTACACCGGTTTGTGGCGGATCCGGGTCGGGGATTACCGCACCATCCTCGACATCCGCCGCGGTGAGCTCGTCATCATCGCTCTCGACATCGGTAACCGCGCCACCATCTACGACTAACCATCCGGCACCAGGCGAGAGCGCACCCTTCTTTTGCTGCTAGCGCATTCCGACGTGCTTTCCGGCAGCATCACCCCACGGTGCCGGATTGTGGCCCGAATTGACGATGGTTGTGTTGGGACTCGGGGTCGTAGTCTGAGGGGGTGGTGGGCCCGTTTGATGATCCTGAGGTGCAGCGGCTGATGCGTGAGGCCGGTGTCGTGCACCGGCCTGGGCTCGCGGCGGAACTGTTGCAGGAGATCGGGCCGTTGCTGGCCGAGGACGGTTTTGACATCAACAACCTCGAAGCCCCGGACCTTGAGACGCTGAACGCTGCGATCGGCCGGGCGGTAGAGCGGCGGAACTTCGAACGCTTCGTGCCCGTGGGCCGGACCCGCCAGCAGGCGCTCACGATCCTCCGGCTGGCGTCGGAAGCGATCAGCGAAGGCCGCACGGACACCGCCCGGGGTGTGATTGCCGGGCTTCAACCAGAGCCCGTGGGTGACAGGCCGTCGATCGCGCACGTGATCGGTGTCAGCCTCGGCCTGTTAGACACCTGGCACACCGACCCGGCCCTCCTGCCTGTGTTGCGTGGTATCCGGGTGCCGGCGTGGGATAAACAGTCCCGCACGGCGGCGTCGGATGTTCTCGCGCTAGCCGGGAAGGGCCGGGCGTTCGATTCGATCAGCGGGCTCCACCGCCGGCACAGCGGGAAGGCGATCCTTGACGGCGGGATCCTCGCCGTCACCGGCACCCTGCAGGCCTGGGCCGCCCACGAAAACACCACCGTCCGGGATCTCGGCCAAACCATTCTCACCGAGAAGCCCGGGCAGGCGGGTATGAGTTCGCCAGCTGAAGACGTCACGGATCCTGCACCTCGGACGGTCACAGTTGTGGACGGTCTGGAGGCTGTAATGCGCCCTGACGCCATCCCTGCGTTTCGAAAGCAGGTCCGTCAGGCCCGGCTGGACGAACCGGTGCCGGTAGACGAGGAAGTGAAGACGGAGTTCGTGCGTCCGTTTCAGTGGTTCCTTGACCAGGTCTCAGGTGGCGGTGTCCCCCTGACAGCGGCCGGCTACCTGCCGCCGGCGGTCGTGACCAAGGCGATGACGGAGCTGGGCTGGGAGAAGGACTGGATCGGGAAAGGGAACCGCGAAGATCTCACCATCCCGGTCCTTGATCACCGAGAAATGATGATGGCCATGCGGCTCCTGCACCGCCGGAAAGGCGTTCTGCTCCCCACACCGCTTGGCCGGCGCCTGACCGGCGACCCTGCCGGGTTGTGGGACCACCTCGCCGAATACCTGCTGGCCCGGCCGTCCGAGGTGGAGGTGCGGGCAACAGAGTTCTTCCTCCTCGCCATGGCGACCCCCACCGTGTCGACACGCACCGACTATACGGCCGAGGTCGCGGACGGGTTGTGGTCGATCGGCTGGGGTGACGCTTCTGGCCAGCGGATCAGCGCCGACCGTGCGTTCCACCTGTTCGCGGACCCCTGGCGGATACTCCGACGCTTAGGCGCGTTCAACGACGACGAAAAACACCGCTCCTGGGGCACCGCGACACCGGTCGGTGTCGCGTTCGCCCGCCACGCACTCACCCGACCCGCCATGGAGCTATAACCAGGCCCGTGAAATCCGGGCTGGGGTGACCGCGCTATTTTCTTCGGTCGCCGTGAAAGCTCGCGGTAATCCCTCACCCCGGTAAACAAGTCTGCAGGGGTGGTGAGTGTCCTTTTGCCGTCTGATCTGAAAGGCCGGCTAGACGCGGTCCGCGTTACGGTCAGAGCGTGTCTATGTGTTCGACGAAACGGCAGGCGTCGGCTTCTCGGGGGTGGGCTCTTCTTCCGGTGGGTTCTGGTTGAGGGCGGCTGCCGCGAGGTCGCTGAGTCGGCTCAGTCTTTCTTGTATAGCGGAGCGTTGCGCGTCTGTGGGGAGCCCCTCTGTCCAGTAACCCAGGAGGAAGCCTTCCACACGGCGCCGACGGAGAAGTACATCGACCTGACCCATCAGTACCGGGTCAACACGAAGAGCGTCAACGTGTTCCGCTACCGTCCGCGGTTGCCGCCCGGTCACACGTCAAGCCCAGCCCACAACGCATCCGCCGGCCGAGAAATTTGGTCTGATGCTTCCCACCGGGCGATGACATCATCAGCCCAGTACCGCTCTTCCAGATCCGCCAGATGCTCCCGGACAGCCTCCTGGGCGTGGAACGTCTTCGACCTCCCCGTCCGCGCCGCTAACGCCTCGAGCCGGCGGATGTCCTCCTCCGACAAACGAACAGGTAGCGCACCCACCACAACACCTCCTGCAACACATCTATCACACACCCCTCTTAAGGCCATACCCTCCAGCCCCGTGACCACATGGTTCTCCCCGCGAGGTGACACGTCTGCTTCGGAACCCGGCTTGTTGGGGACAGATTCGTTCAGCCCACAATCCGCCACCGCATGCGCCTAGACCGGCCACCAGAGAACAGACCCGCCGGGATAGACGAAGTGACTTTGCTGGTCTCGCGCGCACAAGACCGTCGCGAGCTACGTATCACCAGCCACCATCACTCTGCCAACTCCCCGACAACCACGCCATTGCACTTATTGCATTTAGAGTTAGGGTGGGTTCATGTCGATTGCTATGAGCAGTGCGCCGAACGAGGATGTTGAGCGTCTCGCCCGGCATGCTTTGGAGCGTGTGCGGCACGCCACTGAAACGTCGGCGGGCCGTCAAGTGATTGCTCTCTCGATCGTTGGCGAAGACACCCCGGTACAGATTCCGGCCGAGCTTTCTGACGTGCTCGTGGCGGCGCTGAAAAACCTTGCAGCAGGTCAGCACGTGAGCGTTTTGCCGAGGGACTCGGAGGTGACCACCGTGCAGGCTGCCGGGATGTTGAACGTGTCCCGGCCGTACCTGATCAAGCTGCTAGAGGAAAACAAGATCGGGTACCGAAAGGTCGGTACTCACCGCCGGGTGGACACCGAATCGTTGCTTCTTTTCAAGTCCCGAGACGACGCCCGGCGTGAGACGGCAGCGGATGCTTTGGTGCAGCTGAGTCAGGAGTTGGGTTTTGATCAGTGACCGTCACGGCGGTCTATGACGCGAACGTTCTCTACCCTTCCCTGCTTCGCGATCTCCTGATCCGTGTCGCAACTAAAGGTGCTGTTCGAGCGAGATGGTCGGAGCTGATCCTTGACGAGGTTTTCCGTAACCTCATCCTCAACCGGCCCGATCTGAAAACCGAAAGCCTGGCACGCACCCGGGCCCTGATGAACGACGCCATCCGAGACGTCACCATAACCGGCCACGAACACCTCATCGAAGGCCTTCAGCTTCCGGACCCGGACGACAGGCACGTCCTCGCCGCGGCGATCCACGCGCAAGCTGAGGTGATCGTCACCTTCAACCTCAAAGACTTCCCCGCCGATGCGTTGAAACCCCACGGGGTTATTGCGCAGCACCCGGACGTGTTTCTCACGGACCTCTTCGACACCAACAGCGCAATCGTCGCGGATGCGGTGCGCGCGATCGCGGCAGCCTCCAAAAATCCGCCCCGGACCGTCGCCGAGATCGTCGCCCGCCTCGACGCCGGAGACCTGCACACCCTGGCAGGACGGCTCCGAACCTACTTCCAAGCCGGCTAACTGCAAACCGGCCAGTCGCCCGCGAAAAGCAGAGCCGGGTTCTAAACCCATCCGGCACAAGGCGCTCGTTCATCGGTTGGCACGTTTGTGGCGTTCTCGTTCGGCGTGCTCGGCATGCATCTGATCAATCGCGGCCTGGATCGCGGCCTCGTCCCGGTTCGCCCAACGTCGTTCTTCGGTTTCCCGTTCGAGGCGGCGTGCTTCCCGTTCAGTTTGGGCTTGGATGGCGCGGAGGTGTGCTTCTTCGGTGAGCGTTGGTGCGTCAGGATCGATCGCGCGTCGGATTTGCCACGCGAGATATGCGACCGGGTCACGCTGGTCTGCGGGGTCGACGATGCTGACCCCGGCTGTGATGTTGCCGCGGTTGATGGCGTCGATGAACGCCGCAACCGTCCACCGGTCCGGATCGACCTGGCACTTCTCGAGCATTTGACACACCCGCCCGATATGCCGGCCATCACCCAGCCACCGCATCCTCGCAACCAGCTGTCCAGCGAACCGCTGCAGCTGCAATGACCTCGGCTGAACCAATTTTCGGGTGCCGGGGGAGGGGGTTCTTTTTGTCGATGCTGGAGGTCGCCGTGAGGCGGCCGACTTCAGCGCGCTCGCGCGCGTTTGTTTAACTTTTAGATCATGAGTTATAGAAGAAACTGAACCCCTACGGGGTAGATGGACATTTTCCACAGCCACACCTTTCGGCATGGTCAACGCACGGACGGATGCCGCACGAATCTGGCGGCCGCCGTGCGCGCGTTCTGCGGCTTTCCGTTCCGCGACGGTCAGGTAGCGGCCCTCGACAACTGTCACAGCCAGTCCGAGTGCCTCAAGCAGCCCACGGGCCCGCTGCACAGTCCTTTTACACATTCCCAGCACGGCAGCCACAGTTTCGTGGGCGGTGGCCACACCACGCCCTGTAGTCACGTCAGCGGCCACCCGGTCGGCGTTGGCGACACGGAGGAGGGTGTCTGGTGCGACCTTCGCATGCCGGCGGAGCTCCTCACCCCCGGGCGTCTGGAGTGCGTCCATAACGGCGTCAAACCAGGCCGCAGATGATGTCCAGGCCGGGATTGGCGCGTAGGCGCCAGCAGGGGCCTCGAGGCTCCATGAACCTGAGCGTTCCGAAATAGGCGATCTGGGGGCATCCTGTGGCACCGAAAACGGTACGAACAGGGGATCCGACACGCCAGAAGGCATGTTTGTAATGCGTGACGGGACAGCTAGTCCCAGCTGAGGTACGATGTACTCGTCTCCTTCGGGAGGTACACCAAAGGCCCGGCCATCAAGCCGGTTCTTTGAACCAAATGCTCCAAACCTCTTCTGTCGCCAAACATCCCGAGGTGGGAGCCAGAGCTTTAGGCCCGTCGCTTGCGGCGGGCCTCTCTCGTTAAGCCGAGTCGATAGGCAACTCCCCATCACGCGGAAGGGGCTCCCACCACGTTGGGATTCCCTGGTCTGTCAGCTCCAGATGGTCGAGCATTTTTTCGATCAAAACGGCACTAGAGACGCCAGCGTTGCGGGCGATTCCGTCGAGGCGGTCCTTTTGCGGCCGCTCGATCTTGTACCCGAGCGTTACCGCATCGATTCGTGTGCCACGAGGCAAGCGACGAGGAGCCATGTCATGAGACTAGAGATGTATCTAGCCTTAAACGCAATAGACACGCCAGTGGGGCTATATCTAGCTTTAAGTTAGACCCCACTGCAACCTACCCACCTGTCATCAAAAGTTGTGGGCCGCCGCTAAGTTTGGGAAGAACTCATCAACGACCGGGGGCGGGAATGTCGAAGACGATTGAGGCGTGGGAGCCCGATAGTGCACTTGTGCGCGAAATCGAAGAGCAGTTCGAGAGCGCGATAGCCGCATACAACGCGAAGCCCACACTCATTACCGAGCATGCCAACCACGAAGAGTCCATCCGAACTGGCGGCTACGCAAGCCGTACGCTGCTGGAACTTGTGCAGAATGCTGCCGATGCCATGGCTGGCACGAGCGAGGACGGCGCACTGGGCCGGGTTGAAATCGTTCTCGATCCAACGACGAGGGTCCTTTACTGCGCAAACTCCGGCCGCCCGTTTACAAAAAATGGTCTCGTCGCAATCACACATGCTCATCTAAGCGGCAAGCGTGGAGATGAGATCGGGCGGTTTGGGCTTGGTTTTAAATCAGTGCTCGCAGTCACAGACTCGCCTCAGGTCCTAAGCCGAGCTGTCTCCTTCGAGTTTAATTCCGCAAAAGCACAAGCGGCCATCAAGGGGGTCGGTTCCGCAGACCGACGACTACCAGCTCTCCGAACCGCGACAGTGCTCGACGCAGATCAACTATTTACTGAAGATCCAATCGCACGGGGACTGTCGTTGTGGGCTACAACGATTGTCCGTCTCCCCGAGATCGAGAACACGGACAAGCTCCGCCGCGAGATGGAGACATTCTCTTCCGAGTTCCTTCTATTTGTCAGCGCCGTCAGGGAGGTGAGACTTTCCGTCCTTGGCGAGAAAGGGTTCAGCACTAGTCACGTCTCAAAAGAATTAGGGAGCGGTCGATTCAAGATTGAACGCCCCGACGCAACGGGTGACGAGTGGTTGGTCAGCGAACGAATGCATGCACCGAGTTCGGACGCGAGACGTGAAGTCGGGGAAGCGGTCTCTAGGAACGAGATCAAGGTAAGTGTCGCGGTGCCGTTGAAGCCCAGACGGGCAAACCCAGATGCGGGCGACAGTGGCACTCAGGTGGGTCAGTTCTGGAGCTACTTTCCTTTGCAAGATCGAACATCAGCCACCGCCTTTTTCAACGCTCCGTGGAGCGTGAATGACGACCGCACGACACTGCTTCGAAACAAGTACAACCGAGAGGTCCTCGCGACGCTTGCAGAAATGTTCGTTGAACTCCTGCCACGGATCAGCACAGATGCAGACCCCGCGGCCCACCTCGACTATCTCCCGGCTCGAGGCCGAGAGGCAATATATTTCGGCGACGAGGTCCTTTGCGCGCTGGTGCCCCCGCTTGCGGTTGCGGCACCTCTCATACCAGATGGCGACGGTCTGCTTCGCACTCCGGACAAGCTGAAACCACTGGACTTGACTTGCGAATGGAAGGTCCCTGAAGTCGCGCACGAGGCGTGGATTGCATCACCGAATACCGATAGTGATGTACCGCATTGGCGGTGCTACAGCTCAACCCAACGGACCGCTCGTCTAAGGCAGCTCTTCGCCGTGAGTGTAGAACCGGACAGATTTGACGAAGACGGACGCGACATGAAACGTGCACTCGAGCGTGTGCCAAAGCGGGGTATCCAGTCCTGGCTCCGCGAATGGGCAGAGGGCTCAGACGTTGAGTCGGCAGCGAATGCCCTAAAACTCGTAATGGGCAACCGTGGAGCCGAGGAAGCGGACAAGGCCCGCGTTATCCCGACTACTGATGGGCTTCGCGCACTGGCTGACCGCTCTCTTGTGTTCTTGTCAAAAGCTGACGATCTCGACATCGACGGCGCCGTGTTCGTCGAACCCGATTTCTTGGCGTACCCCGATATCGAAAAAATCCTTCGATCCGCGAGCTTCCGCGACCTTGATCCGGTTGCTATCTTGAACGCTCGCCTCGCCAAACTCTCATCCGCCGCCAGCCCGGAACTGCAAGAGAAGTTTTGGGATGCGGCGCTTGGGGTAAGCACCCGCGATGCCCTTAGCGCTATTCGGGACATGCCATCCGCCCAGGTACTCGTGCCCGCACGCGACGGAAGTTGGCAGTGGCCCCAGCGAGTGTTAGATATCGAAGGAGAATTGCCAGGTACCGACGGTGCTCTTCTCCTCGATCGACAGCGGTGCGTCCTCGCGCTCGCCCGTGCGATTGGGGTCGTCGACGCTCCACAGGGCGCGTACTCCTTTGAGGACGAGTCCGCCGCTGAGGAGTATCAAAGCGACGTGATCGCGGACCTCAACAGTCAGTTGACTCCTGGGGATCGGCCGATCGAGCAAGTGTCGTTGTTCCCCAGCCAGGGTCAATCGGCGGGGCCGTTCTCGGCACTGCTCATCCTCCAGAGAGCGGGTGCTAGTAATCAGCTCCGAGAGTTCTGGACTCAGGGACTGCTGGCCTTCGGGGACGCGCCGTGGGACTGCGAAGACTTTGCAACTGGCATCTCATACCGGGTGAAATCGCCGGTTCGGTGGGCTGTCGAGCGCGCTGGTCTACTGCGCACATCGCGAGGGTTCAGACCAATTTCTCAAGCCGTCGCGCCATCGCTTATGGAGTATCGCGATCTGCTGCCGCTCTACGAGGGGCCTCGAGGTGTCGTCGACACTCTTCAACTGCCGCAACAACTCTCGTCGATTCCAGCAGAGGTTCTTAGAGATGCCCTCGAGGTGGAGTTGCTGCCGCCCCGGTTCGATGACTCCTTGCTCGTACATTTCGTCCTAGAGGCCTCGTCGCTCGCGTACCCGGACGGGCGACCTCCTCGGGTGCCAGCAAGAGTGGGTCGAGCGATCGAGTCACGCCCAACGGGAACCGTATATCTGGCCGTGGACGACGAGCAGCGCGACTACCTGGCGCAGCACCAGCGTCCATTCCTGCGAGTAACTGAACCAGAAGCCGAACGACTTGTAATCGAAGTCGGGTGCCTCCGATTCGAAGACAGCTTTGCGTTCTCGATCAGGATCGATGGTCAGACGGAGCCGGAACGGCTGTTGGATGTGTTCACCGGACTTAGAAATTGGCCCAGTGGAGAGGATCTGGCTAGCGCGACGCTTTCGCGTGCAGAGTCGATCGCGAAGTGGGTCACAACTGAGGACGGCGTGGAGACACAGTCCCTGAACTTTTATCGCGATGGAGTGAACTTTGCCGCGATAGCCGGCCTTGACGATAAAGAGACCCTTCGGTTCGCCAGCCAGGCCTTTGATCTCGGGCTCAATAACGCGGACGTCGAGCAGGTTCTGAAGGTCGGGCTCGCTCACCACTTGGAGCTGATCAGGCAGGACGCACTGTCGGCCTCTTCAGATACCGATCGTCTTGAGGTTTATTTTGGTGCCGACGATTTGAGAGAAAAGCTTCCAAAGGGTCTCTGGCAGGGTCTGGAAGCTCAAGGACTCGTGTCGCACACCACGTCGATCGCGGAACTGTGCCTATCGGTCTACGGAAAAGACACGGTTAGCGAGCTAGCCGATCTGTTCCGGCGAGAAGGATTTCCAGACGTCCCGACAAAGTGGGCCGGTGGTGCGGCGACGATTACCTGGCTACGAAAGATGGGCTTCGGTGCTGAGTACGCCGGACAACGCACGCAGCGGCAAGATGCCGAGTTTGTCGTGCCCGGGGCCACAATCCTGCCCGAACTGCACGAGTACCAGACGCGCATAAGTGCCGAACTACGGTCCACTTTGCTTGAGACTGGGGACGGTGGACGACGGTCAAAAGCGATGGTTGAGCTGCCAACCGGCGCTGGCAAGACGCGTGTCGCGTCGCAGACCATCCTCCAATCATTTATCGACGGCGAACTGACCGGACCCGTTCTTTGGGTAGCCCAGTCTCAGGAGCTATGTGAGCAAGCAGTGCAGACATTCAGCGAGGTTTGGCGGGGACTTTGCACTGAACAGAAAATCGACATACCACTGACGATTGGGCGTCTTTGGGAGGGCAATGATGTTCAGGAGCCGGACACCGCCCACAGTGTTGTCGTGGCCACGGACGCCAAGCTTGAGGTGGTGTTAGGGAACGCGGAGTACGAGTGGCTGAGCGAGGCCGCCGCCGTCTTCATTGACGAGGGCCACGTAGCCGGAACATCTACTCGCTACACACGCATCCTCTCATGGCTCGGCGTGGACGGTCGAAGCTTCGAACGACCTCTCATTGGTCTGTCCGCGACGCCATTCAAGGGCACATCGGCGCAGGCGACAGACCAGCTCGCGATGCGCTTCGGCAGAAGAAAACTCGCGGCGTTCGAGCAGAACCCTTATCAGGAGCTAGTGGCGCTAGGTGTTCTAGCGCGAGTCAAGCACGACGTGCTTCAGGGCGCCGTGGTTCGGCTCTCTGAGGACGAGGCGCGGGAGGCGAAGCGGACAAATCGCGTCAGCGGCCAAGTTCTTGATCGCGTAGCAGCCGACCACGTGCGAATGGGCATCCTTGTCAACAGCATCATGAACCTCGAGCCTGAACGAGGACGGTCGGTCCTCGTCTTCACACCGAACGTCCTATCAGCACAGGTTCTCGCCGCCACGCTCCGCTACCGAGGCCTAGAGGCCGCATCGGTCAGCGGGCAGACTGGCCGACAGGAGCGACGCGATTTGATCAAGAAGTTCAGAGACGGACAGGTTCAAGTACTCGCTAATTGCGAGCTACTGACTCAGGGCTTTGACGCCCCAGGCGTGACGGCCCTATACATTGCGCGACCTACATTCAGCCCCAATGCCTACATCCAGATGGCAGGCCGCGGATTACGAGGCCCCAAGAATGGCGGCAAGGAAGAATGCCTCATCGTGGACATGGCGGACAACTTCGGCAGCACTGACATCAACAACCTTCTAGGGTTCCGAGAATATGAAGCACTTTGGCAGGAGCAACAGTCGTGATAATGAGCCCAGACCTTCAGAGCATTGAGGAGTACGTCAAGAGCGACGCCGAGCGGCGGGTTGCGCGTCTCTTAGCCAAGATTCAGGCGCCCGACGCAGTCGCTTTCCACTCGATGCAGCTACGCAGCCATCCCTCCAAGCAGACCTCCGAAGGAGACTTCATAATTCTCTGGAAAGGCGCCGTCGTGGTCGTCGAGGTGAAGGGCGGAGGAGTCATGAAGCACGAGGGAACCTGGTACTCGAAAGACCGTCATGGTGATTGGAACAAGCTTAAGGAACCACCCATGACGCAGGCGCGCTCCGCGATGCACGCCCTGCTAAATATCCTCAGGGAGGACGGAGTCGGATGGGTACGCGCAGATGCGATCGTAATCACACCTGATATCGATGCCTTGCCCACGTCACCCGAGTGGAAGTCGACTCACTGGCTTGTGAAGACTTCAATGACGGTGGAAAAGCTTGCCTCAGCACTCGACGCCGTTGTATCTACCATTTCCCCCGGCCCGAAGGCGGCCCACCCAACACGCTTTGACCAGCTCCGAGACCGCCTCTTCGGTGCGTTTTCGCGCCTCCCTATTATCGACGCTCAGCGAGGCGCGGTCATCGATGAACAGACCGTGGCCACAGCGGATCAGTCTCGAGTGCTGGCCGGCTTGGCACGAAACCAAAGAATCATGGTTCTCGGCGGCGCCGGAACTGGAAAGTCGATTGTCCTGGCCGAGGCAGCGAAGCAGGAAGCTGCAGCGGGCAGGTCAGTCCTAGTGACCTTCCGGTCTCTCGGCCTTCGAAACTTCTTTGGACCCCTCTTGGAGGGTCGTCCTGTGGAGGTTGTCGAGTTCGATGCCATCGACAAATCACGGCAGTTCGATGTACTACTCGTCGATGAAGCTCAGGACCTGATGTACGACGAGGCAATGGACGTACTAGACCGGATCGTGGTCGGTGGGCGAGCAGAGGGAAGATGGCGAATGTTCCTCGATCCGAACAACCAAGCTCACGTGGACGGTCGTTTTGATGACGATGTGTTCGAGCTTGTGAGTTCGGACGCCGTCGAGTATCAGCTAAGCAAGAACGTCCGGAACACTCGAGCCATCGTTCACATGGTGCAGGAGTACCTCGCAGCTGACGTTGGAGATCCCGGCATCGTGAACGGCGAGCCAATCAATTGGGAAAAAAACGCGCATGACGATTCTCGTGGCCATGCGATTCGGGTCGCGAAGTCGTTCAAGCGGGATGGAGTGCGCGGCTCTGACATCTGGGTGATACCCGCAAACGGCGACAACACGGTGGACGAGGTCATTGACGGCATCAGAGTCCTTAGTCCCCGGAACGCGAAGGGACTCGAGGCTGAGCACGTAATCGTTTGCGATCTTCCCGAGGAGTACACCGAAAACACGATTTCAGCACTCTACGTCGCCGTGACACGGGCTCGTGTATCGCTGCATGTCGTAGCCTCCGATGTGGACCGACGGCGTCTTCAGTCGCTGGTCCGCCGGACTGGAGTTGGCGCGTGACGCTCACTCCTGCACAGGCGTTGGCCCTGGATCATCTCCGCGCGGCCTATGTCGGTCCAGAACAGGGTGACGACGAAATCCTGCTGAATCGTCCTTCGCTGCAGTACGCGGTCGGCATGCTATTTCCCGCCAGCGATGGATCGTCTGATCGGGGAAGTGCTGCGGGAGGTGAAGCCGACCCGGAGCAAACGGTAATGGCGGACGTCGACGAAGGGGATGTAGAGGATGATGCCTCCAGCCCCCTTGCCGAAGAATGGCGGCCCTCTTCGGCGGCCCTCTCTTTTGTGACAGATACCCAGACCGTGCTTTGCGATTTTTCTGCCGCCACCTACGTCGCGATCGACGATGGAGGACTACCGAGGTGGCAACGAGTAGGGCACGACTTTCAGGGGGTTGAACTAACCCGCGGCATCTCACAGGTTCGCCAGTTTCACGCTGGCGACGTTCCTTTCGAAATCGGTTCACGATGGCGCCCATATGGGCGGAACTGGCTTGTCACGCTGCATGTTCGACTACGCACCAAGAGTTCTGGTGAGGACCGCACCGACATTCCGCGGATGCTGTTTCAGGTCGACCTGTCAGGTCGACCTGTCGACGGTGCACACTTCCTCGAGTACGACGTGTCTCGGGCGATCGATGTCGACCCTGAAGCCGCAGAGCTGCGGTTGAGATACCGCAAGCGCAAAGTGTTTGCAGTGGGACACGGAATGGCTGCGGGCTGGGACAATGATGCAGACGGAGAGTGTGTCAGGATCAGGCTTGACCCGGTGCCGTCGTTCGTCGTGCCAGCGATCGCACAGACTGCGGGCGATTCGCTAGACGATCGAGCGCGTCCTTCGCTTCATCTCGCATTTTTGGCGACCATCGATACTAAGCCGGAGCCGGTGCTGGAGGCACTAACCTTCTTCGTCTCTGCCTTCTCTGCATGGGTCCAAGAGCAAAGCGATGAAGCTATCGATCTTGGCCGTGAGGCTGCGACAATAGCCGTCCGCGCTGAAATTGCAGCGACGCGGATGCGTGAAGGGGTCGACCTTCTCACTAATCCGAAGTCCGAGAATCTCCGGCGCTCGTTTGCCCTCGCCATGTCCGCGATGCAGCTTCAGATGCGTCAGGCGGCTCTCGGCCGCGGAGAAAATGACTCCACACCGAAGTGGCGCCCGTTCCAACTCGGATTCCTTCTGGTGTCCCTTGCTTCGACTGTCAGCGACGATCATTCTGATCGATCATTGGTGGACTTAATCTGGTTCCCGACCGGAGGCGGAAAGACCGAAGCGTATCTGGCGCTGGCGGCAGTCGTGATCTTCCTACGCCGCATCGAGCACGGCAGGTCAGGGGGCGGAACCGCCGTAATCACGCGCTATACACTGCGCCTGCTGACATCTCAACAGTTCCAACGTGCTGCTTCCTTGATCTGTGCGATGGAGATTCTTCGTACCGACGATCCGCGAGCGAACGGAATGAAGCCGTTCTCTATCGGCCTCTGGGTGGGGAACGAAGCGACTCCCGGGACCCGGGACGATGCCAAATACGCCCTAGATCGGCTCTACAAGGCGCAGCATCCGCAAGATGCAAACGATTTTCAGATAACCGAGTGCCCCTGGTGTCTGACGGAGTTGGTTCCTGCGCGAAAAGACGACACGCGCCGCTCTTACGGCGCCCGTCAAATCGGCAACGATGTCGTCTTCCGGTGCGTGAACACAACATGTGAGTTCTCGCTTCGGGACCTCCCAATGAATGTTGTGGACGAGCTTCTCTACGAGAATCCTCCTACCTTCCTCCTCGCGACGGTAGACAAGTTTGCTCGACTACAGTTCAAAGAATCAGCTGGGCGCCTGCTCGGGATTAACATGCCATACAGGCAGCCGTCGTTGATTATTCAAGATGAACTGCACTTACTTTCGGGCCCACTCGGGACGACAGTCGCGGTTTTCGACACGGTGATGCAACTCCTGTTGAGTAAGTCAGGAACCAGACCGAAAATCGTCGCATCCACCGCCACAATTCGAGCGTCAGACGACCAGGTCAAAGGCCTTTATGGTCGGAAGGTCGCTCTGTATCCGCCTGCGGGAATTGACGGAGATAAGACATTCTTTGCCAGCCCTGTTATCAGTGGCGAGGGCCGGCTGTACGCGGGGCTGATGCCGCAGAGCGTGTCGCAGGCGACCGCACTTGTCGCGTCCGCCCCCCCGATGCTGGAGTTACCTCACGTAGTCGCTGGAGCGGAGAGAATTGGTGACCACGTCGATCCGTACTGGACATTTGTGATGTACCACAACAGTCTCCGCGAGCTGGGCCGTTCGAGTGCGCTGCTGCTCGATGACGTCAACGGACGTCTTGAGACGCGCGCAGACCGGCTGAGTCTCTCGCTTCGAGAGGTACACGCCGACCGGGTGCTCGAGCTGACCAGCCGCCGCGGTCCCGAGGAGCTGCCAAAGGACCTCAGGCAGCTAAGAATGAACGCAGACGAGTCCGCGGACGCGGTGGACGCAGTGCTCTCCTCGAACATGCTGTCGGTGGGCATCGACGTGCAGCGTCTCGCGCTCATGCTGATGGTCGGCCAACCAAAGACCACTGCGGAATACATCCAAGCTACGAGTCGGGTCGGGCGCGGTGAAGTAAATGGCATCGTCGTGACCCTGTTCCGATCAAACCGCGCGCGCGACCGGTCTCACTTCGAGACTTTCCGCGGATACCATGATGCTCTCTATCGAAGTGTTGAGCCGACCAGCGTCACACCTTGGTCGCTATCATCCCGTGACCGTTCGCTGGGCGGCGCTCTCATCGTGCTGCTACGACATGGAATTGCTTTACTCGGTCCGGACGACGGCGCGAAGGCATTGAACCTCTCAGACCCGCGGATGCGCACCTCGGTCGAAGCGCTGGTCGAACAGTTCCTCGACCTCGTCCAAAGATCAGATGCGGACGAAAGGGATGCCGTAGCCGCCCAAGTCTGGCAATTGCTTCGAGAGTGGGATCAGAAGGCTGCGGCAGCGCGGAAATCGGGTACCCACTTTCGATACGAGCGGCGATTACCAAGCGATGAGGCGCTTGTGAAGCGGTTCGGTCAGAGCGGCCCCGGGTGGTTGGTAGGAGATTCAATGCGCTCCGTGGAACCAAATGTCGCTGTCGAGGTTCAGGAACCAGAACGGGAGGTGCCGCGTGCAAAAAATTAAGCACGATTTGCGTCTCTCGGAAACAGTCTCTCCGTTCGGTGTGGGAGCGATTGTGGATATCCGCGGAGAGTCGCTCATCGCCCCCGACACATCGTGGTGGGACAGAAAGACAGCTCCTGAAATCCATTGTGACCGACTTGTCGATCAGCTGCTTCAGCCGGGTCGTCAACGCCCAGTTTTGAGGCAGGCTCCGACCCATGCTGGGCATGCAGGGCAGGACACCGCCACCCTTCCGTACTGGCGTTTCCCTGCATGGAGATTCTGCGAACGGTGTCTCAAGCTGTCGAGACTAACTGGGACCAGTAAGGGGAAGTTCCGGAATAGATGCGAGTGCGGCGGTGCTTTAGTTCCGATGCGGTACGTGATGGTCTGTAAGTCTGGGAGCCATGTACAGGACGTGCCTTGGTTCAAGTGGGCGCATCGAGGTCACGACAAAGGCGTTACCGAAGAGGTGCGGGTCTGTCGCGCCTACAAAGAACTGCGCTTTGTTCGTTCAAGTTCAAGTGGAGAAGGCCTCGCTTCACTCCGCGTCGTCTGCGACGGCTGCAAACGGTCTCGGCCACTCTCGGAACTCTTAGGAGAGGGAACTCTTCAAAGAGCTGGCATCCGGTGCGCTGGTCGCCAGCCATGGGAGCCGGAAGATTCCGTGCTGCAACCCTGCGAGGCGGAACTCGTCGCTGTCCAACGAGGAGCAACAGGCAACTACATGGCTGAACGCATATCTGCGCTAGACATTCCCGAAGAAAAACCCCACTCACAAGAGCTTGTCGATAGGGTTCGCGCCCACGACTACTTCCAGCGCCTGGTCGATGACAACGGCGGTCCCAAATCCGAAATGATCGCGGGTTGGATTGCCGAAGAGATTGGGCTCGATGCAGATGCGGTTCTGCAGATCGCCCTGGTGAACGAGTCTGCTACCGACACCGGGATTCATGTGCTCAAGGAGGGTGAATGGGCGGCATTTTTGAAGAAAGTTGCGACCGGTAAGGATCGGACAGTCGGCGATTTTGTTGTGGACGGCTGGTCGTCAGCTGAACTCATCGACGCGGGCCCCCCGCACCTTAGACAGATACTTGCAGGTATAGGGCAGGTCCAACGCGTCCGAGAGGTACGCGCGTTAAAAGGCTTTCGTCGGCACAGCGCCAGTGCGGACTTCATCAGCGCCGATCTCGGCCGCGACCCGAAGCAGCGTCAGATATACCCGTCGCTCGAGCTCTTCGGAGAGGGGATTTTTCTTCAGTTCGACGAAGAAGCGCTAGCAGCCTGGGAGAATCGCGCAGACGTCCAGGCACGAGCACGCATACTCAGGGATCGGCGCGAACAGTTGGATTGGGCGCTGTCGCGTCTTGACGATCCCGAACCACGTTTTATAGCCCTCCATACAATCGCGCACCTCCTGATGCGGCGCCTTGCCTTCGCCAGCGGTTATTCATCAGCATCTCTTCAGGAGCGGATTTACGCGCGATCGGACAGACCCGACAAGATGGCGGGGATCCTCATTTACACGGCGGCGGGTGACGCACAGGGAACTCTGGGCGGCCTCGTGCGGCTGGGGGCTCCTCACCTACTGATGCCACTGCTTCTAGCGGCACTTGATGATGCTGACGTCTGTTCGAACGATCCAGTTTGCATCGAGAGTGACCGACAGGGATCTTCCCAACTTAATCTTTCCGCTTGTCACGGCTGCGCCTTGGTGAGTGAGACTTCGTGCGAGACAGGCAACCGACTGCTCGATCGCCAGCTCGTTCTGGGTGGCCGCGAGGTCACCGGTCTAATGGGTGGTGTGCTCCAGCCTTTGCGCGCCTCTCTCGGGGCCGACTGATGAGTGCGCTGGCGCGCCGGCGACACGGTGATACAAGGGCTGACTACGCTGACGAAGTGACTTCCGAAATTACTGTCCTCGACCTCTTCGCTGGCGCGGGGGGGCTTACCGCAGGCCTCCACGCGGCGTCAGATCGTTTCCGGACGGTCGGTGCCGTAGAAATCGACCGCGCCGCGGCCGCTTCGTACGAGGCGACATACGGCAAAGGACTCGTCTATGCGGGCGATATAAAGACGTGGCTCGCTGAGCAGTACGTGCCTTCCGCGGATCTGATCATCGGTGGGCCGCCGTGTCAAGGCTTCTCCAGCCTTGGTAAGCAAGACGTCGAAGACGAGCGTAATACTCTTTGGGAGGAATACGCCCAGACAATTCGTCGTGCAACGCCGAAGTACTTCGTCGTAGAGAACGTCGCAGAGTTCAAGAAATCACCTCAATATCTTCGGTTCAAGGCCGCGACTTCGAGCACGGGCATGCTGGCCGACTACGACTTCCAAGCAGAAGTGCTCAACTCTGCCGCTTTCGGTGCTCCACAGGCTCGCCGTCGCACAGTCCTCATCGGATACCACCGGGATTTGGGCTTTCCGGGTATCCCAAAACCCACTCACTCAGCCAACTCAGCCCTTGACGGTTTGCTGCCATACGCCACAGTAGAGAACGCGCTTGGTCGAGTCCCACGCATACCTGATCGCGACGAGGTTTTCGGTCAACGCCGGACCATGTTCAATAGCAAACAGTACGCAGGTGCGTTTTCGGTTCGCGACCTGCATTGGAGCCGCAACTACTCTGAGCTGTCCCGGAAGCGATTCGCGGTGATACCGGCAGGGGGAAATCGACGGAACCTAGAGCCGCACCCTGAGCTGATGGCGCAGTGTTGGGTGACTCATAAGACCGGGTCCGGCGACGTGATGGGACGCCTCCATTGGGACCGTCCTTCTGTGACGATCCGCACCGAATTCTTCAAGCCTGAGAAAGGTCGATATCTTCATCCTGAAGAGGATCGAGCGATCACCCACTACGAGGCAGCGATCCTCCAGGGGTTCGGGCCAAAACATCGGTTTGTTGGCTCGCGTACTGACATCGCGCGGCAGATCGGTAATGCGGTGCCCATACCTCTTGGCGCTGCAATTGGGCGGCTCCTCGCGGCGGTGATCTGACGCGGCGTTCAACGAGCGAGTCACGCGCTCAACTGGGCAGAAGTGCTGAGGCCTTGGGCACAATCGTGGGTTTCTGCTGCTAGGTTCACGCCATTCATAGCGGATGGAGACAAAGCGCCCTAGGCGAGTGTGGGACAGCCGACACGAGTCGTATAACCACCGAGCATCTCAGGGTTCTGCGTCATGTCGGCTTTTATTTTGCGTTGACGTGGGCGACGCGATGCAGCAATCAAATACAGCCTAACGAACAGGCCAGATCCGGCAAGGAGCGACTCATGGCCGACGTCAGGTGTTGACGCCGACCGAATGTGATGCCGTTTCTGCCGATTGAAAACAGGGCCACCTAGCCACTATGGAAGGTGATCAATTTGGATGACTGGGCAAAGATTCGGCATTTGCATTCGATGGGTTTGCACT
>NZ_NBXB01000047.1 GCF_003399635.1 Subtercola boreus | reverse complement strand
AGGACACGCTGGACAGTGCGGTGGAAACCCGCGCTGAACGCGTTCGCGATCACCTTCGCCGACCGCTGGCCGGCAGCAGAAACCTACTAACCAAAAATGCTGGAAACACCGAAAACGTTACAGACCCGGATGGGGCGACGCTCAACCGTCCACCCCTCACCGGTGAGGTAAGAGCTCAGAGCGTCCACGATGCCGAAGTCGTCGGCGCCCGTGAGGAGAGTCGTGATCGTGCCCGGGTCACCCTGGTCGGGGTCGATGAGGTCCGTCTGGCTGACATCGAACACCGACAGGATCGGGAACCGGGCGATCTTCTTCTCTACCTCGTCACCGTTTGCATCTTCCTCTGTCACTTTCTTGGTCGAGTACCCAAAGATACGGATGGCCCTCTCGCCCTTCCGGACCTGACGGTTCAGGGCCTGCCACTTCCGGAACCCCGCCACCCGGGAAGCTTCCGGCATTTGAGACAGCACTAAGAGAACGTTCTGCAGTGAATACGCGTGGAACACCTGCGCGAAGTCAAGAAATGCCGTCCAGCGGCCGGAATCGCGCAAACCCTCTACCTGATCGGTGATCGACTGGTGGAGGGCCTCCGCCTGCGCTTTCTTCTCATCGGCCGTTTTTGCGGGGGTGCGGGTCTTGCTGGTACGGGTGGCCGTTGCGGTGATCATGATCTGTTCTCCTCTACCCCACGTTGTTTTGTCGTGAAGGCGGTTTACCGCCGCTAGGGTCAGGCCGCGGAGCGCCACCCGGAGGGCGGCGGGGGAGAGATTTCCGGTACGAAATAAGAGAGCCCGCAGGGTGAACGCGTGCCGGAAATCTCGGCGGAGCCGGCAGCGGAGCTGCTTGCGCGGAACGGACAGACCCGTACGCTTCCGAAGGATTCACGACACAACAACAAGCCCCGGCCAGGGGCGGCTCAGCGCCGCAAAGCGGCTCCGCTCAGAGTGAAAAGGGCGACAGCGAGCCGTCGGGCAGCTGCTTCACTAGCCCGCTGAGGAAACAACGGCTCTAGAGCTCAACCCAGGGCGTGTTCCGGACGGCCGGCTGCCACACCCACGCCTCCTGCCGGGCCTGCTCACCATTGACCCTCCGGATTCTCACCGCGTGCGCCGTCCACGCCAGGACGTAGACATTGACCTTCATCGGCCGCCCGGCATACCTGGCTCAGGCGCGCGCCTTCTTCGGCTTCGGGTCATAGGTCACGAGCTCGTTATCGAGATCCAACTCGAACGACGTCATATGCTCGTTTTATGGCGCGAGAATCGGCTGGGACAGGTTCACTTGAAGAGGGCGAGCCAACTGATACTCCGAGAGAACCGAAAGCCAGCTCCACGAAGCCTTCTTCGTTGAGGGTCAGCCCGATTAGTTCGGTAGCTCCCTCAACCTCCGAACTACGTTTACATTCATCGGATCCGTCCGTAGCAGTGCAAATTGCTATGGACGCTCTGAAGCTTCCCGTCGGCTACCAAGCCGCGATTGACGCACTCGACCAATTGGCCAAAACCTCAGCGGCAATCGAGCACGCCACGAAACTTCCCGTCGGCTACCAAGCCGCGATTGACGCACTCGACCAATTCGCCAAAACCTCAGCGGCAATCGAGCACGCCACGAAACTTCCCACCGGCTACCAAGCCGCGATTGACGCACTCGACCAATTCGCCAAAACCTCAGCGGCAATCGAGCACGCCACACAACTTCCCACCGACTACCAAGCCGCCACAGACCGGTTGAAACAACTGACAGGCTCATTGTCGGTTCAAATTCCTCTGAAGCCCATGCCCACTTCGCTCAAGAGGCTGGGGGACATATATACGCGGCCTGCGCTTGGCGATTGGACCGAGGCGTTAGATCGCACGCTTGGACCGGCTGCGTCACCAAAGCCCCGGCGCCTCCGTACAGCAGCCACCTTCTTTGCAGCCTTCGAAACTCAGATTCATTCTCTGCCGGAGATCTTGCGGGCGCTGGCAGTGATGCAGGAAAAAAACAGCCGCCTGAGGCTGGTATGGCGCGGCCAACAAGATGCCAATTGGTCCGTGGACAGTTCTCTCACCCGGAGGCTACGTGCTGATGGCCACGAGCTTGGTGAGGAGCAGATGATTGCGGTCGAGCGCTTTCAGATGGCCGCTACTGATCGTTGGGCAAATCCTCGGACGCAAGGCGATCTTGACTTCCTCGCGGAACTACAGCATGAGGGGGTGCCGACTCGTCTGATTGACGTTTCACTAGACCCGGAGGTGGCTGTCTGGTTCGCCGTGCAAGAATCCGAGGAACAAGAGGATTCTGACGCGCGTCTCCTGGCTTGGGGCCGGTCCGCAGCACCAAAACGTAATAGCCAAGTAGAGGAACCACTGACGGTGCCCGCCGTGGGAGGCGAGGCCTTCTGGCATTCTTGGCGAGATAAAGAGACTCGTTTGCGGAACCAATGGGGTACAGGAAAGGCCGTTCCATCGTGGCAACCAGCAACACTAAACGAACGGATGAGAGCGCAACGCGCCGCATTCCTGTTTGATGCGGACCCGATTATCGATTCAGCGTTACTCGAAATGTTCAACAAGCGATTGAATGACGATTGGCAAGCAGACGAGATCAGCGGAGCCACCCGGGTCATTGGATTCCCTTCACCGCACGATAAACGGGCTGAGTCGAATAGTGCGCGAATCGTCCCGATGTTCAGTCTTCGAATCATGGCTGCTGCGAAGCCACAGATCCGCTCCTATCTGAAAAGCAAAGGACTGGTCGAGGAATCTATCTACCCAGATCGAGCCGGACTAATCAGTTACCTTCGAAGAATGGGCGCACAGTAGGGAGATCGAAACTGTCGGCACCCAAACCAGAGATCGAGCTAATTCGGACATGGACGCTGCCGAGGAACGCAGGCCTGAGCGGAGGGTGCGTGAGAACAATCCAGAGCTGTTAGTGACTGTTGAATTCCAACCCCGTAGCGCCGGGCAAATTCTTACCGCGACGTTGCTGACGACGAACTTGCCAGTCTCGTGGACAACGATCCTGCGCAAGTCTGGCAAATGCTCTAGGAACATATTGAGGATCTCGGCGGACTATCCGACGTGGCAGACCGATTCGCAGACCCGACGGACCCATCAACGCTCTCGAGAGAACACTTCGGGCGAATATTCGTGGAAGGACCGCCTAAGCCCGTCCCAGCTTGGAACGGATCACTCGGCAAGGCCGATGCGACAGACCGGCTCTGCTCATTGACCGGTGTATATACACCGGTGTATTATTTGCCTATGGAATCAGTGATGGCGCGGTCTGCCAATGCCTGACCAACCGAAGACGCCGCTTCGATCTGTTCGTGTACCGACAGACCTCTGGGATTCTGTTCGAATACAGGCCGCAGCGACGGGAACGACGGTGAGCGCGGTCATAGTCGCCGCGTTGCGCGCATACGTCCAAGAGACTTCCCCTTCACTGTCTTCACCTCCCGCCGACCAGCACGATCACATCAAATAAGGAACCTCATGGAACTCATCGGTACGAACTTCGACAGCAGTGGCCTTTACAAGATCTACCTCGATGGCAGCACCCTCGTAACGTTCAACGGCAGCGACGAGAACAGCCTCGAAGAAATAGGCCGCCAAGATCTAACAGCTGCCCCCGACTTCACTGCCGCCAGCGATGAGGATTGGTATGTCTACGGCACCAACGGCCACACCTGCGATATCCATTCGGAAGAGGACTACGCACGCATCGACGGCACCATCTACACGCTCACCTGACCTTGGCCACAGCCCGACTGTGCTGCAACCAAACAGCACCTCAGCAGTAGCTAGCTGACCGCACTGTCGAAGGTTCCGATCTGTTGGATGTCGCAAATCCGCGTGGATCGGGCGGCGCGCTTACATTGCCGGTCGACATCGTCCGCGTCGCCTACCAGGTGGAGGTTAGGGCGCCGCTAGAGTAGTGCTCGTGCCCCTTCTCGAAGATCCCCCCGTCACCGCCGCTCTGCCCAAAGTCATCGAGTTCTTCGCCGGAGTAGGGCTGGCACGAATGGGCCTGGAACAGGCAGGCTTTCGAGTCACCTGGGCCAACGATTACGAGCCTGACAAATACGCCATGTACACCGCTCACTTTCGGGACGAGGAGCTGGGCAGCGAGCACACCTTCGATCTAGGCGACGTATTCGCCATCGACCGAACGGCAGTCCCCCGCGACGCCGCCATAGCCTGGGGCTCATCCCCCTGCACCGACCTCTCGCTCGCAGGATCCCGCGGCGGAATCCGAGCAGGCGAGTCGAACGCTTTCTGGGGATACATCGAAGCTCTGAAACAACTCGGCGACGACCGGCCACCCGTGGTGGTGCTCGAGAACGTCGTCGGACTAGCAACCAGCCACGGAGGCGACGATCTCACAGCAGCCATCCGGGCTTTCAATGAACTCGGCTACTCCATAGACGTACTCGCGATCGATGCCCGCCGCTTCATCCCCCAATCACGCCCGCGCCTGTTCCTCGTCGGTGCCCAAAACCCGCCCGTAGAAACCACGGTTCCCAACCCGGAGCTGCGCCCCGACTATCTCTCCTGGATCTACGAAGACGAGACCCTTTGCACCCACCGTGCTGAGCTGCCCACTCCCCCTGCGTCGCTCACGACCGGTCTCGACGCCTACATCGAGCCGATGCCCGTCGCGGACGACAGATGGTGGGACGCGAACCGAACAGAACTGTTCATCAAGTCCCTGTCACCCATTCAAAGCGAACGAATCGCTGCCCTACGCCGCGCTACCGGCGTGACTTATCGAACCGCCTACCGACGCACCCGCAACGGTGTGGCTACCTGGGAAGTGCGCCCGGACGATATCGCGGGCTGCCTCCGGACAGCACGCGGTGGCTCATCCAAACAAGCAGTCGTCAAGGTCGGCAACAAACGTATTCAGGTTCGCTGGATGACTCCACTGGAATACGCCCGCCTGATGGGTGCCGGCGACTACAACCTAGAAGGTGCTCGAACAAATCAGGCCCTCTTCGCTTTCGGAGACGCCGTCGCAGTGCCCGCCGTGGCGTGGCTCGGAAAGCACTACCTCATGCCGCTGGCAACAGGAACGCTGGGTGCCGCTGACCGCCAGACCGCCGTTGTCTAGCAAGAGCACGGCCAGCCCCGCGCCGCAGCCCCGCAAGCCATCCAAGAAGTCTCTCCCAGCCGACGACGTTCGCCGGTTTCGCGAACTACTGGATGAGTTTCAAAAAACCACCGACGACGAGGGCAGGAAGTGGGTCGATGCCAAGTGGGGCATTTACGCGTTCTACGACTACGACGGCGAACCCATCTACGTCGGTCAGACCAACGAACAAATCCGCACCCGGATTAGACGTCATCTGACCAACCAGCGGACCGATGCGGTTGCTATGCGGATCCTCGACGTATTCGAAGTTGCCGAAGTAGAGGTCTGGCCCATCTGGGACCTCGAAGGAGTGGCAGGCGGAGATAACGATGCCCGCAGAATGTTGGATGCGTTCGAGTACAGCGCATACCTGAAGGCAATCGACGACTCGCGGTTCAAAGCCATCCTGAACGAAAAAATTCCGCCGGTTTCCACCCCTGTGGCCATGCCGCCATCGATTCGCTGGCCGCTGGTCGATGATCACGTCCGCGCGGAGCGGGGCCACCCCGATATTCGAATCGCACGCCGCGCAGAGACAATTTCCCGCCTGGCCGCAGTAGCGCGCGAGCGTGGCGAAGTCACCGAGGGTCTCCGCCGAGTATTGGTTGTACAGGCCGTTCGGTTGGCCTATATCTCAGCCGAAAGACTCGCTTTTGCCGAAGGCAGGCCCGCCCCGAGCGCCGACGCCATCAACATGTTCGAGTTGGTGGGAACGGTGCTCGTCGAGCATTCTGATCCGCTTGGGCTACTCGACACTGACGAAGAATCAGAGGGCACCGATGAGTGATCTCGAGCCCGGTGATCCCCGCCACGGAACGTCGAACGGATACGGCAACCACCTCTGCCGCTGCGATGAGTGCCGGGAAGCGAATCGCAAAGATCACGCCGACTACATCGCCAAGGCAAGACAGAACCAATCACTCATCGGCCCAGATGTCACTCACGGCACCCCCTATCGTTACGACGTCGGTTGTCGATGTGACCCCTGCCGCGAAGCGCACAACACGAAATCGCGACAAACTAAAAAGCGCATCCGAACACGAGCATCGGAAAACGCATAGACCGTTCTCACCCTCCCGGCAGAGTCGCAACAGACTTTCGATCGCTTCGCTTTACCGCCGGCGACAGCTCCGGCTGCTCAACGGCCGCAGCCCTTCCGCGAACTTCCTCGGGCTAGGAGGGGCGCGCATGTCTTACTGAGACGTCAAATGTCATTCTGACAAGCTGGCCTTGTGACCGAACTTGAGTTCTTTCAGACCATGCAGCGCGCGATGGACACCCAGGCAGAAGAAATCTGGGACATGGTCCACCACTCCAGGACGGAGGGATACCGACTTCGCCTGGGCGAAGTAACAGCTACCGAGCTCAACTTTTTTCGCCTACGCGACTTCTGGACCAAACGCGTCTATGTAGTGACAAACGAGCCAGACGAAACCGTCACTGGCGCGGACTGGGAGTGGCTTATTGGCCACGGTGATAGCTGGATCCAAATTCGTGTGCAGGCAAAAATCATGAATCGAAGCGGCCGGTTCGCGGAACTCGGTCACCCTCACAGCACCGGCCAACAGATGGAGCGGTTGGTTAACCCCAATATTGAGGATGTCACCTGTCGATGGATGCCGCTCTACGTCTTCTACACAGCGGAGCCCGGCGCTGGCACCGTAGTGCCGCGCAAAGCTGGTTGTAGCGCGCAGCTCGCCTCTAAGGTTCGTACCACATACGGTAAACCGCCGGCCAACCGTGCTCGACTGACCTCAGCTGCGCATCTCCCAGAGAGCATTCCATGGTCGAGCGTGTTCGATGGACTAGTGACCCAACTGCAGTCGGGGCGTTCCTTGGCGGAGATCATTGAGAAACTGGCGCTCCGCCCGATGCCAGCGGATGCTGCTTACATCGGCGACTTTTGGGACATGAGCAAGACCGCCGGCACGTGTGACAGAGCATTGCCTACATACGTCCGGGAAATCGTACGGCGAGAGAATGACGAGTTCGATGAGGCGCCGTTGACGCGGCTCGAAGTAACGGCAACGACATCGCACGGATCAGAACGTCCGGACAAAGGACCGTTCACAAACGTCGCCCCGCGTCAGGTAGATACACCACGCAGACCAAGCGAAGACGATTCTGGGTCTGCCCAGAGTTCGGTTGTCACTCGGGGTTGATGGTTTTCAGGCCGCGTTTGAGGTTGACCCCGAATTCCGGGGTGACGTCCCTGTGAGTGGTGGGGTTTCGGGTTCTTGAGCGTTGCATCGTCGACGTGAGAAGCCACCGTGTGATGGTCAGTGAGAACCGACTAAAACTCTCACGCAAAGGACACCACACGATGGCT
>NZ_NBXB01000046.1 GCF_003399635.1 Subtercola boreus | reverse complement strand
AGACCATGAACGACCCAACCACCGCGATCGAGGAGGTGACAACACTGCCCGAACTCATCGCCGCCTAAGCTTCAACCACTGACCTCAACCGGCAAAGCGAAAGCACACCACTCGAGGGGACGTCACCATCAATTCTCGATCCGGCGATTAGGTATCGGATTTCACTGGGCGAAAAGTCCGCTTGGCGCATTGACGGGTTGTTCCTAAGTTGGGAGAGGTCCCGATCAAATCGCGCCGGGTCCTGCGACGACTCAGAGAAGAGAGCTTGAATGTCAGAACCGAAACTGGGCATCATCGTCAATGGCGCCACGGGTCGAATGGGCTACCGTCAACACCTCGTTCGGTCATTGCTGGCCATCCGGGAGCAAGGTGGCGTTCGCCTCGCGGATGGATCGCGTCGTCAGATCGAGTTGATGCTCGTCGGCCGTACAGAGTCGACGCTCGCCGAATTGGCCGCCCGTCACGACATCGAGTTCTTCACAACCCGTCTCGACGAAGCCCTCTCAGATGAGCGATTCCCCGTCTACTTCGATGCGCTGACCACGCGTGCGCGGGTCGGTGCCATCAAGAAGGCCATCGCTGCTGGCAAACACATCTACACCGAGAAGCCGTCAGCAGAAAGCTACGTCGACGCTCTCGAACTGGCAGAGCTGGCACTCGCGGCCGGAGTGAAGAATGGTGTCGTGCACGACAAGTTGTACCTACCCGGGCTCCAGAAGCTGCGCCGCCTCATCGAGTCGGGCTTCTTCGGTCGCATCCTGTCCGTGCGAGGTGAATTCGGCTACTGGGTGTTCGAGGGCGACTGGCAGCCTGCTCAGCGCCCGAGTTGGAACTATCGCGCAGCAGACGGTGGCGGCATCATCCTCGACATGTTTCCGCACTGGAACTATGTTCTCGAGAACCTGTTCGGGCGGGTCGAGAGTGTGTACGCGCGCACCGCCACCCACATTCCGGAGCGCTTCGACGAGCAGAACCGGCCCTACGAGGCCACCGCGGATGATGCGGCCTATGCGGTACTCGACCTCGAGGGTGGCATCGTCGCGCAGATCAACTCCAGCTGGGCGGTACGTGTCGACCGCCCGGAGCTCGTGCAATTCCAGGTCGACGGAACGCTCGGGAGCGCAGTCGTCGGACTGTTCGGCGCAAAGATTCAGCCGAGAAACGCAACACCGAAGCCGACCTGGAACCCCGATCTGCCGGAGACGCATCACTACGCAGACGACTGGATCGACGTTCCGACCAATGACGTCTTCGAAAATGGCTTCAAGATGCAGTGGGAAGATTTCATTCGGCACGTCGTCGAAGACGGCCCACACCCCTACGACCTCTTCGCCGGTGCGCGCGGCCTGCGGCTGGCGGAGGCCGGTCTCGAGTCTAACGACTCCGGGCGGAGAATTTCGATACCCGCCGAGAGCGCTGAATAGTGACCGCCGCCGAGACCCCTTTCGCGACGACGCGCATCCCGTCCAATGCGTTCCGCCTGTTGAGCCCAGACGGAACGGTGACGGCCCTAGCCCTGGCCGAGCATCCACAGCACACCAGACCCACCACGCCGCTTCGTTCACGAGTCGCCTACGCTGCAGCGCACGTCATCCCCCGCGCGGCAGCAGAGAACACCCCGGGCTCGCCCGCCGACATAGATTGGGATGCGACACTCGCCTATCGGCATCACGTCTGGTCGTGGGGCCTCGGAGTCGCCGACGCGATGGATACCGCGCAACGGAACATGGGCCTCGACACGCGCGCGACACGGGAGCTCATCACTCGCTCGGCAGCTGAGGCACGAAGCGTCGGTGGCGCGCTGGTGGTCGGCGTCAACACCGACCACTCAGAAGAAGACCAGTTATCGCTTGCACAGGTCATCGACGCCTATGTCGAGCAACTCGAGTTCGCCGAAGATGCGGGCGCAGACGTAGTACTGATGGCCAGCAGACATCTTGCCCGAGCTGCGACCTCGCCGAGCGACTACACACGCGTATACGCAGCCGTTCTCGAACGAGCTTCGAAGCCGGTCATTCTGCACTGGTTGGGTGAAGCCTTCGATCCCCAGCTGAGCGGCTACTTCGGTTCACGAGACTGGCGTGTCGCCAAAGACACCGTTCTTCAGATCATCAGCACCAACCCCGATCGCGTGGCCGGCATAAAAATGAGCCTTCTCGACCCTGAGTCGGAGATCTCGGTGCGGTCGCTTCTTCCGAACGAATCCCGCATGTTCACGGGAGATGACTTCAACTACGTCAGTCTGATCGCTGGCGACGGCGCCGCACATTCCGACGCGTTGCTGGGTGCGTTCACCGCCATCGCGCCACAGGCCTCCGCCGCCATTCAGGCACTCGACCGCAACGAACCGGGCTCGTACACGAGCATCCTGGGGCCGACCGAACCTCTCTCTCGGCAGATCTTCGCGGCGCCGACTTTCTACTACAAAACCGGAATCGCCTTTCTGAGTTGGCTGAATGGGCACCAAGATTCGTTCAGCATGATCGGCGGCCTGCACTCGGCCCGCAGCCTGCCCCATCTGTCTGAGATCGTGCGGCTGGCGAATGAGTGCGGAGCCTTGGAGAGACCTGAACTCGCGGCAGAGCGATGGAATGCCCTGCTGGGGCTGAACGGAGTGACACCGTGACAGATTCACCGGATCCTCGGCTTTCGCTGAATCAGGCAACGCTGAAGTACGCTCCGCTTCGCGAGGCCCTCGCCGAAACAGGCCGGGCGGGTATCCAGAGCATCGGGCTGTGGCGAGAACCTGTTGCCGACGTTGGCTTGCGAACGGCCGCAGACCTCCTCGCCGATTCCGGACTACGCCTCTCGAGCCTCTGCCGCGGAGGGTTCTTCACCCACACGGAAGGCCAGGAGCGACGCGCATCCATTGACGACAACCGCCGGGCAATCGAAGAATGTGCCGTGCTCGCGGCACACGCCGCCCCCGGCTCTGAAGCAGTTCTGGTGCTCGTCGCAGGGGGAATTCCGGCGGGTTCGACAGATCTCGAGGCGGCGCGCGACCGCGTTCTGGATGCTCTGGCCGAACTCGTACCCGATGCCGAACAAGCCGGGGTCACCCTTGCAATCGAACCGCTGCACCCGATGTACGTCTCAGACCGTGCGGTCGTCTCCACTCTCGGCCAGGCGCTCGATCTGGCGGAGCAGTTCTTCTCATCGACCGTCGGGGTCGTCGTCGACACATTTCACGTCTGGTGGGACCCAGATCTGATGACGCAGATCGCACGCGCAGGAGCCGGCCAAAGAATCGCCAGCTATCAGGTGTGCGACTGGGCAACCCCGCTGCCTGCCGATGTTCTCTTGGCCCGCCACTACCCCGGTGACGGCGTGATCGACTTCGAGAGAATCACGCGCGCCGTCGTCGCCGCGGGGTACACGGGTGACATCGAGGTCGAGATTTTCAACCAGAATGTCTGGGAGACTCCCTGGCCCGATGTTGCCGCACACACGGTCCGCACGTTCGGCGAGACCATTTCCCCGTGGCTTCCGAAGCAGTGACGACGATGGCCGCGCAATCGCGTGATTTCTCTGAACTGCTGACCCACGTCGACTCCCCCGCGCTCGATTTCAGTCTCAGCCCCATCACCGGACTGACCCGGGCTCACTGGCTTGCCGTCGCCGATGACTGGCTGCTCTCGGTTGCACGATTCCGTTCACCCGCGGGCGCGCGCATCGACCTGCCCGGCCGCCCTTCGCACAACGGTCAGCGCTCAGACGGGGTTGAAGGTTTTGCCAGAACGTTTCTGCTGGCGGCCTTTCGCTCAGCCGACCAGAAAGGGGTTCGAGGCCCCGACCCGCACGGTCATCTTGCGCGGTATCTCGAAGGAATGGTGGCTGGCACCGCGCGCCCAGGGGCGGATGACACCGATTCGTGGCCGATCATCGGTGAAATGGGCGGGCCGGATGCTCAGAGCCATGTCGAGGCGGCCTCGATCGCCCTCGGGCTTCACCTCACTCGCGAAGCGACCTGGAATTTGTTGGCGACCGATGAGCAAGACCGTATCGGAGGGTGGCTGCGTTCATCTCTGTGGCGCCGCCCTTCACCGAACAACTGGTACCTGTTCTCACTCACCGTGGCGAGCTTTCTCGAAGGTGTCGGCCGGGCAGACGAGCGAACGTCGTTCATCATCGAACGTGGGCTCCGGCTGATCGATGAGTGGTATCGCGGAGAAGGATGGTACAGCGATGGGGAGCTGCGGGCCTTCGACCACTACATCGGGTGGGCGCTGCATTCCTACCCGGTCATGCACGCACACCTGCGTGCCGACTCGGCACTTTCGCTGCGCCTCGGTGACCGTCTCAGGCAGTTTCTGGAATCCTTCCAGGCCACGTTCGACAGCAACGGCGCCCCGATGTTCTTCGGGCGCTCGATGATCTATCGCACGGCCACGGTGGCCTCGATAGCAATGGGAGAGATTGCTGGTGTCAGCCCGCTGTCGTCCGGCCAGTCCCGCCGCGTGATGTCGGCGAACCTCGCCTATTTCTTGAAAAGAGGGGCAACACGTGACGGAGTTCTTTCGATGGGCTGGCACGGACCGTACCCGCCCATTGTGCAAAGGTATTCTGGACCCGGTTCGCCGTTCTGGGCGTCGAAGGGTTTCGCGGCGCTGATGCTGCCAGACGGGCATCCGGTCTGGACAGAGACGGAGACGGTCACAGGTGCCGAGACAGTCGATGTTGCGAGGGCCGTCGCGTCGGCGGGACTGCTGATTCAACGAACGAGTGCTGACGGAATCGCCAGAATACACAATCACGGCAGCGACAATGTGCGCCCCACCACGCCCGATGCTGGGGCGCCAGACCCTCTGTATGGTCGGTTCGCGTATTCGACTCGCACCGGCCCCACCCCCCTGCATACCCCGTCAGACAACGATGTGCATGTGAAGCTGAACGGTGTGTGGAGCGTTCGACGGAAAATCCACGCCGCTGCGACAGGAGCGAATTGGGCGGCCTCTTGGCACGCACCTCGATTCACGGTCTACGCTCCAGAGGCTGCCAGCGACACTGCCAGCGACACTGCCGTTATTCTGCCGTCGACCTCTATCCAGAGCGTCACGGCTGTCTGTTCCCGGGTCGAAGTGCGCATCACGAGGCTGCATGGTCTCGAGTCGGGGCTGCCGTTCAGACTCTCCGGTTGGGCGGTCGCTTCCAGTACGCCAGAGCTGGTGACGACCCGATTGACCGAGCGCGGCGTAACCGTTCGCTCCGACGACGCGGGCACCGGCGGCCGGCTTACGTCTCAACTTCAGGCGGTGACGGGCTGGCAGAATGCTGCGACACGTAGTGGCTCGTACGGAACCGCTTTAGGAAACTGGGCCATTGTGCCGGAACTTCTCGGTACAACATCTGGCGAGATCTTCGTCGCCCTCGCGTCGCTGACCGGCACACCCGGCCCCGAGCCTCTCAGTGAGATGGTGACCGTTCAGGTCGCCGGCTCGAAGGTCGACATCAGCTGGCATGACGGCACGTCGACAACGATCGACATGGATGCCATCGACTGGTCCTGACGCAGTATTCCGGCCCGCTCGCCACGCAATAACCGCAACCGAAATTTTGACCACGAAAGGACACCGCTATGGCAGGCTGGGCCAGTCTCACCAGGCTTTTGAACGAAGAATTCACGCAAGCTGTCGAAGAGGGCAAAGACACCGAAGCCGTCGAACGGATCCGCGCCGCGTTCCAGGGCGGAGACGACAGCCCGGAGGCGATCGTACGGCACTTCAGCGATCTGATCGCTCTCGAGATGCGCCCGGACTACGAGTTCGATGAGCCGAGCGACCTAGCGGGCATCCGTCGCCTCAGTACGTCGGATTCGTTCGCACGGATCGTTCCGATAGACACGACAACACTCTTTGACAAACTCTATGGAGCGTGGTTGGGGCGCTGTGTGGGGTGCGCTCTTGGCAAACCTGTAGAAGCGTTCATGTTGCACCACAATGGGCTTTCGTCGTGGCAGCGACAGAAGCGGTTTCTCACGGCCATCGATGAGAGTGAGTGGCCGATCGACGGCTATGTGCCCCTGCACTCGCCGGCAGAAACGGAGACGGGTACCACGTGGGGTCGAGGGTCGAGTCGAGAGACGATTCGCTTCATGGAGACCGACGACGACATTCGCTACACGGTGCTCGGCCAGCTCGTGTTACAGAACTATGGTGTCGACTTCACATCAGCAAACGTTGCTCGGACCTGGATGGAACGACTACCGTACAACTTCATGTGCACCGCCGAAACGCAGGCATACCGCAACATCGTGCTTCGGTGGGACCAGCTTCGAGACCAGGACCCGTCGTTCGAGAAGGTCGACCCCGAAACCACCGTGGACTGGGAGTGGACCGCAACACACCTGAACCCGTACCGCGAATGGATCGGCGCGCAGATTCGTATCGACTCGTATGGCTACGCGTGCCCTGGAGACCCTGCCCGTGCAGCCGAACTCGCATTCGCTGATGCACGGATCAGTCACACGAAGAACGGTATCTACGGTGCGATGCTCTGTGCGGCAATGATCGCCGCCGCGTTCACCGCCTCTGACGCTCGCGAGGTCGTCGCCGCAGGGCTGGCGCAGATTCCGACGACATCCAGGCTGTACCAAGAACTTCAGTTCACGATCGAACTCTGTGATCGCTACGACAATGACTTCGACAACTTCGAGAAGATCATCGAGGCCCTCTACGAACGGCTTGATCATTACAACCCGACGCACGCGATCAATAACTCTGCGGTCTGTGTCGCGGCAGTTCTGCTGAGCCAGGGCGACTTCGCTACGGGCATCCGCTTCGCTGTCATGGCGGGCTGGGACACCGATTGCAACGGTGCCACGGTCGGCTCTATCGTCGGCGCGATGACCGGGGCTGCGCGCGCGCCCGAGAAGTGGGTCGCCCCACTGAACGACACGTTGAACTCAGCGCTTGCCGGCTATCACCCGATAGCGATCTCGGAGTGCGCATCGCGCTCACTGACCATCGCGACGCCTGAGCTCAAAGTCGCGCTGTAGCCGAGTGCCTGACCGATCGACCATCACACCACCAGAGGACTCCTTCGATGCCCATTGCCCATCCGCGCCTTCTTGTCACCTCCTTCGAACCGCTGAGGAAAACGGTCACAGTAGACGTATTCGCCGGTCAGTATTACGCCGCAGTGAAAGCTGACGCAGACAACATCCTGCTCTTGCCGCCGCGGCCATACGCCATACCCGATGGGCAGCGACTCCTCGATGCGAGCCGCGAGGTCCTGCGGCGGGCGTATTCCCTCGCGATCACGTTCATCGTCGAGGGTGACGTACGGTATTCGACACGGCTCTGGGACGAGCTCTCGTCGGCCGCCGCCTACCCCGACTGGAACAGCCAGCGGCACTTCCTTGACACGGCCGAAATGACGCACGCCCTCGCAATCGGGTACGACTGGCTCTTCGATGTGTGGACCGAATCGCAGCGTCTGACGCTTCGCACGGCTATCAGGAACTTCGGACTTCTGCCCGGACTGAAGGTCGATCAGACCGACTATGATTTTCGCCAGCTGGATCACAACTGGAACCTCGTTTGCAACGGCGGCCTCGTTATGGGAGCACTCGCCATCGAAGAAGACGAGCCAGAGATCTGCCGTGAGATCGTCGCTCTGGCCGCAGAATCGGTACCGAAGGCGATCGCGCTCTATGCTCCGGGCGGCGCCTACCCAGAGGGCGTCGGATACTGGGCCTACGCAACGAAGTATCTGGTCGCGTACCTGGCGACACTCAACTCAGCGCTGAGCGACGAAAAAGGCTTCACGCAGTCGGAGGGGCTCGCCGTGACCGCCTATTTCCCTTTGTACATGACGGGACCGACTGGTCGTACCTTCAATTACTACGACGCAACGGAGGAGATCCACCAGACATCTGAGATGTTCTGGCTTGCGTCGACCTTCGACTCGCCCGTTTTTGGTTGGTGGGGCATGCAGGGCGCGGCAAACGAGCCCGTGAGCTGGCAACAGAGCCCCGCCGGTCTGCTTTGGTATCGACCCGAGCTGTCACAGGGCCCTGCGGATGCCGGCCTGC
Source organism: Subtercola boreus (assembly GCF_003399635.1). Classification (GTDB taxonomy): domain Bacteria; phylum Actinomycetota; class Actinomycetes; order Actinomycetales; family Microbacteriaceae; genus Subtercola; species Subtercola boreus_B. The sequence goes on along the minus strand of NZ_NBXB01000046.1, from coordinate 13,876 downwards.
CGCTAGACCGGACCTTCTCGGGAAGCGAGGTCGTTTCTCATCTCAGTGAGTGGCAGAACTCGCAAGCGAACTACGTCGCCGCGAAGGCAGGTGATAACTCGACGAACCACGGAGATCTCGATCTCGGTACGTTCGTACTCGACGCTCTGGGTGTGCGTTGGGCCGTCGACCTCGGCCCCGACGACTACAACCTGCCGGGCTACTGGTTTCGCGAGCCCGGCGGAGCTCGTTGGGAGCTGTACCGCAAGCGCGCAGAAGGCCACAACACTCTGGTGGTCAATCCGGGCGCACACGCTGACCAGCTCGAGACCGCGGTTGGGCATATCGAGCGATTCGAATGCGGGGCCGACGCAGGCTTCTCGGTGCTCGAGCTCGACAAAGCTCACCCTGATATCGAGTACTGGCGTCGCGGTGTAGGCCTGTTCGACGCGCGATCGCAGTTCGTGATTCAAGACGAAGTCACCCTCACCGCCCCAGGCGTCATCTGGTGGTTCCTGCACACACGCGCAGACATCGAGCTCGGCGCCGACCTCCGAACCGCCACGCTCAGCAGCGAAGGTGAGTCAGTGGTAGTGCGCCTCGCAGAACCCGTTGATGCCACTTTTCAGGTGCTGGATGCCCGGCCACTCAGTTCCTCGCCCGACCCGCACGGACAGGATCGGAACGAGGGCGTTCGTAAGCTGGCGCTCGCCCTGCACGACATCACTGAAGCGCGGATCAGCGTTCAACTCACGCCGATCGACAGCAGCACCGACACGGGCACCGCCCCGCTTCGACCGGTCACTTCGCTGGAACAGTGGCGCTTCTAGGGTCGAGCAGGCGGTCGAACGCCTGCCTCGTGTTTGCCCAGATGACGAAGAAGAGAAAAGCCGGCGTCACGAGAATGCCGACGACCGGCTGAAAGATGAACGCGACACTGATGCACCCGAGCATGGCCACTGTTATCAGACCGAAATACCACTGGCGAACAGCGAGAAGGAACGACCACTTCAGAAGGTTGCTGAGACGGACATCGGAGAACTCGCCCACGCCGACGAGAATGTTGAAGGTGAGGACGACGACGAGGCCGCTAAGGATGATCAGTGCTGGCGCCAGTAGCGAGCCAGCACTGGTTGCCTGAAGAACGGTTGCGTCGACGCCAATGACCACGATCGCCACAACCGCGACGGCCCACACCAGCAGTGCCCGCAACCACACGTGCCGAAGCCCAGCGACGAATTGCCTGACTGGCCGCACCTCGTCTTCACGCCGGCTTTCTGAAAATGAAGCGAATGCCGCAGCGACTGCCGGCGCGCAGGGCAGAGACAATGCCAGCAGAAATGGCCAGGAAACGAGGGGGTGCTCAATGACAGTGAAGCCGACGACCAACGGAAGGCCGAAAACGAGTAGGAGAAGGTTGGTCACCAACCCTTGGTAGGCAGATCTGAAGATTCGTTCGTACGTTTCCGTTCCGAAAACCATCATGCCGCGCTTCTTAGCCATGGCCGATCACCCCTTTAGTCCGCTGGTGGCAATTCCGGCGATGAAGTAGCGCTGACCCAGCAAAAAGATGATGAAGATCGGGATGATCGAGATCACAGACCCGGTCATCAGAAGCGCCGCGTCGTTGGCGTACTGACCGACAAACGACTGCAACCCGATCTGTACGGTCCAAAGGTCGTTCGATGTCAGATAGATGAATGGGCCCATATAGTCGTTCCAGGTGGCGACGAAGGTGAGCAGCGCGAGGCTCGCAAGTGCGGGTTTCGACAGCGGAAGCATGATTCGTGCCCAGATTCTGTACTCATTGAGCCCGTCGATTCGAGCGGCTTCGACGAGTTCGTCTGGGATGCTCAGATAGAACTGCCGCATCAGGAAGACGCCGAAGGCGCTGAATGCTTGGAGCAGGATGAGCGCCATCAGGGTGTTCGTCAGGTGGAGCTTCTGCATCATGATGTACTGCGGGATCATGTACGCCTGCCACGGGATCGCGATCGTGGCGATGTAGCTCACAAAGAGAACGTCTCGCCCCTTGAATTTTACCTTCGAAAATCCGTAGGCGGCGAAGCTGCCGGTGAGGAGCTGGAGGAAGGTGATCGAGAGTGTCAAGGTCGCTGAGTTCTTCAAGTACGTAAGCAACGGGATCGTGGTCCAGATGTCGACGTAGTTGTTCCACTGGAACGAGGTTGGTATCCATTGGATCGGAACGGCGAACACTTCGGTGTTGCGCTTCAACGAGGAGGAGAGCATCCAGCCGAATGGAATCAACAACACAAGTACGAGCGCGGTCAAGAACACGTACATGAAGATGACCCTCAGAGGGGACTTTCGGCCTCTGCGAGCGGGCCGATAGGCCGGCTCTCGTTTGACCGTGGCAGCCAGTGGGTTGTCAACGTCGATCATTTTGACGGCGAGCTCTTGCGTCGTTGTCGACATTATTTGTTCCCTCGCTCGGATAGTTTGAACTGCACGATGGTGAACGACAGCACAATCACGAACAGCGCAAGCGACATCGCCGAGGCATAGCCGTAGTCTCCCTGAACGATGCCGTCGCGGTAGATGAGCTGCGACAGCACCAGGGTGGCCCGACCCGGACCTCCTTCTGTCATCACCTGGATGAGATCGAAGACTTTGAAGCTCGAAATGGTCAGCAGGATCAACACGAAGTACGTAGTCGGCCGCAACGACGGAAGGGTGATGTTTCGAAAGCGCTGCCACGCATTCGCGCCATCGACCTCTGCCGCTTCGTAGTATTCGCGCGGGATCGTCTGCAGGCCTGCCAGAAACAGGATCATGTAGTAGCCCATGTCGCGCCACACACTGGTGATGATAACCGTGGGCATCGCCCACTCGGTACTGGCCGTCCATCGAGGTGGGTTCGCGATGCCGACCGAGTTGAGGATCTGGTTGATCGGGCCGTTGTCGGGGGCGAACAGCAGGTTGAAGACAATTGCGACCGCCACAAGTGAGGTCAGGTACGGAAAGAACAAAGCCGTTCTGAAGATACCGATGCCACGCAACGCCCGGTTCAGCAACAGGGCTAAGCCGAGAGCAATGGCGAGAGTCAGCGGAATGTGACCGAACGCGTAGTACGCGGTATTCCGAACGGAGATCCAGAAATTGGAGTCACCCAACAATCGGGTGAAGTTGTTCACCCCGACGAGAACGGGTGGGTTGTACGCGTCCCACTGGGTGAAAGCGATGAAGAAGCAGGCCACAACCGGGATCAGAGTGAACAGCGCGAAGCCGGCAAAATTCGGCAGAATGAACGACCAGCCGATCAGTGCCGTTCGTCGGGCTCGCCGTCGCGCGCTCAGCGCGCGTTCTTTCGAGAGCTGCGGAGTCGTGAACTGCGGGGCCGTGATCTTCGGATGCCGAATAGTAGGAGGAGATGCCGTCATGGTGTGTACACCCGTGCCAAGTGAAAGGCCGGGTTGCCTCCTTTCGGGAGACGAGTGGGTGACCGCTGGCCGAGATCCGGGAATACCGGCCAAGCCGAGGTCTGAGTCAGGGGGTGGGTGTTGGGCGGCCACCAGGTGGTCGCCCAACACAGTGAGCAGGCGCCAGGGCGACCCTACTTGTTCAGAACTTCACTATTCGCCCGATCGCCCATTTCTTTGAGGCCGTCATCGAGTGACGTCTGCCCTGCCATGATGAGCTGGTGCTCGTCGGTACCGATCTGCACGATAGCGGCAGTCGTGGGAGCCTGGGGAGTGTCGAGCACCGCCTTGTCAGGTGAAAGTGCCGTCTTCGACTCTGCGTCTGTGGGCATACCCGGCAGCGAAAAGAGCGTCGCGGTACTCGCTGCATCTTGATAGGCAGGGCTGTTTCCGACCGCGGCGAGCGCCTGCGCACCGGCCGCACTGGAGGTGAACGCTACGAACTTCTTGGCAGCATCGACGTTCTTCGCATTCTTGTTCACAGCGAACCCGGTGGGTGTGCCCATCGTAGTGACGGAGGTTGCGCCTGGAATCTGCGGCATCGGCGCAATCCCCCAGTTCTTAATGGTTCCGGTGCCGTCTTTCATCGCCTGCTGGATGCCCGAGATCATCCATGACCCGATCGGCACCATCGCGGCCTTGCCGGTGGTGAAGAGCGGTGCGTAGCCTGCCTTCGTCGAGGTCGAGGTGGAATAGTCCATCATGGCGCCGGACTTCTGCAGATCGAGAGAAACGTTGTACTGGTCTTTCATGAAGGAGTAGTCGCCGCCGAGAAAGTCCTTTCCGGTCTGCACAGCCGCAATATTCTGAACGATCGTAGGCCAGGTCACCTGGAATGTTCCCCAGATCTTGCTATCGCCGTCGCCGCTCGTGACCTTCTTTGCCAGGTCGACGTATTGCGGCCAGGTGAGCGTCGTCGGGTACGGCTGGCCGGCTGCATCGAAGATGTCCTTGTTGTAGAAAAGCACCCATGAATCCCAGCGATACGGCAGAGCGTAGTACTTGTTGTCGACCTTGTAGGAGTCGAGCCCCGTGACTTTTGCTGAGGTGTCCGCTGTTACGAGATCCGAGATGTCGAGCAGAGCGCCTTCGCCTGACAGCTTGGTGAAGTCCTGGATAGCTTTCATTCCGATGACGTCGGTGGAATCTCCGCCTGCGAGCACGGTCGTGATCTTGGTCGAGTAGTCGGCTGCGGCAATGTCCACCGGCTGGACGGTGATGTCGGGATTGGCCGCCTCGAAGGCGTTGATGAGGGCACCGAATTCAGGAGTCTTCGCCATGCTCCACACGGATACTGAGAGAACCGTCTTGCCGTCAGAACTAGTCGGCGCGCCTGCGCCGCCACTGCAGCCGGCCAGCGTGAGTGCCACAGCAGCAGCAATTGCCGCCGATGCTATTAGTTTTCGCTTCATTGCGAGTGTCTCCTTCTTGGTGAATTGGATTATTACTGTTGGTGCTGGTGTTAGTGCGCCCGCTTAGGCGCTGACTTCCATCGCTTCGATAGAGACCGAAGCGATCTGAGGGCGTCCCGCTACGAAGCGCTCGAGTTCGTCGAGTGCGCTGTCGGTCATCCGCAGCGTTTCTGAACCCAGAGACCCTGCGACGTGCGGCGTGATGATGACGTTGGGTAGGTCGTAAAGGCGAGAACTGGCCGGTAAGGGTTCAGGGTCTGTTACATCGAGCACCGCGTTCAAACGCCCGGACACGCACTCTCGTTCAAGGGCAGCGGTATCGATGAGACTTCCGCGGGCCGTGTTGATCACGGTTGCGAAGTCAGGCAAGAGGGCAAGTTCGGCCGCACCGATCATCTGGGCGGTTTCGGGGAGCGCGGGCGCATGCAATGTCAAGGTGTCGACCTGCGGAAGAAGCTCCCGCAGCGCGACCATTTTTCCGCCGGCTCGTCTGACATCCAGTTCGTTGGCGTAGGGATCAGAAACCAGGCAGGTGGCCGCATCCAGCGTCTGCAAAAGATTTACAACCCGACGACCGACGCGCGAGAACCCGACGACACCGACGACGCGCTCGAAATTCGACAGACCACCTCGGCCCTGAAGGTAGCTCCAGTCAGCGCGGAATGTGCGGGCGTCAGACGCGAGGAATTGCGCCTTCTTGCCGGCCAGCACGATGTTCGCAAACGTGAATTCGGCGACAGGGATCGCGTTCGTCTCAGCCGCTGTCGTCAGTGTGATGCCCAGCTGCCAGAACTGCTCGCTGACCAGCTGTCGAACGGTGCCCGCACAGTGGAACACTGCTCGAAGGCGGGGAAGGCGCGCGAGAAGTTCCGGGGTCAGTCTCGGGGTTCCCCACGAGGTGATGAGAACCTCGACGGTACTGAGCTGTTGGTCGGTGAGAGTGGAGCCAGAAACCGTATCGAGCGAGTCTGTCCAAACCGGATCGACAAGTTCGGCCAACTCGCCCAGTCGACGGAGGCGTTCATCGTCGAACTGCAGGTCGAATGAGTCTTTCGACATCACGACTAGGGCGAGAGGACGGTTGGTGTCGGTCATCGTCGTGAAGTCTCCTCATCGAGCTTGGCTGGGTCTTTCGGTACTGCCACCTACAGGTGCGGGGTGGCGTATCGGCTAGATCAGTACATATCTCGAATGCTTCGACGTCAATCAAATCGATCAGATTTACCGTCAAACGAACAACTTCGATCAATTAGACCGAGATGAAGTTCGCCAACTCGGGCGAAGACGCACCGCACGATGAGCGAATGTGCAGTGTTGGGAGAAGGGAGATGTGACAAACAGGCTCATCGTTCTGCGCCGGCCGTCGAAGGCGGCGTACAAGAAGCTCGAGCGCGGTCGACCCGATGCTCGTTTTTGGGGGGGCCACAGCGGTCAGCGGAACGGCTGCCAGCGATGCCACCACGTCGTCATAGGCAACGATCGCTATGTCGCCCGGAACCGATAGCCCGCGCTGCAGTGCTATTTCGACGAGCTGCGAGGCGTGGAGATCGGTATGCATGAAGAAGGCATGTATGCCTTTCGCCAAACATTCGTCGAGCATCCGACCGAGCTCGACATACAGGTGCGGGTCGTCTTCTTTGGGGAGCGAGTAGTGTGCAACCTCGAGTCCGAGGGCGGGCGCGATATTCTTTACCCCCGCCTCCAACCAGTAGGCCGTTGGCGTGCGATGTATACCGACGGCGATGGATTCGTACCCGAGTTCTCGCAGGTGCCGAAGCGCGATGACGGCTCCGTGGGCGTGATCGCTCCTCACATAGTCGAACTCCCTGGAGACGCGGGGGAACGTGAATGCGCGTTCCATGAGAACGGTTGGCACCGTCACTTCCGAGAGCCATTCACCGACCCGGTTGTCGTCTGCGTCGCCCAGAGGGGTCGTCAGTAACAGTCCGTCGACTCCCATTTCCTGAATGTGCCTGATCGGATGCCCATCGCCTGAGCCGAAGCCCGAAACTCCGATCAGCAATCGGGCGTCGAGACTCTCAGCGATACTCGCCGCGCCACGCAGAACCTCGGAGTAGTAGTACTCCCGCATCGGAACGATCACTCCGATCTTCAATCGTGAGGTCGCTTCGAGCTGCGACGTCGTTCGCACGGCACCGCCGTGGGTTCTGGTGAGCAGTTTGTCGCGCCCGAGCTGGTTGAGATCGCGCCGCAACGTAATTTCTGAGACATGTAGCTCGGCCGCCATTTCGGCGGCCTGCACGCGCCCGTACAACCGGAGATGCTCGAGGATGCGTTCGCGGCGTTCGTGACCCAGCATGATCACATAGTGATCGAATGTGATCGATGTGTCAAATGTGAAGAGCCATGAGCGCCGCGAACAACGTCACTGCGCTACAAAATCGATTCGAATGCTCCTCGGTCCACGGCACCGTGCAGCGGCCGCGGAATGCCCCGGAAGTCGACCGCTGGTGCGAGCTCGCTCGTGCCGGAATTCACGGCAGGGGAAGCAGGCCGTACCCGAAATCCACTGGCGCCGGCCGTGTCAGAAGCGGCCCAGAACAAGGGGTCGCCGATGATGTCGTTCGGCCCGACGGATTGGGGCGCGAGACCGTTGAAGTAGACGTTGTAGTCGTAGCGCACTTTGGTGTTCTTGTCGATCACGTTCGTCGGCTCACCGGTTCGGACGTACACGACATTGTTGATCAGGTTGCAGTCGTTGCTCGCACTGGCGTACAACCCTGCGTAGGTGAGGGCAGGGCTTCGCGAATTGTCGTAGACCGTGTTGTTTACGACATCGACGTGCTCGCTCGCGAAAGAGTGCATGCCCGAACCGCCGTTCGAGAACGAGATGTTGTTGGTCACCAGGGTGCGGCCCAGGTAATGCTGCCCGGTCAGCGTGAACTGTTCGGTCGTCGAATCGATGATGATGCCATTGCCGTCGGTGATCTTCTTCGCAGCTTTCGATGGAATGTAACTCTCGTTGTCGTACGTGAGATTCTGTTGAACGACGTTGCGATAGCCGGTCGACTGGTCAGCGTCACGGGGCGTCAAAATCGAAATCCCGCTGTTCGCGTAGACCGAGTACCAGGCGTTGGAGTTGACGGTGTTGTTTTCGAAGGTGAGGTAGTCAGCGTTCTTGGTGCCGATTCCCCCACCGGGCCAGTGATGCACATGACAGCTCTGCACGATGATGTGATGCGCGTGAGCGCCATCGAGCCCATCCTTGATGAACAGGCCGTTCGCGTTGAAGACGGGATTGGTGCCGTCCTGGCTGGCGAGTGCTGCGTCGAGAGTGAGGCTGGCGCTGTTTCCTTCGATTTCCAGGCTGTCGATCGCAATGTACGCGGCTCCGAGAACAGTGACCGCCTGCCAGACATTTGCGGCGGGCATGATCTTCGGTGAATGACCCGGGAAAGCGGTGTAGCGAATTGGCGACGCCTCTGTACCCGACCTGTCGATCTGCAAGACGGCCTGATTGGCCGTTGCGCTGGCATCGGAGTACGTGCCGTTCATGATGAAGATGGTGTCTCCGGGTTCCGAGACATCCTGTGCCTGCTGCAACGCGGAGAAGGGGTGCAGCGCCGACAAACCATCGTTTGACGCAGGCGCACCAGCGCGAACGAACAGCTTTCGTCCGCTGCCGGCGAGTGCCGCGGCCCCATTTTCGCGGGTCGACGCGAAAGCTCCCGTGCTTCCTAGAAGCGGGGCACCCACCGCCACCCCGACTCCGAGCACACCTAATCCCAGTGCGCTTCTTCTGCTATACACATTCCGTGTCATAACTCTGTCCCTCGTGTTCGATCGACTCTGATGAGCTTCGAGTGCTCGTGCGTTCGATCAACATACGTTCGACTGAACAGGTTCTCCATGATTCGATCACTATCGTTCAGTTAGGAAGGCGGAGATTCATCACACCGTGACCAGCTCCTCGATGCCTCGAGCGCGCAGATAGCCGGCATCTCTCGACGCGCTTGCGAGCACGATCGCAGGCCGAACACCACGATCGATCAGGGTGAAGAAGGTATCGGCGAACTCGAGGTCGGGGGTGAGCTCGTCTGGCAACACGACTGCGGTCGTTCGGGACACCACTGGCGACGCCGACGCGTTTCTGAGCGCCGTCACCACCTCACGGAATCGGTGACCAAGCGACTTGATCTCGTTGTCCACCGTCAGCAGACCGAGATCGTATTCCAGCTCGACGAAGCCAGTCAGACTGCGCTCGACGTCATGCGAACACCACCACGTAATGCCCCAGAGGCCGTCGACAGAAGCAGAGATCTCGGTCGCTGCGACGAGGTAGTCGTCCCGGTCGGCAGCGCCCATCCATTCGGTCGACACTCCAAATTCCTGCAACCACACCGGGCGGTCGACCTCGCGGTTGTATGCCTTCGCCAGTTCGAGCATGTACTCGGTGAGGTGCCGTGTTCCGGTGCCTGCCTTTCCGTATCGTTCCAAGCAACGCGCGGCGCCCGATCCGGCGGAACCGTGGACGTGTCACAGCGAGCATGATGAGCGCAGCGAACGCCATCCGTAACCACGTGGACCCGGCAGGAGTCAACGCAGCAAAGAGATGTGTGCTCAGTGCCGCGCCGAGCTGCACTGAGACCATCGCGGCAATCGCCAACACTGGAGCCGGGATTCTCACCGCACCAGTCAACACCACCGGGGAAGTCGCCGCGTACCGTCGCGCCCGTAACGGACTTTGCATGAGAGTACCGGTGCCGGCGCGCGGGGAGAATGAGGAGCCTGAAGTCCGACGAGCCTGTCGCCTCAGTTCCTTTGCGGCGTGCGCCTGGCTGCTGCTAGACGGGTGCGACGTGAGCGATCTGGCTCCGGGAGCACAGTCTCGACGTGAAGCTGGCTCTGCTGCGCGAGCACGAAGGCGGCGTCCGTGTGTGAGGATCGCCGAGGACTCTGGGGTGCCGGCACGCACACTGCGTCGGTGGGCTGCCACCTACCTAGCTGATCCGGCTGCGCTTCGGCGTCCGCCCCGAAGCGACAAGGGCCACCGGCGGACCGGCCGAATATCACCATTCACTCCCAGCATTTGTCAGAGGCTTTGCATGGCAGTTCGTACTGTTGCGGAGTCAACAAATTGTTCGAATCTCACGATGAGGCCGCCCCGGACAATGAACGTGTGCGCGACGTGCGCCTGTATCGAACGTCCAGTCGCTTTGTTGCGTGCGGTATAACTGCCGAGCACGACAACTCGTTCACCATCGACTATGTACGTGTCATCGTGAGTGATCCAGTCATCCCACGCAGCTGCGAGGGCAGTGAAAACACCATCGATCACGGCGTCCGGGCCCCGGTAGGTTCCACCCAACGGGAACCCCGCCGTTTCGGTCCACTCGACGTCGCTGGCAATAACGTCGCGCCACGCTTCAAGGTCCCCCGCAGCCGAGGCGATGTACTGCCGGCGCACAACTGTCGCGGGGTCGGGGAACGTAGTGACACCGGCAGTGAACACCATGGGCTTAGAACATGCCGTTGTCGTTAGCGGACTCGGCTGGAATGTCTTGGATGACGTCCCAGTGCTCGACGACTTTGCCGTTTTCGAGGCGGAAGAAATCGGCAAGAGCACGGCCAGGTCTTCCGGGTTCGAGGATGAGATGCGAATGCGTGACGACGAAGTCGCCTTCAGCGATGACCCGCTTGATCTGCAGTTCCAGGTTCGGGTACTCGCCGCGGAGCCATTTCACGAAACCGATGAACGCGTCCGGGCCGTCCTGCGCGTCCGGGTTGTGTTGGGTGTAGCGGTCCCCGAAGTGGTCGGTGATGGCTTTTTCTGGGTCTCCGGCGAACGCGGTCGTGTAGTAGTCCACGACAACGCTCTTGTTATTTTCCAGGTCCGGCATGTTTGCTCCAATGTGTTTGAGGGATACCTCTTGACGGTAGCCCGAACGCTTTCGTTTGCACAGTACCCACTTCAAAGTAAGCTGACCGGATGACACCCCAACTCGCCGCACGGCTCGAGGATAACGACCACTACGACGTTTACGATCCCGGGTGCCCGTCCCGCGCAGTACTGGATCACGTCACCAGCAGGTGGGGGGTGCTCGTTCTCGCGGCGCTACGCGACGGAACTCTGCGTTTCAGTGCGTTGCGGCGACGCGTTGGCGGGGTGAGCGAGAAGATGCTCTCGCAAACCCTCCGCAACCTCGAATCCGACGGCTTCGTGACCCGTCACGATCACCGATCAGCTCCCCCGCACGTGGACTACACCCTCACACCCACCGGCGAGGAAATCGCGAATCTTCTCACCCAACTCGTCACCTGGGTAGAAAACCACGTCCCACCACCAACCCAATAACAACCTTGCATAATCGTGCACGGGTCTGTCTCTTAAACGGTGTTTTCGGCCTGACACGTCGGGTGTGAGTCTGGCGGGGAAGGTGCCGTGATGACGACACTTAATGTTGTGACGACGAAGAAGAAAATTGATCAGGGGGGTCGCTCGGCGGAGGCTACCGCAGCAGCGGAGCTGGTGCGGTTAGCGAAAGAGCAGGGCTTGTCGCTGACGGGCCCGGACGGGCTGTTGAAGCTGTTCACGAAGAACGTGCTCGAGGCGGCGTTGAACGAGGAGCTCACTGAGCATCTCGGTCACGAGAAGCACCGGGACGCGGAGGATCGTGAGGGCACGAACGTGCGGAACGGAACGCGCCCGAAAACGGTCCTGACCGAGGCGACCGGGCACGTTCAGATCGAGGTCCCGAGAGACCGTGATGGGACTTTCGAGCCGCAGATCGTGAAGAAAAGGCAGCGCCGGCTGAACGGGGTCGAGGAGATCGTGTTGTCGCTGTACGCGAAGGGCCTAACGACGGGTGAGATCTCGGCTCACTTCGAACAGATCTATGGCGCATCGGTATCGAAGGAGACGGTCTCCAGGATCACCGATAAAGTCATCGACGAGATGAACGAATGGTCCACCCGACCACTGTCCGAGGTGTACGCGGCCATCTTCATCGACGCGATCGTGGTCAAGATCCGTGACGGGCAAGTTGCGAACCGGCCGTTCTATGCCGCGATCGGGGTGAACCTTGCTGGGGAGAAAGATGTCCTCGGGCTCTGGGCTGGGACTGGTGGTGAGGGTGCGAAGTTCTGGATGAGTGTGCTCACCGACATCAAGAACCGCGGCGTTAGGGACACGTTCTTCCTCGTCTGCGACGGCCTGAAGGGCCTGCCAGAGGTTGTTGGGAATGTGTGGCCACTCGCGACGGTCCAGACGTGTGTCATCCATTTGCTGCGGAACACGTTCCGGCTCGCGTCCAAGCAGGACTGGGACGCGCTGAAACGCGACGTGAAACCGATTTACACCGCACCGTCACCGGCTGCGGCTAGAACCGCACTGGATGACCTCACCAAGAAATGGGGCACGAAATACGGTGCGATCATCCGGTTATGGGAGTCCGCGTGGGAAGAATTCACACCATCCCTGGCGTACGACCTCGAGATCCGAACCGTGATCTGTAGCACCAATGCGATCGAATCGCTGAACGCCAGATACCGGCGCGCGGTCCGAGCACGGGGTCATTTCCCTACCGAGCAGGCCGCGCTGAAGTGCCTGTATCTTGTCACTCGTAGCCTTGACCCAACCGGTCAAGGCCGCACCCGATGGACGATGCGCTGGAAGCCCGCGCTGAACGCGTTCGCCATCACCTTCGCGGACCGCTGGCCGGCCCCGGAAACCTACTAATGAAAACCGCCGAAAACACCGTTAGCGTTACAGACCCTCGTGCACCGCACGGCCGCCCCCGTTACTTTCTTTGTAGCCGTCTTGGGATCATTCTTGATGGTGTTGGCCTGCCGGGCCCGGCATGATTGTTGCCCCCAGTCGTTGATGATCCGGGGTGTGTTGTCACCGGGTCTGGTTGGGCTGTGAGTGATCGCTGATAGGGGCTGGGTCACAGGTTTTCTGAGACCGTTCGTAACGTGGATGCTGGGACTCACCGCCATGGCTGGTCAACTTCGAAAAACGAGCGGAGGAGCGAATGTCAATCGAGAGATACGACCAGGTCGACGTTTTCATCGGCGTCGATGTGGGCAAGGGTGAGCATCACGCGGTCGCGTTGAACCGGGCAGGGAAGACCCTGTTCGATAAGGCGCTGCCGAACGATGAAGCGAGGCTTCGCCAGCTCATCAGCGGGCTGAAACAGCACGGCCAGGTGTTATTCGTCGTGGATCAGCCCGCGACAATCGGCGCGCTACCGATCGCGGTCGCGCAGGCTGAGGGGGCGCTTGTGGGTTACCTGCCCGGGCTCGCGATGCGCCGGATCGCTGACCTGCACGCCGGGGAGGCGAAGACCGACGCCCGGGACGCGGCGATCATCGCCCAGGCAGCCCGAACGTTGCCGCACGCTTTGCGGTCGATCCAGCTCGCGGACGAGCAAGTCGCCGAACTATCGATGCTGTGCGGTTTCGATGACGATGTCGTCGGGCAGGCAACCGCGACGAGTAACCGGATCCGTGGCCTGCTAACCCAAATCCACCCCGCCGTCGAGCGTGTGATCGGCCCGCACCTCGACCACCCGGCAGCGCTTGATCTTCTGCAACGCTACCCATCACCAGCAGCGATGAAAGCGGCCGCTGAGGCTCGGCTCGGGAACCGGCTGGTCAAGCTCGCACCCCGGATGGGTCGCCGCCTCGCCAACGAGATCGTGCAGGCCCTGTCCGAGCAGACCGTTGTCGTGGTCGGCACGAACGCCGCGAGTCTCGTACTTCCCAGGCTTGCCGAGCAGCTCACCGCGCTGCGCCGGCAACGCGCAGAGATCGCGGCCGAGGTCGAACGTCTCGTGGAGGCCCACCCTCTTCAGCCCGTCCTGACGAGCATGCCCGGAGTCGGCGTCAGGACCGCAGCACGGCTCCTCACCGAGATCAGCGGCAAAGAGTTCGCCACCTCAGGGCACCTTGCCGCCTACGCCGGCCTCGCCCCTGTCACGAGACGTTCCGGTACCTCGATCCGTGGCGAGCACCCCTCACGCCGCGGCAACAAAATCCTGAAACGGGCCCTGTTCCTGTCCGCTTTCGCAGCGCTCCGCGACC
>NZ_NBXB01000045.1 GCF_003399635.1 Subtercola boreus | reverse complement strand
GCGAGGGTCGCCGTCTCCGGCCTGTCGATAGTGAGTGATTCTCGGGTCATGCGACAAGCCAACCACATCCAGTAACGATCCGAAGCCGAATACCGAAAGTGGTGGAGAACTCGCGAAACGACCCGCCTGTGGAGGAGAAGAAGAGGGAACGCGAGCAGAAACGAGGGATGCGCAACTCCGCCGACTGCGCTAATGTGTACGATGTTCACATGCCCCGCCCGGGCGTGGCGTGGAATAAACCTCGCCCTGCCCGCCTTCTCCCGAAAAGCCCGACGGCTCATTTTCGACTTCCCGCGTCGAATCCCGCACTGCACTCCCGCTTGAACCGACAGGAGCCCTGGTGTCTGACAAGACCCTCCCCGATACACGATCAGCGCAAGACGCACCGCAGGCGCCCCAGAACCTGAAGCCCCAGCGCCCCGACACCGCCACGCCAACCACGCCGACCACCCCGACCACCCCGACCATCCAGAGCGACGAAGAGACGCGCCTCGCCGCCCGCAACAAGCTGGTCATCGGCATCCTGCTCGTCAGCGCGTTCATCGTCATCCTGAACGAGACCATCATGAGCGTGGCCCTGCCGCGCCTCATGGAAAGCCTCGACATCCCGGCCGAGTCAGCGCAGTGGCTCACCACCGCATTCATGCTCACGATGGCCGTGGTCATCCCCATCACCGGCTTCCTTCTGCAGCGTTTCAACACCCGCCCCGTCTTCATCGCCGCAATGACCTTCTTCAGCATCGGCACGTTCGTCGCCGCGATGGCGCCCGGCTTCGAGGTGCTGCTCATCGCCCGCGTCATCCAGGCCTGCGGCACGGCGATCATGATGCCGCTGCTGATGACCACCGTCATGACGCTGGTGCCGGCATCCTCCCGCGGACGCACCATGGGCAACATCTCGATCGTCATCTCGGTCGCACCGGCCATCGGCCCGACCATCTCGGGGCTCATCCTCAGCGTGCTGGACTGGCGCTGGATGTTCTGGCTCGTTCTTCCGATCGCCGTTGCGGGCCTCATCGTCGGAGCCTTGCGCATCCCGAACGTGACCACCCCCCGCAAGGCGCCGTTCGACGTTCTCTCGGTCATCCTTTCGGTCTTCGGCTTCGGCGGCCTGGTCTACGGCCTCACCACCATCGGTGGTGCGAATGCGATGAGCTGGATGCCCGTCTGGGGTCCGCTCGTCGTCGGGCTGGTTGCGTTGGGGCTCTTCGTGCTGCGTCAGCTGCAGTTGCAGCGCACGGACCGCGCGCTGCTCGATCTCCGTACGTTCCTCTCGAAGAACTTCACCCTGTCGATCGTGATGTTCGCGATCAGCATGATGGCGCTGTTCGGCACGCTCATCCTGCTGCCCCTGTACCTGCAGAACGTGCTGCGCCTCGACACCCTCTCGACCGGGCTGCTGCTGCTGCCGGGTGGGCTCGTGATGGGTGTTCTCGCACCCTTCGTCGGGCGGATCTACGACAAGCGCGGCCCGATGGTGCTGCTCGTTCCCGGTGCGATCATCGTGAGCGCGGTACTCTGGTCGCTCACCATGGTCACCTCGACCACACCGGTGCCGCTCATCCTGACCGCCCACATCGTGCTCAGCGTCGGTCTCGCGCTGATGTTCACGCCCCTGTTCACGGCGAGCCTCGGGTCGCTGAAGCCGGCACTGTACTCGCACGGCAGCGCCGTCGTCGGAACCGTTCAGCAGGTCGCCGGTGCGGCAGGCACGGCGGTGTTCGTTACGCTCATGTCGTCGAGGGCGGCGTCTCTGGTGGCGACGGGATCCGATCCGATCCTCGCGCAGACCGACGGCATCCGTGCGGCGTTCCTCGTTGGCGCGATCGTGTCGCTCGGGGCCGTCGCAGTGGCGTTCTTCGTGCGGAAGCCGGTGGACCAGCCGGGCGGCGCGCCCGCCCCGATGGGTCACTGACCCCGACCCGACACACGAACGGGAGGAGATGGGCCGACGTACACCGCTATTTGCGGGACGTTGGCTCATCTCCTCCCGTTCTGTCGTTCGACGAGGAGGGTTGGTGGGGCGCGAGGGGTTAAGCGAAGATACGGAACCCGTTCGCCACGCGGTTCACCGGCACGAACACGGCGAACAGCGGAACGATGATACGCAGCATGTAGACGAGCACCGTGATGTCGGCCAGGTCGACGACGAGGAACAGAACGATCGCAACCAGCCCGAACAACATGGTGCGGAGGGCGGTGCGCACCCAGTCCACGAAGAGCAGCGCGAAGCCCACGGACACCAGAACGAGCGCGGTGTCGACGACGAAGGCGCCGAGCAGGGGGTTCTCGACGAGGTGGGCGATGCTGAACAGCACGATCCCGACAGCCCACATGGTGACGAATGCCAACCCGGCGACCGGCTTCGGCAACGCCCTGCCCGGAGACCTGACCACGATGTTGTCGACCATTGCGCTGTTACTCCTCGTTCGGGATCTGCTGGAACCTGCAACGAGCTTATCCTGCAACCCCTGCCCGCCGTTTCAGGGTCGCCGCTACGCTGAACGGATGACCGGCAATCCTGCATCCCAAGCCGCCCGCCAGGCGGAGAACAGCCCGGTGTTCCGCGTGCTCGCCCGTCTCGGCTACGCGGTCAACGGGCTCCTCCACGTGCTGATCGGCATCATCGGCCTGACCGTGGCGCTCGGCTCGGGCGGCGGTGAGTCGGCCGACCAGACCGGCGCGCTCGGTCAGCTCGCCACGAACCCCGCGGGCCGCGCCCTCCTCTGGGTGATCGTCGTCGGTCTCTTCGCGCTCGGGCTCTGGCAGGTCGTCGCGGGATTCCAGGTGAGCAACAGCGACCCGAAGAAGGCCTGGGGCAAGCGCGCCTCCGAGTTCGGCAAGGCCGTGGCCTATTTCGCGGTCGGTGCGACGGCGCTCACCTTCGCGCTCGGCGGCTCGAAGAGTTCGTCGGATTCGAGCCAGAGCGCCAGCGCAACGGCACTGGCCACCCCCGGAGGTGTCGTCGCGATCGTCGTGGTGGGCCTGGTGGTGGCCGGCATCGGCGTCTTCTTCGTCTTCCGTGGTGTCACCCGGCGGTTCACCAAAGACCTGTCGTTGCCATCCGGCGCTGTCGGCACCGCGGTCGTCGTGGTGGGTGCCGTCGGCTACATCGCGAAGGGCATCGCGCTCGCGATGGTCGGGGTGCTCTTCGTCGTGGCGGCCGTGACGTTCGACCCCGCCAAGGCGACGGGAATGGATGGCGCCCTGAAGGCGCTCGCCGCCCTGCCGTTCGGCACGGTCATCCTGATCGCCGTGGGCGTCGGCCTGATCGCCTACGGCGCCTACCTCGCCGCCCGGGCCCGCTGGGGCAAGCTCTGAGGCAGCAGCCTGCCGCGCGATCATTCGCCCGAACCCGTGGCCGAAGGGACGCAGGTCGTTCCACGTCGGGAGCGTTGGCGCGATGTGGGTCCCTTCGCAGCCATCCTGGTAGCGCTTCGCCGCAGTGCGTCGAGCGGCTGCGCCTGTATGTCGAGCTGTGCCACTATGTGGGCGGCTGCGCCAGTATGGGGAGGGCGAGTCGGCCCCGAGAGGCCGGCAAGAGGGAGCAGCGTGCGGGTACTGGTTGTGGGTGCGGGAGCCGTCGGCGGCTACTTCGGGGGACGGCTCCTCGCGGCGGGGCGGGATGTCACATTCCTCGTGAGGCCGGCGCGGGCCGCTGCGCTCGCGAACGACGGGCTCGTGGTGCACACCCTCGACGGTGACGACGTGGTCGTGCCGGGTCCCGCGACGGTGCAGGCCGGCGAGCTGGCCGGTGCCGGCGGGTTCGATGCGGTGCTGCTCTCGGTGAAGGCGTACGCGCTCGAGCAGGCTCTGGATGACCTGGCCCCCGCCATCGGAGCGAAGACGTTCATCGTTCCGGCCCTCAACGGCTTGCGTCACGTCGATGTGCTGCGTGAACGGTTCGGCGATGAGCACGTGGTGGGCGGAGTCTGCGTGGTCGCCGCCCAGGTCGACCCGGACGGCAGCATCCGCCAGGTCGGAGCAGGAAACAGTCTTTCGTACGGTGAGTTCGACGGCTCGGTGAGCGACCGGATGCTCGAGCTCGACTCCTCGCTCACAGGGGCGGGTTTCAGCACGAGAATCTCACAGACCATCGACCTCGACATGTGGGAGAAATGGGTGATGCTCGCATCGGGAGGTTCGCTCACTACCCTGATGCGAAGCGCGGTCGGGCCCGTCGTGGCCGCGCCGGGCGGGCTCGCTCTCGCGACCGGGCTCGCCGAGGAGTGCTTCGCCGTCGCCACGGCGGCCGGCTTTCCTCCGCGGGAGAGACAGCGCACCTTCGTGCTCGACACCCTCACTGCGGAGGGATCGACGTTCGGCACGTCGATGTTCCGCGACCTGATGGGCGGTGCCGAGGTGGAGTCGGAGCAGATCGTGGGCGACCTGGTCGCGCGGGCCGGTGTGCTCGGGGTGCCGGTTCCGCTGCTGTCGCTCGCGAACACGAACCTGTCGGTCTACCGTGCCGAGCGGGCGGCGCGGCTGGGGTGGTCCTAGGGTTGTTCCGAGCGCCCCGAGGGGGGCAGAGAGGTGGATCCCGTGGACCCGATTTCCGGAGGCCTCGGCCTCATCGGCCTGATCATCTTCATCGTGACCGTCGTGTCGATCGTGCGGAACCCCAACCACGGTGCCGTCGGCAAGTTCCTCTGGATCCTGGCGGCCTTCTTCCTGAACATCCTCGGCTCGATCCTCTGGCTGATCTTCGGCCGCGGTCGCGTGCGCACCTGATCGACGGTGTGTATTCTGGCTAGGTGATCTAGCCAGAAAGGATGTGCCATGGTCTCGGTCAATGTGCTCGACGCTCGCAACAGTCTCTCCAAGCTGGTGGCAGCCGCGGCCGACGGCGAAGACGTGGTCATTTCCAAGCGGGGTCGCCCGATCGTCCGGCTCGTGCGAGTCGACGCCGAGCCTCAGCACACAGGGAGCCGGGCGGCTGAGTGGTTGACCCGCAATCCTCCTCCCGCCTATTCGGAGCGAACGACAGACGAACTCGACGCACAGATCAGCTCGGAGAGGGATGCCTGGGAGTGATCTACCTCGACTCCTGCGTTGTCATCTACGCTGTCGAAGACGCTGGGGCGCTCGGAACTGCCGTGCGGCAGAGGCTGGCCTCGATGGCGAACGAGACCGTCGCCATCAGCTCGCTGGTGAAGCTCGAATGCCTGGTCGGGCCGCTTCGAAACGATGATCTGGCGCTGGCGGATCACTACCGGCGGGCTTTCGAACAGTTCGAGCTGGTCGAACTGTCGGATGCGCAGTACCAGCGCGCCGCTGAAATTCGGGCGCGTCACGGCATCAAGACCCCCGACGCACTGCATCTCGCCGCGGCGCAGGGTGCGGGCTGCACCGAATTCTGGACAGCCGATTCACGGCTTGCGGCGGTGTCGCACGGGCTGGCCGTCGATGTTCTGGCCGGGGCCGGGCGTATCCCGGAGGGGTGAGGTAGGCGGCTGCGGATGCTCAGGGCATCCGAGAGCGCTTGGCGATCATCCGGGGCGCGATCCAGACGAGGGCTATCGTGCCCACGATCGCCCGCACGGCGGCGAAGACGAGAACCCACCAGCCGAGTGCGTTGCCGCCGAGCAGCAGGCCGACGCCGATGAGCACCAGCGCGACATCCGCGGCGTAGGGGACCTTCAGCCAGAACATCAGTCGGCGGGTGGGATCCATGTTCCCATTCTGCGCTCAGTTCACTCCGAGTCAGCGCTTGTTCAGGAACGACGACGACGGATCCGGATCGGGCCCTTCGCCGTCGAGGGATCCACGACCTTTCCGCCCTGCGTGATCTCGACCTCACCGGCGGCCACCATGCGCCGCGCGGCCCGCCGCACCGGCTCCATCAGCGAACGCCATTCGTCTTCGTCGGCGGTCATCGCGCGCACCACATCTGACGGGCAGATCGTTGCCGTCGCCGACCGCGTCGCGAGCAGGGTGCGGATGCCCGTCTCGAGCTCGCGGTCGACAGCCGACACTTTGCGTCGTCGGCACACGTCGCTGCAGTAGAGCACGTCGTCCCAGTCGCGCTCCCACTTCTTTCGCCACTCGATACGGCGGCCGCAGGAGGCGCAGGTCTTGTCGGCAGGGGGCATGGATCAATTCTCGGCCGGTCGCGGCCGGTGGCCAGGGGGGTTGCGCGGTGGGCGGAGCGCGTCTCTGTTCCCGGATGACCTGGCCCCGGTCATCCGGAAGTCCGCTCCGGCTCGTCCACGAGAGTGAGGCCCGACGAGTTGTTCGCGGTCGCGACCAAGGCTTCGACCCAGGCGCGGTTGAGGGGGCCGGTGCGCCCGGTGAACTGGAAACGCAGAGCGATCGCCGGGTGGATCCAGAGCACGGTGTGACCCGAGCCGTTCCGGGTCTGGTTGGCGAAGTGGAATGTGAACGGCTCGCCCCGCCCCAGTTTCTGCACAATCGCGGCTCGCAGATGGGCGAGAGTGCGATCGTCGAACTCGAGCGTCGCCTCGGGACTGCCGTACATGATGCTTCCCACCGTGAACCTCCTCGGCGTCGCCTTTCGACGCGCCCTCTCGGGGATAGGAGGGATTCGGAGCTGGGCTCGCCGACAGATTGCCGGGCGCCTGCCGGGAGCTTGTTACGCTGCTCCGATGATCACCGCCGGCGTCGACCTCGCCACCGAGCCGAAGGGCACGGCGCTCGCCGTCATCGAGTGGTCGGAGCCGACCGGCCGGGTCGCCGACCGTGGCGCAGGCGCGGGTGCCGCCACCGCCACCGCCACCGCCGCCGCCTCGCTCACCTCGCTCACCCTCGGCGTCGATGACGCACTGGTCGCCGACACGGCCGAGCGGGTCGACAAACTCGGGATCGACTGCGCCTTCGGCTGGCCCGACGACTTCGTGGAGTTCCTGGTGGCACACCACGAGGGGCAGGCGCTCGACCCCGGTGTCGACGGCGGCATCGACTGGCGGCGTACCCTCGCCTACCGCGAGACCGACCGGGTGGTGCGGGAACGCACAGGGCGGTGGCCGCTCAGCGTGTCGACGGATCGGCTCGGCCTCACCGCGATGCGTGCGGCGGGGATGCTTGCGCGGATCGCCGAACGCGGCGTCCCGATCGACCGGTCGGGCAGCGGGCTCGTGGTCGAGATCTACCCGGTCGCATCGCTCCGGCTCTGGGGACTCGTGACGGCCGGCTATCGGGCGGATGCCCTGCGCCGCGCCGAACTCATCGACGATCTGCTGGCTGCCGCACCCTGGTTCGACATGCAGGGCTTCCGGCCGCTCATGCTGGGCTCGACCGACGCATTCGATGCCGTCGTCGCGGCGCTGGCCACGCGGGCGGCCGCGGTCGGGCTCGTCGACCCGCCGGGGGAACGGATGCTCGCCCGAGCTCGGCGCGAAGGCTGGGTGGCGCTGCCGAACGGGTCACTGCAGTCCCTCGTCGATCCGCGCTGACGCGCGCAACCCGGGGGAGGGGGTGGCGCGACGGGTCTGCTGCGCGACCGGATTGCTGTGCGTCGAAATTACTCCGCGCTGACGCGCGCCCGGTGACGCTCGTCGGGCCGGGCTGAAGCTCGGCGGCCGGGCCGACGGAGGCTGCTACTGCATGGCGGCGGCGCGCGAACGGCGGGCGACGCGTTCGGCGCGCTGACGGTGCCACCACGCGGTGGCGCGGTTGAGCATCCGGCGCAGGAACGCATTGAAGCGGCGTGCCACCGCGAACTCGGTGCCGAGCGCGGCGAACCCGAGGAAGACGATGAGCCAGCCGGGGCCCGGCAGCGGGATAAGCACGATTCCGACCAACACGATCGTGATGCCGACGATCGCCAGCGCGAGCAGATAGGCGAACCTGAGCTTCGGGTGCAGCTCGATGTAGGCCCGCCGCCGGGCGAGCCACAGCCGGAAGGGATGCCGGGGTGAGCTGCCTTCGGCCGCACTTCGTTCCACCGCGGTCGTCATGCCCTCCACGGTAGGAGCCGCGGCTGGGAATTCGGGGAGACGCCGGTCGACGCCCAGCGCTTGCCCAGCCGCAGACACGTGCGCCCGCCGATCCGACGGAGCGCGGCGGGTTGAAGGGACGCAAAATGCTCCTGCGACACGCCTTTAGCGCGTTTTGGGTCCCTTCGGCGCGGCATCGCCGTCACCTGAGCGCGGCTTGGATTTGCCTCGCCGCCAGAACGGCGGCTTCCGGAGCACCGAAGTAGGCGGTGTGCTTGACAGCCGACCGTCGGGCCCGTGTGGAAAGAGTCGCCCGTCAACGGTTGTTGCGTCAAGCATTGGGTTAGGATTCTCGCATGACGGAACAGCGCTGGCTCTCCGCGGAGGAATCCCGCGCCTGGAAGAAGTTGATCGCTGTCGTCGAACTCCTGCCCGGTGCGCTCGACTCCCAGCTGCAACGGGATGCCGAACTCACGCACTTCGAGTACTTCACCCTCGCCATGCTCTCCGAAGCGCCCGAGCACACGTTGCGGATGACGGCGCTCGCCGCGGTGACCAACTCCACCCTGCCGCGACTGTCGCACGTCGCGAGCCGGCTGGAGCAGCGCGGGTACCTCCGAAGGAGCCCGTGCTCCGAGGATCGCCGCGCCACCAACGCCTCGCTCACCGACGAGGGTTGGCAGAAAGTTGTGCACACCGCCCCCGGCCATGTCGCCACGGTCCGAACGAACGTCATCGATCCACTCGACCGGTCCGAAGTGAGGGAACTCGACCGCATCATGGGCAAGATGCTCCGGAAACTCGACCCCGACAACCGGTTCAAGGCCCTGGGCATCGACTCTGACGAGCAGTGATCACGCCGCCTAGCGCTGCCCGCCCCGCCCCGTCAAGCGCCGGGACCGGCCCGGCGACGATCCAGTCGTGAGTGCTAGAAATGAAATATGAAGAACAAAGTCGGTTTCGTATTCGTCGCTCTCGTCGCCTTTTTCGCCTACACGCTGGGCGCGAAGGCCGGTAAGGCTCGCTACAAGGAGATCTCCTCGGCTGTCAGCAGCTTCTGGAACGACCCGAAGGTCAAGAAGGCCCGCAAGCGCGCGCTGAGCGATGCCAAGAAGGCCACGGAGTCCGCCGCCAAGAAGGCCGAGAAGGCCGCCAGGAAGCGCTTCTCCTGACGCGAGGTGCTCAGGGCGTTACGCGGGCGAGGGTGACGCGGGTCACATAGGGCATCGTGTACGTGGTGTGCGAGGCGAGGTCCGGATGCTCGTCGAGCAGTCGTTCGACACGGCGCATGACGTTCGAACGGCCCTCCGGCTGCAACGCGATGATGTAGCTGCGCGACGTCACCATGGCGAGCAGTTGCTGACGGCTCAGCGGGTTGTCCCAAAAGAACTCAACGTGGGCGCTCGGGGCGAGGGGCGCCGAGATCGTCGGCGTGCGGCTGTCGTACTGTTCGGCGGCTGAGGGCTCGATGATCCCGGTCAGGCGGGCGACCCAGTCGACGCTCTCGTCGCGGATGTTCCAGACGAGTGCCAGCAGCCCGCCCGGCTTCAGAACGCGCGCGACCTCGGCCGAGGCAGCTGGCACATCGACCCAGTGCCAGGCCTGCGCGAACGTCACCAGGTCGGCGGAGGCATCGTCGAGGGGCAGCTTCTCGCCCGTGCCTGCCAGGGTGACGACCCCCGCCAGCTTCGCTGCCAGCGTCTCGCGCATGGCGGCGTCCGGTTCGACGGCGACGACCTCCGCACCATGGCCGAGCAGTGACGCCGTGAACTTTCCCGTCCCCGCACCCACGTCGACGAAGGTGCGGGGCGTCGTGCCCGCGGCACGGGCGGGCCGGTCATCCGGATGCCCGGCCTCGAGTTCACCGAGGATCCACTCGACCGCCTCGGCAGGGTAGCTGGGGCGGCCGAGTTCGTAGTCGCCGACAGCCCTTCCGAAAGAGAGAGCGTGTTCGGTCTCGCGTGTCATGGTGCTCCCAGTCTAGAAAGCTCCGTGGCGACAGGGAACGTCGGCCGTCCGGGCGTCAGGCTGCGAGGGTGCGGAGGGTGTCGGCGACCGGGGTCGTGGGGTGGCCGATGAGCGTCGACAGGTCGTCGGACGACTTGTCGAGCGCCCCGGTTGCGATGTTCGCGTCGAGCCCCACCACGAAGCCCACGGTTCCCTCGTCGAGGCCCGCGGCCCGGAGAGCGGCGGTGTGGGCATCCGGCGTCAGCGGCTCGAAGGCCACGGCGCGGCCGAGCACCTCGCTGAGGGTGGCGGCGAAGTCAGAACCGTTCCAGGCGGTGTCCCCGGAGAGTTCGTAGACCGCGCCCTCGTGGCCGTCGGTGGTCAGCACGACCGCGGCGGCTTCGGCGTAATCCTCGCGCGAGGCGCTGGCGACCCGCCCTTCGCCGGTGCTGGCGGCGTAGACACCGGTGCCGGCGACCTGCGCCAGGGTCGAGGCGTAATTCTCGGTGTACCAGTTGTTGCGGAGGATCGTGAACGGCACCCCGGACGCCCGCAGGTACTCCTCGGTTGCCTTGTGCTCGGGCGCGAGGATGAGGTCGGTGCTGTCGGCGCGAGGGGCGCTCGTGTACACGATCCGCGAGACGCCGGCCGTCTTGGCGGCGTCGATCGCGTTCTGGTGCTGCTCGACGCGTCCGCCGACGTCGCTGCCCGAGACGAGCAGTAGGGTGTCGGCGCCCTCGAACGCCGCAGCGAGGGTGGCGGGGTCGGCGAAGTCGATGACGGCGGTGCGCACGCCGAGGCTCTTCAGGGCATCCACCTTCTCCGGGTTGCGACCGGCCGCGACGATGTCGGACGCGGCGACTCCGCGGGCGAGGAGGTGGGTGAGGGCGAGGCGACCGAGGTGGCCGGTTGCTCCGGTGACGACAATGGACATGAGTGCTCCTTGAGGCGATGGTGTGAGTTCTGACAAGGTGTGCAACGACCGCAACGGCCGACTACTTCCCAGATGGAGGTACCCACTTTTTGGTAAGTTACTAACCATGACTGTCACAGAGCCCGTTTCGGCCGCGGCTGTACGCGCAGCTATCCTTCCCGTCGACCCGTTCTTGGCGAACTGTGCCAGCAGGGTCGTGCTCGACCATGTGACGAGCAAGTGGGGTGTGCTGGTGATCGTGGCGCTCGCCGACCAGTCGCAGCGCTGGGGTGAACTCCGGCGGAGCATCCAGGGCATCAGCGAGAAGATGCTCGCCCAGACCCTTCGCACACTCGAGGCCGACGGGCTCCTGGTGCGAACGGTGCAGGGCACGGTGCCGCCGCGGGTCGACTATGAGCTGAGCCCGCTCGGCCACGACCTCGCGCTGCGCCTTCTCCCCCTGATCGCCTGGGTCGGCGAGCACGCCGCCGAGATCGTCGAGCTCCCCTCCCCAGCGCCCTCCCCAGCCCTCTCGCCCAGCGCGCAGGCGTGATCGAAACCCCGAAAATTGTCGGTATGAGTGGCGTATACCGACAGTTTTCGGGGTTTCGATGGGCCTACTTGGCCGGGCGGGATGACTGGAGGTAGGTCATCGCGTCGGCGAGGCGGAATCGACGGTGCGTGCCGCGATACTCGACCGGGATACGGCCCTCGTTCGCGAGCCGCAGGAGGTAGGTCGCCGAGATGCCGATCAGGGCGGCCGCCTGCGAGGTGGTGAGCAGAGCATCCGTCGATCCGACCACGACGGACTCCCCGTCGGCGAACCGCTGCAGCAGGTCGAGCACGGCGTCTCGAACCGCTGTCGGCACCGTGAGCTCGACCCCGTCGACGCTGAGGGAGGCATCGCGGGCGGTACGCGAACGGCCGGTGGGTGGCGAGGCCGCAGTCGCGCGCTCGCCCGGGCTGGCAGAGTGGATGCCCGCCAGCGCAGCCCCGAGCCGCTTCGCCGCCGCGGGGTCGACGGCCTCGGTCGCGTGTTCCCTGAGCAGTGGCATCCGAACTCCCCGAGTCGAGACGCTCGAACTGAGCGCACGTCCATCGTAGGGTGGGCCACCCCGCCGGCGCCGGGAGGACGCCGGAGCACGGGCGTCGGCGGCTCCGCCTACACTCGGGCCATGCCCCGGAAGCCCGCCACCATCCGCACGCCTGCCGCGCCGAAGGCCGTGCCGGCACCGCTCGTCGACTTCGAATCACTCGCCGTGGAGCAGCTCCGCACGGCGCCGATCGACGGGCTCTTCGCCGGCGACGACAGGGAGCGCGAGCACTTCGAGGGCGGCGCCGCGGGGGCGATCGACCTGACCGGATGCTCGTTCCTCGAGTGCCGTTTCACCGGTGTGACGCTGACCGACACCGATCTCCGCGGCAGCCGGTTCATCGAGACCGTGCTCGAGGCACCGTTCGCCCACACGCTGAAGGCAGCGCGCACCACCTGGCGGGACGTGCGGATCCGGAGCCCCCGCTGGGGGTCGGCGGAGTTCTTCGACGCAGATCTCGAATCCGTGCACCTCATCGGCGGCAAGATCGACTACCTCAACCTCCGCGGGTCGCGCCTGAACAACGTGATCCTCGAGGAGTGCACCATCACCGACCTCGACCTCGGGGCTGCACGAGCCGGCCGCGTCGCGCTGGTGAACTGCCGTATCGGCACGCTCGACGTCACCCGGGCAGCCTGCAGCAGTGTGGACCTCCGCACGAGTGAGTTCCAGGCCGTGCACGGCGTCGAGGGGCTGGCCGGCACCATCGTCGACGATCTGCAGCTGTCGCAATTCGCGCCATTGTTCGCCGAACACCTCGGCGTTCGCGTGGAGGGCTGAACGCGCGAGTTCGTTAGAGTTGGAGCCGAACCGACACTGGTTCGGATCCTTCGCACTTCGTCACCCGTATACCCGTAGGGAACACCCCATCATGGCCCAAGAGCCCCGCGAGCAGTCTCGCCTCGACGCCGTCATCGCCCTCGCCCAGCACCGGGGGTTCGTCTTCCCGTCGGGCGACATCTACGGCGGAACCCGGTCGGCGTGGGACTACGGGCCCCTCGGTGTAGAGCTGAAGGAGAACATCAAGCGCCAGTGGTGGAACACCTTCGTGCGCGGGCGCCGCGACATGGTCGGGCTCGACTCGGCGATCATCCTGCCCACGGCCGTGTGGGAGGCCTCCGGGCACGTCAAGGTGTTCAGCGACCCGCTCACCGAGTCGCTCGTGACGCACAAGCGGTACCGCGCCGACCACCTGTTCGAGCAGTACGAGGCCGAGCACGGTCATCCACCGGTCAACGGGCTCGACGACATCCCCGATCCTGAGCACCCGAAGAAGATCGGGCAGTGGTCGCCGATCCGCCAGATGTCGGGGATGATGAAGACCTACCTGGGCGTCGTCGATGACGAGACCGGGCTGCACTACCTCCGGCCGGAGACGGCGCAGGGCATCTTCACGAACTTCGCGAATGTGCTGCAGACGTCGCGCAAGAAGCCGCCGTTCGGCATCGGCCAGATCGGCAAGGCGTTCCGCAACGAGATCACGCCCGGCAACTTCATCTTCCGCACGCGCGAGTTCGAGCAGATGGAGATCGAGTTCTTCGTCAAGCCCGGCGACGACGAAGAGTGGCAGCAGACCTGGATGGATCTCTGCTGGGCCTGGTTCACCGATCTCGGCATCGACCCCGGGAACATCCGGTTCTTCGAGCACCCCGCAGAGAAGCTGTCGCACTACTCCAAGCGCACCGTCGACATCGAGTACAGGTTCGAGTTCACCGGCAGCGAGTGGGGCGAGCTGATGGGCGTCGCGAACCGCACCGACTACGACCTGAAGACGCACTCCGAGACCAGCGGTAAGGACCTGTCGTACTTCGACCAGACGACCGGTGAGCGGTACGTGCCGTACGTGATCGAGCCGTCGTTCGGTCTGACTCGCGCTCTGATGGCCTTCCTGGTGGATGCCTACGACGAAGAGGAGGTTCCGAACGCCAAGGGCGGAACCGACAAGCGCGTGGTGCTGCACCTCGACCCCCGTCTCGCGCCGGTGACGGTGGCCGTGCTGCCGCTGTCGCGGAACGAGGCCCTCTCGCCGCTCGCCCGGCAGGTGGCGGATGACCTGGCCGGCGAGTGGAACATCGAATTCGATGACGCCCAGGCGATCGGCCGTCGCTACCGCCGGTTCGACGAGATCGGCACCCCGTTCTGCGTCACCGTGGACTTCGACTCGCTCGAGGATGCGGCCGTCACGGTGCGCGACCGCGACACGATGAAGCAGGAGCGCGTGCCGATCGCCGAGCTCCACGCGCACCTGGCGGAGCGCCTCCGCCGCGCCTGACCCTCACGTTTCCTGCATCGCGGGGGCAGTTCGGGCCCTGATGAGGCGCTGACAGGGCCCGAACTGCCCACTCGATGCGGGGTGGTTGACGGGAGAAGGTTGTAGGTTCACAATAGTTGTGTGCTTACAAACGTTGCCGAGAGGCGCCCCCGGATGATCGTGAACCGAGAACTCCGCACTCGTAAGGCGTCGCCCAAGGGCCTGGTGCTCGCGATCTGCTGCCTGAGCCTGTTCATCGTGTCGATGGACGTGACGATCGTCAACGTCGCGTTGCCCTCGATCCGCGTCGACTTCGGGGCGTCGGTCTCCGACCTTCAGTGGATCATCGACGGCTACACCTTGACGATCGCGAGCTTCCTGCTGCTCTCCGGCTCCATGGCCGACCGGTTCGGCCGCCGCCGGGTGTTCCAGATCGGCCTGGTCGTCTTCAGCTTGGGTTCGCTGCTCTGCAGCATCGCCCCGAGCATCGGCTTCCTGATCTTCGCGCGAGTGCTGCAGGCGCTCGGCGGCTCGATGCTCAACCCGGTTGCCATGTCGATCATCACCAACGTCTTCACGGGTGCGAGGGAGCGGGCCCGGGCGGTGGGCATCTGGGGTGCCATCGTCGGCGTCAGCATGGCCTTCGGCCCGCTGGTGGGCGGAGCGCTCACCGAGACCGTCGGCTGGCGTTCGGTGTTCTGGGTGAACGTTCCGGTCGGCATCGCTGCGATCATCCTGTGCGCCGTCTTCGTTCCCGAGTCGCGGGCCGCGGTGGCGCGAAAGCTCGACCCGCTCGGCCAGCTCTTCGTGATCGTCGCCCTCGTCTCGCTGGTGTTCGGGCTCATCGAGGGGCCGCGGCAGGGCTGGTCGAACCCGCTCATCATCGGGCTCTTCGTGCTGACGGCTGTGGCCGTGCTGCTGCTGGCCAAACACGAGGGCCGCACCCGGGAACCGTTCGTCGACCTGCGCTTCTTCCGGAGCATCCCCTTCAGTTCCGCCACGATCACTGCGGTCTGCGGGTTCGCCGCGTACGGCGGTTTCCTGTTCGTGAACGCCCTGTACCTGCAGGATGTTCGGGGGCTCTCGGCATTCCACACCGGCCTGTACATGCTGCCGCTCGCGATCGCGACGCTCGTCTGCTCCCTGATCTCGGGAAACCTCGTCGCGCGTTTCGGCACCCGGCCCTCGCTCGTGCTCGCCGGATCCCTGATCGCAGCCAGCGCGCTCGTGCTCACCACCCTCACGGCCGACACCCCGGTCATCGTGCTGTTCGGCGCGTACGTTCTCTTCGGCCTCGGCTTCGGGATGATCAACGCCCCCATCACGACGACCGCCGTCTCCGGCATGCCCCGCTCACAGGCCGGTGTCGCGGCCGGGCTCGCATCGACCAGCCGCCAGACGGGATCGTCCATCGGGGTGGCCCTCGCCGGAACAGTGACCGCGGCCGGCGCGGCCGGAGTCATCGGCCCGGCGTTCGCCCTCGCGACGCATCCGTTCTGGTGGATCGTGATCGGCTGCGGTGCCGTGATCGTCATCCTGGGCATCACGGCGTCCACGTCGTGGGCGCGCCGGAGCACCGAGCTCATTGCGCACCTGCTGGCTGATGCTGAGCCCGCCGACGCGAAGCCCGCCGACGCCGAGCCCGCTCAGGTTCCTGCCGGTGCGGCGAGCGGACCGGTTGCACCCGAGCATGCACATTCAGACGCAGGGAGGCGCTGATGAACGAACAGGCAGATCAGGTCTGGGCCTCGATGCTCGCGGTGGTGACACACAACCTCGAGGGCTACCGACGTCTCGTCTCCGATGAGGTCGGGCTGTCGTTCAGCCGCGTACGTGTGATCCGGCGGCTGTCGGCGGCGCCGCTCACGATGGGCGGCCTGGCGGAGGCCGCGGGAATGGATGCCCCGGCTGCCAGCGTCGCGGTCAACGAGCTCGAGCGGCGGGGCCTGGTCGCCCGCGCCACGGATCCGGCGAACAGGAGGGTGCGGATGGTCGCCCTCACTACTGAGGGTAGGTTGATGCTCGAGCGGGTGCATGCCGTTCGGCCCGTCGCTCCGCCGGAGTTCGAGGTGCTGGGTGCGGGTGAACTCGAACAACTGGCGGGAATCCTCTCCCGCCTCGAGGAGGAGGCAGCATGAGAGCCATCAGATACGAGACGTACGGCGGGCCCGAGGTACTGCAACTCGTCGAGGTCGCCGCCCCGATCCCGAAGCCCGGGGAGGTGCTCGTCGCGGTGCGGTTCGCCGCCGTGAATCCGTTCGACCTCAAGCTCCGCTCGGGGGCGATGCGGGAGGTCGTGAAGGTCTCGTTCCCGGTCGCACCGGGGAGCGAGATCGCGGGCGCGGTCAGCGCGGTCGGTTCGGAGGTGACAGCACTCGCCGTGGGCGACGAGGTCTTCGGTTGGGCGACGGGTGGCGGTTACGCCGAGAGCGCGACGGCTGCCACGGTCATCCAGAAGCCTGCTGGGCTCGGCTGGGATGTCGCGGCCTCGCTTCCGGTGGCCGGGGAGGCCGCGCTCCGGGGCCTCCGCCTGCTCGACCTGTCGGCCGGCGAGACGTTGCTGGTGCACGGTGCCGCCGGCGCGGTCGGGTCGCTTGCCGTGCAGCTCGCCGTGAGCCGGGGCGTGACCGTCATCGGAACGTCGAGCGAGAAGGACGCGGAGACCGTGCGCGAACTCGGCGCGCATCCCGTGCGGTACGGCGCCGGCGTCTTCGAGCGGGTGCGGGAACTGGCCCCCGATGGTGTCGACGCGGTGCTCGATACGGCCGGGGCGGGCGACCTGCCCGGTTCGATCGAGTTGGTCGGTGGCACCCGTCGGGTCGTCACTCTCGCCGATCCCGCGGCCTACGAGCTCGGGGTGACCTTCTCGTCGGGTGGCCGCAAGGATCAGACGACGGATGTTCTGCAGCAGCTCGCCGATGCGGCCATCACCGGGGCTGTCGTCGTGGCGCCGGCCCGGCACCTGCCCCTCGCCGAGGCGGCGGAGGCGCACCGCCTCGTCGCTGCCGGCGGCCACCGCGGGAAGGTGCTGCTCGATCTCTGAGTGCGGGTCAGACCATGTCGGCGAACTCGGGCAGCCGGGCGTCGGTGGAGCGGCCCTGGAGCTCCTGCCAGGAGCGCTGCAGGGCATCCACTGCGCGCTCTGTCTCAGCGGCGGAGTAGTTGATCGGCAGCCGGAGGAAGCGTTCGAAGGCGCCGTCGATCCCGAAGCGGGGACCGGCGGTGAACAGCACATCGTGTGCCCGCGCGGCGAGCACCAGCTGCGAACTGAGCGGCCGGCCGATGTTGACCCAGGCGCAGAGTCCGCCGGCCACAGGCGGGAGGCTCCACTCCGGAAGGCTCCGGCTGAGGGACGCGTAGAGATGCTCCCGGCCGTCGGCGAGCTGGCGGATGCGCGCGGGGAGCAGTTCGGACGTGCGCCGAACGAGGGTCGCGGTGACCAGCTGCTCGAAGACGGCCGTACCGATGTCGACCGACGCGCGCGCAGCCAGGAGTCTTCGCACCATCGGCCTCTCGGCGCGGAGCCAGCCGATCCGGAGCCCGCCCCAGAACGTCTTGCTCGCCGAACCGAGCAGGATCGCATCGCCATACGTCGCAAGGGGCATGTACGGATCGCCGCCGTCGGCGGCCGGGCGGTCGATGTCGAGCTCGGCGGTCGTCTCGTCGGCGACGAGCACCGTCGCCGACGCCGCAGCCGCCGCAACCAGGCGCCGACGGAACGAGGGCGTCATCGACTCGCCCGTCGGGTTGTGGAAGTCGGGCATCACATAGGCGAGCGTCGGCGCGGACTGGGCGAGGGCGTCGAGGAAGGCCTCCTCGTTCCAGCCTTCACCCACCGTCACGGTGACGGGCAACAGGCGGGCGCCGGCCGACAGCAGGGTGTCGGCCGCGTGCGGATACGTCGGGGTCTCGACGATGACCCGGTCGCCACGTGATACCAGGGCTCGGGTGATGAGGCTGAGCGCGCTCAGGGCGCCTGCCGTCACCATGATCTGGTCGGGGTCGGTCGCGAGCCCCCGCTCGGTGTAGCGGTCGGCAATGGCCTCGCGGAGTTCCAGCAGGCCGTGCGGCTCGAAACCGAGTGTTCCGAGGAGGGGCACGATGTCGCTTGCGGCCTGCTGCATGGCCTCCGCGACACCGGCCGAGGCGGGCAGGGCGGCCTGGCTGAAGTTCAGGGGCGGGAGCCGCGTCTCGGCGGCGCCCGACCAGGCGGGAACGGCGGTCAGGTGGCCTGAGCTCCGCGGGGTGCCGGGCCGCCGGGCCGAACCCGAGACGGCTGCCAGGGCAGCGGTGCCGACGCCGGTGGGAATCACGGCGAGGGGCAGGCCGGAGGAAGGCGGGCCGGTCGGAGAGGTGCCGGAGAGAGGGATGCCGGAGGAAGAGGCGCCGGTCGCGCGGTCTCCCACCCTGCCGCCCGGGATGCGCGTCACGCTGCCTGAGCCGCGAACGCTGGTGAGGAAGCCGGCCTCCCGCAGCTCGCGGTAGGCCGCTGCGACTGTGCTCCGGCTCAGTTCGAGGCGGGTGGAGAGTTCGCGTTCGGCGGGCAGTCGGGAGCCCACGAGGATGCGCCCGTCGAGCACGAGCAACCGGATCCGATCGGCGAGCGCTCGATAGGCGGGACCGTCTCCCGCCCAGTCGCCGAGCGAGAGCACGAGCGAACGGGCGGTGATGTGGAGCGCGGTCATCAGTCCACTTTAGGAGAATTGGAGTGTTGTGGCAATCCACAGTGCGCACTTTACTGGCCAATAAGCAACCAATCGATGC
This sequence comes from Subtercola boreus, assembly GCF_003399635.1. Classification (GTDB taxonomy): domain Bacteria; phylum Actinomycetota; class Actinomycetes; order Actinomycetales; family Microbacteriaceae; genus Subtercola; species Subtercola boreus_B. Next base: position 114,432 of record NZ_NBXB01000045.1, on the reverse strand, counting down.
TTTCACGCAATGTCATTCAGAAACTGGAGTGCAGATCATGCTGTTCCTCGCCGTCCTCGGGCTCATTGGCCTGATCGCTATCGGCTTCACCGCCTACGCTGTGCTGACAGACGGCTACGGGCCTGTGCCAACAAGATCCGTACGAACGGGACCCGTGCAGACGAGAGGTGAGTTCTGATGCGCAGTCGGCAGTTCAGGCAGGTCGATGTCTTCTCGACCGTTCCCTACCGGGGCAATCCACTGGCTGTCGTGCTCGACGGCGACGGAATAGAGGACGCGGCGCTCGCCGCCTTCGCGAACTGGACCAACCTCTCGGAGACCACCTTCGTGCTGCCTCCGACGCCGGAGGGCGCGGCTGCGGGCGCGGACTATCGGCTCCGCATCTTCACTCCGGTACGCGAACTGCCGTTCGCCGGGCATCCGACCCTCGGAACGGCGCACGCCTGGCTCGAGGCAGGCAACACCCCGCGCGACCCGTCGGCCCTCGTGCAGGAGTGCGGGGCCGGGCTGGTGCAGATTCGCAGGGAGGCGGGCCGACTCGCTTTCGCAGCACCACCCCTGCGGCGTTCGGGCCCTGTCGGGGAGGCCGATCGTGCCACCTTCGCCGAACTCCTCGGTATCACGCCGACGCAGATCGTCGATGCGAACTGGATCGACAACGGTCCGGGCTGGGTTGGCATCCTGCTCGACTCGGCCGAGTCCGTGCTCGCCCTCGAACCGCGCGTCGCCGGGCTCGAGGGCCGGAGTATCGGTGTGGTCGGCCCCTATCCGGCTCCGGATGCCCGGGAAGCAGCCGGGCGCGACCCCGCACTCCGCCGGCCGCTCGTCGAGGTGCGGGCGTTCGTGGGGGGCGTCGGTGTGGGCGAGGATCCCGTCACCGGGAGCCTGAACGCTGGCCTCGCCCAGTGGATGATCGCGGCAGGCCATACGCCGGAGCACTACCTCGCGGGCCAGGGAGCGCGGCTGGGCCGTGACGGTCTCGTGCACCTCGACCGCATCGACGGACAGGTGTGGGTGGGCGGCGCGAGCACGACGTGCATCTCCGGCACGGTCATCCTGTAGCCACTGGCAGGGTGCCGGCACCCTGCCGCCAGCACCCTGCCAGGCCGTGGGAAGATGAAACGTGACCACCACCAGCCCCGCCCGCGCCCGGTGGCCGTTCGTCGTCGTCGCGATCGTGCTGGTGGTCATCCTCGCCGCGGTGATCGGGGTTGCTCTGATCGTCAAGCGGGCCCCGACCGTGTCGGCGCTGGCCGACGCCCAGCCGGGAGCCTGGTCGAGCGTCTCCCTCGGTGAACCCGCCCAGAACGCCGATGGCTCGGCCTACAACCTCTTCGTGCGGCCGGGCACCGGCGGCGGCAACACCGCTGGCACGGGCACAGGCACGGGCACCGGCACCGGCACCGATCTCATCGTCTTCTTCGGCGACGGCGGCCTGAACTGGAACGCGGGAACCAACCAGGAGCCGATCACTCCCCAGTCGAGCCTGTTCGGCGGCGGGAACTTCTTCTCAGACAACGTTCCCTTCTACCAGCTGAACACCTTCGGCGGACTGCTCCGCACGGCTGCCGATGCCCCGTTCGCCTCATCGACGATCGTCTACGTTCCGACGACCACCGGCGACCTCGGTGTCGGCGACGCTCGCGACGTCACGATGACGACCCTCGACGGCCCCTCCGCCATGGCCGACTTCAACGGCTACAACAACACGACCGCCGCGCTCGACTGGGTGTACGCGAACATCCCCGACCCGTCGAGCGTTCTTGTCGCGGGCTCCGGCACCGGAGGGCTGAACGCCGCCTTCTGGCTCGGTGCGGTCGGCGACCACTACAGCGCCGCGCCGCTCTTCGAGTACTCCGACAGCTCCTTCGTCACCGCCGCGGCGCTCGGCCCCACGATCGACCCGCTCTGGGGGTCGCAGTTCGAGAGCCGGTACGGCTTCACCCCGGGACGCGATCCGCTGGCCGCCGCCGTCGTGCACAACCAGTCCCGTTTCGGCGACAGGCTCACGACCCTTCTCTCCCAGACCACGCTCGACCGCACGCTCGCCGGCTACTCGGCCGGGCTCGACGACGGCTACTACACGCCGCAGGCGGGGGCCGACTGGAACTACGCCATGAAGTCGACGTTCCGTTCGCTCATCCCGGTCGAGGTCGGCGCGTACGTCTACGTCACCGACACGGGTGCCGACTCGAACGGGGAGACGCGGCACGTGATCTCGACGGTGGATGCCTTCCAGACCGACCGGCAGAACGGCATCACCGTGGAGGAGTGGCTGTCCGCGGCTGTGCAGGGCGGGCATCCGGAATCCGTCGGGGCCGAGCTCCTCCGCCAGTAGCCGGGGCGCTTCGGGGCGTCGCCGCCGCCCAGGTGGTTGACTGGACGAATGGATGCCGCACTCGACCCCTCCGGATACGCCGACACGTCCGGGCACGCCGACACCTCCGGGTACATCGACGACTTCGCCCGCTTCATCGCCGCGTCGCCCTCCTCGTACCACGCGGCGGCAGAGGCCGGGCGACAGCTCGAGCAGGCGGGATTCACCCGGCTGGTCGAGACGGAACCGTGGTTCGACGGCGAAAGCAAAGGCCGAGGCGAGCGCGAGAGCGACGGCAGAGGCCGCCCGGCGGGCCGTTTCTTCGTGATCCGCGACGGAGCGATCGTGGCGTGGTTCACGCCGGAGCAGGCCGGGCCGTCGAGCCCGTTCCGCATCCTCGGCGCGCACACCGACTCGCCCGGTTTCAAACTGAAGCCGAAGCCGACGACCGCCTCGAACGGCTGGCTGCAGGCGGGAGTCGAGATCTACGGCGGCCCGCTGCTGAACTCGTGGCTCGACCGCGAGATCGAGTTGGCCGGCCGGCTGGTGACCCGGGATGGCCGGGAGCACCTGGTGCGTACCGGGCCGTTCCTGCGCATCCCGCAGCTGGCCATCCACCTCGACCGTGAAGCGAACACGGGGCTGACGCTCGACCGCCAGCGGCACACCAACCCGGTCTTCGGGGTCGGCGACCTCGGCCGGGCCGACCTGGTCGGTCACCTCGCCGCCCTGGCCGGGGAGGGCCTCACCGGTGACGACGTGCTCGGTTACGACATCCTGACGGCCGACACGGCGGCTCCCGCACGGTTCGGGCTGGGCGGTGAGCTCTTCGCGGCCGGGCGCATGGACAACCTGAGCTCGGTGTTCGCCGGGCTCCACGCGCTGCTGGATGTCGCGGCCACCGAGCCCGACGCGCCAGCCGGCCCGGGCGGCGGTGCTGCCCCCTCGCACACCAGCGTGCTCGCCGCTTTCGACCACGAGGAGCTCGGCTCAGAGTCGCGGTCGGGGGCGAGCGGTCCACTGCTCGACGACATCCTCGCGCGCATCTCTGTCGCACTCGGGGCCACCGGCGAGCAGCGCCTGCGCGCCTACGCCGGCTCGTGGTGCCTCTCGGCCGATGCCGGGCACTCCGTGCATCCGAACTATCCGGAGAAGCACGACCCCGTTAACCGGCCGGTCGCGGGCCGCGGCCCCCTGCTGAAGATCAACGGCAACCAACGCTATGCGACGGACGCCCACGGCGCCGCGCTCTGGGCGAACGCCTGCGCCGAGGCCGGTGTGGCGTACCAGGAGTTCGTCTCGAACAACACCGTGCCCTGCGGTTCGACCATCGGCCCGCTCACGGCGACGCGCCTCGGCATCCGGGTGGTGGATGTCGGCGTGCCCCTGCTCTCCATGCACTCCGCACGCGAACTCGCCCACGTCGACGACCTCGCGGCCCTCGCCCGGGCGGTGGCCGCCTTCTTCGCCCCCCGCCCCTGACCTGCGCGCGCACCCCCCTTTCGGCCGATTGCCTCACACGACCGGCACCAGACCCTAGGGTGAGAGACGGCGCCGTCGGGGTGACGGTGCCGTCGTGGGGGAAGTGGGCATCATGGGGATCGATCTCAGTCGGCGCAGCATGCGCGGAACGGTTGGCAGAACGCTTCTGGCCGGAGCCCTGGCTGCAGCCGTGGTCGTCGGGCTCGCGGCATGCGGTGCCGGTTCCTCCCCGGTCAGCGAGTCGCCGGTCGCGGTATCGATCGGGTCGGCCGGGGTGACATCCAGCCCGATTGCTGCATCCCCGTCCGCCTCCCCGTCCACCACTCCAACCGCGCTGCCCGCGGCGGCCGCGATCCCGAAGGTCACACACCAGAGCATCAAGACGACGGCCGAGATACCGTTCGAGGCGACGACGACCGACGACCCCGACCGCAAGGTCGGTGAGACTGCGGTGATCACGGCGGGGAGCAAGGGAACGAAGACGGCGACGTGGGATGTGACATCCACCGATGGTGTCGAGACGGGCCGCGTACTGGTCTCGGAGGCGACGACGACGGCGCCCGTCACCGAGGTGACCGCGGTCGGTTCGAAGCAGCCCGTTGCGGACCCAGTCGAAGAGGATGCGGGGGCCGCGTCAGGCTGCGACCCGAACTACGAGGGCGCCTGCGTGCCCATCGACAGCGACGTGGACTGCGCCGGCGGGAGCGGGAACGGTCCGTCCTACGTGCGCGGACCGGTCACCGTGGTGGGCGACGACATCTATGGCCTCGACCGTGACGGCGACGGGGTCGGCTGCGAGTAGCCGCGACATCCATGCGCACGCCCCCCAGCACCGACAAAGGGACGCCAAATGCTCCATAGATCGGTTGCTGGAGCATTCAACGTCCCTTCGAGCGCCGCTGGGGGCGGGGACGAGGATGGGGGCAGATCAGCCCTTGAAGACGTCCTTGACGTTCTCGCCGGCCTTCTTCGCGCTGGCAGAGGCCTGGTCGGCCTTGCCTTCGGCGACCTTGGAGTCGTCGTTCGTGACGTTGCCGACCGCTTCCTTCGCCTTGCCGGCGAGGTCCTGGGCGGCGTTCTGGATCTTGTCTGATGCACTCATGGGAGTCATCCTTTCTTGTTGGTGTTTCTTTTGGAGCGAGGGTCAGCGAGGCTCAGGCGAGCCGCGTCGCCCCCGCCGTTCGGACCCGGAACCCGCCACTGACCTGGATCAGCGCGGGAACGGAGGTTCCGAGCAGGGCATCGAGAGCGAGAAGCTGCTCCTCGACGAGGTCTTTCGCATCGGCGGGGGAGACCCCGCGTCGGCAGGAGACCGAGACCTTCAGCACCGACGTGCCTTTCACGGCGTACGTCGAGACGTGCGAGCCCACGAGTTCGGGCCGGGAGCTGAGGGCGTCCTGCAGGAGCTGTTCTGCAACGGAGCCGTCGACCACCGTCCGGCCGTGCTCGGTGGGCGTCTGGGCCAGCAGTTCGCGGGTGTGTCCGCGGCCCTGCCGGGCGATGAAGACCACGAAGAGCACGATGAAGACGGCGGCGACGGCCGCGGCCGCGATCCAGAGCCAGCTGTGGCCGGTGCCGGCGAGCGGCGTCGCCTTCAGAGCGTCGGTGACCGTTCCGAGAACGCCGGGAGCCTGGTCGGTGAAGCCCGAGCGCACGGTGGGGAGTGCGCCCACCGCGAGACCGGCGAGCCCGACGACGAGCAGGAGAAGGCCGGCGAGCAGGATGACCGCGCGGTTCGCCCCGCGATTGGTGCTGTTCATGCGCCGACCTTTCCGTTGGAGTCGATCACGACGCGCGACCGGATGGCCGGCTGAAGCGCATACGCCGCAAGCTGTTCATCCACCGCACCGGTCACCGCTGCCCTGTCGACAGTGCTCCCGGAAGCGGGCGTGACGTGCACGACCGCCGTGCGATGGGTGACGGTGACGCTGGTGTTGTCGGGGCTGATGTTGGCGGCACGGGCGGCGTGGCGGGCGAGCGCCGACGCGATCACCTCGTTGTCGATGACGGTCGCCGACCGCTCCGACGTGAGGGTGTGCCGAGCCCGGCGTGCACCCGAGAAGGCCGTGATCACGAGGATCAGCCCGACCAGGGCGACGACGATACCGCCGGCGATGAGGGTCCAGGCAGGATGGCTGGGCGCATCCGTGACGCCCTGTGCGAGCGTGGCCGGAGCCGCGAGAAGCGGTGCGGCTCCGAGCAGGCGCAGAACGGATTCGACTCCGAGATACGCCAGCACGAGGATCGCGATGACCGCGAGCACGATGGCGAGGCCGGACAGCGGGGAGTGCGTCTCCCGCCGGTTCAGCCGACGATAGAGCGAGGTGGTGCTCATGAGGCGCGCCTCTCCGGCTGGATGTCGATACCCGTGAGCCGCACGGTGACGGCGGAGATGTCCGAACCGCTGAGCGCTGCCGCTCGCGACCGGATCTGCTGCTGGGCTGCTGTCGCTCGGTCGAGGAGAGTGCCGCCCGTGCGGGCGACGATCCCCGGCTCCCGGGTGACGTGGGGCAGCGAGACCACGCGGAGCGGCGAGCGGACGGTCACGGTGAGCTTCCCCGCTTCATCCGCCAGATCGATGGAGACCGAGCGGGCTGCGACTCCGAGCGCTTCGGCTGCGACCGCCGCGATGAGGTGGTTGAGAGCTCGCGCGGTGATGCGGGTGTGCCCCAACGCGCCTGAAGCGGACGACGACGCGTGCCCGGCGGTGGTCGGGCGAACACCGGAGTCCGGCTTCGGGGCGGAGGGCCGCGACGCCGTCACCGTACTCATGACGACGAACGCTTCCCTCGGAACGCGCCGACCACAGCGGAGAGGTCGAGCTTGCCTTCGATGACCCGACCGACGATCGCACCGATCGCCATGGCGACAGCCACGAAGACGAAGGCCCAGAAACCGAACGCGATCCACGTGAGCGCGAGAACGGTACCGATGACGATGCCTGCGCGAGTTGCTGTGGAGGACATGATTACTGGACCCGGGCTTCGGCTTCGGGGGCGTTGTCGTCAGCCGACGCGATGAAGACGTCGTCGACCGTCACGTTGACCTCGGTGACCTGGAGGCCCACGAGGTTCTCGATGGCGTCGATGATCGACGAACGGACGTCGTTCGCGACATCCTGCAGCGCGACGGGGTAGTCGGCGACGATGATCACATCGACGGCGACCTGGGTCTCGCCAACCTCCACGCTGATGCCCTGCGACAGGTCGGTGTTGTTGACCGCGTTGCGGATCGAACCGATGACGCGGGCAGCTCCACCGCCGAGGGCGTGCACTCCGCTGACCTCGCGAGCGGCGATACCGGCGACCTTGGCAACGACGCTGTCGTTGATGGTGGTCTTGCCGATGGCGGTCTCCGCGATGGGCGTGGTGGTCGACGTTGCGGCCGTGCCGATGGTGGCCGGCGTGACGGGGGTGGCCGGCGTGACGGGGCTGACGGGGGTGGTGGTGTTTGCCATGGAATGCTCCTGTGGTGTTTGCAACCCCCCGGGGTTCCGGAGGTGATGTGAGATAGTCACTACTAGGACGGTGACAGTGGCGAAATCGTCACACCACCACTTGAACTTTTTTTCCGACGTGTGCAGGTGGTCGGGCGTTGGATGCTCGCGAGTGGAGGTGCAGTCGGATGGATGCACGACCCGTGCCCTCGCTCACCGACGCCGACGACCGCACCCTCGCGGGCCGCGCGGCGGACGGCGATGTGCGGTCGTTCGAGGTGCTGGTGCGCCGGTACAGCCCGCTGATGCGCGCCTACGCCACCCGGGTGCTCGGTTCGAACGACGAGACCGACGACGTGGTGCAGGAGTCGTTCATCACGGCCTGGCAGCAGCTGTCGACGCTCGCCGACCCCAGCGTGGTGAAGAGCTGGCTGATGCGGATCGTGAGTCGCAAGAGCATCGACCGCATCCGTGCCCGGAAGCTCCACGTCGACATCGACGACCATGAGCAGGAGGCACCGCCCTCGAGTACGCCGCCGCAGATCGCCGAGGCCCACTCCCGGGGGGCGGCCCTCAGCCGGGCCCTGAATGACATGCCGGCCGAGCAGCGCCAGTGCTGGATCCTGAAAGAGATCGCCGGGTACAGTTACGACGACATCGCCCGGGAGCTCGACCTGCCCGTCTCGACCGTTCGCGGCGTGCTGGCGCGGGCCCGCAAGAACCTGATCCGAGAGATGGAGGCGTGGCGATGACTGACGACATCGAACTCGAAGGCTTCGAACCGGCCGACCTCGACGGCCACACCATCGACGAGCTGAGCGACTACCTCGCGGCAGGTCGCCAGCCTGTCGACCCCAGCATCGAGTCGTCGCCCGGCTGCCAGATCGCGCTGGCTGCCATGCTGCGGCTCCGCACCCTCTCGCTGGCGCTGCTGGAATCGGATGTCGCGGAGCAACCGGCAACAGACGAGAGCTTCATCGCGGGCATCCTGAACAGCATCGGCTTCGAGGCGCAGGCCGGGCGGAGCATCCCCGTGCAGCATCCGTCGGCCCAGGCCTCGCTCACTCTCACGGAGGGCGCCGTTCGCGGGCTCATCCGGGCGGCCGGGGACACGGTGTCGGGTGTGCTGATCGGCCGTTGCACCCTGCAGGGCGAGGTGGGTGTGCCGGGCGAGCCGATCTCGGTGCTGGTCGACGCGAGCGTCTTCTGGGGCGAGTCGATCCCGCTGGCTGCGGCGCGCATCCGCGAGGCGATCTACGCGGAACTGCTGAAGCACACGGAGCTGAACATCGTGACGATCGACGTGACCGTGCACGATGTGCATCTGTCGCGGAGCCTCGGTGAGACGTCTGTCGAAGAGATCGAGGGAGAGGCCCGAGATGGATGATCGAACCGCGGTGACCCTCGCGCTGACCGAAACCGTGCGGAACGTCCCCGGAGTCACCGAGGTCTACTCATCGGCCCCGGTCGTCGTGGCGACCGTGTCCAAGGTGACGCAGCTCGTCACCCGCGGGGTCGTGGCGCCCGACCTGGTGGCGGTGTCGGAGGTCGACGGCGAGCTCGTCGTCGCCGTGACGATCGGTGTGAGCGAAGGAGTGCCGGCCACGCAGGTGTGCCGCGACGTCTACGACGCCATCGCGGAACAGTTCGCCCCGGCCCTCACCGATCCTCCGCAGCCGCTCAGCATCGCGGTGAAGGTCGCGCGCATCGGCTGAGGCCGGGCCGGTCCGGCCCCACCCCCCTCCCCGAACAGGCGATCCCGTGTGGCGGAGCGTCTCAGGCTGCCGGGGGGCAGTACAGCTGCGTGCGCTCGCCGGAGCGGTCGATCTCGTGGTCGGACATCAGGTTGCCGCAGAGCGGGCACGACCCCGCCTGCGCCCGGGCGGCCTTCGACTCCGCGGATTCGGTGTCGATCGGGCCGAGGGGCGGCGGCCCGAGGTAGGGGAAGAGGCGTGCGTTCAACCAGTTGCCCAGCCCGCCGGCCTCCTTTAGCGTCGGCTTGTGCGGATCGTTCGTTCCCATATCATTAGTGTACTAACTGATTGGACGGGGAATGCCACAGCCGGCGACATCGACCGAAGATCCACTCGCCCTCGAGAACCAGGTCTGTTACGCCCTGGCCGTCGCGGCTCGGAATGTGATCGGGCTCTACCGGCCGATCCTCGACCCCCTGGGGCTCACCCACCCGCAGTACCTCGTGATGCTCGCGCTCTGGGAGCAGAGCCCGCGCTCCCTCCGGGGCCTCGCCTCGGCGCTCAGCCTCGAACCCGCGACCCTCTCGCCGCTGCTCCGGAGACTCGAGGCGGCCGGGCACCTCCGCCGGGGGCGGAACGCCGCAGACGAACGGATGCTCGACATCACCCTCACCGAGAGTGGCCGGGCCCTCCGGGACACAGCCGAGACCATCCCACCGCGGGTCGCTGCCGCGCTCGACCTGTCGGTCGCCGAACTGGAGGAGCTCCGGGAAGTGCTCCACCGTGTGATCGCGGCCTCGGGCCGCGCGATCTCAGGCCGCCCGGCCTCGGTTTCGGAGCCGCCGGTGCGGTAGCTTCGGGAGGTGATCTGGCTGCCTCGGTTCCGCACCGCGATAATTCCCGCGGGCCTCCTCCTCTACCTCGCCGCCGCGCTCAGCACCCTGCTCACGTGGCAGAACGCCGGCTTCACTCTCACCGGGGACGAACCGCACTACCTGGTGATCGCCCGGGGCATCCTGGTCGACCACACCCTCGAACAGACCGTTCCCTACCGCGAGGCCTTCGAGCAGGGGCTGTTCTTCGGGGGAACCATCGCCGAGGCGCCGACTCCCGCCAACACCCACGCCTACCTCGGCCCGCACGGTCTCTTCAACATCCACAGCTTCGGGCTCCCCCTCCTGATGGCGGTGCCCTACGCCCTTCTGGGAGTGCTCGGCGTCAAGGTGTTCCTGGTCCTGGTGGGCGGCGTCGCGCTCCTGCTGTTCTGGAAGATCAGTGGCGTCTTCCTGTCGTCGACGACGGTTCGCGCGGTCTCGGTCGCGGCCGTCGGCCTCGGGATGCCCCTGCTGCCGGGGGCGAACCAGATCTTCCCCGACATCACCGCGGGCGTGTTGTGTCTCGTCGGGCTCCACTGGCTGCTGACGGTGCAGAAGAGACGGCCGGTCTGGCGCGAGGCGCTGATGGGTGTCGCGGTGGGCTACCTGCCGCTGCTGCAGATCAAGTTCGCGCTGCCGGCGGTGATTCTCGCCGCCGCGCTCGCCGTGGCGATCGTTCGGCGTGAACCTGTGACCGGCGGGTCGGGGCGCTCTCGCCGCTGGAGCCGCGCCGCCGTCATCGTGATGCCGGTCGCCCTGCTGCTCGCCCTCCTGTTCGCCGTCAACCTGTATGCGTTCTCGAACCTCACCGGGCCCTACGAGCCGGGAGCCTTCGACGCGGGGCCCGCCGCGCTGATGGCCTTCGTCGGGCTGGCGATCGACCAGAACCAGGGCATCGTCTTCCAGAACCCGATCGCCTTCGCCGGCCTCGTCGGAGTGGGGCTGCTGTTCGCATCGCGGTGGCGCTTCGCGCTCGTCTGGGCGCTGGTGCTCCTCGCCCTGATCGTGCCCAACGCCCTCCTGGCGAATGAATACGGCGGGTATTCGCTGAACGGGCGGTTCCAGTACGCGGGTGCGCTGGTGTTCGGCATCGCAACCCTCTTCGCTCTCGGCCGGCTCGCCGAACGCCGCCGGGTGGTGTGGATGATCGTGTGCGCCATCGGCGTCACCCTCTCTGCGGCTTTCTGGGCCGTGCTGACCTTCTCACCGACGTTCCTCGAGTTCGGGGGCCGCCTCCTCTACCGGCAGGATCCCCTGCCGTGGCTGCTGAACTACAGCGTGTTCTTCTTCCCCCTGCAGAACGCCCTGCCGGCCCTCTACGACGAGTCGTGGGCCTTCACCTTCCTGCCGAACTACGCCTGGGCGGCCGTCGTGCTCGTGCTGCTCGTCACCGGATTCGCGGCAGGCACGGGGCGCCTCCCGCGCCCTGCGGTCTGGATGCCCGTCGCTGCCGGCCTCTCGGCCGCAGTGCTCATCGCGGGCCTCACCGCTGACAGCCCGACTCCGACGCGCCACTATCAGGCCTCCGAGCTCGTCGTGCTGCAGGGTGATCCTGAGCCCGGCGGGGTCTCGGCCTCCGCGGCCACCGGCCAGACGGCCGGCCCTTTCACGGAGGGGCCGATCACCCTGATGCGGGCCGGCAGCTACACACTCACCCTCACCTACACGAGCACGGCTCCGACCTCGGTCGTCGTCGGAAGCTGGCAGCCCGTCCCGGCGCACGCCACGGCTCCGCCGGAGGAGGCGCTGACGGGTACCGCCGGGGCCGAGGTGACGGTGAGCCGGGTCGTCGAGCTGGCGAACATCGTGCCGGCCACACTGCAGCTCCGCACGATCTGGAACGGAACCGGCCAGCTCACGGTGCGGGGCGCGACCTACGCGTTGAACGCCGACGGGTAGCGGGGGGAGTCGGCCGCGGGGCGGGATCAGGCCATGCGCGCGCAGGCGATGCAGAGCGCGGCCGAGGGCCGGGCATCCAGACGTCCGAAGCCGATCTGCTGGCCGCACCGGATGCACGTTCCGAAGGTGCCCGTTGCGAGACGTTCGAGCGCGGCGCCGGTCGCGGCCACCGACCGTTCGAGTTCGTCCGTCACGCCGGCGATGCGCGACCACTCCGATGACAGCGTCGGGCCCTCAGGATCGTGTTCGTCGTCAGCTGAGGCGTCGCTCCGGGCCTCGCGCACGTCGGCGAGCGACCCCGTCATACGCCGGAGCTCCGTGTGGAGCGCGCCCTGCTGCCGCTGCAGTTCGCGTCGGAGGTGGTCGAGCTGGGCATCCGTGAGCGGCATCGCATCTGCACCCGCCACCCCGCCGACCGGCTCGTTCACCTCGCCACCGGAGCCCTTACTCGGCCGACTTCGCGGCCCGCAGCTCGGGGATCAGCTTCTCGAGGTAGGCGGCCGTGTCGTGCCAGCCCTCGACGGCCACACACTCGACGCCCAGCACCTTCACCGGGTAGTCGTTGCCGTTCTCGTCGAGCCGGTCCCCCACGAACAGCATGTCGTCGAGGGGGATGCCCGTGAGATCTGCGAGCTTCGTCATTCCGTAGGCCTTGTCGATGCCCCGACGGGTGATGTCGACGCTCGTCGATCCGCCGGCCCGCACCTCGAGGTCGGGGAGCTCGGCCTGCGCCGCCTCGCGGAGGGTGTTCTTCTTCTCACCCGTCGGGTCCCAGGCCGTCTTCGCCGCAACGGGCGCGGCCTGGCCGAGCGCCGAGAACGTGATCTGCGAACCTCTGTCCTCGAGGATCGGGCCCCAGGTCTCGGTCTCCCAGTAGCCGAGCTTCTTGGCGACGCGTTCGACGACGTCAAGGGCGCGCGCCTTCTCGTCGTCGGTGAGGTTCTGGGCGTAGATCTGGTTCCATGCGCCGTTCTGGTGCAGGTAGTACTGCGTGCCGCAGGTCGGCATCAGGTGCAGGTGCTCGAGCTGCGCGTCGCTGGCGGTGGTGAGGTTGTCGATGACCTGCATCCGGAACTGGGCGATCTGGCCGCCCGAGATGATGCACACCTCGGTGACGTCGAGCAGCTCGATCAGCAGTGCCGCCATCGCCGGGTCGAGCGGCGATTTCGAGGGGGCGAGAGTGTCGTCGAGGTCGAATGCCACCAGCCGGGGGAGTGTCGTCACGTGTGTTTCCTTCTGCGTCGGTGCGCGCGCAACAGGATCGGCGCGCCGCTTAATGGTACGGGTTCCCGCCCGCGACGTCGGCGACAGGGTGCAGAGTGGGGTCATGGACGAGAAAGAGACCCTGCACGGCTATCTCCGCATCCGCCGCTCCGACCTGCTCGGCAAGCTCGACGGGCTGAGCGAGTACGACATGCGGCGCCCGCTGACGCCCACCGGAACCAACCTGCTCGGCCTGGTCAAGCATGTGGCGAGCGTGCAGCTCGGCTACTTCGGCGAGGTCTTCGGGCGCCCCGCGACGCATTCCGTGGCGGAGCAGATCACGGCTCTGGATGCCGCTGGCGCGGCCGCGGCCACCGCGCCTGCAGATGCTGAAGTCCCTGCGGACGCCTTCGAAGACGCCGACCTCTGGGTTCCCGCCACCCAGTCGAGCGCCGACATCCTCGACTTCCACCACTTCTCGGCCGCCCACGCCGACGCCACCATCGAGGCGCTCGACCTCGCCTCCACGGGGTCGGTCCCGTGGTGGCAGCCGGAGCGCCGAACCGTGACCCTCCACCAGATCCTCGTGCACATGATCGCCGAGACGGCCCGTCACGCCGGCCACGCCGACATCGTGCGGGAGCTGATCGACGGGCGGCTCGGCAACGGGCCCGCCGATCCGAACATCCCCGCCCGGAGCGCCGCCTCGTGGGCCGCCTACCGGTCTCGCATCGAGCGGGCCGCGCGCGCCGCCCTCCTCTGACCGACAGACCGTGGAACGGACACGAATCCGGGCATCCTCGCCCAGGAGCGAGAAGGTCTGCTGAAAACGTGTCCGTTGTGCTGCCCGGTGCCCGACAGGCGACCGGTCAGGAGAGAAGTTCGAACTCTGCCCGGCCTGAGGCGGCTCCGTTCACCTGAACCTCGATCGCGTGCGTGCCGGGGTGGTAGCGGCGGGTCGTGATGAGCTTGAAGGAGTGCCATCGGTCGTACGTCACGCGCTGGCCGGCGCCCAGCGTCACCGTCGCCAGCTTGAGCGCCACCCGCACCGTCGCCCGCACCCGCACCGTCACCACCCGCGACCGCCCGCCCCGCAGCACCCGCTCTCGTCGCCGTCGAGCGCGGTGATGATCGGCAGCGCCTGCGCCAGGTTCTCCTGCAGCAACCCGCGCACGGCGAACTCGCTCGTGAGCCTCACGGTCAGGTCGGCCAGCAGTGCCAGCGCGGCGTCGAAACTTTCCTCATCGCCCTGCTCTGTCGCCCGGGCGGCGGCGGCCTCGGTGACGGGCCAGATCATCCAGCCCGTGAAGCGCTCGTCACGCATCGCGTCGCGGAACACCTCGTCGATCTCGCCACAGCTCCCCGGGATCTCGGCCGGAGGAGTTCAACGGCGAAGGGCATGGTGACAGTCTGTCGACTGCCACCGACATCCGGCTCGGACCCGGGCGGTCACCGCCGGTTCGTTCGCAGCATCTGGGCTATGCGCTCGCTGAGAGACGACTTCGCGGGAGCCGCCGGCTCGGGCAGTGCAACGCACTCGAAGGTCGTGGCTCTGCACGTGGTGCAGGGTTTTTCGGGGCTGCTCGCGACGGTGCCGCAGCGCAGGCACTGCCAGCCGAACGGTGCCCCGTCGCCCCTCGCCACACTGCCTCCTCGAGAGGACTCTGATGGTGCATGGTACAGATGGAGCGGATGACGGGAATCGAACCCGCGCTATCAGCTTGGGAAGCTGAAGTTCTAAGTTGATGAATCCCGGATCGTCCCGATGTGTCCTGTCACCAGTCAATATACCGGTAGAACGTCCCGCAGCATCCGCTCGGGTCCTGCCGAAAATAGCGAGTAAATAGCGGAAAGTGACTCTTGTAATCTCCTAGATCATCCGTCGTACGATTGAGGAGAGGCGCGACGGACGCAACGAACTAGCTGAGCTCCTGGGCTGCCACAGGCGCAGATTCGAGAGGCTGTGGGAGCGCCAGCGTTCCTATTCGATCAGCGAGTTCTTGACTATCGCGGAACGGCTCGACGCACCCCTCAGAGATCTCCTTGCGCCGGCCGGGCGGGCCCGATCAGACCTCGGTTAATCTCGACGGCTTGCGGGAGCATCTGGCCGTTGAGCACTGCACTGAGGTGCTCCGCACAAATCGTGTACACGAGGATCATCCCCGTTGAGTCGACCGCGAGATGCTCGCAGCCATCGGCCTCGCAGCCCCCTACCAAGCAATCCATCATGCTCACACTACGGGAGACCAGGTATCGGCCGAGGAGCGAATCGACATCCGCTTCCGGAGCTCGTTTCGCAAGACTTTCCACCGGTCCTTGTCCGGGGGTGGAGCCGCAGTGCGGACAAGACCGTGAGATCTGCCTCGAGCTTCGTTTGGGTCTGCGTGATCCGTGCTCGGCAATATGCCCGCCCCGTGCTGGCGAGCATGGTGGACTTCAAACCGTGAGATTGCGTGAGTCTCGTCAGAGAACAGTTGGTCGACAGAAACGCTCTCGTACTCCATGAACTGATCGAGGTAGACCGACATTCCATCATCCTCGTACCGCAACGCGGCGTTGAGAATTTGAGGAAGGCCGGAGACAGGATCGACCGGCTGGTAATGCTCCGGAATCATTCTCACGCGACGATAAGCAATTTCATCATCCGTGACATAGCGGTCATTCTGCTGCCACTCGCCAGGCATCAGTCGAAGTACTCGCGCCAAGCAGGGTTGAGGGACTCGACGTAATCAGTGAATTCCGCCACCAACGATTTGACTAGCGGAATAGGCAGGGAATGGACCTCGCCTCGGAGTTGCTGTCGCTTCACACCCTGTTCGTCCGTCTGCAACAAAAAGTACTCTCCCGAATTCTCGAGATCTAACTCCAGTAGCCATTGACCGGAGCTCCACTGAAAGGAAAGACCCCCTTCGCCGTCAGGACTTACTGAGGGGTAAATCGAGTCCGCGACCATCAAGCGCGACAGCATCTCGATAGCTAGACCGACCCGCTTGTACGACAGTAATGAATCTTGGTCAGCTGCCATGGCGAACAAGAGCGGTCTGACATGCGCCAACCACGCATCCGTCTGGGGGTGACGTCGGGCTTCCGCGACAGGCACTGTTCTGAGGTCATGTCTGAAATCGTCAGCTCGACCTATGAATCCCGCGTTGATTGCAATCAGATGGCTCTGCACTCCAGTGGACGCGGCAAGCCGATCCCGTCCGTTCTCTGACATGGCAGGCTCTGTGTTCGCATAGTCCATGAGCGCACTCATCGTTGAGCCTTCCACTGTTCTCTTAGCCATTCGGGGGTGAATTGAATGAAGTGCCGGATCAGCACGTCGTGCGCCTCGTCGAGCAGATCGTACGGATCGCGCAGGGAAGAATCCGATTCGGGCGTTGCAGAAGACACCTTGATCCACAGGTCTGACTCATCATCGCTCGGAGTGTCTACTCCTGCAGAAACCTTCGACTCAATTGGACCAAGAAGGGGAAACCTAACCCGGGCACCGGCGTAAGTTCGGTTGCGGATTACCTCTCGGGCAGTTAAATCGTCACGGCCGGTCAAGAGGTAAAGAGCAAGACCGGCTCCCGGTATTTCCGAAATGGCGTTGTGGTACAGGCACTGAGCGCCAGTGACGTCAGGAATGGCACCCATCTGCTCTCCGATGGCAGTGCAAAATTTCCCATATGCGATGACGAACTGCTCGCGAAGATCAACAAATCCGGGGTACCGCTTCTCCTCACCCTCGCCATAGAACTCCCATGTCAAAGAGAACCTGTCAGCTTGGAAATGGATTCCGCGACCGGTCGAGGGATCTCTGAATGAAATCAAAGGGAAAGGTAGAGCGGTCCGAGAACTGACGAAGACACCGACCCCCGTCGCGTCATCCCGCATCGGTAGAGGAAACTCCTCACTGACGTCCGGCATAGCACTGCGCAAGTTGTCGATGAATGCCGACAAGGACGTGACCTGGAGCGCAGCCAGCTCTTTGAAGAAGAACGTCATTCGCACACGTTGCACGGGAGGCTTATTGAGGATGAGCGTTCCAGTGATGTCTTCAGAGCCCATGCGTCAAACATAGCGGGGCAACCTGGGATTTTTGCACAGGTTGATAGAGGATCGCCGACCTGGCCGACGTCGGTGCACTGATCTATGGTGAAAGCTCGTCGGCCGGGACGCTCGAGAGAGGAACCCGTATGGCCGACTGGCACCCTGCCATGCTCGCCGTGCCCGACCAGTGGGTGCTGAAGCATCCCGCGTCACCGAACCCCTGGGCGGTCATCCGGCTACTGCGGTTCCGCGGTCCGAAGAACGAGGTTGAGGACTGGTATCGGGTCGTGACCTGGCAGGAGACCTCACGTGGCCGCGAGCTGATCTGCTGGTGCCGGACTCTCGCTGCCGCGTGTGAGGCGGCATGGGACTTCAACCGGGCCGCGTCATCGTGGCAGCACGCGCAGGCCGGTAGCAGGGCGCACGAGCGTCTGGGCGGGGCGCCATGCAGGCCGCCGGCACACGATCTACTACTCGCCTATCGCGCGGCACAGCACCAGCGGGCGAGCTGAACGACGAAAAGCCCCCCACCATCTCCGAAGAGAGGGTGGGGGGCTTTCGTTCAGATGGGTAGGATTCGAACCTCACGAGGCGCTACGCGAGCGCCCGCCCGATCCCAGCGCGATATCGTCTGGGGGCTTCCCGATACAGCCTCTCCGGGCCACCATCTGGAACTTTCAGCTCGAGGTAGAGGCGACGGCGATCGTGTAGCCGTTGGCTTCGAGGTCGTGCAGGTGACGGCCGGGTCCATCAAGGTACCAGTCGCCGTTCCCGATCGGCGACTGCACGACCGACCCGGAGATCTTCTCTCCGTCCTTGGTGGCGGTGATGCGGGTGCCTTCGGTGATCTTCTTGCTGGCCATGGGTGTCTCCTTAGGCGGCTGCGGGGGCGGGGCCGAGATACTTCTCGGCGTAGACGTTGTCGATCGCGAAGCCGGCGGCTGTGCCCGACTCGAATCCGCAGAAGGATCCGGTGGGGTGGAAGTCCGCGGTGACGTCGAGGGTCGTTTCGAGGAGGATGTCGTTGCGGAGGAGCTGGATCTTGTTGCCGGAGGCGCGGATCGAGATCGTGTCGCCGACAGCGACGATGTAAGTCGAGCCTGCGCCGATGAGAGTCGACGCATTGGTGCGACGATACATCTCGACGTACACGACGCCCGCGCGGTTGATGAGCGTCATCCGGTACGAGCTGCGAGCGCCTGCTGCGCCGGCGGCGAGATTGAGGCGGATGTCGGCGTAGAAGGCATTGCCGTTCGCGGCCGGTAGCTGCGTGACGGTGTAGCCGAATTCGACGTCGGCGACGGTGCACGGGAAGGTTGCCTGGCCTGATGCGGAGTTGGTGCCGCGGGTGAGCGCCCCGGCGACGATCGCGAATGCTGCGGCGACGTTCGCCGTCCACATCCGTGGGACGTTGTCGTCGCCGAAGCCGGCGTCGAGAGTGCGGCCGTTGATGTCGGTCGCGTTCCCGCCGCTGAACAAGTCGGAAGTGATCGTCTCGAAGAGGTCCGGGGAGTCCTTCCACGGCGACGTCGCGTCGTAGGGCGCCCCGACCGCGAAGATCGATCCGTTGAGAATTGGCATGGTGGTCTCCTAAGCAGCGAGCGTGAAGGTGGAGGCGTAGCGGGAGTACTGGCGGAACCACGACGCGAGGAACGCCGCCTGCAGCTGGTGGCCGAGCGGGTTCAGGTGCACGGAACCGGAGAAACGGAACGACTGAGGCACGCACCCGGCGGCGAGATCCGCGTTGTCCTGGGCGGTGGGTGTGAACCCGGGCTGGTAGATCGCCGCGTCTGCGACGGCCTGGGCTGAGGCGAGGTAGAGCCGGATGGGGATGAAGTGGTCGCCATGCTCGGCTGCGAACCATTTCTCCAACGCGCGGATGTAATCGCCGTTCACGGTGCCAGCGCCCTCGGACGCACCGCGGTCGAGGAGTCCCCAGTGGAACCACTCGTCGAGGAATGTTGAGATCAGCGCTCGGTACCAGTTCTGAACGTCATAGATGGTCCGCGTGCCGCCGTTACCGACGAGGAGGGGTTCGTCGTTGATGCCCATCGCGAAGACGATTGGGCCGTTGCGCCATGGGCGTCCGGTGGCCGAGTCGACCGAGACGCTCGTCGCTGCCACAGCCGCACCCGCGCCGGTGCGAACGAAGGTCCGCACGGTGGTGTCGGTGCGGTAGAGGATGCCACGGATACGCTGCCCGAACGGGGTAGCCAGATCAACTTCGAAGGATCCGATGTTCGTGCCACGCAGCGGGTCGACCGAGAGGCCGGTGAGCACCACTGAACCTCCGACGGCCGGAATGGTTCCGCCCGTCACGGTGGCGGTAATGCGAAGAGCAGCGCCGCGCGCGGCGATCTCATCGGAGCGCGCAGAAGGCTGGCCGGCGTTATTGATCGTGATCCCGAGGATCGTGGTCAGCAGCGTGGTGAAGCGCTGCGCCAGGTAGTCCAAAAGGTCCGCGCCGAAAGTCGTCGAGTCGCCGAGGAACGTCCACACCTTCGGGAGACCCTTGCCAGCGAGGAGTGTGCCGTCACCGGACCAGAGGCTGCCCGTCCAGTCGAGGTACATCGCGATCTTCCGGCCGATCTCCCAGGTGACCGCGTAGGGGCGGCGCTTTGACCGCTGCACCCGGACCACAGCGCCCTGAGTAAATGCAGCAGAGTCGGCCGCCTTCGCGATCGCTACCGCAGACTCTCGGGGCGGGTTGCCCTTCATGTCCGTCTGCAGCCAGGTGAACTTCCCGCCGAGCGTGAAGGCAATGCCCTTCCCGAACCGGCCAGTGAGCTTCCGGATGCCATGGAACACACCGGACTTCGTCAGCTCGACTGCGACCGCTGCGGTGGCCGCGGTTCCGGCTGCACCAGTCACGATCGTCGTGACATTCGGGTCAGTCATCGCCTCTTTGACGAGCGGGTTGACGATGCCCTGCGCGGCAGCGCGGGTCTGGCTGCCTTCGGCTTCGAGGAGATCCGCGGTGACGGTGTCGTTCGCGATGGCCAGATTAGCCTTGGGAACCCAGACCATTTCTCACACCCATTCGTAGTAGATCGGCGGGACTGAGTCGGTATCGACCCAGCCCGTGTAGTCGGTCGGGATGGTGGGGGGTTCGGGTCCGAACCAGATCTGCGCCGGGTTCGAGGGGGCCTCGATGATGCGCACGAACTCGCCACCGCCCTGCGGAACGAACAGGCGCCAGTCGGTATCGATCTGGCCGGTGAACCCGGTGTCCGGGTCGAGCCAGATGATCGAGAGCGTGTACCAGGTCTGTGGCGACAGGGTCTCGTTCGCTGCGAGCTCGACCGAGAAGTCACCATTCGCGGCCGGCACGCACACGACGGGTTTGTTCGCGTAGAGAGTCGCGCCGCCGACGGCCGCTCCCGAGGGGATGAAGTAGAGCTTCGGGGCGAAGGCGGCGAGCGTCGCAGCGCCGAAGTCCTTCAGGGTCCCGGTGACGACGGGCATGTGGTCTCCTGCTTTCGAGCACAAAAAAAGCCGCCCGGTTAGAGGCGGCGGGACGGGCGGGGAGGGTCAGTCGTCGATGGTGCTGTGCTTCGACTGGTACCCGTCAGGAACGGGTGTCGGGTCAGTCTCCGCGGGAGGGGTGCCCGCCTTCGGGAAGGTCTCGATCGACACGTCCGTCGCGGTCACAGAAAGTGCCTTGTTTGTGATCGCGTCCTTCGGAACCGAGCCGAGTCCGACCTTGACCAGCCAGAGGTTCACGGCCGGGATGGCCATGACGCGCGACAGCCCGGTCGCGACAGCGGTGATGCCGCCCGCGACCGACAGGAGCCAGAGGTACAGCTCGCTGGTGACAGGGATGCCCGAGACGGCGAGGATCTGTGGCAGCACGAGCGCGAACGCGAGGAACGCGGGAATGCCGACCTGCACGAGGGTGCGGAGTACGCGCTGCGTCTTGAACCAGATCTCTTGGACCTGTGTGGGTGGTGTGGTGGTCATGATGCGTCGCGGTTCCTGTCTTTGTGTTTGAGTTCTTCGGGGTAGGGCGGCGGCGGCGGGGGTTTGCCGTCGACGATGTGCTGACGGAGAGACATGATGTAGTCGTCTCGCACCAGCTCGCGGACCTCGAGCTGGTCGAGGCGATCCCAGAGTTGTCCGACCTGGTCTCCGGGGGAGCGCTTCTTGTTGATGACGGCGACGAGCACGATCGCGCCTCCGCCGAGTAGGGCTGTGATGAGCCCGCCGATGACCTGTTCCACTACTTCATCCGATCCGGGATCTTGGGCGAGAGGATCGCGATGATGACGGCGGGGCCTAGATAGGAGCCGGCCCCGATCCATTCGCGACCGAAGTCGCCGGCGGCCCATGTGATGAACGATCCGATGAGGTAGCTGGATCCCCAGAGCACCATCATCCCGACGAGCCCTGCCCAGGCGGGCCAGTCGTCATGTCGGAACGCGCAGACAAGACAGAAGAGCGCGACGAGAATCCACACCCCACCCCAGACGGGGAGAGGCACGAAGTTCGCGATGAGCGACAGCGAGCCGGGCACGTAGCTGGCGTTCGGGATGAGCGGGGGCAGGTACGCGATGCCACGAGTGGCGCAGTAGACGGCCGCGACGAGAAGTGCTGCACCGCGGAGACCGTTGATGCGGATCCGCGAGACTGATTTGAGCATGTCTGTCCCTCCTTCCGAGGTCGGAGAGGTTGTCAGTGCTTGGACTTGTACTCGGCGGAGCCGAGCACAGCGGCGCGAATGCCATCGAGCGTGAGTCCCGAGTTCGCCCACCCCTCGACCTCGGCCGGGCCTGCGGTCCGGTTGAGCACGTTCGGGTCGGCGTAGAGCACCTGGATGAAGCGGCGCTTGTACTCAAGCGATGCGACGATCGCGGCGTTGATGCCGGCCTCGTTGATGGCGCCGGTGCGAAGCAGCGGGAGGTAGGTGCCGATGGCAGAACCGTCAGCGTCGCGGTCGAGCGCGCCCTTGTAGATCTTGTTCAGCAGCTCGATGAAGTCGCGGTCCTGCTCAGGGGTGCTCACGAGGTTCTGCAGGATCTTCAGGATCGGGTCATTCTCGGTGCGGATGCCTTCAAGTACTTCGGCGAGTGATGCCATGATGTCTTCCTCCTGGGGGGGTGTTGGGGTGTTGTTGCCGAGGAGCTTCTGCTTCCGGGCTTCGACTCGAGCGGCGATCGCGCCGCTGAGCGGGTAGCGAGGCTGGCGGTGCCAGGTCTCCGAGGCGATCGGGTAGACGCACCCGTACGTGGCGCTGATCGCCTTCCGGCGGGGCGGGTTATTCGAATTGGAGTCGTCGGCCATGGCCCAGCCGTGCTCACTGGTGCCTTCGCCTTGGGTCGGGTCAGCCGCTTCAGGCGTCTCGTCCCGCTCCTTGCGGCCCCACTGGTACCACTGGTTCGATCCACCGGTCGATGTCTTCGACGCGTCGCGGACGAGCATGTCGGAAGGGATACCGAGCGGGCGATCGCCTTCGTTTTCGATGACCCAATAGCCGTCTGCGCGAAGGTCTTCATTCGAGAGCGAGACGCGAGCTCCGAACTCCGGTTCGAGCCACACCCCGTCGACGAACACGAGCGCGTCGATCGGCACGTAGCCGTTTCTGAATCCACCCCAAGCGGGCATGAGTCTCTCCTCTACAAGACGAAAGCCCCCATCGGATGATGAGGGCTTGTGCGAAAGTTGCGGGTCGGTAGACTTCGAGACACGAAGAAGCCCCGCAACTGCGTCAACAGTCCGGGGCGGTGACCAACTCGGATTAGGAGTCGATGTGTCAAAGAATACCCGCGCGGTACTCGGCGGAATAGCCCTCGTTCTGGCCCTCGCCGGATGCAGCAGCAACACCGCAGCCACAGTCGCTGACGTGCCCGTGTCCGCCGCCGCGACGCCGACCAGCGCGCCTGAGTCGACGACAGCCGCGAACGACGCTGCGTACGTTCAGAAGATCCGGGTGCTGAACCCCGAGATCACCTACAGCGACTCCGAGCTCGTCGCCTACGGCGTGATCGCCTGCGCACAGCTGACCAGCGGCAGCAAGACGACCGACATCGTCGTCCTACCGAAGACGGATTCGGACTTCATCTCGAACAACAGCACCGTGGTGGGCGCTGCTCAGCAGTTTCTTTGCCCCGTGAAGTGACTACGGCACGACTTCCCAGAACGTGCCGTCGATCGGATCTCGCCAGATATTCGGCGTGACCCCTGACTTCTGCCCCATGAACGTCACCTGCAAACCGTGGTTACCTCGAATCAGACCGCCCACCTCAAGATCTTTGGCGGTCTCGACATCGTTGTTGAATGCTGACTTCCCTGTGACTTGGAACAGGCCGGTCGCGCCGATGCCGGCTGACTCGCCGCCGGCTGTCATTGCCGCGAACCCGAGCAGGCTCACGCCTATCGCGGGACCACCAGCGATGCTGATCGTCATGCCGCCGAGAACGCCGGCGCTGAGCTGCGCGGACCCAAGGGAGATCTGCCCGTTCTCGATCACCATGGGCGTGGGGCCATCGATGATGATCTTGCCGGAAGGAAAGACCGTCATGGTGCCGTTGAGGTCGGTCGCCCCGTTGATATGGAATGCCCCGGTCAGGGTGAACTCCCCCGTCGACGTGAAGTTGCCCGTCATCGAGGTCGCACCCTCGACGGTGAACGGGCCGGTCAGCCTGAATGAACCCGACTGCACCCAGTTCCCGGAGGCGGTGGTGTCCCCGGTGAGGATGAAAACGCCCGTCAGCTCAAGACGGCCGAGCACCTGGAGCAACCCATCGATGACCGCGGAAGCTGCACCGCCGACATAGAAGCCCTCGGGGGAACGGATCTCCAGGCCGCCGCGGGAGATCGACGTGTACCCGGCGGGCGCCGAGCGCACAATCGATTCGACGAGCTGGCGCAGCTCCTGCATTTCCGACTGATTCAGGTGGTCAATCAGACCCATCTTCGAGCCCTCCAATTCGTTGCACAGTGATTTCGATCTGCGTACTCATGTCGCCGGAAAAGCGAACAAGCCGCAGCTGATGAAGCCCATCCGGGATGTACGGGTCGCCGCTCGACCAGATGGCCAACGTGTCGCCGAGCGTCAGCTGGCCGACGGAGGGTGTGCCGTCTGCCGAGATCCAGAACGACCACTCCTCCGTCGGGAGGCGGTACGCCGCGAGGTGCGCGTTCGCATGCGACTGCAGCGCTTCGACTTGATCCTCGGTGCCGTACGAGATCATCCGCTCGAGCGCGGGCAGGTCCGAATCTTCTCGGGCGACCGCGTACCGACGTTTGAGTTCAGCTCCTGCGCCTGCGACGGTGACCGCGTTGGTCTGGTTGATGGCGTCTTCGACGATGACGAGGTCGAACAGGCCGGGCTCTTCGGCGTCAAGGTCCCACCACCAGGTCGTCCCGGCGAGGTTCGGCTGCCCGGGTGTTCCGATCCGGGCGTCCCATTGAAGACGCTCGTTCGCGTCCCATGAGCCGGGGTAGTCGACGTCGGGGCCATTCTCGGCGTTCGTAAGTTCGTCGACGACGATGTTCAGCCAGGGGAGGTTGTAGTCGAAGTAGTCGCGCCAGGCGTCACCGTCGTGCACGGCGAGGTTGTAGGAGGGTCGGTTGAACGGCAGCCCGTAGTTCGACGTCGGTCCTTCGAGCAGCAGGCGGAGCTCGTAGGCGATGATCGTCGAGAGGCTGTACCGGTTCGCGGGGTCTTCGCTGCCGATCGGCGCGTGCGAGCCTTCCTCTGTGTTCGTGTACCCGTTCTCACCGAGAGTGGTGCGGCGGGCGATGATTGCGCGGAAGTCGGAATACTCGACCACGAGCCGACGACTCGACCAGGTGTATGTGCTCTTCGTGATGATTCCGGTGTAGACGATCTGCTCGTTCCAACACACCACGAGAGTGCGCGCCCACTTCCGGGTCAACGATCGGAATCCGAGGGCCGCGTTGTCCGCGTCCGCGAGGTCGAACACCGCCGAGCCGGAAGCCTTGATGTTCAGCTGCCGAGACCACGAGCACCCCGAGGGAGTGACCTGCAGCACCCGCTGGCCGGTGCGCGTGTCAACGATCCAGTAGGTCCAGAGCAGCATCAGACTGACGTGTTCCTCACTCTCGATTTGAACGAGGCCGTACCGCTTGACAGATGGAGGGTCTGGGTGACTTGGACGCCGGGCGGGTTCGGCCATGTCTGTCCGATGTCCACGGCGAGCTGCTGCACGACGCCGTCGATGGTGAGGCGGCCGGTGCGCATGTCGACGTGGTGGTCGTGGCCGGGGACCATGGCCCGCGAGACGAGGTAGTTCCGGCCGCCCGGGCCCGCGACCCGGTACGACGGCGCGTTCCCGGCGAGGATGAACTCGGCGTGCGCGTCGTGGTTGCCGTAGTGCGTGGTCACGAGTTCGAGCGGTGATGCTGCGGTGGGGTGCTCGAACTTGTTGAGCTCGCCATAGATCTGCGGCTTCGCGAACCAGAACGAGATCTGGTAGTCGGCCTGCGCCGTGCCGCCATCGGGCGAGAAGCGCGGCTTCACGGCGACGCTGCCCTGCGCGTACTGGAGGTGGCCGAACTCCTCAGCTGAGAACTGCTGCGCCGCGCGCGCCATGAGCCCAACGAGTCGGCCGCGCCACCAGCCGAGGCGTCGAGGGTTCTCTGCAAGGCAGTAGCCCTCGACGCTTACGATCCGCTGAGTGAGGTACGAAGGCACCTCGAGCGCTCCGTGACCGTTCGGGATAGCGATCTCGTCCCGGCGCACGTCGACGCCGTCATTCCATCCGGTGAACCCGTCCGGGTTGACGTGGAACCCGATCGCGTCTGGATCCTCGTATCCGAACCGGACACCGCCGAAGCGGATGATGAGGGGCTCAGTCACCTGGTCTCCCTCACGATCTGGTTCACTTCGGCGCGGACGAGCTTTGAAATGGACGGGCCGTCGATGCCGGACGGCAGTTGGAGCACGATGTCGCCGGTCCATGTGAGCCCGCCGGACTTGGCGGGGGTGCCCGTGAAGCCGCCGTCAGCGAACCGCTGCGCTCCGCGCGGAGTCAGGTCGAGACCGAACTCGTTCGCGACGTGCGAGAGGAGCGCCGTCGACCGGGCACGCTTCGACATCGCCATGGGGATGTACGCCTCGCCACCGGTCTCCGGCTCCGCCCAGACCCGCATGTCGCCGGCGCGCGCCATCTGCGCGACGTGACGCTCGGTGAGACCGCCGGCCGCGAAGCCGAAGATGTTCCCGTTCGCGTTGTACGCCGCGCCGACCTCGCCCTGAGGACGCCCGGTCTGCTTGACGACCTCGTTGATGGTGACGTCGCGCTGCCCCGGAATGCTGTTCAGTTTCGCGATGAACGCATCGATTGCCGCCGTGGCGGTCGCGGTGTCGATCCGGGCCGAGAGTGGCTTCGGATCCGGGATGGCGTAGATCTTGTCGGTCAGCGCCTGCGCCGCATCCGCGTTTCCGGTGAGCGCGTAGATCTGGTCGTACAGGGCCTGCTTGTTGCCATTCAGGCTCGCCACATACTTGTCGGCAGCATCCTTCGAGGACATCGTCTGCTGGTCAAGGTTGTACTGCGCCGTGATGGCGTCTTGACCCTTCTTGGCGAGGTCGGAGAACATCGCAGCGTTCGCAGATCCGGCGAGCGTTGACTCGTCGATTGACGTGCTGAGAGCGTCGGCCGCGTCCTTCGCCTTCCCCGTGACGGGGTCGATGTTCGCGATCGCCGCTTTTACGTCGTTGAGGCTGTCCTGGTAGGTTGCGTTCGAGGTGACAGCGTCCTGACCCACACCGTTGGCCTTGTCAATGGCCTTCACGAGCTCGTCGAGCTCGTTGGTGAGGTCGTTGACCGCGTTCGCTGAGTCGTTGTACTTCTCAGCGGACGACTTCGAGACCTCGGCGGCCTTCTCCGTCGGCGCGACTGTGCGGCCCATGGCCAGGTTCAGAAGCTCCTGCTTGTTGGCTGCCTCGTCCGTCGACGTGACGTTGATCCCCAACTGGGTCGCCTGCTCCACCAGGGCGGCCTTGTAGTCGGGCATCTGGTCGAGCAGGGTCTGCAGGTGCTCAGGGCTCTTGTCGGTGGCATCCGCGAGCAGGTTGAATGCGCGGGCTGCTGACGGGAGGTCGGTGGCCGCGAGCTCACCGAGCTGCTTGCCGGTGTCCCTGAGCGCGTCGAACGCCCCGAAGTGGGATGAGTCGAAGCGTGCGAACAGGTTGCCGGATTGCTCCTGAGCGGCGTCGAGGATGGGGTTCAGATCGCCGAGGTCCTTGGAGACCCCCTGAATCCACTTGACGTCCTTGCCCTTACCGACCGTGGCGAAGATCTCAGCAGCTGATGTGGCGGTCTTCAGCGAGTTCGTGATCTCCGTCGACGACGCCTGCAGTGAGTCGAGGTAGCTCGCCAGCAATGTCACGCCGACGATTGCCGCGGCGATCGCGATGCCCCACGGCCCCATCAGGAACGAACTGAGACCGCGCATCGCCGCGACCGTGCGAGGCATCTGTGATCCGAGAAGCGCGACTGCCCCCCGGAACTCTGCGATCTTCGGGATGGCGAGAAGGAGTGTGCCGCCGAAGAGGAGCACGGCCGCCGTAGCGACGCCGAACATGAGCACGCCGCCCTGCACGACATCGGGGAGACCCGAGTACACGTCTATGAGTGAGCTGACGAGCTGGACCATGTCGCGAAGGGGCCCGTTCGCCGCCGCGCCCGTTTTGATGAGCGCGGTATCGAGGGAGCCGCCGAGCTTCTCGATGTCGGAGTTGAGGTTGTCCTGCTTGCGAGCGGCGGTATCCGCGGCGTAGCCGGACTCGTTGACCTTGGAGGTCCAATCGTCAACAGCCTTGGCGCCGTCCTTATAGAAGATTTGCGCCGCGGTGATCTGTTCGTTGCCGAAGATTTGGCCGAGAGCCGCGGAACGCGTGGCGTCATCGAGCCCGCCGAACGCGTCATCGAGGGCCTGTGCGGTGCCGGCAAGGCCGATGAACTTACCGTTCGAGTCGAACAGGTTCACGTTGTAGGCAGCGAGGGTCTTCGACGCCTGGATCGACGGCGACACGAGCGACTGGATGACGCCGCGGAGTCCGGTGCCCGCCTGGTCGGCGAGGAGGCCCTGTGAGGCGAAGAGCGACAGTGTGCCGACGGTCTCGTCGAGTGAGACGCCTAGGGCAGCAGTCACCGGGCCGACGTACTTGAGACCCTGCGCGAGGTCGTCGACGGAACCCTGAGCCTTGCCCGCGCCGGCGGCGAGGAGGTCGGCAACGTGCTCGGTGTCCGCGCCGGTGAGGTTGAACTGTTTGAGGGTGGTAGCCGCGATCTCGGCAGCCCGGGCGACGTCGAGCTGGCCCGCCGCTGCAAGCGACAAGGAGCCCGTCAGCGACCCCCCGACGATGTCGGAGACAGAGAGTCCCGCCTTTGCCAGTTCGTCCTCAGCGTCGGCCGCGCCGCGCGCCGAAAACGACGTCTTGGCGCCAGCGTCGAGCGCCGCATCTGAGAGCTGTGCCATCTCGGCGGCGGTCGCGTGGGTGGAGCTGTCGACGTTCGAGAGTCCCGACTGGAACTCGGCGAACTTCGAGATCGCGAGAATCGAGGCTGCAGCGAAGCCAGCGCCGATAGCGGCGGCGGCCTCGCCGATCGTCTCCTTCGCCTCGGCAGTGTCGGATGCGAGATCCTTCGCGCCCTCCGCCGCCTTCTTCGTGCTCTCAGCCGCTTCGTCGCTGCCTTCACTGAGCTTCTTCGTCGAGTCCGCCGCGGCATCGAGACCGTTGGCCGCACCTGCAGACTTCTGCCCGGCCTCATCAATGCTGGTGCCGAGTTCCTGCGCGGAGTTGCTCGCCCCATCAGCTTCTGAGCCGACCCGCTTCTCAGCGGCTGCCGCCGCCTCGAGGGGCGCCTTGGCCTTCGACGCCGCCGCGCCAGTCTTGTCGAGCGCGCCGCCCGACTTCGTGACCTTCGCGGCGGACTGCTCCGCGGTATTGCCGAGTTTCTTCGTCGCCGCGTCAGCTTCGGCGGCGTCCTTCTTGAAGACCGCTGCGCCCTGCATCAAGATCTGATAGACGATCTTTCCTGAGTCCATCGCGCGCCGCCTTCCCGAGCCAGGTGCCCTCGATCGCGAGGAGACGTTCGATTGCGGAGCGGACGAAATGCCAGGTGCGGGTGTCGAGCGCGCGGTCGAGATCCGCGATCAGGTGATGCTGGGCGAGATCCAGTTCGACCTCGCCAAACAGCTGCGGGAGAGCGAGCCCCCACAGCTGCGTCGCGGTCACCGTTTGCGGGGCTTCTTGCCCTGATGGATCGACCGCTTTTCGGCGGGCAGCTTCGCGAGCGTCGGCCCATCCGTCGGGGTATCGGTAGAAGGCATATTTGCCTGTGCGCGGATCAGGGTCTCCAACTCCGTACTGTGCGATGTCAGCAAGGGTGAGATTCCCAAAGTCGACAGCAGGAAACCCAGAGCTTTTACCCCGCCGGCGAAACCTCCACCCGCCTTCACGTACGTCTCGACGCCGTCCATGCCGAGCACCGTCTGCCAGAACAGAGCGGGCAGGAGGATGTCTTGCGCTTCGGCGGTGGAGAGCTCGTCTTCGCACCGGTTGTAGATGTGCTGCCCGTCCGTGGGCATGGGGGCGAGGTAGTCGCCGACCCAGTGGCCGCCGTCGACGGCGATGCGGAGGAGATCCTCCATGCCCTGAGCGGGAAGCTTGCGGGCGCTGATCTTCAGGTACTGCTCGGTGACGTGCTTGCCCATCCGGCCGGGGAGGGGGCGAATCACGAAAGGTGACTCGACGCCCTCCACGGTCAGATGAAGGTCGCGCCCCTGCTGCGCTGCTTCGATCATGAGTGGTTACGCACCTCGCACATACGGGAAGCCCGCGGAGACACCGAGCGCGTTCGTGAGGAGGACCTGCGCGGTACCGGCGGCCCCAACAGGGACCTCGAGCACGACCGTGCGGCCATCGATGGGGGTGATGCTCGTCGCCGCGGTGCCGCCGATGGTGGCCGCGGTGATGGCGCCGAGGTTGTAGCCGCGGACGACGACGTTCTTGCCCGTCGCGGCGGGGTTCGGCGAGCCGACGACCGACTCGATGATCGGCGCGCCCGTGCCGGCGATCGGCGACGTGATGTCGTCGACCACCCCGTCGGAGGTAAGCGTGAACGAGTACGACGCCTTGTCGGCGAACCCGACGGAGGTGTCTTCGGCGTGGACGCTGAAGCTGCCCTGGTGGGCGGGCACGGACGGGGAGAGAGCGTCGAACCACTGGAAGTCGTTGAGGTTCGCGACTCCGTTGGCGTTCGCGATCCCGAGGAGGGCGATGAGCCAGTCCTGCGCGATCTCGCCGGTGGAGTCGCGGACGACCTCGACGTCGAAGGTGACGACCCAGTTGTCGCCCTGCTTCCGCGACGCGGTGCGACCTTTCTGGCCGTAGTTCTCCCGGGCCTGCGTGATGCCGGAGGGGACGGGCTTGAGGTTGTTGATGTCGCCGGTGATGTTCTCGAACACACCAGCGCGCTTCATGCGGAGGATGCGTTCGTGGGCGTTGGCCAGTGTGCCGTCGGTGGGCACCGTGGCGTCGAAGATCGACGTGTCAGACATTTGACTCCTTGTGTGATGGTTGGTGCCGCAGAATGCGACGGTCCCGGGTGGGAGGTTCAGGCGACCTGGCGGCCGTGGAAGTGGAAGGTCTGGAAGAAGCCGACGAGCCCGTTCGCGTCCGCGCTGATGAACAGCGACGAGACCTGCTCCACCGTGCGGAATGTCAGCGGGGGGAGGGCGAGCTGGTCGCGGTTGTGGAGCGCGTCGAGCAGATGCTCGGAGACGTTCTCGGCGTCGTTACGGGAGCCCGGGAGCCGGGTGCGGATCTGAACCGGGGTGATCCGGTTGGCGCGGCCGTCGAGGACCGGTGTGAGGGTCGTGAGGATGAGGCAGCGCCGGATCGTGAGGGGCAGGTCCGGGCCGTTCGTGAAGATCCCGGGCAGCACCGCCGTCTCGGCGGGGGTGTACGGCTCGACCGGTTTGTAGATGCCGAGGCCCCCGCTGGCGAGGTAGACCGCGAGGCTCTTCTTCAGCGTCACCGGGTACGAGTCAGCCACCCTTCGCCTCCTTGCGGATGATGTCGACGATCGCCTTCGCGTTCTGCTCGGCGGGCTCAGACAGGTAGTGGGAGGAGCGGCCGTTCTGGAAGTTCGAGTTGCCCGCGTACCGGCGGCCGAGGGAGTCGACGAGAGGCTGATCCTCGTGCCACCTGGCGGCGTACGGGGTGTCGTAGATGACCTCGGCGGCCTCATCTTCCTTCGTCGCCGGATTCACGGTCCCTGACGCGAGGAGCGTGCCTTCGTCGTCCATCGGCACCTTTACCGACGACAGCGCGAGAAGATACTCGGCGGCCTTGTTCTGGCCTCGCACGAGACCGACGAGCACCCCGTTGGCGACGTCGCCGATGGAGAGCGTCTGCTGCACCTTCATGCGCTGACCCATCGCCCACCTCAGTCCGTGTAGGCCTCCACGTGGGAGGGTGTGCGTCGGTACTCGAACAGCGATGACGTGATGACCTGAGCGCGGCGCTCGCGCGAGGTGCCCGCCCACACGGTCACGTAGGACCCGGGCAGAACGTCGTTGGCCATCAGGAGCACGACGAACGTGTCCGCGGTGACCTCTTGGCCGGCCGTCGGTGACGTGGATCGGCGGTCGATGACCAGCTTCGACTTCTGCTCCACGTACGCGGGCACGTCGGGCACAGGATCGGAGTACTTCGTGCCCGCGTTGCCTTCGCCTTCGAGGTGCTCGATCACCACTCGCTGCGGCAGGTGCCTCTTCTGAAGCCGGGGCATCAGTACCCCACCGCGAGGTACAGCCCGGCATTGCCGAGGATCGCGAGCGCCTTCCCGCCGAGACGGTCGCTCTGGCCGTCTGTGGCGGTCTCCCGGGAGCTGGTGGTCCCGAGGGACACCGAGCCGATCTTCACGGCGCCAGCGTGGGCGTCAGCGCCGGAGTGGTCGCCGGTCTCTTGCCAGTACTCGACGATCGCGCATGTCGCCTCAGCGAGCGCCTCGAGGAGTGCGGTGCCGGTGGGCTGGCCGTTGTCGTCGACGTCGTAGTGCGCCAGGCGGATGAGCTTCTGCACCTCGATGGTTGCCGAGCGGAGCCGCTTTGTGAGTACTTCGTCCGAGAGGTCGGAGTCATCCTCGGCGAAGCGGGTGTAGTCGGCGGGCGTTGCGAAGCTCGGCGTGGCCATGGCTACTCCTCGGTGCGGTGATTCGTTCCGTCTGCAGGGTCGGCCACCGCGTTTGCGGTGGCGCCGGCGGGTGCGGGCGGGAGAAGTCCGAAGCTGTCGCTCGGAAGCGTCACGGTCTCGCCAGAAACGGTCGAGTCGGCGTTCAGCGGTTCGGCAGGCGCCTGACCGTCTTCGAGGATCCGGATGGTCTGGCATGCCTCGATGGCGGAGATGATCTCGGCTTTCTTGCGGGCCTGCTTCGGGATGTCGATGCCCTCAACATTTGCGATGTCGCGGAGCTCAGCGATCGTGAGGTCCTCCAGCATCGTCGCTGTGATCTCTTCGGGCTGGTCTGTGAACAGGTCGTCGACGTCGTACTCGATGTCGTACTTGTGCTGGATGAGCGCGGCGTGGAGGTTTGGCTTGTCGGCCAGGTCGACGTACGCGTAGCCGTCGTAGAACTTGAGGCCGCCGAGACGGTCGATGAACGTGCCCTTGCTGGGCGGGTTCGGGTGCTTGATGCGTGCCACGGTCGGGGTTCCGTTCGGTGAGAAGTGTGAAGGGGCCGGTGCCGCCCGCCGATATATGCGGGCGGCACCGGGTCGTGCACGATGCAGGTCTACTGCTTGGCGACCTTCGCGAGGATCTCGTCGTGAAGGGTGGCGCCGTCGAGGTCGATCTCTTCGCGTCGGGCGTAGGCCTTCAGCTGGAGGATCGTCCACTCTTCGGTCGGGTCGCCGGCGGGCGCAACACCTGCAGCCTCGATGGCCGTCAGGTACTCGCCCTTGTTCTTGGCCTCGGCAAGGTCGATCCGCTCGCGGGTAGCGAACGCCTTGATCGCGGCGACGGACCACTTGTCGGTGGGTTCGCCTTCCGGGATGTCGGCAGGACCGTCGTCGGGAGTGGTGCCGCCGTCGCCTTCCGGGGTTGGCGCGTTGGCGGCGAGCGCCTCGGCCTGCCGGCGTGCGGCTTCCTCCTGCGAGATGATCTCCGCAGGGTTGGAGAACCCCGCGCCCGCGGACACGAGCGGCGGGTTGCCACCCGTGACGGGTTCGAGGTTCACGGGGCCAGCGACAGGGATCGGATCCGCCGCCGGAGACATCGAGTCCGACACGAACACGGGAGAGGCGGGTGCCGCTTCCGGTTCGCTGTCCTCGACGCTCCAGCGGGCGAGACCTTCGAGGTGATCG
Source organism: Subtercola boreus (assembly GCF_003399635.1). GTDB lineage: Bacteria > Actinomycetota > Actinomycetes > Actinomycetales > Microbacteriaceae > Subtercola > Subtercola boreus_B. The sequence continues at coordinate 81,150 of NZ_NBXB01000045.1, read as the reverse complement.
AGACGCTCGTCAGCCTCGATCACCTGGCCGTCCTCAAGGGACGTGTACTTGAAACGGGCCATCGTTACGCGACCCGGTTCGCGCCCTTGAGGAGGACTGCCCGCTTGGCGTCGAGGAGCTTGACACCGAAGAGGAAGTCCACGCTCACGACCTGCTGCTTGTACTTCTGGTCGTAGCCGTGCGTGACGCGCAGCGACAGACCCTTGAAGTTCCGCACGGCCGCGTCGACGCCGCTGCCCGCCGGGGGGAGCTCGAGCGGGGCCGACGCGAGGGCGAGAGCGGACTTGTGGAACGCGAGCCCGATCTCGGTCGTCGGTGCGCCGATCGCCGGCGCGCCCGCGGGCTGGCCCACGTTGCCTGTCTGGAAGGTGTCGAACCCGAACAGGCTCTTGCCGATCGAGCCCTCACGCAGCGCTTCGGTGGTGCCGGACTTGTCAGCGTGCTTGAGCAGGTCCGTGTTCAGCCAACGGCTGGCCATGGTCGGGCCGACGACCGCGTAACGGTCGCGCAGCGGCACCTTGTTCACGTCCAGCTGCCGCTTCGCCTCGATGAGGACCTCGGGGGTGTCCCACGTCTGCTTGAGGGTGTCGGCGTTCGGGTGGGTGCCGGCGACCTGCGTCACGCCGGAGCGCAGCGCGAGGATCGCGAGGTCGACGTACTGCACGATGGCCTCGCACGCCGGGGTGAGGAGGCGCTCGTCGAAAGCGTCCATCTTGAGGGTCATGTCCTCGTCGGTGACCGCGAACGACACGTCGGGGATCGTGTCGAGCACGACGGGGATGCTGTCTTCCACAGCGTCCTGCAGCTGGATGCCGTTCGCGCGGTTGAACGCCTGAGCGGTGAACGTGGCGGGCTTCCGGATGTTGATGGTGTTGCCGAGCTTCTTCGTCGCGAGCTCCGCACCGTAGTCGGTGTGGACGAGCTCCCCGAGGAAGGTGGACTCGTACAGCGTTGCCATCGCCTGGTCAGCGATAGCGGACGCCGTGAGGAATGCGTTTGCCATGGTGGTGGCCTCTCTGTCGGGCTAGAAGCCTCGACGCTTTCGGCGATCCTTGATCAGGTCGTCGATTGATTTGGGTCCCGGGTTCGGGGTCCCTCCGGGTGGTACGTCCCCGCCGCTGCGCCCGGCCACCTGGACTTCGCGCAGTTTCGGGTTCTTCTCGATCGCGGTCTTGACGATCGCTGCCACCTGGGCTGCGTAGTCGTCCGCTTCGGGATCGATGTCTTTGAGGAGGTCATCGGACTTGATGACCGCGCGCACGAGCGACTTGTCGCCGCCGTGTGCAGTGGATGCGTCGTTGATCGCGTCGCGTTCGTTGCGGGCGATGTCCTTCGCGGAGAGCGTGGTGACCTGACCGCGGAGCGTGTCACGTTCGGCCTGCAGCTCAGCGATGATCTCGTCGGGCGTCTTCTCCTTGTCGCCGTCGACGACACCGAGCTTCTTCGCGAGCTCCGTGGCCCACGCCTTCTGCCCGTTCTGGAGCGCCTCGTCGATCTGCTGCTGGATCTTCTCGCGGTTCTCGACGCGCGCCGCGGCGGCTTCCTCGCGAACCTTCCGGATCGCATCCTTGGCCGTGTCGGGCCACCCACTCTCGTCGTCGGCGGGCGGCGCGGCCGGGACGGGCGGAGGTGACGGCTTCGGCGGGTCGGCGGGCGGCGTCGGGTCGGCCGGGGGTGTCGGCGGCTCGTCGGGCTGCTTCTGCTGCTGCTCGCGCTGCGGCACCCAGCTCAGGGCGGGCGGGACGATCGGGAATGAGTCGGACATGATGCTCCTTCGCGGCACCTGGCCGCTGTTGGGTCACCCACCCCTGCGGTGGGAGTTCAGTTCCACACCGCAGGGGTTGCAGGGCCCGCCCACGGTGTGGAAGTCAGTGCGCGTTCGAGGACGCAAAAGAGCCCCGCAGCGGGTGAGCTACGGGGCTGAGTGGGACGCGACTAGATCAGTCGAGAGGGAAGGCGGGGTCCGGGTTCTTCAGGAGCCACGCATAGTTGCGTGCCTGGTCTTCGGTGAATCCGTCGCGGATGTAGGCGGCGATGAGTTCCTCTTCGGTCGACGCTTCCACGTCGATGTCAGGGATCATCATTTCAGCACGCCCATCTCTTTGAATATGGCGTCCATCGTAACCGCTACAGGCTCGAAGTCGTCGGCTTCCCACTGTCTCGCTGATACGGCCACGTTCTTGTCCGTGAGCCAGTGATCCACGCCGGCGAGCATGTTCTTGTTCCCAGAGCGGACCGCGACCCACTGGGCGTAGGAGCGACCCCAGACCTCAGCGTCGTCGAGCAGGTACTTCAGGTGTTCCTTCTCCGCCCGGGTGGGGGCGATGAGCTGGCGTTCCCGAAGCTTCTTGACCGCGTCGGTGTCGTGCACCGCATCGAGCCAGTCCCGGGTGGTCTGCTTCGTCGGTGCGCGAGATTCGAAAGCGTCCGTTGCCGTGCCGAGCATGGACCGGTCGAGATAGTGACCGATCTCGTGGGCAGTCGTGAGCTCTACCGTGGGGCCGGTCGCCCGAATCTGAATGATCGACGTCTGGTGGTTGTAGGCACCCATCCACCCGGCCGTTGTCGGCGCAGTGTTGACCTGGACCGGTGTCAGACCCTTCGGGATGCTGTGCACGTCAGAGATGCTCGAGCGGGCGGCGCGGACCTCACCGCCGAGCGTGGAGGTCTTCGCGATCTGGATGTCGATGTCGCGTCGGATCGGGGTGACCGGCGCAACTGGTGCTGGTGGGCGCGGGTTCTTTGGCGCGTTCGGCGTTGATGGCGTGCTCGGCGGCCGGGGAACGCCCTTGCCGTCGGCGAAGTGCAGCTGCTCGCGCTTGCTGTTCCGCTTCCGGCCGGTCGCGTCGAGGTGGTCGCGGAGCTTCAGCTGCGCTTCCTTCACCTCGGCCTGCGCCCGCTTCGCCTGCAAGGGATCCGCGGCGAGCGCTTCCTTCCGCTTCGCCGCGCGGATCTCGACCTCGATCTCGCGCTGACGCTCGCGCGCCTTGTCCGCGGCCCCGTCGTAGACGAATCCGGCCTGCGGGTTGGGGAGACCGGGGAACACGGCCACGAACTTGTGGGAGCAGTTCGGGTGCATCAGGCCAGCGGCGCGCGCCTGCTCGGTGGTGCCGTCGATGTGCACGACGACGTCGCCCTCGTCTGTGGCGTGAGGGAGCGTGACGTCGCCGGTGCTGCCGTCAGTGGATAGAGTCTTGCCGACCCACGGTGCGCAGCGAGGGCAGGACGCGGGAGACCCGACCGGGGTGACCAGGTTGAGGCCCGACTGCTGCATCCGGTTCACGCCGGCGTCGTTGAACGCGCGTGCCACGGAGGTGCGGCCGGCCATCTCGGCGTACGTGCCGATCTTCCAGTGCCGGTCGGCCTTGTCGACGAACCCGGTCACACCTTCGGCGAGGAACCGCTGCACGGCCTGCTGCTGCGCGCGCGTCTGTGTGGAGACGCCGAGGAGAACGTTCGGGGTGCTCATCGAGATGATGCGCTGGTACGCGTCCCGGGGGAAGCGAGTGATGCGCTGGTTCATCTCTTCGAGACGGGACTGCAACGACTCGGTGAGCGCGGCGACGGCCTGCGTCGACGTGCCGTTCAGCGTCGTGGTCCCCGGGAGGCGGCGTGCCTGGCCGAGCTGGCGTGCAGCCTCAGCCTCACCCTGCTGTGCGGCGACGTCGATGATCTGCTGCGCGAGGCCCTCATCGTTCAGGCGCCCCACTGTCTGCACGGAGAGGTACTGAAGCTCACGGAGCGACTTCGCGCGCTCGCCGGCGAGTTCCGCCAGCTGGCGGTTCCGCTCGAGCGCGTACCGGAGCCCGGACGCCTTCGCCTCATCCGCGGTCTGGATGGCCAGGCGGAGATCGATGTCGCGGTACGCGCGCTGCGCGATCTCGCGGATCAGTTCGTCTTCAGCGTTCGCGTACCGCTCGGCGAGAGCGCGGCCAAGGTCATCAATGAGGTCTTCAGCGGAGAGGTCGAGCTCGGTGTCAGGCACGTAGAGCGCCATGGAGCGGCCTCCAGCGTCGGTATTATCGGCTCATGGGGAACTCAGCAAGAGAACTGGCGCAACTACTCGTCGGATGGCGGGACAAGCTGGAAGGGCAGTCGATCTATGGCACCCGAGAGGGTGCCGCCCCCGGCAGCCTCGAATTCTGGCGAACACAGGGCCACGCGATTGACCTGCTCGAAGACACCGACCGGATGCTCGCAGTCATGGCTGCTGCAGGTCGACCGATTGATCATTATGAACCTGCCGTGATTGCTTGCTACCGAGGCATTTTCTCGGCCGACTTCGCGTGGTCGACGCCTCAGGGGGAGGCTGGACTCATCCCTCAGTGGGCGATCGGACTGCTGATCTCCCTGGCAGAGGTGATCGACGGCCTCTCACCGTCGGTGGGGCCGAGCCAAGAACAGCGGGCGACGGTATCAGAAGGTCTGACGGACGTCTTCGCTCTGCTTTCCGACGAATCGCTCGGTTTGAGCACCCTGCAAAGGGAGTACGTGTTCGAACTTGTCTCCGAGATCCGCAAGCTGCTCGAAGAGAACCACCTGTTCGGCTCGGTCGACTTGGTAAAGAGGATCAACGAGCTCTACGGCGTACTCAGTCGCATCATGGCCGGGTTAGACGACACCGAGGAGTCAGGGCAGGCCCGCGACAAAATCCGCCTCGCCTTGGCGAAGATCGCACCCGTTGCGTGGGTGGGTATCCAGTTGGCAGGGATTCTCGTCGGCGGTGCTTCCAGCGTGCAATCCCTGACGGCGGGCCCTCCGGCCTAGTCTGCCCATCCAGCAGGCAGCGGCACCATGTCGACGGTCTGACCGACGAGCTCGTGTGTGCAGTCGCCGAGGTACTCGATCCGGCCGACGCGGACGTAGCTGTGGCAGATGTTCCCTAGCGGGATGTCGTGCTCGCCGGTCTCTGGGTTCCAACGGTTGTGGCGCGACAGGTAGGATCCGTCGAACGTGGGGGCTTCGAGCGTCCCCGTCATCATCCAGCGCTTATCGAAGACATGGAGGGCATCGCATCCCGGACACCACCAGTGGTAGCGGGGCGTTTCGTCGGCGTCGTCGATGTGCTTCGTCATCACCGGGTTGGTCACTGGTCGCCTCCGAAGCCGATCTTGGGCCGCGAGTAGTCCGGTTCCCACATGCGCTCGCGGAAGCCAGAGTTTTCGAACACGGTTCCGCCGTGCTGGCCGCCACGCTCAAGCTCGGCGCGGACGACCCGGGCAGACTCGTTCATTCGGGCAACCTGCTTGCGGACTACGGCGAGACGGCGAAGGCTCCGAGGGTGTGTGCATGGTGGCCCTCCGATAGGTTCAGGTCATGGTGAATTCAGTAGAAGCGACCTTTGTCGGCGGCCCGCGGCCTGGCCGCCAGCCCGTCCAGTGCATGGATGACGCCGGGCAGCTACCTCAAACGATCGGCGTGGAGGGAGGGACCTACTCGCGCACTGGCTACGGGACGTTCGACGGTCAGTGGACCTACGAGGATCCGATCGCTTATACATTCGATCCGGACGACCAAGCGGGGACGGTCAGGGGCGAGACCGTAGGGTGAGAGACGTCGATCCGTATGCCCGCCCCCGCAGTTCAGGGGTTAGGCCGGCTGCGCGGCTCTCTCGTGTCCGCGGGCCCCGCAGGGATCGAACCTGCAACCTCCCGGGTTGGAGCCGGGTGCTCTGCCAATTGAGCTAGAGGCACATGTCGAGTTCCGGGAAACCGGCCCATTTCGACAGGGTGAAGCAGTCGACGTCGGCCGACTCGTCGAGGCAGTAGTACCCCGTGAGACGGCCGCGACGGGCGGGCACCAGGTGGGCGCCAGTCTCACCGCAGCGAGCGCACGACACGATCACTCACCTGGGTCGCCGACGAACAGTGCCCACACGATCAGCCCTGCAGCGATGATCGCGGCGACACCGATGCCCGCGAAGATGAGGCCCATCAGGGCACCTCATCGGGTGGGGGCCCATCGCCGGTGAACGTCGTGGGGTCCGTCGACGGGGCGAGACCGTTCTCGACTCGGATCGCGTCGGCCTCTTCGTCGGCTTCCTGCTCATCGAGACCAGGCTGAGCCATCCGCACCTTCGTCCGGATCGACACGGAACGTGCAGCGTCGAGCATCTGGATCGTGCGTGCACGAGACTCGGGGTCGACCTGCGAGACCTCAGCGAACTCGATGTCGGGCAGATCCTCGATGACAGCGCCACCCTTGCCGGGGAACACGAACCCGTCGATTGCGAGCGCGGTCCGGGCGAGACGCGCGAGCGCCGGCCGGACGTACATGGCCTTCTTATCGCGGGTCCGCTCACTGTCGGTGCGGTCGTCGTTCACCTCGGTCGCGGTCTTCGTTCCCGTGTCGTGGATACCGAAATGTGACACCGAGTATCCGGCGGTCTGCGCGATCTGACGCTTCAGCGCCTCGATGGTGCCGAGATGCTCGTCGACGCGGATCTCGAACTGGGAGAGTGTGATCGTTCCACCCTTGCCGTCGTCGACGAGACCGCCGACGGGGGAGTAGATCTGCCGGCCCATGTCGAATGAGGCGCCCTTCCCGGGCCCGTTGAGGCGGAGGTACGACTCGGGGACGGTCAGACGGCCGGCACCGTTGTCGAAGTCGCGCATCAGCGATGACCAGATCCCGTTGATGCGGTCGAAGAGCGATTCGAGGCCGTAGAAGTCGGACCGGCCGAGGTTCGCGAGCACACCCTTCTTGTCCCACATTGGGTTGGGGAGCATGTTCGGGTAAAACTCGACCGCGAGCCACTGCACACCGGTGCGGACGACCTGGTCGAGGGTTTCCGCTTCGGGCAGGATCTCCTTGCCGGACACGTCGCGGATGGCGAGGTAGTGCGCTGTCTCCTCGATCGTGTCGAGGGGAACCTGACGGCCCTTCACGCCGGTCTCGCCCTTCCACAGCGAGTACGTGATGAACCCAGGTGTGTGGCGTTCGAGGAGACGGTAGGTGTCGTCTTCCTTCTCGTAGTCCGTCCACAGCGTCACGGCCGTCAGGCGGCCGTACTTGTACTCCGGGAGGGCGCAGTCAGCGCGGTAGGTGCGAAACCAAACGTGGTCGAGGACGGAGGCGTCCCACACGACACCGAGGTACGCGCCGCCGTGCGCTGCAGCGTACTCACCGGAGCGCAGCATCTCAGCGTGCGCCTCATCGGACGACATGATCAGCTCGAGGCGTTCCTGCGCGGCCTTCCGCTCCGGGGTCGCCTTCTCGTCGGTGGTGTCCGTCGAGTCGGGGAGGGTGATCTTCGCGGGCTCACCGAACAGCAGGTCAGCTGACAGCTGCGCGAGATCGCCGGCGACGGGGATGCCGAGCGAGGAACGGTTCTCGCCGGCGGGCACACCGATGGTCGCCTTCGCGATGACACCCTGCAGCCCACCGGAGTACCCGACACCGTTCCGCACGTGCGTGACAGGCGACCCAGCGTTGCCGGTGAGGAGCTCGAGCTGGTTCGAGTAGTACGCGTCGTAGATCGCCATCTGCTTCAGCGCGACATCGAACGGGGCGGGAGGGAAGGCGTCAGCCATGAGACTCCCATTCGTGTAGGTCAGGCGGCTTGGTCGAGCAGTTCGTAGGTCCACTCGGAGCGGGTGGTGTGGATGCCGTACCGGCCAGCGTCGAGGGAGTGGTCATCCTTCTTGACGACCTCGTCCTTGCCCTCGGCGGTGGCCTTCTCGTCCCACACGTACTCGGTGACTTCCGACTCCCAGCCCGCGCACTTCCCGGCGACGACAGCGAGGCGGTCGTTGGCGAGCAGAGACGCGACGGAGCCGATGCCAGCGAGCACATCGTTGTGAGCGGAGATGGGGGTGAGGTTGAACGGTTCCTTGCGGAGCTCCGCCTTGAACGCGGCGGCGGCCGGGTCGACGATGTGGTACTCCGGCTCACCGAGGTACTGCTGCGTCGGGTGGTGCGTCTTCAGGTTCACCCAGTTGACGTACCGTTTCGCCTGGTCGGATGGCGCCATGGTGAGCCCGTTGTTGTCGCGGGGGTCGTAGCGCCACTCGTCCATCAGGATCAGGCGGGGCCGAGTCTCAGCGGACAGACCGACCATGAGCCCGGCGGAGGCGTTCGAGGTACCGAAGTCAATGCCGTTGCCGAGGATCCGGGAGATGCGCGGCATCTGGTCGAACTGGATGACGTGACGGTTCGTGTCCCACATCGGGTAGACCGCGCCGGCCGCGTTCGTCCAGAGACCCTTGATCATCCGGTCGTAGAACACGCCCGCGAAGGAGCGTTCCATCTGCGCGACGTACCAGGCGGGCAGCGACGGGTTGTCGTACATCGTCATGTGGAAGTGGACGACGTCCTGCTTGTCGGCCTGCTTGATCCACTTCGTGCGGATGAAGTGATTCAGCGACGCCGGGTTCATCGTCCCGAGGAGACGCGCACCCTCGACGCGGAGGCGGGTGATGAGCATGTCCCAGAACGGCTCCAGCAGCAGCGTCGCCTCGTCGACGTACACGAGACCGATCGTCTTACCCTGAATGCGTTTCACCGAGGCGGCGTTGAGCGCGCCGACGAGGAGTACTTCACGGCCGAGGATCATCGCCTTCGTCGCGCCGGGCGTGTAGCTGATCTGGTCGACGATGCGGGACCCGAACAGCTCCACGTTCATCAGCTGCGTGAACACGTTCGTGTAGATCGTGTCGATGCTCACACCGACGATGACGATCAGACCGTTCGTGGGCGCCTTCGACACCGCGATGAGGAACGCGATCAGAGACGCGAACGTCTTCCCTGCCGACACAGCACCCGACCACAACGCGATGCGGCGAGCCTCACTGTCGACGATGGACAGGATCTGCGCGCGCGACAGCTTCGTGAGCAGGTACGCGAGGAACTTCGAGTCAAGCTGCATCGTCATCGCCGAGCGGAGTCTCGCCCTGCGCGCGCAGCATCTCAGCGGCCGCGGTCAGGTTCGAGGCGAACAGCTCGATGACACCGACCGTCTCACCGAGACCGCCGTTGTCCTTCTCCACGATCCGGGTCAGCTTGTCGAACGCGATCCCAGCAGTCACGACGATGGACCGCTTCACCTCGACAGGGGCAGCCGGGAGAGTGTGCTCAGCGTAGGTGTTGTCCTTCCCTCCGAAGCTGAAGACCAGATACTCCTCGTTGACCTCGTCGAGCATCTCCTCAGCCACAGCGGACATCTTCTCCGCCAGCCGGATCCGCGCAGCAACCAGGTCGACCACGTGCGCCTTCGTCGCCTGCTCGGTAGACGAGCGGTCGAACTCCAGACCTTCGGAGCGCGCCCACCGAGTGACCGTGGCCGGATCGAGGTCCAGCCGACGGGCGATCTCGTTGCGGCTGACACCAGCGTCGAACAGCTCGCGTGCCGCTGTGCGCGTTTGGATGTTCATCGGTGAACGGGCCACGGTCGATCACCTCGTTCACGGAATGGGGGCGGGCTCTCCGGCTCCTGGCCGGCTGGGCTGTGTTGGTCGTGTGACCGTGTTGTGCAACTGGGTTGTGATGTGTAACTAAGTTGTGTAACCCAGTCACATGACGACGAACGAACCGACCGAGACCATCGAGGCACGACACATCAAGGTCGGCGACACCATCCACTTCCAGACCTTCACCCCTGCAGGGCGCTGGAAGACCACCGACCACCTCGTCACCAAGGTCGAAGGCATCGTCACTCTCGTCGGCTACCGCCTGATCATGACCATCACCGCGGAAGGATGCGCCCGGCCGATGGAATACGCCGGCAGGGCACCACTCACCGTCACCCGCTCACACAACACGGAGGCCTAACCATGGACACCACGTACGACACACCAGTCACGATCGCTGCGGAGGCGCGCAAGGCGATCCGTGCCGCGTTCCCGGGACTCAAGTTCAGTCTCACCGGGACGAGGGGCACCGGCTACGGCTGGCTGCGACTCAGCTGGACTGACGGACCGACCGACAAGCAGATGCGCGAGGTCACCCAACCGTTCGACGTGAAGCTCGGGGGTCACGCCCACATCAACGCGTCCCGGAAGGTCAGCCCGGCCGCCGAGCGGTGGGCGCGTGACCAGATCGCCGCGCATCCTGGGCGTTGGGATCAGCCACACGACTTCGGTGGCGACTACTACGCGGTGCAGGCCTGCCTCGCTGTGGCGGACCTCACGGAGGTGGCGCTGTGAGCGAGTGCATGATCCTCATCGAGTCCGGCTACATCAGCCCGGCCGGTGACCGCCGCGTCGTGTCATCGAGCCTCACCGAGTCCGGGTGGGATTCCCCCGAGCAGGCGACGACCACGTGGACGCAGGGCGGCATCTTCAGGAACGAGAACGTAACGCCCTATCTCAACGGGTACGAGAAGGTCACGCCGGCCGCGGAGTCCGATCAGGCGAAGTCGTACCGGAAGCTACGGATCACGCAGCTGTTCAATCGTGTCTCGTTCCCAGAAGCCGAGTCAACGTCGTGACGATGCACCACTTCCTGCCCGAAGGCAACGCGGTTGTGTACCCTCGTGACATGGCCGATGAGATCGAAGAAATGCGTGCGCTCGGTGCCGAGCTGCGGGACGTCGACGCACGACGTGACGAGATCCTTGCTCGCCGGCGGGAGCTGACCCTCAAGGCTCGTGAGGCGGGCATCACCTGGCGTGCGCTGGCCGAAGCCGTGGGGATGACTCAGCACGGGCTGATCAAGGCGACGAACTCGGAGAAGTAGCTGCCGGGGGGCGCAGGTGCACCTCGGTGAAGTATGGACACCGTCGTGAGTGTCCTTCGAGAGCATGGTCTCGTTGACGCCCCACCGGAAGAGGGAAGGCCCGGGCGGTGTTCAGGCGCCCGGGCGGCTCATTTCCCGAAGGGTGGTGAGCTGCCAATGAAAAAGGCCCGCATCTCTGCTGGGCCTCATTCGGGACGGCGAAAGCCATCCAACATGTTTCATCTTCCACACTTTCCACATTTATTGCACGCCGAACGGCCCTTGCGGCGTGTCAGGCGTGAGATTCGCTGACTATGCTTCGGGACATGACAAATGGCGGATCGGCTGAGCATCGGTCTGAGGGGTGGTTGAAGCTTGATTCGGCCAAGGCTGGCATCTTGTCTTTCATCGCGGATGCTGGCGCGTACTTCAGCGAGGAACCACCACACGTTCGGTCAACCGCGGAGCAGACGAAGCGCTATGAGGTGGATGCCGACCCTCTTCCGCGCGAATGGGCCACAAACTTGAGCCACATAGTTCAAGATCTGCGAGCCTCGCTTGAGTACATTACTCAAGAGTTGGTCCTGAAGAACACCCCGACCGCCAACAGGTCGCGGACCCAATTTCCGGTGGCCACATCGGCAAAGGAGTGGAAGGATCAGTCTCGCTGGATGAACGGGGTCAGCGACGCTGTGGCGGAGTTCATCTACTCACGCCAGCCGTTCATCATGTCGCCCGACGAGCCATATCGAGACCCTCTTTGTGTACTCAACGTCCTGGCGGCCGTGGACAAGCACCGCTCACCGCTCCTTACTCTTGCTGTCGGAGACGACATCGACGTACGGTTCGAGGTGCTAAAGCTTCGGGGCAACGTTGCGCCGGCTGCGTTCTGGGGCAGCAATTTCAGGACCGAGGCGCACGTTTCATCACCGGAGGAGGGTTGGGAGGTCACGAACGTTGATGGGGTGGTCAATGAGATGGCGATGATTCAGCAGCTTCGCTTCCGGATTGCATTCAACCAGGAGACGGGTCAATACGAGGGCTGGGACGTGATAGAGACGCTCGCATTGATCGAGGGCTACCTACGGGACCAGATTTTCCCCCCGCTCGAAGGATTCCTAGTGGCGCGATAGCGAAGGTCAGGAATGTTTCGATGAGCCAACGGGTCGGCCTCGGATCATTCCGGCCTGTACGCGCCGCAGCTGCTTCATGCGCACGACGCGCCCCTCGGTCGAAAGGTCCGCATCGAGGATGTGTTCGGTGATCATCTTGTAGATCCGCGACTTTGAGTAGCCGGTGAGCAGGGCGGCGGCGGCGACGGTCGCGGTCACGGGGTCGTTGGGGAAGGCGGGCTGGTCGGTCACGCGGACTCCTTCAGGGGGTAGGGGTGATCGGTCTTCTCGTGGTCGCGCACGAGCGACGGGACGACGAACGGCTTGTCGCAGTATCGGCAGTGCCAGGCGTCAGGCACGTGGGCGCCACCCTTCTCGGATGATTCGAGCGACGATTTCGTTGGTCGAAACGTCTGACTCGCGAGCTGTCGCGATTACCTGCCAGATCGAGCTGCCGGCGTCCTCGCTCACGATGTCGGTCCGCACTGCCGCACTGAATACGTAGTCATGCATTCGCTTCAGGTGCTGTGCGTCGGCGAGAGCGTTGTGCTCATCCGCCGTCTGCTCAGGGAGTCCCGGGAGTCCCTTCGTCCCTACGACTTGCTTGAGGTCGTTGGTGAACATCGGCAAGCCGGCGGGGAGATCGATCATTCGCCCCCACAGCTGAGACAGCACGACGTGGTCGTAGGCCGCGTACCACGCCCAAAGCTCCGGCTCGCCGTGCTCCGTGAGAAACGCGTGGACCTCGAGTGCGATCTGCTGCCGCGACTTCCAGTGCGCAGCCTGCTCCCCGATGCGCTGGTCTGGGCTTCTGTAGCCGAGATGCGGGATGACGTTGGCTTGTAGCCACGGGTCGGCAGTGATTGCCTTCCAGTTCGCGTCGGTGCTCACCGCATAGTAGGTCGCTCCGTCTTCGCGAACGATCCCGATGCTGATGAGGTCGACGGTGCGACCATCTTCGAGGAATTCGGTGTCGTAGAAGTACTTCATTTCTTCTCCTCAGGGTTGTCGGCCCGCCAGGCGGCGAGGCAGTCTGCGCATGTCACGAACGAGATGAAGTTGACCCCCGAGACCCGGCGGAGACCGCAGTATGCGGCGCTCCCGAGGAACAGGTGCAGGGTGGTGGCCGTGACCGTCGCGGGAGCTTCGACCTTGGCGCCGTCCCGCCACCGCTGATCGGACCCTCGCTCATCGTTCTTCTCCTTGGGTAGAGGTGGGGGCGAACGGAGGCCAGTACGGCAACCGAGCCCGCGAGCAAGGAGCGCACCAAAGGTGTGGCTTGCCGGTCGAGCACGCTGCCTTGTCCGGTTGGCGGTCACCCTGGCAGGGGGTGATCAGGTCAGACTCCTCGAACAGAAGCACCGGCTCATCCGTGATCTTGTTCATCGCTGCTCTCCGTCCCTCATGGCCGGTCGTCGGTTCGGTCGTCGGAGTTGTCGGTGCCCGAACACGCGGGGCAATCCATGTAGGCATCAGGCGGCGAGCCGACGACACCCGTGTTCCCGCACGACTCGCATGCTCCGTCCTTCGATGGAGTGAGGAGGATCATTCCGCGCTTCAACCCGTCGTCAGCGACTGCGCGCTCGAGCGGTCCGGCGTCTGCGTACTCCGCGTCAAAGAGATCCTGCGGCACGGCCAGAGCCATGCGCTGTAGCTCTTTGCCCGCGAGGAGTTCGGTGAGGTCTCGTGCTTTCGATTCGTCGGTCATCTGCGGGTCGGTCATCGCTGCTCTCCGTCCTTGGGTGGGGTGAGGGGGTGGCGAGCCCTGAGGATCCGCGCAATCAGCCGGTGACAGAACCCGCCAACAGGGCTGCCTGGGCTGATAGCTTCGGTGCGCTTCAGGTCATCGAGGATCGACTCGCCGTATTCATCAGCCACGATCTTCCCCGCCCTGAGGTGGGGTGAACAGGACATGGGCCGGGAGAGCGTCTGTGAGCTCGGGTGTTGTCGTGTAGCCGTCATAGGTGCCCAGCCATGAAGAGGTGGTTTCCGACTTCTCGTAGACCTGCCTCTCTGCCGTACGAATCACCGTGTCCGGCGGCAGCGCATCCAGTTCTTCGATCGTGTACAGGTCCTTCGCGTCCTCCGCCTCCTGAGCGGCGCGAGACGCCGCGCGGTCAGCTTCGAGGTGGTCGAGGAAGAACGCGGCCAGCATCTCGACGGTGACGCCGGGTGAAATCGTGTCTACGCCGTTGATCCGATGCACCATAATCCCGCGGCTACCGTCCGTGATGAAGGTGCCACTGTAGCTTCTGCGCAAGTCGCTCATCACTGGCCGTCCTGGCACGCGCACGGCTTCTCAAGCCAGCACGTCTGACAGACGACAGCGGGCTTCTTCTCCGGCGCGTCGGGTTCGTCAGGTTCGGCAGGACGCTCGACGATGTGGTGCCAATGCTCCGTGGAGATGGGGATCTTTGCGACGGCTGGGGATTGGCGGGCGCGCAACCTCTCGAGGAGAGCTTTCTCCTCATCTTGGGCAGCGAGAACGAGAGCGCCCGCCTTCACCAGGTTCCCGTCGACGTCGGCCGTGGGTTTCCAGTAGGCAGGATCCCATGGCCACGACGGGGGAGCGAGAGTGAGCACGGGCCCGGCGAGGAGAAGCGTGGCCGCTTGGTACCGGTAGCAGCGGCTCGCGAAGCGCAGCTCGTCCGCCATTCCGATGTCGCTCTCTGCGGTGTATCCCTCTTCGCTGATCTGCCGGGCCCGCTCGACCTCGATGGGGTGTTCGAGGATGACGAGGATTCGGTCGACCTCGGCGTACACGGCGTCCGGCGCGACGCTCACTGCTGCCCGGTTTCGACGCGGAGGTCGGGGATGACCGCCTCCGGCTTGAACAAGACCTCGTAGTGGTACACCGACACGTCGACGGGCTTCTCCTGCAGCGAGAACCAGGTCACGTTGTCGGACGGGCCGAGGAAGTCCTTGATGTACTGGTCGTCGCCGATCTTGCACGTCACCGCGAGCGTGCCGCTTTCGAGGTTCTCGGCCTGGTCCACCGAGCAACGGCCCTTGACGGTCGCGATGTAGGTGTTCGTGATGCCGTTGTAGAAGACGATGGTCCGCTCGATGCGGAACTGCTCAGCCTCGGTCGAGAGGTTCTTGCTCACCGTTGCGGCGTCGGATGCGCACGCTGTCAGGCCGGCGGCGGCGAGCCCCGCGGCGAGAACAAGGGCGGCGATCTTGGTTCGGAGCTTCATGATGTGCTGCTTTAGGTTGGGGTGGATGGGTCGAGGATCTGCGCCTCGTCGTGAATGGTCAGGCGTGCGATGAGACCGCGGGATGCTTCGGGGTGGGCAGCTTCCCATCGCTGACGGCTGGCTATGACGCCGTCGCGCATGGAAACCTCGAGCGCGCCGGCGGAGACCGCGAGCTTTCGCTTGCTGAGGGTGACGTCGAAGTGTTCCTTCCACGTCCCCGGGTACTGGACCCAGCTACGCCGCATGCCGATCTTGTCGGCCATCACGAGCAGCTCCTCGGAGGTGTCCGCGGTCATGTGGCACCAGACACCTCGGACGACCTTGGCGCCGTTCGGCACGTCGGCCTTCGCGTTCATGTTGTCGACGTAGACGGCCATCAGATCTTTGCCATCGAGTAGAAGTGCTCTCCCGGATGGATGCCTCTCGGGTCCGACTCGACGATGCACGCACCTTCGTCAGGGTCGATGGCCCCGCACCGGACAACGACCGGTGCGTCCGTGAGGGGCCTGCAGCGAACGCTCATCGTGTCGAGGGCGCCACGCAGAGGACCGGCCCCGCGGTTCTCGAACTCGTGAACCGCCCACTGCAGCGACGGCGGCATGAGGTGCCAGCAGTCGTCCCGATTGGCCCCGACAAACGCGTCGTACCTTGCCAGCCACTGCTTGTTGTTGCCGGTGAACTCGTGAGCGACCCATCCGCCGGCGTCGCCTTCGTGCCAGGCAAGCACGTCGAGCAGATCATCCGAGCTGACTGTGACGGTCACCTGGAACGTTTCCGCCGGGAGGAGGCGGACGCGCGACTTGACGAGTGCAATGATCTCGTCGGCTTCAGCAGGAGACAGTGAACTGCCCTGCAGCGGGCGAAGAATGTGGGCGATGCCGCTCATGCGTCGACCGCCTGCGCCTCGCGGAATCCGGTGCGGGCGCGCTCCCGGTAGATGTAGGCCTTCACCGCGTTGACCGCGTCGAATTCCCAGTCGTCACGGACCTTCCGGAACGGGACCGAGAACCCGTGCACGCGGTCTCCTTTCCACCCGCCCGAAGGGTCGTAGTGGTCCGGGATGCCCTGCGGAGAGTCGACCTCAAGCACAGTCGACTTCACGGGCCGCTTCGACTTCGGGCGGCCGTACGACTGCTCAGTTATCGTCACCCGCGCGGAGTAGACGCCTTCCGGAAGGTCGATCGCGATGAGCGCCCACGCGCCGCGCTCGTACGTGTAGGTCCGGCTCCCGTAGATCCGGTCGAGCGCGTTGAGGCGGGCAGATCCCTCGCGCCACTTCGCGAACTCGTCTCTCTCCTGCCGATCCGGATGCGTCCAGAGCGACCAGTACAGGCACGACCCGCTCTCGCCGAAGATTCGCAGGGACAGATCGCGGCCCCCCCACTTGTGGGCCTTCTCGCGAGTGATCCAGTCGGCGAGCTTCCGGCCGTTCTCGATGCCCCAGAAGAACCCGGATCCGAGGATCGTCAAGTGCCCGTCGAAAGGCGTCTCGCTGGCGGCAGTCCCGACGTGGAACCGCATACTCGCCTCAAGCTGCGGCTTCCGGAGAATCGTCTCAAGGTGGCCTGCGAACAGCTTCGCCTTCCGCTCGTTGAAGTCGGGCTTGTTCTCGTCCGCCTCGGTGCCGCGCCACACCGTGATGAACCGGCGCATGTGGTGCAGGACACCGGCCTTCGTACGGCGTTCGTTCTCGTCGATGGAGAATCGGTGGATGCGCATCAGAGGTATCCGTTCTGCTTGAGGTACTGTTCGGCGGCCGTCACCCGTTGGAAGTCGGCCGATTCGCCGCCATGGTCAGGGTGGGTCTTACGAAGTGCGTCGCGAATGAGACGCTTCGTCGGCGTCTCGTCTGGGTCGTACCCACCTGACCTCTTGATGAACGCCCAAGCATCGCTCTTGCCTGAGAACCCCGCAGGCATGGCTCTGCCGCTCTCGATCGCCATGAATCCGCGGTACTGCTCGCCGTGCTTCGTCACGCCGTACCGGTCGACCTTCCGCAGTGCTTCGAGCGCCAGCGCGATGGCCCGGAGGTTGTCCTGCCATGTCGTGAACGTGTCGCAGGGGTAGGACAGCGCGCCCAGCTTCGTCCGGAAGGAGAGGATGACGCCTGGGTGCTCTGCTTTCGCGTCGGCGTACGGCTTGCCGTCGAGGCGGAACTTCTGCGGCGGGATCGCAAGCAACAGCTCGGTGTCGGCCGCGCCCAGGAACTCAAGCTCGCGGTCCAGTAGGGCGAGCGTGTCGGAGAACGGAACGGCGCGCTTCTGCGTCCACGACTCTCCCTCCTCGCGCACGTTGCGGGTGAACGGCGACGGCCGCCGGTTGACGGAATCGGTCAGCTGCCCCGGCCACTCCCGGATCGGGCCGACCGCCATGTTGTCGGGCCACATGATCAGTCGCCCTTCACATTGATAATCTGGCGCAGCGTGTGCCGGATCTCAACCAGGTCAGCTGCATCTGCCATGACGACGTCGATGGGCTTGTACGCCTGCGGGATCTCGTCGAGGAACGCGTCAGTGTGGCGCCACTCGATGCCCTCCATCGCGACGTCGAGCTGCTCGCGGGTGAAGGTCTTCCGGGCGGCCGTGCGCGAGTACTCCCGGCCGGCACCGTGCGGGGATGAGTTCAGGGCGAGCCTGTTTCCCTTGCCCGTGACGATGTAAGAGGCGGTTCCCATCGAGCCGGGGATCAACCCGGGCACACCGGCCGATGCGTCGATCGCGCCCTTCCGCGACAGCCACACCTGGTCGTCGCCCCAGACCTCAGGCACGGTGTAGTTGTGGTGGCAGTTGATGCGCTCCTGCTCACGCATGTCGACACCG
Source organism: Subtercola boreus (assembly GCF_003399635.1). Lineage (GTDB taxonomy): Bacteria > Actinomycetota > Actinomycetes > Actinomycetales > Microbacteriaceae > Subtercola > Subtercola boreus_B. The sequence continues at coordinate 63,369 of NZ_NBXB01000045.1, read as the reverse complement.
ACCCATTCCGAGAACTGGCGGATGACGCGGTCCATCATCTCCTCACGGTTCAGAAAAGCGAACCGCTGCGCCCAGTTCAGCTGCAGCATGTACGCCTCGAACTCGGGTGTACCTTCCACGAGATACGCGAGGTCACGGTCGGGGAGGCTGATCCAGTTTCGGGCGCAGTACTCCTGAGCGACCTTGATGTGGCTCTGCGCGATCTTGTTGCCGATCCCGCGCGACCCCGAGTGCAGGAACAACCAGACGTTGTCTCCCTCGTCGAGTGATACCTCGATGAAGTGGTTGCCGGATCCGAGGGTGCCGAGCTGCAGCTTCCAGTTGGCGGCGTAGCTGGCTGGGTCGAACCCCATCGCATCGGCCATGCTGGAGAGTTCGTCTATCTTCGGGGCGGCCGTTTCGAAGACGCGGGCGTTGTACCTCCCGGCCGAGAGGGGGATGGCCCGCTCGATCGCCTCGCGGAGCGCTGCCCGATCGTGCGGCAGATCGTCGAGGGTCAGCTGCGTGCGGACCGCGATCATCCCGCACCCGATGTCTACTCCGACGGCGGCCGGCATGATGGCGCCGCGCGTCGGAATGACGGACCCGACTGTCGCACCCATTCCGAAGTGCGCGTCGGGCATGAGCGCCAGGTGCGGGTGGATGAAGGGCATCTGCGAGGTGCGCTCGGCCTGCTCGAGTGTCTTCTGGTCGAGGATCGACGCCCAGTTGAACAGTCGCTTCGTGATCATTTCCATGCGTGTGTCTCCGATACTTGAGGATGAATGAGGTAGATCGTTCAGGTCAGATGGGAACTGAGGCGGCTTCGAGCTCAGCGGCCTTTTCCGCGTCCCTGACCGCTTGGCGGCGCAGCTTGTTCGCCTCACGGGCTGCGTCCCGGTCGGCGATGCGCTGCCGGCGGGCGTTGGCCAGCGCGGCCTCCTGAACCTCGACTCGAAGCAGCTGCAGGTCGAAGTCGATGAGACGCGGATCCCACAGCGCCTTGCAGTCCTCGTTCGAGCACTCGACGACGACGGGGCCGTTGTACTCGAGCGGGGGTCGACGGTTCAGGGTCATGTGCTGGCACGTCCGGCAGCGCACGTAGTGCACTCTCTGCGGTGCCTCATCGAACGGGAACCGCGCCATTGCGGTCTGCACCTTCGCGATGTACTCGACGGAGCGGATCGCGCCCTCGACCTTCGCGATGAGGTTCGGGAGCGACGCCTGGACGTACTTCGTCAGCATCTCCGTCACGAACCAGACCGCTTCGATGTTCGCCTCCGGGTTGAATCCGTTCAGGGACGAAGCGGTCACGTCGCGCTCTGGTTCCTCGACCTGCCAGTCAACGGAGTAGGCGACGGCCGCCGCGGACAATGCGATGTAGAGCTCGTCGGCTTCCATCCACGACGCGGGCACGATGACGCGGGAGCCCGGCGCGGCGCGCGTGGGTGTCTGGTCCCGGGGCCCAGACTCGATCGAACGCAGGTGCGAGATCAGATCGACGGATCCCGCGAGAGCGGCATCGAGCTTCTCCGCGCAGGATCCGCAGAGGAAGCCATGCTCGGCCGGATAGGGCAAGCAGCCGCGGCACTCGACGTTCGTGTGAGTGACCTGATTGGTGCGGTAGTCGAACCGGACGACGAAGCCGCTGCAGTTGTCGAGGTGCTCACCACGGATCGTGCACGACCGAAGCTCAGGAATGTCGTTTGTGATGCAGACGATCATGGTCAGTCCCTTCGCGCGGGGTGGCAGGTGCAGGTTGCGGGGGCCGCGGCCGAGTGACCGAGCGGGGTCTTGCAGCACGCCGGCGAGCATCGGCCCTGAGGGGGCTCGCGGTGCTCGGGCTTCGCCGGCGCCATGAGGACTGAGCGACCCATAGTTAGAAGGGGGTCTCGTCGGAGAAGCTGCCCGGGGTGTTCCACACATCGGAAGAACCGCCCGCAGGCGTGTTCCCCGGAGCGCTCGCGGCCCACGGTTCGGCACCGTTCGATGAGGGGGCCGAACCGGCACCGCGCGCCGTGCCACCGTTGACCGCACGTGTGACCTGCGCGGTCGCCCACCGCAGGTCAGGTCCGATGGACTCGATCTCCAGTTCGATGCTCGTTCGCTTCTCGCCCTCCTTCGTCTCGAAGGTGCGCTGCTTCAGATTGCCGACAGCGATGACGCGGGTGCCCTTCGTGAGAGACCCCGCGATGTGCTCCGCGAACTCCCGCCAGGCCGAGCATCGGAGGAAGAGGCCCTCACCGTCCTTGAACGCGCCCGAGGCCCTGTCGAACACCTTCGGGGTGGATGCGACGGTGAAGTTCACGACCGCGAGACCGTTCTGCGTGTACCGCAGTTCCGGGTCTCCGGTGATGTTCCCGACGACCGTGATGTGGGTCTCGCCTGCCATGATGACGCCTCTCAGATGCTGCGGTGCGGCTGAACAATTGCCCGAAGGGCCGGGAGATTCTGGCGTCTCCCGGCCCTCAACAAACCGACTCTTTGAGTACAAGCGGTGGAGGATTCGCGCGGCAAGCGTCAGTCGATGGTCAGTCCGGAATCCCGGACAGATGTTCATGAGGCAGCTTCGAAGCTTTCGCTCCGAGCCTTGGTCACGCTGAGCGCGTGTATCGCGATCTCCAGTTGACGGGCAGTGAAGAACATGGCTGGCTTCCGCGCCCTCGCGGGCTTCTCCCGGACCGGTGACCGCTCAAGCACCACGCCAGTCCGGCGGGCTTCTTTGATAGCCCAGGCCGCCTGATTGCCGCGAGACGGAACGTCCGTCGGGAGGGCTCGCAACCAGTCGAGGCCCTCGGCCACCGTCGAGAACATGTCGGCCCTGCAGCGCGCCATGTAGGCCTCGAACTTGATCGCGTTCCACTCTTCGCGCTCTGCGAGGAGCTGGCGGATCTGATCAAGATCAGCGCACCACTGTGCAGCCTCCGCCCGCTTCATCAGGCCACCCCGTAGCTGCGGTCGATCTCGAAGCCGGCGTCGGCGAGCTGCCGATTGTAGATCGCGCACTGCTCCTCGAACTTGGCCGGGTCATTCGCCGCCGCCACCATCGCCTCGAAGTTGTCTGGCTTCGGCGCGGTCTGGCCGCCGCGCCACGAACGCTTCGAGTCGTCTGTGACCGACGGTGCCGAGGCTCGTTCCGCGCGGTCCTGCCGGATCCTGCGCACGTTGCCGACGACGTGAGCGGCGAGCAGGTAGACCGTTGACTCCTGCCGGTGCATCGTCACCGCGGCGATCGCGTCCGCGAAGTCGAGACCGCCGATGTTGTCCCACCACTCCTTCAGGGAGTTTGCGTCAACCTGCCTGCTGTCGCCGAGCTGGATCTTGGTGACGACCTTCTTGAGTTCATCTGGGCTCATGATGTGATTCCTTTCGGGCCGAAGTCAGTTGGGAGAGAGAGCGTGGACAACGCCCGTTCTGTCGGCGTTTGCTTCCGGGCATCCTGCGGTTGCTTCCGGGCGGCGGCTTCCTGCATCGCCTTGGTCTTCAGCTGGTCGAATTTCTCGCGCAGCTTCGGCATCGACATGACATTCGACTGCCAGAACTCGTTCTGCTGCGACCACTGCATGACCCACTCGATCTGCTTGGCGGTGTAGCCGTCGAGCCGAATGAGGCGGTCGCACGAGAGCCACCAGGTAGTCCCCACGACGCCGACCTTGTTGCCGTTCAGTCGAACGAGCTCAGCGAGCGTGTCGCAAAGTCGGATCACGTCAGCCGAAAACCTCTTCGCGTCGGAACCGTCAGGTTCGGACGAAGATCCTTCTACTTCGTCAGAAGTAGAAGGTCGGGATGGGTCGGGATGGGTCGGGTCGGGAGGGCCGGACACCCCATGGGACGATTCCTCCTGTCCCACGGTCGTCCCGCTGGGACTGTCGCTCTGATTTGCGCCCTTCTTAGCCCGGTACGACTCCTTACGCTGTCGCTCCTTCTCGCGATTCGCGTTCACCTCCAAACGAGAAGGCTGGTAGTCGGACCAGTCATGGAACACGTAGCCCTCTGCATCCTCGACCCAGAGGCCAGCCTTCACGAGCGCCACCGCGAGCGACTCGTCCGCGCCCCACTCGTCAATCATGAAGTTGGGCACGTGACCATCTGTGAGGTGCTTCGCGCACCATGTGCCAGCAATCGTCCACAGGCCCACGGCAGCCATTCGCGACGACCTCGGAATGCTCAGCACCTTTGGGCTGGTGCTGAATCCGTCGTCGACCTTGAACCAGGCCATCAGCGCACCGCCGATGGATAGATCGACTTCACGTCACCGTCGTTCGTGAGCGTGACCTGCTTGCCGCGGTACGTGACCTCGACAGCCGCGGGCTCGCCCCCGGACCGGATAGCCCAGCCAAGCAGCTCGCCCTCGTCACCGGAGTGCGCGATGCCGTGGCAGCCGGAGTGGTTGCCTGACCCGCAGAGGTGCAGGATGTTCTCGATTCGGTGGGAACTGCCCTGGCGGCCACGGTACAGACGGTGATGCATCTGGGTCGCAAGTCGCAGGCCGCAGCCTTCGCACGTGCCTCCCGAGCGCGCGCGGACGTTTGCCTTCGTGTGCTCGGGGATCTCTTTCGGTTCCTTCTTGCGATGCTGGTACGGCACCTTCGGATGCGGCTTCATGCGAAAGCCCCCGATAGAGTTCGCTCATGCCCAATTCGAACTATGTTCTGACCTACGCCGGCCACGATTTCCTGCTGACGAGTAGCGACGGTGAGACCCTCAAAACGGCAATCAGCAGGGCTGAGAACAAGGTCTTTTTCTGGCGCTTCGTACCTGCTGGAGAGGGCGAGCACGTGCAAATCACGATCGGCGCAGGCATCCCGCTGATCCTGAGGGTCGCGCCCATTCAGTAGCTGGTTCACGCCGCCATCTCGACAATCTCGCCGGTGAGCGCTTCTGCTACGCACGCGCCGATGTCGCGCGCGTTCGGAGGCGTAACGGCATTGCCGGACTGCTTCACTTGCTCGCGCTTCGTGCCCATGAGCAGGTAGTCGCGGGCGAAGCCCATGCCGACCTTCACCTCGTCAGGTTCGAGCATCCGGAACTCGCAGTCCTCGACGTCGACGGATCCGCTGAGAAGCGAGTACCGGTCGTGCGTCGTGAGGGTGCCGACGGGCTCGGTGACGGGCGAGGGCGTGCTGTTGCCGTAGTAGGGCACGAGCAGCGAAGCGTGAAGCCCGCCCGCGACCATCGACGGCAGAGGATCACTCACCGGCTTTGACCGGCTGGCATCCGCGCCGCTGACGTTGTTGACCAGGAGCGACTGATGCCCGCCCGTCGTGAGAGTGCGCATCACCTCGCTGGCGGGAGTCGTCATTTCCGCGCCGCCCGTGTTGTTCCTCATCAGGAGGGCGTGGTGGTTCCCGCCGGCGGACACCGTGTCGATCGGCTCACTCACTGACTTCGCGACACCGTGGTTCCGGAGCGGGATGACGATGCCGGTCTCGTTCCGGGTCGACTGGGTGCGCATCGGCTCGGACGAGCTCTGCGCAGTCTTCCCGTCCCGACCCTCGACGGGGATCATCAGCGGGTCGTAGAAAACCCCCTTCGTCTGCGCAGTGGTCTGCGTGTTCATGGCGGCGCTCGCCGACTGCACGGTGCCTTCGCCGCGAATGCCGTCCGTGATCAGCGGTGGGAGAGCGAACCCTTTCGATGAGGTCGTGTGCAGCGTGCGAAACGCTTCTTCGGTGGGCCAGGCTCGGAGATACCCGGTCGGGCTTCCGAACTGCTGGTGCTTCGGATCTGCAGAGTCGTAGGTGTTCCCGGCTGCCTCCACGACGATGGGTCGCCAGTACTTGTCGATGCCCTTCCCGATTCGTGTCATGGTCTTCGGGGAGAGCGGGGTCTTCCGGTCACCGATGCGAGTTCCACGGATGCTGAAGTCGATTGCGGAAGACGCCGGCAGCCAGGCTGGCTCCACGATGGCGGCGCACTGCGGGCACCTGAAGACGTACTGCGCGCGGTAGCGGCCCCACCTCTCCGCCTTCTTGAACGTCTGCACCGCGCGGATGACACCGTGCGTCGCGCACAGCGCGCGAGGGCTCGTCCACTTCTGGATGTTCGGCTTGCGCTCACCCTTCCGCCAGAACACGATGTAGATGCGGTCGCGAGACTGCGGTGCAGGATCTCCGAGCATCTGCGCGTGCATCGAGTTCACCCAAGCGATCTCGTGCTCGTAACCGAGCGACTCCATGGCCATCAGCCAGGCGGGGAACTGCACCCAGCGATACGCCTCGACGACGTTCTCGATGATGATCGCCCGGTACTGGTGGAACTCGGCGAAGCGAGGGATGTCCCACATCGTGGCGCGCGATCGCTCGGCGGCGGCGTCTGGGAGCGGTGCTGTTCCGTCGAGGTTGAACAGTGCCTCGTTCTCGGTCCGCTGCCGCTTGATGCCCTTCGCGCCGGAGTGGTTCGTGCATTCGGGCGAGCCCCACAGCAGATCAGTCCGAGGGAAGAACCGGGGGTCGACCTGCGAGATGTCGGCCGACGAGTGGTCGGTGTCGGGGTGGTTGATCTGGTGGGAGTCGATCGCGAGCTTCCAGTGGTTCGCCGCGATGACGACCTTGTACCCGGCGGCGACGAGCCCTGAAGAGGATCCGCCTGCCCCACAGAAGAGGTCGGTCGCCGTGAGACCGTTCCACGGCACGGTCGGTTGGGTGTAGCCAGCACGGGTCGGTGTGACTTGGGGCCGCTCGAGGGTGGTTGCGGTGGTCATGATGCGATGGCCTCTACTTCGTCGATCAGGTCGAACAGGGATGGGATGGACTGCCGGTTGTCGTGGCGCCGCAGATACACGAGCGAGTCAGCGACGGACGCCGGGTTCAGCTCAGACGAGTACGCCTGGCGGCCGGCCTCGACCGCGCAGAGGACCGTCGAGCCGATCCCGCCGAACGGGTCGTAGACGAGCTCGCCCGGGTTCGACCACTCCTCGATCAGGCGGCGAGGGATATCGAGCGGGAACGGGCAGATGTGGTTCTCGACGTCGCGACGGCGTTGCTCGGAGTTGAGGGTGTCGAGGCGGTTGATGTCGTGCCACACGTCCGGCCGCCACGACCCGGGCACCAGCGATGCGAAGGTCGACGGCAGCGAGTGTGTCTCCAGCAGAGCTTCAGCGAGGCGCACGTGCTCGTCGTAGTCGTACCGGTTCGCGGTCGACTGCACGGTGAAGAGTCGCGACCTGGCCTCGGGAGAGAGCGCAGCGAGCTCGTCGCCAGAGAGGAGCCGGTTCCCGCCGGTGCGCCATGCCCCCTCCGCGTCGATCTGCCAGCGGCCGAGCGAGTAGTCGGCCATCTGCTTCACGATGCGTTCGTCCGCCCAGCCCACGGACCGGTCCGTCTGCGGCTTGTGGAACAGCAGGACATACTCGGGCGAACCGACACCCATGCTCGAGTGGTCCTTCAGCATCTTCGAGAACCCGAGCCGGTACGTCTGGTTGTTCTCGCGCACGACGTCGGTGGTGACGGTGATCATCCCGAAGTAGTCGAACCCGTGCCCGGTGTAGTGGGCGATGGCTTCGGCGTGGAACGGTGAGACGGTGTAGACGCCCTTCCCGGTGACTGAGCCGAACAGCTGGCGGTCCTTCACGTGCACGGCGAGGATCCGGCCGGGCTTCAGGGCGCGCAGCAGCGACGGGGTGATGTAGTCGTTGCCCCACCAGAAGTGCGCATTGTCGTCGGTGTGGCCCATGTCGGCGTAGTTCGGCGAGTACTCGTAGTGGTTGCCGAACGGGATCGAGGTGACGATCAGGCCGACGGAGCCTTCGGCGAGGTGATCGCGGGCCTCGACGACAGAGTCGTTCAGAGCGATGGTCCACCCGTTGCCGGTGTGCACTACACGCTCGACTCCCATGGCGCGGGTCAGCTCGGCGCTGATCGCATCGGGGTTCAGGCCGAAGCAGCGGATGACGGTCGACATCGTGTCGGCGAGCACGTTGTGCTCGGTCCACTTCGCTTCGAGTGTCTCGCGCACGTCGGACTCGGTCTCGGCGTAGATCAGGTGCACGGTGCACGCACGCTTCTGCCCGAAGCGCTGGATGCGGTGCACTGCCTGAATCGTCTCGTTGAATTTGTGGTTGACTCCCACGAAGACGGCAGTGTTCGACTGCTGCAGGTTCATGCCCTGCCCCAGCATCACGGGCTTTCCGATCAGCGCGTAGGTCTCACGGTCCCGCCACTGGTCGAGTCGACGCTCAGCCTCATCGTCGGAGAGCGAACCGTGCACTGAGGAGAACGACAGACCCTCCGCCTTGAGCGCTCGCTCGATCGCGTCTTGCTCGTCATTCAGGTGGCACCAGATGATGATCTGGTCGGGGGTGCCGGCGGTCGCTTCGCGGTGCTCGCGGACGATGCGCATCATGTCGACCAGGCGCAGGTCCATGGTGCGGCGCTTCTCGCGCGCCGCCTCCACGGCCGACATCGCTCCGCCGCGGAACATCAGGCCCTGACCGTCCCGGTCGACGGCATCAGACGCGATGTCCGCGTCGAGGCGATGCCACTGAACGTCGAGGTCGGGGAGGTCGTAGCCCTCGTCAGAGAAGCCGAGATCCGACGGCCGCGCGACGAAGCACGCCCACGTGTTCAGCCACAGCCAGAACTCATCCTTCTTGTGCGGGTGCAGCTGCAGGTTCCCGGCCTTCGACGGGTCCCGCTTGAAGAACCGGGTGAGGGCAGCGCCGGTATCCATGATGCCGAGGTATCCGGCGTAGTGGATCAGCTCCTTGTGCCGGTTCGGTGAGGGCGTGGCGGTCGCGACGAACCGGAACGGGGTGTTCTCGAACAGCTGCAGGAACCGCTGGTAGGTCTCCGACCCGAACGACCGCAGCACAGATGCCTCGTCGAGCGAGACCGCGCCGAACAGCCCGACGTCGAGCTTCCCGTCACGGACGCTCTCGTAGTTCGTGATGTAGATCCCGGGCCCGTCGACCTGGTCGGTTCGGCGTACGAAGGTCACATCGACGTCGAGCAGGTTGCGGCCGTCACGGATGAACTCTCCGCGGACGCCGAGAGGGGCGACGATGAGTGCACGGCCGCCGACCTTGTCGAGGATGATCCGCAGCGTCTCGAGCTGCATGATCGACTTGCCCAGACCGAACTTCGCGAAGATCGCACGACGGCCGCCGCGGACCGCCCATTTCACGATCGCGCGCTGGTGCGGGAGGAGGATCGGGTTGATCTCGTCGTCGGTGATGTCGAAACCGAACTTGCGGTCGAAGGCGACCTTGTCGCGTAGGAACTCGTCGTAGGTCATCGACGGGTCGGCGCCAGTGTTGAGGGTGAGGAGGCTCACTGGGCGGCCCCCAGATCTGTGATTGTGACGACGAACCGGGACTGTTCGAGGCGGGCAAGGCGGATGCTGGCCTCGGGCTTCTCCATGAATGCCGGGGCGTCGTCGGGCACGATGTGCGCCGACGTTCCCTTGTCAGCGCCGACACCGTCGTAGATGGCCTTGAGAAGCGGTGCGAGGTTGTCGGTGTCTCGGCGTCCGTTCGTCCGAACAACCCACTGAACGTCGACGCGGATCCGCTGCAGCTTCGGGACCTTCACCTCGCGGCAGCGCCACACGACGAAGTCGCGGATCATCGAGGTCGACGCGGCACGCTTACGAAAGTGGGTGCGGTCGTTCATCGAGAGACCGGGCGGGGGCTTGGCATAGCCCAGGTCGAATGTCCACGACTGAGGCGTTGCGGGGGTGGATTCGGCGCGCGGGGGCGTGCCAGAGTTGAGGGTCACTGGTTTCCTTTGAGGGTTTCCGGATGATGAAGGGGAGCGAGCTGGTGCAAACAGCTCGCTCCCCGGCTTGGGGTGAAGGGTTACGCGGGGGTGCCGTTGAAGATCGGCTGCGTGATGCCAGCGTGTGCCGGCTTCGTGACGATGACCGTGCCCTTGTCGCCGGCGACCGACTCCTCGGGGGCGCCGTCGCGGATCGCGGTGACGACGTCAGCGAATGCGGCGTCGAGGATGTCCCTCGGGCGCACGAGCACGATGCCGACGACCAGGTCAGCGCCATTCAGGCGGTACCGGAACTTCGCGTACACGTGGTAGCTCGGGCCGCCGACGTACGGCTTCAGCACGAGCAGCAGCTCGTTGGGCACCGCGATCGTGCCCTTCTGCCCGACCTTCCCGGTGATCGTCTCCTTGTACTCGAGGCGGGTCTGGCCGTCCTGCGATCGCTCGCCCGACTCGAAGTCGACACCCTTCTTCACCACGAACTTATGCGCCACTTCGAGAAGGGTCGCCGCGTCGGGCTCCTTCACATCGAGAGTGCGGTTCTCGATGAACTCAGCGAAGTCGAGCTGGGAGACGAGCTTCCCGTTGAGCGCGTTCCAGGCGAGCCACGACTGCGTCTTCTCCAGCTTCAGTTCCAGCTCGTGGCCCTGCCATCCCGCAGGCTTCCCGGCCCCCTCGTGAGCATCGATGACGGCGACAACCGCGGAGTTCGACGTATCCGCCCAGACCTCGGTCGCCTCCGTTCCGTGCTTCTCGATGTACTTGACGAACGATGCGGCGTCGGTGACAACGCGGGACGCGATCGCCCGCCGGGGGGTGTTGGCGTACTCGTCGGTATCAACGACGCGTACGTCTCCGGCTCCGTCGGCTTTCGCGTAGACGGTTCCAGGCTCTAGCGGCACGGGTACTGAAGCCTGAGCAGCGAGGGCCGCGACGGTCCCGGCCTCTGTCTTCGCGCTCGCGATGATCACTTCGATGTCCTTCATCAGTTGATGTCCCTAATCTCGCCAGTGGCGGGGTCGGCTGCGGTTCGGATGTCGGACTCGTCCTCGAAGAGAGGCATCGAAGACGGGTCCCGGCGGTGGAGGTTGTTGAACGAGTCGACGTACGCGATCGAGTTGTCGCGGTTGCGCTCTGGACGCTTCACCGTGATCTCGTCGTTGATCGACAGGGCCGAACCGCTGTCGTCGAGTGGCTTGACGGTGATCTTCAGGGAGATCGTTCCCGCCTTGCCTGTGTCGCGGACTGCGGCGACGAGCTTGCGGAGCTCTTCGTGCAGTTCGACGTCGGTCTTCGGCCGCTGCTGAGCGAGGAAAGCGGCGAAGCTGCCGGGCTCCAGCTCTTTCTGAGCAGCCCTATCGGATGCCATGTGATGCCTTTCGGTCGGATCTTTCTGGGCACCACGGCCGGGGGTGGCCGCGGAGAATGTGGGGGTCATCGCTGACCGATGGGGCCAGCGATGTAGGACGCGGCGAGGGCCTTGTTGAGGTTGAGGTAGCCGTAGAGTTTCGACTTCAGGGCGTCCTGTAACCACTCGGCGTAGCGCAGCTGCTCCTTCGCCAGGTTCATCGCCGTCAGCTCATCGATCGAGTGGAACTTCGCGTACTCGCGCGCCATCGTGATCTGCTGGTTCGGCGACTTGATCACCATCTTCGAAAACTCCTTCTGGTAGGCCTCCTCCGCGCGGTGCTTCTGCTCGTACAGCCGGACCATGACCGACGGCGCACGCTCGATCCGATCGGCGAGGATCCGGATGAGCAGCTCGAGGTCGCCCGGGCCGACGGGCTCGTACTCGATGAGCTCAACCGGGGTGAGCAGGGCGACAACACGGTCCTCAGCTGCGGACTCGACCAGCTCGCCGGAAGCCGGGTCCACGACGTCCTGGCGGACGACCTCACCGTCCACGGTCAGACCTCATCCGAGTAGGCGGCAGCCGAGGAGTAGGCCTCGAATTCCTCCTGCGTCATCTCGCGGGGCTCGTCGGCGAGCGCGTGGGATTCAGGGTCAACCTCAACTGCTTCTTCCTCGTTCGGGTCCGTCGCTTCCGCCGTCGGCTCGGGCGCGCCGTCCGGTAGCTTCGAGGCCTGCAGAAGGATTGCGTCGACGAGACGAACCGCGTTCGCCGGGCCCATCTCGTCGCGAAGCTCAAGCAACTCCGCCTTCGAGGTGGTCTCGGAGATTCGCACTTCCCACTTGGGCGGCTCGGCCGCTGTGGGGGTGGGCGCCGACCACGGCTCGGAAGTGTCGGGATGGTCCACGACCTGCACGAGTTCCCCGCCCTCGGTGACGGATGCCCCGAGCTCCTCCGGCGTGTAGCCGATGCCGTTCAGAGCGTCGGTCGCCCCTTCACGAATCACCTCGGAGATCGCCCGGGCTTTCGCCATGCTCTCGGGGTACTTCTTCCAGTTGTCTTTCCCGAGCAGGTCCGCGCGCGCTGCCTTCTCTTCGTTCCACTCGACCCGGTAGGTGAAGTCCAAGTCGTCTGGACGCACGAGTGTCGCGACTGCCTTGAAGTCGACACCCCACGAGCCCTCTGTAAACACGCGGAGCTTGTAGCCCTTCCCGCGCACCACCGCGCTCATGAGGTTCGCGCTCATCGATGCCTTCCCCTCGATGATGAAGATGCCGTTGATGGCAGCCATTGGGTGAAGATCGAGCATGGCCCCGTGCTCCATTACGAGCAGGACGTTCCCGACGCTCGGCTCGGGTGGCATCATTGCGCCCGTCTCTTTGTTGCGGACAGGTGCCCAGAGCGACTTGGGGATCAGACTGGCGAATGCGAGTGTGCGGGCGTACTCGATGCGCTCGGGAAGCGGGCTGGCCGCGTAGGGGACGATGTCTGTGGTCATGATGCGAGTAGCTCCATTTCGAATGCGCGCGCCCGGCGGAGCCGAACGAGCATGGGGACAGCGATGGTGAGGATCCCGGCGAGGATCTCGGTCATCTCGCCGGGGTAGATGCGGAGGCGCTTCGGTTCGAGGTCGCGCAGCTGGTCGTTGACGATCTCGCCCCAGATGAAGTCGGTGTAGAGCACCTCGGGGCCGACGCAGAACTGCTGCCACGCGACCTGGCGGATCTCGGCCGGGGTCGGGCCGAACACGATCCGGTTGTGCTTCGCCTTGACCTCGGCGAGGACGATGCCCTCCGGTGTCACCTTGAGTCCGTCGGGTGTGGCGGCGAAGCCGGGCTCGTCGGGGGAATGGATGAGGTGGCGGTTCTGCGGGATGGCGCCCCATGACAGGAGCCGCGGCTCCCAGACGTCGCCGGACTCGGTGAACTTGTTTCCGCTGAAGCTCGTCTCCTTGAGCTTCGCGGCGACGTACTTCTCGAGCGACTCCGGCTTGACGAGTTTCGCGGCGTCGCTCGCGCCGATCACTGTGCGGCGGCTCGTCAGCCACTCGTCACGGTCCGCCCCGTTGTCGAGGATCCTGTCGAGATAGCTCATCAGAAGCACCCATCGCAGGTGCAGTGGTTACGTCCGCCGGATCGGCATCTTGGCATTGCGGCGTGGGAGGGAGCGAATGCGCCCTGCCCCTGCCGAACGCACTGAGCGCAATCGGAGCGCCAGCGAACGGTGCCGAGTCCGCCGATCTCGAAGGTGATCCCGTCGACGTGGTGTTCGCCCATGGTCTTCGGCGGCATGACAGTCTTCGTCGCGACGACGTGTTGCGCGTGCCCGCGCTTCCACCAGGTGATCGAGTTGCGCGCGGACTCATCGGTGCCGACCACTTCAGTTGATTCGCCACAAACGCAGCTCGCCGTGAGAGTCGCAGTACTCATGCCTGAGCGCTCCCCAACGGCGTGTGCCCGAAGTCTCTGCCCGCCGACGCTGGATCGTTCCGGGTGACCGCCCGCTCGTGCATGGGCCAGTCGTAGTCCAGCCCATGGTTGTGCGCGTTGCCGAGCAGGTCGTACCGGTCATTGCTGAAGCTGACCTTCACGAAGCTCCGCTCACCACCGGGCGCGGGAATCTCAGGGGCCGCATGGATCACACAGGGGTCAAGCCGCATGAACTCGCCGTCACCGTAGGTCTTCAGGTCCAAGACGCCAGCGCGGCGGAACTCGATCTGTCGCTCGAACTGCTGAGCACTGAACAGGTGGTCGTTGCTGATGTCGAGGAATTCACCCTCCGCGAAGAGGGTTGGGAATCGGTCAGTCCACACGTAGTTCACGTCGTCCGTGCCGAAGCCGTCGCTGTGCCAGCCGGGGCGGTTCAACGGGTTGCCCGGGGTCGCGTAGCCGCGGCGAGTGGTCAAATAGATGTACCGGTACTTATGGCGGTCTCCTCTTTCCATCTCGTTATCCAGCGCCGCCGACAGCAGCGGAGTAGCAAACTTCAGTTGGCTTGGAAGGGAAAACTGAACCGGTTCACCCGGTTCCTTGATCGCGACGGGGAGGTACATCCAGTGCATGTACTCGGTGAACGTGGCGGTCAGGTCGAAGTGCCCGAGCAGCTGAGGAGCCGTGCCATAGGTCGTCACGCTGCGACCTCGCCTTCGACGATGACGATGCCGGCCTGATCCGTCGGCAAGACGATGCGCTCCATCAGCGCGAGGTACCCGCGCTCCTCGCACTTCTCGCGGATCCGCTCGACGGTGTCAGGTGCCAGGTCGTTCCCGTTCTTGATGACCACGAGACGGAGGTCCGGCTGCGGGAGCGTGGCGAGATCGAACGCGACGACGGTGGCTTCCGCCTCATTCAGATTCTTGAACGGCCGATCCGTGAACGTCACTCCGTCGTCGTCGATGCCGAGCCCGTCGACGGGGAACTTCGCCGCGGCGAGGCCAGCGCGCTTCTTCGCCTCGACAGCATCGATCTCGGCGTCGAGAGTGGCGACGGCCGCAGTCTCGGCGTCCACGGCCGCCAGCGCTGCACGATACTGCTGAGCGCCACGCACGGATGCGTTGATCTGCTGCAGAGATTCGAGGCGGGCCACGATCGCGCTGGTGTCGACCTTCCCCGGGTGCTTCGCGATGGCCTTCTCGGTGAATGCGAGCGCAGCCCGGGCCTCGACGAGAAGAGCCTCGAGCTTGGCCACCCGATCCGACATCTCGGTCTTCGACGCCACGAGCTTGTCGAACTCGTCGTTTGCTCGACGAGCGGTTTCGAGTTCGGCCATGATGTCAGCGGCAGACAGCTCGTCGGGCGGTGTGTCATCGTCGGGCTTGGCGAGCAGACCGAGCGCGGTCGTCACCCGGGCAAGATCCTTCTTCTTGTCGGTGCGCCGGGTGAATGCGCCAGCGTAGGTGCGGTTCAGTTCATCGAGGTCGAACGGCAACTCGACCAGGCGCAGCAGCTTCGCGCGCTGCTCAGTCTCTTTCAGCCCGACGAACTCGTACGGGTCGAACAGCACGCCTCCTGTCGCCTTCACAACGAAGTCCTTACCCGACGGGTACTTGGCGCCGTCGAGAGCGAACGCGCTCATCGTTCCGGCGTCATCCTTCTTCCACACACGACGGACCTTCGCTACGTTGGTCGTCAGCTCAACGAATGCCTCCGACTCTCCCTCCCGGATCGGCTTCGTGGTGAGCTTCACACCCTTCGGATCGATCAGCTCGCCGACAGCGTCCATGAACGATGTCTTGCCCTGCCCGTTCCCGCCGGCAATGACGACGAGGTACGAACCCTCCGGCGAGACGGTGATCTCTTTCACCCCCTTGTAGTTCCTCACGCTGATGCTGGTGACTGTCTGCTTGGCCATGACTACTTCTTCCGGAGAGGTGAGGGGATGCTGTGGATGAGGAGGAGGAGTGCACCGACGATGATCAGCGACACGTTGAGGCCGGAATGCGGGATGACGGTGGCAGCGATCCCGGCGAGGAGTAGGGCTATTCCGGCGGCCTTCACTCGGCGCCCACCCTCTCCGCTTCGAGCCGACCGAGCTCGTCGAGGAGGCGACCACGAAGCTCGGGATCGGACTCGACGAGGATCCAGTCCCGTAGCCCCTCTGCTGTCAGCTCGATGGGCTTCTCGCGCGGCAGGCCGAGGTTCATGCCGTCGATCACGAGACCGACCATGCCCATCGGCCAGGCCAGCGCGTTCAGTGTCCCGCCGACAGGCGTCTTTCCGAGGTGCAGTGTGACGTCGACGCCGATAGCGTTCTCGTTCAGGTCGGCTGCGAAGATGCCCATCAGCGACCAGCCCCCACGACAACGACCGCGACGACGATGCCGATCAGGAACCCCCAGAACGGAGCCGCGAGAACGGTGCCAAACAACAGCCCGGCAACGGGTGAGTTCTGCACCCGGTCGATACCCGTCGACTTCGCAAGACGGTTGAACTCTCGAAGCTCGGCGACGATCCGCCTCTGCTCCACCCGTGCCGGCTGCACGAATGTCACCCGCCGCCTCACGCTGCCACCGCCTTGATCGCGTCAGCGACAGACGCCACCGGCAGTCGCAACAGCGGTCGCGACCGCCCAGAATGCCGGACTCGCGCCGGTTCCGGCCTTCGGCCCAACAGCGACGAAGGGCCAGACCTTCGTCTCTGTGATGTGCTTCTGAAGGATGTCGGACTGGCGGTCGACGACCTGCACGACGTACTGCGCGCCGTCCTCGCCGATGGTGAAGATGTCGCACGCCGGGCGGCGTTCCTGCTTCAGGATCCGGATCACAGTGCGACCTCCCACTTTTCCGCCTGGTTACCGAGCGCGGAGCTGCCAAGCTCGGCATGCTCCTTCACGAGCGCGGGCTTGTGCTGCACCGTCATCTCGTGTCGGGCCGTTCGAACCCGCTGCGGCGTGCGGCGCGGCGCGTCCGTCTCTAGGTAGGCGGCGTAGATCTCGTCGTCAGTTGACGGGCCGCGGAACTTGAGGATCAGGAGAATCGCCTGCTTCAGGTCCGACAGGTCCGCGCTCGTGATCATCACCGCGGCAAGCCATGAGGTGTCGTAGTCGCGGGTTCGAACGCGACCTCGGGCGTCGACCGCCTCGTCGGGTATCGTTGATGTTGCTGATGGCATTTTCGGTGCCTTTCTGCTTCGCCCTCCGATGGCAGTCGGGGGGCATTTTTTGTGGGCGGGGAAGGTGGCCGCCGGGTGACCAGACACGTGAAAACCATCAATCTCGGCACTGCCGAATAGGGGATTTCGTGTAAACCGGCGGCCGGTCTGTGGATCGGTAAGAGAACCGACCAAATCTCTGGGGCGTAGCTCGAGCGCGTCGCAGATCGAAACGACCTCGCTGAGAGTGAGCGTTCCGGGAGAAGCGAGACGGTCGTACATCGTGGTCCGAGAGACACCAACGGCCTCGGCGAGGTCAGCGACTTTCTTCTCGCTTCGCCCGAGCGCGACGTAGATGCATCCCGCGACAGGTCGGAAGCTCAGCGTGTCGAGACTCCCCTTGAGCGATGCGTTCATGCGGCGCTCCGTCCGGTTTGTTCTGACAGCCACTTGTCCACTTCCGCGTCCGAGTACCGGACAAGCCGACCGATTTTGAAGTGCACAGGGCCGACCCCGAGGCACCGCCAGTTCGCGAGAGTCTTGACTTTCACGCCGGTCTTCTTCTCGACGCCCGCAGGGGTGAGGGCGATCACGCTGCCACGTCCTGGATGATGAGCAGGTCATCGAGTGCGGCCAACGGGAATGCATCTTTAAGGCCAGCCATGAATTCGTTGGACGGCTTCGTGCGGCCAGTGGTGAGCCTGTAGAGCGTCGTCGGATCCACCCCGATTCGCCGGGCCAGATCCGCCTCGCTCTGAATCCCGTGCGCTCGCCGCAGCTCGTCGAGCTTCGGGCGGTTGAGGACCAGCTCGCGTCGCGGTCTTGCTGGGGTGCTTGATCTGTGCATGGCAGCAACACTAGGTCACTATTTCTACGGCCTGCAACATTTCTGCATGCTTGCATAGGGCGTGTCGCGCAGGTATGCAGAACTTATGCGGGGCAGCGTCGCAAAGTCATTGCATGCATGCAATACACCTGTTAACCTTCGTAGGTGAACCAATCGAACTCGTGGATGCACTATGTCCAATTTGTGGTGGCCGGCGACTCGGACTCAAAAGTTGCTGACAAGGTAGGCGTAAACAGCTCGACAATCGGCCGGTGGAGAACGGGCGCCGTCGATCCCAAGCCCAGACAGGTCGTTGCATTCGCACGCGCATACAACGTGAGTCCGATCGGCGCTCTCATCGCTGCGGACTACGTCAGCGAGACGGATCTGGACATCCCAGTGACATCCCCACGACTCGACTCCTATAGCACCTACGAGTTATTGAGCGAGGTCCAGACGCGACTGCTGGAGGCGATGTCGTACTCCGGTCTAGTCAGCTGGCCAGGGAGCGACAAGCCCGACGGACACCGGTTCGCTGCGTTGTTCAATCCCGGTATCTCCCCTGACGCAGCGAAAACCTATTTGCAGCAACCCGGTGCTTGGGTCGCCGTACCGCCAGAAGTGGCGGAAAGTGGATGGGTCCTCGAAGAATTTATTGATGCGAAGGCCGGCACGCTGGACGATCAGTCCTACTCAGAACAGCTATTGAATGAACGGATTGACAGGAATGTCGGTGGTGACCTCGAAAGTATGTCGGAGGGGGAATTGCAAAGCCGCTACGACCTCGCAAGCGACACAAGCGTCGACAACCGTGATGATCTGGGGGACAGAACACCGTGAGCAATGGCCCAACCTACG
The DNA here is from genome assembly GCF_003399635.1 of Subtercola boreus. Taxonomy (GTDB): domain Bacteria; phylum Actinomycetota; class Actinomycetes; order Actinomycetales; family Microbacteriaceae; genus Subtercola; species Subtercola boreus_B. The sequence goes on along the minus strand of NZ_NBXB01000045.1, from coordinate 45,054 downwards.
ATCCGTTCGAGCATGCGGACCGGTTGGGCGTCAACGTATTGTTCGGGCGGATCCGAACGGCGAACGGACTCTGGGTTGCCGCAGAGCGCACCATCATTCTCAAGAGAGGGCTGAAGACGTGGCACGAGCGGCAGGTCCTGACTCACGAACTGGGACACGTGGTGCTGGGTCACACGACGACCGAGCATCGATTCGAGAGGCAGGCGAATCGCTGGGCAGCGCGAAAGCTCATCACTCCGGGCAACCTCGCCGAGGTGGTCAAGATGTCACCGGACCCTGGTGTGTGGGCGCTCGAGCTCGGGGTGACCGACGACATGCTCGCATTGTGGTTCCACGACCGACGAATTGCGTGAAGCACGATGGCTAGGCCACCGCTCCCTCTGGAGACATGGGGGAAGATCAGGCGGGTCCGACTCAATGGTGTACCGACCGCAATTGCTTACTATCGCGATTCGGATGGGGTAACTCGGAAGGCGCAGCGCTCAGCCAAGACGGAAGCTCTCGCCGAGCAGAAATTGCGAGTTGCGCTGCGGGATCGGCTGACGCCGAGCGCTGAATATCTCACGCGAGAATCGACACTTTCGGAGCTTGCGCGTCAGTGGATGCAGCAAGTGGTGGACGCGGGAAAAGCGCCGGCTACTGTAGCTCGTTACCAGAGCACGATCAGCAAACATGTGAACCAAAGTGTCGGATCGCTAAGGATTCGGGAAGCTACCGTTCCGCGGCTAGACCGGCTCGTGACGCGCGTCGCCACCACGTCCGGACCCGCGCAAGCGCGCATGCTCGCCGTGGTGCTCGCGGGGATGTTGCAGCTTGCGGTTCGTCACGGCGCAGCAGAGTCGAACGCTGCTGCCGAGTTGCGACCTCCCGCGGTCGAGCGAAGCGAAGTTCGCGCGCCCAGCATTGACGACATTCGGACCCTGCGCACCGCGTTACAGGCTTACGACCGAATTCCGGGAATTCGAGGAGATTCCGTTCACGACCTGGCCGATCTCGCCGACGTACTCGTCGCCACGGGATGCCGGATCGGAGAGGCATTGGCGCTTCGATGGGATGACGTCTCCATAGACGACGGAAGGGTCACGATATCCGCAACAGTCACCCGCATTCCAGGCCGGGGTCTTGAGCGGCAAGAGCACCCCAAGACCGAGTCTTCGAATCGGACTCTGGCATTGCCTTCTTTTGCTCGGGACGTGTTGGTTCGGAGGCGCGTCGCCGCCTACTCCGAATGGGTATTTCCGTCCGCAAACGGAACGTTGAGGTGGCCAGAGAATGTCCGGACTCAGTGGGCATCTGCTCTCAAGGGATCGACGGTGGCTTGGATCACGACGAAGTCATGCCGAAAGGCGGTGGCCACTCTGCTGAAAGCGACCGACGGCCTCGATGCCGCCAAGGAGCAGCTTGGACATTCTGACGTGGGGGTCACCTCTCGCCACTACGTTGAGCAAGTACTTGAGCGCCCAAACCGTGCCGCAGTGCTCGACGCCTTCGCTCAAAGTAGCGAGTAAACAGCGACAAAGCAGAAAAAGCCCCTCCCGACTCGAAGGTCAAGAGGGGCTGAATCCCAGTACTGGAGCGGATGACGGGAATCGAACCCGCGCTATCAGCTTGGGAAGCTGAAGTTCTGCCACTGAACTACATCCGCATGCGCCTCGATCCGCATGATTCTGGGGATCGAGGTGTCTAGCCATTCAAAGTCTTTGCCGAAAGTCACTGTTTAGTCAAGATTTTGGCTGGAGACGTTGAACGACTCAAGAATAGCAGTGAGGTCAGGAGCCGCGTGTGACGGCTTGATGTAGTGCGCGTTCGTCACCGAAACAGACGAGTGGCCGAGCGCGTCCCTTGGAGGGAGGTAACCGTCGGGGCGGACGGGAGCAGATGCCAGCCGGGGATTCGGAGCACCTCGCGCAGTATCGTCCAGCCAGGTGATTGGGCGTCGGCGGTGCTGATCTGGGTGCAGTCCCTGCCCGGACGCCGGTGAGTGCACCTGGGCGGCATCGCCGGAAACGAAGCACCGCCCGACATGCATCGCGGGTACCGCTCGCTGTTGGATGGCGAACTTCGACGTCCAGCTGGGGCTCTCGACGATGGTGTCGCGCCCCAGTGCCTGCGACAACTTGGCACCGAACTGCCGGGCGATTTGTTCGGGGTCCTGAGCGTCTCCCTCGCCGCTGGTGAGCAGGCGCCACTTCTTCAGATCAGGGGGCGGGAACAACATCAACGTCATTCACGAACGCATACGGAACGAACATGTTCGTCATACGCTTCCATCATGACATTCGAACCTCACCGCGCAGAACCGATCAGTCGTCGTGAGCGTCCGGCGAAGCCGGCTTTGACTCGTTCCGGAATCGTGGATGCTGCCTTAGCGATCCTCGCCCAAGAGGGGCTGGGGAAGGTGACTATGCGCCGCATCGCGGCAGCGTTGGACACGGGAGCAGCGTCGCTTTACGTCTACGTTCGCAACACCGAAGACCTGCATGCACAGGTGCTTGACTCCCTCCTGGGAGCGGTGAACGTCACGGGCGGGTCTGGGTCTTGGCGTGAGCGTCTTGCCGCAGTCCTTGCGAGCTACACAGAGGTGCTGTTCACGCACCCAGACCTGGCCCGGATGAGCATGTCCACACACCCGAGCGGGCCGAACTATCTCGGCCTGCTCGACAGGCTGCTGGCGCTGCTTCGCGAAGGTGGAATCCCCGACGCCGATGCGGCCTGGGGTGTCGATCTTCTCTTGTCGTTCGCGACCGGCACCGCCGTCGAGCACGGACACGAAGACCCGGGGAAGGACGGCGATGATTTCTCAGCCCTCGCGGAGCAGATCGCCGTCGTCGATGCTTCCGTGTTCCCCCATATCGCCCGCGTCGGAGGAGAACTCCTCTCCGGCACCGGGGATACCCGCTTCCGGTGGGGACTTGACGTCCTCATCACCGGAATCCTTCACACCAACCGCACTCCTTCAGACGGGATCTGACCATGACCACCACAACCACGACGTCCCCCAGCGGGATCGGATTATCCAGGCGCCAAGCCGCGATCCTGGTCGTCGTGCTCCTCGCCGACGTCCTCGACCTGATGGACTCCACCATCACCAACGTCGCCGCCCCCACCATCGTCCGAGAAATCGGCGGCGGCGAAACACTCGTGAAATGGTTGGGCGCCAGCTACGCCCTGGCAATCGGAGTCTTACTCGTGGTCGGAGGCCGACTCGGCGACCGGTACGGCAAGCGCCGTATTTTCCTTATCGGAATCGCCGGGTTCACCATTGCATCGCTCATCTGCGGATCATCCATCGACCCGACAATGCTCATCGGCGCGCGCCTGCTGCAGGGCGGATTCGGCGCCCTGCTCATCCCGCAGGGCATCAGCATCCTGATCGGGGCACTCCGCCGCGAGCAGCTGCCTTTTGTGTTCAGCCTCTTCGGGCCCGTTATGGGTGCATCCGCTGTCCTCGGACCCATCGCTGCTGGACTCATCATCGGTGCTGACATTGGCGGGCTGACCTGGCGCCCCATGTTCTTGATCAACATCGTGCTCGGCACCATCGGGTTCATCGTCGCCTACCGCGTCCTTCCTCACGAGGCCCCGGACGCGAAGCAGTCAATCGACGGCCTCGGCGCGGGCCTGCTCGGACTCACCATGCTCGGCCTCATCTACGGGTTGATCCAAGGCTCGACCGACGGATGGGACCTCGTTCCGATCCTCAGCCTCGTCGTTGGCGTCGTCGGATTCGTGTTCTTCTGCCTCCGCCAGAAAACCGCTGCCAACCCGCTCATCCTGCCTTCCCTTCTCCGCAACCGCGGCTTCACCTCCGGGCTGATCCTCGGGCTCGCTTACTTCGCAGCGGTCAACGGGTTCGCGTACGTCGTGTCTCTGTTCTTCCAACTCCAGCTCGGGCTCAGTTCCACCGGCGCCGCTCTCGGTCTTGCCCCTCTCATGGTCGGCATCATCGGATCCTCACTCATCGCCCGGCCCTTGATACCCACCCTGGGGCGACGACTAGTCATCGGCGGCCTCGCCGTCAGTCTGCTCGGCGCAGCGGCCCTGTTCGTGACGGTTATCCTGACGGGCGACCACGTCAACGCGCTCTGGACGGCCCCGTCGATCCTGATCCTCGGCGCAGGCATGGGCGCATGCTTCAGCAGCATCTACGACGTCGCCATCGGTGACGTCGCCCCCGCCGAGGCCGGCAGTGCAAGCGGCTCCCTCAGCGCCGTCCAGCAACTCGCCGCAGCCATCGGATCCGCGATCGTCACCACCGTGTACTTCAGCCAAGCGGCCAGCCACGGCGGCATCCACGCCCTGACCATCAGCGTCGCCGTCGTCGGCGGGATCATCTGTCTCTGTCTCGGCCTCGTCTGGCTGCTGCCCAAAACTGCCCCGGACGACCACCACTAGACCACAACCAGCACCCGGATCAGCCATTGCATCCCCTGCGGGACCATTTGTCTCGCCGGACTCCTACTACATCGCTAAGGAATCTCATGACTCTCACCAGCATCACCAACGTGCGCATCTTCGATGGCGACACCGTCCTCCCGGCCCGGACCATCACCCTGGAGGGGCCCACCATTCACAGCATCGGCGGACCAGCACCGGAGGGCGCCACCATCATCGACGGGAACGGGGGGACGCTTCTGCCAGGGCTGATAGACGCCCACACGCACACCTCAGTCGATTCTCTTCGTGATGCGCTTCGATTCGGGGTCACCACAGAACTGGAAATGATGGGCCACTGGTCCGCCGAAGACCGGGCGGGAATCGCCGATGACGACAGTGTCGCCGACGTCCGGTCCGCCGGATTCGGGATATCCGCTCCCGACGGGCACCCCAGCGAACTCCTGGGCGGACCCCAAGCCGACCAACATTCCGTCGATCAGGAGCGGCTCGGCGAGGATCCGGCCGCTGGACCGCAACACGGTCCACATGGGTTTGTGATGCCGTCGGCGACGACACCGGAGGAAGCCGTCGAGTTCGTGGAGCAGCTCGTCGCCACGGGGTCCGACTACATCAAGGTAATGATCGAAGAGGGTAGCGTTCTTGCCAGCCCGGGTTTGCCGATGATGACCAACGACACGGTGGTCGCGGCCGTTCAGGCCGGTCACAAGCACGGCAAAACGGTCGTCGCCCATGCCCTGACCCTCAAAGCCACCCGTCAGGCCATCGATGCCGGTGTTGACGGGTTGGCTCACCTGTTCATCGACCAGCCTCATACCGCCGACATCATCAACGCGATCGCGGAATCGGGTGCATTCGTCACTCCGTGCCTGTCTCTGAACGCGTCGATCATGGGCGGTACCGGCCAGAGGTTCGCCGATGACCCCCGTATCGCGTCAAAATTGTCCCCGCAATGGGATGAGACCCTCCGCAGCAGCTTCAACACATTCCCCGAGGGACGCCTCGAGGACGTCCTGGGCACCGTCGCGGCACTGCACGCAGCGGGAGTCGACATCCTCGCCGGCACGGACGTGTCTATGCCCGTCCCATCCCTCGGGGGCCTTGCCCACGGGGTCAGCCTCCACCACGAACTGCAGCTAGTCGTCGAGGCAGGCCTCACCCCCATCCAGGCGCTTCACGCGGCAACGTCCGCAACGGCCCGCCGTTTCGGACTGGGTGACCGTGGCCGGATCCGCGTCGGCGCCCGCGCGGACCTGATCCTCGTCGCAGGTGATCCCACCACCGATATCACCACAACCCTTGACCTCCGCCACATCTGGCGCCGCGGCGCCCACACCGCGGCCTGACCACGCACACGCTCCACGTACGAGATCGTGAATCAGGTTGACCGGGCACCCGATCAGTTGTTTCACTCAACCGGTCGGGTGCCTTCGTCGGTCAGAAAAGCGCCGGGAACCCGTCCCTCAGCGCTCGGCCGACCGGCCTCCGACCCAGGTTGCTCGTAACCGCCTACCAGAAGCCCGAGCTCGTCATGCAATCCAACGCCATGAGGGACAGTTGCCGGAGCCCCCGCGCCCGTCGGCCTCCAGCACCAGCTTGATGAAATCGACACCCTCGCCGGGCACGCTGGCCGACCGCCCGGCGAGCTTCCTCTGGGGTGGTGATAATCGAATCGGCAAGACCGGGCATGCGAGCATGCGGACCCGAAGGACTTTGATGTGGCGTTCGGATTGGCTCTCCCGTATCAGGTAGACACCATAGACGGGACAGCTCGCTTCAACCGCTTCACCGTGGCCGGAGCAGCTCACGTGAACTGTTTACACGCCTGGGGCGACGCGGGTATCCGATGTCCGAGACGACCAGCCACCCGAGGAGCGGGCCATCGTTGCCGACAAAGGTGCCGGTCGGCCCGTTGCGGCCCGCCTTGGCCAGTTGCACGATGATTTCGGCGCCCTGCTCGACAGAGTCGATCTGCGTTCCGGTGGCCCGGAGCTCATCGATGGTCGGAGCGTCCCGGAGCCGTGGGCCGGTGAATTCGGTGGCGGTCAGCCCAGGTGTCGCAGAATTCACTCGCCACAGGGGATGCGCACGGGCATACTGGATCGCGAGCATGTTGAGAGCGGCCTTCGACATGGCATTAAAACCGCCTCTACTTTTTCGAGATGGCTCAGAGCGCGGTCTCCTGGCCCGGGTCTGTACGATTTTCGGTGTAACTCCTGACAGGGAGGTACATGATGACCGCGGCTCGTGGAGCAGCTGATCGGTAAGGCCCGCGAGCAGGGTGTCGCGCTGGCCGGTGAGGGCGGTCTGTTGGGTCAGCCGACGAAGCTGGTACTCGAGTCGGCGTTGGAGGGCGAGCTCACGGATCATCTCGGTTACGACAAGCACGAACGCGCCGGCGAGGTCACGAACGCGCGGAATGGGTCTCGGACGAAGTCCGCAGATCGTGCGGAAGCATCAGCGGAGCCTGTCCGGGGTGGATGAGATGGTGTTGTCGGTGTCAGCGCGCGGTTTGACGCACGGTGATATCAGTGCGCACCTGGCCGAGGTGTACGGCGCTGACGTATCGAAGACCACGATCGGGGCGGTCACCGATCGGGTGATTGATGGTATGCAGGAATGGCAAAACAGGCCCCTGGATCCGGTGTACCCGGTGATCTTCATCGACTGCATCCACGTGAAGATCCGTGACGGGCAGGTCGCGAACCGGCCCATCTACGTCGCCCTGGCCGTGACAGTCGATGGGAACCGCGACATCCTCGGCCTCTAGGCTGGTGACGGCGGGGAGGGCGCGAAGTACTGGGCGCACGTGCTCACCGAGCTGAAGAACCGTGGTGTGAACGATGTCTGCATGGCTGTGTGGTGCATCTGCTTCGCGCTAGTTTCCGGTACGCCGCCCGGCAGGACTGGGACAGGATCGCGAAAGCCCTGAAACCGGTGTACACGGCGTCGACCGTAAGCCAGGCCGAAGAGAGGTTCTCAGAGTTCGGTGAAACGTGGGGCAAGAAATACCCCGCAATCATCAGACTCTGGGAATCCAGCTGGGCAGAATTCGTGCCGTTCCTTCAGTTCGATGAGGAAATCCGCCGGGTCGTCTGCACGACGAACCCGATCGAGTCCGTGAACGCGAGGATCCGGAAAGCCGTCCGGGCGCGCGGTCACTTCCCCAACGAGCAAGCCGCCCTGAAATGCGTGTACCTCGCGGTCACGAGTTTGGACCCTACCGGCCAAGGCAGAGCCCGCTGGACCCAACGCTGGAAAGCCGCACTCAACTCGCCGCTTGATAAGCCATAGGAGCATCACACCCGGCTACGATCTACTGCTTCGTGTTGAGAAGCCGAGCGCGTCCGGGCCAAGTCTTGGTTTCGGGGCGCGGCTGTCGAAGGCCGTCGGCTGTGATGTCGACTGACTCGTTCAGGAACGCGACGCGATTTGCAATGTTTCGATAAGGGAAGAACGGCTGCGGATAGGACCAGGCGATGTCTGTGCCGGAAGAATCGCACCAGTACTCGGTGGCGAACCCCTTGTAGGGGCATGTACTGCGTGTGGCGCTGGAATAGAGGTGGGTGAAATCGACGTCTTCGCGGGGGATGTAATAGCGGACTGGGAGCCCTGTCTCCCAGAGCAGGATGGGCGCGTCTGATGAGGCAACCGTGATGCCGCGGTGGCTTACGGTAACCACCCGGGAAGAGGGCAAAGCATCGATGTGCACAAACGGATCGTGTGGATGTTCGACAACTACTTCGTCTTCTTCTTGCCAAAGATCAAACGCGCCTTCCTCCCACGTGACCCCAAGGTGATCTGGAAATTCGGTACGTCGCCAGGCCCCGTGCCGAATGGTGCGCCCGTTCAGCACGACGTCGAACCACGCGTCTACTGGACCGTTGGGGTGATGGTAGCCGAGCGTTTTTGGAGGCCGGGTTTGCCGGAGGAGGTGATGGGCGACATCGGAGCGGTTGAAGAGATAGCGGGGAATGGGAATTTCTTGCTCCCACACGAGGAGCTGGGCGTGGCTGTTGACGACCGTGGTGTTGTCAACGGTGCCACGCACCCATTTGAAGCTCGGGTAAGGCTCGTGTGGAGACGAGGTCATCATGAGGCTCCTCCTGTGGTGCCGCGAGTGGCCGACGGGTGGGTACCCGTTCTACGCTTCTCGGCCTGGTCTATCGCCCAGGCGGCATTGACGAGGCCGATATGACTGAACGCTTGAGGAAAGTTGCCGATCTGTTCGCCAGTGCGCGAATCAACCTCTTCGGCGAGTAGACCAACATCGTTGGCATAAGAGGTGGCGGTGACGAACAGGTCGCGCGCGCGGTCGAGTTGATCGGTCTCGGCGAAAGCTTGTACGAGCCAGAAACTGCACAACAAGAATGTTCCTTCGTCTCCGGGAACACCCTCGATCTCCGCGTTGGTCCTATAGCGGAGGACTAAGCCACTGGCATCGGTGAGGTCGCGGCTGATGACCTCAAGGGTTGAGAGGACTCGCGAGTCGGTAGAGGGTAGGAATCCGACCAGAGGAATCATCAACGCGGCCGCGTCGAGCTGTGCGGAGCCAAAAGATTGGGTGAAAGCGCCGACCTCTGCATTCCAGCCGTCACGCAGAATCGCGTCGCGGATGTCCTTCGCGTTCTGGGCCCAAACAGGTTTTCTGTCCTCTGCGAGAAGCTCGTCGCTCATACGCAGTGCACGGTCAAGGGCAACCCAGCACATCAGTTTTGAATAAAGGAAGTGTCGCGGTTGCCCACGAATCTCCCAGATGCCGTTGTCGGGTTTGCGCCACTGCTCCGAAGCCGCGTTTGCTAAGGCGACCAAGAAGTTACGGGTAGCCGGTCTGAGGGGCGTTATCTGCTCTCGGAGCAGAAATGCGGCATCCAAGAGCTCCCCATAGACGTCCAGCTGTGGTTGCCCCCAGGCGTCATTGCCAACTCGGACGGGGCTGCTATCGCGCCATCCGGAAAGATGAGGGAGGGTGCGTTCTGAGAGGTCGTGTTCACCGCCAATACCGAACATAATTTGCATTGGGGTATCGGTGCGGGAGTACGCGGCTGCCGTTTCCATGAAGGTAAAGAAATCTTGCGCTTCGTCCGGGCATGCAGCGATCCACAGAGCCTGCATAGTGAAGCTTGCGTCTCGGACCCACGAATAGCGGTAGTCCCAGTTGCGTTGGCCACCCACCTCCTCGGGAAGTGACGTCGTTGGCGCGGCGATGACCGCCCCGGTGGGTTGATAAGTGAGGGCATGCAGCACGCGACCTGAATGGTGTACTAGCTCTTTCCATGGGCCGGTATAGGTCCCGTGCACAGCCGACCATTCCAGCCAGCCTTCCATCGTCCGGCGCAGCTGCGCGATGATGTCTTGTTGGCGGAGGGTGGGGCTGAGCCTGTCGCCGAAGCGGGACAGTTGAGCGGCGAACTGGCAGCTCTGGCCCTCATTGAGCGTGACTGTGACCTGCATGATTCCGTTGTGGTGCGAACCTGCTGCGGGGGTGGACACAGAGAGTCCGCCAGCCCCACCCGATGCGTTGGCGCCGTGCCGGTCGGCCAGGAACACAGGCACCACGAGGCCGTATTCCGGTCGAGGTTTGCAGGTTGAGATGACGGTGACCGTGCCGCGAACACAGGTAACGGATCGCAAGAGCGTGTGGGGGGCGTGATGCCCCAAGTCGTGGGGGCCTGTGCGTTCTCCGAGGTCCAAGGCATCGGTCAGGGTGACGGCTCCCCGGGTGGTAGTGAAGGTGGTCTCCAGTACCATCGTGCCTTCAAGATAGCGCCGCGACGACGTCCACGGTTCCGCCGGGTTGATCGACCAGTGGCCGGCGTCGTCGTCGAGGAGAGCGCCAAAGACGGAATCGCTGTCGAAGCGAGGTAGACACATCCATACAACTCGTCCATGCCCGTCGACAAGAGCAGCGGAATGCCGATCCGATAACAGGGCATGGTCAGCAATAGCCGTCTTTGAGGACGCGACGCGCGATGCAGAAATCCTGACGGGCACTTGTGAGCCTCCGATTGCACTGATGCTCCCGTCGGACTCGATGAACGGCTGCCGTGTGAACAGTTCTCACGAGGAACGAGTTCTGACAACGTATCAGGTGCCTTACGCGGCCAGGCGAAAGCTGCGTTGTCGAAAAAATAGTCCTGACGATGCCGAACTCCGAAGCGACCCGCACCCGCGAGAGACTAAGGCAGGCCCGAAGACGTCTCGCATCGCCCTCACCGCGAGACGAATCGTTGGGTCATGGTTCCTAGAGCCTCGATTTCGATGACGAGGGTATCTCCAGGCCGCACGTACACGCGTGGGTGCGGCCATGACTGACTCCCTCGGGAGTCCCGGTGAAGATCACATCTCCTGGAAGGAGCTCGACGACGCTTGACAGTCGAGCGTCCAACGCAGGCACGGTGAAGATCATGTCGCAGGATTGCCCGTCCTGCAGGGTTTCCCGTGTTCCATCGTCGTGTGTGACTGTACAGCCGGCTCAGTCGCCCGGGCGAGGTCGCAGCGCCCGTCGCTTTCCTCACCAGCGATGCCGCGTCATTCATCACGGGCCAGCCTCCGATCATTGCTGCCCTGGCCCGGCGCACAGAACACGAACGCAGCTAATCGCTATTCGCTAATCACGGAGTCCGGCGTGCTCTCTCTCGTACTGGGCATAAATTACGTGTGCGCCCGGGTCGTAAGAAACGCCAAACGGCTAGCCCTACCGAGTCGCTAGTCATGTTCGACGGCAACCTCCGAACTAGAGGGCAAAGAGTTCTCCGCCCTCGCCCGGTTTCGCGGAGAAGCGGAGTACCCAGCCGGGCTGGGTGGGATCGATCATGATTGTTCTCCATCGAGTGAGGTGGGGTGTGCCGGGCAGAGAGATCCAAGATGTCAGGTGCTACAGAAAATCTGTGCCAGGTGGTCGAGGGAAACGGTCGAGTCGTCCCTCATTAGCGCGGCTGCTTCCTTGCGGGGGCTGCCGTCGAGGATGGCCCGACCCGTGGCGTCGGTGACGCTCTGAATAACCGAGACGAGGGCGGCGGCGTGCGCTCCAGCGATGACGCCGGATTTCGTGAAAGAAGTGGCCTCGTTGATGATGGCCTGCATCAGATCGCCGTAGACGTCGCGCTGAGCCGGGGCCATTTGGTCTGCGGATTCCTTGGCGCGTTCGATGCCGTGCCCGGACATCTCCGTCTTGACTCCGCCGGGCTCCACATGGAGATGTCAGTCGCGAAAGAAGTGCCCCACACCGACCGCGCCTCGAGGCTGTCGGAGGGGAAATAATCGGGTCGCCATAATCGATCAATGATCGTCGCGATGCAACGATCAACTCCACGAAAATTACTCACCACCGCGTTTGTATATATAGACAGGCCGGTGGGTGCTTTACGGCATGCTGTTTACAACCGCGTTCGTCAGAGATGCCCCGTGCAGGGGGCCGAGAGCGCTGTCTAGTGCCGCTTCGAGCGGCCAGGCGGATCTCTCCGGCTGGCTGAGCACCAGGCCGCCCTGAATCGCGGCGAGGATGACCGTCGCAACCTTGAGTGGATCGGCAGCCGGGGCTATCAGGCCAGCGTCGCGCATTCTGCGCACGCCGTCAGCGAGCGTTTCGCGCCAGGTGCGCAGGCCATCAGCGATGATCTGCTCCAGTTCGGGGTCGGACATTGCGGCCTGCGTGGCGAGGGAGCCGATGGGGCACGCCCAGCGGCCCCGGCTGATGTAGTAATTGATGAGCGCGGCACGCCACTGCTCCCACGATTCCCATGAGCGGAGGTCGCGGATGTACGGCTCCTGCGCCTCGAAGAGCTGTCGGCCCTCCCATTGGGCGACCTCGCGAACGAGTTCTGCCTTGCCTCCTGGGAAGTAGTGGAACAACTGGCTCTTGCTGGTCAGGGTCGCCGCGCGTACCTGGTCAAGCGTCGTCCCGCCGATGCCGGAGGCGAGGATCTGCTCGCCGGTGGCCTCGACGATCCGCTGGCGGGTGCGTCGACCCCGCTCGGTGATCTTCGACTCGTCCATGGCACTGATCATACGTCACTGGACTATTGAGTCCACCCCTGCTACAACTGGACCATGAAGTCCAACGAACAAGTCCTCCAGTCCCTCATCTCAGACCGCCGCCTGGCCGGTCGCACCGCGATCGTCACCGGATCGTCCAGCGGCATCGGCGAAGCGATCGCCCGCGTGCTCGCCGCCTCCGGCGCCGCAGTCGTGGTCAGCGGCCGCAATACCGCACGAGCCCAGAGCGTCGTCGACACGATCACCGCCGCCGGCGGAACCGCCCACGCGGTACCCGCCGACCTATCCGGCTCGTACGACGATCTCCGCGAGTTCGCCCGCACCGCGACCGAGGCACTCGGGGGCAGAGTCGACATCTTGATCAACAACGCTGGGATCTATCCCGTGCTTCCGACGTCGATGCTCGGCGACGCAGACCTCGATGCCGTTCTTGCGACGAACATCCGCGCACCTCACGTTCTCGTGGCCGAGCTCGCACCGGCTATGGCCGAACGCGGCTCCGGAGCGATCGTGAACATCGGGTCGTGGATGTCGCGGGTCGGAATCCCCGCCGGCGCCGCCTACACCGCGTCGAAGGCTGCCATCGAGCAGATGACCCGCACCTGGGCCGCAGAGTTCGGGCCGCGTGGGGTGAACGTCAACACCGTGGCACCCGGCGCGACCGCCACTCCCGGCAACGCCGCGGACGCCGAGCAACTGGCCGTTATGGCCGCGGGAACCGTCGCCGGTACACCGGTGCGGCCCGTCGACATCGCCTTCGCCGTGCGGTTCCTCGTCTCGGACGAGGCCCGCTACGCGCACGGTACCGTACTTGACATCGACGGGGGCATCGCCAACACCCGCGTCAGCTAAACCCACGATGGCGCTTAGGAACCGCACTCGAAGAGTTCATCTATGACAGCCCCGCACTGCGACGTTGCCAGCTCGCGGTCGCTCATGTGACGAAGTCGAAAAGATGAAACTCCAGGTCAACAAGGCTTCTGCCTATCCGGCCCCCGGCGACAGCCCTCTGCCGAGCGGCCCACTGGCGTACTCCAATCCGGAAAGAAGTACGCGGTCTGGGTTACTCTGCAGTCGCGACCCAAGTGACCAAGCGTCGTAAGCGGGGATTAGAAGGTGAAGTTGCAGTCTTTCAGGTGATCTTGGGCCGACCAGCCGAGTAGAACACTTGCACGGTGTACGTGCCTTCGTTGAGCAGCCATTCGCGTACGGTGAAGGTGCGCGCTCCGCTTGAGTGCATCGGGTCTGATTCGGCGATTTTCACCGCCTCATCCATCGAGCCGGCGCGATACATGAAGAGCCCCTCGCCGAGCCATTCCTGAAGGTCTTCGCTCGCGAGGGGTCCGGCGGCGAACATGATGCCGTCAACCTCAAGCTTGGTCTGGAATTTCACGTGTTCGTCGAGGACTGCAGAAATCGGGCCGAGTCCGTTGGTCGGCTTCGACGACACCACGTACAGCTTTTTCGCCAGCAGATCGTGTGACTCCGAGAAGTCCACCATCTCTTTCCAGGTCATGCGTTGATCAGTCATTCTTGTTGCCTTTCGTTAGGTGATCGTGGGGCGTTGGATAGGCTGGAATGTCGAGCAGTTCGAGCAGGTGGCCGCACCGCCCCAGCTTTAGCGGCCCGCCCAGTACCATGACCAGCCCGCCTAGTACCCACGATCTGGGCGCCCTCAAGCAGCACCCCGTAGTTCAGCGGCCAATAGGGGGCACACCGTGGTCAAGGATTCCTGCGGGCACCTGGCCGTCCCATTGGTTGATCCAGTAGGAGTCGTCTTCTGACCACTGTCGGATCTGCCGCTCAGGATCGAAAATCATCTCAAGGTCGGTGTAAAGCTCGATGACTGCTCCCGTGGGTTCGACATAGTAGGCGGCAATGTTGTCTCCGGCCCCGTGGCGTACGGGGCCCCATGCCAGGCGTGCCCCTCGACGGGCAAGTCGGTCGCCGAGACGGCCGAGGTCAACGATGCTCTGGGTTTGCCAGGCGTGATGATGCAGGGCGGGTCTGGTGGATTTGAACACGGCGACGCCGTGATGGTCGTTGTTGCAGCGCATGAAGAAGGCGGCGTCGTGACCGATGCGATCGGAAACCCGGAAGCCGAACACGTCGGCAAGGAAGTCGCGTTGAGCGAGGGTGTCGATGGCTTGGATGTTGACGTGGCCGAAACGGTCGGGTCCATAGCCGCCATTTTTTACCATGCTGTACGAGGCGGGTTCGGTGTACACCTGCCAGCTGAATCCCTCCGGTCCAACGAAGGCGAAACCTTCTTCGATATGACTTTCGAGCGGGTGTTCCGAGATGATGGCGTAGCCGGCCCGTTGCACTTTGTCTCTGATGGCGGCGAGCTCGTCGCGGTTTGACGCCACAAGGCCGACATGGTCGAGGGCGTCTTCGTTGCTTTGCGTGTAGACGATCTCCCGCCGCCCGGGCTGGGCGGCGAAGGTCGCTTTGCCTCCACCGATTTCGACCTCGGTGAGGCCGAGGAGTTCGGTCGCGTTGCGGGCGACGGCGCCGAGGTCGCGTGCTTGTAGGGAGACGTAGCCGATTTCCGAGATTGAACCGGTGCCGGTCATGATTGTCCTTTCGTGACGTGCTGGTGATTTTCGCTGTTGAGGTCGATCGGCGGGGGAGTGAGACGGATGTTGTTGCTGTTAGTCCGCTGACCGTCGGCACTTCCTGTGGTGCGTAAGTGGAGGGCGGTGAGCTGGCATCGTGGCGGTTTCTGGTAGAGAACGTTCTCGTTCGGCTAAGCACCGACGAAGAGTTGCACTGATTGTCGTGTCTCGAAGAGTTCGTCGGCCCATCGGTCCAGAACGGAGTGATGGTCTGGGGAGTCTAGGTACCGGTCAAGCGCGGCGGCGTCTTGAACGATGGCGAGGACACCAAAGTCGACGCCATTGGCGCGGAGCCGTAGGTTGGGCCCGCAGGAGTACTCGTTGAGAAACGGCATGTTCGCGGCCATTGCTTCCAGGTCTTTGGTGAGCCCGCTGACGGACTGGTCGGTGACGCCGTCTCTAAAGCGGAAGGTCACCAGGTGCGCGATCATGCTTCCAGCCCAGACGTTTGTGGGTGGACGAGTTCGTTCTCGCGAGGTGTTAGCGGGGGTTTTGGTGGGGTGTTGCGGCGCCGGGTGAGGCTGGCGAAGGCGTTGTGCGCGCCGCCGACGATACCGTGGGGCAGGAACTTGATGACGAGGATCATGAGGATGCCGGAGATGACGGAGCTGACCGCGGGAACGGATTGGAGTTGCACGGTGATTCCGTAGTAGATGACGATGGCTCCGATGGTTGGCCCCCAGACGGTGCCGATACCGCCGACGACAACCATCACGACGATGGTGATTGACCAGTCGAGGCTGAACGCGGAGAACGGTTCGATGCTCGCTTTCTGCAATGCAAATACGCCTCCTGCGAGGCCGATGAACGCGCCAGAAAGGGTCATCGCGACCATTTTGGATCGGAACGGGGAGATGCCTAGGCTGTCGGCGACGTCTTCATCGTCGCGGACAGCCATCAGCCGTAGGCCGAATGGGCTGTAGAACACGACGATCCCAACGGCTGTGGCGACGCCGGCGACGACAAGAGCCATCTGGTAGAGAGCGGCGCCGCTGGGGATAAGCGCCAGAGGGGCGCTGATACCGGTGGTTGCCCCAGTGAATGCAAAGGTTGTCATCCACGTCAGTGCGGCAAGCGCCACAGCGAGGGTACCGATGGTGAAGTAGAAGCCGCGTAGCCGGAACAGAACCACGCCGGTCAGCGCGGCGAACAGAGCGCCACCAACAGCAGCTGTCGCCAGGCACGACCAGAGCGGTAGGCCGGTGCCGCGGAGCATCATGATGGTGACGTATGAGCCCACACCGATGAATGCTGAGCTGGCGAGCGAGAACTGGCCGCCGATACCGCCGATGATATTCCACGCGGTGGCCGCAGCGACGTAAGCCAGCAGCGTTGTCACCAGACTCATCTGGTATCGGCCGATCGCGGGACCGAAGGCGGCGAGGAACACGAGGAGAACGGCGAGGAGGATCAGCGAGCGAACGGCGGAGGCGCGTCGGCCGCTGCTGAGGAGCGCGGTTTTCATGATGTGGGTACCGCCGTCGAGGTCGTTTGCGGTGTTGCCGCTGATGCGCCTGGGGTGTATCTTTTGCGGGCGAAGAGACCGCGGTCGCGTGCGGTGTCGATCGCGGGCTTCAGGGCGAGAATGATGATGAACGCGGCGTAGATGACGAAGTCGCGGTATTGGCCGCCGAAGACTGCGCTGCCGACGCTTTGCACGACGCCGAGGGCGAGACCGCCCCAGAGCACGCCAAGGACGCTGCCGGTGCCGCCGAGCACGACGACAGTGAACCCGATCAGCATGTAGTTGGATCCGGCGGTGGGACTGAAGGAGTAGGCGACGCCGACGAGGACCCCTCCTACGGCGGCGATAGCGGCCGACGCGGCGAAGGTCAGAGCGTAGACAACGTTCACGTTTATTCCCATGGTGCCAGCGGTAATCGGGTCCGCGGATGCGGCCCGAAGCGCCGCCCCCCAACGAGATCGGGACATCAGTAGGTGGGTGCCGACAACGAGCACGACGCCGATGAGTAGTCCCACCACGTCGATGACGCGAACCCTTGTACCGAGCAGGTCAATTCCCGCTGAGGCGTAGGGAGCGTTCAGGGACCGGGCGTCCCCACCGAAGAGGGCGGTGAGGACGGCGGTGATGACCAGGGACAGTCCAAAGGTAGCCACCAGGGGCGATTCGAGGCCTTTGCGCAGCAGCCCGGTGAGGAGGAAACGTTGCAGAGGGTAGGTCACGAGCGCCATCAACGGGACGACGATGATCAATGAAACAAACGGGTCGACGCCTAACCAGGTGATGAACAACGAGGCCGCGTATGCGCCCAGCACGATGAACTCCCCGTGTGCCAGGTTGACCAGACGCATTACCCCGAAGACCAGGGCGAGCCCTAACCCGATGGTGGCATAGAGTCCACCGCTGAGTAGACCGCTGATGATGACGCTCATCCGAACACCTTCCTCTCTGCAACGTTCATGCTGTGCTACTGCAGACCGGAGACAGGTGCTTGCAGAGTTCCCGATGTGGGGCTTTTCGGTGAGATCTGGATCTGTTTGTCCCCTTGCCACTGAAATGTGGCCGGTGGCACGGCATAGGCGTGTGTGCTGTCGAACTTCACGGTCCCGATCGGGTACTGACTATCGGTTTTGGAAATAGCGTCGTTGATCTTCGCGCCGTCGGTACTGCCGGCTGTGTTGATGGCGTCGAGCAGAATCTTCGCAGCACTGTACGCCGCCATCACCGAGTTGAGGTCCGTGGTCTGGCCGTATTTCGGGGAGAACCGGGTCGTGAGGGCCTGTTGCTCTGGAGAAGACGGGTCACTAGCGATGAGGCTGGTGCTGGTGCCTTCAGCCAACGGGCCGAGCTGCTTTTGGAAGGCGGCCTGGCTGGCGCATTTCTCACAGAAAGCGACCTTCGGTGCGAAGGCCAGCGCTTTCATCTGCTTCCACAGCGCGAACGAGTCCGGCGGGATCATCTGAGCGATCACCACGTCGGCGCCTGCTGCTTTCGCGGCGTTGACGTACTCAGAGAAATCAGTCGTGCCAACCGGGAACTGGGCGCGATAGACGACGTCATAGCCGGCGGCGGGAGCTTCCTTCTCCATGAGGGCACCCTGAGCGATTCCGTCTTCTTCTGTGTCAGTGAATAGTGCGACCTTCTTATTGGTTGGTGTTAGGTCGGCCGTGGGGAAGAGATCTTGGATCTGCGCGGCCTCGTCGAAGAAGAGGTCCCACGCGTACTGCCAGCCGTTCGCGTTGCCGGCTTTCCACGCCCCCACGGGGGTGAGGGTGGACACCAAGGGAACTTTTTCGAGATCCGCGGTGTTCGAAGCGGGGATGGTGAGCGCAGGGCTCACGGAGCCGAGCAGACCCGCGACACCGTCTTGTAGGACAAGGGTGCGAGTTTGATCGGCGACGGTGTTGGCGTCGCTGGTGCTGTCGAGCACGACCAGCTGGACTTGTTCTTTCTTGCCGTCGACGGTCACACCGCCTGCCTTGTTCACCTCATCGACGGCGGCTTGATAGCCGTCCTGGAAGACGGGTCCGAAGCTCGCGAGGCTGCCTGTCAGGGGCAGGCTCGCGCCGAGCTTGACGACGTCTCCGCTGGTGCTTCCATCGCTTGATCCCCCTGCCGCGCATCCGGTCAGACACATGGCAGTAACTACTAGTACGGCTATGGACGTTCGTTTCATGTTTCACCTAACTTTCGTGACGGACGGTCCGCCGGTTGGCGCCGACGATTCGTCGTCGTCGCTGAGATATGCCTTCACGAGAATGTCGTCGGTCAGGTCGCGGGAGGGACCGTCGTATACGACTCGACCGCGCGCGAGCACGTATGCGTGTGTCGCGACGGAGAGGCAGCGTGCCGCGTCTTGCTCAACGAGCACCAAGCTGGTGCCTTGGGCCGCCGCGGAACGGAGTGCGATGTAGATCTCGTCGGCGACTTTGGGGGACAGGCCGAGGGTGACCTCATCGCAGAGAATGAGCTTCGGTCTCCCCATCAGCGCCCGCCCGATGGCGAGGAGTTGTTGCTGGCCGCCGGACATCGTGGTTGCTATTTGGTTGGACCGCTCAGCCAGCATTGGGAACAGGTCGAAGACGTCTGCCGCCCTCGTTCTCAGCTCGCGCGCGGACTGCCCGAACCCGCCGAGCTCGAGATTCTGGCGGACAGTCATCCCGGGGAAGAGTTTGCGGCCCTCTTGACAGTGCGCGATACCGAGCCGGGCACGTTGCGCTGAGGAGAGCGCCGCGATATCGGTGCCATCCCACAGGATGAGGCCGGTGTCGGATCTCAGGATCCCGCTGATGCTCTGCGCGAGGGTCGTTTTCCCGGCACCGTTTGAGCCGAGTACGGCGACGACTTCGCCCGGAGTGACGGTGAAGCTCACGTCTTCGAGGACCACGAGCCGGCCGCGGCGTACTTTGAGGCCGCTGATGGCCAGACCACCATCGGTCGCACGACGGTCAACCTGGGGCGACGTAGTGACAGTGGCGACCCGATCAGATTCAGCTGGGCGTCCCGCGCCGAGGTACACGCGTCGAACCTCGTCGTTGGCGGTGACCTCGGCTGGGGTTCCCTCGGCCAAGAGGGCTCCCCAGTTCAGGACGAGCACCCGGTCTGCGAGCCGGTGAATGACCCGTTGCACGTGCTCGACGAGCATGATCGAGGTTCCGGCGGCGTGGATGCTCGAGATCAGGTCGATGGCCGCGTCGAGTTCGACTTCGTTCAGTCCCGCGCTGACCTCGTCGAGCAGGATAATCCTCGGGCTCGACGACAGTGCTTTTGCTACCTCGAGGCGTTTCAGGTCCAGAAGTGGCAAGGTGCCCGCGACCCGGTTTCGTACCCGAGCGAGCCCCGAGAGCTCGAGGACCTGTTCGAGTCGTTGGGCGCCAGAGACCTCTGAGCGGGACCGCCCGGCTGCGACGCCGATGCGGATGTTCTCTGAAACCGTGAGGCTGCCGAGCGGCCGGGGTACCTGTCGGGCAAGGGCGATGCCGGATCGGGTCATTTCGTGGGCGGAGTTTTTCTCTACCTGACCTTGACCGTCCAGCCAGATCGACCCGGCGGAGGCTCGGTCTTGACCGGCGATCAATTTCAGGAGGGTGCTTTTACCAGCTCCGTTCGGACCGATGATCGCCAGTTTTTCACCATCGGTCATCGTGAAACTCAGGTTGTCCAGGGCGGTGACGCCGCCGAAACGTCGGGTGAGTCCGTCGACGCGAAGAATCTCTTGCATGAAATGTCCCGCCTCAGTGGATGTGCGTAGCGACGGGCGCTGTGAGCCCGTGTAGGAACGCCTCCGCCAGGGCCGGCACTTCGGCCGTTGTTGTCGCACCGCCGTAGATGTAGAAATCCGGTCGGACGAGCACTGCGACCGCGCCGAGGCTATCCAGCCAGGTGGCGTAGGTTCCCGTACCGTCAACGACGGCACCGATGGCGACCTTTTCAGCTAACGTGACCGTTTGAATTCCGACGGCAAGCAAAGCTTCCTCTGTCTTTTCGTCAAGTGCGGCTCGAACGTCAGCGTTGGCGAGGAGTAACGTGCCGCCGCCCGCGGTGACGTCGTCGAACAGGCCCTCGCCCTGCTCTGATGCCACGACGTCCTGGATTGACAACGTGCCACCGAATGGCTGGTTGAGGTAGAACCCGGTACCGAGCTGCGGCAACGGTCGAGGCGGCATTTCGATGCCGTCAGCGAGCTGCTGCCGCATCACCGCATCGCGCTCCCGAGCTTCGTGCGGGTCGGTGATGCAGATGACTTCGCCCAGGGCGATCGATTCCTGAATGAAGTGCTGAACGTGTTCGCTTCGCTCTGGGCCGTAACTGTCAAGCAGCTCCTCGGACGCTTTTCCGGAGAGAACGAGGTCGAGTTTCCATTCAAGGTTCGCGACATCGCGGAGCCCGGAACACATACCCTGCCCGGCGAACGGGGGCATAAGATGCGCGGAGTCTCCTGCGATGAGCAGCCGGCCGCGCCGCCACGTGTCGGCGTACCGGGCCTGGAAGGTATACACCGTGTGCCGCACAAGATCAGCCTCGGCGGGCGTCACGCCCCACGGCTCGATCAGCTGCCACGCGATCGCTTCGGTCTTCAGCTCGTCGGCGCTTTCCGCTGGCAGCCGCATGAATTCAAACCGGCGATGCCCAGGCCCCCCCGGAACCAGCGTCGTCGGGCGTGCCGGGTCGCAGAGCTGCCACGCGGGCGGATCGAAAACGACAGTCCGCTTCATTTTCAGGTCAACGACGAGCCAGTCATGGAAATATCCGAGGTCCACTGTGTCCGTGCCGATCCACTCCCGCACCACGCTGTTCGCCCCATCAGCGCCCACCACATACCGTGCAGTAACGGTACGTTCGCTCCCGGTCGACTCTTGTAGCGTCACCTCGACGCGATCAGCCAGCTCGCGATGATCAACGGCGCGGAACCCGTTCAGCACCGTGACCGTCGCCTGTTCTTCGACCTTGCTGCTCAACACCCGCTCCAAAGCGGGCTGGTAGAAGAAGTTGCTGACATTCCACCCCGAGGGTCCCCGACCGCTCCAATCCAACCGAGTCAACGTGGACAAATCCGCGGCCCGCCACTCGTAGAAGTTGTCATATGGTTCCACGGCTTCGGGAAAGGCTGAAGGACTTACTCCGACCGACTGGAAGATGCGTGAGGCCTCGTCGTCGAAATGCACCGCACGCGGCAGGTAATAGTTCGTGGACTGTCGCTCCACGACCAGCACCCGGTGACCGCGACCGCCCAACTTCAATGCCAGCAGACGCCCGACCGGGCCGTACCCGACGATAACAACGTCGAAATCAGTTAGCCGGTTGTTGTGCGAGTCAGTCGGCTGCTTCGGCGGCTGCATGTGCGTCTCCTCATCGAGATAACGGAACCGTCTCAGCGACCGTTCGTGTGCCGTCAGTCTAGAAAGAGTTCTTCGACATTGTCAATATATTCGAAATATTGGGCTCGCTTCGATGAAATGACCCTGAAAAAGGCGCCCCGACGTCGGACGGTCAACGACGTTGACCGTCCAGGAGACACTGGAATCGGACTACTCGACTGCTCCGGATTCGAGCAGCAGGGCCGTGGTCGTCGAGATGTGCTCTACGAGGCGTTTCACCGCAAGGTCGGCGTCGCGGGCGAGTATCGCGTCGACGATCGAGGCATGTTCGCCCGCAATATCCCGATGCTGTTCGTGATCCATTGGGAAGGACCACCGCCGGTATAGTTCAGCGGACGCGCGAAGTTGGCCCGCGATCGCCCGCAATCGCGGGTTCTCGCAGCCCAGCAGCAATGTCTCATGGAAGACGGAATGCCGTTCGGCCCATTCCTCGCTCAGCCGATCGGGCGCGTCAGAGGTGACCAAAGGTGCGTTTGCCAGCCGGTGATGGGCTGCAAGGACCTCGGATTCCCAGAGGATGTCACCGTCGGTGATCGCGTGCCGTAGTGCGATCGGCTCGATTTCGCAGCGCGCCTCGGTGAGATGGAGGAGGTCCGTCCGAGAGATCGCCGTGACGAAGAAACCTTGTTGCGGCGCCGCTCGCACCAGATCTTGTTCCACCAGGCGAGAAAGCGCTTCTCTGATGACGCCCACACTCACGGAATACCGGGTGCACAGCTCTGCGAACGCGAGCTTTTGGCCGGGAACGAGTCGCCCGGAAAGAATATCGCCGCGGAGCAAGACGAGGGCTTCCTCGTTACGTGTTCTCGTGGGGCCAGGCACCCTAGCACCCTAACACCAACTCGAATCAACTGGCTGACCATTTTCGATAATGCGAGAAGTTTCGAAATTGTGTAGGTTGTCTGCGGATGACCAATATTTCAGCCGACCAGCTTTCGAGGATGAGAGAACACTATGCGTATTGCCAATGTCGGTAGTCGAGCCACCATTCTTACCGACGATTCCCATGGATTTGACGTCGAGAAGGCCAGCGGTGGATTGTTTTCGTCGAACATCGCCGACTTGTACGCCGCGTGGACCGAATTTACGGCCTGGGCTGAAACCGCTTCGGGCGACTCGTCCGAAATAACGGATACGGAGATCGATGCGCCTTCTCCGACGCCGAAGCAGATATTCGCGATTGGCCTGAACTATCGCGAACACGCTGCGGAGTCAGGATTCGCGCTCCCAGACTCACTTGTCGTTTTCACCAAGTTTCAGAGTTCCGTCACTGGGCCGAACACCACTGTCAGCATTCCGGCCGCCGGTCACACGGACTGGGAAACTGAACTGGTCGTCATCATCGGTCAGACCGCTCGGAAGGTCCGCCCTGAAACGGCGTGGGACTATGTCGCCGGGCTGACACTCGGGCAAGACCTCTCCGAACGGATACTCCAATCCTCCGGCCCTGCACCACAATTTAGTCTCGGGAAGTCTTTACCCGGCTACACGCCGATGGGGCCCTGGCTGGCCACCCCCGACGAGTTCGCCGATCGCGATAACGTCGAGCTCGGCTGCGAAGTGAACGGTATCGCGATGCAAAACGGCCATACCAACGACCTCATTTTCTCGGTGCCTGAAATTATCTCCCGACTTTCGGCGACCCTCACCCTGTACCCCGGCGACGTGATCTTTACCGGAACCCCCTCCGGCGTTGGACTCGGCCGGGAGCCACAGGTCTTCATCGCGCCAGGCGACGAACTCACCAGTTGGGCCGAAGGCCTCGGCCATATGCGACAAACCTTCACCACAGACTGATCTCACGACAATCGGGCTGAAAGGCGAGAAGGAAATGCCACCAATGCATAACGAATGTCCCCGTGGACCGGCGGAGAAACTCGTCGATGTCCACGCACACTTCGTAACCGACGATTACCGCGCGGCAGCTCAAGCCGCCGGGTACATCCACCCGGACGGCATGACAGCGTGGCCGACATGGAACGTGGACGAACATCTTCGACTGATGGACAGCTGCGGGATCCGCACATCGATGCTGTCGATTTCCTCACCGGGCGTGCACTTCGGCAATGATATTGCGGCTCGGACTCTCGCCCGCACCGTCAATGACTTCGGTTCGGCAGTCACCCAAGTTCGCCCAGAACGTTTCGGGCTGTTCGCGGCGCTTCCGCTTCCAGACGTCTCCGGCTCACTCATCGAGGCGGCCTACGCCCTCGACGAGCTTGGTGCCGACGGGGTCGCGGTCGAGACCAACTCGCGCGGCCTCTACCTTGGCGACGAGCGTTTCGACCCGTTATGGCAGGAACTGAACCGGCGCAAATGTGTCGTATTCGTTCACCCCACCTCGCCTCCGGGCTACGAAAAGACGTCGCTTGGCCGGCCCAGGCCCATGCTCGAATTCATTTTCGATTCCACCCGCGCCGCTAGCGATCTCCTCTTCGCTGGCACTCTGAACCGGTATCCCGACATTGAGTGGATCTTCACTCACACCGGGGGGACGCTTCCTCTTCTCGCCGACCGGCTCGAGCTATTCCAAACCCTCTTCATGACCGAGTCGAACAGTTCGCAGAATGCTCTGCAGCAAATCGGTCGACTTTGGTTCGACATGGCCGGCACACCGTTCCCGCACAGTGTCCCTGCACTGATCGCAGCTTTCGGCTCTGAAAGACTCCTCTACGGCAGCGACTACTGCTGGACCCCCGCCGCGGGGGCCGCCGCACAGGTGGCTTCCGTCGATGCCGCGAAACAACCACCCGGCGACAGCTGGCGAGCCTTAACCACCAGAAACGCAGGTCGGCTACTGTCTCGCACCGACGCCCTACGCGAACAGTACCGCGCACACTGATTCAACGCACACCCGCAGCAGCCTAACCTCTGGAGCCCATGATGCAACCCACAACAATCCTCACCAATGCGCGAGTCTTCGATGGCATCACCCTGACCGACCCGCAGACAGTCGTCATAAACGCCGGTCTCATTACGGCGGTCACCCCAACCGGTTTCGGCCCTGAAGCACATGAAGAATACAGGAACGTCGTCGACGCGGCAGGGTGCACCGTGTTACCAGGACTGATCGACACGCACGTTCACGTCAGCGACGTAGGTCAACTCGAAGCTGCCGCCCGTTGGGGGGTGACAACGATGCTGAACATGGGAACCCCGAACAAGGCAGCGCTGCGCGCATTCGCTGAACTTCGCAACAGAGCGGGTCTGCCTGATCTTCGTAACTCCGGATACGCTGCCAGCGGCCCCGGCGCCTTCTTGAGTCGGCTGCCGGGCTTCGACACGGATAGCACCGTGACCGGGCCTGATGACGCGGCCAGGTTCTTGGCCGGTCGGGTAGCCGATGGCGCGGACTACATCAAAATCATCGCGGAAGACCCCGACCACTCGCCCTCCGCCCTCAGTCAAGAGTCCATCGCCGCGATCGTCAACAAAGCCCACGAAGCCGGGCTGCTTGTCATCGTTCACGCCCCTGTCGCCGGCGCGGCACGGGTCGCGATCCAAGCCGGCGCCGACGTTGTCACCCACGTTCCCATCGATGAGGTTTTAGATGCGAACACTATCTCCACAGCTGCAGAACGCAGGATCGTCGTCTCGCCAACACTGATCATGATGCAGGGCATGGCCGTGGACCGAGGCGATGGGATTCAACGAAACTTCGTTCACGCGAGAGACACCGTTGCCCATCT
This sequence comes from Subtercola boreus, assembly GCF_003399635.1. Lineage (GTDB taxonomy): Bacteria > Actinomycetota > Actinomycetes > Actinomycetales > Microbacteriaceae > Subtercola > Subtercola boreus_B. The sequence continues at coordinate 19,514 of NZ_NBXB01000045.1, read as the reverse complement.
CCACCATGCCGGGATCCGGATAGTCGCCGGCACCGACTCAAACCCCGGTGCCCCCGTACCGAACGCTCCGAAAGCAGTCCCCTACGGAGAATCGATGCACGACGAACTTCGCCTCCTCGTGGACGCGGGCCTGACACCAGCGCAAGCGTTGGCCGCGGCGACAAGTGACGCTGCTGACGTATTCCGTCTTCACGATCGAGGCCAGATCAGACCTGGCCTGCGCGCAGACCTACTCCTCATCGACGGCGACCCAACGAAGGATATATCGGCGACCCGATCCATCCGCGGCGTGTGGATCGGGGGAACACTGGTCCAACCTGCATGAATCCAGGGTCAGTGCATATACGCAAGGTGCCCGTTCCGGATCTGGACGTTCATCTACAGAACAGTGCTTATGGACGGGTCCTTGTCCGGCCGCCCGATAAACGCTACAGTACCGTACTGTAGCCTAATGGGAAGTACCTATGAGATTTTGCTCAGTCCGCATCGTTGCCGGTGATGTCGAAGCGTCCGCCGGTTTTTTCGCCCGCCTCTTCCACGTGGAAGCGACCGGGTACCCGGATTACATGGAAGTGCGAGCGCCGGGGACAGTGTTGGCGTTTTGCACACCGGCCGCTTTGGCCGCAGCGACTCCTGAACTTTCAGAGTGCGAACCAGGCACACAAATTCTTGAGTTCGAGGTCGATGATCTTGACGACCTCGAACGGCAGCTCGACGGGTCTGTGCAGCTGCTTCAGCGCCCCACGGTTCAGCCTTGGGGAAACCGGTCCATGATCATTCGTACGGACGAGGGAACATTGGTGAATTTCTTCACCCCCGTCCCCGGGGAGGACCGCGCGTGGTCGTTCCAGGGTTGGACGTTGAAAAGAATGGCATGACGATTTCTCCGCAGATCGATCCTCGTATTCAGCGCACACGAACGGTGGTGCTTTCGCACACCTACGATCTCCTCGTGAAGGAGGGGTTCGGCGGGGTGAGCGTTGACGAGGTCTCACGCCGGTCAGGAGTTGCCAAAACAACCATTTACCGGCATTGGCCAACCCGAACCCGACTCCTGCTCGATGCCTGTTCACAGCTGGGTGTCGCCGCCGAGTTCACGAGTTCAGGCTCGTTCGAAACCGATATCCGATCACACCTCCTGAACGTCTCAGAGCGGTTGACGACTTCGGGCTGGGCGAAAGTGTTGCCCTCGATCCTGGATGCGGGAGAGCGAGAACCTGATGTGGCGGCAGTCCAGAAAGCGTTGCAGCAGATCTGGGCAGGACAAGTTGCACAGATCGTTGAAGCAGCAACCGACCGGGGTGAGATCGACGCTCGCGCGGACGTAAAGAACGCCGCAGCACTGGTCCTTGGCCCGCTCTACTACCGCCGATGGTTCTCCCGCGAACCTACCGACCCAGCATTCATCGAACAAGTCGCCGTCGCCGTGTGCACCGTGATGGTGGCACCAAGCGCTTGATAAGCCTCCGGCTCATTCCAGCCCGCAGAAGCTCGGAGAGAATAGGGAATCCGGCGAAACAACAGGAGCGACGACAGTGCCCAGCTTTCGTTCCCCAGCCGCCATCCTCGAGTCCTCGGTTCGTCAGCTCGCTGACCTCCTGCAACCAGAACCGAGCGCCTTCCGCGCCGTCACCGGCCCAGACGCCCAGGATCTCTCTGGAAGGGTGGGACGGCTGATGCCGCATCAGGCTCGCTCTCATGGATCGACGGCGCGAAGGGCGGAAAGTGTGCCGTTCATGAGGCATCGCTAGCGGCCGATGTCGAATCAAGCGAAGCCGTCGCCAACCTCACCGACCGCGCCTCGGGACGGTTCAGCTCAGGAGGTCAGCAAGGGCGTGTTGCGCTCCTTTCGTTTTGAGTGTGGTCAGCAAGGAGAGATATGGGTCGGTGAATTGCTCGTTGGCTGCGAGGTCGCCGAAGAGATCGGGGTTCTGTAGGAAGGCCAGGGGTTGTTCGGACTGGGCTTTCGCGGCAGCGGTGAGCTGATTTGCGAGCCGGTCGACGATGCTGATTGTTTCGCCCTGTTCGTCTATGCCTTCGTCGTATCGGGCCCAGCTGGCGACGATCGCGGCCGACAGTCTGACGGGAGAGCCCGCTGTGAGGTTGGCGCGTACGACGGGTAGCAACCATTTAGGGATGCGGTCTGATGACTCAGCGCAGAGTCTGGCGAGCGTGTCTCGAACTGCGGGGTTCGCGAATCGTTCGAGTAGGGTGCGCTTGTAGACGTCGAGGTTGATTCCCGGAACAGGTTGGAGCGTCGGGGTCGCTTCGTCGTCCATGTAGCGGCGCAGCAGTTCGTGCACGAGCGGGTCTGCGGCGGCTTCGTGTACGTAGCGGTGGCCGCTGAGGTAGCCGAAGTAGGCCATTGCCTGGTGGCTTGCGTTCAGCAGGCGGAGCTTCATCAGTTCGTAGGGTTCGACGTCGTCGACCAGTTGCACGCCGACTTCCTCGAAGGGCGGCCTGCCGAGTGCGAAGTCGTCCTCGAGAACCCATTGGGTGAATGGCTCGCTGACTACCGGCCAGAGGTCATCGATCTCGAAGGTGTCCCGGATCAGTGTGCGATCGCCGTCAGTGGTGACGGGCGTGATCCTGTCGACCATCGAATTCGGGAAGCGCACTTCACTTTCGATCCAGGCTGCGAGGTCTTCGTCTTTGGCGCGCGAGTAGCTCAGGATGCTCTTGCGCGCGACCTCGCCGTTGCCCTGGATGTTGTCGCATGACATGACGGTGAATGGCGGGATACCGTTCATGTGGCGTTCATGTAGCCCGGCCGTAATCAGTCCGAACACCGTTCGCGGAAGGGTGTTCGGCTTCAGGTCGGCGGCGATGGCGGGGTTCTCGAGGTCGAAGTCGCCCGTCACCTGGTTGACGTTGTAACCGCCCTCGGTGATGGTGAGGGACACGATCCGTACGGCCGGATCTGCGAGCTTTGCGATCACGGCGCGGGGGTCGTCGGGTGCGAAGAGGTACTCCTTGATCGCCCCGATGATGCGCGGTTCGAGTGTGCCGTCTGGGTGCTTCAGGGTGAGCGAGTACAGCCCAGACTGGGAGTTTAGGGCGTCTCGCATGGCTGCGTCGGACGGCATGACGCCGACGCCGCAGATCGCCCAGTCGAGCGCGAGGCCGTCATTCATGAGACGGTCGATGTACATCGCCTGGTGCGCCCGGTGGAAGTTGCCGAGACCGAAATGAACGATTCCTGTTCGGATCTTTGTCCGGTCGTAGGTGGGATGCGGGATGCTGGTCAGCGAGGAGATCGTCGCGGAATTGAGAGTCGTCATGGGGTCTTCTTGTCTGTCGGCGGTGATCAGGCGGTGAGCGGGGCGGAGTGTGAGGGAGTGTGCGCTTCACCGTGAGGTTCGGGGACGATCCGTGGCACTGCCATTGGCTTCTCGATCGGTCCCTTCGGGCGGCGATGGGAGGCGGTGGAGATATGTTCTCCCAGCACGATCGACCTGATTTCGGCTAGGGGCAGTTTCGGGCGGCGGTGCGCGTCGAGCAGTCCGTTGGCTTCTTGGAGGGTGTCGGTGAGCTGGGTGTAGCAGTACCCGGCGAGTACGGGACTCGACTGGATTCCCTCGAAGAGTTCCTTGAGTAGGGCCGAGAATTCGGCGGAAGTGGTAGCTGTCTCGTAGCCCCAGGCCTCGGTGCTCTGGCCGGGGGCGAATCCGATTCCACCGAACTCCGTCACCATGACGGGTTTGTCTTGAGCACCCTGACGGAGGAGATCGATTGTCCGGCCCAACGGCCCGATTCCGCCGATCATCTTCTCGACGACAGCACGGTCGGAGAAGTTCGCGGTGAGTTCCTCCCGGGTCGTGCTGTAGTCGTGGATTGCCCAGATGTCGGTGTCTGCGAGCTCCCAGCCGTCATTGCCCACGACGAGCCTTGACGGGTCGAGCGCCTTTGTGAGGAAATAAAGGGTTCGTGCGTAGGCGAGCTGGGCCGGGTCGCGGGAGATGTGCTGTACTCCCCAACTTTCGTTCAGTGGCACCCAGGTGACGATGCTGGGGTGTGAACGGTCTCTGCGGATAGCCGCCGCCCACTCGGCGGTCATGCGTTCAATGGCGGTGGTCGAGAACTGGTAGGAGCTCCCGTTCTCTGCCCAGGCCAGGAGCCCGAGTCGGTCGGCCCAGAAGAAAAATCGTGGATCCTCGATCTTCTGGTGCACGCGAACGGCATTGAACCCCAAATCTTTGATGAGTTGCACTTCACGCCGGAAGGCATCATCGTCGGGAGCGGTGAGGTGACTTTCGGGCCAGTAGCCCTGGTCGAGCACCGATCGCAGATAGTACGGACGGTCGTTGAGGAGGAAGTGACCTTCGCGCCAGCCAACATCCCGAAGGCCGAGGTAGGAGTCTACGGCGTCGATGGTAGATGCAGCTGTGATTGAGTGTGCGGTTTCCACGGTGATGCGAGCGTCGATCAGCCGCGGCGTCTCGGGCGTCCATAGCAGCGAGCCGTACTCCTGGCCGTTCTCTTGGCCCGGCAACACCAGGATCGTCCTGCCGCGTGCTGCATCCTGACGGAAGCGACTTTGAGCAAGAACCTTCCCGTCGTGGGACAGTTCGACAGTGACTATGACCGGATCTGTGGGCCGTGCATCCAACTCGAGAGCGAGGCTAACGGTCGATTCGGACAGGTCGGTGCTCCACGTCGCGTCGGTGATGTACGTCGCGGGAACCGCCTCCAGCCACACCGGTTGCCAAATACCGGTGGTGCGGTGGTACCAGATGCCGTGCGGCTCCTCGCGCCAGTCCTGTTTGCCGCGCGGCTGCTCTACGTCGCGGGGGTCGTCTTCGGCGCGCACGATGAGGATCGTTGGCGTGCCGGGACGGAGGACATCAGTGATGTCGAACGTGAACGGGGTGGATCCGCCCTCGTGGTGGCCGAGGTATGCACCGTTCAGCCAGACGTCGGCGCGATAGTCGACGGCGCCGAAGTGAATGAGCACCTTTTCGCCCTGCCCGGGATAGCCGGCCTTCTGCACGTCAGCCGCTGTGAGCTCCCTGCGGTACCAGACGACCGGATGGAAACCTTTTTCGTTGATGCCCGATGCCTCGGTCTCTGGTGCGAATGGCACGGTGATGACCTGGTCGAACACCACGCTCTGCACCGCAGCGGCAAGACTCTCCGACCGCTCGGCGTCATATGCGAACTCCCACTCTCCCGACAGGGAATACCAATCATTTCTGGTCAACTGTGGCCGAGGATGTGTCCCGGCGGAGTGGCTCAACGGTGAGTGCGTGTGTGCTGACATGTGTGTCATGATGCACGAGATTTGCTGCGTAGTAAAGTCAATCTCAAAACCAGGCGACCCCATGCCACAACGCTTTGCGTCGTAGCAGATACGGCTCTTGACACCATGCGCCCAGATGGATAACTTACAACTAGCTCACCAAATTGCTACGTAGAAATGAATCAATGATGACCAGCAGTGACACTGTACTCCGGAGGCCCGTCACGGCCTCTCCGCGCCGGAAGCAGACACTCTCGCGGCGCACGGATGTCCGGGACGGCTTGCTTTTTCTCGCACCATTCTTGCTGGTCTATGCGCTCTTCTTGCTTTACCCGGTCGTGCAGTCGGTCATCATCAGTGGATTCAAATGGGACCTCTTGGGTGCGAAGCCGAAGTTCATCGGCCTAGACAATTACACCCACATGCTCTGGGGCACCGACATCCAATGGAGCCCGGGCCACGCCTGGGTCGCGCAACTGATCATCATCACCATCACCTTGCTGATAGCCCGCTCGCTCTTTCTTCGTGCCGGACGTCGACGGGCCGGCGCTGTCGCTGTCGCGGTTGTAGGTCTCGGCATCGCATTCGTTCTCGGTTTCCACCCGGGACCCGACGGTGCCTGGAATGACGCCAACTTCTGGACATCACTTCAGAACACCCTCGTCTTCACTCTTGTCTCCACACCCCTACTCGTCGGTCTTGGCCTGGGCCTGGCCCTGCTGCTGAACAACAAGCGAAAGGCTGGGGGGTTCTACCGCGCGATCTTCTTTCTTCCGTACGTGCTGCCGGTGTCGGCAGTGACGCTGATCTGGAGTTACATGTTGAACCCCGATCGAGGACTGATCGCGGGATTTCTCAACTGGTTCGGCCTGAGCGGCATCCCGTTCCTCTCGGACCCCAACTTGGCGATGCCCTCGATCATTGTCACGACGGTCTGGTGGTCGGTCGGGTTCAACCTTGTGCTCTTCCTGGCGGGTCTACAGGATGTCGAACCGAGCCTGTATGAAGCCGCCTCGCTCGACGGGGCGGGGTACTGGAAAAAATTCCAGCACGTCACGATTCCGGGGCTGTCACACGTTTTTGTTCTGGTCATCATCACCCAGGTCATCGCGTCGTTCCAAGTCTTCGGGCAGGTGTACATCATGACCAAGGGCGGGCCAGGAACGTCGACGGAAGTGTTGATCCAGCACATCTACGAAGCGGGCTTCAAGAACTACCAGCTCGGTTACGCCTCGGCTCTGTCAGTCTTTTTGTTCGTCGTTATGGCTGCCGTTTCGGCAATCCAGTTCCGCCTCATCGCAAAGGACGCCTAATGGTCACCGTCGCCCCGTCAGCCGTCGCCCCGGACACTGCCGTTCCTTCGCGCCCGATTCCGTCTAAAGACGGCCAGCCGCCGAAGCGAGCGCGATCGGTGCGTTATCACGCATTCTTGATCATCGCTGCCGGAACCTGGTTCCTGCCTCTACTCTGGATGATTTCCCTCGCTCTCACCCCTAACGACGTCCTGCAGACGTCATCAACCAGTCTGCTCCCGACCGCGCTCACCCTCGATAACCTCTTCAACGTCTTCAACGCGGGCGATCTGCTTCGCTGGTTCCTGAACAGTTTCGTGGTGACCACTGTCACCACCGCCCTTACGGTGGTCTTCTGCGCCATGGCCGGTTACGCCTTCGCCCGCATCGACTTCCCCGGCAGGCGCGCTCTGTTCGTCGTCGTGATCGCCGGCCTGATGGTGCCTCGCGAAGGGATGTTCATCCCACTCTTCCTTCTCTTCTCGGGCACCGGGCAGCAAAACACCTACGACGCGCTAATCCTTCCGCGATTGGCTGCACCGCTCGGCGTGTTTATCATGACCCAGTTCTTTAGCAAGGTACCGGCCGAGATGGAAGAAGCCGCGCGTATCGACGGAGCCACCCGGTGGCGCATCTTCGTTTCGATCATGCTGCCGCTGGCTCGCCCCGCGATGGCGTCCCTGGCCATATTCACCTTCGTGCTGACCTGGAATGATTACCTCTGGCCTCTCGTCATCTCGACCAAGACGGAATGGTTCACCGTCACGACTGGACTCGCCTCGCTTCAGTCGAACTTCGCTGCCACCACCAATCTCGGCGACCTCATGGCCAGAGGGCTCGTCGGCAGCCTCCCCCTCCTTGTCGTCTTCCTGCTCTTCCAACGCCAACTCATCCGCGGAATCACCCTTGGTAGCGGCGAGAAATAGGCGCCGGACCGTCTCGCCTATCCCTCGCTGCAGCCCACGCGCTTCCCCACCGTCCGCACCTCTTTTCATCCGCACCAAGTAACACAGACACCACCCACACCAAAGGAGATATCCCATGCGAAAGATTCACCGAAGAATCGCTCTCACCGCGGCCATACCGGTCATTACAGCTCTCGCGTTCAGTGGCTGCAGCTCATCAGCAAGCAGCGACGGATCAGCAGCGGGCGCGGATTCGACAGATGCCGCGATCTCTGCGGTCACCGACGCCCAGCTCCAAGGCGCCTCGATCAGCCTCGCCCGGTTCTTCGGCGACTGCTCCGACACGGTCGGGGACAGCACGAACGTAAGCACGACCGTCGGTGAGTGCGCCACGATCACGGCGCTCACCAACAAGTTCAACGCCGAGAACAAGTGGGGCATCAAGGTGACAAGACTCGGCGGAGCATCCTGGGACTCCTACTACGACACCCTGAATTCGGCATTCGCCGGCGGCACACCCCCGGACGTCGCAATCATGCACGGCTCGAGCCTCGTAGATTACGCAAGCCGCGGGCTGCTATTGCCAACCGACGGCCTTGCCAAGATCACCGACATCGACCTCAGCGACGCCGTACCCGCCGCGAAGACCGCCATCGGTTACGACGGCACCGACTATGCCGTGCCCTTCGATGTGCACGCCGCGCTGGCGCACCTGAACGTCGACCTGTGGAAGCAAGCAGGGCTCATCGACGCCGCAGGCAACCCCGTCATGCCCACGACCGCTGACGAATTCCTCGCAGACGCGAAGACCATGAAGGAGAAGACGGGCAAGAACTTCATGGGTGTGGCGCGCTCAGGCGACCAGCTCGGCGTGCACGTCTTTGAGAGTCTCCTCCAGCAGGGCGGCGGCGACATCCTGAACGCTGACGCTACCGCCGGAGCCATCGACTCACCGCAGGGAACCACCGCGCTCGACTTCATGAACAAGGTCTTCGCCGAGGGGTACGCAGACGGTAACCAGACGTACGATGCCGCCCAGCAGTCGTTCCTCGGCGGCGACACCGCGATGCTCGTCAACGGCACATGGGTCGTCGACCAGTACCGCACCACCGCACCATTCACGTACAAGGCGGCCAACTTCCCGACCCTCTTCGGAACCCCCGCGGTCTGGGCCGACTCTCATACGTGGACTATTCCCGTACAGCCCCAGGCCGACCCGGTGAAGTACCGCGCGGCGCTGGAATTCATCACCTTCCTCTACGCTCACGACCAAGACTGGGCGCTCGGCACCGGACACATCTCAGCCCGCACATCAGTACTCAATAGCGACACCTATAAGGCCGCACCCCAGCGCGCGAACTACGCCGACACAGGACTGACAATTGCGCGACCGATTCCCCACATCGCGAACTGGCCCGCCGTCTCGAAAGCGCTCGTAAACGCGATCGAGTCGAACTGGTTCCAGGGATCTTCTCCTTCCGACGCGTTGAAATCCGGACAGGCGAACATCACCTCGGCTCTCAACCAGTAATCCCTCGAATGAACTGGTGATCCCGGCCGTTGGAACGACGGCCGGGATCACTCACGTCGACTACCGCTCTTCAGCTACGCTGACTAAACCACGTGTCAGCCCAGCGCACGCCTGCCTGACCATCGCGGATCACGCACCAGTTACAAGGAATACGATGCCCGCCAGCATGCACGATGTCGCTCAACTCGCCGGCGTATCCCAAAGAACTGTATCCAACGTGGTGAACGAGTACGTGCACGTCAAACCCGAGACGCGGGCACGCGTGCAGAAAGCCATCAAACAGCTGAAGTACCGGCCCAATGTCGCAGCCCGGAACCTCAGAAGCGGCCGCAGCGGACTGATCGCGCTTGCCGTTCCCGAGATCGCGGCCCCGTACTTCGCCGAACTCGCCGACCAGATCCAGCAACACGCCGAGTTGCACGGGATGACCCTGCTCATCGATCAGACCGGGGGCACCCGCGAGCGTGAACTGGCCGTCCTCCACGGATACAGTTCGGCCGTGATCGACGGCCTCATCCTGAGCCCAGTGGCCCTCACTGCCGCTGATCTCGAAACCCATGACCAGACGATCCCGACCCTTCTGCTCGGGGAGAGAATCGATCCCGGGCCCTTCCTGCATCTCTCCGTCGACAACGTCGCTGCGGCTCGAACAGCAGTCGAGTTTCTTATCTCATCAGGCCGCACAAATATTGCCGCTCTCGGAGTGCTGCCCGAATCGAACGGTCTCGGCCCCGCCTCCCGCCGGCTGCAGGGTTACACCGAAGCTATGCAGGGCGCAGGGCTCACCACCTCTCAACTCCAGCTGCCCACAGCGGAATGGGGACGCCGGGCCGGCTACGCCGCCATCAGAGACGCCCTCGACCGTGGCACGGAAATTGATGCTGTCTTTTGCTTCAACGATCTGCTCGCCATTGGAGCGATCAGAGCGCTCACCGATCGAGGCATCTCCATCCCCGCCCGCGTCGCACTGATCGGTTGGGATGACATCGAAGAGTCCCGCTTCACCGTCCCAACACTCAGCACGATCTGTCCGGACAAAGCATTCATCGCACGAACCGCCGTCGAACGCCTCATCGCGCGAATCGCAGGCAACGGGCCCGAAGAGGATGAAATCATCCCAGAGTTCCAGCTCATCCACAGGCAAACCACCCAATCAAACTAACTCGACGAGACATCGCCGGTGCGAGACGTTCAGAGTGAGCCGGTCCTCTCACCCGGACTGCCCGTCAATGCCCGTTGATCGCGTCGTCTTGGAGATGATCCCTTACACCAAGCGCCATACCCGGAGTGCCTATGTCAGTTCGAAACGATACGACAGGTTTCCTAGGGATTGTTCCGCAGCGGCGATTCGGTTTCATCTGGGAGGAACGCTCCCAACGGCCATCGTGGCAAGAGAGAAAGTTCTCCGCCGACTCATCGAAATCAGCACGTCCTACTGGCGGCTGCGGAAGAGGAGTTCGCCGAGAACAACCTCGATGCCACAGTCGCCCATATCGCGGCGCATGCGGGTCTGGGCAAGGGAACATTCACAAGAACCCCGGCGAGTTGCGCGTGGGGCCAACTTCGGCCGTCGTTCCGGGGCCAACTAACGCTGACACAGACACCCTGCCCTCAAACGAGGGTGACCAGCCTGACGGAGAGCACATGCTCAGGGATGTCCATCGCGTGATTGAGGGGTCTGCCGCCGGCGCTAAGGACACGGACACGATCCCCCGAGAGGTAGTTCGTCAACTATTGATGGGGCGCCCGGACGCGAAAAGGAGATGGCCTGCCCACTGGGGCAGGCCATCTCCTTTTGCGGTGTTACTTGGTGAGTGGCTCGAGTGTCGGGTCGTTGGCGTAGGCCTCCGCCGCGGTCGCCTTCGTCACGATGATCGGCGCCAAGAGGTAGGCGGGAACGATCTTCACTCCGTTGTTGTACGACTTGGTGTCGTTCGTTTCGGGTGTGCCGCCCTTCTGTAGTTCTTGGGCCATTTTGATCGCCTGGGCGACGAGCGCGCGGGTGTCCTTGTTGATGGTCGAGTACTGCTCCCCGGCCATGATCGACTTGACGGACTCGACTTCGGAGTCTTGGCCGGTGACGATCGGAAGCGGCTTGCCGGCTGCCTTCACTGAGGTGATAATCGCCCGGGCAAGAGTGTCGTTGGGCGAGAGAACGCCGTCGAGGGGGGTTGCTCCGTACGTGCTGGTCAGCAGCGAGTCCATGCGGCTCTGTGCGTTCTCAGCCTTCCAGCCTGCGGTCGCGGTCTGCTTGATGTCAGTCTGACCCGAGGTCACAATGACGGTTCCCTTGTCGATCTCGGGCTGGAGAACACTCATGGCGCCGTTGAAGAACACAGGTGCATTCGCGTCATCGGACGATCCCGAGAAGAGCTCGATGTGGTAGGGCCCAGTCGGGTTCTTCGCCTTCATGCCGTCGAGCAGGGCCTGGCCCTGCAGCACGCCCACCTTGAAGTTGTCATAGGCAACGTAGTAGTCCACGTCAGGGGTGTTCAGGATGAGGCGGTCGTAGGCGATGACGACAGCTCCGGCGTCGTGCGCAGCTTTCGCCTGGGTCGCCAACTGTCCACCATCGGCAGCACCGATGATGACGACCTTGGCACCCTTGGTGATCATAGATGAGATCTGGTCCTGCTGATCTTTCACCGTGGTGGAGGCACCAGCATATTGGACGTCTCCGGTGAAACCAGCCGATTTGAGGCCGTCGGTGAAGAGGCCACCTGCAAGAACCCAGTTCTCACTGGTCTTCGAAGGCAGAGCGACTCCGATGGTCGCATCAGCAGGGAAACCCGCGGCCGAGGAACTCGAGCCGGCGTCGGTGCGCGCACTGGAGGCACAGCCCGACAGGGCGAGCATGGTGGCCGCAGCGAGTGCTGTGGTCACGAGAAGGACTTTTTTCATCATTGATCTCTTTCTTTCTCTGTGAGGTGCAATTGCGAATACGTGATTGCGGGGTAGAACAGCTTTGGCCGGATCGGGCTGCGGCATCGAGGCCACGGCCCCGTCAGTTGCGGGTGACGGCCCCCGGACGGGCGGAATCAGGTGTCCCGCCATTCGGCAAGACTTTCTCGGGCGCTTCGGAGATGGTCTCGATCTGGGGGGCTTCGAACTGCACCGGCGCAGCCGGCTTGGTACTACCGAACCGCCTTGTCAGGAGGCCCGAAATGGACGGACGACCCTGTGTCTTGTTCCAGACATCGAGGCCGACGGCAATAAGAAGAACGAGGCCCTTGATGATTTGCACGCGGTCGGATCCGACGCCGAGCAACTGAAGGCCATTGTTCAGCACTGCCATAACAAGTCCACCGATGATGGATCCAGCGACCGTGCCGATACCGCCCGAGACCGCTGCGCCACCGATGAACACGGCTGCAATGGCATCGAGTTCCCAACCGAGACCGTCTTGCGGGCCGGAGGCCTGCGAGCGGGCGACGAAGATCATTCCCGCGAGAGCTGCAAGGATCGACATGTTCATCATCACCAGGAAGTTCACCCGCCGGGAATTCACGCCGGAGAGCTCGGCGGCGTGTTTGTTGCCACCGACCGCGTAGATGTGGCGACCGAAGATGGTGTTTCGGGTGATGAAAGCGTAGATCAGCACAAGCACACCGAGGATGATGCCCGAGATCGGCAGGCTGGTTCCGACTCGGCCGCTGGCGAAGAGCACTGCGGCGTAACCGATGACGAAAACGAGGACGATGACCTTGACGAGACTGACCCAGACCGGGGCAGGCACGGATCCCATGCTGCGTTGGGTGCGACGCGAACGCCATTCCGAGATGATTACGGCGAGGGAGAGCGCTAGGCCGACCAAAAGGGTCAGGTTGTTGTACCCCGTGTTCGGGCCGACCTCTGGCAGGTAACCGGCACCGATGGAGGTGAAGCCCTCCGGAACGGCAATAGTGTTGGCGTTGCCGATCAGCTGGTTGCCGCCGCGGAAGATGAGCATGCCAGCCAAGGTGACAATGAAGGCGGGCACCCCGACGTAGGCAACCCACAGTCCCTGCCAGGCGCCGATGGCCGCGCCGACGACGAGGCCGAGAACGATGCCGAGTGGCCAAGGCAGGCCCCAGTCCGCCATCGCCGATGCCACCACGATGCCCACGAACGCGGCGACCGATCCGACGGAGAGGTCGATGTGGCCGGCGATGATGACCATCACCATGCCGATCGCGAGAATCAGGATGTAGGCGTACTGGCTCACGAGGTTGATCAGGTTACCGGGCGACAGGGTGAGACCGTTCGTCAGAACCTGGAACAGGGCGATGATCGCGATCAGGCTGAAGAGGATTCCGAATTGACGCAGATTCGACTGCCCCGATCCGAAGACCTTCTTGATATCGGTGATCTTGAAACGAGACGTTTCGGTGGTTTGCGGCCCGACGGTCATCAGCTCAGTACCTTCCTTTTGGTCGATGTCATGCTCCGCATCAGGGTTTCAGGGTCCGCCTGCGAGGCCAGGATGTCGTTCGTAATGGTGCCTTCGAAGATCGTGTAGATACGATCGGAGACGCCAAGCAGTTCCGGCAGTTCAGAGGAGATCATGATGATCCCCTTTCCCTGCGCGGCGAGGTCGCGGATGATGCCATAGATCTCGGCCTTTGCACCCACGTCGATACCCCGGGTGGGCTCGTCGAGAATAAGGAGGTCGGGGTCGGTGAACATCCATTTGGCGAGAACGACTTTCTGCTGGTTGCCGCCCGACAACGTGCTGACTCCTTCGTTGACGGTCGGTGTCTTGATGCGCAGGCTCCGACGGTAGCTCTCAGAGACCTGGTATTCATCGACGTCGTTGACGACATCGGCGCGGGAGATCTTTGACAGCTTCGCTGAAACAATGGAGCGCTTGATGTCGTCGAGCAGGTTCAGCCCGAGCGCTTTGCGGTCTTCACTCACGTAAGCGAGACCGTGGTCGATGGCCTCGGTCACGTTCCGCAATTGGATCTGTTTGCCGTCTTTGAAGACCTGGCCAGAGATGAAGGTGCCGTATGAGCGCCCGAAGAGGCTCATTGCGAGCTCCGTTCGCCCGGCACCCATCAGCCCGGCGAATCCGACGACTTCGCCCCGTCGGACGGTGAAGCTGGAGTCTTTGACTACCAGTCGCTCGGTGACTTGCGGATGCTGCACCACCCAGTTCTTGACCTCGAAGAAGACCTCGCCGATCGTGGGGTGGCGGTCTGGGAAGCGGTTTTCGAGTGTGCGCCCCACCATGCCGCGGATGATCCGGTCTTCGTTGACTCCGTCGGCCTTCACGTTGAGGGTCTCGATGGTCTTGCCGTCACGGATGATTGTGATCGAGTCAGCCACCTGTTCGATCTCGTTCAGTTTGTGCGAGATCATGATTGAGCTGACACCTTTGGATTTGAGTCCACGGATCAGGTCGAGCAGGTGCTGTGAGTCCGTTTCGTTCAGCGCGGCCGTCGGCTCGTCGAGGATGAGCAGCTTCACCGACTTGTTGAGTGCCTTCGCTATCTCGACGAGCTGCTGCTTGCCCACCCCGATGTTCTTGATCTGAGTGTCGGGATCGTCTTCGAGACCCACTCGAGCGAGCAGTTCGATCGCGCGTCGCTTCGCCTGCGGCCAGTCGATGGAGCCGAACCTGGTCGGCTCATTGCCGAGGAAGATGTTCTCGGTGATGGACAGCTCCGGGATGAGCGCGAGCTCCTGGTGAATGATCACGATGCCGGCATTCTCGCTGGACTTGATGTCCTTGAACCGACACTCCTCGTTCTGGAAAGTGATCGTGCCGGTGTACGTGCCGTACGGGTACACGCCGGAAAGAACCTTCATGAGAGTTGACTTGCCCGCACCGTTCTCTCCGCAGATCGCATGGATCTCGTTCGGCCGCACAGTCAGAGACACATCCGAGAGTGCCTTGACACCAGGGAACTCTTTCGTGATCGAGCGCATTTCAAGAATGATGGGATCGGACGAGAACGCCGGCCGCGGATCGTCTTGCCGCACCATATGCACTCCTTGACCTCACAACAGTGTGTTGACCTGGTGGCCGACAGGATCAAATTACGCGTAGAAGATGTTGCGGTCAAGTTATGAACGCATCGAATCGGTAACGAACCTCAGGACACCGAATTGCCGGTTCAGACGACGAACGGATGGATGTCCTGCTGGCTCAGTACAAGAGCGGCCGCACCCAGCGCCTCCGCTCGATCGCCGAAGCTCGAAGCGGTCACCGTGGTGGTTTCGGAGATGAGCGGCATCGCATACTGGTTCAAACCGCGGCGAATGGGCTCGAGGAACACCTCGCCCATGGCGCTCAGGGGTCCACCGATAACGACCGCGTGTGGATTGAGAACATCCGAAAGAATCGCGGCCATCCGCCCGATTGCGAAGCCAGCGTCTTCGACGACTCGGCGGGTCTCGCTGTCTCCGTCCAGAGCAAGCCTCACAATGTCGGCTGTCGTGCTGCTCGGGTGCTCGCTTAGGCTGAGGCGCTCGATCATGATTCTGGTCGACGCGACAGTCTCCAGGCATCCACGATTACCGCAACGACAGAGTAGCCCGTGTTCGCTTGTCGGAATATGACCGACCTCACCGCTGAGGCCCAGAGCACCCTTGAACTGCCTGCCATTGATAATCAAGCCGGCGCCAATACCTGTACCAACCTTGATAAAAATGAGATTCTCGGTCGAACTGTGCGGTCCCCACGTTACTTCGCACAGTGCACCGAGATTCGCATCGTTGTCGATGACCACGGGAAATCTCATATGGTTTTCAATATCGGAGACCGACACACCGATCCATTCGGGAAGCACGTTACCGTGAATGACGGTCTGCGACCGCAGGTTGATCGGGCCCGGGATCCCGACACCCACGCCGAGCACCGCCGTGCGTGGGATGTGAAACTCGCAGAGCATGGCATCGAGTCGCTCGGCTGCCAACGAGAGGGCATGCAGGGCGCTATAACGGATTTCGAGGGAAAGGGTCTGTTCGGCCACGATCCGATAGTCGAGAGTGACGATGACAATCCGAACGTGACTTCGGCCGAAGTCGATGCCGACGGAAACCGCTCCGTTGTTTGAGAGACGCACGAGAAGAGCTCGACGGCCGGAGCTGATTGTCGGCGACGTTTCAGCGATGCCATCCTGCACCAATGCCCGCACGATGTTCGAAATGCTGGCCGTAGACAGGCCGGTCGCCCGCGACAGTTCGGCCTGAGTAAGTGAGGCGCTGCCGAGGAGCCGTTGAGTGACGCTCCGCTGATTGAAAGCCTTCAACGCACTTTGTGACCCGGGCTTGATCCGGCGTTTTTGCGGTTCAGCGCCTTCGGAATACATGAAGGGAGTTTACGACGTTGAATTCGCACCTTGAAAACTTCGGAGCTACTTGGTCGAAGATCGACGCGCTTTCAAAAAAGTGGACGAGTTACTCACAGCGGACAACATCCGACGCGAACACCGCCATGCTCGATCGTGCTTCGGGCTTACTACCGGTTCTTCGGTAGCCGTGCGCCCGCACTGAACCGGGCATGGATCGATGTTCTGATGGAATCAGCCAACAGCGGCGGCGGTATGTACTTCACCGCTGAGCCCGGAACGAAGGATCGCATTGCGCAACAACTGCGTTAGTGTCGCCTGGGGCGCAACACTCACCCAAGCCGAACGCCAGCTAGTCTTCTACGTCCTGGTCGTCGCAGCTCTCGCGTTCCTGGCCGGGCTGATCCGCACAGCTGTCACCCGCAACGAAATCGGGTCACGGTATCGTTCTGCGGTCACCGCGCGGCTCGCGATGCTTGCGGTCGCGTTCGGTTCCCACCTCCTGATCCTTGTCACGTTCCTGACCAGTTACGACCATGACGGCGTCGTCTGGACACCGAACGACAACGCCGTCAACATCTTCGCCGCACGATACATGGAGTGGAGCGTTAGCGTTCCGCTGCTCTGCATCGAGCTCCTCGCCGTCTGCGCTGTCGGTGGGCGGCAGGCCCGACGCGATCAAGCAGTCGCCGTCTTTGCATCGTTCGCGATGGTCTTCTGCGGATTCCTTGGTTCCATGGTTATAGACGATGGAACCAACGCCGCCGAGTTCATCATCTGGGCGTAAATCAGCGCTGTCTCCTGGGTTGTCGCAAGTGTCGTGCTGGTCCGCGCGGTCAGGCTTTCACTGTCGACGCTCACCCCGGAATCACACGCTCTGCTGAAACGAGCGGCGATCACACTCCTTGGCGGGTGGTTCATCTACCCGGTGGCCTATTTCATACCGTTGATCGGTGCTAGCGGAACGATCACGGCCATGATCCTGATCACGTTCACGTTCACGGTCGCCGATGTCGTCGTGAAACTCGGATTCTCGACCCAGATCCACCGGGTCGCGAAGCCATGGACCGCTGAAGATGTGCGCGCCGGCTACAACGACCACCCTGAATCGATCTGGATCTCGTCCGCCGGGAGCCAGCTGAGGCCCCGATGAGGCACGCCTTTCAGGAACTGGGCTGCGGCAGTCTGGATCCGGCTGGGACGACTGGGCCGCCGCTGGGTTGGGTGTTCGTAACGTGAGTAGTGTCGAACCATGACCTCTTCTGCTGCTTCGTTCCCGTCTGATCACAAGCGCCGGAACGGGTGGCTTCCCTCGAACCAGGATGACCTCGAGACCTGGCTGGAAGGCCATCAGGCGCGAGTGGATGCCCGCCGGGACGGGGCGCCGCTGCACCCGGTCATCACCGAGTTTCAGGCGCTGATCGACTCCGATCCGGTGGTGCGCCTGTATCTCACGGAGATGATCGACCAAGTTCCGCGGAACAGCAAATACCGGACACGTCACCTGAAAAGCGTCGACCAGCTGCTTCTGCTGATCGATGAAGTGTTGACGACGGCTCCGGAGTTCAGTGACGGGGGCATGGTCACGACCCCGCTGACCGCGATCCTGGACTGGACCATGGGCACCCCGGCAGGATTTGCGGCGTACCGTGACCCCCGGATCAACGACATGTTCCGGAAGGTCCTTCAGGCCTGGGGCGAGTTCCTCAGCAGTCCGGCCTCCCGGTACGTCATCACCAATTCTCCGCAGGGCTGGAAGAGCGATGCGGCGGTCCGTGCCGTCGGGATCGGCGACTACCAGCACGACCCGGCCGACGAGTATTGGGGGTTCGCGTCGTGGAACGACTTCTTCACCCGTCGCCTCACCGATGTCTCCCGCCCTGTCGCCGAAGCTGACGACGACTCTGTCATCGTCAGCTCGTGCGAATCGACCCCGTACCGGATCAGTACGGGGGTGCAACGGCGAGATCGTTTTTGGATAAAAAGCCAGCCGTACTCATTGGCGGACATTCTCGCAAACGATCCCGCCGTCGATGACTTCGTCGGCGGCACCGTATACCAGGCGTTCCTTAGCGCGTTGAACTACCACCGGTGGCATAGCCCTGTCGCTGGCACTGTTGTGCGGGCGTTCGTCGAACCCGGAACGTACTTTTCGGAAGCGGACTCTGAAGGCGCGGACGCAGTCGAGCCGCAGAACTCGGAAAGCTACCTGGCACACGTCTCAGCGCGCGCGATCATCCTCATCCAGGCGGACAACCCCGCCATCGGACTCGTGGCCGTTGTCGCCGTCGGAATGATCGAGGTGTCCTCCTGCATCCTCGACGGCGCGGTAACGCCGGGGGCCCATCTGGCGAAGGGCGCCGAGCTGGGTTACTTCCAGTTCGGCGGATCCACAGAGTGCCTCATCTTCCGGCCGGGCGCCATCAATTCATTCGCGTTGCAGGCACTTCCGCAACCCCAGAACCCGAAGGCCACCGCCGTTCAGGTTCGATCGCACCTGGCCACGGCAACAAGCTAAACGCCCTCCCCTCCACCATGCTTTCCGGCATCCTCCGAAACAGTCCGTTTTCAGCAACGCTTTGGTCACGTCCCGCTGAGTGGTGGAGTTTCTCAATACTGGGCAGTGTCAAGTTTCTTGGACCTGGGTTTTGTGGTTGTTACGCCGCGTGGGTCTCGTCGGTGTAGTTCTGTTTGGCTGCCCGGTGGGCCTCTAGGGGCGTGAGGCAGCCGAGGGTTGAGTGCAGCCGTTTCCGGTTGTAGTACACCTCGATGTGCTCCACGACAGCGGGTTCGCGCTTCGGCTCTGGTCGGGAACACTGTTCGGCAGTACATCTCGTTCTTCAACGTTGCGAAAAACGATTCAGCGGCTGCGTTGTCCCAGCAGACCCCGGTGGCACCACACGACAACGTGGCGCCGTTTCGGGTTGCCCACCGCTCGACGTCAGCGGAGGTGTATTGGGCGAGGGTCGGTCGACCGAGGGGTTTAGAGAATGTGCAGTACAAGGCGAAGGCGCGGGAAGAGTTTTTTCGGCGGTTGGATCGTGGGGGTACGATTCGTGCTGTTGCTGCCGAACTCGGTGTGAGCGTGGACGCGTGCTATCGGTGGCGGCGCGAGGCGAATATCTCCACTCCGCGGGCGAAGAGCCGGTCGTACACAGCGGAGGAAAAGGCCGAGTTCTTCCGCCAGCTGAAGCTGGCAACGTGTCGAAGGTCGCGAAAGAGCTCGGGTTGGTGAGGATCACGTGCTACAAGTGGGCGCATCAGGCGGGGATC
>NZ_NBXB01000044.1 GCF_003399635.1 Subtercola boreus | reverse complement strand
CGAGCTCCTCCGCAGAGGGCTCCGGCTTGTTTCTCTTCACAACATCCAGTGTCGTCATCACGGCACCTTCCCCGCCAGGCACACGCCCGACGCGTTAGGCCAGAAACACCGAATTCAGCACAGTCCCAAGTTTCTCGCGAGTGTTTCATAGGGCTACTGAGTCGTGTCTTGTGGGTGTTGTCGGGATAGTTGTATGACGCCATAGATCGGGAGGACTCCGGCGATGATGAACACGAAGCTCGCCCAGAGTGGTGCTCCGGCCGCTTCGCCGAGAACAATAATTCCGATCGTAACGCCGACCAGCGGGTCGATGACTGTCAGTCCGGCGACGACGACTTCCGGGGAGCCTGAAGCGTACGCGGTTTGCACGAAGTATGAGCCGAGGATCCCGGCGGCTGCGAGCCCGAGCAGGCAGACCAGAGTCAGTACGTCGGCGGGGGTGAGGTGAAAACCGCCCTGCAGTATGGTTTGGACGCGGGTGATGAGGACTTTGGCGAGTGTTGCGACGAAACCGAATAGTACTCCGGCGCCAACGACGTAGAAGATGCGGGTGAATCGTTTCCGAAGCGACGCGAAGGCGAGACCAAAGATCAGCAGGACAACGCCCAGAATCATCAAAACAATGACGAGTTGAGTGTTCGTGATAGGGATCGTGGTGGTAGTCAGTGCGGCGACGGTGACGAACAGGCCTATCCCCCCGACACAGAACGCGATGGCCCGGATCGCAGGTTTGCTAAGTTTCGTTTTCGTGACGCGGGCGGTGATCAGCGCAGTAATAATCAGGGCCGCTGCACCGAGAGGTTGCACGACGGTCAGGGGTGCGAGATACAGGCTGAAGAGCTGGAAAACGACCGCGAGCCCGAGCATCAGGGTGCCGATCAGCCATGACGGCCTGCGTACCAGGGCTGCGAGCTGCTGGATACCGAGACCCGACCGGGTGTGCTGCTGAGCTCGCGCGTTGATTTTGCTGACACCGTGTTGTTGGAACTCAGTTCCCGCGGCGAGGAAGACAGATCCGATCAGAGCAACCGGTATCCCTAATGCCTGCATGGGGCTGAGCGAAACCAGTTCAAGACTCACGAGCTGTCCTCCTGCCGTTCTGAATTCATGCGCATGTTCATCAAGTTGATCATCGCAGCCAACCCGGCCATCCGGTCAGATGCCAGCAGCCGCCACCGCGATGCAACCCTAGGCTGCTCGGTTCCGTTGGGGTGATGACGTGACGACGAGATCGGGCTGCCGGGTCTGGGCAAGCTTCTTATGCGAAGTGTCGGGCTTTCACGACACTCGGTGTTTTCTTTGGCGTCGCAAAGTCCTCGGACGAGGGGGGAACTCTCCACGCCTCAACCTGTACAGGTTGTGGGTGGATCATCGGGTTCATGACGATCAGAAACTGGCATGACGAGCACACAAAGACACTGACCCTGGGGCAGCGGGCGGCAGATGCCCTACGTAACGGGATGGGCAGCTGGCTGTTCATCGGTTCATTCGTCCTGATCATGGTGCTATGGGCGGTCATCAACTCCGTGTTCCTGCACAACGAGTCGTGGGACGCATACCCTACATTCTCCTGAACCTGTTCCTGTCAATGCTCGCCGGCCTCCAGGGAGCGATTCTGTTGATCGCAGCGAAACGACAAGACGCCATCAGCTCCGCGATGGCTAAACATGACTTCGACACCAACGTCGCGTCGAAAGTAGAAATCGACCGCCTCATCGAGCTCTGCGTCCAACACAAACAAATGATCACCGAACTCCGCGACCTCGTAAACCACCGCCCGGCCGCACCGTCAGCAAAAGCTGAGAAGGGATAACCAACACTGCGATCATGCCCCCGCCGGCACGTCTGAAGAAGGCGGACATTTGAGGGACATGACCATCTCGCCGACGCCCGTGAGTCGGCGCTGGTGCTTCTGCACGATGACCGGTTCGAAGGTCCCGTCCCGGTCAAGCCTCCGGCAGTTACGCCGGACGGCGGATGAACGTGACGCGGCGGCAAGACTGTTTGCCGTCAGCGTCGCCTGGCAGCATAGTCAGCCGTTGAGGTGATGGGGCGGTGATGGTTTCGTGGCCATTCCCGAATGGGGTCGTACTCGCCGGGCTGAACAGGCCGCCGTGTTGCCAGACCTTCGCGGCGTGGGCGGGGTTTCGCCACCGCGATTGGACAGTCTCCGTGCGTTGCAAGACAAACAGTCCCGTGGTGTTCAGATACCCGCTCTCAACCAGAAGGTCCCAAAGCGGCTCACTGACGTTCGAAAGAGGAATCACCCCGGCGACGCTACCCCCGAAAGAGGCGCACGCCACTGAACTCACAGGATCAGAGCAGACTTCCTTGGCGCAAGCGTTAATCCTGCTCAATGATCGAACCTGACTGGAGCGTGCGGTTCTGCGTGCAGCACAGGCCCACCCTCGAGGGGCCGGGATGGCCTATTGCTTGGTGGCGGTGAACGTGTCGTGGTATTCGTCGACGATGCGGCGGGTCGCGGCACCGATTGCGCGGTACTCGTTGTCGGTGAGGTTAGCGAGTGAGACGCGGGCGGAGGTGTCAACGACTTCGAATCCTTTGCCGGGCAGGAGAACGACTCCTGTTTCCTCGGCGAGGCGGAAGAGGAACTCGGTGCCGAGGTCCTGGCTGAGGAACCAGTTCTCGAAGTCGTTTCCGTAGAGTCGGCGGCCGAGTTCCTGGAGGTCGATGAGGCTGTAGTAGTTCACGTCGTCTGGTTCGAACTCAGCCGTGACGCCGATACTAGAGTACAGGGTCTGGTAGCGCTGTCGGATGAGCTGTTTGGCCGCAGTTTTGTATTGCCCAAGCCGGTCCATCAGCCCATTAAGCGCGAAGAGAGCCATCTGGAGTTGCTGGGGTGTTGAAAGACCCGCAGTGTGGTTCAGGGCGACGGCACGGCTATCGGCGACGAGCCGGTCGATGAACGCCAACTCGCGTGGGGTTGAGGTCAGCGATTCGTAGCGGGTGTCCAAACGGGTCTTCTCGCTCTCTGGTAAGTCGCCCAAGAGTTCGTCGATGATGTTCGAGGTATGAAGGGCGATAGCGCCCAAACGCCAGCCGGTCGCTCCGAAGAACTTCGAGAACGAGTACACGCAGAGGGTGTTGTGCGGGCATCTGGCGAACAGAGAAACGAAGTCGTCCGCGAAGGTGCCGTAGACGTCGTCGGTCACGATGATGAGGTCCGGGCGATGATGTTCGACGACGTCGGCGAGCTGGTCGAGCACGGTGGTGGAGAGTTTTGATGACGGCGGGTTGCTGGGGTTCACGACGCAGAACACTTTGATTGCCGGGTCCAGGAGCTTGTCGATCTCGTCTTGGGGCAATTGCCAATCAGCCGTCCGGTCCATTCGGATGTCAACAATCTCCAAGCCGTATTCCTTGAGGACAGGAATTTCTAGGTACGGGGAGAAGATCGGGGTGGCGATGCCTATTTTGTCGCCCGGGTGGATGAGCCCGTTGGCCGTGAGGCTGTTGAAGATGTACGCCATCGCGGCGGTTCCGCCTTCGGTGGCGAAAACGGAAAACTCACCCTGGTCGGTGATGGGTCCGAACATTTCCTGGGCAAGGTAGGCCTTAACGATTTCCTCGACGTGGCGGAGTATGCGTGGCGGGGTCGGGTAGGTACAACCGAGGAAGGCTCCGACCATTTCGACGAGAAACTCGTCGCGGTCAAGGCCGAGCTGATCCTTGACGTAAGACAGCGCTGATCGCAGGAACGTCACTCCTTTGCTGTGGCCTTGATGGGCGGCGAAGGCTTCGAAGCGCCCCACAATGCCGTCTCGTTCGGGTAGACCTCCGAAGCCGCTGTCGAGGTAGGAGTAGGAGCGTTCGGACTCCCTCATGGAGAACTCGCCCAATGTCAGGAAGGCCCAGCGTGGGAGGGTGGCCAGGAAGTTGGGGTTGCCTCTCCCTGCGTTCAGCATCAGTCGTTGAGCGTCGGATGAAGCGACAGAGATGAGTTTGTCTTTGAGTTCGAACGGACTGAGATTGGTGAAGCTGGAATAGTCCTCGGCTGGCATTGTGGTCTCTCTCTGTGGGCGGTCAGGCTGTAGCATTTTTGGTGACAAGGCCCACGATGACGGGGCCCCACAAGGTCAGGAACACGTTCGCGACGGCGTAGGTGACGGTGAACGAGACCACAGGGGTGGAGTTTCCTGCCTTCTCGAGCAGCGCCGCGAAGGCCGGATTCGCGCTTCGTCCGCCCGCGACACAGGCCAACGCTTCGATCGGGTTGCGGATGCGGAGCACATAGTAGGAGAAGAAGAATGTGAAGACTGTCGGGATCAGGGTGACGGCGACCCCGAGCAGGAACAGAGTGATTCCGTGCTGCTGGATCGCGACGAGAGCTTGCGGCCCCGCGGTGATACCGACGATCCCAACAAACGCGGCGAGCCCGAAGTCGCGGAGGAAGTTCGACGCGCCCAACGGGAGGGCTGCGTACCTGGGGTGGACGCTGCGGAGCCATCCGCACATGAGGCCGGCGATGAGGCACCCGCCACCACTGCCGATAGCGATCGGGACCCCCCACAGGGTCAGGGTGATCAGCCCGATCAGCAGACCGGCCGTCATCCCGATGCCGAAGAAGACGTAGTCGGTGCGGGCTGCGGCGCTGATGATGTACCCGATTTTGGATTGCACCCGGCCAAGATCGGCGGGACGTCCCACGAAGTGGAGTTCATCGCCCCGGTGGAGTTCGAGGTTGTCCAACAGCGGCAGATCGATTCCCATCCGTTTGGCGTTGGTGAGGTACACGCCATGGCTCAGGCCCACGTTCACGTGCTTACGTATTTCGCTGATCGGTCGTGACGTGAGGGCCTTATTGGTCAAGATCACTTCCCGGGCTTCCTCCACCAGCCGGAATCCGTCAGGTGCCGGTGATTCCTCGCCGAGGAGTTCTCCGGCCCGCGTCATTGCCTCAGCCCTCCCGGACAAAGCAACCAGATCCCGGTCTTGCAGAATCGTCTTATCGGTGAGAGGGATAGTTGCTCCGCCTCGAACGACGGCCTCGACCGCCGCGTCAGAGAGGGCCGCATCAACCTCAAGCGCAGTCTTTCCGCTAGAGCCTCGAGCTTTATCCAGGGTGAAGAAACGCGTGACAGTGGGCCGGACTGCGTTGAACGTTCCCGGGTCGAGTTCGGTGTGACCGCCCGACATCGTCGCTGCGAGCTTGACCGCTTCAGCCCTGATATCCCAGCGTTTCAGCGCGGGCAGGAACCAGGTCACCAAAATGATGGGCCCGAGGGATCCGAAAATGTAGGTGATGGCGTAGCCGACCGCCACGTTGGTTTGCATCGTTTTGGTGACATCAGGGGAAAGCCCAAGCTTTCCGATCGCATCCCCAGCCGTGCCGATGATCGCGGACTGGGTCAACCCACCACTAGCCAGCCCAGCAGCAAGCCCCCGGTCAAGACCAAACACCCAAGCCCCAACAAGCACCGTACCCAACCCCGCAACACACATCACGAAAGCAGAAACGAGTTGGTTCAGCGACCGACGATTCAGCGCATGGAAGAACTGCGGGCCGCCCTGGAAACCCACCGCGAAGATGAACAGGGCGAAAAAAATGGTCTTGATACCCGGATCAATGGTGATACCGATCTGACCTATAACAACACCAACCAGAAGCGTTCCCGCGACACCCCCGAGCGTAAAACTGCCAATATGGATCTTTCCGACCACATAGCCCAGAGCGATTGTGATGAACAAGGCTACAAGTGGTTGGGCGGTGAAGAGATCACCGATGATGTTCACAGGAAAGTCTGACGGGTATGGCCGGGAGGGGACGTTGTCATAGAGGCAGGCTCGTTTCTCAATCGGTTATCGGCACCGCGCCGGCGAGATCCGAGCTCCGAGCAGAACCGCGAAGAAACGTGACCGGAATCGCGAGCAGCACCGACAGTCAACCACCTACCGCACACCCAACACAGGGTCCTTGGTCCCAACCATCCGCGGCACCCGTCCGCCCCACTCCCCCACAACCCCCTGAACGCCCACTGGCCGACCCCGGGGAGTGGACGCGGGTTAAGCGGCGAGTTGGATCTCTGCTACTTGGGATGAGTCTTGCATCTCGAAGTCCACCGGAGTGGCTTGCCCGATTGCAAAGTGGCGGCGGCGGCGGTTGTAGCGGTCCTCGATCCAGTGAGCGACGTCGCGAGTTACGTGAGTCCAGGTGGGCCAAAGGCGGCGGTATTAGGAATCCGTTTTCAGCGTCGCAAAGAAGCTCTCGGCCATGCTGTTGTCCCAGCCGATCACGCGCCGGCTGTGCGCATCGATGACGGTGGCTAAATAGACCCATTCCTCCCACGTTCTCAAATCGGTGATGTCACCCGCCCAAACTTGGTTCAGAGCGCCGGTGTCCCACTGTCGTTTCACGAGATCGACCGAGGAAACATCAGCAAGGTCGATCACTGTTGTCGTCTTCCATTTCTTGGTGACGTCCCCTCGAGTGGTGTGCTTTCGCTTTGCCGGTTGAGGTCAGTGGTTGAAGCTTAGGCGGCGATGAGTTCGGGCAGTGTTGTCACCTCCTCGATCGCGGTGGTTGGGTCGTTCATGGTCT
>NZ_NBXB01000043.1 GCF_003399635.1 Subtercola boreus | reverse complement strand
AGCCATCGTGTGGTGTCCTTTGCGTGAGAGTTTTAGTCGGTTCTCACTGACCATCACACGGTGGCTTCTCACGTCGACGATGCAACGCTCAAGAACCCGAAACCCCACCACTCACAGGGACGTCACCATGACGAGCTAGGTTCGCAATATGAATTGCCCGAAGTGCGGTGCCCCAGCCGAGCTCAAAGGGGAGGTACTGATCTGCGGCATGACCGGATTTGACTATTCAATCGCGGTCACACGAGAGCTCTTCGCTATTGCTGAAGGAACCCCGACGGCCTTACCGCCAGGCACGTTGCGCTGGGGTGGTCGATGGTTCTGTCCAGCAGATGGCGCTTCCCTCCAAGAAGTAAATGGTTGGCCGACTTGCCCCTCCTGCGAACGGTCGTTGGACGGCCGGGTGCTTTATCAGCTGATCGAATTTCATGACCATCCGTAGCGTCGAAACCAGATGGCGTCACTCGGTCATCCACAGTCGCTTCTTCCCGTCTGGATTCACTGCTCGAGTTGTATCGTCGGTTCGAATGAATCGGTGCGTGGGAAGGAAGGGTCTGGACTGTGTCGTTTACCAACCTGAGTCGAGAAATACCGACGGGTGACCTAGCCGGGTTCGTTGGCTCGACGGTAAAGGCCTTTCGAGTGCTGGCGTACCGCGCCCCGGACGGTCAACTAGATTCCGACGACGATGGCCTTCTTGAGATCACCCTGGCCGCTGGCAATTCTTTCCACGTGACTAGCAACAGCTACGGAGAAGATTTGCAAGCTTTCGCCGGAAGTTGGATTGATCCGTTTGCCGGACCGCAGTCACCTGCCAACCAGAGCTACCTCACTGAACACGGAAAGTGGGAACCGATTGACTTGACTGATTCTCCACCTTGGCAGGAACTAGTTGGCGGGACAATTCAAGATGTACAGCTGATGGCGACGCCCGACTCTCCGCCGCACGGCGTCCGCTTCCGAATCGAAGACCATTGGGTGGACGTTGAGATCGGGGGCGACAAAACGAAAGTTCGGATCGACGGAAAGCCCGCGAATGCCCGATAAAGCGCCTCAGCAAATGATTGAGCGTTATACGGCGTTTCGGGTCGGTGCTCGGAATCCGGCGACCTCGACGCTCACGGGTGAATGGGGACTGAACTACTTGGGCACGGGTTAGAGAAGGGAACGGCACGTCGTTAACTCTGCATCGTGCTGTCTGTCGTGCAAACGGCTTACTCGATCAGCAGTCGACCCGGTGGCCTGCGGTATCCAAGGCGTTTCCTGTTCCGTAAGCCGTCCGGTCAGCGGTACCCGTGTCGTCGTTCTGCAGGGATAGGTCGACAAGATGTTCACCGGATGACCTGCAGATCCGGTTGCTCGAGGCTGGGACGAAGCTGGGGCGTCATCGGTTGCAGTGGAGCGCGGAGTCAGGGCCGGTCCAGCTGGCGGGGTCGGTTCCATCGCCCTCGACGTTGAGGTTCCCGTCACGGTCATGCCAGCTGAGCGAGTAGGTACCGTATCCGAATGGGTCGTAGAAGTCGTCGGCGGACCAGTCGCCAACCCAGTTCACGACGACCGCTCCGGGTTGCACAATTCCGACGGAGCCATCAACCCAGCCGTGCTGGATCACGACCCGGCACCCGCCGACCGATGCTTCCGGGAGTATCTGGAAGCTGTTGTTGCCGAGCAGCAACACTGCGATGAACATGGTCGGCAGACCGAGTGTGAGAACGACCCCAGCACTAACCCGGAGAACCGCCAGACGACGCCTGACCCGTCCCGGCGCCAACGACACACCGGACACCACAAGGGCTAGGCCGATGGGCGTCAGGATGGCCATGATCTCGAGCGGTGTTGGTATCCAGTCTCCGAGGATGAGCGTGAACCGGCCGAACGAATCAGTCCGGCTTCGAGAAATGACGGTCACGAGAACACCGGTGCCGAGCACCACGAAAAGCATCGTCTGGCCCGTCGCCGTCAGAACACTTCTGCTAGCGACCCTCACGTCCAGTTCACGTTGTTCAAAGTCTCTGTTGGACAGGGCTTTGTCTTGGAGGGTCATTTGTCGGGGGTGTAGCCGAGGATGTCGCCGGGCTGGCAACCCAGCACCTGACAGATCGCGTCGAGAGTTGTGAACCGGATTGCTTTCGCCCGCCCGTTCTTCAGAATAGACACATTCGCGACCGCAAGATCGATCGCCGCAGCGAGTTCGGTGACAGACATCTTCCGCTTCGCGAGCTCGACATCGAGGTTGATGACAATCCCCATCAGATCACCTCTGACAGGTCGCTCTGGTACTGGATAGCCATGTGCAGCAGGCGC
The DNA here is from genome assembly GCF_003399635.1 of Subtercola boreus. Lineage (GTDB taxonomy): Bacteria > Actinomycetota > Actinomycetes > Actinomycetales > Microbacteriaceae > Subtercola > Subtercola boreus_B. The sequence continues at coordinate 17,249 of NZ_NBXB01000043.1, read as the reverse complement.
CTCATCACTATCACCACCAGCGCGAGAGCCCCAACTACACCGGCTGCTACCGCGGTGACGATAGCCATGGCCGTGTTAGCAGCTGAACCGGCCGAGACCAGATTGACGAGGAAGTACACACACCCAGCCGTCGCCACGACGGCGGCTACCGTGAGGGCGCCGATCGCGAGGTTCACCCACCGGTCGCCTTGACGGCGGCCATCGAAGATCGCGTCTGTTCGCGCCATCCCGGCAAGCATCCACACACTCACCAAAACTGCCTCGACACACAGACAGCCCACAACGATCAGCGCCGCCAACACCACCCCAGAGACCCCACCCACGATTAGGGCAGCCAGCTCACCGGCCATCACCTGCCCTGTCGCACACCCCACGAACAGAACCGCGAGAAGCCCCCGCAACACCCCAATACTGAACTCCGTCATGAGGTGAGCATATCGAAAAAGGTTGCCTATATAGCGATTATCGATATAGTTCAGGTCATGTCGATCTCCATCCGCGGGTATCAAGCAACTACCGATCAGAGGTCGTCACCCGGTCGAATGGGGATCCGCGGCACAATATGGGCCGGAGCTGCGGCGGCTTCAGGGGCAGTGTTCTACCTCGGCATCTTCGCCGTTGTCTCGCAAGGGCAGGTTTACGGCGTTGTTCTCTTCCTCGGCTGGACTGGTAGCACCCAGATCAAAACAACCTCCCTCGCCTTGATCATTGTGTGCCCGGCAGTCGCGGCGTACTGCCTAGGCGGCACGGCGGCCAGCCGTATACCCACCCGGTGGGTCCGCGGCGTCGTTACCGTTGTCGGCGGCGGGATCGTGTTCGTCGGCGGCACCATCGCGATGCTGTTCGCCCTGCTGTTCGCTATCCTCACCGCCACCACGAACTACTACACCTTCCCCTCCCCCGACGGCCACAACATCATCCTTATCTCGGAACAGGACCACTATGGCGAGATCGCAGAACACGCATGGGGGCCCGTCTACTCGGTGAAAGCGAAATACTCGCCCAACGACTGGTACCAACCCATAGCCAAGGGAACCTTCACCACAGCATGGTCACCGACAGGCTTCACCTTGACATATCAGGTCGACTGGGATCGGCCAGGAACCGAAACGATCACCGTTTCGACCGATACATCGGCCCCGGAGGCTTCCTGCGAGATCAAACCGGGCAGGAGTGCGGCATGAGTGAAAGGATAGCGTGACCGCTGTGAACGTGGCTTCTTCCATCATTGACCGCTTCGGGGTCGTGGTCGTCGTGACGCTGCTAGTGGGCCTCCCCCTCGGCGCGGCCGTGACCTCCGGACTGAGCCGGCATCGTGCGCGCGTGGGCTGGCCAGCTCGCTGGGCGTGGCAGTCCGCCATCGCGGAGGTCGGCATCGTGCTCGGAACAGCCCCCTGGGTATGGATGATCATGGCCCCCACCGGCGGACCCGGCGGAGTGCACCTCATCCCGTTCCAGGATCTCGCCGGTGTTCTGGGCGGAAGAGACGCCATCGTGCAGCTCGTCGGCAACCTCCTCGTCTTCACGGCCCTCGGCGCCCTTCTACCTGTCCGTTTCCGTCTCGGTCCTGCTTGGAGCGTCGCACCCACCGTCTTCCTCCTCGCCGCGTCGATGTCGGCCGTACTCGAAGGCCTGCAACTCGTACTGAGCCTGGGACGGGTCACATCCATCGACGACGTGCTCATCAACTCCCTCGGAGCAACACTGGCGTCACTCCTCTTTATCAGTTGGTGGCGTAGCCGCGAAGACGCAGCGCCAGCGCCCCAATGGGACCCGTCCCGTTGAGGGTCCGTGCCGGAACCACGCCTTCTTCTCTGCCGCACGACTCAAGCTGGCCCCGTTGAAGACCTACCTCTGAGATGTGCCGTCGCTGCCAGTTTGCTTCCGTGCGCTACATTTGCCACCAAACTTCGACCCAGAGGAACAGACATGACCGAAGATGAAGAGCCTATCCCGCCCTTCTCTATTGGCGCGATCGTTGGAGGATAGTCACCGCACCAGAAAACCTGGCGCGAAGCCCTGCGCCACCTGTCAGCGGTGATCGTCCGAGAGAGACCGAATCTACGGACCAGCCTCAACATCAACGTGGTGTTTCATCTGCCCGGAAGCATTCTCACACCGGAGTTCGTCGGGGCGAGAACCGGCAGTTACCGAAAAGCGGACGACGCGTTGATGGTGCAGGTCGCTCTCCCTTGGGAGCCACCTGAGCACATGAACGAGTACCTACGTGGAAAGCTCGAGCTGGCGTTGGACGAGACCGACCCGTGGATCACACGCAGGAAAAAGTCGCAGTACGACCTGTCAGCTCTTCGAGAATTCGTCCGAACCTTGCCGCTCGAAGATCCACCTGCCCGGCTTTGAACGCTACGGACACCAATTGCCGCGAAGACCGATCGTCGTCGGCCTCCGCACCGAGACCAGTTAATCTCTGAGACCACAGCCGGGGCGAGTACTTTCCCCGCGCGATAGCGGCGGCCTGAGACACTGGTGGCATGGCGGGACCGAGGACTACTAAGGCCAACTTCGTCGATCAGTTAGTTGAGGCCGTGCCAGAATCGGAATCCACAGTAGTTGAACACCTCGACTACTTCGACGAGCTGCTTCTTCACCTGTTGATGGCCGACTTGCTACGTTTTGCAACCGCATCCTTCGCGAACGGCAGAACTGATATCAGCGATCGTCTGCTCCGCTTCGTCGATGCGAGCCTCACGGGTGGGGATGAGTACATTCAGAACGCTGTTAAGGTTTCTTTCGTCGAACATTTTAGTGCTTGGCCGGGCGAAACGCCGGAATTCCTAGACACCTGGCCGTTGGCACTTCGATCAGCGCTAGAGGCGTTCCGGTAGACGCCCGTCTAGCGAATTATGCTGGTTTCTGCGGCCAGCGTTCGCTGCGTCTATCGGATCTACGCTCGAACGACATAGCGCTGGAGCACTTCGGACTGGCTGTAAGGTCCATCTCCATCAGAGTCGTACTGAGGTTCGTCGAACATTACCGAGTACAGATACTTGCTCTCCCGAGCAGCAGCCGCAGTAAGTCCATGAGCGCGGGAGGAAGAAACTACAGTCCCAGCGCATTCCTGATCGAACGGGCCGCCGAATCGGGGATCCGTCAAGATACGCACCTTCGTGCCGGATGGAAGCGGGCGCTCAAACAGCTGCCGAATGGTCATGGCAGATCGTACATCGCTGTGCATCAATCTCAACATCTGCGCCAAGCTTCGAAGACGACGTGACAGGCTCAACGGCATGAAGCCCTTGGCCCGCTCATACCTTGCCAATTCGGCACTGATCGTCGGGTCTCTGCCGTAACCGGCTGCACCACAACCCCAGATGACACCGTCTGGACCGGGCCGCCCGCCACACGCTCCGGCCGCGTCGTCGACGCCGCCGGCCAACCCACTAACAGGTGCCTCATCAACCCAGGCGGGAGCTATATCATCGGGATGGCCACGCACAGCGCGCCCGACGGCAACTTCACAGTCGGCCTACCTGGCGGCTCATACGACATCAGAGCTCAATGCCGCGACGACGACAAAATGCTCTTCGGCCGTGGCAGTTCCCCGGTTCAGGCAGACGGGGCTGACCCCATTTCCGTCCAGATCACCGTCAAGAGGCAACCGGCAGAAACGAACTGCGCCGCAACATTTGGATCGACGCCATGCCCGCTGAGCCTCACTCTTCGACGCTAACTATTTGGCTTGGCTCGAATATCATCGGGCCGTCCCAGTCCGTCATAGCCGCCACGTCGTACACAATCAGCGTCGGCAGTTCTACCTTCGTTCGCAGCCCGAACGCATCGATTCGCCACATGTGTTTGTACGGCGTGTGCCAGAAAACGAAGTCCACCCCGGACTCGGCGATGATCTGGATGAAGAAGAAATCAAGGAACCAGAAGTGCGCTCTGCCGGGGAACACTGTCCCATTCGAGGGCGGAGCGATTGATGCTTCGACGCGCGCGTATGCAGACGACTCATCGTGCACCAGGAAAGCTAGGGCATGTCCTGGTTGGTTTTCCCGGTACGCCGTAACCCTCGCTGCATGGTCTCCGACGACCCGAGCAAATGCGTCGCGATAGGCCGTAAAATTGTGATCCTCTTCGCTCGGCAAGCCAGTGTCGGCGATAACAGATATCGGGATGTCGCGGTCCATCGAAGGGAAAGCGGAACGGATCTCGCGTTCTAAATGCGCCTCACGCGCGAGCGTCGGATTGTGCAGCTTGCCCACCGGCGGGTGATCGTCGACCCGCATAACCTCAACTGCAAGTCGGAGCTCATTCGAGTAGAAGTCCGGTCGCTCGCTCTCTATCCACAGTTTGGAGTCCCGCATCGCCGAGAGGTATGCGACGGCATCGTCCGTTGGATCGGGGATGAAGCAAACCTCAGAATCTTCAACAGACGCGATACCGGTCAGTATTGCGTTCTCGTTGCCCGATTTCCCCACACCGTCTCCCCTAACTAAGTCGCAACCCTAATGCTGCCTCATCGCGTTATTCCCTCGAGATTCCGCGAGTGCCGCAAGCAAAGTGCGGGGGCCGGACTGGGTGAGCTGGACCCCTCCCGCCGAACGCCCGGCATCTGGAACGTGAGAAGGTGGAACCGTGATCCAGCTCGAGGGTGTTCACCGGTCAGCAGCCAGGGACTGGCCCCTCTTCCATACTGTTGACACCCAGTTCGGCATTCTTTCCCTCTCTGTCGCCCGGGCTGACGAAGAGTTCGGACATGATCCGTCCCGCCGACGCTGCGCCGCTCTCGTCGAAAGCGCCTTTCGCTCGCTTTCCCCAGATTCCGATCTGATCATCGAAACCCTCGTCCGCGTACAAGGAGGAGGCCGCCCAGCATCAAGCAATCTGTTAGCGCGGCGGTCAGGCATCTGGCCCATGCTCAAGTCACCCATTGGACTTCCTGCAGGCGAGCGAACCGAAACGGCGATCGATGTCTCCGAAGGAGTCGAATTCCTCGGTCGAATTCAGACAACGATCGACCAGCTAGATGAGTGCCTGGAGCTGAGCCGTGAGTTGAACTCCGGGACGTTCATTCCCTCTTCGTACCAGACCGATAGCTCCGCGCTCGAGACCTCTTTCAGCACATCTACTGACGGAACGGACGCCGGCCATCCGAACCGAAGCTGGGCAGTTCTCGCACCCGCCGCGATACAGGCGGGCTACTGCGCGCTTCGCGCCACCGGCTGGTTCGACGACCGTGCATCCGGAATCGACATCTTCGGCGAAGACGCCTTCCTCGACAGACTAGAACCATTACTCCGAGCAGCTCTCGCAAACTAAACGAATGCCAGCGGCCACAAAGCGGCAACCCGCCTAGCGGGACTGACGCAGTTGTCCCGCTGACCGTCACCATCTGAAACTCTCGCGGACGATCGGGCCGCCGTTCAGCTCGAGCATCATTCCGTTCCGCTGCACACCCCAGTTGGGTTAGGTCAGCGCCATCTTGATAGCGGCTTGGGCGTGGAGTTGTGTGGTCGGGAAGGTGGGGATGGGGCTGTCGTCGTCACTGATCAGTAACTCGATTTCGGTGCAGCCGAGGATGACGCCCTGGGCGCCTCGGTGATGGAGGGCAGCGATGACCGATACGTATTCTGTGCGGGACGTGTCGCTGACTACGCCGAGCACGAGTTCTTCATAAATGATCCGATGAATGATCTGCCGCTGGGCGGCATCGGGCACGAGCACAGTCAGCCCGTGAGCGGAGAGACGATCTTTGTAGAAGTCTTCTTCCATGGTGAACGAGGTTCCGATTAACCCGACCGCGCTCATCCCGGAGTCCGTGATGGCCGCAGCTGTGGTGTCCGCCAAATGTAGGAACGGGATGGCAACCGCGCTTTCTATGCTGGGCGCGACCTTATGCATGGTGTTGGTGCAGAGAACGATGAAGTCAGCTCCGGCCGCTTCCAGGAGGCGGGACTGCTCGGCCAGTAGCTGACCGGCGCCATCCCAGTCGTTGGTGGACTGGAGATGTTCGATTTCGGCGAAGTCGACCGATGCCAGGATGACTTTCGCGGAGTGCAGCCCGCCGAGCTGATCACGAACACCCTCATTGATCAGTTGGTAATACAGGGCGGAGCTCTCCCAGCTCATCCCGCCGAGCAATCCGATTGTCTTCATCTTTGGAGACTAGAGGAAAACACTGCCCGGCCTGACGAGCGGTGTGCTGCGGCGGCCCCGCGGAGAACCGCATCATCGCGCCCCACCTGCCCTCGATCGCGGCGCGGTGACAGCGCGCGGCGAGGTCGCCCGGCGGCTGCTCGATGATCGCTTTAGGCCGCTTCGCCACGTGCGCGCAGGCCGTGCAGGCCGGCCGTGGTCCGCGGTCCCGGATCGGTGCGCGGAAGCGACCCGGGGTGGGGAATTTCAGTGAGCGCCGTGAGTAGCGTGCACCTGGTCGATACCTCTTGCTTACGAACCCGAATCAGCGCGTCGGTGTGCGGAGGCGGCTCGAAGAGCCTCCAGATCAGCCGCAAAGCGGTTCAGCGTGTGGTCGCCGAGTGGCTGAGTGAACCATATTGTTAGCTCATCGTCAAAGATGCCGCTAGCGGCATCAAGGGCGATTCGACCAGCATCCGTCACCTCGAGAAGGGACGAACGACGATTCGCCGGGTTTGGTCGGCGCACCAGAAGACCCCGCGCCTCGAACCTGTCGACCGACTGACTGACGCCACCCACGGTCATTGCCAACGCGGATGCGAGATCATTCACTCGGCAATTGACCGTCTCGCTCACGATCAGCAGGGCATTGAAGGCAGCGAGTGTTACGCCACACTCTCTGACGAGCCGCGCATCGAGAGTGTTCCAGAGCTCGGTCTCCAGTCGCACGAGATCATCAAATACCTGTCGAAGGTTCACGCCGCTCCCTGGATTCGTCGCACACACATGGCTCAAGAATACCTTATCAATTACCTTGTATCTAATGTTATTAGTGCTAATATAGTCTCATTCGACCCCCTCCCTCTGAAACGGATGAAGCCCATGTCCCAGGAACAACGCGACCTAATCAATGCCATCATGACGAACTCGCCACTCGATCTCGGAGGAGAGCTCATCGAACAACGGACGATCCTGCACCAGATGCTCACCTCCCACCCACTACCCGACGACGTCTCCTCCGCACCGATCATGCTTGGTGGTGTGCCAGCGCTGTCTATCGATATCACCGGCCAGGCATCCCACGGCACGATCTTGTTTTTTCATGGCGGCGTCTTCGCCATGGGCTCAGCCGAGGCCTCGGTCGGCCTCGCGTGCGATCTCGGCCGACGCGCTCACATGCGTGTCATCACCGTCGACTACCGTCTCGCACCCGAACACCCCTACCCGGCCGCCACCGACGACGCCTTCGCCGCCTACCAGGCGCTCGTGGCAACAGGGGATGCCGGACAGATCACCATCGCTGGCGAGTCAGCTGGCGGCAACCTCGCCGTCATCACCCTTCTGGCCATCCGCGACGCCGGACTGCCAGTGCCGTCCGCGTGTGTAGTGCTCTCGCCCTGGACAGATCTCGCGGTCACCGGAGACAGTTCCATCACGAAGGCCGCCGCCGATCCGGCACTGACTCCTAGCGCCCTCCGCATCAGGGCCCGTGACTACCTCGGCGAGCTCGACCCTTCCTCGGGCGCAGTCAGCCCCATTTACGCCGACCTGACCGGCCTACCACCCCTGTTGATCCAGGTCGGCTCCAACGAGATTCTGCTCGACGACGCCGTTCGACTCGCAGCGATCGCTGCAGCAGCCGACGTGCGCGTCATTCTCGACATCACCCCAGAAGTACCCCACGTATTCCAAGCCTTTTCAGCACTCCTCGACGAGGGTGACGACGCGCTCGACCGGGCCGCCGCATTCCTGCGCAGCAACACCACAACACTCGTTTAACCGGCCACCCGATCACGCCAGCCCAGCGATTCGCTTTCTGGTTTTGTCTCGCGGGAGAGAGCGAGAGGGTGATGCCGACGTGCCTCAGAGAAGGTGAGCGCCCCGGCGCCTTCCATTCGTGCGCCGAGTTCGATCGCGGCATCGGAGACGACAATCGTGTTGATGCGATCCCAAGCACTGTCGCGAGTCGCGGCGTCCCGAGCTGGCGCCCTGCTGTTCCGAGGACAATGATGAGGGCATTGCCCGCGATGACCGAGAGGAACGCTCCGGTCAGGCAGAGCCCGAGGAGCTAGTCGTCGGCGTGGCTGAGGGCCGCATGGTCCAGGCGGATGCGGTGCCGGCTTCCGTGGTGCGGGCGAGGTAGTGCAGAGCGGCTCTGATCTGAAAGAGAACTATGGGGTAGACGGCGAGTCGTTCGATGAGGCCGGATGGTGCGCCGCTGTTCATCGTGACCAGGAGCACGACGGTGGCAGCGAGACCAAGGATGCCGAGCGGTACGCTGGCGTGGCCGAGCCGCCTTGTGGTGGGGCGTTGCCACCAGTTGATGCCGAGGATCACGGCGAGGGTATTCGCTCCGATGATGGCGAGGGCCGCTCCGGTGAAATGCCAGGTGAGTGTTCCATCGGCGGCTGCGTCGGCTGAACCGTGGAAGAAGCCGAGTAGGAGGTAGCCGGCTCCGGTGACGAGCCCGAGTATGAGAGCGGCGATGCGAAGCCTCCGGGAGAGGGTGTCGACCCGTTTCCCGGTCAGCAGCACCACGGCTGCTGCGAACAGGACGCCCTGGATGACGAAGCCGGCATTCATCACATCGTGGAGCGGTGAGTCGATGAGGCGTCCCTGGAACGTTCCCACGGTTGTGGAGCCGAGGTCGCTGATCCAGTTCTGCGCGTAGCTGTACAGTGGCGTGCGCCACGCCGCGGCGGTGATGGCTTCGGCGACTCCGTAGATCAGCGCACCCCCGAGCAGCAGGAGTCCGGTGATGTTTCGGGTGCGGGCGGTCATGGCAGCAGGATGACTTTGCCGTTGAGCGTGCGGGACTCGGCGAGCTCGAGCGCTGCCGCTGCTTCGGTGAGGGGGAAGCGGGCTGCGATATTCGCGGTGATCGTGCCGTCGCGGAGGAGATCGAAGACGTGGCCGAGGTCTTCTTCCAAGTGACGACGGAACCGGGCAGGGCGGTATTTGTGGCCTGCCCACAGGTCGTAGAAGGTGGCTTTCTTCCCGTTCGGCAGGGCGCTCCACAGCACAGCCTGGCCGATGGCCTTCATGAACGGGCCCATCAGGGACCCGGTTCCGCTGACGGCGTTCACGATGGCGTAGGTCACCAGGGTGCCGCCCCGGCGGAGCAGGGCGAACGACTTCTTCGTGTTGTCGCCGCCGATGTTGTCGAAGACCGCCGAGACACCGGCCGGTGCATGCTGACGCACGATCGACGGCAGTTCGGGGTCGGCGTAGTCGACCGGGATGACCCCGGCTCTGCGGAGAGCGTCATGGTGGCGGGGCGATGCTGCGCCGATGACGGTGACGCCGTGGTGCTGGGCGAGTTGGATGAGGATGCCGCCCACTCCCCCGTTCGCACCGAACACGAGGATCGTCTGGCCGGGCTTCACCTTCGCGGCGCGGTGCAGCATCTGCCACGCGGTGACTCCGTTCACGACGACCGTCTCCGCGTCCTCGGGAGTGATGCCGTCCGGCACGGTGATGCTGTCGCGGGCTTCGACGACGGCGTGGGTTGCCCATCCGCCGGTCTTGGTCATCGCCGCGACCCGTTCGCCGATCATCCGCTCGTCACCGCCCGGTCCGACGCTGAGCACACGGCCGACGAGGTCGTATCCCGGAGTGAAGGGAAACGCGGGCTGTCCAAAGTAGCGGCCCCGGCGCATCGCCTGTTCAGCGAAGGAGATCCCTGTGGCCTCGACCTGCATGAGGAGCTGCCCCGCGGTGGGCGTCGGGATCGGACCAAGAGATATTTGCAGGCCAGACGGCTCGACAAGGCCGGGAAGGATGATGCGGGTACTTGTTGCTGGAAGTGGTACGGAGGAGGTGGTCATGATCTTCTTTCGGTTCGGTGTCGAAACGTGCGTGAGTACAGGGGAGGTCGCAGAATGCAATGAACTATCCGGCCGTCGGCGTCCAGTTCAGGGGCAGCCCGGACTGTGCCAGCAGTGTGGTGAGGCTGTAGTTGTCGGTGTTCGTGTGGATGAGGCCGTCTTTCATGCGGAGCGTCGTGGTGCCTCGCACGGCGAACGGCTGTGGGGCGCCCCGGAAGTGGCCGGAGTACAGCGACTCGATGGCGACATGGTCGTTTTCGCCGAATGCGTTCAGAACCTCGATGTGGAGGTCTGCGATGAGCGCATCAGAGCCTGCTTTGAACCCGGTGATCGCGTCGGAACCTTCGAAGGATTTGCCCGCGGCGAGGTCGCTGTAGGTGCCGTCTGCCGTGAAGAGCCCCGCGAGGAGCGACTGATCGGTGGCGTTCCAGGCGGCAGCCCAGCCCGCAGCGATCGACTGCGGGCTGTGTTCGATCGATGTCGAAGACGTGTTCATGGTGTTCCCTTCGCCGCGACGCTCTGTCGCTAAGTTAGTGGTCTTAACATTAGTGACGCGGTGTTACTCTGTCAACATGACTTTCGAAATCCGCCCACGATGAATACGCCCCCCAGGCCGACGAGACGTGAGGAGCGTCGCATGCAGACGGTGCAGGAGATCAAGCAGCTCGCCATGGACCAGATACGGCAGGGCGGCGCTGACGCAGTGACTCTGAGCGGTATCGTGCGGGAGATGTCGATGTCGCCAGCCGCGTTGTACCGCTACTTCGCGAACCGGGATGCTCTGCTCGCCGACCTCGTCTTCGACGCCTACAACGAACTTGCCGACTGGCTGACCGGCCTCGAACTCGGTGCGGGTTCGGCAGTGAAGAACCTCGACGCGGTTCTTCGCGGCACCCGAAGGTGGGCGCTCGAGCACCCTAACGCCTATCGGCTGATATTCCAGACCACTATCGGCTCCGGTGAAGAGTTCGCCGCCGACCGCCTCATTCCCGCCGCGTCGAGGAGCATGGCTGTGATCATCGACGCACTCGCCGCCGTCACCGGGCAGCAGGAAGCGACACTTGTCGACAACCGGCAACGTGCCGAGGTCTCAGTCTCCGAGGCCCTCCGCACGTGGGGGGATCGTTCTGGTCTCAGCGAGTTCTCCACCGGCGTGCTGGCACTCGCGCTGCTGACGTGGACAAGGCTCCACGGCATCATCAGCCTCGAACTCGGCGGGCACCTCACCGCCACCGGCATCGGCGCCAACACACTCTTCGACCTGGAAGTGCAGGCCATTCACTCACAGGCCGCGTCCCTGCCCCCCGCCACGAAGCATCTGTCTCATTGATACGGAGAAAGTCAAAAAATTACGCGATGGCGGGTTCGTGAAGGGCCAGCCTTCCCCGGGGGTGCCCGGCGCGGGTATGGCTCGCGCCGGGCTCCGCTCAGATGCCGTTCGAGATGCGCATCAGCACCGTTCCAAGTCATCAACCAGCGCTACCTGAAAACCTCGATCGCCGCTCCGCCGCTGCCGCCGCGCAAGAGGAATTCGGCCACGCAACCGGCTACATGCCGGCCATCACCGGCGTAGACGCCTCCCCCACCCAGGCCGCGTGGATCACCGAGCATCCGTTCACGAAAGTGTTCACGGACCGGGTCAACAGCATCCCCGCCGTCCCCGCAACAGAAGGCTGCCTCAGCGATGCCATGTCTGCCGTACGAGCACCGGTCGTACCGCAGATGCAGGCTGACCTCACCGGCTCAACCAACCTCGACGATGCTCTGGCGGCGGCCGAAACCGACGCCAACACCGCACTCAAGAACTACCTCGAGCAGCTCGGCTGGCCCCCTCCCCCAGGTGAAGGAATTCTCTTGACCGCCCTCCACGCAGTCGCCGCAGCCGTGAAAGACGCCGTTCTCCCCGTCTCGGTCCCCGTGGCCGATTATCAGGTCACCCCGGTCCTTGAAAACCCGTACTGGGGCCACCTCTCCCTCGCCGGACATGAACTCGGGCTGAACCCCCGACACGTCGACGAGATAGGTGACTACCTGCTGCGTTTACCGATCCCACCAGCTCCCCCACAATTCGTCGCCGACACCGTGTCACTTTTCGAATTCCACGCCGACTGGGGCTCCGAATGGTGGCGGCAGCTGAGTTGGAACCACCTCCGGTCGTGGCAGCTGTCCTAACGGGCGCCTAGTCAACGTGACGGTACCCGGACGTTCAACTCGTTCAGAGTCACTGTGCGCCATAGCCGCCGACGGGGCTGAACCCGGCAGGCAGAGCGAACGGGTCAGCGACCCGGTTTGAGCGGTCGGATGTTTTCGCCAGCTGCGCCAGTTCGCGGGCCGCTCGTTCGACGCGGTCGGGTAACGCGGTAGCCGCTGCGTCGCCCGCGCTGCCCCAGTCGCTCGACGCCGCGTAGACGCTCGTAGGCACAACCACGGCGTGCAGATAGGTGAAGAGCGGTCGCATGGCGTAGTCGAGGGCAAGCGAATGACGTTCGCTGCCTCCGGTCGCACCAATGAGCACGGGCATGTCGGTGAGCGATTGCGGGTCGAGCACATCGATGAATGACTTGAACAATCCGCTGTAGCTCGTGGTGAACACAGGAGTCACGGCGATGAGCGCGTCGGCACCGGTCACGGTCTCGATCACTTTCTCAAGCTTGGGGCTCGGGAAGCCGGTCATCAGATTGTTGACGACGTCTTGGGCGGTGTCACGCAGTTCTATGATGTGCACGTCGGCGTCGATACCAAGTCCTTCGAGTTGGCGGGTTGTGGCGTCAGCGAGCCTGTCGGCGAGAAGTCTTGTCGACGAGGGTTGGCTGAGTCCCGAGGTGATGACGGCGATCTTACGAGAGGTCATCAGCTGGCCACTGGCGTTTCAGCAAGCTCAGCGCTGGACGCGGCCTGCGCCGCCCTATCACGCTTCGCGACGAGAGCTTCGTGTGTGGGACCGTCGGGTACATTGGCCGGGCGGTTCACCGCGAACTCCTTGCGGAGGACGGGGACGACTTCTCCGCCCAGGATGTCGAGCTGCTCCAGCACAGTCTTCAGCGGCAGGCCAGCATGATCCATGAGGAATAGTTGGCGTTGGTAGTCACCGTAGTACTCCCGCATTGAGGCGTAGCGGTCGATGACCTGCTGGGGGCTGCCTACAGTCAGAGGGGTCTGCTCGGTGAAATCTTCCATTGTGGGGCCGTGCCCGTAGACGGGGGCGTTGTCAAAGTACGGGCGGAACTGTTTGATCGCGTCCTGCGAGTTCTTGGCCATGAATGCCTGGCCACCAAGACCGACGATCGCCTCGCTTGCCGTGCCGTGGCCGTAGTGTTCGAAGCGCTGACGGTAGTAGCTGATGAGCTTCATGTAGTGCTCTTTCGGCCAGAAGATGTTGTTGGCGAAAAATCCATCACCGTAGAACGCGGCTTGCTCAGCAATTTCGGGAGAGCGGATGCTGCCGTGCCAGACGAACGGTGCGACGCCGTCGAGCGGGCGGGGCGTTGACTGGAACCCCTGGAGGGGTGTGCGGTACTTGCCCTCCCAGTTGACGAAGTCCTCGCGCCAGAGACGCTGCAGAAGGGCGTAATTTTCGATGGCAAGGGGAATGCCGTCGCGGATATCCTTGCCGAACCACGGGTAGACAGGACCCGTATTTCCGCGTCCCATCATCAGGTCGACGCGGCCGTCGGCCACGTGCTGCAGCATCGCGTAGTCCTCGGCGATCTTCACCGGATCGTTCGTAGTGATGAGTGTGGTGGCAGTGCTGAGAATCAACCGGTCGGTCTTGGCCGCGATGTAGCCGAGCATTGTCGTCGGGCTCGAGGGCACGAAGGGCGGGTTGTGATGCTCGCCAAGGGCGAAAACCTCCATGCCAACTTCTTCAACCTTCTGCGCGATGGTCAAGATGTTTTTGATGCGCTGGTGTTCGGTCGGCGTGATGTCGTTGGTGGGGTCCGTCGTCACGTCTCCGACGGTAAAGATCCCGAACTGCATTCCAGTGCTGGCAACTGTGTTCATGATTTCCATGCCCTCCCGGGTGTTTCTGCAAGTCTATGCGTTTGCATATATCGGCCCAACCCATGATGTGGAGTTCCTATTCCCGCATCCAGGCCAAGGCATACGTCTGAGGATGAACCTGTGAACAACCTGAGTTTTCATGCGTACGTATCTTTCTCGGAAATAGTTTGCTTGGAAGATGCATTACACCACCTGTATTTCGCGGAGTGAATGACGCCGCGGAGCTCGCGCTTCCTGCGCGAGCGAAGAGAGAACATAAGGAGATGGGTTCGATGCCCACAATGCCTGTAGCTGGAATCGCGCCGCGACCTGGCGTCACGGATCCCGCGGATATCGTCGTGCGGAACGCCAAGATCTATACCGGTGATCCCGCGCGGCCGCACGTCACGGCCGTCGCAATCACCGGTGGTCGGGTCAGCGCGCTCGGTGATGACGCCGATATGGTCGGCTCCGTTGGAGCGGACACCCGCGTGGTTGACGGGCAGAACCGCCGCGTCATACCGGGCTTGAACGATTCGCATCTGCATGTCATCCGCGGCGGTCTGAACTACGTTCTCGAACTCCGCTGGGACGGCGTGCCGACCCTGAAGCTCGCGATGCAGATGCTCAGGGAACAAGCCGCACGCACACCCAAAGGTCAATGGGTCCGTGTTGTTGGGGGTTTCACCAAAGAGCAGTTCGCCGAGAAGCGCCTGCCCACCCTCTCAGAGCTCAACGACGCCGCCCCCGACACACCCGTGTTCATCCTGAACCTCTACCAGTCAGCGCTGCTGAACCGTGCTGCGGTGCAGGCTGCCGGTTACACAAAGGACTCCCCCGATTTCCGTGGCGGCCAGATCGTGCGGGGCCGAGGTGGGGAACCCACCGGCCTGCTCCTCGCCGCGCCGAGCGCTCTCGTGCTGTACTCGACACTCGCCAAGGCGCCGCTGCTTCCGCCGGAGGATCAGAAAGACTCCACCCGCCACTACCTGCGCGAACTCAACCGGTTCGGCCTCACATCGGCCATCGACGCCGCCGGGGGTTTCCAGAATTTCCCCGACAACTACAGCACCGTGACTGACCTCGCGAACGAAGGAAATCTTTCCCTCCGAATCGCGTACCACCTGTTCCCGCAGGTCGCCGGACAGGAGGTCGACGATCTCCGTCGGTGGGTCGAGACCGTGAAGCCCGGCGATGGTGATGAATACCTTCGCCTCAACGGCGCAGGCGAGAACCTCACCTGGGCGGCCGGAGACTTCGAGAACTTCAGCGAACCCCGCCCCGAGCTCGCACCCGATTACGAAGTCGAGTTCGAAAAGGCGGTCCGCCTGATGATGGAGAACGGGTGGGGTTTTCGTCTGCATGCGACCTACAACGAAACCATCGAGCGTGACCTTGCGGTCTTCGAAAAGCTCGCCGCAGAGGGCATGTTCCCCGCCGGTAACCGCTGGATCTTCGACCATGCCGAAACCATCTCCAGCAGCAGCCTGGACCGGGTGGCCGCACTAGGTGGTGCGATCGCCATCCAGAACCGGATGTCCTTCCAAGGTGAAGCCTTCATCCAGCGTTACGGCGCCGGACGGGCAGCGGACGCACCACCCATCCGCGAAATGCTGAACCACGGTCTCGTCGTCGGCGCCGGCACGGACGCCACCCGCGTCTCCTCGTACAACCCGTGGGTCGCACTGCACTGGCTCGTGACCGGACGCACCGTCGGCAACACCCTGCTGTACCCGCCGGAGAACCGGGTCAGCCGGGAACAGGCGATCGAGATGTTCACCGTCGCCGGTGCGAAACTCACCGGCGAGGAAAGCGTCAAGGGCATCCTGCGTGAAGGGTTCTACGGCGACTTGAGCATCCTCTCGGATGACTTCTTCGCCGTCGACGAGGCCGACATCGCCCACATCGAGTCCCTCCTCACCGTCGTCGGCGGACGCATCGTCTACGCGGCCGGTGACTATGAAGGCCAAGACGAACAGCTTCCCCCGGTGCACCCGTTCTGGAGTCCGGTATCCCATTTCGGTGGCTACCAGTCCACAGCCAAGCCCTCCACCACCGGCGGCCGGCAGGCCGACCTGCTCGCCCAGGCCGCAGGCGAATCCGACCAGCAACGGCAGTGGCAGCAGGCCCGCTCCGGGCACACGCCCGTCATCTCTGGCGACGCGTTCGAGACACACTCCCACTAACACCCACTCGCACCCACAAGCTTGCCCATTCCATGCGAACGGGCGTTCAGAAAAATAACAAAGGAAAAGTGAAATGACTGAATTCAACATCGACAACGTGAAGGCCGCGCCAAGCGAAGACCTCATCACCCCCGAGAACAGCGTGTTCCTCTTCGTTGACCACCAGCCGCAGATGTTCTTCGGCGTCGGCAGCGGAGACCGCACCGCGATCATCAACAACACAATCGGACTCGCGAAAGCTGCGAAGGCCTTCAACGTGCCCACCGTGCTGACCACCGTCGCGGCCGAGTCCTTCTCAGGCCACATCGTCCCCGACCTCGCCGCGGTGTTCCCGGGCCAGGAGATCATCGACCGGACCACGATGAACGCGTGGGAAGACGAAGCACTCGTCGCCGCAGTCAAAGCGACCGGCCGCCGGAAGATCGTCATCTCCGGCCTCTGGACCGAGGTATGCCTCGTGCTGCCGGTGCTGTCAGCGCTGGATCAGGGCTATGAGGTCTTCGTCGTAGCCGACGCATCCGGTGGTGTCTCCCCCGAGGCCCACAACCTGGCCATGGACCGCATGGTCGCAGCCGGCGCCGTTCCCGTCACCTGGATCCAGGTGCTCCTCGAGCTGCAGCGCGACTGGGCACGCGGTGAGACCTACACGGCCGTTTCGGACATCGTCAAGGCACACGGCGGAGCCTACGGGCTCGGCATGCACTACGCAGGCGACTTCATCGGCGGAAACGCCGGCTAACACCAGCCACACCACTCAGCACTATCGGACGTACGAGGTAAGGGACCGGAAATGAATGACGACAGCGTGGGACTGCTGCTGCTGCGAGTAGTGATCGGCGCACTCCTGGCCGGCCACGGCGTGCAGAAGGTTTCCCGCCAGCTGGGCGGGCGCGGCCTTGACGGCGGCGCCGCCGAGTTCGCCGCAGACGGATTCCGCGGCGGGCGCCTCACGGCCCTCGCCGCCGGAGTCAGCCAGCTCGGCTCCGGTCTCTTCCTCGCCTTCGGGGCTCTCACCCCTGTCGCGGCCATGGTCAAGTCCCTGATGGTGGTGTAGCGGTGGTTCCTTCGGTTTGTGGGTTTAGGCGCTGAGCTGGAGTGCTGGTTCTGTCACCTCCCTTTCGTTGTCGGTGACGAGGGTGAGGCGGCTTTTGGTGAG
>NZ_NBXB01000042.1 GCF_003399635.1 Subtercola boreus | reverse complement strand
CGCCGACCCGCAGACGACGGCAACAACGGCTCCAAAATAGCCCAATCGGAATCACTCAAAACAGCAGAACGGGACATCCCCACAGCATCCCAGAACACTGACACCACGTTTAGGAGACACGCCCTAGTTCGGTCACGCGCTCGCGGCTGGAGCGGGCAACCAGCGTGTAGCCCTTCTTCTTGACTGCGGGCAGGGTGAGCACGAAGTAGATGGTGAGGATACTGACGACGATGACGCCTGTCACCCCGTCGATGATGCCCGTGCCGACGCTCAGGAGGCCACCGGCGATGCCGAGAAGCTTGCTGGGGTCGGTGAAGAAGGCGGTGACGCTCGAGAGGATGCCGTCGACGTCGATCCTCGGCCCGACGTTCGCGGTCACCCACTGGAACCAGGCCTGGTCCGGGAGGTTCTGAACGAGCGCCGTCAGCTGGCCGCCGATCACGGACACCTGCGCGGTGACGGCGGGGATGATCGCGAACACGAGTCCGATGACGGCACCGAGCACGATCACACCGTGCACCGCGGAGGCGGCCCAGCGGGGCCAGCCACGAGCCGACGTGCGCTGCAGGAGCGGGTCGAGGGCCATCGCGAGGAACAGGGGGCCAGTCGCCGTGCTCGTCGAACGGTGGGGGGCGTCGGGCTCGTGCTCATGGGCTCAGAGTACCGAACCCGACGCTCGGGGGAGGGGAGAGGGGTGTGGACTACTCCTGCCGGGCCAGCTCGTGGAGCGTCGGGTAGGTGGTGTACCCCTCGGCCGTCGAACCGTAGAGCGTCGACGGGTCGAGCTCGTTCTCGGGGTGGTCGCCCTCCCACCGCTCCACGAGGTCGGGGTTCGCGATGATCGCGCGCCCGACTGCCACGGCGTCGGCGAAGTCGCCCTCGATGAGGGTGGTCGCCTCCTCGCGGGTGGTCATGTGGCTGAAGCCGCTGTTCACGACGGAGCCGCCACCGAACCGCGTGCGGAGCTCCTGCACGAAATCACCGGTCGGGTCGGCGTGCAGAATGCTCACGAACGCGAGTCCGAGCGGAGCGAGGGCATCCATCAGCGCCTGGTAGGTGGCGCGCACGTCGTCTGCGTCGGTCTCGAGCACGTCCTGGATGTTGTGCGAGGGCGAGATGCGGATGCCGGTGCGGCTCGCACCGATCGCCTCGACCACGGCCTCGACGACCGACACGACGAAGCGGATCCGGTTCTCAGGGCTACCACCGAACTCGTCGGTGCGCTGGTTCGACGCGGGGGAGAGGAACTGGTGCAGCAGGTAGCCGTTGGCCGAGTGCAGCTCGACGCCGTCGAGGCCGGCGCGCACGGCGCGGCGGGAGGCTTGGACGAACTCGCCGCGGACGACGGCCAGTTCGTCGGTCGTGAGCTCGTGCGGCACCGGGAACGGCTTCTTGCCTTCGGGCACGTGCACGTCGCCTTCGATGGCGATAGCGCTCGGTGCGATGATGCGGGGCGTCCCGGTGATGTCGGTGTGCGACACGCGTCCGCCGTTCATCACCTGCATGACGAGCTTTCCGCCGCGCTCGTGCACGGCGTCGGCCACGCGCTTCCAGCCGGCCTCCTGCTCGTCGGTCACGATACCGGGCTGGCCGGGGTAGGAGCGAGACTCGGCGCTCGGGTACGTGCCCTCCGTGATGATCAGGCCGGCGCTCGCGCGCTGCGAGTAGTGCTCGACGTTCAGGTCGTTCGGTACGCCGGACGCACCGGAGCGGGTGCGGGTGAGCGGTGCCATCACGAGGCGATTGGCGAGGTCGATGCTGCCGAGGTTGAGCGGCGAGAAGAGATCCACGGAGGTCCTTTCGGGGGTTGCCGCCGTCTGCGGCACCACAACCCCAACGCACGGGGCGTCGACGCATTCCCCCCGTCGCGGCAGAACAGGGGATTCAGCTGGTTGCGGCCGGAGGCGCCGGTGAAGGCGAGGCTCGATTCGCTCGGTTTCATCGGGTTCTGGGCGTTCTGGGCGTTCACAGCGACCTTCTCACGTCTCACAGCGGGCGCGCGGCGGCTGGCCAAGATCCCATGGTGACGCACCGCCGCTCCGCGCGGCGCAGCGGCTCGTTTGCGATTCCGGCAAGAAGAGGCGATCTTGGTCGACTCTTCTTCGGCAAGACGATGGGGGCACGACATATGGTGAAGGGACACCCGTCACGGCAGATCGGCTGGAATGAATGAGCGCTGACACCATCGCCCTCCCCGGCATGCTCCCCTCGCGCATCCTCGCGGCGCTCGGAATCACCGAGACGCGTCTCGAGATCCTGCGGATCCTCCTCTCGCGGCCGGAGACCACCACAGCCCAGCTCATCCGGGCGACCGGTCTGTCGATGAACGGGGTGCGCGCGCACCTCCAGGCGCTCATCGGCTGCGGGCTCGTGGAGGGCCGGCGAGCCACTCACCCGCGCGGATCCGGCCCGATCACCTACTGGCGGGCTGCAGCCGACGATATCGAAGACCTGATGGATCAGCTCTGTCGCTACCTGCTGGCCTGATCGCCGCGGGTCAGCGTGTGGCCGGCCGGTCAGCGCGGGGCCATGCGGGCCAGCGCGGACGGTGCGGCGCAGCCGGGTCAGCGTGGGGCCATGCGGATGGCGCCGTCGAGCCGGATCGTCTCTCCGTTGAGGTATTCGCTGTCGGCTATCGTCAGCACGAGGTCCGCGAACTCAGCGGGTCGCGCGAGCCGGGCGGGGAACGGCACCGACTTCGCGAGCGACTCGTTCACCGCTGGGCCGAGCGCCGCGAGCATCGGAGTGTCGACGATGCCGGGAGCGATGGTGACGACGCGGATGCCGCTCGAGGCCAGATCCCTCGCCGCGGCGATCGTCATCGCGACCACCCCACCCTTCGAGGCGGCATAGGCGATCTGGCCGATCTGCCCCTCGAACGCCGCAACGGATGCCGTGTTGACGACGACGCCGCGCGCCCCGAACTCGTCGTAGGATTCGTCGCCGGCCATCTTCGCGGCGGCGAGCCTCATGACATTGAACGTTCCGACGAGGTTGATGTCGATCGTCTTCTGGAACAGGGCGAGGTCGTGCACGCCCGACTTCGAGAGGATGCGGCGGGCCGGCCCGATGCCGGCGCAGTTCACCACGACCCGCAAGGGGCCGTCGATGCCGTCGATCGCCTGCTGCACCTGATGCTCGTCGGTGATGTCGGCCGCCACGAACCGCACGTTCGCGGGCAGCGTCGCCTTCTCCAGGGCGGCCGCCAGATCGACGCCCGTGACGGTCATGCCCTTCTCGGCCAGGGCCAGGGCCGTTGCCGCACCCAACCCGGAGGCCGCGCCTGTCACGAGAGCGTGTGCGCCGGTGAATTCCATGTTTTGTCTCCTTGGTGTTTCGTCGAGACGGTGTCTCGTGTGGCCGTACAGGTCTCAGCTGGGTGTGCGGAGCCTCAGCGTGCTGTGACTTTCCCGAAGAGCGACGCGATCGGTGCGATGACCAGCGGCCGGGCCGCGATCCAGGTCGCCACCATCACGACGAGCGAGGCGAAGAAGATCCCGAAGCCGATCCAGTTGACCTCATCGCTCGAGCCGTACATGTGGTTCAGGTTGCGGAGTGCGCCCGTGGCGAAGACCAGGGCGACATGCACGATGATGAAGCCGACGAAGAACAGCATCACCGGGAAGTGGATGGCCCGGGCCACCTCGATCGGGTAGGCGGCGTTCAGGCGCGTGGTGCGCTTCGGCCAGATTCCCGACATCCGCACCCCGGTGAGGGCCGCGAGCGGGGCGGCGACGAAGACGACGATGAAGTACATCAGCTGTTGCAGGCTGTTGTAGGTGACCCAGCCGTTGTCGGTCGGCCATTCCAGCGTGAGGTAGTGGATGAGCGCGGAGACGGCATTCGGAAAGACCGCCCAGCTGGAGGGCACCAGCCTCAGCCAGTGACCGGTCGCGAAGATCAGCACGACGAACACCACACCGTTCAGAAGCCACAGCACATCAAGGGCCTGGTGGAACCAGAGGTTGAGGCTGATCCTTCGCTTCGTCTTCGCCCAGCGCGCTGTCCAGAAGGCGCTCGGCCGCTTCTCGGTGCGCACCTGCCAGCCCGAACGGATGATCAGCACGATGAAGAACGCATTCAGGAAGTGCTGCCAGCCGATCCAGGCGGGGAAGCCGGATTCGACGGTGTCGGGCAGCGGGTACTCGCCCGGGTAGGTCTGCAGGAAGTCCTGAACGACGCGGTAGGTCGTGAGGCCGCGCACAGCCAGCACGGCGACCGCGGCCACGAGGAGCAGGGCGAGTGAGCCGAGCACGACCTGCGTGGGTCGCGGCAGGTGCCGCAGCCGGGCGATTCCTGTGGTGGCGCCGGCTGGCGTGGGTGCTGCCGCGCTGGTGCTGGGTGCGGGGCTGGTGCTGGGTGCGGATGCAGCTCTGGTCGAGATGATGATGGGGGACCGCGCACGCGGGGCAGCGGTGCGGGCCGCGTTCGGCGCGCGGGTCGGCGCGGGTGCGGCAGGCCTCTCGCGCGCGGCATCCCGCTCGGGTGCGGCAGTCCGTTCGGGGGTCGTGGGCCGCTCGGGCACGGGAGCTGGCTTGGCGGGAGCGGATGCCGCTTCTGAACCCGCTGCGGCGGCCACCGCCGACGCAGCGACAGCGGGGCCGGTCGGGCCCGTCCCGGCCGACGCCGGTGGCCACGGTTCGGCCCCGGCAACCCGGGGGAGGCCGCGACGGTGAGAGCCCGACGGGGTGCCCACTGCGGGACGTGCTGCCGCCGGAGAACCCTCCGCCGGCGGCAGCGCTGTCACCGGTGCCGCTGTTGCTGCTGCCGCCGCCGCTGTTGTGGCCGCGGTCGTGGCGGCGGGGGCGCCAGTCATCGCGTCGATCGTGGGCGCCGGCAGCGCATCGTCGTCGGCCGGCGGCCACGGTTCCCCGCGGGCCACGCGTGGCAGGCCACGCCGGAGTGGCGCGGCTTCCCCCCGCACAGTGCCAGCCACTACTGCTTCTTCTTCTCGAGGGCCGCGATCAGCTGGGGGACCACCGTGAAGAGGTCGCCCACCACCCCGAAGTCGGCGATGTCGAAGATCGGGGCGTTGCTATCTGTGTTGATCGCCACGATGGTCTTCGCCGTCTGCATGCCCGCCCGGTGCTGGATGGCGCCCGAGATGCCGAGCGCGATGTAGAGCTGGGGCGCCACCGACACTCCGGTCTGGCCCACCTGGAAGCTCTGCGGCACGTAGCCCGCGTCCACCGCCGCCCGCGACGCACCCACGGCGGCACCGAGGGTGTCGGCGAGTTCGTCGACGAGCGCGAACTTCTCCCGCGAACCGAGCCCGCGGCCGCCCGAGACCACCGTGGTAGCCCCACGGAGCTCCGGGCGGGTCGACTTCTCGGTGGTCTGTGTGAACGTCTCGATGGTGGCGACGGGAGTCGTCGAGGCCTCGACCTCGAGGGTCTCGGGCCGGGCATCCGTCGCCGCTGCCCTCTGCTCGATCGAACCCTGCCGGATCGTCACGACGGGGGCGCCGAAGGTGGCGGCCGAGTCGACGGTGTACGTTCCGCCGTAGACGGAGTGGTGGATGACCACGCCCTCATCGTCGCGGGAGATGCCGACGGCGTCGACGCAGATGGCCGAGTGGCTGCGGGCCGCGAATCGGCCGGCGACCTCGCGACCCTCGATCGAGTTGGAGATGAGCACCGCTCCCGGGCGGACGGCCTCGACCGCGGCCTGGAGCGCAGCGACGGTGGGTGTCGCGACCTCGGTGAGTACCTGTGCACTCTCCACGACCAGCACGCGGGCGGCACCGAGCTCGGCAGCGGCGCGCGCTGCGGCCGCCCCGGTGCCGGGTGCCACGACGATCAGCGCCACGGGAGTGCCGATTCCCGAGGCGGCTCCCAGCAGCCCGGCCGCACTCTTCAGCGGTTCACCGTCGGGTGTGGTGTCGACCAGCACGAGGATCGGTTCGCGCATTCTGTCGGTCATTCTCAGTTCCTCGGTCATCTTCTCCTCCTCGGCCATCTCCCGCCCCTCTCAGACGAGCTTGTTCAGGAGGAGGAAGTCCGCGAGCTGCTGCCCACCATCACCCTCGTCGACGATCTTCGTTCCCGCGGTGCGTGGCGGTTTGCGCCCGACGCTCAGCATGATCGACCGGGGGACGCTCTGGTCGGCGGGATCGATCCCCAGGTCTGCAGCACTCAGCGAGACCACGGGCTTCTTCTTGGCCGCCATGATGCCCTTGAAGTTCGGGTACCGGGCTTCGGGCAGGCTCTCGGTGATGGCGACTACCGCCGGCAGGGCTGCGCGGAGTGCCATGGTTCCCGCGTCGGTGAGCCGCACGCCGGTGATTTCGGTCTCGGAGATCTCCACGCTCGAGAGCGAGCCGGCCAGGGGGACCCCGAGGTGCTCGGCGATCATCGAGGGCAGAACCCCGCCGGATCCGTCGGTCGAGAGATTTCCCGTGATGACGAGGTCGTAGCCGGTCTGCGTGATCGCGGCGGCGAGGATCTCGGCGGTGAGCCCGAGGTCGGCACCGGCGAGGGTCTCGTCGGCGATGTGCACGACGCTGGTCGCGCCCATGGCGAGCCCCTTGCGGAGGGTTGTCGACGCCGACTCCGGCGCCATGGTGAGTATGACGACCTCGGTGTCGGGATGTGCATCCCGGTAGGTCAGCGCGACCTCGAGCGAGCGTTCGCCGATCTCGTCGAGCACCGCTTCGCTCGCGGCACGGTCGGCCAGACCCGTCTCTGCATCGAGCGTCCGATCGCCGTAGGTGTCGGGCACTTCCTTGACGAGAACGATGATCTTCACTGGTTCAGCTCCTTGGCTTCTGATTCTGTCGAACACGTCGTTGCGGCCACAAGGTGACGGTCACGTCAGCAAGGTGTTCCACCCATATTGTCACCTGTACCGATGATCTACCAGCACGCCCTAGTTTATTGGTGCACGTCCTTGTAGAGTCGGGGAGAGCGCAGGCATCGAGGCAGGCGAGACGAGAGGGATTGTCCATGGTTCGCGAAATGACCCTGCTCGCCGACGCCCCGGCACCGGATGACCTGACCGACGACCAGCGCGACATCATCGATACCGTGCGCCACTTCGCCCAGGAGGCCCTCGCGCCGCATGCGGTGGAGTGGGACCAGTCAAAACACTTCCCCATCGACGTGCTGCAGCAGGCCGGCGAGCTCGGGCTCGGCGGTGTGTACGTCCGTGAAGATGTGGGAGGCTCGGCGCTCAGTCGGCTCGATGCCGTGCTGATCTTCGAGGAGCTCGCGCAGGGCGACACCACGATCGCCGCCTACATCTCGATCCACAACATGGTGGCGTGGATGATCGACACCTACGGCAGCGACGCGATCCGCCAGCAGTGGCTGCCGGGCCTCTCGGCCCTCGAACTGCGGGGCAGCTACTGCCTCACCGAGGCGGGTGCGGGTTCGGATGCCGCGGCCCTCCGCACCACGGCCGTCGTCGACGGCGACGACTTCGTGCTGAACGGTGAGAAGCTCTTCATCTCGGGTGCCGGATCCTCTGCTGTCTACGTCGTGATGGCACGCACGGGGGGCCCCGGTCCCAAGGGCATCAGCGCCATCGTCGTGCCGGCCGACACCCCCGGCCTCACCTTCGGCGCGAATGAGAAGAAGATGGGCTGGAACGCGCAGCCCACGGCGGCCGTCTGGTTCGACAACGTGCGGGTTCCGAGATCCAACCTGCTCGGCGAAGTGGGTGGCGGGTTCACCATTGCCATGAAGGGGCTGAACGGCGGGCGACTGAACATCGCGGCGTGCTCCCTCGGCGGTGCGCAGTGGGCGTACGACAGGGCCGTGGCCCACGTGAAGGAACGCCAGACCTTCGGACATCCGCTCTCCGACCAGCAGGCGCTCGTGTTCCGGCTGGCCGACATGCGGATCCAGCTCGAGGCGGCCCGCGGGCTGCTGCGCCGCGCGGCCCGGGCGCTCGATGCGGGGGCGCCCGACAGGGTGGAGCTCTGCGCCATGGCGAAGAAGTTCGGAACCGATGTCGCGTTCACTGTTGCGAACGAGGCTCTGCAGTTGCACGGTGGATACGGGTACCTCGCCGAGTACGGCCTCGAGAAGGTCGTGCGCGACCTGCGGGTGCACCAGATCCTGGAGGGCACGAACGAGATCATGAGCCTCATCGTCGGACGATCGATCATCGCGGGCGCCGTATGACGGCTGCCGATTCCGGGCCCTCCGTCGCCGGGCCCTCCGTCGCCGGGCCCTCCGTCGCCGGGTCCACTCTCGCCGAGCCCGAGGTCTCGGAACCTGAGGTCGTGTTCGCCCTGCGGGGGCAGCTCGGCGAGATCGCCCTCAATCGGCCCCGCGCCATCAACGCGCTGACCCACGGCATGGTCACGCTCATCCGGAGGCAGCTCGACGAGTGGGCGGCGGCTCCGGATGTCGCCACCGTCGTGCTGGTCGGCCGGGGTGAGCGCGGGCTCTGCGCGGGAGGCGACATCGTCTCGCTCTACAACGACGCGACGACTGGCGACGGGCGCGCCTCCCTGGCCTTCTGGGCCGACGAATACGCCCTGAACGCAGCCATCGCCCGGTTTCCGAAGCCCTACGTGGCCCTCATGGACGGCATCGTGCTGGGCGGCGGCATCGGCCTCTCGGCCCACGGGTCGCACCGCATTGTGACCGAGCGTTCGAAGCTCGGGCTGCCCGAGACGGGTATCGGGTTCATCCCGGACGTCGGGGCGACCTGGCTGCTGTCGCGCGCCCCCGGCCGGCTCGGCACCCACCTCGCCCTCACGGCCGGAACGGTGCGGGCGGGCGACGCGATCGAGGTCGGGCTGGCCGACAGCTACGTGCCGAGCGAACGGTTGCCCGACTTGCTGGTCGCCCTCGAGACGACCGACGCGGATGCCGCGATCGCTCTGTTCTCGGTGACGCCACCCGACTCGGAACTCGCGGCCGACCGCGGTTGGATCGACGCGGCCTATGCGGCAGACACCGTTCCGGGCATCCTGGCGCGGCTTCGCGCGGATCCCTCGAACGAGAAGGCCCTCGCCACCGCTTCGACCATCGAGAGGAAGTCGCCCATCGCGGTCGCCGTCTCGCTCGAGTCGCTCGACCGGGCGGCCGCGCTGCCCGACCTCGAATCCGCGCTGGAGCAGGAGTTCCGCGTCTCGGCGAACGCCCTCACGTCGCACGACTTCGCGGAGGGCGTGCGCGCCCAGGTCATCGACAAGGACCGGAATCCGCAGTGGGAGCCCCGCTCGGCGAGCGAGGTCAGCCAGGCGCAGATCGACGCCTACTTCGCCGCTGCCACCTGGCCGGAACCTGTCGACGGATCAGAACCCCCCAACTGACCGGCACCCCTCAACTGACCGGAACCACAAGGAGAGACATGCGCATCGCATTCATCGGGCTCGGGCACATGGGCGGACCCATGGCCATCAATCTCGCGCAGGGAGGCCACGATGTCGTGGGCTTCGACCTCGTGCAGGCGGCCACCGAACCCGCTCGCGGGGCGGGTGTGATCATCGCGGAGTCAGCAGCCGAAGCCGTCGCTGGCGCCGAGGTCGTGATCACGATGCTGCCGGCCGGGCGCCACGTGCTCTCGGCCTACGCGGGCACCACCGAGGCGCCGGGCCTGCTCGCCAGTGCCGCACCCGGAACCCTCTTCATCGACTCGTCGACCATCGCAGTGGACGACGCCCGCCAGGCGCACGATCTCGCGCTCGCGGCAGGCCACCGGGCGATGGATGCGCCGGTCTCCGGCGGCACGGTGGGAGCCGAGGCCGGAACGCTGGCGTTCATGGTCGGCGGCTCACACGAGGACTTCGCCGTGGCCGAGCCGATCCTCGCCATCATGGGCGCGCGCATCGTGCACTGCGGCGGAACGGGACTCGGCCAGGCTGCGAAGGTCTGCAACAACCTGATCCTCGGCATCACGATGATCGGGGTGAGCGAGGCCTTCGTGCTCGGCGAGAAGCTCGGGCTCACGAACCGGGCGCTGTTCGACGTGGCATCCAATGCCAGCGGGCAGTGCTGGGCGCTCACCACGAACTGCCCCGTGCCCGGCCCCGTGCCTTCGAGCCCCGCCAACCGTGACTACCGGCCCGGTTTCGCCGGAGCGCTGATGGCGAAAGACCTCGGCCTGGCCGAGCAGGCCATCACCTCGACGGGCGTCCACGCCGAGATCGGTCTGCTCGCCGCCGCGATCTACCGTCGGTTCGCCGACGGGGCGGGTGCCGGCCTCGACTTCTCTGGCATCATCGACGACATCCGCGTTACCAGTGAAGAGGGAGTGGCAGCATGACCGACTACGAGAACATCCTCGTCGAGCGCCGGGGGCGCGTCGGCCTGATCACGCTGAACCGGCCGAAGGCGCTCAATGCGCTCAACGCCGCACTGATGCGGGACGTTGTCGCCGCAGCAGAGGAGTTCGACGCCGACCGCGGCATCGGCGCGATCGTGCTCACCGGCTCCGACAGGGCCTTCGCCGCGGGCGCCGACATCAAGGAGATGGCGACCCTCAGCTACCAGGAGGTCTACCTTGACGGACTGTTCTCGGGCTGGGCCGCCTTCACCGAGGTGCGCACGCCGATCATCGCCGCGGTTGCGGGCTATGCCCTCGGCGGCGGCTGTGAGCTGGCGATGATGTGCGACATCCTGATCGCCGCCGACACCGCGACGTTCGGTCAGCCGGAGATCAACCTGGGTGTGATCCCGGGTATGGGCGGCACGCAGCGCCTCACCCGCGCGATCGGCAAGGCCAAGGCGATGGACCTCATCCTGACCGGTCGCACGATGGGCGCGGAAGAGGCGGAGCGCTCGGGCCTCGTGGCACGGATCGTTCCCGCGGCCGAGCTGCTCGACACGGCTCTGGAGGTCGCGACCACGATCGCGTCGAAGTCGCTCCCGGTCGCCTACGCGGCGAAGGAGTCGGTGCAGGTGGCGTTCGAGTCGACTCTCGCCGAGGGCCTCCGCTTCGAGAAGCGCGCCTTCCAGGCCCTGTTCGCGCTCGCGGACCAGCGCGAGGGCATGGCGGCCTTCACCGAGAAGCGGGATCCGGTCTTCGTCAACGGCTGAGCCGCCCGCGTCGCCCCACCTTCATCGCGGGGGCAGTTCGGGCCCGAGAACCGCAGGGTTCAGGGCCCGAACTGCCCCCGCGATTGTGCGCGGGCGGCGCGCACGGGGTGCGGGGCAGGTCAGAGGGGGTCGGGGATGGTGGGTGGGTCGCCGAAGTCGCCCGATTCGCGCCGGAAGCGGGCGAGGATGCCCACCAGGCTCGACAGCTCCTCGTCGGGAAAACCCGGCTGCGAGAACACGCTCGCGTTGAGCGCCTCCGTGGCGCGGTCGGCGAGGTCCCGGCCGGCCGGCGTGAGCTGCAGCAGTGTCGCGCGTCCGTCGGTCGGGTGGGCCGAACGCTCGACGAGCTGATCGCGCTGCAGCCGGTCGACGGTGTTCGAGACGCTCGTCGGATGCACCTGCAGTCGTGCCGTCGCGCTCGACATCGGCAGCGTGCCCCCGCGCGAGAAGGCGAGCAGCCGCAGCAGTTCGAATCGGGCGAACGAGAGCCCGAACGGTTTCAGCGCGCCCTCGACCCGCGCGAGCACCAACTGCTGTGCGCGCATGATCGAGGTGACCGCGGCCATGCCCCCCGCAGCATCCGACCAGCCGTGGTCGAGCCACTGGCGCTTCGCTTCTGCGATCGGGTCGATCGGCAGAGGTGACGGGACGGGCACGCAGTCTTCCCTTCGGCGGCGGTGTCCCCAAATCCTACCGCCCCCCACTTCGGCGCCCCTCGTATCGCCCCCGCTCCTGAGCCGCCGGAGGGACGCATATCGCGCCACGGGCTGGGGGGGTGGGACGATTTGGGACCCTTCGGGGCCGCGGGCGGGGGCCGAGGGAGGGGCGGGGCCGAGAGAGGGGGGCCGAGGAAGAGGGGGGAGCAGGCGGGTCAGAGGGACTGGAGGATGACCGCGGAACCCTGCCCGCCGCCGCCGCAGATACCGGTGGCGCCGAGCGAGCCGGGCCCCTCGGCCTCGAGGCGGCGCGCGAGATGGCCGACGATGCGGGCACCGGATGCACCGATCGGGTGTCCGAGCGCGATGGCACCGCCGTGGGCGTTGACGATGGCCGGATCCACCCCGAGCTGGCGCGTCGAGTGCACCGCGACCGCGGCGAACGCCTCGTTGATCTCGATCGCCCTCAGGTCGGAGACGCTGTGGGTGGTCTTGGCGAGGGCCGCCAGGATGGCGTTCGCCGGCTGGGCGTGCAGCGAGACATCCGGACCCGCGACGAAGGCGTGCGCGAGCACCCGGGCGATGGCGTGGATGCCCCGGGCCGCCGCCGCCTCTTCGCTCATCAGCACGACGGCGGCCGCACCATCCGTGATCTGCGACGAATTGCCGGCCGTGATGGTGCCGTCGGGGCTGAACGCGGGGCGGAGCCCGCCGAGCGACTCGGTTGTGGTGTCGGCGCGCAGGCCGTCGTCGGCTGAGACGACGGTAGGGCCCTTCCGCCCTGGCACGCTGAACGGCTCGATCTCGCCGGCCAGGAACTCGCTCGACGCGGCCAGTCGCTGGTGCGAGGAGGCGGCCCACTCGTCCTGGTCGGCGCGGCTCAGGGTGAGCCCGGCGTTCCGTTCCTCGGTCGAGGCGCCCATCGAGCGGTGTTCGAACGCATCGGTGAGGCCGTCGTGATCCATCGTGTCGATGAGCTCGATCGCCCCGTAGCGCTGCCCGGCACGGGATCCCGACCACGCATGCGGGGCCAGGGTCATCGACTCCTGGCCGACGGCCACGACGATGTCGGCCTCGCCCGCATCGATCAGTCGCACGCCCGACACGATGGCCTCGGTGCCGGAGAGGCACACGGCATTCAGGGTGATGGCGGGCACGGAGAACGGGATGCCCGCGCCGACCGCCGACTGCCGGCCGGGGTTCTGGCCGGAAGCACCCTGGAGCACCTGGCCGGCGTAGACGATGTCGACGTCGTCCCCGGTGAGACCGGCGCGGCTGAGGGCGGCGCGGATGGCGGCTGCTCCGAGCTCGGTGGCCGGAACGGTGGCGAAGCGGCCGTTGAACTTCACGAACGGGGTGCGGGCGTAGCCCACGATGACGGTGCTCATGCGGGGATTCCTTCGGTGCGGGGTGCTTGGGGTGTGGTTGCGGTGGAAGTGGTTGCGCCGCGGGCGGGTGCGCCTCTGACGGTGGTGTGGGTGGTTGCTGCGCCAGTGGCGGTCGCCGCGGCGACGGATGAATCGAGCGCGACGGTGAACGTCGCGCCGGTCTTCGCGCGCACATCGTCGACGCTCACGCCGGGAGCGGTCGCGCGCAGCACCAGCGCCCTGTTCTCGATGTCGAAGACCGCGAGATCGCTGATGATCCGGTCGACCACCCCGGCGCCGGTGAGCGGCAGGTCGCACTCGGCCACGATCTTCGTGGTGCCGTCTTTCGAGACGTGATCGGTGACCACGACCACGCGGGGGGTGCCGGCGACCAGGTCCATCGCGCCGCCCATGCCCTTCACGAGTCTGCCGGGGATGGTCCAGTTGGCGAGGTCACCGTTGCCCGCGACCTGCAGGGCGCCGAGGATCGCGATCGCGACATGGCCGCCCCGGATCATTCCGAAGCTGGTGGCCGAATCGAAGTAGCTGCCGCCGGGCAGCAGGGTCACGGTCTGCTTGCCCGCGTTGATGAGGTCGGCGTCCTCCTCTCCCTCGAAGGGGAACGGGCCCATGCCGAGCAGGCCGTTCTCGCTCTGCAGGGTGACGTGCACCCCGTCGGGCAGATGGTTGGCGACAAGGGTCGGGATGCCGATCCCGAGGTTCACGTACTCTCCGTCGTGGAGTTCTGAGGCTGCGATGGCGGCCATCTCGTCGCGGGTCCAGGGCATGGTGTTCTCCTTCGTTTCGCCGGGGCCGGTCTCAGGCGGCCGCGGTAGCGACTGCGTCGGCAGCGGCGCGCGGGCGGGTTGTGCGCTGTTCGATGACCTTCTCGCGCGGCATCGTCGCAACAAGGCGTTGCACGTAGATGCCGGGGGTGACGATACCGTTCGGGTCGAGGTATCCGTCGACGATCTGCTCGGCCTCGGCGATCGTGATCCGGCCCGCCGTCGCCACGAGCGGGTTGAAGTTGCGGGCGGTGTTGCGGTAGATCAGGTTGCCTGCGGCGTCGGCGCGCCAGGCGTGGACGAGGGACAGGTCGGCCACGATGCCCCGCTCGAGAACGTAGGTCTCGCCGTCGAACTCGGCGAGCGGCTTGCCGTCGGCGACGGGGGTTCCGACGCCGGTCTTCGTGTAGAAGCCGGCGATGCCCGCCCCGCCCGCGCGGAGGCGTTCGGCGAGGGTGCCCTGGGGAGCGAACTCCACCTCGAGTTCACCGCTCAGGTACTGCTGGGCGAACAGCTTGTTCTCCCCCACGTAGGAGGCGATCACCCTGCTGACCTGGCGGTTCTCGAGCAGGATGCCGAGGCCCTGGCCGTCGACGCCCATGTTGTTCGAGACGATCGTGAGGTTCCTGGCGCCGCTGTCGCGGAGTGCCTCGATCAGGTCGGAGGGGTTGCCGGAGAGGCCGAAGCCGCCGACGGCGACCGTCGCCCCGTCGTTCACGGCATCGGCTACAGCCTCTGCGGCGGTGTTGAACAGTGTGGACATGACACTCCTTCGGGCCCGGACATGTCCACGTGGTGGTCGTCGACACGGTCTCACCATCGACGTTAGGGGGAGGCTCGAGCGCTGTCAAAGGTCGCGGTCTTCTCGGAAAGCATGCCAATCGCACTCTGACCACGAGGCGAGAGTATGCTCACAATATGGACAATCTTTCGGCGATCTATGGCTGAACCGGTGCGCGGGGCCCAGCTCGTCTCGCGCGTGAGCCGCATCCTGAAAGTCGTGTCCGAGCATCCGGACGGCCTCACGGCCGCCGCCGCCGCTCACGCCACCGGGTTCACGCGGCCGACCACCTACCGGCTCCTCGCCTCCCTCGCCGCGGAGGGTTTCGTCGACCATGACACCGCCCGCGGCCGGTGGTTCCTCGGGCCGGAGCTCTACCTGCTCGGCTCGCTCGCTGCCGACCGGTACGACATCACGGATGCCGCCAGGGACAGCGTTCGCAGTCTGGCGAAGGAGACGGGGGAGAGCGCCTTCTTCTCCACCCGGCGAGGAAACGAGACCGTCTGCCTGCTGCGCGAGGAGGGCAGCTTCCCCGTGCGGTCGTTCGTGCTTTCCGAAGGGGTTCGGTTCCCGCTGGGCGTGGCATCCGCGGGGCTGGCGATCCTCTCGTTCCTCAGTGAGGGGGAGGTCGACGCGTACCTCGCCAGGGTCGACCTGACCGAGCGCTGGGGAGCGCAGCACGCCGAACACCTCCTGCGGCAGCGCATCGGAGAGACCCGCGAGCGGGGTTACGCGGTGAACCCCGGGCTCATCCTCGAGGGCAGCTGGGGCATGGGGGCTACCGTCTTCGATGCGACCGGCCGGCCCGCGTGGGCGCTCTCGCTGACCGGGATCGAGTCGCGGTTCCGTGTCGGACGGCAGGCCGAGCTCGGCCAGCTGCTGCTCGACCACGCGCACGGGGTCGGCCAGCGCCTTGCGTCTGCTTCTCCCGGCGTGCCGGCCCCCTCGAGGAGTCGAAATCCGACCTAGAACCGGCCTGTTGGGGCGGAAATCGACTCCCCGATGGTGTGGCTGTGGGTGCTGGTGCCGGGGCGGGATGGTGCGTGCTGGGCCAGGCCCTGAATGAAGAGCAGCACGCCGAAGTCGAACGCCGAGGTGCCCTCGTCGGTCTGCAGGCCGGCCGCCACGCCCAGGCTGTCGTACTGCAGGCGCTGCTGCTCGTGCGAGACGTGGCCGAGGATGAAGTGCAGCAGAGCTGCGGATGCCCGGCTCGCGGTCTCGTCGTCGAACTTTCCGCGACCGATCGCCGCCCTCAGCCGGGTGAGCGGAACCGAGGCGCCGAGCCCGAGGGCGAAGCTGCTGGAGACGACCTCGGCCCCGTCGCGGTAGGCGAGCAGCGCGTCGCGGAGGCTCTGCGCTTCTGCGGCGGTGACGATCATCCAGTCGCCGGCAGCAGCGCCGGGGCCAGAGCCAGCAGCGGGCAGCGCCCGCCCGCGCGACGCGATGCGGTCGGAGAGTTCGGCAAGCAAGGTCTGCTTGTTCGGGAAATGCCAGTACAGGGCACTCGGTTGCACGTCGAGGGCGGCGGCGAGGCGTCGCATGGTGAGTTCGGGCAGGCCGTGCTCGTCGAGGATGCGGAGGGCCGTCTCGGCCACGTCGTCGCGGGTGTGCCGGGCAGGGCGCGGGGGGTGCCCCTGAGCGGATCCACGCGGCGAGGTCATGAATCCCACTATAGTGAACACCGTTCAGGTGAACAGTGTTCAGGAGACCAGACATGACCGATCAGACCGTCCAGCCCACCCCGGTGAAGCCGGTAAGCCGGTGGCACATCGACGCCACGGACATCGCCCGCATCGCCGTGTTTGCCGCGATCACCGCCGTGCTCGGGCTGCCCGGCGCGTTCCCCGTCTTCGGCTCGGTGCCGATCACGGCGCAGACCCTCGGTGTGATGCTCGCGGGAGCCGTACTCGGCGCGTGGCGCGGGGCGCTTTCGATGGTCGTGCTCCTGGTGCTCGTCGCACTCGGCCTGCCGCTGCTCGCCGGCGGACACGGCGGTCTCTCGGTGTTCGTCGGCCCGACGGCCGGCTATCTGTTCGGCTGGATCGTCGGCACCTTCGTGATCGGCGCCATCGTGCACGCGGGCGGCCGCACACTGACCTGGCCGCGTACCATCGTCGGTGTGCTGGTCGGGGGGATCCTCGTGGTGTACGCCATCGGCATCCCGGTCACGGCACTGGTGCTGCGCCTCCCGATCGGCCCGACCGCGCTGCAGGCCACCGTCTTCCTTCCGTTCGACCTCATCAAAGCCGCCATCACCGTGGTCGTCACGATGACCCTGGTGCGGGCGTACCCGCGGGCGTTCCGGATGCGGCCGAGGGATCGTGCGTGACGGGATCCATCACCTTCAGCGACGTCTCGGTGCAGCTGGGTGACCAGCTCGCGCTCGATTCGGTGTCGCTGAGCCTCGACGCCCAGCGCGTGGCGGTGATCGGCGCGAACGGATCGGGCAAATCCACCTTCGCCCGCGTTCTCGGCGGCCTGGTCGCGCCGTCCCGCGGAACGGTGTCGGTGCTCGGGGTCGATCCCCAGCGCCAGGCGGCGGCGCTCCGCAGGCTGGTCGGCTTCGTCTTCAGCAACCCCGACGCCCAGATCATCATGCCGACCGTCGCCGAAGACGCCGCGTTCTCACTGCGGAGCGAGAAGCTGCCCCGCGCGGAGTCCGCCGAGCGCGTGCGCCAGACCCTCCGCGAATTCGGCCTCACCGACCTCGCGGATCGCGCCGCCCACGACCTGTCGGGTGGCCAGAAGCAGTTGCTCGCGCTCGCGGGAGCGGTCATTCGTCGGCCCCAGCTCATGATCGCCGACGAGCCGACGGCGTATCTGGATGCCCGCAACAGCCGCCAGATCGCCGACCACTTGCTCGCCCCGAACGACCGACAGCTCGTTCTTGTGACCCATGATCTCGCGCTCCCGCTCCGCTGCGACGTGGCGGTGCTCTTCGAGGGCGGGCGGATGATCGGCTGCGGCGACCCGGCCGACATCGTGTCGCAATACGAGGCGAGCCTCTCGTGCTGACGCTCGCTCGTGATGGCCGCTGGGGCGATCTCTGGCCGCGCGCGGTGGCGCTGTGCTGACGCTCTACCGTCCGGGCACCGGCTGGCTGCACCGTGCTCCCGCCGGTCCGAAGGTGTTCGGGCTGCTCCTCATCGTGCTGGCGGTGTCGATCCTGCCGTCGACCTGGTTGTCGGCAGCAATCGGGGCAGCGGGGGCCGTCGTCTGCTATCTCGTGTCGCGCATCGGGATGGTCGAGCTCGGACGCCAGATCGTCTCCCTGCGCTGGATCGTCGTGGTGACGTTCGGCTTCCAGGTGATCTTCCTGCCGATGGAGTCGGCCGTCGCGAACACGACCCGTGTCGTCGCGGCGATCGTCGTCGCCGCCCTGCTCGTGCTGACCACGCGCGTCGGCGACCTGCTCGATGCGTTCGAGCGGGGCCTCGGCGTCTTCAGCCGGTTCGGACTCGACCCGGAGCGGGTGGCGCTCGTGCTCGCCGTGGCGATCACCACGGTGCCCGTGCTCGCGCGGCTCGCTGTGGGCGTGCGCGAGGCCCAGCGTGCCCGGGGTGCGCGGCTGGGGGTGCGGTCCTTCGTCATCCCGTTCCTTGTGGTGTCGCTGAAGCACGCCGACGACCTCGGCGATGCCCTCACGGCACGGGGTGT
This sequence comes from Subtercola boreus, assembly GCF_003399635.1. GTDB lineage: Bacteria > Actinomycetota > Actinomycetes > Actinomycetales > Microbacteriaceae > Subtercola > Subtercola boreus_B. Next base: position 146,320 of record NZ_NBXB01000042.1, on the reverse strand, counting down.
GGTGTGACGGGCCCGCGCGTGCTGGGGGCGACCGTCGACGCCCAGACCCGCTGCATCCACTACCACTCAGAGCTCGACGTGATCGCGATCCGGTTCGCCTGTTGCGGCGACTACTACCCCTGCCATCTCTGCCACGCGGAGAGCGCCGGGCACGAAGCGCGCGTCTGGCCGGTCGCGCGGCAGGATGCGCTCGCAGTGCTCTGCGGAGTGTGCCTGGCCGAGCTGAGCATCGCCGACTACCTGGGCGTCGACGCCTGCCCCCATTGCGCCGCCGCCTTCAACCCCGGCTGCCGCCTGCACGCCTACCTCTACTTCGCCCCTCGGTAGCTCGCGGGCCCGGGCGGGTCAGGGGGCGGGCGGCAGGGTCCGGACTTCGCCGAGGGGTATTGGGATGACGGCGTGCTCGCGCTCGTAGTCGGCCTCGCGGCCAGAGCCACCCCTTCTCGTCGAAAAAATCAGTCCACCGCCCAGACGCATGGACTTCTGGACAGGTTATTGAGACACTGGAAGGCGTCACATGGGCGCTCGACGACGACGTTGAAGGAGTTCAGATGACCATCCATTCCCCTGCGCAGAGGCCGATCCCGCTTCCGGCAGGCGTTGATGCTGAGACGGCCGCTGCGGTCACGGCTCTGTACACGGAGGGAGTGACGGCCAGGAAAGCCGCGTTCTCCGCGGAATGGGCCGACGAACTGCGCGAAGACATCGAGGTGGCGCTGGCCGAGGCGCAGAGCCGCCCGAACGGCGCCGTCGGGCGCGGCCCGAAACGCTACTACGTCGAGATGCATCCGGAGCAGATGCGAGGCTGGCTCGAACTCGTCGACCACCCGTGGGTGCGTTCGGTGTGCGAGGCGACGCTCGGGCCCGATTACCAGATCATCGAACTCGGATTCGACGTGCCCGGGCCGGGGGCGAAGAAACAGCCCTGGCACCGGGACTTCCCCCTGCCGGACGAGACGCGCGACACCGGTCGGCTGACCTCGCTCGCGTTCAACGCGACGGCCGTCGACACAGACGAGGACATGGGGCCGTTCGAGATCGCCCAGACCACGCAGTTCGACCTTCCCGACGGTTTCGAGCACGAGATGTTCCCGCCGAAGGATGCCTACTCGCGGTATGAGGGCCTGGCCGTCCGCAAGTTCCCGAAGCGTGGGGATCTGTCGGCGCGTTCCGCGCTGACCATCCATCGGGGTACGGAGAACCACTCTGAGAAGTCGCGGCCCGTGCTCGTGCTCGGTGTGGACGCCCCGGGCGCCGGCAACGCCGAGCACCACGACATGGCGGTGACGCGAGGATTCTACGACAGCCTGCCCCAGCGGGTGCGCGACCATCTCGTCTGCCCGGTCGTCGAGGTGCTGACGCCGATCACCCAGAAGCACTCGATCGAGGGCCTGATGATGGGCGAGGCTTAGGGCGAACCCGCCCTTCTCGGGTCAGGCCAGCCGGGGCGGAGCCGCCGCCTGGTCGGGCGTCAGGAACACCCGGGCTGCCTCATCGAGCTGCCCCGTCGATCGACTCAAGGCTTTCTGTCGGTATGTGCGCGTCGAGACGACTGAAACTCCCGAGTCGATGAGTCGAGATGGGGCATGGAGGGGGACTGACAGGTGGCTGGATCGGGTGCGCGCGCCGCATGATTGCTCCGAACGAGCGCCAGGGGGGAGGGTGCCCCCGCGCATGGTGCGAAGATGGGGCAATGAACGACGTCAGGCGGCCTCTGAAGGCCGGTGCAGGCGGCCTCGCGGTCGCCGCCCTCGGAGTGGTGTTCGGCGACATCGGAACAAGTCCGCTGTATTCGCTGCAGACCGTCTTCAGTATCGATGGCGGAGCGGTGAAGGCCACCCCCGACGACGTCTACGGTGTGATCTCGCTGATGTTCTGGGCGGTGACGATCGTCGTGTCGGTGAAGTACGTGTCGATCCTGATGCGTGCCGACAACGACGGCGAGGGCGGGGTCATGGCCCTCGCGGCCCTCGCGCAGCGACTCTACGCGGCCAGGGCGGGTAAGGCGGGGCTCCTCCTCCTGATCGGAATCGTCGGGGTCTCGCTGTTCTACGGCGACTCACTGATCACGCCGGCCATCAGTGTGCTCTCCGCTGTGGAGGGGCTCCGGATCGCGATCCCCGGGGTGGACCACCTCGTCGTGCCGATCGCCGCGGTCATCCTCACCGGCCTCTTTGCGTTCCAGAAGTACGGCACGGGCCGGGTGGGCAAACTCTTCGGCCCGGTGATGCTGCTCTGGTTCGCTGTCATCGCGGCCGCCGGAGTGCCGATGATCATCCAGGATCCCGGAGTGCTGGCGGGCCTTTCCCCCACCTACGCGGTGATGTTCTTCGTGTCGCACCCGGTGATCGCGTTCGCGGCGATGGGTGCCGTGGTGCTGGTCATCACCGGCGCAGAGGCGCTGTACGCCGACATGGGGCACTTCGGTCGCCCGCCGATCCGCCGTGCCTGGTTCTTCGTCGTGTTCCCCGCCCTCGTGCTGAACTACCTGGGGCAGGCGGCGCTGATCCTGAAGGATCCGGAGGCGCGCGCCAATCCGTTCTTCCTCCTCTTCCCCGACTGGGCCCGGCTGCCGGTTGTGATCCTTGCGACGGTCGCCACGGTCATAGCGAGCCAGGCCGTCATCTCGGGTGCGTTCTCGTTGACCAGGCAGGCCGTGCAGCTGGGGCTTCTGCCACCGTTGACCGTGCGGCACACCTCGGAGAAGGAGGGCGGGCAGGTCTATCTGCCGGCGGTGAACACGCTGCTGTTCCTCGGTGTGATGACCGTCATGCTGGTCTTCCGTTCCTCGGAGGCCCTGGCCACCGCCTACGGCGTCTCGGTCACAGGTGCCCTGGTCGTCGACACCCTGCTGCTCCTGCTCGTCGCCCGCCGTCTCTGGGGGTGGGGCCCGTTGAAGATCGGGCTCGCGGCGCTCGTTTTCGGGGGGCTCGAGCTCACCTTCCTGAGCGCCAACCTCTCGAAGGTCGTGCACGGAGGGTGGGTGCCCCTCCTCGTCGCCTTTGCCGTGATCCTCGTGATGACGACGTGGCGGAAGGGCCGCGCACTCGTCATCAAGGGCCGGATCGTCAAGGAGGGCTCGCTGTCGGAGTTCGTGCAGGCCGTGCGCGACAAGCAGGTGCTGCGGGTGCCCGGCATCGCGATCTTCCTGCACCCCAACAGGGACTCGACCCCGTTGGCGCTCCGGGCGAATGTGGAACGCAACCGGGTGCTCCACAAGCGGGTCATCATCGTGACGGTCGTGATCGAGAACGTGCCCCACATCCACCCGAAGGAGGCATTCGAGTACAACGACCTCGACTTCTCCGACGACGGCATCAACCACGTCAGGGTGCGTTTCGGCTTCTCGGACACCCCGAACATCCCGAGAGCCCTCCGCAGGGCGTGTGCTCTCGGAGTGCTCGACCTGAAGGCCAAACAGATCGACGCGGCATCCTATTTCGTCTCCCGCGGAGCGATCCGGCCGACCCGTGCACCGGGAATGACGGCCTGGCGGAAGTCACTCTTCGTGGCCCTCGCCCAGAACGCCGCCAACCCGGCGGCACGGTTTGCCCTGCCCGCCAGTCGCACCGTCACCATGGGCAGCGACATCGACATCTAGCGGCCGACAGCGCCGAGGGCGACCGGTATCTACTTAGTCATCAAGTTTCTTGATTGTAAAGAAGAATGGATGACGACGTCATACCCTCTTTCTGGGGGACGCGGCAGACCGATCCAGGACCCTATGATCGTACGAATCCCTCTGTTCCTAGCGGAGGCAATGAACCGAAAGCTTCTGTCCTATGGCTTTATTGAATCCAGAAACCGACGCGACCGAACCGGCGTCTCTCATCGCGCTCCCGCGCGCCGCCGCCGCGAGCACGGCATCGCACAAGCACGTCATCGCCGACGGGGCCGCTGAGTACGCCGCCGCCCTCCACGACCTCGATCGCCAGCACCGGAAGCTCCGCACAGGATTCGCCGACCACCTGGGCCTCACCCACAACGAGTACGACGCCTTCATGTTCATCGCCGAGCAGCGCACCACCACGCCGAAAGAGCTTGCAGCAACCCTACGGTTCACCACTGGTGCGACCACTGCAATGATCGACCGGCTCGAGAACGTCGACCTCGTGCACCGCATCCCGAACCCCAACGACCGGCGAAGCGTTCTCATCGAACCCACCTTCCACGGCGCAGAGCGGGCCGACTGGGTCATCAACATCTTCGTCCGCATCGCGTCGGACGCCGTCAGCTCACACGATACCCTCAGCCCGCAGCAGCTCATCGAGTCGGTGACGCACACCACTGCCACCCTCGCCACCGCGACCACGAAGATCGCCTGACACTCCCATCAGGACTGCCGCGTCCGGCAAGCGCCGGTCAGCGCACGCGCGACGCGACGAACTGCAGGCGTGGGTGTGCGTAGAACTCCTGCCCCTCCACGAGCAGCAGCTCACGGGAGCCCGAGCGGTGCGTCAGGTCGATCAGGTCGAAGACGCTCGATGCCGCCCGCTCGAGTGCGATGCGCGCGTCGTTCGTTTCGCGGTAGTGCGCCGTGAACAGCGCCGCCGTGACATCTCCGGAGCCGTTCGCCTTGAAGGGCAGGTATGGCGTCTCGACGATCCACGCCCCGGCGTCGTCGGCGACGAGCATCTCGATGGTCGACGGATCCCGGTCCGGGCGTTCCACACTCGTCACGAGCACGACGTTCGGACCCATCGCGCGGGCGAGGTCGACCGAGGCGAGGGTCGACTCGAGCGTGGTCGGCGCGGTGCCGGTCAGGTAGCCGAGCTCGAACTGGTTGGGTGTGATGATGTCGGCGATCGGCACCACGCGCTCGCGGAGGAGTTCGGGGATCTCGGGCGCGACGAAGCATCCGGACTTCGCGTTGCCCATCACGGGGTCGCACGCGTAGATCGCCGACGGGTTGGCGGCTTTGACCCGCTTCACGGCGTCGACGATCACGTCGCCGATGCCCACTCCGCCCTGGTAGCCAGACAGCACCACGTCGATCTCGGGCAGCACCCCGCGCTCCTCGATGCCGAGGATGACCTCCCGCACGTCATCCGGTGAGATGAGGGGCCCTCGCCAGGCCCCGTAGCCGGTGTGGTTCGAGAAGTTCACCGTGTAGACCGGCAGCACCTCCACGCCGATGCGCTGCAGGGGAAAGACGGCGGCGGAGTTGCCGACGTGCCCGAAGGCGACGGCGGACTGGATCGAGAGGATCTTCACCTCCCCATTCTCGCAGGGGCGTGGCCGCTCGGGGCCGCCGGACCGGGCTCAGGCGATGCGGATGAGTTTCTTGTTCGCGAACTCCTCGAGGGCGAAGCGGCCCATCTCCCGCCCCGAGCCGGAGCGCTTCACGCCGCCGAAGGGGAGCTCGGCCGCATCCCCGAGCACCAGGTTGACCCAGACCATGCCGGCGTCGATCCCGTCGGCGACCCGCAGTGCCTGCTCGGGGTCGGTCGTGTACACGTACGAGCCGAGGCCGAAGGGGGTGTCGTTGGCGAGTCGCACAGCCTCCTCCTCCGAGGAGACCCGGTAGAGCGCGGCGACGGGGCCGAAGAACTCCTCCCGGTAGGCATCCATCTGCGGAGTGACGTCGGCCAGCACCGCCGGCGGGAAGAAGTTGCCGACCGGCTCGCCACTGGCCAGCACGGTGGCGCCCTGCGTGACGGCACGACCGAGTTGCTCGGTCAGGCGCTCCGTGGCCGCTGCCGATGAGAGCGGGCCGAGCAGTGTGCCCTCGGCGAAGGGATCCGCCGGCTGCGCCTCGGTGAAGGCCGCGGTGAACTTCGACGCGAACTCCTCGTAGAGGTCGTCGAGCACGATGAACCTTTTCGCCGCGTTGCAGGACTGCCCATTGTTGTCGAGCCGGGCATTGACGGCATCCTGCACGGCCGCGTCGAGGTCGTCGGTCGAGAGCAGGATGAACGGATCGGAGCCCCCGAGTTCGAGCACCACCTTCTTCAGGTTCCTGCCTGCGAGCTCGGCCACGGCGGCGCCCGCGCGCTCGGAGCCGGTCACCGAGATGCCCTGCACGCGGGGATCGGCGATCAGCGTGGCGACCTGGTCGTTGTCGGCGTAGATGTTCACGTAGACCCCCGCGTGCGCTCCGGCCTCGGCGACGGCGGTGTCGAAGATCTCCGCGATGGCGGCGGCCGACTCGGGGCACTGCGGGGCGTGCTTCAGCAGGATGGTGTTGCCCACCACGATGTTCGGTCCGGCGAAGCGGGCGACCTGGTAGTACGGGAAGTTCCACGGCATGATACCCAGCAGCACGCCGAGGCCCGAGCGGCGGACGAACGCCGAACCGGTGCCGTCGCTGAGCTCGATGGCCTCGTCGGCGAGGAGAGCGGCGCCGTTGTCGGCGTAGTACTCGTAGATCGCCGCGGCGAAGTCCACCTCGCCGAGGGCCTGCTCGAGCGGCTTGCCCATCTCGCGCACGACGATGCGGGCCAGGGCGTCGCGTCGCTCGGTGTGCAACTCGGCGACCCGGCGGATGAGCCGAGTGCGGGCATCCACCGTCACCGTGCGGGACCAGTCCGAATAGGCGGCCTGCGCGCTCGCCGCAGCCTCGTCGAGACCGGCAGCAGTGATGGTCGGATATTCGGTGACGGTCTCGCCGGTGGCCGGATCGATCACTGCGTAGTGGCTCATGTCGCTGCTCCTGGAATCTGGGTGGGGAATCTGCGGAATCTGTCGAATCTCTGGTGAGACGCCATCGAAGCGGATCGCGTCGCGACCCAGAGTACTGGTTTCCTGTGTCGATCCACCGGATGGATTTCGCCCATACCGATCCTTTTCACATGCTCGGAGCGCACAATGGATGCACGGTACGAGGTGTGTGGCGGAAGGAGCGGGGATGCTGAGCGAAGGAACCCCGTGGTCGGCGCGTTCGGCCGACAATGCTTCCCAGCACCTGCGCGGCCCCGCGGCCGTCGCTGCCATGGGTCGAAGTGCCGCCACCCAGATCCGGGCCGTCGCGCCGTTGGTGCTGCTCTCGATGACCAGGGTGCTCCCACACTTCGCCGACGAGGAATGCCCCACCTGCGACCTGGTCGACAGGCCCGTGCCGCGGCTCTCGTTCACCGAATGGGACAGTGGCCGCTGGTTCGTCGTCGACCCGCAGTTCGGGATGCTCGGCGAGATCGAACTCGTCGGCACCTGCTACCGGGTCTCCCACGCCGCCGATGCGAAGGGCGCCACCTTCGCATTCGGCTCCCTGCCGCTCGCGGTCTCTTACTTCGAGGAGTACGCGGCCGCGCTGGCGCTCACGCTGTAGCGACCCGTCGCGGCGGGTCCGCGGTCAGGGTTTCGCGGTCAGGGCCCCCTGTCAGGGTTTTGCGACGTCGGCCCGGCGCGAGAGTTGGATCACGCCGTAGACGGCGAGCGCCCCCGCCACGACGAACGCGATGCTGGCCCACCAGGGCGCAGAGGCCGCCTCGCCGAGCACCACGATGCCGATCGTCACGCCCACCATCGGGTCGATCACAGTCAGCCCGGCGACCACCAGGTCGGGTGGGCCCGACGAGTAGGCCGTCTGCACGAAGTAGCTGCCCGCGAGCCCCGCGAGGATGAGCCCGAGGATGCAGAGGATGGTCAGCCAGTCACCGGGCGTGATGTGGAACTTGTCCATGAAGAGGGTCTGGATGCGCTCGATGACGACCTTGGCGAGGGTGGCGACGAAGCCGAACAGGATGCCGGCACCGACGATCCAGAAGATCGGTGTGGCGCGGTTGCGGAAAAGCAGGAACACGGTCACGACGATGGCCAGCACGACGGCGAGGATGATCAACACGATGGCGAGCTGCGTCTCGTTGATCGGCAGGGTCGACGTGGTGAGCGCGGCAACCGTCACGAAGAGGGCGATGCCGCCGACGCAGAAGGCGATAGCGCGGATCGTCGAACGGCTCAGTCGCGTCTTCGTGGTGCGGGAGTTCACCACGGCCGTGATGACGAGGGCGATGGCGCCGAGCGGCTGCACGACGGTGAGGGGTGCGAGGTAGAGACTGGTCAGCTGGAACACGATCGCCAGGGCCAGCATGAGGGTGCCGATCATCCACGAGGGTCGCCGGATCAGCGCCAGCAGCTGCCGGAGGTCGAGCCCGGACTTGCCCTGGCCGCCGGTGCGGGCGTCGACCTTGTTGACACCGCGGTGCTGGTACTCCGCGCCGAGGGCGAGGAACACCGCACCCACCAGCGCGATCGGAATGCCGAGGGACTGCATCGGGGTGAGGGAGACGAGCTCAACGGCCATCGCGCCTGGTCTCGATTCGTACTCGGGTGCCGCAGCACGGGGGAAGAGTTCTCCTTATGAGTATCGGGCCTTTCTACCGCAGCCGTCGACGGGTATCCCCGCCTGTCCTGGTCTGTTGCGTCCCGAGTGCACAGGTGTTAGGCCGTCGGCACGATGATCTGGCGGATGCTCTCGCCGCGGGCGAGCGAGTCCATCGCCTCGTTGATCTCATCGAGCTGGATCTCCGACGAGACGAGGTTCTCGACAGGCAGCAGGCCGCGGCGCCAGAGGTCGACGAAGATCGGGATGTCGCGGGCAGGGATCGAGCTGCCGAGGTAGCTGCCGATGATGGTGCGCCCCGTGGAGACGAGGGCGAGCGGGGAGACGGCTGCGAGATCATCCGGAGCCGGCAGCCCGACGGTGACCGTGCGGCCGCCGGGTGCCGTCAGCGCCAGTGCCGTCTCGAAGGCGACGGCACGGCCGACGGCTTCGATGACCGCGGGGGCCGTGATGCCGGCTTCGACGGCCTCGGCCGGCCCGTAGACCTCGTGGGCGCCGAGCGCCGTGGCCTGGGCGAGCTTGTCGGGGTTGGCGTCGACGCCGATCACCCGGGCACCCTCGACAGCGAGGCCGACGAGCACGGCGGCCATTCCGACCCCGCCGAGACCGACCACGATGAGGGTCTCGCCGGGCGCGAGCCGGGCAGCGTTCAGCACCGCACCACCGCCGGTGAGCACCGCGCAGCCCATGAGTGCCGCGACCTGCGGCGGAACGTCGTCGTCGACGGGAACGATCGAGCGGCGGTCGACGACCGCGTGGTCGGCGAAGGCAGAGACGCCGAGGTGGTGGTCGATGACCTCCGAGCCGTCATGGATGCGCTTGGCCCCGTCGAGCAGCCGGCCGGCGCCGTTGGCGGCACTGCCGTTCTCGCACGGGGTGCGGCCGTCGCTCGCGCAGGAGGCGCAGTGCCCGCAGCGGGGCAGGAACGTCATCACGACGCGCTGCCCGACCGCGATGTCGTCGATCTCGGCGCCCAGCGACTCGACGATGCCGGCGGCCTCGTGCCCGAGCAGCAGCGGCACCGCGCGCGGGCGTACGCCGGTGAGCACCGACAGATCGGAGTGGCAGACGCCGGCCGCCTCGATGCGCACCAGCACCTCGTGCGGGCCCGGGGCATCCAGCTCGAGTTCCCTGATGCGGATCGGCCGCGACTGGGCGAACGGTGGCGGTGAGTCGAGGCTCTCGAGCACGGCTCCGGTGATCTTCATCGGTCACACTCCTTCGGGGATGTCGCGATTCGAGCCTACCCACAACCCGTGGCAGCGGGGCGGGGCGAGTACATTCGAAGACACGACGCCGGTGTTCGGCGTCACCGGACGCCGAAAAGAGAACACCGTGGTCTTCACCTTCGCCCAACCCCGCCAGCTGCGAATCGGTGGGGGTGCGCGGAGCGAGCTCGGCGAACTCGTCTTCGGGCTCGGAGCCAGCCGCCCGCTGCTCGTGACCGACAGGTTCCTCGAGGGCAACGGCGCGGCCGCCGAGTTGATGGGTCTGATGACAGGGGCCGGGCTCCAGCCCGCGCTCTGGGCCGAGACCGTTCCCGACCCGACGACGGATTCGCTGGTCAGCGGGCTCGCGGCGCTCCACGAGCACGGCGCCGACCTGGTGATCGGCTTCGGCGGAGGCAGCCCGATGGACACCGCCAAGGCGCTCGCGCTGCTCGCCGTGCAGGGCGGGAGGATGGCCGACTACCGGGCTCCGCGGCGGAACGACGGCCCCGCGCTCCCGGTCGTCGCCATCCCGACCACCGCCGGCAGCGGGTCGGAAGCCACGCAGTTCACGATCATCACCGACAGTGGCTCGAACGAGAAGATGCTCTGCACCGGCCCGGCCTTTCTGCCGGCCGCAGCGGTCATCGACTTCGAGCTGACCCTTTCGATGCCCGCGCGTCTCACGGCCGACACGGGAGTGGATGCTCTCACCCACGCCGTCGAGGCGTACGTCAGTCGCCGCGCGAACCGGCTCTCCGACGCGCTGTGCCTCACGGCGATCGCCTCGATCGGCGCGCACCTCCGCCGGGCGTACGCCGACGGAACGGATCGAGATGCCCGCGAGGCCCTCATGCTCGCCGCGACGCAGGCAGGCATCGCGTTCTCGAACTCCAGCGTGGCCCTCGTGCACGGCATGAGCCGGCCCATCGGGGCGCACTTCCACGTCGCGCACGGGCTGTCGAACGCGATGCTGTTCCCCGCGGTCACCGCCTTCTCGGTGGGCTCCGCCACCGCCCGCTATGCCGATTGCGCCCGGGCTCTCGGCTGCGCGAGCGTCGGAGACGATGATGCACGCGCGGCCAGCGCCCTCGTCGAGGAGCTGCAGGCACTCTGCCGCGACCTGGCGGTTCCCACCCCGGAGGCCTTCGGCATCGACGAAGCGGCCTGGACTGCGACGATCCCCACGATGGTGCAGCAGGCGATCGCCTCCGGCTCCCCCGCCAACAACCCCCGCATCCCCACCCCCGACGACATGGCCGCCCTCTACGCCACCATCTACCGCTGACCCCCCTGACCCCCGCCCCCTCCACTCGCCCTGTGCAGAGGAGATCTGTGGGCAAAAATGGCCGTTCGACACCTACCGTGCCGAGCTGACCACGTTCGCCTTCACCGGCGAGGGTGACGGGCGGATCACGGTCCCCACCGACGCGTGCCTCGACGACTCCGTGCCGGGCTGGCAGTTGCACACCAATCGGGTCGACCTCACGGGCTACAGTGTCACGACGGCGGACGGCGACACGTCGCTGCCCACGGTGGAGATCGTCGCCACCCGCCCCGCGAGCACCGTCGCCTTCGGGATCGTCCTGCTCGGCCTGATGGCGGTCATCCCGGTGCTGGTGCTCTTCGTGGCCATCAGCGCCTACACCGGCCGGCGCCAGGTCGAGGCCACCCTCACCAGCTGGATCGGCGCGATGCTCTTCGTCGTCATCCCCCTCCGCACCTTCCTGCCCGGCTCGCCTCCGGTGGGCTCCTGGATCGACTACCTCGTCGTGCTCCGGGTGATCGTGGGTCTCGTCACCGGGCTCACCATCTACATCCTGCTGAAGGGACCCCTATCGCGCCCACGAAGCGAGTTTGGCGCGATATGGGTCCCTTCGTCGCGAGTGACGTGCGGTGGTGTAGGAGGAGGGGTTCGTGGGGCGGGGACAGGGGCGCGCGGGGCGGTTCACCGCGGGGCGTGCCCAGTGACCGTCCACGCGGTCGCGGCGATGGTGAAGGGGATGGCGGGGAGCAGTTCGCGCGCGTGGCGCTCGAGTGCGGCACGACGATCCGGGTCGAGGGAGGCGACATAGGCGCCGGCGGGCCCGATGCCGAGTGTGAAGGGATCCCACCAGTCCGCGAACGTCGGGAAGGTGATCCTGACCGTCAGCTCGCCGGTGGTGATGTCGGCCAGGCCGGCACCGGTGAACATCTCCAGCAGGTCTCCCTCGCCTGTGCCCCGGGTGATCTCGTACACGGATGCCTCGGGGTCCAGGTCGAGCGCTGCCTGCTGGAAGATTCCCAGAGGCCCCCGGTTGCCCTGGAAGTCCCACACGTTGGCCGCGATCCTTCCTCCCGGCCGGGTGACGCGCGCCATCTCGCGGATGGCTGCCACCGGGTCGGCGATGAAGTGGATGACGAGCTGCGAGAGCGTCAGGTCGAACGTGTCGTCGGGGTAGGGGAGGGACTCGGCCCAGGCGATGCGGATGTCCGTGCCGGGGAATCGCGATCGCGCCGCGCTCACGAACGGCTCCGACGGATCGACGGCGCTGACCTGGCCGGGGCCGAGCGCCTCGATGAGCTCCCTTGTCAGAGCTCCGGGGCCGCACCCGACATCGAGCGCGAGCGCGTCTCTCGGTGGTGCGATCCCGTCGACGAAGAGCTTCGCCAGAGGTGTGGAGAAGCGACCCATGAACCGGTCGTAGGAATCTGCGTTCTCGAAGTGGGGTGTCATACCCCATTGTCGCCCCGCCGGCCTGCCAAGAGAGTGAAACCGTGGACATGGTTCAGCGTCCCCGCGCCCCCGCTCTGGCGCGTCTCGGCGCGCAGCTCCTGAATCGTGGCGGTCAGGCCGTGCGGTACATGCTGAAGTCCGAAGTGTGGATTGCCGCGGCATCCATCACCGTGCGGAGATTGTAGGCGGCGCAGTCCCTGAAGGTGCCGATGCTCGGGCGGCGGGTCGAGCGTTCGAGGACACCCTTCGATGCGCCGTTCGACCCGATGCCGGCCCGGTGCACCATCCATTCGATGTCGGGAGCCTCGTTCGTCAGGTACTCCATCACGGCTTCATTGTCGCGGTGTTGGCCGTCGTAACCGCGGGCGAGTGTCTTCCTGATCGCCCAGAGCGCCGGCGACAGTGGCCGGCCTGGCGCCCTGCTCAGCCCGCCGGCCTGGTAGAGGAAGCGCTTCACGCCGTTCCTCCGCATCGCGGGCACCAGGCGCCGCACGAATTCGGTGTTGACCTTCTGTTCTCGCTGCTGCTCCACGTCGCCGAGCATCGAGACCACGATGTCGGTGCCGCGGACGAGGTCGTCGAGGTCGACGCCCCCGGCCGTGTCGCTCACCGATCCGCGGATCACCTCGAGATCGGGATGCTCGATGGTGAGCTTGGAGGGGGTGCGGGCGAGGGCGCGCACCCGGTGTCCGGCCTGGAGTGCGAGCGAGGTGAAGTGCTGGCCGGTCTGCCCGGTGGCGCCGAACACAAGGAAGGTCTGCGGTTTTGTCGGTGAAGTCATGTCGCCAGACTAGACAGTGTCTAGTAAATAGTCAATGTCTAGTCCGGGGGTAGACTGAGGGCATGACATCGCGGCCCTTCCATCACGGGAACCTGCGCGCGGTACTGCTCGAACAGGCCGAGCAGGTACTGCGGGAGGGCGGGGTCGACGGTCTGTCGCTCCGCGAGCTCGCCCGTCGGGCCGGCGTGAGCCACGGCGCCCCCCGCAGCCACTTCATCGACAGGCAGGCCCTGCTCGATGCCCTCGCCGAGCAGGGCTTCGACCGCCTGGCCGAGAAGGTCGGTGCGGCGATCGCGACCCCGGGTTCGTTCGAGGAGCGCTTCCGCCGTGTCGGCCGCGCCTACGTCGACTTCGGCGTCGACGACGCGGCCCTGATGGAACTCATGTTCGCCGCAAAGTCGAACCATCCCACCCCGGCGCTCGAGGCCGCGGCCGCCCGCCTCTTCGACACCCTCGACGGTGCGATGCCCGCCCGGTCTGGCGACCTTGCCGAGCCCGGCGCGCCTGTCGGCCCCGGCGACTCGCCCGCAGAGCTGCGCATCCGCTTCAAGCTCCTCTTTGCCGCAACGATGCAGGGCACCGCCACCCTCATCACCTCCAGCCGGATCACCCGCGCCCAGGGCGACACCATCGTCGCCGACGCGGCCGCCGCCCTCCTCGCCTCAGACCTCGGCACCCGCCTCCTGAACCCGCTCAGTCGCCCCCGCTGAGCGGCCGGCTGCTGTACCTCCTTTGCGCTGGGATCGGAACGTATTTGCCCATTCCCCATGCACGTGGTCAAGCTCGTGACGACCTACGCCCCCCGCCAGTTGGCGAACATGCTCGCGGTGGTCGACCGCGACGCGAGCAGGATGGCCGCGGAGTCCGTGCGCGTCTTCGTTGATGCAGCCCGGGGCAAGACGATCCTGAAGACGAGCAGCCGGGCCGTGGAGGCGGCCCAGCGAGGGGAGACATTCGATCAGGCGCGCCTGGCGCTGTTCCGGCAGGTGGCAGCGGATCTCCAACGACTGCCGCCGGTTCAGAGGTTCGTGACCGATCCGCAACGAGCTCGGATGGTGCCGTTCTACGAGGCGTACTTCTCCAACTCCATCGAGGGATCGACTCTCACAACCGCGACGGCCGGTAACGGCCCCGAAGGCCTCCACGTCGTGAGGGCGTTTGCTCAGAACTGGGTCGCAAGAGGGGAGTTCTCTCACCTTGAGACCGGAGACCGCTACGTGCAGGTCACGCACTCTGGCTCACGTCTGCGCCACAGACCTCGGTGCCGCCCTCGCGATCCTGGCCACGACCACCCTCGGCGCAGAACTCATCGAGCGGGTGGTGCCTCTGGACGACCTGGCAACCCAGCCCGATCGTTTGGCCGCGGGCCAGGTCGATGGCAAGATTCTCATCGACCCCTGGTTGTAGGAGCCCGGCCCCGGCCGCCGATCCGGGCCCTGCAGAGGCCCCGGCCGCATCCATTCACGAACCTCGACGAAGCGGAAGAAACATGACGATCGCCCCCACCTCTGCCACTGCATCTTCGGCTTCGGCCGAAGCCGACCTGCTCGCCCGGGTGCCCTCGCAGCTCTTCATCGGTGGCGAGTGGGTGGATGCCCGCGCGGGCGCCACTCTCGACGTGCACGATCCCGCGACGGGCCTCGTCATCAAGCAGATCGCCGATGCGCGGGCCGAAGACGGCCTCGCCGCTCTCGATGCCGCCGTCGCCGCGGCCGACGAGTGGGCCGAGACGGCGCCCCGCGCGCGGGGCGAGATCCTCCGCGGCGCCTTCGACCTGCTGCAGGAGCGCCGCGAGGACTTCGCCCTGCTCATGACGCTCGAGATGGGCAAGCCCCTGGCCGAGGCCCGGGGCGAGGTCACCTACGGCGGCGAGTTCCTGCGCTGGTTCAGCGAGGAGGCCGTGCGGATCGGCGGCCGCTACGGCCGGAACCCCGAGGGCACCGGCTCGATGATCGTCTCCGAGCGGCCGGTCGGGCCCGCGTTCCTCATCACCCCGTGGAACTTCCCGCTCGCGATGGCGACCCGCAAGATCGCCCCCGCCCTGGCCGCAGGATGCACGGCTGTCGTCAAGCCGGCCTCCCTCACGCCGCTCACCACCCTTCTGCTCGCGACCCTCCTCGAGGAGGCGGGTCTGCCCAAGGGTGTGCTGAACATCTTCACCACCAGCACGACCAGCGCGGTCTCAGACCCGATCATCGCCGACCCGCGCCTCCGCAAGCTCAGCTTCACGGGCTCGACCGCGGTCGGCCAGCAGCTCATCAAGCAGTCGGCCGAGAACGTGCTGCGCATCTCGATGGAGCTCGGCGGCAACGCCCCGTTCGTGGTCTTCGAGGACGCCGACCTCGACAAGGCCGTGGAGGGCGCCCTGGCGGCCAAGTTCCGGAACATCGGGCAGGCCTGCACGGCCGCAAACCGCTTCATCGTGCACAGCTCGGTCGCGTCGGAGTTCGCGTCGCGACTCTCCTCTCGCGTCTCCGCGTTCCGAATGGGTCGCGGCACAGAGGAGGGCGTCACCGTCGGCCCGCTCATCAACGACGCAGCCGTCACGAAGGTGGATGCGCTCGTGAGCGACGCCGTGTCACGGGGTGCCACGGTGCAGACCGGTGGGCATCCGGTCGACGGCGACGGCAGCTTCTACGAGGCCACCGTCATCACCGGCGTGGCGGCGGGCAGCGACATCCTCCGCGAGGAGATCTTCGGCCCGGTGCTCTCTATCGTCGAGTTCTCCGACGAAGATGAGGCCGTGCGTCTGGCGAACGACACCGAATACGGCCTCGTCAGTTACGTCTTCACGGAATCGCTCGCCCGTGGGCAGCGGATGATCGACAAACTCGACACCGGGATGATGGGTTTGAACGTGGGTGTGCTCTCGAATGCCGCGGCGCCCTTCGGCGGTGTGAAGCAGTCCGGCCTCGGCCGCGAGGGCGGCACCGAGGGCATCCGCGAGTACCTCTCGACGAAGTACACCCTCATCCCGAACTCCTGACCCCCGCAGGCACCCGCGCCGCCCCGCTCGGCCCGTGCGCAATTCAGGATAGGAGCGGAGCCATGCACGATACGGGCTCGGCGTCGCGAATATCCTGAATTGCGCACGCGGCATCGGCGCGCGGGGTCAGGCGAGCCAGACGAACTCGTGCGGGGCGAGGGTGAGGCCGGCGGTGAGCGGCACCGCGTGGCCGGTCACGAGGTCGGTCCGGTCGGCGACGAGGTCGCCGTGTGCGGCGGCAGGGTGCGCCGCTGCTCGAGCGCCTGCGCGAGCAGGTTCACCTCGCGGGTGGCGAGGGAGTTCCAGATGAGAGCCATCTGCAGTGGGTTTGTAGCTCAGTTGGCACTCATCTGGCCGGATGTACAGCACCACGTCATCCGGATGCACGATCGCCTCCGACTTGAACAACAGCGACGGCGCGGCGATGCGGCAGACCGCGTTGAACGCCTGCAGCAGCAGGTGCGCCTCGGGCAGGTTCTCGCTCGCCGTGCCGAGTTGTTTCCAGATGAAAGCCACGGCATCCATTCGCAGGATGTTCACCCCCTGGTTCGCGAGGGAGAGCAGCTCCCCGGCCATCGCCCGGAACGCCGCGGGGTTCCGGTAGTTCAGGTCCCACGGGAACGAGTGGAACGCCGCCCACACCGACCGCCCGTCGGCGAGCGGCACGAACGAGCCCGGTGGTCATCCGGGAAGATCTCGCGGGTCGTCAGCTCGTACCGGTCGGGCATCGCGCGGTCATCGAAGATCAGGTAGAAGTCGTCGTAGAGCGGATCGCGCGCGAGCGCGCCCTTCGCCCAGGCATGCTCGTTCGAGGTGTGGTTGAAGACGAAGTCGACCACGAGCGAGAGACCGTTTCGCCGGAGCTCCGCCGCCAGCGCGGTGAAGTCGGCCATCGTCCCGAGATCCGGGCGAAGAGGGAGGGGAGGCGGGGCGGCTCAGCGCCGAGCCGTTCGTCGAACGTGGTCATAGTCACGAATCTTGGTAAGTGTCGCGGCCGTGTTCCACCCCGTGGCGGGGCTTCGCCGCTACAGCGCGCGGAGTCGGGGGAGGACCTCTTCGCCGTACAGCGTGATGAACCGCTCCTGGTCGTGACCGGGCGCGTGGAACACGAGGTGGCGGAACCCCAGGTCGATGTACTGCTGGATGCGTTCGACGTGCTCGTCGGCATCCGTCGACACGATCCAGCGCGACGCGACCCGTTCGATCGGCAGTTCGTCGGCGAGGCGTTCCATCTCGCTCGGGTCTTCGACGCTGACCTTCTCCTCGGGGCTCAGCGCGAGCGCGCCCCAGAACCGGGTGTCTTCGAGCGCGCGGGCGCCGTCGTGATCGAACGAGACCTTCATCTCCATCAGCCGGTCCACGGCGCCCTCGGCCCGCTCGCCCTTCGCGATACCGTCTTCGAGCGCGGGGACCAGGGTGTCGGCGTACAGAGACGGCGCCTTACCCGAGGTCGTGATGAACCCGTCGGCGATGCGGCCGGCCAGGCGCGTCGCCGCGGGCCCGGATGCGCCGATGTAGATGGGCACGGGCTTCTCCGGGCGGTCGTAGATGGTGACGTTGTCGACCGTGTAGTAGTCGCCGTTGTGGGTGACGCGGTCTTCTCTCCAGAGGCGCTGGATGAGCAGCACGGCCTCCTTCAGGCGGGCGAAGCGCTCCTTGATGTCGGGCCACGGGATGCCGAGGGCGGCCTCGTTCAGCGACTCACCGGTGCCGACGCCCAGGATGACGCGCTCGGGGAACATCTCACCGAGGGTGCCGAACGCCTGCGCGATGACCGCCGGGTGGTAGCGGAACGTCGGCGTCAGAACCGAGGTGCCCATGACGATCTTCGACGTGCGGGCGCCGAGCGCCCCCATCCACGGGATCGCCGCCGGGGCGTGCCCTCCCGTGTGCCGCCACGGCTGCAGGTGGTCGGAGATGAAGATCGACTCGAAGCCGGCCTGTTCGGCCTGCACCCCGAAGTCGAGCAGCTGCGTCGGGGTGAACTGTTCGGCGGACGCCTTATAGCCGATGGTGAGCTTCTGGTCTGTCATCACATGTCCTTCTCTGGAAGGTCGGCCCGGGTGGATAGGATTTCACTATGTACCCTCACGTTGCCGACTCTTCACGTTACGACACAATGCAGTACAACAGGGTCGGCTGGAGCGGTCTCAAGCTCCCCGCGATCTCGCTCGGCCTCTGGAACAACTTCGGCAACGACAAGCCGCTCGACACCCAGCGGGCGATCATCCGCCGCGCCTTCGACCTCGGCGTGACGCACATCGACATCGCCAACAACTATGGCCCGCCCCCCGGATCGGCGGAGTCGAACTTCGGGCGCATCTTCGCCGAAGACCTGCGTCCCTACCGTGACGAGCTGATCATCTCGTCAAAGGCGGGCTACGACATGTGGTCGGGCCCGTACCAGGTGTTCGGCTCCCGCAAGTACATGCTGTCGAGTCTGGATGCTTCGCTGAAACGTACCGGCCTCGACTACTTCGACATCTTCTACTCGCACCGGCCCGATCCCGAGACCCCGATCGAGGAGACGATGGGTGCCCTGGCGCACGCGGTGCAGAGCGGAAAGGCGCTCTACGCCGGCATCTCGAACTACAACCCCGAGCAGACCCGTGCCGCTGCGGCGGCGCTCGCCGAGTTCAAGGTGCCGCTGCTCATCCACCAGCCGCGCTACAGCATGTTCGACCGCACTCCCGAAGACGGGCTGCTCGACACCCTCGCCGACCTGGGCGTCGGCAGCATCGCGTTCTCACCGCTCGCGCAGGGCCTCCTCACCGACCGCTACCTCGGCGGAACCGTGCCCGACGGGTCGCGGGCATCCGAGGGTCGCTGGCTGCAGCCGGGCGAGATCGGCGAGATGTACCTCTCGCGGGCGCGGGCACTGAACGACATCGCAGCGTCGCGCGGGCAGAGCCTCGCCCAGCTCGCCCTCACCTGGGTGCTGCGGCAGCCCTCGGTCACCACGGCCCTGATCGGCGCCTCGAGCGTCGCGCAGCTCGAGAACAACATCGCCGCGGTGCACGCTGCGCCGCTCACCGCGGAGGAGATCGCGCTGATCGACCCGCTTGCCGTGCACGGCACGACGCTCCGCTGACGGGCGCGGCGCCGCGCGCCGCGCCCAGGCCTGCGCCCCCCGCCCCCCGCCCCGCACCCCATCCAGTGGGCGCTTCGGGCCCGCTGACCGGGCCTCGGAGGTCCCGAACCGACCACTCGATGGCGCGATCCCCCCGCACCCCCCCCCGTTCGAGTGAACAATGCGGTCACGGGGCCCCACGTGTGTCAGGCTCATCCCACAATACAAGGGGATCATCGATGAAGGCTTTCACGCGCTCAGCCCGGGCGTTCCGCATCACGTCGGCAGGCACGCTCGTCGGGGTGTCGATCGCCGTGCTCGCGGGTTGTGCGCCGTCGACTCCGGCCGCGACCCCTGCGCCCACCGTGACCGTGACGGTCACTCCCACGTCGAGCCCGACGCCGACGTCGAGCGCGAGCGCCTCGCCCGCGGCGACGACCGGCAGCTCGGTCACGATCGCCTGCTCGTCGCTGGTGGCCGACTCGACCGTCGCAGCCATCAGCCCCGACTTCGCAGCCGATCCGGGTGCTGAGGTGTCGGGCGACAACAGCTTCGCCACGATCGTCGGCCTCGACGGAAAGCTCTGCTCGTGGCTGAACTCCGCAAGCGGGTCGAGCATCTCCGTCGGAGTCGCCGACCCTGGCTCGGCAGCCCTCGCGACGAACGAGGCGAAGATCAAGGCGTCCGGTACGGCCAACGCAGCCCTCTCCGGCACGTCGGGCAACCGCGGCTACGTCGAGAGCAGCACCGAAGCCCCCGTGTTCGACATCTTCACCGAGTCGGGTTACTGGATCTCCATCTCGTCGGTCATCTTCGACTCACCGAGTTCGGCCGACAGCGTGCTGTCGAACATCCTGCAGACCCTGCCGAGCGGCTGATCCGGCGGGTCGCGGTGGCGAACACAACCGACGCGACGCCGCGTCAGCGCCCGCGGAGCAACCACGGGCGGAGCGCCCGCGTCACGAACGGCAGCGCGAGGTACGTCATCACGGGCGTGAGCGCCAGCACGGTGACCAGCACCCGCGCCCAGACCGGCCAGTCGCCGAGCAGGGGCGCCACGAGGTAGTTCGCCAGCACGCTGAGCGGATAGAACACGATGAAGATCGACACCATCTGCTTCCACCGCGGGGGAGTGCGCGGCGCCGCGCTGATCACCTCGACGGCGGAGGGCTCGTCGAACCACCCCTCGATGCCGGTGCGGCGCTCCTGGTTGCCGTGCTCCACGAGCCCCTGCCCGGTGGAGACCCACCACGCGCGCTCGGCCGACTTCTCCCACACGTCGAGACTGGCGCTGTCGGCGAAGCGGAACAGCATGTGCCAGTCGCCCGACGTCGGGTCGGGCCTGATCCACCCCGACCCGAGGTATCCGGGGTACGTGCTGATGAGATCCTGCCCCGATCGCGCCCAGGCGGCGGCTTCGCGCGCCCGGTCGGGAGAGACGGTGCGGGTCACGGCCACGGTGATGGGTCCGGCAGTGCGTGCTTCCTGGGGCTCGGTCATGCCTCCAGTCTGCATCCGCGCGGGCGTCTGGTCTGCACCGGGGGCGTGCGCGTCAGTGTTTGGACTTCCGCCGTCTGGCCTTCACCGTCGACTGGATGCGCACCCACAGCTCGCTGTACGCATGCGCGGCTTCGGACTGGGGTGCATACAGGCCGACGGGAGCTCGCTCGCTCCCCATCCGTTCGATGACGACCGTATTCGGAACGACGATGTTCGACACCGATTCGTGGGCCCGCGGGAGCTGAACCACGGCGTTGCGGTGCACGGCCTTCCGGCGGTCGACCATCGACAGGAACCCGAGAATGGGGGAGCGGGTCGGTGAGGAGGCAACGAAGTCGACGACCTGCTCCAGGGATCGGAGCGACAGCGGCGACGGCACGAGGGGAACGACCACGAGATCGGCCGCGAGCACCGCGTTCTCTGCGACGAGCCCCGCACCGGGCGGGCAGTCGAGGATGACGACGTCGTAGTCGTCCGCGACACGCTCGAGGACGCGCCGGATCCGACCCGTCGAATCCTTCGCATGATCGAGAACCACATCGAGCTCCCGGTAGCTGGCGTCGGCCGGCAGGAGGTCGAGGCGGTCGAAGGTCGTCGAGCGGATCGCGGCACGCACCCGAGTCGTGCCGTCGACGAGGGCCTCGGCGCCGCCCTTGAGCTTCGGCTTCACCTGCAACAGATAGGTCGCCGCCCCTTGGGGGTCGAGATCCCAGAGCAGCACGCGGAAGTCCTGGGAGGCCTCCCACGCCAGGTTCACCGCGGCGGTCGTCTTGCCCACACCGCCCTTGGTGCTGTACACCGCCACGATCTTCATGTGACGGCCTCCGGATCCAGCGAGCCGAGTTCGTCCTGCTCGCCCCCATTCGCGGTGCGCGGGCAGTCTGGTTCGACGACGAAGCTGGCCATGTCCCATTGTCTCCACTTGCGCGCCACTTCCCGGGAAGGCTGGCCTGGCAGCTGTCGCTCAGCGCGGATTGGGTCGGCACATCAACTCCGGGACCCTAGCCTGCCTCCTGATTCCCATTCGGGAGGAGCTGAGGCAATGTGGGGCAAATAGAGCGGGACAGTGGCGTATCTCCTCCCGGACGGGTGGGGCGGAACGGGCCGGGCCGCCTCAGACCGCGCGCCCGCGCCGGAGTGCCGCGATGAACCCGCCCACGAACGAGTCGCCGAGGCCGATCGTGGGCGGGGAGGGGGTCGTCGAGCACGGCTGAGGCACGGGTGGTAGCGTGGGATCCCGGTTCGATTATCGAACCGACTGCCTGGTCCAAAGGAGCATTATGCCCACCGCCGTCATAGTCGATGTCGTCCGAACCGCGTCAGGGAAGGGCAAGCCGGGCGGGTCCCTGTCGGGCATCCATCCGTCCGACCTCATGGGGCATGTGCTGCGGTCCCTGCTCGAACGGAGCGGACTCGACTCGCTCCGCATCGACGACGTTCTGCTCGGCTGCGTCAGCCAGGTCGGCGACCAGAGCCTGAACATCGCCCGCACTTCGGTGCTCGCAGCGGGATTCGACGAGCAGGTGCCTGCCGTCACCATCGACCGCCAGTGCGGTTCGAGCCAGCAGGCGGTCCACTTCGCGGCGCAGGGCGTGCTGGCCGGTGCCTACGACATCGTCATCGCGGGCGGTGTCGAATCGATGAGCCGGGTGCCGCTCGGGTCGTCGTCGGCTGGCGGCACTCCGTTCGGTGAGTCGTTCCGGGGCCGCTATCCGGAGGGCCTGGTGAACCAGGGCGTGTCGGCCGAACTGATCGCCACGAAGTGGGGCCTCGATCGTCTCGCGCTGGATACCTTCGCCGCCGAGTCGCACCGGCGCGCTGCGGCAGCGACAGAGGCGGGGCTGTTCGACGGCGAGGTTCTGCCCGTGGAGCTGCCGGGCGCTGTCACCGGTTCCACGCCGTTCGCACGCGACGAGACGATCAGGGCCTCCACGACAGCCGAGGGCCTCAGCGGGTTGCCGGCTGCGTTCCGCACCGACGAGCTGGCGGCGCGATTCCCCGACGTCGAGTGGAACATCACCCCGGGGAACTCGTCGCCCCTCACCGACGGGGCCTCGGCGACCCTCATCATGAGCGAGCAGAAGGCTCTCGAGCTCGGCCTTCGTCCGCGAGCCCGGTTCGTGGACTTCGCCGTCGTCGGCGACGATCCGCTCTTCATGCTGACCGGCCCGATCCCCGCGACCCACAGGATACTGGAGCGCTCAGGCCTTTCGTTCGACGACCTCGACGCCTACGAGGTGAACGAGGCGTTCGCCTCTGTGCCGCTCGCCTGGTCGCACGAGTTCGACGCGGATCCGGCAAAACTCAACCCGCGCGGCGGAGCGATCGCCCTCGGGCATGCCCTCGGATCGTCGGGCACTCGGCTGCTCGGAACGCTCCTCAGCCACCTCGAGGAGACGGGCGGCCAGTACGGGCTCCAGACCATGTGCGAGGGCGGCGGCATGGCCAACGCGACCCTCATCGAGCGACTCTGACGATGGATGCCCGGCCGGAAGGAGTCGTGACCGGAGTGTGGCACGACGGTGCTGTTCCCGGGCCGATCGTGGTCGGTCGACCGCGCGAGTGCAGCATCGCCGACGCCCTGGCTGTCATCGGCGACCGCTGGTCGCTGCTCATCGTGCGCGAGCTCGGATTCGGGGTGACGCGGTTCACCGACATCCGGTCGAACACGGGGGCGCCGCGGGAGATCCTCACCGCCAGGCTTCGCAAGCTCGAGGCGGAGGGGGTGATCATCCGCACGCCGTACCAGCAGCGGCCGGCCCGGTTCGAGTACTCGCTCACCGACGCCGGCCGGCAACTCGGCCCGGTGCTGCAGACGCTCCGTGGCTGGGGTGAGGCGTTCGCCTGAAGCTGGGCGGCGAGAGGGCGTTCAGAGCCTCGCGATGCGGTCGATGTCCTCGAGGAAGGCCGCCGCGACATCCGATGACACCGTCGCCCGCGTCTCGCCGATGGCGTGCAGGTAGTCGGCTGTCTGCGGGCCCGTCGCTCGCACCGCGCCATCCTGCTCCGGATAGAGCGCCGCCTCGAGCGCTCCCTGAGAGGCCTTTCGAGCGGCGTACTCGATGTCGGCGGGCGAGAACCCGTCGGTGCGGGCGACCAGCGCCGGCAGGTCGACGCCCTCCAGCGACTGGGGCGGGATGTAGCGTGCCCAGATCGACGCGCGGGCATCCTCATCGGGCAGGCCGATCGGAATCACGTAGTCGAACCGGCCGTGACGGAGAAAGGCCGTGTCGAGCGCCCGGATGAAGTTGGTGGCGCACACCAGCAGGCGGTTGGGCTGGTCACGGAAGGTCGGGATGATCTTCAGCAGTTCGTTCGTCACGCCCTGCATCGCCGACGGCGGCTCGCCTCCGCGCTGCACGGCGATCTCCTCGACCTCGTCGATGAATACGACGGCGTGCTCGAGGTCGGCGATCTTCGTGAAGGTCTCCCGGAGAGCGCCGGCGAGGCCCGCCGGATCGCTCGCGAGGCGGGAGGGGAAGACCTCGACGAACGACCACTCCAGGCGTGAGGCGATCGCCCGGGCGAAGGTCGTCTTGCCGGTGCCGGGTGGCCCGAACAGCACCACGGCGCTCGGCGGCTGCACGCCGAACCGTTCGGCGAGGTCGCTGTTCGCGAGCGGCATGACCAACCGGCGTTCGAGCAGTTCCTTCTCCTTCGCCATGCCGCCGATCGACGTCCAGAGGCCGCGCGGCAGGATCCGTCCGCCCAGCTCGCTGAGCGCACTCAGCTCGTTGCGCTGCACGGGGATGCGGCGTTCGAGGTAGCGGAGGTTCTTCTTCGTCTCGAAGCCCTGCTCGCTGAACGCACCGACCCGCACGACGTTCTCCGGCAGCAGCACCGAGAGCTTCGACAGACCGAGCGGTGCCATGCGTTTCTCGAGTGCGGCGAGGAGCTTGCCGCCGATGCCGAGGCGTTGGTGCTTCTCGGCAGTGGCGAGGAAGACGATCCAGCCCTGGGCATGGGCGGCCCGGCCGACAGCGGCACCGATCACGACGTCGTCGATCACCGCAACGACGGCGTGGTCCTGCTGGCAGGAGGCGAGCACTTCGGGCAGGCTGTAGACCGGTTCGGTCTGGGCCAGGCGCATCTCCTCCCAGAGGTGCAGGATGCCGTCGATGTCGTCGGGCTGGAAGTCGCGGATCCGGAACGGGCTCATGGGAGGACTGTCCGTCAGGCCCGTGCGCGGGGGCGTGTCGACCAAAGCGACACGGCGATGAGCAGCGGCTGGCCGAGCAGTCGGAGGGCGCGCTTGCGGTCGGAGTCGAGCCCGAAGGCGTCTCTGTGGTGCACGAGCTGCGCGATGTTGCCGGGGAACACGGCCACGAAGAACGCCGCCGCGATGCTGCCGACCGCCGTGCGGGTGCGCCCCCGTGTGAGCAGAAGCGCCGCGCCCAGGCCGATCTCCGCCACGCCGGAGGCGAGCACCGTCGTGTCGGTCTTCAGCGGCACGAATTCCGGCACCTGCGCGCGGAAGTCGTCGCGCGCGAAGGTGAGGTGGCTCGTGCCGGCGAAGACGAGGGCCCCGCCGAGCAGGACGCGGGCGATGGTGCGTGCGGGGGAACTCGATGCGCTGCGTCTCATCGCGCCATCCTACCGACGCTGCTTCCGTGCTGTCTCGGTTCCCTCTCACCAGCGCAACATGCGAAGTCTCGCGGCGACCTGGCCCAAGCGCGCTGCAATTTACCAGCAAGCTGTTGGCAAATTGCCGTGGGGGCACATCACCGTGATGCTCGACCGTCTCGAACATCAGCCTGCGCGCAATGGGTACGCCGCTGAAGCGGTCGTGCGCGGGTGGTCGCGCAACGTCCTGCTGAACCAGATCAAGAACCGCACGCTGGAGCTGTCGGGTTCTGCGCCGAGCAACTTCGAGTCCAGACTTCCATCGCTGGATTCCGAGCTCGCGCAGCAGATCGGATGGTCGAGACACTCCGGGAGTCGGGGCTGGGGTTCTATGTCGCCCTGGTCGACGACCAGCTCAGACGGGAGGCGCATGCGCCGACCGTCGGCATCCCCATCTGCGGAAGCCGCAACGATCACACGGTGCGGTACTCGCTCGGACGATCGGATTCCCCGATGGCCGTGGCGACCTACGCCTATGAGTCTTTGCCGCCTGAGGAGCAGGCAGCGCTTCCGGATGCCGACGCCCTCGCCTCGGTGCTCTGACGAGTGGGTGAGCAGTCTGTGACAAGCCGCAGACGGGGTGGCGGCAGTGGGTCACTGCTGGAGGACGCTCCGCACCGACGCGAGGTACGCGGCACTGTCGAAGGCGGGGAAGACGGCCGACTGCACGATGTACCCCTGGGCGAGCCCGACCGCCGCGGGCATCAGGGTCGCGGTCCACTCGCGTGCCGCGACCTCATCGAGGGACTCGTGTTCGACGGCCCACCTCATGAAGTAGTGGTCGAAGGCCTCCCTGATGTCGGCGAAGACCGTCCACAACAGTTCGCGCACCCCGTCTTCGACCATCGCCTGCGCCCAGACCTGAAGGAGGAGGGACGGCTTCGCGACATCGCCCGACAGTCCCGTCATCATGCGCGTGACCACCTCGGCGGGGGAGGGCGCCGACTCACCGGCCAGTTCGCGGAGGTCGGCTATCCGGTGTCCGATGACTTCGCGCGCAGCCGCCATCATGATGTCGTGCTTGCCCTCGAAGTGCCCGTAGATCGCGCCGGCCGAGAGCCCGGACTCCGCGATGATGTCGGACATGGATGTCGCGGCGAGCCCTCGCGCCTGGAAGCAACGGAGCGCCGCTGCCGTGATCTCGTCGCGCCGGGCTTCCCGATACTCGGCAGTAACTTTCGGCATCATCACCTCGTCAACTAAAAAAGAACATTCGTTCTTGACACCGAGTCTACGTCGACCGCATCATATAAAGAAGGAACGTTCTTTTTTGAAAGGCTCAGGATGACCGACAGCACGCTCGTGACAGCACCACCCTCTCCGACCCCCTGGCGCCGCATCATCGGCATCGGGGTTGCGCTCGCGGTGGTGGTCGGCGTCATCGTGCTCGCCTTCTCCTGGCCGTCTGTCACCTCGTCGGTCAAGAACATCCCACTCGCGGTCGTCGGCCCCGAGAGCGCCGTGACCCAGGTGGAGGCTGCTCTGACGGCGGCGTCGCCCGGCACCTTCGCTCTCGCCGGGGCGGAGGACCGAGCCGCAGCGGTTTCGAAGATCGAGTCCCGCGAGGTCTACGGCGCGATCGTGCTCGGCCCGTCACCCGAGGTGCTCACGTCGTCTGCCGCGAGCCCGGTTGTGAGCCAGTTGCTCGGTGGTCTGGCTCCGAGAATCCAGGCGCAACTCGCAGCAGCGACGGCAGCAACGGCAGCTGCCGGTGGCGGGTCGAGCCCTGCCGTGACCGTCATCGTCACCGATGTCGTGCCGCTCGCGGCATCCGACCCCCGCGGCTCCGGCCTGACCGCTGCGGCGTTCCCGCTCACGCTGGGTGGGATGCTCGGCGGAATCCTCGCC
The DNA here is from genome assembly GCF_003399635.1 of Subtercola boreus. Taxonomy (GTDB): domain Bacteria; phylum Actinomycetota; class Actinomycetes; order Actinomycetales; family Microbacteriaceae; genus Subtercola; species Subtercola boreus_B. Next base: position 119,307 of record NZ_NBXB01000042.1, on the reverse strand, counting down.
TCCATTCTGATTGTGGGGGCATGGCGCAGAGTCGTCGCGATCACGGTCTACGTGGTGGTGGCAGGGATTGCGCTCGAGGCGATTCTCGGGGGCTGGTTCGGCGCCCTGCAGGGGAACTATTTCGTGAACGCCGGAGCCATCGCGCTGACGCTGCTCGCGGTGAGCGCGACGATCGTGGGTGTCGCGTCGCTTGTCGGGCGGGCGGGCATCGCGGTGGGGCCGGTGCTGTTCCTGCTCATTGCGAACCCGATCTCGTCGGCAACCCAGCCGCTCGAATTCCTGCCGCAACCATGGGGCGCTGTCGGCCAGTGGTTCCCGCCGGGAGCCGGCTCGACGCTGCTCCGCGACCTCTCCTACTTCCCTGCCGCGAACCTGCTCTTCCCCTGGCTCGTGGTGGCCGGGTGGGCGGCGCTCGGTATCGTGCTGGCGCTGGCGGGTCACTTCCGTGAGGGTGTGCGGGCCCGGTTCACCAACGAGGAACCGCCGGTCCGCGCCGGGCACACCGGGGAGGGCGCGCACGCAGCTCACGCGGCCCACGCGCACCCGGCGCACGCGGCCTGACCGGCCCGCCCAAGTGGTGGTGTCGGGCGGCGGGGTGTCGGGCGGCGGGAGGTCAGGCGTCGCCGTCAGGCGGCGGAGCCGCCGGCGACCGCGTAGCTCCAGAGCTCGCTGCTGACGCCGACGTGGGCCGGCGCGGGCTGGCCGGAGCGCTCGGCTTCGCTGCGGTGGCCGTGGCCGAAGGCGGGGGAGCTCACCCAGGCCTGGAAGGACTCCTCGTCGCTCCACCGGGTGACGACGAGCCAGGTGGTGCGGTCATCCAGAGGCTTCAGAAGTTCGAATCCCTCGAAGCCGGCCTGGCCGTCGACAGCGCCGGCTCGTGCGGCGAAACGGTGGGCGAGTTCGTCGCCGCTGTCGGCGGACACGGTGATGGCGTTGATCTTGATGACGGTCACGGGGTTACATCCATTCTGCGAGGCGGCGCGGTCTGCGTGTGATCCATCGTCGCACCCGCTGCTGGGAGTGCGCGGCCTCGGGCCGGGTGTGGCCGTCCGATGCATGCCTGGCGGATCACTGGTCGAAGCGCCCGAGGGCATCCTGGACGACCTCGCGATCGGTGCGGCTCACAGCGGCACGGCCTCAGCCCGCACGCTGTCGGCCAGATTCGTTCGGAGGCTGGTGCTCGGAACCACGTCGACCGGGGCGCCGACAATTTCGGTCGCAGCGGCTTCGAGGCGAGAGAGGCCGAACAGGCCGACCGGTTTGGCGAAGTCGACAAGCAGATCCACGTCAGAATCGGGCCCGTCTTCTCCCCGGGTGAGACTCCCGAAAACCCGGACATTCCGGCCGCCGGCCGACGCCAGAAGGCTGAGGAGCGGTTTACGATGCGACACCAGCGTCTGCGCCAACGCCGTGTGCCCGTGAAATCGAAGCAGTCGTGATACTTCAGGTTGGCTGCGACCGATCGCTTCACCGATCTGCCGCTGAGAGAGGCCTGCCGCTGCCCCTGAGCGGGCGCTCTCGACAAGCAGTTTTCGGGACTGCGCGTGCAGTTCATCCGCCCTGCGCGCAGTGGCTCGCAGTCGAGACAGTGCTTCACGGTCGGGCATATAGCACATGCTATCACCTGCTGCTGGGAGTGCGCGGCCTCGGGTCGGGGTGAACTCAGAAGTGGGTCAGGCCGTTGCCGGCGATCACGGCGCCGACGAGCACACTGACGGCGATGCTCAGAACGCGGCTGTGGGCGGCGAGGCGCGAGCGTGCGCTGGTGAGCCAGGCGGTCGCGCGGGCCGGATCGACGACCGTGAAAATGACGGGCCCGGCCGAGCCGCGCGAAGAGGCCTGGTCCCCTCTTCGCCTTCGCAGCCGGCGGGTGGACGGCGGACGGCCATCAGGATGCCGCGTGCAATCAGAATCGCACCCAGCACGACCTCGATCACCGCCACCACAGGGTTGTGGGCGCGTTCGGCGGGCAGAAGCGGGTGCCCGATCCCCGCAGCCAGGGCGAGAGTCACCAGGGAGGTGCCGGCGGTGAACCCGATGGCGTGGGCGGTGCCGTTCGCCCGGGCTCTCCTCGAGAGCAGCACAACCGTGACCAGGGCGATCGGCACAGAGCTGAACGCCCCCGCTATGGCGAGGGGAAGCAGGAGGCCGATGGTCGCCAGAACGTCCACGGTTGCCGACCTTCATGTGTGATCCGACCATAGGGTGCGCCCGTCACGATCACGACGATGATCGCCCCGAGCACCAGCCCGAAGACTGCCGACAAGGCGGTGTCGGCGAACCACGCGTCGACGGGCCCAGCGGCTTCGATCGCATGGGTGACGACGTGCACGAGGTCGTACGGGGCGTGCCAGAACGTCTCGGCCAGGTTTGCGATCACCAGGTGGCCACCCACCCAGAGCATGGCGACCGTTCCGATGACGCTGATCACCTGAAAGACGGCGGGCATCGATGTCTACAACGAGAAGGACGGCCGCCGCGGGCGCTCCGGGAGCTCTCGGCGGCCAGCGCGTCGCGCACGAACGGCTGCATCTTCTGCGCCTCGGCGCATTCGCGGTTCGCGGCGTACCACTCCAAGCGCCCGGATGACGTGCAGCGCCTGCTCGAGGACGGCACTTCCGCTCCGCAGGAGGATGCCGCGTGGCGAGCCGTGATCGACGCCTCGGTGGCACTGACGACCACGCCGAACACGTTCGATGCGTCGCACGTGGGGGACCCATATCGCTCCATGGTCGCCCATCCACCGCGATATGGGTCCCCTCGCCACCGCGAGGCCCGGGTCTGGCGCGCGCTCGAGGGTCAGTTCGAACGGAGGTGGCGCCTCCTACGGGTGAGGCCGAGCGTCAGGGCGCCTCCGAGAAGCAGCTCGAGGCCGGCGAGGCCGCTCGCGGCGGCGCCATCCATTCCCGTTGCGGCCAGCTCGGGGTTCGAGCCGCCGGCGACGGCCGTCGCAGACGGTGAAGGTGCCGCGGTCGGACCGGCGGTCGCGGTTGCAGTTGGCTCGGGAGTGGGCGTCGGAGTCGGCGTCACCGTGATGGCGTGCACCAGCTCAGGCGTCGTCGAAGGTGCGACGCGGTGCAGGGTGGCCTGCTCGTAGTCGTACGACATCGACAGCAGCTCGGCGTCATGACTTCGCTGGGCGACGAGCTCGAGACCAGCGGATTCGCCGGTCGACGTGAAGCCAGCCGGCAGAGACACCGACGGCACACCCGTGTTCGCGCCGACGTCGCAGAACGTCGTACCCGACCAGTCCGGCGTCGCGGATCCCGCGCTCGTGGGCATGGCCAGCGCGTCGAGGTCGTGGTCGACGAAATAGGCGTCCATCGCCTTCTTGCCCGCCTCCTGATCGGCGATCGCCTGGTCGTAGGTCGGGTTCGGTATGTCAGCACCGGCCAGGAAGAAGTCGATGTCTCCCTGCGTGAGCGACGACTTTCCGTCGGCGATCACGTCTTCGAAGGTGAGCTTGTCCGTCGGCTCCGCCAGTGCGGCGAGGCCCTCGGGCCAGGTCGCTTCGGTGGTGGCGAAGAACGAGGCGATGCTCGAGCGCATGTCGGTGTAGCCGGCACTCTTCAGAGTGCCCGAGACGAAGGCGTGGTTGAAGTCGGGCACGGGCACGATCTCGGCGCCCTGGGCCTTCAGGTCGGCGACAGCCTGGTCGAAGAGCGCGATCTGCTCGGCGAAACCGGGGCGGGCCTGCTCGGCGGCGGTGTAGTCGTACTGTACGTAGCCGATGCGCTTGCCTTCGAGGGCGGTGTCGCTGAGGCCGGCCACGTACTGGTCGGTTTGCTGCTGGTTGGCGATGACGGTTCGAGGGTCGGCCGGGTCGTAGCCGGCCAGCACCTCCATCAGCAGGGCAGCATCCGTCACGGTCTTGGTCATCGGGCCGGAGACGTCCTGCGGCGCGCTCAGCGGCAGAACGCCCGCGACGCTGGTGAGCCCCATCGTGGGGCGGTAGCCGACGAGGCTCTCGTGGGCGCTCGGGCCGACGATCGAGCCGCAGGTGTCGGTGCCGAGACCGGCGGGGCCGAAACTCGCCGCGACGGCCGCGCCCGTTCCTCCGCTGGAGCCGCTGGCGCTGTTGGCCTGGTTGTATGCGTTGTTTGTGCGCCCACGCTCAGAGCTGAGGGTGTAGGTGCCGTGCCAGGCGAACTCGGACATGTTCGTCTTCGCCAGGATGATCGCGCCGGCGTCCCGCAGCCGTGCGACCGCGGTCGAGTCGAGCTTCGTCTGGTAGGTGCGGAGTGAGACGCTGCCGGCGGTCGTCGGCATGTCGAACGTCGCGTAGTTGTCTTTCACCAGGATGGGCACACCGTGCAGCGGGCCGCGGAGCTGGCCGGCCGCGCGTTCGGCGTCGAGCGTCGCCGCGGTCGCCAGAGCTTCGGGGTTCTCGCGGATGATCGCCGCCAGCCCGGGCTGTGATCCGTAGGGGGTGTCGTAGGCCGCGATGCGGTCGAGGTACTCCTGCGTCAGCGCGACAGACGTCGTCTCGCCCGACGCGAGCAGCGCGAGGATGTCGGTGACGCTGAGGTCGACGACGTCAGGTGCTGCAGTGACGGGTGCTGCAGTGACAGGTGACGCGGCGGTCGGAGTGGCGAACACAGCCGGTGCGAGGGCGGCGGAGCTGACGACAAAGCCGGCGCAGATGGCGGTCACGGCGGCGGCGCGGGAGAACGACCGCAGGGAGGAGCTTCGAGGGGGCAACGCGGATCCAAACTCTGAGAGAACTGACAGTAGATGTCAGTTTCGCTCAGGCAGGTTTCCCGGGTGTTTCAGAAGGGCGTCGTTCGCGTGACCGTCGGGCGGTCATCCGCTCGTCGGAGCGCTGACCTTCCGGCCACGCCTCAGGATGCGCGACACGCCCGCCATGATGGCGACGACGATCGCGCCGAGCACCAGCCCGAAGATGGCCCACAGCGCGGTGTCGGCGATCCACACGACGACGGGCCCGGCCGCTTCGATCGCATGGGTGACCACGTGTACGAGATCGTACGGCGCGTGCCAGAACGTCTCGGCCAGGTTCGCGATCACCAGATGACCGCCCACCCAGAGCATCGCGACCGTTCTGACGACGCTGATCACGCGGAAGACGGCGGGCATCGACGCGACGATCCGAGCGCCGGTGCGGCGCACGCGCCTCGCCGGGTTCTTCATGAGTCGCAAGCCGATGTCGTCGATCTTGACCAGCAGCGCGACCGCGCCGTAGACCAGTGCCGTCATACCGAGGCCGATCACGATGAGGGCGGCCAGCGTCATCCAGATTCCGAAGCCGGGGTCGAGGCTCGCCAGCGCGACGACCATCCGCGACACGAAGAAGCTCTGACCCTGCTTCACTCTGAACCGCTGGTGGGCTCTTCGTCCCTGTATGGCGAGACGATCGGTTCGGGCGAGCCGCTGCTCCTACTGCACGGGGCTTCGCCTCGCTCGAACCGCTGCGTCCGCTCGCGCTGGCGCTCGCCGCCGACTTCGAGGTGCACATGTACGAGCGCCCCGGCCACGGGCGTACGCCCGGCCGGCCGGGGCCCTACGGCTACGACGAGATGGTTCTGGATGCCCTCACCTTTCTCGATGCGTCGGGCGGCGGTCACCGCGCCCGCTGTCATCGTGTCGGGCGACCGCGACGCCATCCGCGTCGACCACAGCGCGCTGATCGCCGCGTCGATCCCGGATGCCCGGTACCCGCCGTTGCGCGGATCGCTCGACGCCCGCCGCCCTGCCCAATTCAGGCAGAGCGGCAGTCCGTCGGCCATCTCGACGCCGCAGGTCGTTTTGCCTGAATTGTGGCCGCAAGCGGACATGTCCGCAAGAGAAGCGTGGCGGTGGCGGTGGCGGTGGCGGTCAGGAGACTGAGAAATCTCACGCTCACTCTGGTGGAGAACTCTGCGTTCTCGCCGGCACGAGTCGTGATTCCGCCCACCGGCTGGACCGTCTCGGGGGCTGGCGCCGGTTGCATCATCACCGTCGTTGCGCCACCCGGGCTCACCGCGGGCACGAAGGGTTTCACCGTCGACTTCGGCGGACTGTCGCAGAACTGGACCGTCGCGGCCACGTGGACGGAGAGCGACGCCTCGGGTTGGTGTTGGGGAGGCGGTCCCTGGTGGCAGGCACCTTCGATTTCGTCTTCGGCTCCGGAACCACCGATGTCACGGTCGTCCCCAGTGGATCACAGCTGCGGCGGGTTCCACGCCGATCCGGCCTGCCGTGCCGCTGAAGATCACGGCCGTCTGACCCCGCACGCGCGGGTGAGGGTCGTGGCGCGATGCCTCCGTTCGGCGAAGCGGTGCGCCGCTTCTACGCGAAGTAGGCCACGTTCTCCGAGCGAGCCGGCCGGGCCGAATACTGGTGGCGGGTGCTTGTCGCCGCCATTGTGAGCTCGGTGCTCTCGACGATCACCCAGGCCAGCGGAATCGGGCGACTGGATGCGAACGGAGCCATGACCGACCCGGGCCCGTTCGACGTGGTGATCGCACTCGTCTCGGCCGTGTGGAGCCTCTCGATCATCGTTCCGACGATCGCCCTGACGATGCGTCGCCTGCACGACACGAACCATTCGGGCTGGTGGGTTCTCGTCGGTCTGATCCCGCTCGTCGGCGGGATCGTGCTACTGGTGTTCACCCTGTCTGCGCCGGTGCCGGCCGGCGAACGGTTCGACCTGCAGGCGGGCTGACGCCAGGCACCGGGCGCTCAGCCCGCGAAGGGTCGCGCCTCCACGCCGCGCACACCGGTCTGCGCCTTGAAGAGTGAGCCGGCGGCGGGCTCCTCGTCTGCTGCGAGGTGCTCCCGTGACGTCGTGATGAACAGCGTGCTGCGGTCGGGCCCGCCGAGACAGCACGACGTCACCTTCGAGACGGGCAGTTCGATCACGTCGACGAGGATGCCGCGGCTGTCGTAGTGGTGCACGGCGCCGCCGCCGTAGAGGGCGACCCAGACGCCGTCGAGTTCGTCGACCCAGAGCCCGTCGGGGAACCCCCGGCCCTCCTCGATCGCGACGAAGGGGCGACGGTTGGAGAGGGTGGAGTCCTCGCCGACATCGAACACATCGACGCGCCGGGTCTCCGAGTCGATGTAGTACATCCGATCCCCGGAGGCCGTGAAACCGAGCCCATTCGACGTCGTCACGTCGCCCCAGAGGCGCTCGGTGCTTCCGTCGGCGTTCAGGCGGAACATCTCGCCGCTGCCCTGATCTCCGGCGTACGCGAGGGTGCCGCAGAGCATCCGTCCGTGCGGATCGCAGCCGCCCTCGTTGAAGCGCCGCAGGTCGTCCTGCCAGAGCGGTGGGGTTGCGAACTCCTGCGTGTCGCCCCGCCAGAGCGTGAACTCGCGTTCGGTCACGACGAGCATGCCGCCGTTCCGCCGGGGCCGCACGGCCGCTGCGATGGGGGAGCCCACGGGCATCCGGCTGACTGCTCCGGTCTCCGGATGAAGCGACAGCACGGCCCCGGCGAGCATGTCGACCCACTTGAGTCCGCCCCACAGGTCGCTCCAGACGGCGCCCTCGCCATGGTGTGTCACGGGGTCGGTGAGTTGGTCAGCCATCGCCATGTGACCAGTGTCTTCCATGGCAACGCGATTCTGAGAGGAGACACATTTGTTACCAATTCGTTATCGGGTCGACGTGACCCCCCGAATGGGGGTCTGACCAGCGTTTTGGCTGGCCAGGGCGCGACCCATCGCCGAACTTCGAACGGCCGGTACACGGTTCGGTAATGCGGAGTTCACATGAATCACGCAGGCTCCTCGGAGGCGCACCGAAGGGTTGCGCGAGATCCGACACCGAGGAGACCACCCGAATGCGCCACAGATCCGCCAGGCGATCCCAGCTCAGCATCGCCGTCCTTACCGCCCTCGGGCTGGCCGTCGCACCCCTCGCGGCCGCACCCGCCCTCGCCAACACCGCCGGCACGGGCGTGGTCATCAACGAGGCGTACCTCAACGGTGGCAGCGTCGGAGCGACCTACCTCAACAAGTTCGTCGAGCTCTACAACCCCACGAACGCCCCGATCTCGTTGTCGTCGATGTCGCTGCAGTACCGGTCGGCCACGGGCACCGCCAACCCCACCGCGACGCTGCCGCTCACCGGCACCATCGCCGCGAAGGGCCACTACCTCATCGGCGGTTCCTCGAACGCGGCGAACGGTGCTGCCCTCCCGGCCCCCGACCAGACGCTCGGCGCTTCATTCGCCGCAGGCGGCGGAACCCTTTTCCTCGCGAACCAGACCACCGCGCTGACCGCACCGCCCACCGGATCGGTCACGGGCAACGCCGCTGTCGTCGACCTGCTCGGCTACGGCACGTCGAACACCTTCGAGACGCTGGCGGCTCCCGCGGCATCCGTCACCACCTCGCTCGCCCGGAGCGGCAGCGGGGCAGACAGCGACAGCAACGCGTCCGACTTCGCGGCCGGGGCTCCGACTCCGCAGAACGCGGCCTCAGACGCGGGCACGCCGACCCCGACGGATCCGCCGACCCCGACGGATCCGCCGACACCGACCGATCCGCCGACCCCGACGGATCCGCCCACCACCGGCACCCCGACCCCCGGCGACACCGTCACGATCGCCCAGATCCAGGGCACCACCGACGCGACCCCGCTGGCCGGCCAGACCGTCACCACGACCGGTGTCGTCACCGCGAGCTACCCCACGGGCGGCTTCAACGGATACTTCATCCAGACCCCCGGCACCGGCGGAACCCGCGACTTCAGCACGCAGAAAGCCTCAGACGGCCTCTACGTGTTCTCCGCGGCGACGGTCGGCCAGGCCGCCATCGGCAGCCACGTGCAGGTCACTGGCGTCGTCTCCGAGTTCTCGGGACTCACCGAGCTGACCGTCAACGCAGGCGGGCTCACGGTGCTGAACGACGCGGTCGCCCCGCCCGTGCCCGTCACCAACGAGCTGCCGACGGATGCCCTGCAGCGCGAGTCGCTCGAGGGCATGCTGCTCGCCCCTGCCGGCGACTTCACCGTCACCGACAACTACGACACGAACTTCTACGCGTCGATCGTGCTCGCGCAGGGCACGAAACCGCTCGACACCCCCACCGCGGTCACCGAACCCGGCAGTGCCGAGTACACCGCACTGGTCGCGGCCAACGCGGCGCGGAGTGTCACGCTCGACGACGGTTCGAGCCTGAACTTCAACACCGCAGCCAACAAGGCGACACCACTGCCGTACCTGTCGACCACGAACCCGGTGCGGATCGGCGCTGCGGCGACGCTCACCAAGCCCGTCGTGCTCGACTACCGGTTCGGCACCTGGAACTTCCAGCCGACCCAGCAGCTCACCGCCCTGAACGCTGCCACCGTTCAGCCCGCCACGTTCGCGAACACCCGCACCGCGGCCCCGGCCAACGTGGGCGGCGACGCGACGCTCGCCTCGTTCAACGTGCTGAACTACTTCACCACCACCGGTGACTCGATCGCCGGATGCACGTACTACACCGACCGCGCCGGAAACCCGAACACGGTCAACAGTGGCTGCGACGCCCGGGGGGCTGCGAACGCCGACGACCTCGAGCGCCAGCAGGCGAAGATCGTCTCGGCGATCAACGCACTCGACGCCGACGTGGTGTCGCTGGAGGAGATCGAGAACTCGGCCCGCTTCGGCAAGCCCCGTGACACCGCCCTGTCGACCCTCGTGGCGGCGCTGAACGGCGCTGCCGGTGCGGGCACCTGGGCGTTCGTTCCGTCACCTGCCACGCTGCCGGCGACGGAGGACGTCATCCGCACGGCGTTCATCTACAAGCCCGCCGTGCTCGAGACCGTGGGCGCGTCGAGCATTCTGGATGATCCTGCCTTCGTCAACGCCCGCCAGCCGCTCGCCCAGGCGTTCAAACTGAAGGGCGGGGCCGATTCGACCTCGTTCCTCGCGATCGTGAACCACTTCAAGTCGAAGGGTTCCGGCTCGGGAGTCGACGCCGACCAGGGCGACGGCCAGGGGGCGTCCAATGCCTCCCGCGTCAACCAGGCGAAGGCCCTCGTCGCGTTCGCCGACACGCTGAAGGCGTCGTCGAAGATCGACCGTGTGCTGCTCGACGGCGACTTCAACGCCTACCTGAAGGAAGACCCGATCGACGTGCTCGTCGCGGCCGGTTACGTCGACCTCGGCTCCACCACGGGCAAGGCGACCTACGCCTTCGACGGCGCGGTCGGTTCGCTCGACCACCTGTTCGCGAACTCGGCCGCCAACACGTCGGTGAACTCCGTCGACGTGTGGAACATCAACTCGGTCGAGTCGATTGCCCTGGAGTACAGCCGCAACAACTACAACGCGACCGACTTCTACCAGGCGAACCCGTACCGGTCGAGCGACCACGATCCCCTCGTCGTCGGACTGAACCTGGCGCCGAAGGCCGACGTCGTCGACCTCAACCTGCTGAACATCAACGACTTCCACGGTCGGATCGACGCCAACACCGTCAAGTTCGCCGGAACCGTCGAGCAGCTGAAAGCCGAGAAAGGCGACGGCTCGAGCCTTCTGCTGAGCGACGGCGACAACATCGGCGCGAGCCTGTTCGCCTCCTCGTCGCAGCAGGACAAGCCCACGATCGACGTACTGAACGCCCTCGGCCTCACAGCGTCGGCGGTCGGCAACCACGAGTTCGACCAGGGTCTCAGTGACCTGACTGGCCGGGTGACGGATGCCGCGAACTGGGACTACCTGGGTGCGAACGTCTACCTCAAGGGCACGACCACGCCGGCACTGCCGGAATACAAGGTCGTCACCGTGAACGGGGTGCGCATCGCCATCATCGGTGCGGTCACCGTCGAGACGCCCACGCTGGTGTCGCCCGCCGGGATCGCCTCGCTCGATTTCGGTGACCCCGTCGCCGCCGTCAACCGGGTGGTCGCGAACCTCGAGGCCACGGATGCGGCCGACGTGTTCGTCGCCGAGTACCACGAGGGTGCCGGCGCCGGAACGCCCGACGGCGCGAGCCTCGAGCAGGAGGTCGGGATGACCGACAGCGCCTTCTCGAAGATCGTCACTCAGACCAGCGCTGACGTCGACGCCATCTTCACAGGCCACACCCACAAGCAGTACTCGTGGGACGCCCCGATCCCTGGCCAGGCCGGCAAGACCCGCCCGGTGCTCCAGACCGGCAGCTACGGCGAGAACATCGGCCAGGTCGTGCTGAGCGTCGACCGCAACGCGGATGACGCGGTCGTGAAGTACACCGCCCGGAACGTGCCGCGCACCACGGTCGCCGACACCACCCTGGTGGCGACGTACCCGCGCGTGGCCGAGGTGAAGACGATCGTCGACGCCGCCATCGCGAGCGCCGCGACCATCGGCAACAAGCCGGTCGCGTCCATCACGAAGGACATCACGACCGCGTTCACAGCGAACGGAACGGTCCGGGATGACCGGGCCAGCGAATCCACGCTCGGCAATCTCGTCGCCGATTCACTCGTGTCGGCTCTCGCTCCGGCGAACCTCGGCGGTGCCGAGATCGGCGTGGTCAACCCCGGAGGGCTCCGAAGCGACCTGCTCTACAGGTCCTCCTCGGTCGGTGAGGGCGATGGCGTGGTGACCTACGCCGAAGCCAACGCCGTGCTGCCGTTCGTGAACAACCTGTACACGACGACGCTGACCGGGGCGCAGTTCAAGACTGTGCTCGAGCAGCAGTGGCAGACGGATGCGGCGGGCACCGTGCCTTCTCGTCCGTTCCTGGCCCTCGGCCTGTCGAAGAACGTGACGTACACGTACGACGCCAGTCGGGCATCCGGTGACCGCATCACCTCCGTCACCGTGAACGGTGCGCCTCTGGATGCCCGGAAGGCCTACCGCATCGGATCGTTCAGCTTCCTCGTGCAGGGCGGCGACAACTTCCGCGAGTTCACCAAGGGGGCGAACACCCGCGACTCGGGCCTGATCGACCGGGATGCGTGGATCAGCTACCTCGCGGCGAAGAGCCCAGTGTCACCGGCGTTCGACCGTCGCGGGGTCTCGCTGACCGGTGCGCCGACGGCCGCGGTCGTCGCGGGCAGCACGGTGACGCTGAAGCTGTCGAAACTCGACCTGACGTCGCTCGGCAGCCCGGTCACCACGAAGGTGACCACGACGCTGGCGGGCAACACCGCCTCTGGCACCGTCACCGCCGTGAGCGGGGGCGCTGCCACCGTGACCTACACGATCCCCGCGAACGCCTCCGGCGCGAGCACGATCGTGATCACGGCCAAGGAGTCGGGCACCACGGTGCGTGTGCCGGTAACGGTCACGCCGAAGGCGGTCACCCCGCCGCCGGTCGACCCGTTCACCGCCTGGCTGCAGGCCGTGGCGGCGGCGCTCTACGCGTACTACGTTGCGCTGCTGAAGGCGCTGTTCCCGTGGCTCGCCTGAGGTACTGAGGCAGCGACGCTGACTGCGTGACGAACGGTCGTCGGGGTGATGCCCGGCGGCCGTTCGTCGTTGTCAGTACCCGGAGCTCATCGCGGCACCCGCCACGGCCCCGATGATACCGATCAGCACGTAGATGACGATGAGCGCGATCCCGACGATGATCCCGGCCATCGCGAGACCGTGGCCGCGCTCGCCGGTCTCCTTGATCTGGCGGAGCGCGAAGAAGCCCACGACGATGCCGACGAGCGGCACCAGGAACCCTCCGATGATTGCGACGATCGAGAGCGTGTTGAGTTTGGCCGGCGCGCTGCCGGTGTAGGAGGTGTCTGTCATGATTGATCCTAAAGTCGAAGAAATATCGGTTCCCCCAGAATACGAGAATTCATCACAGAAGTACATTCGAATCTGCTGAGCCTGAAGAACCGCATCAACGGAAGGGACTGCGCCGCTACAGTTGCGGCATGCCCGCTCTCACCCGCCGCCGTTTCCTGTTCGCGGCGGGGGGCTCCGCAGCTACGGCCACGCTGCTCGCCGCGTGCACCGCACCCGCTCCGGAGTCGACGGGCACAGCGTCACCGGGCATCCCTCCGCCGACTCCCGCGGGCCCGCCGGTCTGGAGCGAACTGGCCGCCGCCGTCACGGGCAGCCTGTTCCTGCCCGCTGCCGCAGGCTACGCTTCCGCGGCGCTCACCGAGAATCCACGGTTCGACGACGCGCGTCCGCTCGCCGTGCTCGAGGCGGCAGGTGCCGATGACGTCGCTGCAGGTCTCGCCTTCGCCGCCAAGTACGGAGTGCCCATCGCCCTCAAATCCGGCGGACACAATTACATCGGATATTCGGCGGGCGGGGCATCCGGAACCGGCGTCGCGCCCTCCCTCGTGATCAGCACCGCCACGCTCACCGACGTCGCACTCGCGGAAGACGGAACCACGGCCAGCGTCGGCGCGGGAGCCACCCTCGTCGAGGTCTACAGCGCCCTTGGCTCTGCGGGCCGTGCCGTCGCGGGCGGATCCTGCGCCACCGTCGGAGCGACCGGACTGACCCTCGGCGGCGGTGTCGGAGTGCTGGTGCGCTCGTTCGGTCTCGCCTGCGACCAGCTCACCGGCGTCGAGATTGTGACCGCAGACGGCACGGTGCACCAGGCCAGCCGCGATACGGATGTCGACCTCTTCTGGGCGTGCCAGGGCGGTGGCGGTGGCCAGTTCGGCGTCGTCACGAAGCTCACGTTCGAAACGCAGTCGGCTCCCGAAGTGAACACCTGGTATGTCGAGTGGCCGTGGAGCAGTGCATCCGACGTCGTCGCCTCGTGGCAGGTCTGGGCGCCCGGCGCCGACAACCGGCTCTGGTCGACCCTCAAACTGCTCGGTGGCCAGTCGCACACTGGCGCCCCGAGCGTCTCGGTCTCGGGCACCTGGACCGGCGACATCGGCGACCTCACAGAACAGCTGAAGCCGCTGCTGTCGGGGGTCGACGCCCGGCCGACCGACAACCAGTCGTTCCGCCACACGTACCTTGAGGCCATGATGACGGAGGCGGGATGTGAGAACACCCCGCTGGCCGAGTGCAAGACCGGCCCCGATGGGGCATTGACGCGCGAGCCGTCGTCCGGAACATCCAACGTCGCATACACGACCCTCGACGCGTCGGGGATCTCCGACCTCGTCGCCGCCGTCGAGCAGGCGCAGAGCGTGACGGGCATGACCGAGGGCGGCATTTCGATGGATGCCCTGGGCGGCGTCGTCTCGTCGGTCGACCCTGCCGCGACGGCGTTCGTGCACCGCACGGCGCTCATGACGGTGCAGTACACGGCGACCTTCGCGGTCGGTGCCGACCCCGCGCCGTTCGACGCCTACGTGCGTGGCTTCCGCACCACCATGACGAACCACTGGCAGAACTGGGCGTACGTCAACTACTGCGACAGTAAGATTCCGGATGCCCAGACCGCCTACTTCGGAGCGAACCTCCCGCGCCTGCAGCAGCTGAAGCAGCAGTACGACCCCCACGGCCTCTTCACCCAGCCCCAGTCGGTCTGACCCGCCCGCGCCGCCCGCGCCCCCGCGCCCCCCGCGCCCCCCGACGCCCCCCGACGCCCCCCGACGCCCCCCGACGCCCCCCGCTGCCCCCGCGCCCCGTCCCTCGCCCGCGTTCCACCGCAGGTGAGACACTTCCGCCCACGTGAGACCCGCGCGCGAGTCTCAGTCGTGCGCGCGAGTCTCACGTGCGTCAGGAGCACGGCGCTGTCCGATGCGGCGCAGTAGGCTGGCCGCATGCTTCTCAGCGACCGCGACATCAGGGCCGAATTGGGCAGCGGGCGGGTCGGTCTCGAACCCTTCGAGCCCCGCATGGTGCAGCCGTCGAGTGTGGATGTTCGCCTCGACCGCTTCTTCCGCCTGTTCGACAACCACAAGTACCCGTTCATCGACCCCGCCGAAGACCAGCCCGAGCTGACCCGGCTGATCGAGACGAAAGCGGATGAGCCGTTCATCCTGCACCCCGGCGAGTTCGTGCTCGGCTCGACCTTCGAACTCATCACCCTGCCCGACGACATCGCGGCCCGCCTCGAGGGCAAGAGTTCGCTCGGCCGCCTCGGGCTCCTCACCCACTCGACCGCCGGCTTCATCGACCCCGGATTCTCCGGCCACGTCACCCTCGAGCTGTCGAACGTCGCCACCCTCCCCATCAAGCTCTGGCCGGGGATGAAGATCGGCCAGCTCTGCTTCTTCCAGCTCAGCTCGCCGGCCGAGCATCCGTACGGCTCCGGCGTCTACGGTTCCCGCTACCAGGGCCAGCGCGGGCCGACCGCTTCGCGCTCGCACCTGAACTTCGTGCACTCCGACGTGTCGGCGGGTGCGGCGGGTGTGCTGGCGGCCCCTGTCGAGCTGAGTCCGGATGTCGCGGCCGCGCCGGCTCCGGATGCCCGCCCCTCCACCTCCGAGCCGACCACCCTCGGCGGCCACGGCTGACCCCGTCCGTTTCGACCGCCTGAGCGCCGCACCGGGTCCCTCGGGCGCGTCACGACGTGACGGCGGGGACGGGCGGGACGGGCCGGCCCGGCGTCCCGGAACCGCAGCACGGGCCCACCGGGACCAGCGGGCGGGCTGGCGTCACGGCGGCGGGCGGGTGATGATGGGGTGAGCCGCGACTGCGGCACGCGAGGCCGAGCACGGAGGGCGGAGTGACGATGGCCGAGTGGCACGCCCGCTTCGAGCGCGACGCGCGATTCCGGCATGCCGTCGAGGCCGAATACGACGGTGCGTATGACGTCGGCGACGCCCTGTGGTGGCTCGATCATCCGACCGCCGACGGCCCGTCGGGTGAACCGGCGCCGCGGAGGGCGCTCGCCGGGCTGCAGAGGGCCGCGTTCGCCCGGCCCGCCGGCGCGGGTGAGGAGGCCAAGGCTCTCGCCGCCCAGAGCGAACTCGAGGCCATCGGAACGTCGCTCGAGAGCGAGCGCGCCGAGACGGAACGGGCCGTCGCTGAATCTCTGACGACTCTGGATGCCCGGCCGGCCGTTCGCCGGAGGACCACCGTGCTGCTCGCCGGAGCCTTCATCGCGGCGGGCTGCCTGGCCGGGGCGGCCGCGTTCGTGGCGACCACGGTGATCGCGTCCCAGTCCGCAGCAAGCGGGGCCGGCACCGCAGCTGACGGCAACAGCGTCGGCGCCGGAACCGGGAACAGCGCCGGCAGCGGAGCGAACGGCGCCCCGGGCGACAACGCCGCGGGGAGCGCAGCCGACGGGGCCGGAACGGCAGCGGCCGACGGCGGATCGAGCTACAGTGCCACGGGCGGCGACGGTTCCGCCGATCCCACACCGCGGCTCACGGCAGCGCCCTATCCGAACTTTCCGCCGGGGATCGGCGCCGACTCGTACTCCGCGATCTTCTCCCACGGGCAGCTGGTCGCCGACCTCCCGCCGTCCGAACCCGCGCAGGAGCTTCTGGTGTCGACCTTCCGTGCGCTGAACGTCTCCCAGAACAGTCCGGGGGCTGTCTATGCCGCGGTCAGCACGTCCAACCAGGTGTGCCTCGTGGTCTACGGCAACCCGGTCGACTACGGCTACACCTGCGACGCCGTCGACCGGGTGGCGACCCGGGGACTGCAGGTGTCCCTCTCGACGCGTGACTACCGGGATCCGGATACGGGCCTGGTGACGCCCGGAGTCGGGCTCTCGGTGCGGTGGCTGCCCGACGGCGCGCTCACGCTCGACTCGTCGGTTCCGTACGACCGCGACTGAGGCGCGCCCTCGCGCCCGCCGGACGCCCCGACTCCCGCCCCCGCCCGCCGCCCGCCGCCCCCGCCCGCCGCCCCGCCCCCCGCCCCGCCGCACCGTCGCCCCACGTTTGCACTCTTGCCCAGAGGACGCCTTCTGCAGCCGTTCGGCGCTCCTCGCCGTATCATGCGTCCTCTCGGCGCGCAGAGCAGGCCCGGCGGGGCCGAGGTTCCCCGCGCGAGGCCGACGCGGCGGGGCCGATACGCTGGAATCGGAGGAGAACGATGACCCAGCAGCACCCGGAACCCCGCGCACGCCCGAGCGACCAAGAGAACGCGCGAGCGGCGGCCCCGGGCATCCGCGACCGCGTGTTCACGGCGGCCCTCTTCGACATGGATGGCACCCTGATCGACTCGACGCCCGCCGTCGACCGTTCGTGGACGACCTGGGGCGAGGAGTGGGGCCTCGACCCCGCGTTCCGCGAGGGCATGCACGGCAAGCCGGCGATCGGACTCGTGAGCGCCGTCATCGCCCCCGAACTCGTGGACGAGGCGTTCGCGCGCATCCTGCACCTCGAACTCGTCGACCTTGACGGCATCACGCCTCTCGGTGGCGCTGCAGAGCTGCTCGGCAGCCTGCCGGAGGAGCGCCGCGCGATCGTCACCTCGTGCACGCGTGAACTCGCCCGGGCGCGCATCGGGGCGGCGGGCATCCCCGCCCCCGAGACGGTGGTGACGATCGACGACACGCCCCGCGGCAAACCGTTTCCTGAACCGTTCCTGGAGGGCGCCCGCCGGCTGGGGGTGGATCCGCGCGACTGCCTCGTGTTCGAGGACGCACCGGCCGGGCTTGCTGCAGGACGGGCTGCCGGATGCACCACCGTCGGCGTCACCGGAACGCATTCGGCAGCAGAACTCGACGCCGACCTCGTGGTCGACAGCCTCGCCGGTGTGCGGTTCATTCCCGTGCCCGGTGGGTTCCGCCTCGACTTCTGAACCCGCCCCCTGCCCCCCTCGATGGAATGGGTCAGGCCGCCAGGGCGGCGCGGGCCGCCATCAGCGCGGGGAGCTGCAGGGTGAGCCAGGGGCTGAACGCCCAAGGGGTCGCCTCGATCGCGGCCAGCAGCGCGGCCGGTTCGGCCCACTGCCATTCAGCGACTTCATCGGGATGGGGCTGCAGGGCATCCGAACCCACCGCCGGGGACGTGAAGACCGCCGTGTAGACGGGGCAGATCTCGTTCTCGACGATTCCGGTGGCATCCACCGCGCGGTAGCGGAAGTCGGGCAGCACGACCTCGACCGAAGCGAGACCGCTGCCGCTGCCGCTGCGGCTGCCGCTGCCGCTACCGCCGGAGTCACTGGCCCCGCTGTCGCCGTCACCCGCGGCGCCGCCACCCCCGATCCCGAGCTCGTCGCGCGCCCGCCGCGCCAGCGCATCCTCGAAGCTCTCACCCGGCGCTGGATGCCCGCAGAACGAATTCGTCCAGACGCCGGGCCACGTGCGCTTCGACAGCGCCCGGCGGGTCACGAGGATCCGCCCGGCCCGGTCGAAGACGTGGCACGAGAAGGCGAGGTGCAACGGTGTGGAGAGGGTGTGCACCGTGGCCTTGTCGGCGACACCGATCGGATTTCCGGCATCGGACAGTAGCACGACCTGCTCATCGGAGGCAGCCATAACGCCCTCTCTCACTCGGTGGGTTACGCTGAAATGGTGGACCCACAGGATCTCGTGGTGGCAAGCTCGCGGCGACAGAAACATGTCGACGACGTACTTGACCGCTTCTTCAGCCTAGCCAAGAACCGCGCGGCGGCGATTGGGCCACGATACGTCACGCTGTGGCAGACCTTGGAACGCAACACATCTGGTGGCAAGCGTTTCCGGCCTGGCATGGTCATGGGTGCCTACGAGTCCCTCGGCGGCACCGACAGCGAAGCTGCGGCCCACATCGGGGCGGCGTTCGAACTGCTGCACACGGCCCTCATCGTGCACGACGACGTGATCGACCGGGACTTCATCCGGCGTGGCGGAGTGAACGTCTCCGGGGTTTACCGCGACTTCGCGCAGACCGCGGGCATCCCGATCCCGGCGGCCGAACACCGCGGACTCTCCGTCGCCGTGATCGCCGGCGACCTGGCGCTTTCGAACGCGTTCCGGATGATCGACAAGGCCGGTGTCGGAGACGAGATGCGCCGGCGACTCCACGACATCTTCGACGAGGCCCTGTTCGCCTCTGCCGCCGGCGAACTCTTCGACGTCGATTTCTCACAGCTCAAGTCGATGCCGACGGTCGACGAGGTCGTCGATATGGAGCGCCTGAAGACTGCCGTCTACTCGTTCGAGAGCCCCTGCGAGGCCGGTGCCGTGCTGGCCGGTGCGAGCGACGAGGCCGTGCGCGCCCTTGCCTCCTTCGGCCGGAACATCGGCATCGCCTACCAGATCGTGGATGACGTGCTGGGCGTCTTCGGTGACGAAGCCGCCACCGGCAAGACCACCATCGGCGACCTGCGGGAGGGCAAGCGCACAGTGCTCATCGCCTACGCCTCGGGCTGCCCGGAGTGGCTCGAGATCTCGCAGTGGCTCGGTCTCCCCGACCTCACACGCGAGCAGGCCGGCGTGGTGCGCCGGTCGCTCGAGGCCTGCGGTGCCCGCCAGTACGCGGAGGATCTCGCGCGCGAGTTCGCCGACCGCGCCATCGAGGAGCTGGCGTCGGATGCCCTCCCCGACGCCACCCGCGCCGAGTTCCAGCCCGTGATCGACGCGGTGCTCCGGCGGGTCCGGTGAGCGGGCAGACGACCGACCTTGCGAGGGCACGGTCGCTCTACGACAGGGTCGCCGTCGAGACGGCGGGAATCGTCATACACCGGTATTCCACCTCATTCGGACTGGCCTCGCGACTGTTGTCCCCGCCGGTTCGGCGCCACGTCGACAACATCTATGCTCTGGTGCGGCTCGCCGATGAGGTCGTCGACGGCGTCGCGGCCTCGGCGTCGCTCGGAGCGCCCGAGATCGCCCGCCTGCTCGACACGCTGGAGCAGGAGACGCTCGACGCGATGACCGTCGGGTACAGCACCAACCTGATCGTGCACGCGTTCGCCCTCACGGCGCGGGAGGTCTCCTTCGGCCCCGAGCTGGTCGTTCCGTTCTACGCGTCCATGCGAGCTGACCTCACCGAGACCGAACACACTCCCGAATCGTTCGAGGAATATGTTTACGGATCGGCCGAGGTGGTCGGGCTGATGTGCCTCTGTGCATTCCTCGAAGGGCAAACTGCGTCGGATGACCGGCGAACCACGCTCGTCGACGGGGCCAGGCACCTCGGCGCAGCGTTCCAGAAGATCAACTTCCTGCGCGACCTCTCTGCGGACTTCGCGGGGCTCGGGCGGAGCTACTTCCCCGGAGTGAACGTGTCGACCTTCGGAGAGACCGCGAAGCGCGACATCCTCGACGACATCGACAACGACCTCCGCATTGCGCGGGCCAGCCTCCCCCTGCTGCCTTCCTCATCGCGCAGGGCGGTTGCGCTCGCGCAGGGTCTGTTCGGCGAGCTGACCCGACGGCTCCGGGAGACCCCGGCTGCCGTGCTGGCCGAGACGCGCATCCGGGTGCCGAATCCGGTGAAGCTCCGGATCGCCGCCTCCGCTGCCGCCGGCCGGCTGCCGCGCGAACTCCCGCCCACCGCCATCAGCAGATCCAGCCCTGCCAAGGAGAACCGTTGACCCCCGAGCGAGATGACGCCGAGCCCACCGGTGTCGAGCATGACGCCGAGCACACTGGTGCCGAGCACACTGGTGCCGAGCATGAGCCGCGCGCGAACTCCTTCGATGACATCGTCGACGGCGAGACCGACGTGATCGAGCGTCTGCCCGACGATTACATCCTCGATGCCTACGCCGCCCGCCCGAGCGCCGCCGCCGAGCGTGCCGCTGCCGCCCGGCGCCCGGGTGCAGGCAAGACCGCCGTGGTGATCGGCGCGGGAATCAGCGGACTCGCCACCGCCGGACTCCTTGCCCGCGAGGGCTACAGCGTCACCGTCGTCGAGAAGCAGCCCGCCGTGGGCGGTCGCGCCGGCCTCTGGGAGAAGGACGGCTTCCGGTTCGACACCGGCCCGTCGTGGTATCTCATGCCCGAGGTGTTCGACCACTGGTACAAGCTGATGGGGTCATCCGCTGCTGCCGAACTCGACCTCTCGAAGCTCGATCCCGGCTACCGGGTGCTGTTCCAGGACGAGTTCCGTCCCGTCGACATCGCTGCGAGCCGTGAGGAGAACCTCGAACTCTTCGAGTCGCTCGAACCGGGATCCGGGGTCCGGATGGCCGGGTATCTCGACTCCGCGGCCGAGACGTACGAACTGGCGAAGGAGTACTTCCTCTATTCGACGTTCGAGGACTTCCGCCCGCTCCTGAAGGGACCGGTGCTGAAGCGTTCGCCGCGTCTCGTGCGCCTGCTGCTCGAGTCGCTCGACAGCTTCGCGGGTCGCACGGTGCGCGATCCGCGCCTGCAGCAGATCCTCGGATACCCCGCTGTCTTCCTCGGGTCGTCGCCGTACTCCACTCCGAGCATGTACCACCTCATGAGCCACCTCGACCTCGACGACGGCGTGCTCTACCCGCAGGGCGGCTTCGCCCGCGTCATCGAGAGCATCGAGCAGCTGTCTGTCTCGGCGGGCATCACCATCGTCACCGGGGCGACGGTCAGTCGCATCGTGACGTCGGGCGACGACCTCGACGCCGCCGCGTCGGAACCCCCCGCGCCGGGGCCGTACGACTATCCCACGAACGAGTTCGACACGAATGTGATCGACCGGGACGAGCTCCGGCGTGTGCTGGAAGGCGAGGCGGAGCCGACGGGCGCCGCACCGGCTGGAACTGCCGGAACCGCGGCAACCACCGGGACTTCCGGCACCCCGGACGCCGCGGTGAAAGCCACGGCTTCCCGCGACACGGATGCCCTCACCGGTGATACTCCTTCTGAGACACCTCCGGCGACGCCCGTGCGGGTCTCGGGCATCCAGTACCTCGATGCCACCGGCGCGGCGCACACTCTCGATGCGGATGTGGTGGTCGCCGCCACCGACCTCAAGCACGTCGAGACCACGATGCTTCTGCCCGAGCTCCAGACGTATCCCGAGAGCTACTGGGCGAAGAAGACGGCCGGCCCGAGCGCCGTGCTCATCTACCTCGGCGTCTCGGGCGAGATCCCCGAGCTGGCGCACCACACGCTCTTCTTCACCAAGACGTGGAAGAGCGACTTCGAGAAGATCTTCGGCAAGGGCGGCGTCGCCGCCGGGCTCCTGAAGAGCGTCGGAATGGGCCGACCGGTCACGACCTCCGTTCCCAGCCCGGCGTCGATCTACGTCTGCCGGCCGAGCGCCACGGATGCCTCGGTCGCGCCCGAAGGGTCGGAGAACCTCTTTGTGCTGGTGCCGATCCCCGCCGATCCGGGCATCGGG
Source organism: Subtercola boreus (assembly GCF_003399635.1). GTDB lineage: Bacteria > Actinomycetota > Actinomycetes > Actinomycetales > Microbacteriaceae > Subtercola > Subtercola boreus_B. The sequence continues at coordinate 97,313 of NZ_NBXB01000042.1, read as the reverse complement.
TCAGGCGGCGAAGACGGCTCGGGTTCCCCGCAGGTCGAGGCCATCGCCGACGAGGCCATCGCGCAGATCGCCGAATGGGCGGGCATCCCCGACCTCGCCGAACGCATCACGGTGCGCCGAACGGTCGGCCCTGCCGACTTCGCGAACGACCTCAACACCTGGAACGGCACGGCCCTCGGGCCTGCCCACACGCTGGGCCAGAGCGCATTCTTCCGGGCAGGCAACGTGAGCAAGAAGGTCGCCGGCCTCTACTACGCGGGCGGATCCACCATCCCGGGAATCGGCCTGCCGATGTGCCTGATCAGCGCCGAACTCGTGATCAAGCGGTTGCGGGGCGACATCTCGACGACAGCACTGCCGGAGCCGCTGTGAGCCCGGCCCGCGGCGGGGCTCGGCGGGGGAGGCGCTGATGGGCATCCTGTACCTGCTCGGCCTGCTCGTCGCGCTCACCGGGATGGTGATGCTCGACCGTCGCTTCCGGCTGTTCTTCTGGCAGGATGCCCGTCGGGCCGCGATCGTGCTCGTCGTGGGCGTGCTGTTCTTCCTGGCCTGGGATGTGTCGGGCATCACGGCGGGCATCTTCTTCCGTGGCGAGACGTCGTTCATGACGGGCATCCTGGTGGCGACAGAGCTGCCGCTCGAGGAGGTCTTCTTCCTGACGCTGCTCTGCTACCTCACGATGAATCTGTTCGAAGCGGTCGCGCGGATGCTCGCCCACGCCCGCCCAATGAGCGGCGGCAATGCGGGTGCCGGTGGCGCGGCGCGTGGTGGCGTGAGCTCAGGTGACGAGAGTTCCGGTGGCGTGAGCTCCGGTGGCGTGACTTCGACCGGTCCGCGCCCGGGGAGGCGCCCGTGACCTACTGGACGCTGAACGCCCTCTTCCTGGCCGTCGCCGTCGTGCTGGCCATCGGGGCGCGCGTCGCGCGGCGGAGCCCACGGCTGCTGCCTCTCGCCGTCACGGTGCTGGTGCTGTTCGTGGTGAGTGCCGTGTTCGACAACGTGATGATCGCCATCGGCCTGGTCGGCTACAACCGCGACCTCATCTCGGGTGCGTTCCTCGGCATCGCCCCGCTCGAGGACTTCGCCTACGTCTTCGGCGCTGTGCTCCTCCTCCCCGCCCTCTGGTACCTCCTCCCCGCCCGCACAACCTCGCGCACCCCCGCCGCCCGGGAGGAACGCCGATGAGCAGGCTCGGCCAGGTCATCCTGTCGTCGAGGCCGCTGTCGTGGGTGAACACCGCCTTCCCGTTCGCGGCCGGCTACCTGCTCACGACCCGCGAGGTCGACCTCACGTTCGTGCTCGGTACCCTGTACTTCCTCGTGCCGTACAACCTCGCGATGTACGGCATCAACGACGTGTTCGACTACGAGTCCGACATGCGGAACCCACGGAAGGGCGGCGTCGAGGGCGCCGTGCTCAGCCGCTCGATGCATCGCATGACGCTCGTCAGCGCGGCTGTGACGAATATTCCTTTCCTGGTATATCTCGTGATCGTCGGTTCGCCGCTGTCATGGTTGGTGCTCGCCATCAGCGTGTTCGCCGTGATCGCCTACAGCGCCCCGAAGCTCCGATTCAAGGAGCGCCCATTCATTGATTCGCTCACGTCGAGTACCCACTTCGTGAGTCCCGCCGTCTACGGCCTCGTGCTGGTGGGCGCCGTCTCCACCCCCTCGCTCTGGGCGATCCTTGCGGCCTTCTTCCTCTGGGGGATCGCCAGCCACGCGTTCGGCGCGGTGCAGGACATCGTGGCCGACCGCGAGGGCGGCATCGCCTCCATCGCCACCGTCATCGGTGGGCGCCAGACCGTGCGCTTCGCCTTCTTCGCCTACGTGCTGGGCGGCATCCTGATGCTCTTCACCGGCTGGCCCGGCCCACTTGCGGCCCTCCTGGCGTTGCCCTACGCCTTCAGCGTGCTGCCGTTCTGGTCGATCACCGACGCGGATGCCGAGCGCGCAAATGCCGGCTGGAAGAGGTTCCTCTACCTGAACTTCGCCACGGGCTTCCTCGTGACGATGCTACTGATCTGGTACGTGCTGCTCACTGCAGGAGCGGGGCTCACGGCCTGAACACGGCGCGTCGGTTGACGCGGTGGCGACCGGATCAGCCCAGGTCGACCGGCAGATCGTAGGGCGGTGCCACAGCTGGGCATCCTGCTAGGTACTGAAGTACGAGATGGCCGAGCGGATGGCGAACTTCAACCCGATCCCGGGCATGCCGACCGCCGACGATGTTGCGGCCTGTCAACCCGCCGGCCTGGGCCGGTCAACCCGTCGCCTATCAGGTGCTGAGCTGCTTCTGCTTCGCCGAGACCGGCAGCAACACGATCAGTCCGACCAGCAGCACCAGCACGATACCCAGGATGCCCCAGTACTGGGCGCCGCCGAGCGTCACGAAGAGGGCGAAGGCGGCCGGTGCGAGGAACGTCGCTGCCTTGCCGGTCGTGGCGTAGAGGCCGAAGATCTCGCCCTCGCGGCCGCCCGGGATGACGCGGCCGAGGAACGAGCGGCTCGCCGACTGGGCGGGGCCGACGAAGAGGCAGAGGGCGAGTCCGAAGACCCAGAACGCGGACTTGCCCGCGTCGTGCAGGAAAAAGACGGCCGAGCCGCAGATCACCAGGCCGATCAGCGCCACGACGATGACAGGCTTCGGCCCGACCCGGTCATCCAGCCGCCCGACGATCACGGTCGAGACCCCCGCCGTGACATTCGCCGCGATCGCGAAGACGATGACCTCGCCGGCCGAGAACCCGAATGTGCCGGCGGCCAACACCCCGCCGAAGGTGAATACGCCGGTCAGTCCGTCGCGGAACACCGCAGAGGCGATCAGGAAGTACACCGTGTGGCGATTGGTTCGCCAGAGCCCGGCGATGTCCCGCCCGAGGCGCGCGTAGGAGGCGAAGAAGCTCACCTTCGGCCGAGCTGCCGATCCGTGCGGTTCGAGTTCGGGCACCGACAGCAGCACCGGCAGCGCGAAGATGCCGAACCAGATCGCGGCGATGAGCATCGAGACGCGCACGGAGAGGCCGTTCTCGCTTGTCACGCCGAACAGCCCCACGTCGGGGTGGATGAAGCCGAAGTACACGATGAGCAGCAGAACGATGCCGCCGAAGTACCCCATCGACCAGCCGAAGCCGCTGACCTTGCCGATGGTGCGCCGGTTCGACACGCTCGAGAGCATCGCGTTGTAGTTGACTTCGGCGAACTGGAAGAACACCGAGCCCGCTGCCAGAAGGAGGAGCCCCAGCCAGAGGTACTCGGGAGCTGCCTGCACGAAGAAGAGGCCGGCGATGATCGCCACCACGATGTAGGTGTTGACGCCCAGCCAGAGCTTGCGGTTGCCGGAGGTGTCGCTCCGCTGGCCGGTGACCGGGGCGAGCAGGGCGACGATGAGGCCGGCCACGCCGAGCGTCCAGCCGAGCTGGGCTGACACGAACGCCTCGTCGCCGAACGGATGGTTCACCGCATTGCCGGTGAGGTAGACCGTGAACACGAACGTCGTCACGACGGCGTTGAAGGAGGCGCCGCCCCAGTCCCAGAGCGCCCAGGCGGCGATGCGCCGGCGGGGCACGACGCGGTCGTCGGCAGCTCCGGATGCTCGTGCCGGGGTCGAGGAGGGTGCTGTCATGACTGAACAGTACATTCCTCGCGTAAACAGCAGTGAAACTCCTGAGAGTTGAGCCAGACTGACTCAAGTCTTGAGCTCCGAGCTTGACACGGCATCCGGCGTCGGTAAACTTGATACTACGGGACTCAACTCTGATGGGTTGGCCCACAGGACTTGTGAAACGGCCGCCAGGCCACGAAGGAGAACACGCACATGGCTCGTGCAGTAGGAATCGACCTCGGAACCACCAACTCGGTTGTCTCGGTACTCGAAGGTGGAGAACCCACCGTCATCGCGAACGCTGAAGGCTTTCGCACCACGCCCTCGATCGTGGCCTACACGAAAGACGGTGAAGTGCTCGTCGGCGAGACCGCGAAGCGCCAGGCCGTCACCAACGTCGACCGCACCATCTCCAGCGTGAAGCGCCACATCGGCACCGACTGGACCGTGGCCGTCGACGACAAGAAGTACACCCCCCAGGAGATCTCGGCTCGCATCCTCGCGAAGCTGAAGCGCGACGCGGAGTCGTACCTCGGCGACAAGGTCACCGACGCGGTCATCACCGTTCCCGCGTACTTCAACGACGCCGAGCGCCAGGCCACCAAGGAGGCCGGCGAGATCGCGGGCCTCAACGTTCTGCGCATCATCAACGAGCCGACCGCCGCTGCACTGGCCTACGGCCTCGACAAGGGCAAGGAAGACGAACTCATCCTCGTCTTCGACCTCGGTGGCGGAACGTTCGACGTGAGCCTGCTCGAAGTGGGCAAGGACGACGACTTCAGCACCATCCAGGTGCGTTCGACCGCCGGCGACAACCGTCTGGGCGGCGACGACTGGGACCAGCGCGTCGTCGACTACCTGGTCAAGCGCTTCAAGGACTCGACCGGTGTCGACGTCTCCGGCGACAAGATCGCCAAGCAGCGCCTGAAGGAGGCCGCTGAGCAGGCCAAGAAGGAACTCTCCGGTTCGCTCTCCACGACCATCCAGCTCCCGTACCTCTCTCTTACCGAGAATGGCCCCGCCAACCTCGATGAGACCCTCAGCCGTGCGAAGTTCGAAGAACTCACCGCCGACCTGCTGGCCCGCACCGAGAAGCCGTTCCACGATGTCATCAAGGAGGCCGGTGTCTCGGTCGCCGACATCGCTCACGTCGTGCTCGTCGGTGGATCGACACGCATGCCCGCCGTCGTCTCCCTCGTCAAGAAGATGACCGGGGGCCGTGAGCCCAACAAGGGCGTGAACCCGGATGAGGTCGTCGCCGTCGGTGCGGCACTCCAGGCCGGTGTGCTGAAGGGCGAGCGCAAAGATGTTCTGCTCATCGACGTCACGCCTCTCTCACTCGGTATCGAGACCAAGGGCGGCATGATGACGAAGCTCATCGAGCGGAACACCGCCATCCCCACCAAGCGCAGCGAGACCTTCACCACGGCCGACGACAACCAGCCGTCCGTCGCGATCCAGGTCTTCCAGGGCGAGCGTGAGTTCACCCGTGACAACAAGAACCTCGGAACGTTCGAGCTGACCGGTATCGCACCGGCCCCGCGCGGCATCCCGCAGGTCGAGGTCACCTTCGACATCGACGCCAACGGCATCGTGCACGTGTCCGCGAAGGACAAGGGCACCGGCAAGGAGCAGTCGATGACGATCACCGGCGGCTCGAGCCTGTCGAAGGACGACATCGCCCGCATGGTCCGTGAGGGCGAGGAGCACGCTGCTGAGGACAAGAAGCGCCGTGAGGCTGCGGAGACCCGCAACACCAGCGAGCAGCTCGCCTACTCGATCGACAAGCTGATCAAGGACAACGAGGACAAGCTGCCCGACGACGTGAAGACCGAGGTGCAGGCCGATGTGGATGCACTGAAGACCGCTCTCGCCGGTGACGACGACGACGCGGTGAAGTCGGCGTTCGACAAGCTCAACGAGAGCCAGTCGAAGCTCGGCCAGGCCATCTACGCGAACTCGCAGGCCGATGAGGCCGCCGCGTCCGCCGCTGCGGCATCGGGCGAGGAGCCTGCTTCGGAGCCGTCGTCCGACGAGGACATCGTCGACGCCGAGGTTGTCGACGACGAAGAGTCGAAAGAGCAGAAGTAACCATGGCCGCTGACAAGTCGAACCGCGAGGGCGAGAGCCCGAACGATGACGAGTCCGGCCAGTTCCCCCCAGCCGGGCCCGAGGCATTCTCCTCGGACCCGGCGACGGGCGAGCCGGTGGAGGACGGAGCGTTCGTCGAGGCCGAAGGTCCCGACGTGGAGACTCCGAGCGAGGGTGCGTTGAACGACGACGATCTGAGCTTTCTCGACGCCGTGAGCGCCGGCCAGGCCGATGATCTCGCTGCAGAGCGTCTCGCCGACCTGCAGCGTGTCACCGCCGAGTACGCCAACTACCGCAAGCGCACCGAAGCGAACCGCGAGGTCGAGCGGGAGCGCACGGTGGGTGACGTCGTGAAGATCCTGCTGCCCGTGCTCGACGATCTCGACCGTGCCGAGAAGCACGGCGACCTCGCCGAGGGGCCGTTCGCCTCGATCGCTGCGAAACTCCGCGCGGGTGTGGAGCGCCTCGGCCTGAAGCCCTTCGGGACGACCGGCGAGGTCTTCGACCCGAAGGAGCACGAGGCGATCTTCCAGCAGCCGACCCCGGGCGTCGAGGTGGCGACCATCGCCGACGTCGTCGAGACGGGGTACTACCTCGGCTCGACACTGCTCCGGGCGGCCAAGGTTGTCGTAGCGGTGCCGAATGGCTAGCCAGGACTGGTTCGACAAGGACTTCTACAAGGTACTCGGTGTATCCAAGGACGTCTCTGCGGCCGACCTGAAGAAGCAGTACCGCAAGCTCGCCCGGCAGTACCACCCGGACTCCAACCCGGGTGACGCTGCAGCCGAAGCGAAGTTCAAGGAGATCAGCGAAGCCAACTCGGTTCTCGCCGATGTCGAACAGCGCAAGGAGTACGACCAGATCCGAGCGATGGGTTCGGGGGCCCGCTTCACGGCGGGTGGCCAGGGCCAGTCGGGCGGCTTCGAAGACGTCTTCGGTGGGATGTTCGGTGGTGGTGCCGGCCGGGGTGGCAGTAGCGCGGGCGGTAGTGCCGGCTCGAACTACAGCTTCCAGCAGGCCGGCTACGACGACCTCCTGGGTGGCATGTTCGGCGGCGACCGCGGCTTCGGCCAGCCGAGCGGCGGTTTTCGAGGCTACGGCGGACCGACGCGCGGCCGTGACGTCACAGCCCGAACGACGGTCGACTTCGTCACCGCGACGAAGGGCGACACGATCAAGCTGCAGACCGCCGAGGGAACCACCATCACGGTGAAGATCCCGGCGGGCGTCTCCGACGGCCAGAAGATCAAGCTGCGGGGCAAGGGCGAGAAGAGCCAGGACGGCGGCGAGCCCGGCGACATCGTGCTCTCCGTGTCTGTGCGCAAGCACCCGGTCTTCGACCGCGACGGTCTGAACCTCCGGGTGAATGTACCCGTCACGTTCGTCGAAGCCACGCTCGGTGCGACGATCGAAGTTCCGACCCTCGGCGGCGACCCCGTGAAGCTGCGGGTGGGACCGGGCACGCCGAGCGGGCGTGTGCTGCGGGTCAAGGGACGTGGCGTCGAGACGCCGAAGGGCACGGGCGACCTGCTCGCCGTCGTGCAGGTCGCGGTTCCCTCGCACCTGTCCGATGAGGCGCGCGAAGCCCTCGTGGCCTTCCACTCGCTCGAACCGAACGAGAATCCGCGGGCGGAACTGCTCGCAAAGGCACAGGAGTGACGGTCGGGTTCCGGATGACCGTGCTGACGATCATCCGGAACCCGCACCACACCGACCACGACGAAGGGAGACCCGGTGCAGCAACCCGTTGACGAGAACGCGCCGCTCTTCGCGATCGCCGTGGCCGCCGAACTCGCCGAGATGCACCCGCAGACCCTCCGGCAGTACGACCGGCTGGGCCTTGTCAGCCCGAGCCGCACCGCGGGGAAGTCCCGCCGATACTCCCTCCGCGACGTGATGCAGTTGCGCGAGATCGCGCGGCTCGGCTCCGAGGGCATCACCCTCGAGGGCATCCGGCGCATCCTGGAGCTGGAGAACATCAATCAGGAACTCGCCCGCCGCGTGCGCGAGCTCGAATCGGCGCTCGCGGATGAGCTGCTGAATCGCCCCGGCCGGCGTGTGTTCGCGGCCGGCACCGAGGGTGAGATCGTGTCGCTGAAGAACGGCACGCGGAGCCAGCGCCGCACCGAGATCATGGTCTGGCGCCCCTGACGATCGGGGGCCAGTGGATCGGCGGGCTCGTGAACTTTGCGACAATGGGGGGATGACGAACACCCCTGCGCTCGGTCTGCTGCTCGACATCGACGGACCGATTGCGTCGCCGGTCACCCGGTCGGTCGCCATCCCGAGCATCCTCACCGACCTGGTGAAGCTGACGGCCGCGGGGATCCCGATCGCGTTCATCACCGGCCGCTCCGCCGACTTTGTGCTCGAGGAGGTCGTCGCACCGCTCCGGGCCGCAGGGCTGGATGACGCGCTCGCCGGCGGGGGGCGGATGTTCGTGGTGTGCGAAAAGGGTGCGGTATGGTTCGCGATGGGAGCCGAGGGCCCGCTGCCGGTCGAGCTCGATGCGACGGTGGCGCTGCCGGAGGAGTTCCGGTCGCACATCCGCTCGCTCGTCGAGGAGCGGTTCAGCGAGTCGATGTTCTTCGATGAGGGCAAGCTCGCGATGGTGTCGGTCGAGCAGAAGACGGAGCTGACAGCCGACGAGTATCGCCCGCTGCAGCTGCAGTACAACGAGGTCGCCTACGCCGCGCTCATCGAGCGGGGGCTCGGTGCGCGCTACGGCGAGCGTGAAACGCCGAACGCGGCGGGCGACATCCCGTTCCGCCTCGACCCCACGATCATCTCGACCGATGTGGAATCCGTCACGCTCGACAAGGACCGGGGTGCCGAGCGGGCGGTCTTGTTCTTCGAGGAGCAGGGCCACCTGCCGCGCGTCTGGCGCTCGGTGGGCGACTCGCGGAGCGACTACAAGATGGCCGACTACCTGCATGCTGCCGGGTACGAGGTGGCACACGTGGATGTGCGGCCGGCCGACGGGATCCTCGAGAAGCCGTACCGGGTGATCGTCGAGGGGGAGTTGATCCACGACGAGGCGGGGGCTGCGTTCCTGGCCTACTGGGTCGCGAAGCTCGGGCTGTAGCTTCCCGCGACTTTCAGCCTCAGACCGAGGTGCGGGGCTTCACCGATCCGCCGCCCGCGGCGCGGTGCAGTTTCTCGATCGTGCGCCGCTCGCGGTATGACCGGATGCGCTGCACGATCAGCTTCACCGACAACTCCTCGTGGATGCAGTACGCGATGATCAGCGCGATCCCGCCGCCCGTGATGAACACCGTGCGGATCACGTAGCCCAGGATGTCCCCCTGCACGGCATCCGAGATGTCCATGCCCTCGGCGATGCTCACACAAGCGAAGAAGATCGACGCAGAAACGGCCAGATGCGTGGCCAGCCCCTCTCGGATGCCCACGATCGCGAACAGAATGATGCACCACGCCGCGTACCAGGGGTGAATGACCGGCGACAGGATGACCGTGGCCGTGAACGCAAGCGCAAGGCGCATGAGCGGATCGAGGTTGCGTTTGGTCAGCATCACCCAGGCCACGACGACGACCATCGCCCCGATGGCCACGAACTTCACGATGTTGGCGGGCATCTCGCCGTCGAGGCCGAACGCGCCGAACGCACCGCCGACGGAGATCGCGAGGATGTTGACGGGTGCGTACCAGTGCGACACGGATCCGGGGGTCGCCAGCGTCAGTACCCAGCCGAAGCCAATGCCCAGGGCGAAGCCGAGCGCGCCGAGCACGGCGCCCGAGATCACGACGGTGACCACCCAGTACTTGACGGTGCTGCGAAGGGTGCGGTTCTGGCCGGCCCAGATGATGCCGATGATCGGCAGGGCGAGCACGGCGATCGGCTTCACCCCGACCGAGGCGGTGACCAGCAGGATCGCGATGATCGGATGCCGCCGGAGCGCGTGGTACATGCCCGCGATCAGCAGCGCGAGCATCAGCGCGTCATTGTGGCCGGCGACCACGAAGTTGAACATGACCACGGGGCTCGCGAGCACCAGCCAGAGCACCTTGCCCGGGTCGATCTGGCGCATGCGTGCGAGCCGGTAGGCGTAGAACGCGATGGCGAGGGCGCTCACGATGGCGATGAGCCGGAAGAGAGCGACCGCGACGATCGGCGAGTTGCCGGAAATCGTCACTGTCGCCTCCTCGATCGCGAGGTAGACCGGGCCGTAGGGCGTCTTCGCGTTCGCCCACATGGGGTCGACGCCGATGTTGAACCAGCCCTGGATGGCCGAGATGCCGTCGACGTAGGGGTTGAATCCGCCGGCCATCAGCCGCCCCTGGCCCACGTAGGCGAACAGGTCGCGGGAATACAGTGGCACCGCCACGGCGAGCGGCAGCGCCCAGACGACACTGGTGACGACGACGCGCTTGAGGGCATCCGCGGGATTCCGGCGCATGGCCGAGCCGAGCTTCAGCCACGCGATCACGAGCAGGAGCCCCGCGCCGATGACCACGAACGTCGAGATGTGCACGAGCAGGTCGTTGCCCCGCAGGCTCTGGATGATCGGCCAGCCCCGCACGTTCGACCCCGGCCCGAGCCAACCGACGGCCAGGGATCCGAGCGCGATGAAGAGGGACCCCACCAGTCCGAGGAGCAGGGGGGAACCCAACTCACGCCTCAAAATACTCTTCACTGTCAATACTCTAGGTCGATCCGGCTGTGAAGGGGATGACCGGAGGCGAACCAGTGGCGCTGGAGCATCTTCTCGGGTAAACTTGAGCTAAGTCGACTCAAGTTTATTGGTCGACACAGAGCACGAACGAAAGGTTTCCCCCGGATGCAGCCGCAGAGCGGTCAGCAGAATGTCGATGAGCAGAGCGCTCTCGAGAAGTACGGCGTCAATCTCACGAAGATCGCCGCCAGCGGAAAACTCGACCCGGTCATCGGGCGTGACGCTGAGATCCGACGCGTCAGCCAGGTTCTGACCCGTCGCACCAAGAACAACCCCGTGCTCATCGGTGAGCCCGGCGTCGGCAAGACCGCGGTGGTCGAGGGCCTTGCTCAGCGCATCGTCGCCGGTGACGTCGCTGACTCGTTGAAGGGCAAGCAGCTCGTCTCGCTCGATCTCGCCGCGCTGGTCGCGGGAGCCAAGTACCGGGGCGAGTTCGAAGAGCGGCTGAAGGCCGTGCTCAAGGAGATCAACGACGCCGACGGTCAGATCATCACGTTCGTCGACGAGCTCCACACGCTGATGGGTGCCGGCGGCGGCGAGGGGTCGGTGGCGGCATCCAACATGCTGAAGCCGATGCTCGCACGGGGTGAGCTGCGGCTCATCGGCGCGACCACGCTGAACGAGTACCGCGAGTTCATCGAGAAGGATGCGGCGCTCGAGCGCCGGTTCCAGCAGGTGTTCGTGGGGGAGCCGAGCGTCGAGGACACCATCGCCATCCTGCGCGGGTTGAAGGAGCGCTACGAGGCGCACCACAAGGTCGCGATCGCCGACGCTGCCCTCGTGGCCGCGGCATCCCTCTCGAACCGGTACATCTCCGGGCGCCAGCTGCCCGACAAGGCGATCGACCTGATCGACGAAGCTGCCTCGCGCCTCCGGATGGAGATCGACTCGGCGCCCGTAGCGATCGACGAACTGCGTCGGAGCGTCGACCGGCTGAAGCTCGAGGAGTTGGCGCTGAAGAAGGAGAAGGACGACGCGTCGAAGCAGCGTCTCGAGAAGCTCCGTGCCGACCTCGCCGGGCGTTCGGCCGAATTGGCGGTGCTGCAGGAACGCTGGGATCGCGAGCGCGCCGTGCTGAACCGTGTCGGTGAGCTCAAGACGCAGCTCGATGCCGCCCGGATGTCGGCCGAGAAGGCCCAGCGCGAGGGCAACCTCGAGCGGGCATCCAGAGTCCTCTACGGGGAGATCCCCGTTCTCGAACGGCAGCTCCGCGAGGCGGAGAGCGCCGAGAAGTTCCCCGACGGCGAGCGGATGGTGAGCGACCAGGTCACCGAGGCCGAGATCGCCGACGTGATCGCCGCCTGGACGGGCATCCCCGTCGACCGTCTCACCCAGGGCGAGACCCAGAAGCTCCTGAACCTCGAGAACGAGCTGGGCAAACGGTTGATCGGGCAGCGACCTGCCGTTCGTGCGGTCGCCGATGCGGTTCGCCGCACACGTGCGGGCATCTCCGACCCGAACCGGCCGACGGGGTCGTTCCTCTTCCTCGGGCCGACCGGTGTCGGCAAGACCGAGCTCGCGAAGGCGCTCGCCGAGTTCCTCTTCGACGACGAGCGGGCGATGATCCGCATCGACATGAGCGAGTACGGCGAGAAGCATTCGGTCGCGCGGCTGCTCGGCGCCCCTCCCGGCTACATCGGCTACGAGCAGGGCGGGCAGCTCACCGAGGCGGTGCGGCGCCGGCCCTACTCGGTGGTGCTGATGGACGAGGTCGAGAAGGCCCATCCCGAGGTGTTCGACGTGCTGCTGCAGGTGCTCGACGACGGTCGGCTGACCGACGGGCAGGGGCGCACGGTCGACTTCCGCAACACGATCCTGATTCTGACGTCGAACCTCGGGTCGCAGTTCCTGGTCGATCCGGCGCTGTCTGACGACGCCCGCGAGCGCGCTGTCATGCAGGTGGTGCGGCAGACGTTCAAGCCCGAGTTCGTGAACCGGCTCGACGACATCGTGGTGTTCACGGCGCTGACGCACGACGACCTCGCGCAGATCGTGTCGCTCTACGTCGACCGGCTCGCCCGGCGGGTGTCGGAACGCGGGCTGTCGTTGGCGGTGACTCCGGATGCCCGATCCTGGCTTGCGGAGGCGGGATACGATCCCGCGTTCGGTGCCCGGCCGCTCCGGCGGCTGATGCAGCGCGAGATCGACGACCGGCTCTCGATGGCGCTGCTCTCCGGCGCGATCCGCGACGGCGACACGGTCTACGTGGGGCTCGCGCCCGACGGCACCGGCCTGACTGTCGGCCCCGTGGTGCTCGTCCCCGAGGACTGACCCGCGCGCGCTCCGCGCGCGCTCCGCGCCGCAGCCCCGCCCGCGCCACCTCCCGTGCGCTGCGCTTCGAGAGGACGCAAGATGCGGTTTCCGCGACGTTCTGTCGCAGATTGCGTCCTCTCGGCGGGCGGGTTGGGGCGCGGGCGGGCGGGCGCGGGTGGGTGGGCGCGGGACGGGCGACGCGAGGCGTCAGCCGCGGCGGGCCGCCAGGATGGCCGCGATGCGGGTGGGCACGCACTCGTCCTGCAGCGAGGTGGTGTCGCCGAGGGGGCGGCCGTCGACGAGGTCGCCGAGCAGGCGGCGCATGATCTTGCCCGAGCGGGTCTTGGGGAGGTCCGGCACCACCACGAGGTCCCGCGGCTTCGCGATGGGGCCGATCTCGTGCGAGACATGGGCGCGCAGCAGCGACCCCAGTTCGCGTTCGACGTCTGCCCAGAAAGCGGGGTCCGCGGCATCCTGAACCGACACATCGCGCGACGGGATCACGAACGCCGCGATCGCCTCGCCCGTCACCGGGTCTGTCACCCCCACGACGCCGGCCTCGCCGACGGCCGGATGCGACACCAGCGCCGACTCGATCTCGATGGTCGAGAGGCGGTGGCCGGAGACGTTGATCACGTCGTCGACGCGTCCGAGCAGCCAGATGTAACCGTCTGCATCGTATTTCGCTCCGTCGCCTGCGAAGAAGTAGCCCCGGGTGGCGTACTTCTTCCAGTACGAGTCCCGGAAGCGGCCGGGGTTGCCCCAGACGCCACGCGCCATCGAGGGCCAGGTTCCGTCGATCACGAGGTACCCGCCGGAGCCGTTGGGCACCTGCACGCCCTCTTCGTCGACGATCAGCGCGCGGAGCCCCGGTAGCGAGAACGTTGCCGAGCCTGGCTTCAGCACCGTGACGCCGGGGAGGGGCGCGATGATGGCGGACCCGGTCTCCGACTGCCACCAGGTGTCGACGATGGGCGCCCGTCCGCGGCCGAGTTCAGCGTGGAACCACACCCACGCCTCGGGGTTGATCGCCTCGCCGACCGTGCCGAGCAGGCGCAGCGTCGAGAGATCGAAGGAGGCAGGCAGGCCATCCGGAAACCATGTCATGAACGTGCGGATGAGTGTCGGAGCGGTGTAGTACGTGGTGACGCCGTAGCGTTCGATGATCTCGAAGTGGCGCCCGGTGTGCGGGGTGTTCGGTGTGCCCTCGTAGATCACGCTGGTGGCGCCGTTCGAAAACGGGCCGTAGAGCACGTAGGTGTGCGCCGTGACCCAGGCGAGGTCGGCGGTGCACCAGTAGACGTCGGTCGGTTTGGCGTCGAAGATGGCGGCGTGGCTCCAGCTGGCCTGCGTGAGGTAGCCGCCGCTGGTGTGCACGACGCCCTTCGGCTTGCCGGTGGTTCCGCTGGTGTAGATGATGAACAGCGGATGCTCGGAGTCGAAGTACTGCGCCTCGTGCGTGTCGGGCACATCGGCGATCGCGTCGTGGAACCACACGTCGCGCCCCGGCGTCCACGGGATGTCGGGCGTGAGGTCGCCGGTTCGGCGCACGACCAGCACGTGCTCGATCGTGTTCGCTCCGCCGGCAACGACGGGGCCGCTCACGGCCTCGTCGGCGTTCGCCTTGACCGCGACCGCCTTGCCGCGGCGGAACTGGCCGTCGCTCGTGACCAGCAGTTTCGCACCGGTGTCCTCGACGCGGAACTTCAGCGCCTCGGCCGAGAACCCGCCGAAGACGAGGGAGTGGATCGCGCCGATCCGGGCGATCGCGAGCGTGATGACGATGGTCTCGGGGATCACCGGCAGGTACACCACGACCCGGTCGCCGGCGACGATCCCCAGCGCCTCGAGGGCGTTCGCGGCCTGCGCGACCCGGCGCTGCAGGTCGGCGTAGGTGATCTGCTCGCGGTCGCCCGGTTCGCCCTCGAAGGTGATGGCGACGACGTCGCCGCGGCCGGCGTCGACATGGCGGTCGACGCAGTTGACGGCGACGTTGAGGCGGCCGCCGACGAACCAGGCGGCCTCGGGGATGCTGAGGAGCGGCCGCCCGTCGTCGTCGAGCCCGGTGAAGGCGGCGGCTGCGGTGTCGGCGGCGGCCGCGGGGTCGGCGGTGCCGGGGGCGGCCGGGGGGGCGGCGACGCCCGGGTCGGGCAGCGTGACGCCCTCCTGCGCAGCAGCCTCGGCCCGGGTCAGCGGTCGGGCCGGCTTCCACGTGTGGGCGGTGTGCCAGCGCTCGGCCCAGTCCAGCCGGTCGGCCTGCCGTTCCCAGTAGGCCACGGGGTCGGCGGCTGCGCGGTCGTACTCGTCGGCCGTGACGTTCGCCGCAGCTACGAAGACCGGTGACGGCGGGTAGAGACGGTTCTCGCTGAGCAGGTTCTCGATGGTGGCAGACACCCCTCAAACGCTACCGGCTGGGTCAGGGCCAGTGCCCTGCGTCCGTCACACGCCGTCATCCAGGATGCTCATTCCGGCGCCGGCGCCGGTGCCGGTGCGGGTGCGGGTGCGGGCGTGATTGCGGCTGCGGAGACGGGAGACTCTCGGGCCTGGGTCGACGGACGTGCCTGCACCCGGTCCATGACGGCGACGATCACCACGTGCGGAGCTGTGCGCGCAGAGATCAGCACCAGATACAGCCCGAGCAGAGACGGCAGATCAGTGCCGGCGTGCGGTACCGAGAAGAAGAGACTCACCAGGATGACGAGGGCGATGAGCGTCACCGGCGCGGCCTGCCGGGTGAATCGCAAGAACACCAGCCCGTAACGTGCCTGCCGCAGTGGACTCCGCAGTTCCGGGTCGAGAAGGCAGAGCCGCACCACGTGCCGGAGCGAGTGCCACAGGCAGAAGTAGAGGCCTAGGGCGAGCACCGGCGGCACGGTGGCGAAGAACAGCACGAGCACGATCGTCTCCACGGTCGGCCGCACCAGCCTCGCGGAGCGGTTCAGGATGATCGTGGCGGCGATCAGCGCACCGACGCCCAGTGCCAGACCGATGCGGCCCCCGGTCGAGGTGAGGGCGGCCGCGGCATCCGAGATCAAGGTGGCGTTCCCGGTGCCGCCGCCACCGCCGCCACTCCCGCCGCCGCTCTCGGCTCCACTCCCGCCGCCTGGAGCGAAGACGCCCGTGGCGCTCGCCGCCACCGCGAGGTACACCTGGGGGAAGGCGATGAGGGGCACGACCATCGGCAGCGCGCCCCGCAGCACAAGCATGGCGGTGGCCCCGGCACGCGCGGCGGGTTCGGTCGCCCCGGCACGCGCGGGCCGCTCGCTGCCGCCCGGATGCCCGAACCTCTGGCCTTCGACATACAGGTCTCCCTGGCCCCAGTGAAGCCAGGTCAGGCCGATGAAGAAGAGGAAGGCGACCCCGGGGGCAGCCCACCACGGCCCCAGCACCGCTGTTCCGAGCAGGCCGTACAGGGCGACGACCGGTGCGATGCGGCGGAGTGTCGCCGGCCGCGAGGCGAGTCGGGCGGGTACGAGGTGGTCGAGTGCTCCGTGTGGCAGGCCGAGAACCACCATCCCTACGGCGAACGGCACGTACTGAAGCGCCTCGGGGATGCGCACCCCGGCCAGGCAGACGACGGAGACGCCTACAAACAGCACTGTGACCGGGAGGAACAGCCGCTGTCGGGCCAGACGCCAGATCGCGATATCAGTGCCGGGCATGGCCCACCCGGCCCAGCAGAACGGCGGCGGCCGCGGCCAGGAACCGGCCTTTCGGCAATGCGAGGATGAGGCGCGCGTTGTCTCGCCAATCGCTCTGCTCGGAGAGGAACCGCACCAGCGCAGACGGTTCGACCCTATCGAACATGCGATGGAACACCAGTGGAGCATGCTCGGGATGGTCAGCCAGGAACCGCAGGAAGATCGCGTCGAGCAGGGATCGGGCCGGCGGGTCGGCGAGGCCCGCGACATCCGTCCCCCGCACCAGGCGCTGGGCGAGCGAGCGGCACGAACGCTGGATGCGGAGGAAGGTGTAGCCCGTACTCGGACGGGTCGCCCCGCCCCGGGTTCCGAGAAGCGTGACCCGGGGGGAGGGGCGGTCCCTGAAGACGCTGTCGGTCATCGGGATGCACCCCCGCTCGGTCGCGAGAACGCGGTAGTCGCGCGGTTCGAGGCCGAATTCGCGGGCGAGGTACAGGTCGATTCCGGCGATGAACCCGGCCTCGCTGAGGGTGGTCTCGGTGAGGAAGACGTGCTCCACCAGGGCTTCGGTCGAACTCACCGGAACGACGTACATGAATCGCAGCCCGCACCTCTGGTCGACGGTGAAGTCCATCAGGAGGCACGATCCGGGGTCGAAGACCGGATGCTCGGTGACGATGTGCAGGCCGGCGAACGCCTGGGGCAGCCAGGTCTCCCGGCGGCGGTTCCGTGCTCGGATGCCGCCCGGCGGCGCGGGCCGCTCGGGTTGCTGCGACTCCGCCACGGGCATCCGGAGCCCCCGGGCATCGACCAGCTGCTTCGCCCGGATGAGCCGGGAGGCCGTCGTGACCGTGACCTCCGTGGGGGATTCGAGCCAGCCCAGGGCCGGCTCGCCGAGGAGCAGGCGCACGGTGCCCGACGCGGCGAGGCGGTCCAGGGCGGCGCCGTAGAAGTCGTTGGCGGCCAGGCTGAGGTAGGCGGTCGCTGGAGCGGATGCCCGTGCCGAGACCGCCGGCGAGGCGCTGCCGCGGGAACCGTTGGAGCCGCTACTGCGGGAGCCGCTGCCTCGGGAACCGCTGCCGCCGGGGGCGCGGACCTCCCAGGTGGTGATTCGGCTCCGGGCGAGGTGACTGAACGGGGTCGGTTCCACATCCCAGAAGCACCAGGTGCGGTCGTCCCGGTACTCGGTGCGGGAGTCGATGAGCAGAATCGGGCCGGTCGACCCGGCATCCAGCATCGCCACCGCGGCGGACAGGCCCGCGCATCCGGCGCCCAGAATGACCACGTCGTAGACCGAAGTGGGGGCCTCGCCGTGCCCGGGACTCCCCTCGAGGAGGGAAGCGGGAACCTCGATGACAGCCCCTCGTGGCAGGCGGACTGTCGTCGAGGAGAGCGGCATGGCTCAGCGCGCCGTTCCCCGAGGTGCGCGGAGCTCGTCGGCGACCTCGTCACGGGAGGTCTCGACCGCGGCGAAATCGTGGTCGTCATCGTACGACTTGATCCTCGCGACATGGAAGATGATCAGCGCATAGACCGCCTTGGCCACGATGTCCGCGACGGAATAGCCGACCTGCTTGGCCACCCACGCATCGGATCCCGCGATGTTCAGCAGGGGCAGGAGGTAGGCGATCGGATACACGCCCCAGCTCAGCAGCAACAGGAAGCGGAGGCGTCCGAGTGTTCCCCGCACCCCGGCGGGCTGGTTCACGAGCGATTTGCTGAGCTGGGTGAAGAGCACGAACAGGATGTAGGCGAACGGGATGGTCGACAGGATGCCGAAGAGACCACGGAGGCCGTTGTCGCCGCTGATCTCGCCGGGGTAGCCGAGGGCGATCATCAGGGCCGCGGCGGGAACCAGGCGGATGAGGAGTTTCGACTGGATCTTGCGGGTGAGCGCGAGCACGGCGATCAGTTCCACGAGCAGAAGCGGAACGGTGAGCAGCCAGTCGACGTACCGGTAGCCCTCGTTGAATCCCTCTCCCACCGCCTGGGTGTAGGTGCCGGTACCGCCCACCGAGTCGGTGACGAAGGCGCCCTTGAACGAGTCGAAGATGCGGAAGTAGTGGTACGCGGCGATGCCGCAGACGATGATCGCGACCGTGATGGCCTGCCGGTAGCGGGGGAGGATGCGCGGTAGCGAGATGAGCAGGAACACAGCCGTGAACAGCTGTGAGGCGATCACGAGTGACAGGAAGTTGTAGACGGTTTCGAACTGCCCATTCGACAGGGTGTCGGGAATCACTGGAATCCTCCATCGGAGGGCCGCGTCGCCAGCTGGGTGCTGTGGCTTCGGCCATGTGATTGAGACACTAAAACATTTAGTGCATCAAATGTATGGCTGCCATAACGGATCTTGATCGGGTATGCTTTGGCGCCGGACAGAGACGTGTGAGTGAGACCGACCGGCTGGAGAGATGGATGCCCGACGAGAGTGCGAGCTACGAGCTGACCGGGATCACTGGAGCGGCCATCCCCTTCATTCGGGCAATGGAAGCGCGAAGGGTGCGTTCGGCCGAGGAGCACGGCCTCAGCAGCATCGAGTTCCGCGCACTCTTCATGATCGCCGAAGCGGGGAGCCTGCGCCCCAAGCAGCTCGCAGATCAGCTCCGCGTCACCAATGGCGCCATCACAGGCCTCTCCGACCGCCTCATCGCCGCCGGGCTCCTCCAGCGTGAAGCCCACCCCAACGATCGCCGGAGTCTCTACCTCACGCTGTCTCCCGCCGGGCACACGGTGATGCGCTCGATGCACTCCGGGCTCGCCTCAATGCTCGAGAGGGCGGTCGAAGGCATCGACGAGCAGGAACTCGCCGCGACGACGGCCGCCCTCCGTCACATGACGGAGTCGATCCGGGAGTAGATCGGCGCTGGGTCAGAGGCCGTCGACGATCTCCGCCATCGGCTTGCGCACGCGCGGGGCAACCTCGCGGGCGCGGGTCTTCTCGTCGGCCAGGTTCTCGGCCGGTGCCACGACCCCGAGTGCGGTGACCGTGACCGGCTCCCAGCGCTCGCCGAGATCGAAGGCGGCGCGGAGCCCCTCCACCTCGATGCCGCCCATCTGGTGCACGTGCAGCCCGTCGGCGTGGGCCTGCACAGTGAGGTTCGCGACGGCCTGGCCGAGGTCGTAGGTGCCCCAGCGACGCGGCTTGCCGTCTTCGTCGACGACCTCGGCGACGTTCACGATCAGCACGCTGGCGTTCGGCGTCCAGACCTGGTTGAAGCCCATCAGGTTCTCGTTGATCAGGTCGAACGTGGGCGTTCCGCGGCGGCCGACGATGAACTTCCACGGCTGGGTGTTCGAAGCCGAAGCCGACCAGCGTGCCGCCTCCAGTGCGCTGGTGAGTGCCGTCTCGCTGACCTCGGCGGCCCCGTCGAAGGAGCGCGGGCTCCAGCGCCCGGCGAGAACGTCGAGGATCGGCGCGCTGGTGTCGGCGTTGCGCGCGGTGGTGGTGTCGGTGAGGGTCATGGTGGCTCCTGGATGATTGGTCGAACGGATCTGCGTCAGGGCGCCATTGTCCTTCAGGTACTGCAACCCACCGTACCGTGCCCGCATTCCATGCGTTCGCATGTCCTCGGCTCAACCGTGCGTGGTGAGCAGCCTCTTGAGCGCCATCGCGAACGCATCCACATCGGCTTCGGTCGTGTCGAACGAGCACATCCAGCGCACCTCGCCGGTCGCGTTGTCCCAGTCGTAGAAGCGGAACGCCTCACGCAGCTTGTCGGCCACCCCGGGCGGCAGGATGGCGAACACCGCGTTCGCCTGCGTGGGGCGCGTGAGCGTCACCCCGGGCATCCGTTCGACCGCAGCGCGGAGCCGCGCAGCCATGGCGTTCGCGTGCGACGCGGATTCGAGCCAGAGCCCCGACTCGAGCAGCGCGACGAGCTGCGCCGAGACGAAACGCATCTTGCTCGAGAGCTGCATGTCCATCTTGCGGAGGTAGCTGAGGCCCTCGGATGCTTCAGGGTTCAGCACCACGACGGCCTCGCCGTAGAGCAGGCCGTTCTTGGTGCCGCCGTAGGAGAGAACGTCGACCCCGGCATCCGTCGTGAAGGCGCGGAGCGGCACACCGAGAGCAGCGGCCGCGTTGGAGAGGCGGGCTCCGTCCATGTGCAGCCGCATGCCGTGGGCGTGTGCGTGCTCGGCGATCGCCCGCACCTCGTCGACCGTGTAGAGCGTGCCGAGCTCGGTGCTCTGCGTGATGGAGACCGCGAGCGGCTGGGCGCGGTGCTCGTCGCCCCAGCCCCAGGCCTCCCGGTCGACCAGCTCGGGGGTGAGTTTGCCGTCGGGCGTCTCGACGGTGAGGAGCTTCAGCCCGCCGATCCGCTCGGGGGCCGCGTTCTCGTCGGTGTGGATGTGGGCGGTCGCCGTGCACACGACGGCGCCCCAGCGGGGCAGCATGGACTGCAGGCTGAGCACGTTCGCGCCGGTGCCGTTGAAGACAGGGAACGCCTCCGCCGCTTCGCCGAAGTGCTCCTTCATCACCTGCTGCAGCCGCGCGGTGTAAAGGTCTTCGCCGTAGGCGATCTGGTGGCCCTCGTTCGCCGCGGCGATCGCTTCGAGCATCAGCGGATGCACCCCGGCGTAGTTGTCGGAGGCGAAACCGCGGAGTGCGGGGTCGTGCAGGCGGAGGGCGGGGTCGAAGTTCATCACAGCTCCAGTTTCGCGCACTGCGGCAGCGCGGGTGGTCGGACGGGCGGAAGATCGGGCATAGTTCTTGAGGAGGCGCCGGGCGGCGTCGGGGGTGGGAGGGCGCATGCAGAATTTCAGGACGCTGGTCTTCATCGCGGTGTCGATGATCGTGCTCGCGGCGATCGCCCTGGTGATCTACCTGGTGGTGGCGCAGGTGATTCCGGGGGCGGTCTTCAGCCCGAGCGCGCCGCCCCGCGACATCCCTGCGCTACCGCTGTCGACCCCGGGCGGGTGAGGGGCGGGGCAGGCCCGGGGGAGCGCCCGGGCATCCCCACCCGGGCCGCCCGCCTCACGCGACCGCGGACGCGCCCGTCAGGCCCTTCGTCGAATCGATCACCCCGACCATCTTCTTGGCGAGTGCCTCGTAGAACATCGACAGCGGGAACTCGTCGGCCAGAACCGCATCGGTGAGGCCTCGCGGTGGCCCGTCGAGCGGCAGGGCATCCGCACCCTTCGCCCACACTGACGCCGGGTTCGGGGTGAGTGTCGAGGACACCAGCGCATAGGCAGCCAGCCAGTGCGCGGTCTTCGGCCGGTCGATCGAGCGCCAGTAGAGGTCGTCGATCGACTCGCCGAGCGCGATCACCGCGTCGGCGACGTGGGGCCAGTCGATGGTGAGGCGGGTGTCTGTCCAGTGCAACACGCGGCGCTGGTGGAGCCAGGCGAACAGCAGTTGCCCACCGACCCCGTCGTAGTTGCGCACGCGCGAGCCCGTGATGGCGAACCGGAAGGTGCGGTCGAAGATGATCGCGTACTGCACGCGCTTCGCCGTCTCGACCGTCTTGGGCGAGTAGAGCCCCTCCCGCTCGATGCGCACGGCCTCCCGGAACGCGGTGAGATCGCACCGCAGCTCCTCGAGTGAATAGAGGAAGAACGGCATGCGCTGCTTGATCATGAACGGGTCGAACGGCAGGTCACCGCGCATGTGCGTGCGGTCATGGATCAGGTCCCACATCACAAAGGTCTCTTCGGCGAGGTGCTGGTCGCCGAGCAGCACCTCGGCGTCGGCCGGGAGTTCGAGGCGGGTCGTCTCTGCTGCGGCCTTCACCACCAGCCGGAAGCGCGCAGCCTCGCGATCGGCGAAGATCGCACCCCAGGTGAACGTCGGAACGGTGCGCATCGCGATCGTCTCGGGGAACAGCACGGCCGAATTCGTGTCGTACCCGGCCGTGAAGTCGAGAAACCGGATCGGCACGAACAGGGCGTTCGAATAGTCCGTCGCCTCCAGCGTCGCCACGAACTCGGGCCAGACCACCTCGACGGCGACGGCCTCGAACAGCCGCTCGGTGCTGCCGTTCTGCGTGTACATCGGGAACACGACGATGTGCTGCAGGCCGTCGATCCGGTGCTGCTGAGGCTGGAAGGCGTTCAGCGAGTCGAGGAAGTCGGGCACGCCGAAGTCGCCTGCTGTCCAGCGCTCGAAGTCGTCGGCAGCGGCGGCGAGGTAGCCGGCGTCGTGCGGGAACTCGTGCACGAGCATCCGGAGGGCGCCGGTGACAGTTTCGACGAGCGCGTGCAGTTCTCGGCGATCGGCTGCGGGGTCGGCCGAGCCGTCGGCCAGCTGCAGGCTCTGGATGCCCGTGACCGCGGTTCGGAGGGCGACCCAGTGCGGTCGGGCGTCGGCGGGGAGACGTGCGGGGTGCGCGCGGAGGTCTTCGACGACCTCCGGCTCGCCGATGACGGCGTCACGGGCCGCGGTGGTGAGGAGCGCTGGCTTGGACATGAGAACCTCCGTTCGCTGAGGGGGAGAGTGGTGTCGAGCCGGTCAGCTCAGCAGTGAGCCTAAGCAGATTCGCGCCACGGTATCCGCAGGTTGCAGCCACTATTGCGCGCAGATCGGGGCTCGGCGGCGGATATTTGCGCACAGGTTCGCTCCTGACGCTGCCGAGTGGCGCCGTCGCATGCGCTTATTCAGGCACGGCGGGGTTCGGAGTTCCTAGGGTGGACGCCGGCTGCCGCTGCCTGAATCACGGCACACTGCCATGCGCGCGTGGGCCCGCGCGCGGCGGGTCCGCTTCAGCGGGTCAGGAGTCAGCGCGTCTGGCCGAGCAGCAGGTCGACGCGGAGCCCCGCGCGGGACTTCACGATGGCGGCGGGGATGCGGGGCGACCGCCCGGCGGCCTCCAGTCGGGAGAGCGTGTCGAGAGCCACGGCTTCGAGCCCGCGGGGGATGAATCCCACGACCGGCGTCATGCGCGAGTCGACGAAGAAGCGCACGGCGACGGGCGCATCCATTCGTTCCTCCTCGGCCGAACGCCGGGGGATGAACACCTGCAGTTCATTGACGCCCTGTGCCAGCACATCGGCGATCTCCTGCTGGAAGGGGTCGCTGCCGGCCAGTTGCAGCCTCACCCGGGCGTTCTTCGGGCGCATGTCATAGCCGTAGTCGCCGAGTTTGCCCGAACCGCGGTCCTTACGGCCGAAGACCGGCTCGCCGATCCCGTCTGTCGTCATTCGGATCGCCCCTGCGGTTCCGCGTCGGGCTGCTCCATCCACCACTCCGTGAATTCGCTCGCACGGTCATCCGGTGCCAGCCTGACCAGCCACAGGTTGCTGTAGGTCGGGCCGTCCACGTAGACGGTCGTCGCCTGCACCATCGCGATGTCGTCGGGAAGGTAGGCGTCGGGAGCGCGCAGGATCTGCCAGCTGAACGTCGTCGACGCGGGGGCGTCCTGGGCGGCGAGCCAGCCGTCGACGATCTCGTCGTGGCCGTGCCAGGCAGGGCTGTACGGCTCGGTGCGGTAGTCGGCATCGGGGGTGAAGAGCGCGCGGATGTCGTCGGGTTCGTTCGACTCCCAGGCGGCGCGGTAGCGCGCGATCCAGTCGGTGATTCCGGATGACCGGGGTTCGGTGTCGTCGGGCACGAGGCTAGAGCTTTCCGATCGTCAGGTTCTCGATCGCCTTCTCCAGGCGTCGCTGGCGTGTCTCGGCCGTCTTCGCTTCGTCGAGCGGAACGGTGAAGCGGCGTCTGTTGCTGTACGAGAGAGTCTCGAAGAACGCTGCCGCGTCGGGAGTGGCGTTGAGGGCCGCCTGCAGGTCTGCAGGCACGACCACCTCGCGGGGCTGGTCGTCGAGCACGATGTCGACCTCGAACTCGTCGCCGGGAGCGATGCCAGAACCCTTCCGTACGGCCGCGCTCACCGGGAGCATGATCTCGCCGCGGTAGGGCGTCACGGTGCTGCGGTAGGTGAAGTCGTTGATGGTCACGGCAACGGCGTGCTTCTTCGCGGTTCCGAGCGATTCGTAGACGTCCTGGGGCACGACGATGCCGGTGGCGGACTTTCCACTCTCGAAGAGAGTCGTTCGAAACCTCATATCAAGGAGTATGCAGGTTCTGCTCGTCCACAGCCACGGTGTCTGCCCAAGTTCTCCACCGTTACCGAGCTGTGGAGGCGCTGCCCAGAGGCCGCAAAGTAGCATGGGGCCATATGAACGAGGCGCACACCAGCAGCACGGCTGCCCGAGAAGCAGGCGTCTCCGCGCACTTCCTCCCGCACATCCAGGGGCTGCGTGCCATCGCCGTGCTGCTGGTGGTCATCTACCACTTCTGGCCCGGCCGGCTCACGGGCGGGTACATCGGTGTCGACGTGTTCTTCGTCATCTCGGGCTTCCTGATCACCCAGCAGCTCTCCCGCGAGCTCGAACGCACCGACCGGATCCGGCTGCCCACGTTCTGGGCGAAGCGGGTGCGGCGGCTGCTGCCCGCCGCGCTGCTGGTGCTGCTGTTCAGCGCGGTGATGACGCTGACGATCATGCCCCTCAGTGCGCTCGCCGAGAACGTGCGCGAGATCCTGGCGAGTGCCTTCTACGTCGAGAACTGGGCGCTCGCGGCGAACTCGGTGGACTACCTCGCCGCCTCGAACGACGCCTCGCTCGTGCAGCACTACTGGTCGCTCTCGCTCGAGGAGCAGTTCTACCTCGTCTGGCCGATCCTGCTGCTGGCGGCATCGGCGTTCGGAGTGCGACGGTTCGCGAAGCGGCGGGCTGCCCGTGGTGCGGGTGGCGACGGCTCCCGGTCCGGCGCGCGAGGCCTGGCCGAGGGCATCGCCCAGGGCGGCCCGGCCGTCGGGCAGGCCCGGTGGAACGCGATGATCGTGCTTGTGCTGCTGGCCACCGTGGCCTCCTTCGTGCTGTCGGTCGTGTTCACGAAGAACGACCCCGCGTCGGCCTACTTCGTCACCTACACGCGGGTGTGGGAGTTCGGGGTCGGTGCGCTGCTCGCCCTGCTGCCGAGATTCCGACCCGCGCGCGTCTGGCAGAGCAACCTGCTGGGTTACGCGGGCATCGTCGCCGTCGTCGGCGCCGGATTCGTCTTCGACCGCAACACGCCGTTCCCGGGGTACGCGGCACTGGTGCCCGTTCTCGGCACCGCGGCCATCATCGTCTCGCACCGTGCCACCCGGCGGCTCGACGCTGCCAGCGTGCTGGGCAGCCGTGTGCCCCGTTTCATCGGCGACATCTCCTACTCGCTCTACCTCTGGCACTGGCCGCTGATCGTCGTCGCACCATTCGTGCCCGGCTGGGGCCTGTCGATCTACAACCGCATCGCTCTCCTGGCGATCTGCTTCCTGCTCGCGTGGCTCACCAAGACGTTCGTCGAAGACCCCACCCGCCGATGGAGCTTTTGGACGAAGCGCAAGCCGCGCGTCAGCTTCGCCTTCATGGTGGCGGGGATGGCCGTGGCGAGCCTTGTCATCGGTGGTGTCTCTGTGGTGCAGCAGCCGAAGTACGACAGAGCGGCGAGTGAGCTGGCGAGCACCGTGGCGAACCTGCCCGACTGCTTCGGCGCGGCGGAAGGCCCCGACCCGGTCGTCACCGGCGCCCTGGCGACCACCGCCGACCCGACCACTGGCGCCGCGGCCACCGGCGGTGTCGCAGCGGACGCTGCCACCTCGGCCTGCCCCGATCCGGCACTGGCCGACACGATCATCCCGTCGCCCGGTTTCGGCAACGCCGACCGCCCCGCGCACCCGGAGTGCCTCGTCACGCTGAACGACTCCACGCTCTCCGCCTGCCACTTCGGGTCGAGTGAACCCTCGGCGAAACGCTTCGCGCTCATCGGCGACAGCCACGCGTACCAGGTGCTCGGCCCGTTCATCCAGCTCGCCGAACAGAACGGCTGGGCGCTCACCACCTACATCAAGGGCGGCTGCACCTGGAACACCGAGGCGATGACGGGTGCCGATGCCTTCTCGGTCTCCTGCAACACCTGGCGCTCGAACCTCACCGCGGAGCTCGCGTCGGCGCAGCCGTACGACGCGGTGTTCACCGCGTCGCTCGCCGACGAGGCCGCCCCCGGAACGTCGACGGAGGGGCAGGCGCTCGCCGCCGGCTTCAGCGCGGCCTGGAACCAGGTCACGTCGCTCGGCACGCCGGTCATCACGATGGTCGACAATCCGTCGTGGTCGGATGATCCGAACAAGTGCCTGCGCGCGGGGAGTGCCGGCGACTGCGTCGAGCCCCGGTCAGACGGCCTGGTCGCCGATCCGCCGGTCGCGATCGCGGCTGCCGCGGCGTCGGCAGCCGGCCAGAACGTCACGCTGCTCGACTTCTCGGACACGTTCTGCACGGCAGAAGACTGCCTCGCGGTGATCGGTGGCGCCAATGTCTACCGCGACCAGGACCACCTCACCAACACCTTCGCCATGACGCTGGCACCGTACTTCAGAGCCGTGGTCCTCGCGGCCCTCACGCGCTGAGCGACCTCGGCCGGGCGGGAAGGGCTGACGGGTGGGGGGAGTACTGGTCGGATTCGCGATCATCGGATTCGTCATCCCCGTCGGCTACGCGGTGCAGCGGTCGGGCATCCTTCCGGCGAATGCGCCCACGTCGCTGAACCGGTTCGTGTTCTTCGTGGCGAGCCCGTGCCTTCTCTTCACCGTCATCGCCCGGGCAGACCTGAGCGTGATCTTCTCGTCGTTCCTTGTCGTCACGGTCGTCTCCGTCGCGGTGTCGGCCGGCCTCTACCTGGTGGTATCGAGGGTCCTGTTCCGGCGTCCGCTCGCCGAGACGGTCATCGGCGCGGCCGGTTCGTCGTACGGCGGCGGGCTGACGCGCTGCGGTGGGTGCCGCGGCGCGCTTGGTAGCGTGAGAGGGTGACGCCGACACCGCCCCGTGCCCCGCGCCTGCCCCGCTGGCTGAGGAGGTCGGGCGGTGAGCCTCGTGATCGTCGCCCTGAAGGTGCTCTTCAGTCACTGACCGCCCCCCCATCACCCCGCGCGCGGCCGCGGTCTCACCCGAAGATCATCGGGCGGTCGTCGTCGTCCTCCGGCTCGAGGACGAGGTCGACCACCACGGGAACATGGTCGCTCGGTGCGTCACCCTTTCGTTCGTTGCGGTCGATCCGGGCATCCTGAACCAGCGACTGGAACGCGGGCGAACCCATGATGAAGTCGATGCGCATGCCTTCGTTCCGGGGGAAGCGCAGCTGCTTGTAGTCCCAGTAGGTGTACCCGGTCGGCACGAGCGGGCGCACGACATCGCTGAGGCCCAGCTGCTCGAACTCGGCGAAGGCGGCTCGCTCGGGCACCGAGACGTGGGTCGAGCCTTCGAAGGCTGCGAGGTCCCACACGTCGGTGTCGAGGGGTGCGATGTTCCAGTCGCCCATCAGGGCGAGCGGAGTCGTCGGATGTTCGGCCATCCAGGCACGTGTGTCAGCCGCCAGCTGCTTCAGCCAGGCGAGCTTGTAGTCGTAATGCGGATTGTCGAGCTCCCTGCCGTTCGGAACGTAGAGGCTCGAGAGCCGCACGCCGTCGACCGTGACACCCAGCGCGCGTGCCTCCGTGGGAAGCGCGCCGTTCTCGTCGGGCTTGCCGAAGCCGGGCACACCCTCGAAGCCCACGGTGAGGTCTTCCATCGGGAGGCGGCTGGCGAAGGCGACGCCGTTCCACTGGTTGAGGCCGTGCAGCTCGACGTCGTACCCGGCAGCCGTGAACGGTTCGAACGGGAACTGCGACTCTCGGCACTTGATCTCCTGCATGGCGAGCACGTCGATCTCCTCGCGCACCAGCCAATCGGTGACGCGGCCGACGCGGGCCCTGATCGAGTTCACATTCCAGGTGGCAACACGCATCCCCCCAGCCTATTCGAGCTGTGCCTGTTTCGACTTCCGCGGCTGCGCGCGGGCGGGGGCGTGCCGTCGAAGGGGCCGAAACTGCTCCATAGGGCCGTGATTGGGACGATTTGGGACCCTCGGGTGACGCGGACGCGGGGTGGCCTCGGTGGGTGGGTGGGTGGGTGATGCGGACGCGGGGTGGCGTGGGTGGGCGACGCCCCCGCGGGGTGGCGTGGGTGGGCGACGCCCCCGCGGCGAACCCCGCGGGGTCGGAGTGCCGTGGCGACCGCGCTCGCCACGGCAGGCGTCGGTCGGCGCCAGAACGGCGGCGCCCGTGCCTCTGCCGCTGTTCGCCGCAGGGGCGGCGGCGAACCTAGACTGGCGGGGTGACCGACGCCCGCGACCAGCTCATCAAGTTCATCTCCGACGAAGCCGTGTTCCACGGCGACTTCACGCTCACCAGTGGAAAGAAGGCGACCTACTACGTCGACCTCCGAAAGGTCAGCCTCGACCACCGCGTCGCCCCGCTGATCGGCCAGGTCATGCTCGATGTGATCGCGGAGATCCCCGACGTGTTCGCCGTCGGCGGCCTCACGATGGGCGCCGATCCGGTTGCCGCAGCCATCCTGCACCAGGGTGCGGCCCGCGGGCTGACCTACGACGCGTTCGTCGTGCGCAAGGAGCCGAAGGACCACGGCCGCGGCAAGCAGGTCGAGGGCCCCGATCTCGAGGGCAAGCGCGTCGTGGTGCTCGAAGACACGTCCACCACGGGCGGTTCGCCGCTGAAAGCCATCGAGGCGCTGGAGAAGGTGGGCGCGATCGTCGTCGGCGTCGCCGTGGTCGTCGACCGCAACACCGAGGCGCGGGCGCGCATCGAGTCGGCGGGGTACCCCTACTTCTACGCTATCGGCCTCGACGACCTCGGTCTGAGCTGATCCGGCCGGGCGTCTCGGGCTGGACTGAACGGAACGTCATGAGGCGGCCGGCATGAGTGGTGCTCCGGATGCCGCGCGGCACCGGCACGCCCCGGAATCCCGCCCGCGGCGAACGCGGTGGCGGCCGGCGGTGCTCGGAGCGCTGGTGGTGGTCCTGCTGGCGGCGCTGTTCCTTGCCGGAACACAGCTGCCGGGCATCCTGAACCCGCCCGCAGCGCTGACGCCTCCGGCGGGGAGCGCGGCACCGACTCAGACGCCGACCCCCACGCCGACTCCTCTGCCCACATCGACCTCGGGGCCGCAGCTCGCCGGGACCTTCGAATGGTTCCAGCTGCGAGGCGGCGAGTGCATCACGTCGTACATCTCTGCGTGGCAGCAGCGGTTCACTGTCGTCGACTGCGCGACGCCCCACGGCGCCCAGGTCGTGAGTCTGGGGACGCTGGGCGCCGACCCTGCGCAGGCGTATCCCGGCCAGAGCGCCATCGCCCAGGACCTCAACCTGCTCTGCCAGCAGAACGGCACCTTCACCGCTGCACTGCTCGGTGCGTATCCGGATGTCGTCTGGCAGGCGAGCTACCCCGTGACGGCGGCGCAGTGGCAGGCCGGCCAGCGCAACTACTCCTGTTTCGTCAGCCGGTCGAGCTCGCTGCTGCTCGTGGGCAGCTTTGCCCCGCCCGCCGTCACCGGGTAGGTTCGGAGGGCGGGCGTCGAACGCGACAGATGCTCAGAATGCGAGGCTTCGGCGTGAACAGGCGACAGGCGTTCCGGCGCACCTTCGGGCAGTGGATGCTCGGGGGGCTCCTTCTCGTGGGCCTGGTCGTCGCACCCGCGCTCGCGGGAACGACCGGCGGAGCGGCAGCGGCTGCCGCATCGACGGCGGCGACGGGTGCAACGGGTACCGCGGCCACTGCGGCGTCGGCCACCGCATCGACGCTCGCCTCCGACTCGCGGGGCGACGTCCGCGCGGCAGCCGGAGACCTCGACGACTTCACGTTCAACAGCTTCAACGGCGACTACACGCTCGCCCGTGACGCGGATGGGCACTCCACCCTCACGACTGTCGAGACGTTCGATGCCCAGTTCCCCGATGTCGATCGCAACCGCGGGTTCATCAGGGCGATCCCCGAGAAGTACCGCGGGCATCCGACCGACCTCACCCTCGTCTCGGTCACTGATGGCTCCGGCCAGTCACGGCCATACTCGACAGACTCCGAAAACGGGCTTCTGCTCGTGACCCTCGCCGGCGACGACTACGTTCGCGGGCAGCAGACCTACGTACTCACCTTCACCCGGAAGTATGTCACCGACTACTTCGCCGACACGGACGACGACGAGTTCTACTGGGACACCATCGGCACCGCCGCGAAGCAGCCCACGGCCAGCGCGACCGCCTCGGTGCACGTGCCCGCCGACCTCACCTCGAGCCTGAACGGGTCGACGGCCTGCTACTACGGGCCGGACGGATCGACGAACCGGTGCGATCTCACGTCGACACCCGAGTCGGGCGGCGGCACGGTCTTCACCACCCAACCGCAGCGGTTGGCCGCCCTCGAGAACGTCTCGGTCGTGCTCGGGTTCACCCCCGGCACCTTCACCGCCCGCGACAACTCGTTCTTCGCCTCCGGCGCAGCGATCGCGTCACTGATCCTCACGATCGTTGCCGGGCTGCTCGCGGTGCTGGCGATCGTCAACCGAGTCAGCCGGCTGCGGGATGCCCCGGGCAGGCCCACGATCATCGCCGAGTACACGCCGCCCCGGGGTGTGAACCTCCTGCTCGCGTCGGTCATCGCAAAGCATCCGCAGAGGGGCCCCGCGGCCGCCTTCGTGGATCTCGCGGTTCGCCGGAACATCCAGATCGTCGAGCAGCCCTCGGAGGGCCGCGGGTCGCCCGGCTACTGGCTGCGCTTCATCACCCCCGCGGGCCTCGATCCCACCGAACTCGCGCTCGCGAAGGAGCTGTTCGGGGATCCACTCGTCTCCGGCGCGTGGAAGCAGCTCGAGAAGCGCGACACGGCACTGGCGCGGGGGATCAGCGGGCTGATGACGTCGGCCCGCAAGGGCACCGTGATCGACGGGTACGTGCGAACCGGCGTGACCGTGGTGAGCTGGCTCTGCCTGGCCGGTGTCATCATCGCCGCGGTCGCCGCATTCATCACGGGCGGAGCGGCCGTCGGCGCGGACTACGGCGCAGGATGGCCGTACCTGCTGTTCGCGATCGCTGTGGTGTCGGTCGTGGTCGTCTTCTTCGCCGGCTTCCGCAATCCGCTCACGGCGAAGGGAGCGGAGCTCCGGGACTACATCGAGGGGCTGAAGCTGTATATCCGGTTAGCGGAGAAGGACCGGTTCGAGATGCTCCAGAGCCCGGAGGGCGCCCAGAAGACGCAGGTGAATGCGCCCGACGGGGGCCAGGTCGTGCGCATCTACGAGAAGCTGTTGCCCTACGCCGTGCTGCTCGACCTCGAGAAGGAGTGGTCCGAGGTGCTCGGCACCTACTACGAGAGACTCGGCACCCAGCCCGACTGGTACGGCGGCAATGTCGGAACCTTCAACGCGGTGCTCTTCGCCTCCAGCATCGGTTCGCTCTCGAGCTCGGTGAGTTCGTCCTTGGCTGCAAGCACATCGAGCAGTTCGTCGGGTGGATCCGGCGGTGGCGGGTTCTCGGGCGGTGGTGGTGGAGGCGGCGGCACGTCCGGCGTCTGAGAATATGTGACACGTTCTCATGATGCTCTTGCGGGTGGAGAGCAGGGGCTTTAAGCTGAGGATGTTTCATCACATTTTCAACGGGGGTCTCATGTTTTCTCGGTTCACCGTCCGCTTCGCGGCCGTCGCGGTCGTCCTGCTCGGCGTCTTCGGCTCTTCCCAGACGGCTCACGCAGCCAGTCCGGTGGTGCCGTTCGCCGACGCGAGACTGAAGCTGTGCGTGCAGCAGACGCTCGGCAGTTCCGCGCCGGAGGTGACGCTTGCAGAGCTGCAGAGTCTGACGACTCTCGAGTGCGAGGGCAAGGAGATCGTCGACGTCACGCCGCTCGGCCGGGCGACGTCACTGACGGCGCTTCGACTGGGCCGGAACACGATCGCCTCGCTCCCGTCGCTCGCGGCCCTCACCTCGCTGAAGAAGCTCGACCTGTCTGAGAACGACCTGGCCGACCTCTCGCCCCTGGCGGGGCTCTCCGAGCTCGAGAACCTCGATGTGCGATACAACAGGCTGCAGAGCATCGCCGTCCTCAATGGTCTCCAGAGTCTGCAGACAGTCAGTGCATCGTTCAACTCGATCACGTCGGTTGGCAGCCTGTCGACACTCAACGACCTCGACGCCGTGGACCTGTCACACAATGCGATCGCGGCTGCGGCTGCGTTCGCGGGGGGTGCAGTACTGCGGGAGGTCAACCTGTCATTCAATCTCCTGACCGACGTGCAGTTCGCCTCGCGGCTGACCCAGCTGACCCGGCTCGATCTGGGCTACAACCGGGTGACCTCCGCTGTGCCGTTGGGCTCGCTGAAGGCGGAGGTCGAGCTGCGGAACCAGTCGGTGCCGCTCCCGACGATCGCAGTCGATGTTGCCTCCACCACGCCGTCGGTGCGAAGCGTGACGCTCGATCCCCTCGGAGTCCTGCTCGCGAGCGATTCGCAGGCGTGTGGGGTCATGGCGCCCGGAGGCTTCGTGTGGCGTTCGAACGGAGTCGGCCAGCTGGTCTGGGCCGAGACGGTGACGCGGCCGGCCGGCAACGTGATCTCGTTCAGTGGCCGCTTCACCCAGGTCATCACGAGGGGCGCCCTGACGGCGCCGACTCCGACCGTCTCGGGAACGGCCGCCAACCTGCAGGTGCTCACGGCCGCACCCGGCACGTGGGGGCCGGCGCCCGTGGCGCTCTCGTACCAGTGGAAGCGTGAGGGAGTTCCCGTTGGCGGAGCGACGAACCCCACCTACACACTCGGCAGCGCGGATGTCGGCACGAAGATGAGTGTGGCGGTCACCGGCACGAAAGCGTCGTACGCCACGGCGACGAAGGAGAGCGCCCAGACCGCGGCTGTCGCGGGCCTCACGCTGACAGCGACGCCCGTGCCGACCATCTCCGGCACGGCGAAGGTTGCACTGACGCTCACTGCGAACTCGGGAGCCTGGGCACCGGCCACGGTGAACCTGGCCTACCAGTGGCTGGGCGGCGGGGTGACAATCGCCGGTGCCACGGCGTCGACCTACACGGTGAAGAACGCCGATGCGGGGTCGACTATCACCGTGAGAGTGACCGGAACGAAGGCCGGCTACGCCACCGTGGTGAAGACGAGCGCTGCGACCGCACTCGTGACGGGAGGGGTGATCGCGCCGGGCACGCCGACGATCTCCGGCTCCGTCGCCCTCGGGAAGGTACTGACGGCGGTGCCCGGAACGTGGACTCCCGCCCCCGTCTCCTATTCGTACCAGTGGAATCGCGACGGAGTGGCCATCACGGGTGCCGTGGGTGCGACCCACACGGTGCCCACAGCAGACCTCGGCAAGGCCATCACCGTCACGGTGACAGGGAGCAGGCCGGGTTTCGCCACGGTTTCGAGAACCAGCGCGAGAGCGGGCGTCCCGAAGTGACGGGAGCGCGGGCCGAAGTCACGGGGGCGGTCGCCGAAGGGAACGGTGCCGGTTACTCCTCGTCGGATTCGACGGGCTCCGGCGAGAGCAGCTCGTAGACGCCCTTCAGGATCTCGTCGGGCCGGAACGGGTACCGGGCGATCTCCGCCTGGTCGCTGATGCCGGTGAGCACGAGGATGGTGTGCAGCCCCGCCTCGATGCCCGCGACGACGTCGGTGTCCATGCGGTCGCCGATCATGCCGGTGTTCTCCGAGTGCGCGCCGATCTTGTTCAGGGCAGAGCGGAACATCATCGGGTTTGGCTTGCCGACCACGTAAGGCTCCTTGCCGCACGCCTTCGTGATCAGCGCCGCCACGGCTCCTGTTGCGGGAAGCGGGCCCTCGGCGCTCGGCCCGGTCGCGTCGGGATTCGTCACGATGAAGCGCGCCCCGGCCTGGATGAGCCGGATGGCACGGGTGATCGCCTCGAAGGAGTAATTGCGGGTCTCTCCGACCACCACGTAGTCGGGGTTCGTGTCGGTGAGGATGAAGCCCGCCTCATGGAGCGCCGTCGTTATGCCGGCCTCGCCGATGACGAACGCCGAACCGCCCGGCTGCTGCGACTTCAGGAAGGCGGCTGTGGCGAGGGCCGAGGTCCAGATCGACTCTTCGGGCACGGTGAGTCCCGAGGCGAGGAGGCGAGCGCTCAGGTCGCGCGGGGTGAACATCGAGTTGTTCGTCAGAACGAGGTACGGCTTGCCCTCGTCGCGCCACTGCTGCAGCAGCTCGGCGGCACCCGGGAGGGCCTGGTTCTCATGGACGAGCACGCCGTCCATGTCGGTCAGCCAGCATTCGATTTCATCACGACGGGACATGGTGCTCCTCCTGGTGCTCAGCACTAGGGTACTGCGGGTCGCCCCTCAGCCGCCTGTGCGCCTACAGCGCACCCGCAGCGAACGTGTCGCAGCTCCCGGCCCCGCCGCTGTACCCGTTCGTGAACCAGCGTTCGCGCTGGTCGCCCGACCCGTGGGTGAAGCTCTCCGGGTGCACGGAGCCTGTCGACTGCTGCTGGATCCGGTCGTCGCCGATCGCGGCGGCCGCATTGAGGGCATCCGCGATCTGCGCCTGGGTGATCGGTTGGATGAACGCGACGCCGTTCTCGTCCGTGGTCTGCGACGCAGAGGCGGCCCAGGCGCCCGCGTAGCAGTCGGCCTGCAACTCGGTGCGTACCGAGTCGGAGCTCGCGCCCGTGGCGCTTCGGTCGGTGCCCGCGAAGGTGCCTTCGAGCTGCTGGATGTGGTGTCCCCACTCGTGCGCGACCACGTACATCTCGCTGAGTGTGCCGCCGGTGGCCCCGAATCGGGTTCGGAGCTCGTCGAAGAACGACGTGTCGACATAGACCCTCTGGTCTGCGGGGCAGTAGAACGGTCCTGTCGCGCTCGTCGCCTGTCCGCATCCGGTACCGACGCCCCCGTCGAACAGCACGAACTCTGCGGGGGACTGGTAACTGACGCCGAGCTGGGGGGCCTCGGCCTTCCAGTACGCATCGAGCGAGTTGGATGCGCCCACCATCAGGCAGTCCACACGGGCATTGGCGTCGGCGCCGGTCTGGCAGTCGAGGGCCTCTGCGCTGGAGGATCCCTGCGATGTGGCCCCGCCGGCCAAGCCTGTCAGGTCGACCCCGAGCACCTGCGAGAGCAGGAAGAGCCCGATCACGACGACGGCGCCACCACCGCCGAGTGCGATCCCGGTCTTGCCCCGCTTCGAGACCCGGCTCGTGTCGAGCTTGGAGTTTTCGTTGAACGTCATGTGACGACGGTAGTTGAGGTGCGCATACGGATGCACACCCTTGCGCGCCTGTGCTCAGAGCACTTTCGGGCGGCCCACTTCGATGGTCACGACGGCGAAGACTGTCTGGGGCGACACCAGCAGCAACTCGACTCCGCTGCTGTGCAGGAGCGGGATCAGCTCGGTCTGCCCGCTCTGCACGGTTCGTTCGGCCTGCGCGGAGAAGATCTCTGCCATCTCCGCCGTAGCGAAGAACCGGTTTCCACTGTGGTGGACCGTGCGGGTGTATTCAGGGCCGACCGGCGCGATCACGGTCGCAGGTCGGGCTGTGGTTTCGACGGCTTTCAGGAGGGAGGATCGGTCACCGGCGTCAGCGCCGGCGGTTTCTAAGTGAGGCACAGAAGAAGTTTAGTAACGCTAACTATCTGCCCGGAGGGACTTGATTTCACAGCCGGGATGTGGGCTCCAGGGACGCTTCGGTAGAATTCGGGTATGTCCGTGCCTTCTCTCACCACTGCCGCCGAGGACTATCTCAAGGTCATCTGGGCTGCGTCGGAGTGGGAGCCGGAACCCGTCACGGTGAAGCAGCTCGCTGAGCGCACAGGTGTGAGCGCGGCAACGGTCTCCGATGGCATCCGCAAGCTCGCGGGTCTCGGAATGGTCGCGCACGAGCCGTACGGCAGCATCGAACTCACCGAGGCGGGCCGCGCCGTCGCGATCGGCATGGTGCGCCGGCACCGGCTCGTCGAGACCTTCCTGGTCGAGATGCTCGGATACTCCTGGGACGAGGTGCATGACGAAGCAGAGGTGCTCGAACACGCCGTCTCCGACCTCCTCATCGACCGCATCGACCGCCAGCTGGGTTTCCCCGCGCGGGATCCGCACGGCGATCCGATCCCCACGGCAGACGGGCACCCCCGCCGGCCCGACGCGGTGCGCCTGAGCGACGCCGAGCCCGGGCATCCGCTCGTCGTCTCGCGCATCTCCGACGCCGACCCGGCCCTGCTGCGGTACGTGGCCGAGAAGGGGGTGCTTCTGGATGTCACGCTGACCGTCGACGAACACCGCACGTTCGCGGGGGATGTGGCCGTGCGGCTCGGTGCGACAGGCGAGCCTGTGGAGCTCGGCCAGCGGGCATCCGATGCGGTCTGGGTCACGCGCGCGGGCGTCTGATCCACGGGGCGGAAGGCCCTTCTGCGACATCCGACCCAGCAAAAGTGCGAACACACCGCCCAACAGTGGTTCACTGGTGGGATGAGGGAACTCCACTACGGATCCGGTGTCGTCACGGTCAGCTTCGATGTCTGCGCCGCAGTCTTCGACTACACCGTCGCGCTTGCCAACGCAGGGGTCACCGACCGCATCACCGTTCCCGTGCTCGCCGACGGACGCCGGGGTTTCTCGAACCTGCTGCTCGGGCCGACGACGCAGCTGTACTGCACGGCGATCCCGGGAGTGACCGATGATGTCGCCGACGAGGTCGACATCGACGACTTCGCTCTCGTCGAGTCGCTGAAGAACAAGATCGCCGAACTGGGTGAAGGAAACGGCCCGATCTCTGCCTCCGACCGGTACCTGGAACCGCTGGAGCACGACGCGGAACTGGACTGACGGGCCTCGTCAGAGTGGCTGGGGCCGGCGCGGTCCAATGCCAGCGCAATTGAGGGCCAGCGGGGCTCAGCGCCCGGCCACAGGCGCCGTCTCCGGAATCAACTCGAGCCCGCCCGTGCTGTTGGCCCGGTTCATCAGCCGATCCACCCATTCCCTGTTCAGCGGGATGCGCTTCGACCCGAAGTACGTGAACTCGATGTGCATCTGCGGATGCAGCCAGAGGGTGTTGTGGCCACTGCCGAAGTCGTTCGAGCGCTCCCAGCTGAACGAGAAGCTCTCACCTCGGCGGAGCTTGGCCAGAATCACAGCCTGCAGGTGCGCGAGATCGCGGTCTTCGATGGTGATCGGCTTGGCGGCCGGCCCGTAGATGAGTGTGCCCAATGCGGTTCCCTTGCAGCAGTCACGCGCCAGACGTGGGTGGATACTCCGCAGGTCCGGGCGAAGATTCTTGAACTCAGCCCAGAATACCTCAGCCCGCGCCGGTTATCGTCAGAACGATGAGCGCTACGTTCAACACGACGATCAGTGTCGCGACGAGCCAGCAGAGGATGCGCAGGGGGAGGCGGTCGGCAAACGGCCCCATGAGCATCCGGTCGCCCGTGAGGCGGAAGAGGGGCACGAGGGCGAAGGGGATCCCGAGGCTCAGGAAGACCTGCGACAGCACCAGCGCCCAGGTCGGGTTCACCCCGATGCCGAGGATGATCAGGGCGGGGATCATCGTGATGACGCGCCTCAGCAGCAGCGGGATGCGGATGTGCAGCAGGCCCGACATGATGGTCGCACCGGCGTAGGAGCCGACCGACGTCGAGGCGAGGCCGGATGCGAGCAGCCCGATCGCGAAGATCACTCCGATGACGGGGCCGAGGGATGCCGCGATGGCGGCGTGCGCCCCTTCGATGGTGTCGGTGCCGTCGACGCCGCCGAGGTTCGCGGCCGCGATGAGCAGCATCGAGATGTTGACGGCTCCGGCCAGCAGCAGGGCGACGACCACATCCCAGCGGGTCGCGTGGAGCAGGCGCCGGATGCCCGCGGTGTGGCCGGGCGTCGGCACGAACTCGGTGCGGATGAGCCCATCGCGGGTGAGGCGGCCGGCCGCGGGACGGGGGAGACGGGCAGGGCGGTCTGCGACGACATGCGCGGTCGCGTGTCCGGCCAGCGACGACCCGTGCCGGTCTCGGGAAAGAGAGGAGTGCAGGTAGATCGCATGCGGCATCACCGTGGCCCCGAGCATCCCGGCCGCCAGCAGCACCGTATCACCGCCCTCGAACCGGGGCACGAGCCCGCCTGCGATGCCGCCGAGCGAGACGGGGCTCACGACGAGCCCGGCGAGGAAGCCGACCGCGATGATGGCGAGCAGGGTCACGATGACCGTCTCGAACGGGCGCTGGCCGCGGCGGGACTGCACGCTCAGGATGATCATCGAGATCACTCCCACGATGACTCCGCCGAGCAGCAGCGGCAGCCCGAAGAGCAGCTGCAGCGCGATCGCGCCGCCGATCACCTCGGCGAGGTCGGTGGCTGCGGCGACGAGCTCCGCCTGCACCCAGAACGCTCGCCGACTGCGGGTGCGCATCCGTTCGCCGAGCAGCTCCGGGAGGCTCCGGCCGGTGACGATGCCGAGCTTCGCGGACTGGTACTGGATGAGCATGGCCATGCCGTTCGCCACGACGAGCACCCACACCAGGAGGTAGCCGTAACGCGCGCCGGCGGTGAGGTTGGCGGCGACGTTGCCGGGGTCGACATACGCGATCGCGGCGACGAAGGCCGGGCCCAGCAGGAACACCAGCCGGGGAGCACGGCTTCGGGGCATGGGGCTGGAGGCGGGCGGGCCGCCGCGCGCCTTCGTCGCAGTCATTACGCTATGTTAGCGCAGTTCTGCCCTATTGTTTGGTGCGTCTAACAATTGCGACGAAGGCCGGACGCGGTAGCGTTGTCGGGTGCCAGACGCAGCCAGCAACCCCTCGGTCGAGCTCACCACCAACGGCGTCGGCCCGTGGCAGGGCGAACGGCCGACGGACGACCACTACGACCCCGAACTCCTCGAACGCGGAGACTCCCGGAACGTCATCGACCGTTACCGCTACTGGTCGATGGCTGCGATCGTCTCCGACCTCGATGAGCATCGGCACCCCTTCCACGTCGCCATCGAGAACTGGCAGCACGATATGAACATTGGATCGATCGTGCGGAGTGCCAATGCGTTCGGCGCCGACACCGTGCATGTGATCGGCCGCAAGCGCTGGAACCGTCGAGGTGCCATGGTGACCGACCGCTACCAGCACATCCAGCACCACGACACGGTGGCCGACTTCACGGCGTGGGCGGCAGCGGATGCCGTCCCGATCATCGCGATCGACAATGTGCCCGGAAGTGTCATCATCGAGACCTTCGTCTTTCCCGAACGTTGCGTGCTGCTGTTCGGGCAGGAGGGGCCGGGGCTCTCGCCCGAGGCCGTCGCCTCCGCGGCATCCATCGTCGAGATCAGCCAGTTCGGTTCGACCCGCTCGATGAACGCGTCAGCTGCAGCGGCCGTGGCCATGCACGCGTGGGTGCTGCAGCACGTCAGCTTCGGCTGAGCATCCACGCGCCACGGGCCCGGCGCACCGGCGCCACTCAAGGGTTCGCGCCGGTGCGCGCACTGATGTCATCGAGGAAGGCCCTGAGGTAGGGCAGCACTTCCACGCCGCCTTGTGCGGTGCCCCGCGCGCCGACGGTGATGATCGCGCTGTCGGTGATGAGCGTCAGCGTCGCCGTCGCCGGATCCAGGCCGAGCTTCTCAGCGAAGAGGGTGCCATTGCCGAGGGGCATCTCCGCGGTTTCCAGCAGCCGCTGCTGTTCCTCGGCCCGTGCGCGGCCGCCGGGTGCCGAATCGATCGTTCCGACGATGATCGTGAGCAGACGGCCGTTGACATTCGAGCCGTATCCGCAGTGCAGGCCGGTCTCGTCGGTACCGGGTACGGAGTAGCCGGCGTCTGCCCTGGCCCCGGCGGAGAGCGGGGTGGCCTCGCCGAACCGGGGAGACCACCCCGGCAGGATGTTCGATCCGACGACCTCGGCGCAGGTCTGGGGGAGAGTGAAGACGCCAGGCCCTCCGGACGGGACCGCACTGCTCACGGGAAGGCGTGCACTCGTCGGAGGTGCCGGGTTCGGGCTGCCGTCTGCGGGAACCTCCAACCGCGCGGTGATGCGGGGCAGCCAGTCGGCCAGAACCGGCACGAGGCCAGGCCCGTCGGCTGCCGAGATCCCAGTCGAATACACGGCGATGTCTGCGTCGTCGGTGATGAGGTCGACGCGGGCCACCGTGCCGTCGCTGTCGGGAGTGCCACTGGAGTAGAGGGCGGCTCCGTCGGAGCTTGTCGAGGGCACTCGTCCCTGGCTCTGGAGGTCGGCCTCCCTCGTAGAACGCGGATTGTCGGCCGAGAAGACATCGACAGCGACCGTGAACGAGGGGAACCCAGTGTCGGTCGAGCCGTACGAGCACGACCGGCCTGGTGGCCGGTTCGGGCTGTCGAGCGGCGCACCCATCTCGTTGCTGAGGGGGGCGTCGCCGTACCGAGCGGACCACTCGGCAATGATGCTCGGGTCGACAAGCGACGCGCAGGAGTCGGGCAGCGTGAAGACGAGCGGAGGCACAGGGGTGGCCGTGCCGGTGGTCGGCGCGCTGATGCCGTTCTGCTGCCAGGCTCCGATCCCGAGGGCATTGGCCAGCACGAGGGCGACAACGGCGACGGCGGCCACGACACCGCCGAGGGCGAGGAAGGCGCGTCGCACCGGATGTCCCGGGGTGGCCCGTCGCCGGGAGCGGACAGTGGCCGGAGCGTCGCTCTCTGCGGCGGCGGACGATTCTGCAATGCGCTGCTCGAGGAGCACCCGCCCGCGTGCGACGGCGGACGCGCTCGGATCCGGCGCCGAGGCACCGAGGGCGCGGAGTGCGGTCAGCTGGTCCATGAGGTCGATCCTGTTCGCGGCGTGGGGTGGGGAGGTTCGGTGGCGGCGGCGGCCTGCAGGATCCGCCGGGCGCGGTTCAGACGCGAGCGAACCGTGCCGACGGGGATTCCCATCGCAACGGCGACGCCGGCGTAGTCGAGGTCGGCCCACGCGTAGAGCAGCAGGGCGTCGCGATCGTCGTCGCGCATCGCCTGGAGGGCGGGGGCCAGGGAGCGCACGGCGAGCTGGGCATCCATCAGGGCGTTCGATCGGTCGGCCGGTTGCTCGGATGCGCTCGCCGTGCTGATTTCGTTGAGCCCCGCAGCGATGAGGGCGTTCCAGGTTCGGGCTTCGACTCGGCGGTGCGCCTTCAGGAGGGTCGTCGCGATGCCGAAGAGCCAGGGACGGGCGTCGGCCCACGCCGGATCGAATCGCTCACGACGGTCGAACGCCACGAGGAAGGTCTCGGACATGATGTCGTCGGCGACGTTCTCACCCGCCCGGCGGGCGGCGTACCGGTGGATCGTTCGGGCGTGCCTCTCGTAGAGCTGCCCGAAGAGTGCCGGGCTCGCCCGGGATCTGAGGATGATGTCGCTGTCGGTGCTCACGCTGGGTATTGCACGCTGGCGGGCAGTGGGTTCACGGAGTGGTGTCGACAGGCGTGGTCCGGGCTGTCGGCCGGCGGAGTGCCGGGTCGGCTCCGCGGAGGCCGAAGAGCGCGAGGGCCGCCGCCACGAGGGCGAGGGAGCCGATCAGGCCCGCCGTGGCAGACCAGCCCGCGGCGTCGAAAAGGAGGCCGCCGAGCCAGCCGAAGAAGCTCGACCCTGCGTAGTAGAAGAGGTTGTAGAGGGACGACGCCTGGGCCCGGCCGACCGTGGCTTCGGCGGCGGTCCAGCCCGAGGCGGTCGAGTGCGCCCCGAAGAACCCTGCGGTCGCCACGACCAGACCGGCGAGCACGAGTACGAGCAGCGACGACAGGGTCAGGACGACACCGGCGATCATGAGGGCGATGGATCCGAGCAGCACGGGGCGGCGTCCGATGCGACTTGCGAGTGCGCCGGCCTGGGCCGATGACCAGGTGCCCGCGAGGTAGGCGATGAAGACCAGGCTGACGAGCGCGGGTGGGAGCCAGAACGGCGCCACCGCCAGGCGGAAGCCGAGGTAGTTGTAGAGCGCCACGAAGCCACCCATCAGCAGGAAGGCCTGGGCGTAGAGCACCAGTTGGCGGGGGGAGCGCAGGTTGGCAGCCAACCGCCGGGCGAGAGAAAGGTCGGTGCCGGGCCTCCGCTCGGCCCTCGGCACGAATCCCTGGGGCTCCGGCGCGAGCCGGATGAAGACCACAGCTGCGACGGTGCAGAGTGCGGCCACGGTGAACACGCCGATGCGCCAGGTGGTCAGTTCGGCAAGAGGTCCGGCTACGAGCCGCCCGAGCAGACCGCCGATGGTGGTGCCCGCGACATACGTTCCGGCGGCCCGGGCGGCATGGCCTCTGAGGACTTCTTCGCTGAGATACGCGATGGCGATCGAGGGAACGCCACCCACCATCACGCCCTCCAGGAACCGCCCGGCCAGCATCACCTCGAACGTCGGAGCGAAGGGAACGAGCAGGCCGAGTACCGACGCGGCGACCACGGCGATCGACATCGAACGGAGGCGCCCGATCCGGTCGGCCACGACCGACCACGGGATGACCCCGATCGCGAGGCCGATCGTCGACGCGGAGACCACGAGCGCGGCGGAGGCCGCGCCGATCCGGAGTTCCGATGCGATCTCGGGCAGGGCGGCCTGGGGCGAGTAGAGCTGGGCGAAGGTGGCGATCCCGGCGAAGAACAGGGCCACGAGCAGTCGACGGTAGGCGGGGCTGCCCTTCTCGTGGCCACGCCACGCCGGGTCGGGAGCGGGCGGATTCTTCGCCCTCTCGTCTCCTGCCACGCCTTCAGCCTAGGCGCGGCTGCCCTAGGTTACGTCCCCTCATCCTCTGGTTCAGTTTGTGACGGCTCGGCCAGCACGGCCTCCATCGACCAGGAAGGACAAGCCGGGTTGCGACGTCAATCGTCTGACAGGAGGACCTCGGTCTGCAGGGTGGCTTCCTCGATCCACGCACGGGCCATGTCTGCGTATCGACGGCGACCTTTCTGATTGAGATCTGCAAGTCTCGGCAGCAGTTCGAACATCGTTCGGATGTAGCCCACGATGTCCTCTCTGGGCCCACCGGATGACGCCGTGATGACCTCGATCACCCTCTTCGCGTTTCCGCCGGTGTCGATGAGTGCAACGAGTTCTCGGGCATCCTTTCGGCCCTTCTCGGTGGCGTACCGATCGATGAGGGCAGCGATCTTCGTCGCGATGTGAGCGTCGAGAGTCAGCATGAGCCAGCCTTCCACCGTGAGATCGGGGTCGACGTATTGCGTCAGGATGCCGACATCGAGGAGGAGTTTCGTGCCGAGTTTCGACTCGTACGGAAAGTAGGCGTCAACATGCACGCCGTCGGCAAGTAGGCGTCAACATGCACGCCGTCGGCATTTCCCC
Organism: Subtercola boreus; assembly: GCF_003399635.1. GTDB lineage: Bacteria > Actinomycetota > Actinomycetes > Actinomycetales > Microbacteriaceae > Subtercola > Subtercola boreus_B. The sequence continues at coordinate 53,938 of NZ_NBXB01000042.1, read as the reverse complement.
GCGCCTTCCTGCCACCACTGTGCAGTTGGTTCTCGCTGTACCCGTCTGGGCGCTGCGGGAGGCGCTGCCGAAGACTCTGCTCGGTGATGATGGGATCGATGTCGTGACTGATCTCACCTCCCACGCGAGCGTTCGTTGCCCAACCGCCGATGAGGATCGATGGCTCCAGGTCGTACCCGAGCGAATCGAGCAGGGCGCGCAGCTTCCCCTCGTCATTCGCTCCGAGGACCGTCATTGGAAGCCATCCGACTGATCCCATTCGCGACCGTGCATGAAGCTGTCGCGAAGAGCGCTTCTGAATTCCGATGCCTGCCAACCGGGGGTGGCGAAGAGGTCGGCGTATGTCTGCGCAAAGCTGGAGTATCCCTTCCAGAGTTTCATCGCGCGTTTGTCCATCGACAGCACGCGAACGTCTTCGCCAGCTGGCAGCTCGAGCAGAGCCGCCGATTCGGGCACATAGACGATGTGTTCATGGAAATCTGCGACAGTGTGGTCCGTGAGGAACGACATCGCAGCGTCTGGGCCACCGAGAGCGTAGGGGCCGCTTTGTGAGTTCAGGAGAGGAAGGATGGCCTCGCGTGTGGTCATGGTGAGCGTATCCCGGGCCAGATTCCGCCACGCACAGAGCATGGTCAGCACCTTGTCGATGCTGATGACGGACAGCCCGCCGCGGCTGTACCGGTCAATGGCACCGATGTTCTCCAGACGTTCGAGAGCCAGATACGCTGTGCTGGCGGGCACGCCTGCATCGTAGGCCAGGTCTCCGACGTTCTTCCACGAACGGTCCCCCAGGATCGCGTGATCTGCGAGGCTCCGCCATACGAGTTCGTTGCCCTTCATGAACAGCACCTTCTGCCATACTGCAGCAATTTCTGTAATCGCGAATACAGAATAACATGTAAACATCATTCCCGAATTGTGGGAGGCGCGGCTGCCCTAGGCTGGCGCGTGTGGGGTACCTGTTTCTCGCTCTGGCGATCGCCAGCGAAGTCGTCGCGACAACGTTCTTGAAGTTCACTTCGGGTGAGGGTGTCACGTTCGCGAACCGCTGGTGGGCCTACATCATCGTGGTGGTTGGTTACCTCCTGTCGTTCGTGATGCTGAGCTTCACGCTGACGCGCGGGGTGCCGCTCGGCATCGCCTACGCGGTGTGGGGCGGCGTCGGCATCTTGCTCGTGACCCTCATCAGCTGGATCGTGTTCAGGGAGTTCCTCACGGTGGTGCAGCTGATCGGCATCGTGCTCGTCGTGGGCGGGGTGCTGCTGCTCGAGCTGGGAGTGAAGCGCTGAAGCCTCCCGCGGTAATCGCGCCGTAACACGGAGCACCTAGAGTCAGCGGATGACCGAAGCCGCCAGCGCTGCTGCCCCCGACGCGTCAGCCGCCCTGCTGGATGCGCTGGCCGCGCACCTCGCGACACCCCTTCTGCCGCGCCTCGTCGCTCTGCCGGGTGGTGTCCGGGTCGAGGTCGACGGCGTCGACCCGGGCAACCGCCTGCTCGTGCAGTGCGTCACGTCGGGCGGGGCGGTGAAGTCCGGGCAGCGCAACAGGGCGATGGCGGATGCCCTCAAGCTCGTGTGGCTCCGCTCGACCCTGTTCGTGGGAGCCCGTATCGCGCTCTGCGTGAGCGAGCCGGTGAGCCGCTTCTTCGCCGATACCGCCTGGCTCGCCCAGGCGGTCGTCGACCTGAGGATCGAGGTGTACGTGGTCACTTCCGACGGCAGTGCCTCGCGTCTCCGCTGAACGCACCACGAAAAGTGCAACGGAATCAGTAGAGTCAGTGCGTGATGTCGATAGCCATCACCCGAAGGGAGGAAGCCTGTAATATGCTACCCACATTGTCCTACGAACGAGGGCAGACAGGGATTCGCGGGGGGATACGGTTGTGGCAGAGGCTCACTGCACCGTCGATCAGTGTGTCGAGCCGGCGACGACCTCGTTGCCCCTGACGCGGAAAGGGGTCCGCCACACTCTCGACGTCAGCGTTGATCACGCGCATGACATCGACTGGGGCGTCATCGCCGAGGAGGAGCTGGCCGAACAGATCGAGGGAAAGTTCGGATCCCAAGGCGTCGCCTGATGAGCGGCGGGCGGAGCGGCAGGACCCAGGCCCTCGAACTGGACTTCAGAACCCGGGTCATCCAGGTGCTGGCCATCGAAACGGCTGTGCGCTACGCGATCTTGGCCGTCTTCGTGGACGTCCAACCCCAGTGGGTCAACGTGGGGCTGGCCGGTGTGGCGGTGGTGGCGGCCCTTGTCGCAGCGCTGGTACGCAGGCGGGTCATCGAGTCCCATGTTCCGGGCCGCATCCTGATCGGCGCCGCCATGCTGACGATCGCGACTCTGTCGGTGTCGGTCTCCCAGGCCGACCTGGCCGTGATCACGTCGTTCTCGCTGCTCGCCCTCACCCTGTCGGCGATCACGCTCGACACCTACCGCGCCGGCGCGATCCTCGGCGCTCTCGGTACGGCGCTGGCCGTGTTCGTCGCCGTGACGCGGAGCACGATCCCGCTTGCGGTGGTGCTGATCTACATCGGTCTCGTCGTCAGCGGGGGATACCTCATCGTCAAACTGCGTCTGTTCCTGGAGCTCGCGCGTGACAACGCCCTGACCCAGGCCGGCACCGACTCCCTCACCGGTGTGCTCAACCGACGGGGGATGGAGTCCGCTGTTCCGGCTCTGGATGCCCGTGCCGACGCTCTCGGCCAGTTGCTCGGCTGCCTCGTGCTCGATCTCGACCACTTCAAGCACGTCAATGACACCTACGGGCACCAGACCGGCGACCTCGTGTTGATCAACACCGCCCACACCCTGAGCCGTGAGGTGCGGAGCCCGAGCCTGGTCGTCCGCACGGGCGGGGAGGAGTTCGCGGTGTTCTCCCCGGTCGCGGATGCCTTAGAGCTCGACCAGCTCGCCGGGCGCCTGACGGCCCGACTGCGCTCGAGCATGACCGAGCGGGCCTCGGGGGAGATACTGCCGAGGGTGACTGTGAGCATCGGCGGCGCAGCCGGACGCGCGGGCACGATGACCGAGCTGGACGCCCTGTTCGCGGAAGCCGATCGGCTGCTCTACGAGGCGAAACGCGCCGGCAGGGACACCATCCGCATCGCGACTCGGGGGAACCTGACATGAACATGTACGCTGACCGTCAAGGCGTGAAACGCCTGCAGGACACCTGCGGGCTCGTATCGGGGGGTGCACTGTGGTCGCTGAGATCATCTTCGCTGCAGAACTGACCCGGCGGGCGCTCTTCGCGGGTGCCGCGTCCGGCGTTGCGCTGCCCTCGGCGTTGTCGGGCCCGCGGGTACCAGCGGATGTCGCCCCCGCCGCGGCGACGCCCGGCGGCCTGGTGTTCAACGTGCGCGACTTCGGGGCCGCGGGTGACGGGGTGCAGGATGATCTGCCGGCCATCCAGGCGGCGATGTCGGCTGCGAGTGGTGCCGGCGGCGGAACCGTGTGGTTCCCGGTCGGTGTCTACCTGGTCTCGGGTTCCATCGGGGACACGGCGGCGGGGTTCACGAGCATCCGGTTGGAGGGGGCAGGTTCCCAGATCGCGACGATCCGCGCGTCGACGGATGCCCCCCTCTTCACGGGGCTCTGGTACATCTGCACCTTCGTCAATCTGGTGCTCGATTCGGGCGGACTCGGCGGGGCCTGTGTCTCCGGGCATTTCGACAAGACCCACTTCGAGAGACTGCTGCTGCTGAACTGGAACGGCTACGGCATGCTGCTGAACGACGGCACATTCGCCGACCAGGGTGGCCTGCTGAACGTGATCGACCGCTGCAACATCCAGCAGAACACCGGTACAGGCATCCACACCGGTTACCGGTTCTACGATTCCTGGATCCTCAACAACAACATCGGCGCGAGCTACGCCGACCTCTCGATCGAGGGTGGGCCCGTGCGGATCCTCGGCAATCACCTCGACGGTTCGCCGACCTACAACATCGAGTTCCGCGGCAACAAGCGCATTCTGGTCTCCAACAACATCCTCGAGGGGTCGCGCAAGCAGTCCATCGTCTACACGATGCCGCCGTGGCTCGGCTCCGACAAACCCCAGATCCAGATCGTCGGCAACACGTTCTCCAACGGGGGAAAACTCGCCCAGAACACCTATCCGGCGATCACAATCGCGGGGGTGTCGAGCGCGGCACGCACCGAGGGCTTCTCTGTCACCGGCAACACCTTCGCCTGCGACGATGACGGGGCCGGCTGGACCTACGTCATCGAAGCAACCTTCGCCCGGGCCATCGCCGCCGTGGGCAACCAGTGGAAAGAGGGCCATATGGCCGTACAGCCCTGTCGGTTCATCACCTGCTCCGACACCGAGGTCGTGGGCAACCACGCAGACAACGCCGTCATCAGGACGTGAGAGAGTCCATCGTGACCGAGACCGGAACGGTTGCCGAAGTCCGCCGCATCATCCGAGAAGGTGATCTCCACACCGTCTTCCAGCCGATCGTCGATCTGGAGACGCGAAGAGTCGTCGCGTACGAGGCCCTGAGCAGAGGGCCGGCGGGGTCGTCGGCGGAGATGCCCGACACCCTGTTCCGGGTGGCGAGCGAGGTTGGGCTGACGTCAGCGCTCGACCAGGCCTGCGTGGCGGAGTCCCTGCGGGCGGGGCACCGCGCGGGCATCGTCGAGCCGCTCTCGCTGTTCGTGAATGTGGAGGCGCAGGCGCTCGACCTCTTCGCCGATCTCCTGCCGATCAGCCTGGTCGTCGTGGTGGAGATCACCGAGCGCGACCTGCTGGACGATCTCGGGATGCTCCTGAGGTCGGTCTCGCGCCTACGGGCCTCCGGGCTGAAGATCGCGATGGATGACGTCGGGAGCAACCCGGCGTCGCTCGCCGTGCTCCCTCTCGTGCGTCCGGACGTCATCAAACTGGACATGAGCCTGCTGCAGAATCAGCCCAGCAGGCACACGGCGCGGATCATGGACGCCGTCAGCACCTACCAGGAGGAGTTCGGCGCTGTGGTGGTCGCAGAGGGTGTCGAGACCGAGCAGCACGTCAGCCAGGCGCTCGCGCTCGGTGCGACGCTCGGGCAGGGGTACCTGTTCGGGCGACCGAGCGATCTCGCGCCCAATGCCTCTCCCCCCGGGGTGCAGGTGCGCGCGCATGTCGCGGAGACGCGACCGGCGGCCACGCCGTTCTCGATCGCCGCACAGTTCAGAACCCCGATGACGTCGACCCGGCCGCTGCTCGTGCAGACGAGCATGCTGCTGGAGGCCCGTGCCCTCGACGGCGACTCTTCGATGGTCGTGCTGTCGACGTTCCGGGACGATGCGGACTTCGGCGACGACCTGCGTGCCCGCTACACGACGCTCGCCAGCCGTTCCAGCCTGGTGGCCGTCTTCCTGCAGGACCGGTTCGGAACGCTGCCGGCGCTGGACGGCATCGACCGGCTCGAGGTGCGTGCCTTCGCCGCCTCGGATCCGCTCCGCGCGGAATGGTCGATGATCGTGCTCAGCGGCACCTACTCCGCGATGCTGACGGCCCGCGAGGTGAGCCATCCCGATGGGCCGGGACTGTTCGAGTACATCCTCACGCACGATCGGGAGCTCGTCACGCGGGGAGCCCTCGCTCTGGCGGTGCGGCTGTGAGGATCTTCGCGAACAGGAGTGTGCGCGAGGTGCGCGCGCTCTCCCTGCAGTTCATCTTCCTGCCGGGGGCCCTGTTCCTGGCGGTCCTGTCGGCAACGGCCGACTTCAACCCCGGTTGGGCCAGGTGGGTCACGTTCGCCGGAGTCGCGGCCGGGCTCGGTATCACCGTCTATGCGAGGGTGACCACGTGGGTGACGACGCGCTTCACGACGCGGGTGGTCATCGCGACGACGCTGCTCACGACCGTCATCGGTCTCAGCATCCAGCCTTCCGCCATCGGTGTGCTGACCGCCTTCGTCTTCCTTGGAACTGCCGTGGCGGCAGCCGCCTTCCTGAAGATCAGGGTCGCGGCAGGCATCTCGATCGGGTGCACCGTTCTCGGTCTGCTCATCATCCTGCTGCGCTCCTCCATCCCCATCGTGGCGGCGATCATCTTCCTGGCCCTTATGACGATCAGCTCGCTCGTCGTGCTCGTTCTCCGCCAATCACTCCAGGCCGCCCGGGACGAAGCCATCGCCCTCTCGCTCACCGACTCTCTGACGGGGCTGGCGAACCGGCGGAGCATGGAGGTCAACATTCCGATCATGATCGCGCTGGCCGAGAGAACCGGCCAGCGCGTGGGGTGTCTCCTGATCGATCTCGACCACTTCAAGGCGGTCAACGACACGCTCGGTCATGAGGCGGGAGACGTTGTGCTGAAGGGTGTTGCTCGTGCCCTGGTGGACACGACCCGCGAGAGCGACGTCTGCGTGCGCATCGGCGGCGACGAATTCTGCATCTTCACCGTCATCTCCGCCGAGGAGGACCTGAGCTTCATCGCCGAACGGGTGCGGGCCGCCGTGGAGGGCCTCCCCCTCACGCCGAAGATGACGGCGAGTGTGGGAGGTGCGGCAACGATCCGCGTCGGTCGGTCTGGCGAGGTGATCGGCAGGCTCGACGAGTTGATGCGGCACGCCGACCGTGCGCTCTACGAGGCCAAGGCGACCGGCCGCAACCTGATCCGGATCCTCTGATGGATCGCGATCGGATTCGCGCGTGACGTCGCTTCGCAGCAGGGAGACCCTGTTCATCGTGGGCGTGCAACGTCTGCCGGCAGCGCGGGCGCTGGTGCCTCTGGGCCGCGCGCTCAGTCTGATCGGTGAGCATGCGGCGGGATGGATCCTTGTCGGGCTGGTCGGCGCGGTCGTCGACTCCGCACGCTGGCAGGCCTGGTTGGGCGGGGTCGTGGCCGTCGTGCTGGCACATGGCCTGTCCATCGCCGTCAAGCGGGTCGTCAGGCGGCCCCGCCCCGGCAGCGACGCCTCGGTGACCGTCTACGCGAGCGCGCCGAGCAAGCTCAGCTTTCCGAGTTCGCACGCGGCATCGACCATGGCCGCGGCCGTGGTCTACACCGCTCTGGTTCCTGTGCTCTGGCCGGTTGCCCTGGTTCTCGTCGTGCTCATGGGCGCGAGCAGAGTGCTTCTCGGCATGCACTTCGTCACGGATGTGCTGGCCGGGTTCGCCCTCGGGCTTCTGGTGGGCGTTCCTGCGGCGCTGATCATCACGTCGCTGCCGGTCGGCTGAGGGCCATCGGGCTGAGACAGGTCGGGTGAGGCCGCCCGGCCTAGCCGCCCGGTCTCAGAGGGTCGGCAGCTCCCAGCCGTACAGGCGGGCGAGCACAGACACCAGGAAGAGGCCGGCCCAGATCATGCCGCAGACGAACAGCCGCACGTCTTTCAGCACCACCTCTTCCGGCGCGCTCGCGTCACCCTTCTCGATGTCGAAGGCATAGAGGAGCAGGGCGACCCCGAACGGGACGATCGAGGCGATCGAGCCGATGGAAGTGCCTCCGTTCAGGTCGAACGCCCACATCGCGTACGAGAGCATGGTGAGCGTCGCAGCGACCGTCCAGACGAAGCGGAGATAGCCGAGGCTGTACAGATCCAGCGTCTTCCGGGTGTGCAGCTCTTCCTGGCCGGCGCTGCCCACCTTCTCGGAGTACCGCTTGCCCGCGACCATGAACAGCGAACCCGAGGAGATCACCAGGAGGAACCACTGGGTGACGGGGATTCCCACCACGGCCGCGCCGGCGATCGCCCGGAGCACGAAGCCGCTGGCGACGACGATGATGTCGATCACGGGCTGGTGCTTCAGCCAGATGCAGTACGAGACCTGGATGACGACGTAGGTCAGCAGCACTGCCCCGAAGAGCACATGACCGGCGACGATGGCGACCGCGCTCGGAACCACCAGCAGGACGAGGGCCGTCGGCCAGGCGGCGCGGACAGGAAACTCTCCCGACGGAATCGGTCGGAACCGCTTTTTCGGGTGGAGGCGGTCGGACTCGATGTCCAGCAGGTCGTTCAGCATGTAGCCGCCCGACGACGTGAGGCTGAAGGCGACGATCGCCAGCAGCACCTCCACGATCACACCCGGCTCGAGCAGCACGCCGGCGGAAAGGGGGGCGACGGCGAGCAGCACGTTCTTCAGCCACTGCTTGGGGCGCATGGCCCGGAGAAAGGCTGGCATCCTGGATGTCGACCCGACCTGTACGACTGTCACTGTTGTTCCCCCATTCCACCGGCTCGCCGCCGGGATGGCTCGTGGGGGCGGAGCCGACCATGGCAGACTTGGACCCCACCCCCACGACAGGGGCCATATGACTCATACTAGAGCTATTGATTCCCCCGAAAAGGTTAACCATTCCGTGAGAACTGGGTTGCTCTATGTGCTCTTCGCCGCGATCTCCACGGTCACGAACCTCGGTTCCCAGTTCGTGACGCAAGCGCTCTACACCGGCCCGTTCGCTCTGGTCGCGAGCGTGATCGTCGGCACGGGTGTCGGAGTCGTGACGAAGTACCTTCTCGACAAGCGATTCATCTTCCGGTTCGAAGTGAAGAGCATGAAACACCAGGCCCGCACCCTCGGCCTCTACACGGTCATGAGCGGGATCACGACGTTGATCTTCTGGGGTTTCGAATTCGGCGCGCTGCTGGTGTTCGGTACTGACGCGGCGAAATACACCGGAGCGGTGATCGGCCTCGCGATCGGTTACGTCATCAAGTACTACCTCGACAAGAACATCACCTTCAGGGCCGACCGTGCCGGAACGGAGTCGCTGTGAGCCAGGTCTCGTCGAGCAGGGTCTCGTCAAGCAGTGTCCCGTCGAGCAGGGTCTCGTCGTGGGGGCGTCTCAGCGACGCCGAGCACTCCGTCGTTCCGATCACCTCGGCGGATGCCGCCCCCGCCATCCTGCAGGCGAGCGCCCCGGGCATCGCACGCGGCATGGAGCGCAGCTACGGCGATGTCGCGCTGAACGCCGGCGGCACCCTGTGGGACACCCGCTCGATGAACCGCCTGCTGGCCTTCGACGACGCCACGGGCATCCTGACCGTCGAGCCCGGAGTGCTGCTGCGGGACATCCAGGCGACCTTCAGCAGGCAGGGCTGGATGCTCGCCGTCACGCCCGGCACAGAGATCGTGACGGTGGCCGGCGCCATCGCCAATGATGTGCACGGCAAGAACCACGCCACCATGGGCACCTTCGCCGACCACGTGGTCTCGATCACCCTGGTGCGCACCGACGGCGAGGTCATCGTGTGCGGCCCGGGCGACGAGCCAGAGAGCCGGGGCTGGTTCGAGGCGACCTGCGGCGGCCTCGGGCTGACAGGCCTCATCGTCCAGGCCTCCATCCGGCTGAAGCGGGTTCCGGGGCCGTGGCTGCTCGCCGAGGACATCCCGTACCAGTCGCTCCCCGAGTTCTTCGAGCTCTCGGATTCGTCGGAGCAGTCGTTCGAACACGTGGTGTCGTGGATCGACATCACGACCGGGGGCGGTCGCCGCGGCATCCTGTCCCGGGCGAACCCCGTTCCCTCCCCGCACAGGGAGGTGCCGCCGTCGGCCACCTCGCTCGGAGCGGCGAAGGGCGGGATCACCTTTCCCGTCGTGCCGCCGCTCTCGCTCGTCAACAGCCTGACGCTGCCGCTTCTCAACCGGGCCTACTATCGCCTGAAGAGAACGCGTGCCGGTTCGAAGGTCGTGCACTACAAACCCTTCTTCTACCCGCTCGACGCCGTCGAGGAGTGGAACAGGGCCTACGGACCGCGCGGCTTCTACCAGTACCAGTGCGTTCTGCCCCGGGCGACGGGGCTCGAGAGCGTGCGGCAGATCCTGGCCATCGTCGCCCGCTCCGGCCAGGGGTCGTTCCTCGGTGTGCTGAAGACGCTCGGCGACCGGGAGCCCATCGGCATGCTGAGCTTCGCGCGGCCCGGGGTGAACCTGACGATCGACTTCCCGAACCTGGGTGCATCGACCCTGGCGCTGCTCTCGTCGCTCGACGCGGTCGTCACCGAGCACGGTGGGCGACTCTACCTGGCCAAGGATGCCCGGATGCCCGTCGCCCTGTTCGAGGCGGGCTACCCCCGCCTCGCCGAATTCACCGAGTACCGCGATCCGGGCATCAGCTCGGAGATGTCCCGTCGACTGTTAGGAAGCTGAATGCCCGCATTGCCCTCCCGCCCCGGATCGAAGCCGTCGACGTGGCCGACCGATGTCGTCGTGATCGGCGCGACCTCGGCGATAGCCTCGAACTGCACGCGACTGTGGCTGGAGGGTGGGGCATCCTCGGTCCTGCTGATCGGGCGCGACCATGCGGGGCTCGACCGGGTCGCCACCGACCTCCGGGTGCGCTTCCCGGCGGCGGAGATCAGCACCTCGTCGATTGACCTGCTCGACGTCGGCGCCATCGGTGACGCGGTCGCCGGGTTTGCGGGCCCGGGAACTGCGGGAGCGGCGGCCGGGGCGGGGCTCACGGTGCTCATCGCTCACGGCTCGATGACGGAGCAGGCCGAGTCGCAGGCCGACCTCGCGAAGGCCGCCGCGGTGCTGCAGGTCACGGGTGTCTCACCCTCACTCTGGCTGGAGGCCTCGGCAGACACGATGACCGCCGGCACCGTCGCCGTGCTCGGGTCGGTCGCGGGCGACCGTGGGCGCAGAAAGAACTACATCTACGGCGCCTCGAAGGGGCTCATCGAGCGGATGGCGGAAGGCCTGCAGCACCGCACCGCTGGCTCGCCGCTTCGGGTGGTGCTGGTTAAGCCCGGCCCGACGGCGACGCCCATGACGGCCGGCCTGCCCCAGAAGGGTCTGGCCCCGGTGTCGGCTGTCGCCGCGGAGATCGTGGCGGGGGTGAACGCCGGCCGGCCAGTGGTCTACGCCCCGGCGAAGTGGCAGCTCATCATGACGGTCGTGCGGCTGATTCCCCGGGTCGTGTTCAACAGACTCGATTTCTGACGCGGCTCAGGCGCCGTTTCCCTCGAAGGCCGAATCCTCGTACTCCTCGGTGAGGCCGTGCGGCGTCTTCTCCCAGTGGTGCGGGCTGAACACGATCTGCCAGGCCGCCCGCCAGGCGGCGATGGAGTGCAGGATCCAGTACGCCGGGTTCAGCAGCGCGAACATCGCGACGCGCCAGTTGTAGCGCTTCCAGGCCGCGAGGCCCGAGACGATGATCATCAGCCCGTTCGAGAAGAGCATGTTCGTGGTGCCGGCGACGATCAGCCACTCCGGCAGGTTGAGCCCGATGAACTGCACCCCGAGGTAGGTGAACACGGTGAAACCGAGAACCAGAGGATAGAGCAGGAAGGCCAGGGGCGTTCCGAGGATGAGGGCCACCAGCGACAGCGCGCCGAGGGGGCCGTTCACCCTGAACCAGCGCACCGGGTGCCGGGTGTTGACGGCGGCGGTCATGATGTAGCCCTTGATCCAGCGCGTGCGCTGCCTGATCCAGGCGCCCACCTCTGCGCAGGCCTCTTCGCCGGTGGAGGCCTCGATCACGCCGACGCGGTAGCCGTGGGCGGCGACGCGGAGCCCGAGGTCGGCGTCCTCGGTCACGTTGTAGGGATCCCAGGCTCCGAGCTGGCGGAGCACGGCGGTGTCGAAGTGGTTGGAAGTGCCGCCGAGCGGAATGGGGAGGTGCGACTGGTCGAGCCCCGGCAGCATCGAGTCGAACCAGTGCGCGTACTCCACGGCGAAGAGCCGGGTGAGCACGTTGTAGTCGGCGTTGAAGTAGACCAGGGCGCCCTGCAGGCAGACGAGCTTCTTCTGCGAGGGATCCACGTAGCGCCGCTCGAACTCGTCCTGCCGGAACGCTGCCACGGTGTCCCGCAGCTGGGACGGGTTCGGGCGGTCCTCGGCGTCGTAGATGACCACGAACTCGCCGCGGGCGAACGACAGCCCGTAGTTGCAGGCGCGGGGCTTGGTCTGCGGGCCGCCCGGAGGCACGATGACCATGCGCACGTACTCGGGTGGCCGCATCGTGCGCACGGCGGCGATCGTCTCGTCGTCATCGGCCTCGAGCAGCACCATGACCTCGAGCTTCGCCTTCGGGTAGTCGATGGCACCGATGTTCACCAGCAGCTTGCTGATGATGTTCGCCTCTTTGTAGGCGGGGACGAGGATCGTGTAGATCGGCAGTTCGTTGTCGGGGACCCTCGACGGCAGAGGTTCGAGCCCCCGGCTCACCCGTTCGAGCGAGACTTCGGTCGCCCACCGTTCCTTGTCACGCACGTTGAAGGGCGCACGGAAGCCCGCGACGGCCTTGAACGCGATGTTCATCAGGAAGATGAGGTTGGCCGCCGTGAGAACGAGCACCAGCGTCGCGGTGAGGTTCACGAGGCAACCGGCGACGATGAGCGCCACGAGCACGCCGGGCGCGACGATCTGCCAGCGACGGAGGCCCGTCTTGGCCGATTCGTCCGAGCTCTCGGTGGCGAGGGCATCCGAGGCGCCGAAGAGCAGGCGGGTACGGCAGGCCGCCTCGACTGCCTGGTTGAGGTCCCAGTCCGTGGTGGTGCGCACCCGGATGCTCCTGACCCCGAGCATCCGGCGGGCGGAGTGGATGACGTCGTCTGTCGGAGGGACCGTCGTGGCGATGACGGCACCGTTGCCTTCGCGTTTCCAGGGCACCCAGCCGGCCTCGATGTACTGCTCCGGCTCATCGATGGAGAAGAGTCCGGCCTCGGGGGGATCCGCCACGAGATCGACGAGGGGAGCCTCCCACTGCTCGGCGAGGGCCTCATACATCTCTCGGCGCGTGATCACACCCGACAGGATCAGCTGGCGCCCGAGGAGGCCCCCCTCGTGGGCCTGCCGCAGGAGGGCATCCTGAACCTCAGCCTCGGTGACGAGACCGGCGTTCACCAGGATCTCACCCACCCTGAGCGAGGTGCGGTCGAGGTCGGTCATGAGGAGATCCGCTCGTAGATTCGGTAGTCGCCCTCTTCGAAGACGACCCGGTAGGAGGTTTCGAACGAGGGCTGCTTCTTCACCGCGTCGTAGACCAGGTCGGCGACCCCCGTCTGGCTGAGCTCTGGCGCGTCGGCCGTCGAGACGAAGACCCACTTCGCGTGGCCCACCGGATCCGCGATCGCCGCCGTGAAGAGTTTGCCGGTCGAGCGGTTGTAGTAGTCCACGAGCGGAATGCCGATCTCGGGCAGGAGCGCGCTGCCCGCGGCCGATTCATCCATCAGCACCTGCCCGCCGTCGTAGTGGTCGCGGAGGAAGGCTGCGGCATCCGTCGCGCCGCTGGCCGCCTTCAGCTGGATGTAGCCGTCGGCTTCGGCGATGACGGATGACCGGGCGGGGTCTGTCGCCCACCAGGCCGTCTGCAGCACAAGCGCGAGGCCGACGAGGGCGAGGAGGCCCGGTGCGATCGTGGGCACACGGGACAGGCTGTCGACCAGCACCGCCGCGAGCACCGCCAGCCACGGGATGACCGCCAGCGCGTACCTCGAATTCCACCAGTTCTCGGGGAGAGAGTGGTCGTTGTTCATGTGGGTCTGGCCGAGATAGAGGCTGAGCAGCGAGAAGCCGTAGGCGACGCCCATCACCCAGACCAGCAATGCGGTGTTCGACAGGCCGAAGCGCCAGGCGAGCATGATCGCGCCGCCGATGCCGAGCACGACGGTGAGGGCTCCGGCGGTCTCCAGAACCGACCAGTTGTAGGTCCAGAGCGTGAGCCCGGCATTGTGGGTGTAGGCCAGCAGACCGGCGTCAGCCGTCGCCTTCTGCAGGTTCGACGCGGAGTACTGCCCGTTCAGGAACTCCAGCGGATTGCCGTAGACGGCGTAGTTGTAGGCCAGCCACCAGCCGATCGCCACCGCGGGCAGCACGGCGAACGACAGCGACATCTTGACGGCGTAGCGCCACTCCTTCTTGCGGCGCCAGCTCGCGATCAGCACGACGACGGTTCCGCCGACGACGAGCACCCAGCCCTCGTAGCGGGAGAGCGTCGCGCCCGCGGCCGGGAGCCCCGTGAAGACCATCATCTCGCCGGCGCTGAGGTTCCGCCGGGAGGTGACCCAGTGTGCAAGGCCGGCGAAACAGCCCATCATGCAGAGGATCAGCACCGGTTCGGTGAGGGCGGTGGTGAAGACGTACAGGATGCTCGGGTTGGCGATGATGAGCAGCACTCCCGCGATGCGTGCCGGGCGGCCCAACCCGATCCGTGCCGCCACCCGGTAGACGCCGCAGGCCGTGCCCATCAGGCAGACGAGCCCGAGGAGGCCCGCGGCCAGCCCGGTGTGCCAGAGCCAGAGGTTCTGCACGAAGGGAACGAGGATGAGGCTCGGCACCGGCAGCCAGACGGTTCCGAGCTGGGTGAATCCCGGCGCCTTGCTGTCGAAGAGGCGACGCGAGATGGTGAGGTGGCTCTGCGAGTCGGCGTAGGCGATGTTCAGGCCGCTCGACGTGGTCACGATCACCGCCACGATCCCCACGGCGAGAGCCGCCACCGCGACCACCATCGTGCCCGGCACGCGACGACCGACGGCGGGGGCTCCGAGCGACGCCCACCGTTCGAGGCACCACAGGGTGAAACGCGACGACGCGAGGGGGGAAGGGGGCGCTGCTGCTTCCGACGGTGCCGGACGTTTCGCGCGAGGCACCGCCGGAGCCGGTGCCGCCTTCAGGGTGCTCACGCCGGCCCCGCTCAGTCCAGCGGCTTCGTGCGGCCGGACGGGTCCGCCTCGCCCTGCTGGGCGGAGACCCGGTCGGAGTCGGCGGCGAGCTGTGCGTCCACGTACTTCGCGAGCTTCCGGCGGCGGCGGCGCCTGCCGATCTCGCCGATCACCCCTGCGAGGATCAGGATCGCCAGAACGATGCCGCCCCAGAGGGCGTAGGAGTTGTAGTCGGAGGTCACGGCAGTCTGGGGCACGATCGCGTTGCTCGACAGGGCGACGGGTTCGTCGGCACCGGGGCCGGCCACGATCACGTCGCCGGAGAGGCCGAACCACGCACCCGTGCCGGTGAGCGCGTGATCGGCCGCCCGGCGCTGCAGGGAAGCGGTGGCGTCGGAGGCCGAGCCGTCGGGGGCCCAGCCGCCGAGCATCAGGATGTTGCGACCATTCGTCTCGAAACCCTCGAGTGCGGCGTAGGGAGTGCTGGTGCCCACGCCGAAGGTGAGAGTCTTCGAGTCGATGGCCTTGAAGGAGTCGAGCCGGAGCGGTGCCTTCAGCGTGTTCGAGTCCTCGGAGGTGGCTCCGACGACCAGGCCCGACAAGGTGGAGGAGGCGAAGTCGCCCACCGACATGACGCTGACCCCGAGCTGCACGGTGGAGTTCCGCTGGAGTGATGCGACGATGTCGCCCGCCGCAGACAATGCGGATGCGGCATCCAGACCCGTGCCGAAGGCCACAGGGAGGGTCTGGCCGAGGGCCTGCGGGAAGCGCTGGAAGCCGGCATCGAGGGACTGGCCGCGCGTTCCCGAAACGGTCGACGCCCGGTTGTCGACGAAGAGTTCGATCGGAATCGACGTCTCGGGCGGAAGGCACTCGCCGCTCGCCCGTTGGGCGCTCAGTGTCACCTTCAGGGCGTTGGCGGCGGTGAGCCGGGTCGACGCGACCGGGAGGCTCACATCGAAGGCGGGAGTGTTCCCGAGCACTGCCGACCCGATGAGGAAGTCGTTCCAGTACACGTTCATGGTCGCGACGACGGAATCGGGGATGGCGGAGTGTGTGCCGACGACGTGAACGGTGGCATCGCCGATCGGGCCACCGAAGGCGGACTGGCTCACGTTGACCACAGACGCCGTCTCTGCCGGAACCGAGAGGGCGATCTGGTTGCCAGCACCGAGATCGGTGAAGGTGTGCTCGAGACCGGCCACGAGGGAACCCGCCGTGCTGGAACCTGATTGGGACAGCCCGGAGGTCGTACCCGCGAAGGCGAGCGGGAGGTAGGCGCTGCCGAGGGCGGCACCGGCGGCGGCGAGCTCGCTCTCCGGGCCGGTGATTGTGAGCTGGGGCACCCCGGCGGCCGAGGTGGAGAGGGCCGTCTCGACGGGCTGCGAAGAGTCTGCCGAGGTGTCGCCCGTGCTGGCGAAGGTGACGATCCGCCCGCGCGTGGGCTCCACGCTCACGGCGGAGGTGGCGTCGGAGGCGGTGGTGAGGCTGAGGGCCACCGGCGAGGGGAAGGTCTTCGCGAGCGAACCGATCGCGGCGAGTCCCGCTGCGCGGACAGCGCCCGACGGGTCGTCCGGAAGGGTCACTGAGATCGCGTTCAGGGCCGGGGAGAAGAAGTCGGCCACCGTTGTGGGCGCGGTGGCGTCACCCGTCACCGCGACGGTTCCCGCACTGAGGCTCACGCTCGCGGTCGCCGGGGGAGTGCAGGCGGCGACGGCCGCAGCATCGGAGAGCGCGCCGGCCGGAATGTAGGTGAGGCCGATGGCGAGGCGGCCGTCGACGACATCGGAGGCCGAGAGCGGGATGTCGAGGGCTGCCGCCTGCGCTGCGTCGACGCTCTGGCGGAGCTCCCCTTTCACCGTCACCCGCACCGTGCCGGACGTGCCGGTCGGGTCGGATTCCACGGGGGTGAGGGTCGCCGTCGCGGCAGTCGGGGAGAGCCCGTCGGGCACATCCACGGTGACGAAGACGGGAACCGAGTCGTCGGGGATGGAGTCGACTCCCGCGAACGAGATCGTGCCGGGGGCGTCGACCACCTGCCCGGCCGCCAGTGCCCGTGACGCATCGGTTGCGCTCGCCGCTGTCGCCGCAAGGGGTGCGCCCAGGAGGAGTGCGGGGGTGGCCAGCAGTGCGACGGCGGCACAGACGGTTCGACGGGACCAGGCGCTCATGGACCAACCTTGGAAGACGGGCACAGACGATGCGCCGGGTTGACGGTGGAGATTGCACAGATGAGGGGATTGTGCCGAACTCGCATGAGGTCTAATCCAATTGATCCCCCAAAACGAATCCTAAGGCATAACGAAAAGGCGGCGTGCCTCCTTCTGGGGCCAGTGGGAACTGCTCTGGATCTGGGAGATCCGTCATCTTTGCCCGTCTTCTCTCGTGGTGTGGGGCGGGCGTCGTCAGCGTCTGATGAGCGCAGAGCGGTGCCGATCTGCGCCGGCCATGGCGAGAGCATCCAGGCGGGACATCGCCGGGTGACGATTGTCGAACCCGACTCTGACGGCGCAATACGCCTGAAATAAACGAGAGTGATAATGGGATTGCAGCGTAAGCCGTTGCAGTTCCACCGGGCCACAAGATCTCGGTGGTGTGTGGGACACGTCGGTGTGCACGCGCACGGCTCCCGGGATCACTCCACGGCTGTGCTCGGGTTCTCCGACCGTCTCATTTCCTGCCAGCACCAGACAAATGAGAGATCATGCCGCTCAGAGTTTCCATCGTCGTCGGTAACCCGAGGCCGAAGTCGCGCACCCTGAAGGTCGCCGAGACCCTCGTCGAGAAGCTTCTCGAGAAGGGTTCGTACGACGTCGAGGTGATCGACCTGGCCGACCACGCCCAGGAGATCTTCGCGTGGCCGAGCGAGAAGATGGCCGCGCTGAACGCCGGTGTCGCCGCCAGTGACATCGCGGTGTTCGCCTCGCCGACGTACAAGGCGACGTACACCGGGCTGCTCAAGGCGTTCCTCGACCGCTACCCGGCGAACGGTCTCGCAGGGGTGACAGCGATCCCGGTTCTCACCGGGGCCGACCTGTCGCACTCGATGGGGCCGACCGTGAATCTCGCGCCGCTGCTCGTCGAGCTCGGCGCAAGCGTTCCGGGTCGGGGCTTCTACTTCGTGGCCGGCCAGATGGACCATCTCGACGAGATCGTCACCACGGCCGCCGAGGAGTACGCCGCGAACCTGCGGCGCCTCGCGAACGTCGCAGCGCACGTGCGCGGCGGCATCCACTCACTCGTCTGACCTGTTGGCTCACATCACCCTAGGGAGACAGCACCATGGAATCAGGACTGAAGACCGTCACGGGAGACGCGGTCGACGCGATCGATCCGCGCGCGTTCCGCAACACGCTCGGGCACTACGCATCGGGCATCACGATCATTGGCGGACTCGACGGCGACGAACCGGTCGGGTTCACCTGCCAGTCGTTCTACTCGGTGTCGACCGAACCGCCCCTGGTGTCATTCAGCGTGATGCTGAACTCGACCACCTACCCGCGCATCCGGGAGACCGGCACGTTCAGCGTCAACGTGCTCTCCCAGGAGCAGCACGAGATCTCGAACCAGTTCGCCCGGAAGGGCACCGACAAGTGGGCCGGCATCGACTGGTCGGCGACCGCGAACCGCAACCCGGTCATCGCGGACACCCTGATGTGGCTCGACTGCGACATCTGGGCCGAATATGAAGCCGGCGACCACTACATCGTCATCGGCAAGGTCAACGAGATGAGCTCCGCCGACTGGCACACCCGCCAGCCCCTGCTCTACTTCAAGGGCCAGTACCGACACCTCCGCGAGGTCGAGGCCGCCGCCCAGCTGAGCCCGGACGGCAGGCGGTCAACCGGCGTGTGACCGCCTGCCGTACGGCGCTGGCGAGGGCGGCGGCGACGGCGGCGACGAGATCGCGGCCCTGCTGCCTCTCCTCGAATCCCATGCCGGGCGAATCGTGTTCAACGGCTACCCCACCGGTGTGCGCGTCTCCTGGGCCCAGCAGTCCGGCGGCCGGTGGCGGCCACGAACTCGCAGCACACCTCCGTCAGGGTCACCGCTCTCCGCCGGTGGCTCCGGCCGGTGGCGTGGCAGAACGCTTCGCAGCAGCTCCTCCCCGCGGAGCTTCGCGACGGCCCGCTCGCGGTGCCGACCCGGCTCGACGGCGTCCTGACGCTCCCTGCGGTCTGACGCGCGGGGCTGCGGCCCGGCGGTTGATTCGTCGGATTGGTCGTGCTCCTCTCGTCCACAGCCGGGCCGAATCGCGGGTATTCCACAGATTGCGCGAATCGGCCCATGGACATCTCCTCGCCTGATTGACTGAGGGCATGAATCGAGGAGTGCTCATGAATGATGAACGGCAACTGCGGCAGCATCAGCTGCGAGCAGAATTCGCTGCCGCCGCCCAAGCCGTCATGGCGGGGGAGCGGGAGGCTGCTCGTGCTGCCGCGGGTCACTTCGTGCTGGTCGAGCGGCTTCGCGTGGCAGGGCTCGCGCTGCACTTCTCCGACCAGTCCTCGGGTGGCCCGAGGTGGTCGGAGCAGGTCGTCGTTCAGCGCACCGTGGTCACTGAGCTGGCCGTCGGTGCGCACCTCAACGAGGCGGATGCCCGGCGCAGGCTCGACACGGCCAAGGGTCTGGCCGGGGCGTACCCCGCGACGCGCGCAGCACTCGAGCGTGGCACCATCTCCTCCCGTCACGCCGAGAAGATCGTGCAGCACGGAGCCCTCCTGCCGCCGGATTCCGTCCCCGACTATGAAGCCCGCATCGTTCCGATCGCCGAGCGGATGAGTGTCCAGCGGCTCGAGCGTGAAGCACGGGCCGCAGTCGAAGACGCCCAGTCGACGACCTCCATCGAGCGTCACGCCGAGGCCGCACAGGGTCGTCGCCTCGTCTTCGACCCTGCAGCCGACGGCATGGCCTGGCTCAGCCTGTTCCTGCCTGCCGTCGAGGCTGCCGCGATCCACAATCGGGCGACGGGTCTCGGTCGCGTCCTGAAAGCCTCCGGCGACCCGCGAACCCTCGCCCAGCTCAGGGTCGACGCTCTCGCCGACCTCGTGCTGAACGGGGAGTCATCGATTCCCGGGGCTCCGCGAGGCCTGCGTGCCCACGTTCGCGTCACCGTCCCGGCCCTGATCCTCCTCGGTCACGAACACGCGGGTTCGGCGGAGCTCGAGGGCTACGGCCCGATCGACCGGCTCACCGCCCTGAAACTCACCCGGAGTGCTCCGGCGTTCCAACGCGTACTCACCGACCCGGCGACGGGTATCGCCCTCAGTTACGGTCGCACTAGTTACAAGGTGCCTGCCGCGCTCGATGAGCTCATCCGAACCGTACACTCGGAGTGCACTTTCCCTCTGAGTTGCACCTCCGCCACGACGGCCGACCTCGACCACACGGTCGCCTTCGCAGAGGGTGGCGAGACCAGCCTCGGCAATGTGAGTCCGCTCTGCGCCAGCCATCATAAGGTCAAGCACCACACCGAGTGGAAGGTCGAGCAACATCCCGGTTCTGGTAGATCCGCCGGTTCCCTCGTCTGGACCTCCCCGGCCGGCTTCGCCTACACCGTCGACCCCACCCCGATAGCGAGGCCGACCCGATAGCGAGGCCGACCCCGACAATGAGGCTGACCCCAACGGCGCAGCCGACGCTGATGGCGATGCCGACGCTGATGGCGCGCCGGGCATCGACGGCGCCCCGAACCCCGGGCGGAGGGCCGAGCCCCCAGTTCGTCGAAGCCGCCCCGTTCTGATCCCCGGAGCCGTAGGCGTAGAGCGAGGGCTGAGGGCGTGGGCGGAGTGCGAGACCGGAGAGCCGCAGGCGGAGGGTGCGGGCGCGTCAGTGGGTTGGTGAGGGCGGCACTGTTCCGGCGGTGGCGGTGGCGGCGGCACGCGCCGCAAGCACGGCGAACGCATCGGCGAGTTCGGGCGGTGCGATGATCTCGATGTCGGTATCGAAGCGGGTGAGGGAGGCGGCGAGGGCGATCCATGACCAGGCGCCGGACTCCAGGGTGCAGCGTTCGGGGCCGAGTTCCTCGACGAGGCCCTCCTCGGCGTAGGGCAGCACTGCGTCCGCGGGCAGGGCGAGGATGACCTTCCCCCGGCAGGGCCATGCATTGGTGCTCTCGGATCCCTTGAAGCGCGTGGCGACATATTCGCCCACGTCGCCGCCGGGGATCGCCCGGGGTTCGAATCGGGGGCCGTTCGGGGTGCGGAGGGTGATGCGGTCGGCGCGGAAGAGGCGCCAGCCGTCGCGGTCGAGGTCCCATGCCACGAGATACCACCGGCCGTGGGAGGTCACGAGGTGGTGCGGCTCCACACGGCGGGGTGGCCTCGGCGCGGCGGGGTCCTCCCGGCTGTTGAGTTCCCGGCCCCTCAGATAGTCGAACCGCAGCACTTCGCGTGCGCGCGTCGCCGCCGACAGGGCGATGAGCAGCTCCGGTGAGACCGCGTCGGGCGCTGTGCCGCCGAGGCGGAAGGGAACCACCTCGAACCGGAGCGCATCCAGTCGGTGACGGAGGCGTGAGGGCATGACCTGCCGCACGGTGGTGAGGGCCCGAAGTGCCGCCTCCTCGATTCCGGCGCCGGTGACGGTTGCCGACTGCAGGGCGACGGTGAGGGCGATGACCTGGTCGTCGTCGAACAGCAGCGGTGGAAGCTCGGCGCCGGCGTCGAGGCGGTAGCCGCCATCCGGTCCCATCGTGGCCCGGATGCTGTAGCCCATCTCCCGGAGCCGGTCCACGTCACGGCGCACCGTGCGGTGGCTGATCGCCAGCCGCTCGGCCAGCAGGGCACCCGGCCAGTCACGCCTCGCCTGGAGCAGGGAGAGCAGGTTCAGCAGTCTCGTGGTCGTCGTCGCCATGATTCCAGACTAATTCGAGTAGAGGACCGAAACTGTCCTATACGGCTGGAAGAGTCGATGTTGTCGGGGAGACACCCGGCACCTTCGAATAAAGACTCTCGAGCAAGGGGAAACCATGAGCATCCAGACGACGACCCACCTGAACTTCCACGGCGAAGCGCGGGCGGCACTCGAGTTCTATCAGTCCGTCTTCGGCGGCCAGCTCGTCGTCGCGACGTATGGAGACTTCGGGATGCCCACAGAGGCCTCGGGCGCTTCGACTGTCGTCTTCGGCCAGGTCGAGAGCGAGGGCGGCTTCCGGGTGATGGCGTACGACGTGCCGGGGGAGGCCGGTGCTTCTTCGACCACTGCAGGCGCGGCCGGATCGACCCACCGCGAAAACGGTGTGACCCTCACCGACCAGACGTTCTTCGTTTCGGTGCGCGGCGAGACCCTCGACGATATCCAGGGCTACTGGGCCGCGCTCTCGGTCGACGGCGCGATCGTCGAGTCGCTCGCGGCGTCGGCCTGGAGCCCCGGCTTCGGGATGCTCACCGATCGCTTCGGCGTGACGTGGATCCTCGACGTGGCTTAGTTGACGAGCAGTGCCGTCTCGGTGAGTACGTGGTCGTAGGCGTCGATGGCCTGCGATTTGGTGTCGCAGGCGATGTTGATGGAGACACCCTGGTTGAGGGTGGCAAAGGCTCGGGCGACGGCGACGTGGGGGCGCCCGCTGCTGTCGTTCCCGGCGAGGCGGCGGGTGTCGACGATGGTGCTGTCGTCGGGCTGGCCCAGAGCGATGTAGTCGTCGTCGGCGTAGTCCGCGACATCCGATGCCGAACTCGACGTGAGGGCGGCGAGGTAGCTGTCGGTGGTGGCGAGGTCGTCGCCCGCCGTGATGTCGAGATCGGCGGCGAGGGCACCTTCGTGGAATGTCGTCGTGCAGCGCTCGTCTTTGGAGGAGTAGACCCACGTTCCGTCTGTCTTGGGTGTGGTGAGTTTCCACAGTTTGTCTCCGAGGAGTCCGTCGCTGATGTGCGGCACGATCCCGGCGCGGAGGGTGCTCCCGGCGGCGAAGGTGATGTCGCTGGAAGCGTCGGGTGCGCCGGGAACTGCTGGAGCGTAGGGGGTAGCGGTTGGCGCCGGAACGGCCGTGCTGCCGGGCCCCCGGGCATCCGGAGCCGGGCTGGTGAACACGTTGTGGCGGGTGATGAAGGCTCCGGATGCCGCGGCGATGACGATCGCCACGATCGTCAGAACGGTCACGACGAAACCGGTGAGCAGGCCGATGTAGCCGATGATGAGGCCGGCCAGGGCGAACTCCCGCCCGCTCTCGCTCGTGCGACGGATCTGCGACAGGGCGATGTGCCCGGTGATCACCGCCATCAGCGAGAGGAAGAATGCGCTCACGAGCGAGAGGATCGCGAGGGCGTTGACACGGGCATCCGGCTGCCCCGGCTCGTGCGGAGTGTGGGGGCGATTCGGTTGCGACGGCTGTGGCAGGGTGCTCATGGCCAAAAGATACACGCCCGAAACACGATGGGTGGCTTCCGCGAAACACGACCCGCCTAGTGTCGTGAATGTCAACGATCCCGCGGGCCGTCGACCTGCGCTTCCGCCCGCTCTCCCGTCGTCTCGAGTCCGCTTCGAACATCCGTCAGCACAGGATGTCCGTGAGCGCCAGCACCCACGAGAAAACCACCGGAGGGCCAGATGCGCCGAATTCACGTTTTAATGGACTCAAGGCTGTTTCACGATGCCGGAGGCCCACAGTGAACACAACGCGTGTGAATGCTTCACCCGACCAGATCGTGGTCAGTGACGCGCTCAAAATCTACGGCGGCTCAGGTTCCTCGGCCGAGGTCACGGCGCTCTCGCACGTCGACCTCACCGTCGACCGGGGCCAGTTCGTCAGCATCATCGGCCCGTCGGGCTGCGGCAAGTCGACGCTGCTGCGCCTCATCGCGGGGCTCGAGACGGCGGACTCTGGCGACGTCTCCGTGTTCGGAGCCGACCCCGACCAGGCATGCGCTGCGAAGATGATCGGTTTCGTTCCGCAGGTTCCGGCCCTGCTGCCCTGGCTCTCCGTCGTCGGCAACGTCACACTGCCGTCGAAGGTCAACCGGCGGGCGGATGCGCTGCGGCGCACTCTCCCCGGACACGTTCACCGTGACGCCGCCGATCCGCGTGCCCTGCTGGCCAAGATCGGGCTCGGCGATGCGCTCGACCGCCTGCCCCACCAGCTGTCCGGCGGGATGCAGCAGCGGGTTGCGATCGCCCGGGCCTTCGCGATCCAGGCCGACGTTCTTCTGATGGACGAACCGTTCTCCGCCCTCGACGAGTTCACCCGCGAAGCCATCCAGATGCAGCTGCTTGAGCTCTGGGAGCAGATGCGCACGACGGTCGTCTTCGTGACGCACTCGATCTCCGAGGCGGTCGTGCTGAGCGACAAAGTGGTGGTGATGTCGGCCCGGCCCGGGCGGATCGAAGCCGTGGTCGACATCGATCTGCCACGACCTCGCCGGCAGGGGCTACTCGAGTCGGCGGCCATGCACGAATACGAGCATCTCATCCGTGGCAAGCTCCAGACCGCCTGGGCTGCAGGGCCGGTGGCCCGATGACGAACCACGCTGTGACACATGACTCCGCGAAGAACGCTGCACTGCCTCTCGATACCACCGACACCGCGATTGCCACCGCGGCCACGGCGTCCGGAACGGCGGCAGCCGCGACATCCGACCGGCGTGCGACGCCCCGCCGCTCGACCACCCGCCGGTCGATCCTCCGCCCCACGATCTGGCTGCCTGTCGTCGTCGCGCTCCTCGTGGCCGGTGTGCTGTGGGAAGTCGTCGCGATCAACAACACGTACCTGCTGCCGCGGCTCGGGATGATCGGCCAGGCCATCATCACCCAGCCTGCGTTCTACCTCGAGAACGCCTGGGTCACGCTGTCGGAGGCCCTGATCGGGCTCGTGATCGGCTTCGTGGCGGCGTTCATCGTGGCGGTGATCGTGACGGAGTCGGGGATCCTCCGCCGGGCGATCATGCCGCTGGCCGTCGTGCTGAACGTGACACCGGTGGTGGCCATCGCCCCGGCACTGGTCGTCGCGTTCGGTTTCGGGCCGGCACCGAAGCTCATCGTCACGGCGCTCATCACGTTCTTCCCGATCCTGATGAACGTGATCACAGGGCTCAACTCGGTGTCGCCGCCGATCCTGCAGGTGTTCGCCACACTCCGGGCCTCGAGGCTGGAGGTGTTGACGCGCCTCCGGCTCCCGTCGAGCCTGCCGTACGTCTTCGCGGCGTTGAAGGTCGTCTTCCCCCTGTCGATCGTCGGCGCTGTGGTCGCGGAGTTCTCCGCCCCGGGCGCGGCGAAGGGGCTCGGCACGGTGATCAGCGTGGCGTCATCCAATTCCCGGCTGGCAGTGGTCTACGCGGCCATCCTGTGCCTCGCGATCATGGGTGCGGTGCTGCTGTTCCTCGTGACTCTGCTTGAGAAGCGCGTTCTGCGTTGGCATGAATCGCAGCTGTTGAAGCGCGGCTGAGCGTTCGCGCGCACCTCTTTCTCTCTTCCCCCTCCTCTCCACCCGCACCACAGCACCCGTTTCTCTGCCCTTTCCAGAACCAGGAGTCAGATATGCCCACCCGACGTACCTCCCGCCTCATCACCCTCGCCGCCGTTGCGGCCGCCGCAGCGCTCGCGCTCGCCGGATGCTCGAGCTCCGGCACCTCCACCTCGACGCCCGCCGCGTCTGCAGCCAGCGCGATCTCCGCCGACCGCTGCGCCTCGAACAAGGCCGCGGGCAAGATCACCTACATCACGGGCTTCCAGTACCAGGCGTCGGCGTCGATCCTCGACATCCTCGCGGCGAAGGAGCTCGGCTACTTCGATGCGCTCTGCCTCGACGTGGAGATCCAGCCCGGCACGGGTGACACGGCCGGCAACGCCCAGCTCGTTGCTGCGGGCACGGCGACGGTCACCGACCTCGGTGGCGACTCCGACCTGCTGCTCGCCCGCTCGAACGGAGTGGACGTGACGGCGATCGCGACCTACGGGCAGGTTCCGATCACGACCCTGATGACCGGCACCGGCATCACCGACCTCAAGCAGCTCGAGGGCACCACGCTCGGCCAGAAGGGCCAGCTGCCGCCGGAGCTCAACGCGATGCTCGTCACGAACGGAGTGGATGTCTCGAAGATCACCCAGGTCGTCGTGGGCTACGACCCGACCATCCTGCCGCGTGGCCAGGTGCAGTCGCTCACCGGGTACAAGTCGAATGAGCCGCTCACGCTGAAGGCCGCCGGGGACGATGTGAAGCTCTGGAACCCGGAGGACTACGGCATCCCGGGCACGTTCGGAACGGTCGTCGCCAACCCGGCGTTCGTCACCGCCAACAAAGCGACCACCGAGGACTTCCTGCGCGCGGCGTTCCACGCCTACACCTACTGCGAGACGAACGCCGCGGAGTGCGTCGGCTATGCAGCCGCCCTCGCCGGTGGCGGAGCGAGCTACGACGTCGACCACAACGTGGAGGTGTGGAAGACCGAGACCGGTCTCGTGACCTCGTCGCAGCCGACCGGCACGCCGCTCGGATCGCTGAACACCGACCTGATGGCCAAGGAGATCTCGTTCCTCGTCGACAGCAAGCAGCTCACGACGGCTCCGGATGTCTCGGCCTTCACCGACCCGTCGATCGTGTCGGCCATCTACAACGGCACCGAGCTCATCTGGCCGGCCCCGTAACTGAACCAAGGAGTCCCACCCGTGAAACAGCGCGAATACGGCATCTTCCTGCCGATCGGCAACGGGGGGTGGGTGATGTCGACCACGGCGCCCCACCCCCAGGCCACCTATGACTACAACCGCAAGGCGGCCGTGCTGGCCGAGCAGAACGACTTCGACTTCATCATGTCGATGGCGAAGTGGCGCGGCTACGGCGGCACGACCGACCATTGGGGCCAGACGCTCGAGTCGATCACGCTGATGGCCGCGCTCGCCGAGGCCACGACCCGGGTGAAGATCTGGGCGACCGTGCACACCAACCTCATCCACCCCGCAGTGGCGGCGAAGATGTTCACCACGCTCGACCAGATCAGCAACGGGCGCTCGGGGCTGAACATCGTCGTCGGGGCCTATGCCAAAGAGTTCGAGCAGATGGGCCAGTGGCGCAGCGACTTCGACCACGACACGCGCTACCGCTACACCGAGGAGTGGGTCGAGGTGATCGAGCGGCTCTGGGCCGAGGACTCTGTGACGCACCACGGTGAGTTCTTCACGCTCGACGACTGCGAGTCGCGGCCGCACCCGGCCGTGCATCCGACGCTCATCAGTGCCGGGCGCTCGCCGCGGGGGCTCGACTTCCAGTCGAAGCGGGTCGACGGGTCGTTCCTGACCGCCGCCGACATGCCCGGCCTCCGCGAGAACAGCCTCGAGGTGAAGGAGCTGGCGGCCGCCCAGGGTCGCGAGATCAAGACGTACTCGATGCTCACGGTCGTGATGGACGAGACGGATGCCCGGGCCGAGGCCCGCTTCCGCGAGTACGGCCGCGGGGTCGACACCGAGGCGATCGTGAACATGAAGCTCTCGTGGGGCCTTCCGCTTGACAAGGCGATGTCGATGAGCGCTGACAAGCCGGAGTTCGAGGCGTTCCAGACGGCCGTGGTGACGGGATCACCCGAGACCGTGCACGAGCGCATCGACGAGCTGATGGAGACGTCGGACATCGACGGGCTGATGATCGTCTTCCCCGAATACCACGACGACCTGCCGCCGTTCGGTGAGCAGGTCATGCCGAAGCTCCGGGGGGAGCGGGCGGGCGCCGGTCAGGTCGTGGCAGCCTCGACCGCAGGGGATGACACCACCGGGCTTCTCGCCTCGTTCGACGAGCGGATGTCGCTGTGAGCGAGACGGCTGGCGGCGACCTGCACGGGGCCGAGGAGCCGAACACGGGTCTTCGCGAGCGACAGTTCGCGGCGCTCACCGCGCCGGGCCAGACCGGGGCGCTCCTCGTGGTCGATGTGCAGCGATCCTTCGCGGACCCCGACTACCTGCCCTGGGTCGACGCTGACTACCTGCCCGTGATCGCGCAGACGGTCGTCTCCGTGGCTGCGCTCGTCGAAGAAGCCCGCGCGCTGGGAACCCCCGTCGTCTGGATCCAGCTCGGACAGACCCCCGATCGACCGTGGAAGTCGTCGCTTTGGCTCCGCGACATCCCGGCCGACCAGCCCTGGCCGGGTGCCGACGAACCGTGCGTGCTCGGCACCCCCGGGGCGGAATGGTTTGGAATGGCACCCGCTGAGGGCGAGCTCGTCGTGACGAAGCGCGGCTACAGCGGGTTCTTCGGCACGACGCTCGAGCACGAACTGCACGAGCGCGGCATCGACTGGGTGAGCGTCGTGGGCCTCACAATCGACTGCTGCGTCGACGCGACGGCCCGGGATGCGTTCCAGGCCGGCTGGCCGGTGCTCGTACCCGCCGACGCGACGGCGGCCTACGACGCCGAGCTCCAGGCGAACTCCCTGGCGAATGTGGCGCTCAACAGTGGGGTCGTCGTGACCTCGGCCGACGTGGTCGCGCTCTGGAGGCTCGCCTCATGACCATGCACCTCGCGTTCGACCTCTCCTTCACGCACACCGAGGGCAAATGGGCGAGCCCCGGTTCGTGGGAGGGGCGGACATATCCCGATGTGCGCATGTTCCAGGAGCTCGCCGTCCTCGCGGAGCGCGGCGGCATCGACATGCTCTTCTTCGGCGACGGAACCAGCATTCCTGACACCTGGCAGGGTTCTCTCGACGCGGCCGTGAAGTGGGGCATCCAGTGGCCGCGCCAGGACATGAGCCCGTACATCGCCGCCATGGCCCAGGTGACCTCGCACGTCGGTTTCGGGCTGACATATTCCTCGACGTTCATGCATCCCTATTACGTGGCCCGGCTGCTCAACTCGCTCGATCACGTGACCTGCGGGCGCATCGCTTTCAACGTTGTCGGGTCGACCAGGGTCTCGGATGCCCGCAACTACGGTTTCGACATGCTGCCGCCGCACGGCGAACGCTATGACCGCATGGAGGAGTTCATGGCGGTCTGCGCCGCCCTCTGGGATTCGGTGGACGCCTCGGCGATCGTCGCGGATCGTTCGACCGGAGTCTTCGGCGATCCCGCCGGTGTGCACCCGATCGATCACCGCGGCGCGCACTTCGCGGTGCAGGGGCCGCTCAACTCGGTGCCGAGCCCGCAAGGGCATCCCGTCGTTGTGCAGGCCGGTTCGTCGCCCCGCGGAATCGCGGCCTCCGCCCAGTTCGCCGACATCATCTTCGGTATCGGCGGGCACCTCACCTCGCAGCAGCGGCACCGTACGGCTCTGGATGCCGCACTCTCCGCTGCCGGCCGGGATCCCGCTGGCGTGGGGATCCTCTGGGCGGTGCAGGTGATCCTCGGCCGCACCGCCGATGAGGCCGCCGCCCGCAAGGAGGCCATGCTCGACGTCTGGAACCACGAGGCGGTAGGTGCCTACCTCTCGTACAACAGCGGCTTCGACTTCTCAACTCTGGCCCGATCGTTCACCCTGTCGGATGTCGCGGAGCAGATCCGCCTCGCCGAAGGCACCCAGGCCGGATTCGTGCAACTCGTCATCGACGAAGTGGGCGATGACGCACGGATGTCGCGCGACGAGTTCTTCGAACGAGGCTGGCGCTACGCCACCGGGTACGACCAGACCTACGCCGGCACGGCCGAGTCGGTTGCTGACGCCCTCGAGGAGAACTTCGAGGCGACAGGATCCCGCGGGGGCTTCATGATCGCGAACCCGCTCTCGACCCCGTCGTCGCTCGCCGACGTGGTGGAACTGCTGGCGCCGGAACTCCGCCGGCGCGGTGCGGTCGGGCCCGCCTACCCCGGCGGGACTCTCCGCGAGAATCTGCTCGCGTGACGGATACCTCTCGGAAACCGCCAGAGACCCAGCGGGTGCCGTGGGAGCAGATCGTGCTCGTCTGCGCGCTGGTCGGCACCTCCCAGATGACGTGGGGCGCCCTGGTGCCCGCGCTGCCGCAGTACGCCCAGCAGTTCGGCGCCTCGGCGGTCATCCTGGGGCTGATCGTCTCGTCGTTCGGGCTCGGGCGCCTGCTCGTGAACGTGCCCGCCGGGCTCCTCCTGAAGCGCGTGCCCGCTCGGACTCTGCTGTTGAGCGCCACCGGAGCCCTCGCTGTACTCACCCTCATCACCGGTTTCATCGACAACGTCGTGCTGCTCATCGCGGCACGGTTCCTGGCGGGCATCCTGGGCGGCGCGGCCGTCACGGTCGGGCTCGCGGTGCTCACCCAGCGCACCACGCCCGCGAACCGAGGCTCCATCCTCTCGACCGTGCAGGCCGTGCAACTGGCGGGAGCCGCGGTGGGCCCGGTGCTCGGCGGCGTCGTGCTGACGTTCGGTACGCTCCCGCTCGTGTTCGTGGTGGCCGCGATCCCGCTGATCGTAGTGATCGTCTGGGCGCTGGTGTGCCCGAGCCCGGCTTTCTGGTCGTCGGAGTTCGTGCGCGACGCCGCGGCGGAGTCCCCCGATACCGGCGGAGGTGCCTCGGACGTCGGTGCGGCATCCACACCGGCGGGCAGCATGGATGCCCGGGCCCACCGACGCGTGCTGGTCGGCATCTGCGTGCTCGCCTTCGGCATCTTCTTCGTGCGGTTCGGCGGCGACCAATCATTCATTCCTCTTCTGGCATATGACCAGGGCGGGCTCACGCCGCTCACGCTCGGGATCGCCTACGGCCTGACCACTGTGGTGTCGCTTGCCCTGCTGCCGTGGGTCGGTCGGCGTCTGAACGCGGGCGCCCGCCTCGGATTGCTCATCGTTCCCACGCTGCTGGCGGCGGGCGCGATCTGCCTCTACCCGCTGGCGCAGTCGCCCTGGTTCTTCGGTGCGCTCATCGTGGCAACAGGCGTGCTCTCAGGCGTCGGAAGTCTCGTGCCCGGCGTGATCCTCGCCGACGTCACGCCGCGCTCGCGGGTCGGCGGCGCGGTCGGCCTCTTCCGCACCGTCGGCGATGCGGGTGCGGTAGTGGGCCCCCTCGCGCTCGGCTCGGTGTTCGATGCTCTCGGGGTGACTTGGGCGGTGGCGCTCCTCGCGGCGGTGAGCGTGGTCGCGCTGGCGGTGTACCTCGGCCTCGCGCGCTCGGCGCGCCCTGCTGTCCCCGCCCTCCCCGCCCGCTGAACCGTCTCGCCCGCCACCCGCTCTCCTGCGACCCGCCCCCTACCGGCATCGAAGGGACCCGAAGTGCTCTGATCGAGTGCGGTTGGAGCACTTTGCGTCCCCTCGGTGCGCAGCGGACGGTGTACCGCGACCAATCCGCCCGTGCCGCGGCCGCGAAGAGGAGGAGGAAGAGTGCGGGACGGCGGAGATCCGGCGCTCCGTGTACATCCAGCGGTCAGGTGACACCAAGCAGAGGCGGCGTAGGGTTTGAGCATGCGACGCGGAATGTGGGCCGCCCTCACGGGTATCGTCGCTGCGGCGAGCGTTCTCGCCTCAGCCGAGCTGGTCGCGCTGTTCGTCGGTGCCGAGTCCAGCCCGCTCTTCGCCGTGGGCTCCCTGGTCATCGACCTGGCACCGCCGGGCGTGAAAGAGCTGACGATCTCGCTCTTCGGCACGGGCGACAAAGCCGCGCTGCTCACCATCCTCGCCGTCGTCGTGGCAGTGGGCGCCGCCCTCGCGGGCTGGCTGGAGTACCGCCGCCGCCCCATCGGCACCGTGATCCTCGTGGTCTTCTCCGCGATCGCGGTCTTCGCCGTGACCACCCGCGAGGGCGCTTCCGGTATCTCCGCAGTGCCCACGGTGGTCGGGATGCTCGTGGGAGTCGTGATCCTGAACGCCCTCCAGACGCGCCTCCGCCGCTGGGCCGTGCGCGCCGACTCGGCCGCGAACCGCCCGGCAGCTCGCGCGGGCGGCGCCTCCGTCATCCGCACCGACCCTGCGGCCCTCGAACGACGTCAGTTCCTGACGTGGGTGATCGTCGCGGCGGCCGCCTCGGCCATCGTCGGCGCTGGTGCCCGCGTGATGAACGCCGGCGCTGCTGTCGTCACGGCCGCTCGGAACGCCCTCGTTCTGCCCGCGGCATCCACTCCCGTAGCAGCTCTGCCCGCCGGAACCGAACTCGGCATCACGAACCTCAGCCCCGTCGTCACGCCGGCAGCCGACTTCTACCGCATCGACACGGCGCTGCAGGTACCGCAACTGAACCCCGACACCTGGAGCCTCAAGATCGTCGGCATGGTCGAGAACGAGGTGGAGATCTCGTTCGCCGACCTCCTCGCCCTGCCGCTGGTCGAGAACTACACGACGCTCACCTGTGTCTCGAACGAGGTCGGCGGTGACCTCATCGGCAACGCCCTCTGGCTGGGCTACCCGATCCGCGACCTCCTCGCCCGCGCCAAGCCCACGGCCGGCGCCGACATGGTGCTCTCCCGTAGTTCCGACGGTTTCACGGCCGGCACGCCGCTCGAGGTGTTGCAGGACACGCAGCGCGACTCCCTGCTGGCGGTCGGGATGAACGGATCGCCGCTGCCCGTGGAGCACGGTTTCCCCGTGCGCATGGTGGTCCCCGGGCTCTACGGCTACGTCTCTGCCACGAAATGGGTGGTCGAGATGAAAGTCACCACCTTCGCCGCCGACATGGGCTACTGGACTCCGCGCGGCTGGACCGCTCTCGGCCCGATCAAGACCTCCTCGCGCATCGACACTCCCCGGCAGGGCAGCAGCCTCAGCGCGGGAACGATCCCGATCGCCGGCGTCGCGTGGGCCCAGCACACCGGCGTGCAGGGCGTCGAGGTGCAGGTCGACGGCGGCGACTGGCAGCAGGCCACGCTTGCCGACGCCATCTCCGCAGACACCTGGCGGCAGTGGGTGCTGCAGTGGGATGCGCCCTCCGGCGACCACACCATCTCCGTGCGCGCAACGGACGACGGCGGCTACACGCAGACCTCCGACCAGGCGCCCCCCGCGCCCGACGGCTCCACGGGCTGGCACACCATCAAGGTGCACGTGAACTGACGCGGCGCCCGCCGACCGCCCGGCCGGCCGCTCCCTCCCCGCCCGCCCGTAATTCAGGAGATGGGCGCCGTCGCGGATGTCTCGTGCTCGGCCGTGCTCTCCTCCTGAATACGTGCCCGCCGGCAGAGCGCCCGGCGGCGGCGGGTTCAGCCGATCAGCGACGGACGGAGGTCGCGGAGCGTGCGCGCCGCGGTCTTCTTACGCGCCAGGAACATTGAGAATGCCAGCGCCCCGAGCAACCAGATGGCAAGCACTCCCACGTCGTTCAGCGCGAGCGAGAGGTCACCGCCGTACATCAGCTGCCGGATGCCGTCCACCGCGTAGCTCATCGGCAGCGCGTGGTGAAGCGCCGCCAACGGCCCGGGCAGCGTCTGCCAGGGGAAGGTCCCGCCCGCTGTCACCAGTTGCAGCACCATGAGCACCAGCCCGAGGAACTGCCCGACACTGCCCAGCCAGATGTTGAGAGCCCCGATGATCGCCACGAACGTGATCGACGTGAACACCATGAACAGCAGCATGAGAGCGGGGTTCGCCACGGTGAAACCGAGCGGCACGGTCACCACGAAGTACACCGCAGCCATCTGCAACGCACCGAGGAGCGCAGGGGCGAGCCAGCCCGCCGCCGTCACTCTCAGCGGTGCCTTGATGGCGGTCAGCGCGCGCCGTGACAGAGGCTTGATGATGAGGAACAGCGCGTAGATCCCGATCCACGCCGCCAGGCTGATGAAGAACGGAGCCATTCCGGCGCCGTACGTCGTCACTTTGGTGACTGTGTCGGTGTCGACGACGGCCGGGGTGGCGATGGTCGCCGCCGCCGTCTGCCGCTGGTCGGGCGTGTAGTACGGAATCTGGTCGACCCCGGAGACGAGCCCGTCCCGCAGCTGCACCGCCCCGGTGTTGAGCTGTGCGGTGCCCGACGCGAGAGCCGCGGAACCGTCGGCGAGCTGCTGGGTTCCGCCGGCAAGGGTGGATGCCCCGTCTGCCAGTTGCGCATTCCCCGACGCCAGCGTGGCCGCCCCGTCGGCGACCTGCGCGGTACCGGAGGCCAGCGTGGAGGCCCCGGCCGAGAGCTGTGAGGCCGACGAGGAGAGCGTCGAAGCGCCGTCGGCGACCTTCTGCGTTCCGTCAGCGAGGGCCGACGCTCCCGACTCGACCTGGGCCGTGCCCCCCGCCAGCGTTGCGGCGCCGGCCGCGGCGCTCGCAGCTCCGTCGGCGAGACCGGGTGCCGCGCCGGCGAGCGTCTTCGTTCCGGCCGCGACCTGGGCCGCGCTGTCCGAGAGCTTCGAGACCTGGGCGTCGAGTTGCTGCGCCTGCTTGCTGCCGTTCGTGATCGCCGTGCCGACCGTGTCGAGCGGGGCGATCGCCTCCTCGATCTGCGCGTCGGTCAGCCTCGCGGTCTTCAGCCCCGCAACGATCTCGCTCCGCACGACGGGTAGCTGGTCTGCAGCATCCTGTGTCGCGGCTGTCACCGAGTCAGCCGCCGAGGCGAGGGCCGCATTCCCGTCGGCGACCTGCTGCGCCCCGGTACTCAAGCGGGCGGTGTCAGCCGGCAGGCCCGCGACGCCGTTGCTGAGGGCCGACAGCCCGGAGCTGAGGCTCTGGGCGCCGGCGTTCGTCTGTGCTGCCCCCGACGCCAGGGTCGACGCGCCGTCGGCGCTCGCTGCGGCACCGCTCGAGAGTGTGGATGCTCCCGCAGCCAGTCGGGAGGCACCATCGGCCAGCGTGGCCGAGCCGGTCGCGGCCGTCGCCGCACCTGAGGCGAGCGTCGACGCTCCGGTCGCAGCCGTCGCCGCACCAGAGGCGAGCGATTGCGCTCCCGTGTTCGCCGTGGCGGAGCCGTCGGCGAGGGTCGCCGATCCCGACACGGCCCGCCCCGTGCCGTCGACGAGCTGGTTCGCGCCGTCCACCGCGGTCGACAGGTTGTCGTGGATGGTTGCGAACCCGTTCAGGAACTGCAGGGCGGCAGCCTCACCGACCTGCTCGCTGATGCTCAGCCGCACCTTCTCGGCCACCGTGGCGGCGATGGAGGAGGCGAGGAAGCTGTTCGTGTCGTTCGTCGTGAGCTGCACGACGGCCTGCTGCGGCGTGGCGGTTCCGGCCGAGGTGAGCAGTTTCGAGAAGTCGGGCCCGAGGGTCAGAACGAAGTCGTACTGACCGTTCTTGACTCCGGATGCCGCCTGTTCGGCGGTCGCCTCCTCCCATTTGACGCTGTTGTCGGCGATCAGCTGGTCGTGCACCTGCGTGCCGTAGTTCACGGCGGTGTCGTCGAGAGTGGATCCGGTGTCTTCGACGACCAGGGCCACCGGGATGTTCTTGATGTTCCCGTACGGGTCGCTGTTCGCCCAGAGGTAGAGGCCCGCGTACAACACCGGCACGAGCATCAGGGCGACGAGCGCCAGTCGCGCCAGCCCGGTCGCCGTGAGCCGGCGGAACTCGGTGGTGACAAGCGTGACGATCTTCATGAGGGGTCCGTGTCTTCCGTGGTGTCAGCGGGGGTGGGGGGTTCCAGGAGGTCGGCCAGGCGGGCGGCCTCTTCGGCGCGGGCCGCGGCCGCGCGGCGCTCCAGCTCGGCCAGGCGCTCGGCTTCGAACCGGGCGGCGACCTCTGCGAGCAGGTCGGCCGAGGCGGGGCTTGCGATGACGAGCACCGCGAACCCACGGAGCGCGAAGTCGGCGGCGACCGCCCACCAGTCGTACGGATCGCTGCCGCGCCGGTCCGGTGCGGCGAGCACGAGGGCTTCGATGCCGGGGCGCACCGAGGCCAGCTCGGTGAGGATCCGCAGCCGCACCGCCGTGGGGATGTTCTGGATCTCCCAGCCCGCGAACTCCGTGGCGTCGAGTTCAGCGAGCGCCTGCGCGGTCGCAGCACGGCTCGACGGTCGCCCGGCGAACATCAGTTCCTCCTGCACGACCGCCTTCAGCTTCAGATCGCCCACGGGTTCGCTCACGTCCGGTGCGTCGACGATCGCCGTCACCGAACGCACTCGCGGCGCATCATCCGCGTCGTCGATCGTCACCGTGCCGTGGTCGGGAGCCATCCGCCCGGAGGCGAGGAGCGCGAGCACGGTCGGGCGCTGCGCCGTCTCGACGGCGACCACGGTGACGCCGCCCGACTGGTACTCGAGGCTGGTCGGGGGCAGGTTCTCGCCCTGGTCGCCCTTGGCGACGTCGTTCAGTGTGATCCTCACGCTGTCTTCCCTTCGGGGTCGGTCGTGTGTGGCTGTGGTTGTGGTTGTGGCTGTGCCGTTGTCGGCGGCTGCTCGTCGATGGCCGCCGACGGATGTTCGGCGAACTGCAGTTCGGCGTGCCGGTCGATGACCTCCGCGGCCTCGCGCCAGGAGAGCCCGGCGACGGCGAGTGCCGCCACCATCACCAGCCGGTGTCCGTCGCGGTTCGACAGGTTCGACCGGATCGCCTCGTCGAGCACGGAGAGCGCCGAACCCTCGATGAGGGCGGCCAGCGTGCGGGGTGCCATGTCCTGGCGGAGCTCGTGCGCGTCGATCCCTGACGTGACGATGCTGAGGAGCCGATGCCGAACGGGGGACAGGGTGCGGGCGACGGCGTGCCGTTGAGGCCCACGGATGGCGAGCTGCGCCATGACGCGCACATTCTCGACCTCCGACCAGAGCCGGGCACCGATCCGTGCGATGGCCACGCGGGAGTCCGGATGATCGACATGACTCAGTGCGGCGATGACCCGTTCGCTCCCCGACGAGAGGAGTTCGGTGACGAGGTCGTCGCGGGTGGCGAAGTGGCCGTAGAGGGCCCGGCGGGACAGCCCGGCGCCCGTCGCGATCGCGTCGAGCGACGCCTCAGGATCGCGGTTCAGCAGCACCCGGGCGGAGTCGAGGATCGCCAGGCGGTTCTCTGTCGCATCCCGGCGCGGAACCCGGCTGCCGGGTGTCGTTCGGAGAGGTGTGGTCACTCCCCCTATCCTAATAACTTGCACATTGGTGTGCAAGTTATCGCCGAGGTTCTGCGACGGCTCCTCCGCCCGTCAGAGAGTGCCCCGCTGAATTCGAACGAGAGCGGTCAACAGCGCGGTCGGTGCGAGCCCGAGGGCGTCATCCAGCAGGAGGGCGTACCGGTCGTAGACGCGGAACGCCTCGGACTGGTTGCCAAGTACCCCTCAACGGATGCATCCTGCCCCACGGCCCGTGACCTCGCCGTGATTCCTGCGTGACCTCCGCGTGACCTCTGCGTGACTCAGCTGTGACCCCTGCCAGGGGGCCGGGGGAGGGTCTGCGATAGGATCGAGTGTGACCGGTGAAAATCTCTTGGGAGTGCCCCCGACCCTGCTGAACCCCGATGGCGTGGTGGAGGCTCTCGCCGCTTCCGCGAACCCCGATGTTTCGCCGGGGGGCTCCGAACTCGAGGCGCTCGCACGCCGGTTCCCCACGTCGTCGCTCGCCTGGGCGTTGCTCTCTGACCAAGCCTTCGAGGCCGGCGAGATCCTTCCGTCGTACGCCTACGCCCGGGTCGGCTACCACCGCGGCCTCGACGCGCTCCGCAAGGGCGGCTGGCGCGGGCAGGGCCCGGTGCCGTGGTCGCACGAACCGAACCGCGGGGTTCTCCGCTCGCTCTACGCCCTCCGCCGGGGCGCCGAGGCGATCGGTGAGGCCGACGAGGTCGTGCGGCTCGCCGAGTTCCTGAACGGTGCCGACCCGACGGCCGCCGCGGCGATCGAAAACCCCTCTTCCGCAGCATCCGAAAGGCTCTAAGACGTGCCCGCAATCGTTCTGATCGGCGCCCAGTGGGGCGACGAAGGCAAAGGTAAGGCCACCGACCTCCTCGGCACCCGTGTCGACTACGTCGTCAAGTTCAACGGCGGCAACAACGCCGGCCACACCGTCGTCGTCGGCAACCAGAAGTACGCCCTGCACCTGCTCCCGTCGGGCATCCTGACCCCCAACGTCACGCCGGTCATCACGAACGGCGTCGTCGTCGACATCGAGGTGCTGTTCCACGAGCTCGAGGCCCTCAGCTCCCGCGGAGTGGATGTCTCCCGCCTGCTGATCAGCGCCAACGCCCACGTCATCACCGCCTACCACCGCACGCTCGACAAGGTCACGGAGCGTTTCCTCGGCAAACGCCAGATCGGCACCACCGGTCGCGGTATCGGCCCGGCCTACGCCGACAAGATCAACCGCCTCGGCATCCGCATGCAGGACATCTTCGACGAGAACATCCTGCGCCAGAAGGTCGAGGGCGCGCTCGATCAGAAGAACCACCTGCTCGTGAAGGTCTACAACCGCCGCGCCATCGAGGTGAACGACATCGTCGAGAACCTCCTCTCCTACGCCGACCGCCTCCGCCCGATGGTCGTCGACACGTCGCTCGTGCTGAACCAGGCCCTCGACGCCGGCAAGACCGTGCTCTTCGAGGGCGGCCAGGCCACCATGCTCGACGTCGACCACGGCACCTACCCGTTCGTCACCTCGTCGAACGCGACATCCGGTGGCGCCTCGACCGGATCGGGTGTCGCCCCCAACCGCATCGAACGCGTGATCGGCATCGTCAAGGCGTACACGACCCGCGTCGGCGCCGGCCCCTTCCCGACGGAGCTCTTCGACGAGTCGGGCGAGTTCCTCCGCGCGAACGGCTTCGAGTTCGGCACCACCACCGGTCGCCCGCGTCGCTGCGGCTGGTACGACGCGCCCATCGCCCGGTACTCGGCGCGCATCAACGGTGTCACCGACTTCGTGCTCACGAAACTGGATGTGCTGACCGGCCTCAAGACCATCCCGGTCTGCGTCGCATACGACGTCGACGGCGTACGTGTCGACGAGGTTCCGGTGTCGCAGAGCGACTTCCACCACGCGGTGCCGATCTACGAGGAGTTCGAGGGCTGGGACGAGGACATCACCGGCGCCCGCACCTTCGACGACCTGCCGCCCGCCGCCCAGCGCTATGTGCTGGCGATCGAGGCGATGAGCGGCTCGCGCATCTCGGCGATCGGCGTGGGCCCCGGCCGCGAGGAGATCGTCGTGCGGCACGACCTGCTCGGGCTCTGACGGCGCCAGCGTACGGCTCGTGGGGCGCCGAGACAACCCCGCGAGCATCCGGAGCCCGGAGCGTAGCGTCGAAGCATGAGCGAACTGAAAAAGGGTGACGAGGTCACCTGGCAGTCCCACGGGTCGACAGCCGAGGGGAAGGTCGAGAAGAAGATCACGTCCGACACACACGCGGCCAAGCGTGACGTGAAAGCCTCGAAGGACGACCCCCAGTACCTCGTCAAGAGTGACAAGTCGGGCGGCGAGGCCGTGCACAAGCCTGACGCGCTGAAGAAGAAGTAACGCCCGGCGCCGGC
The DNA here is from genome assembly GCF_003399635.1 of Subtercola boreus. Classification (GTDB taxonomy): domain Bacteria; phylum Actinomycetota; class Actinomycetes; order Actinomycetales; family Microbacteriaceae; genus Subtercola; species Subtercola boreus_B. Next base: position 15,227 of record NZ_NBXB01000042.1, on the reverse strand, counting down.
GCGGGCATCCGGAGCCCGTGGCGCGCTACTCTGGCCACATGTGCACCCGGATCCTCTGGAACGACAACCCCATCGCCACGACCGTCGCGCGCTGTATGGACTGGGAGGTCAGCGACGAACCCGACCTCTGGTTCGTGCCGCGCGGCCTCACCCGGGGTGGGCAGGGCTCAGGCGCCCTCAGCTGGACGTCGAGCTACTCGAGCGTGGTGCTCAGCATGTGGCGGCTCGGAACGTCCGACGGGCTGAACGAGCAGGGTCTTGCGGCCCATGGCCTCTACCTCGATCCTGTCGACGTCGGGGAGTGGCCGGTCGACGGGCGGCCGGCCGTGCCGAACTCGCTCTGGGTGCAGTACGTGCTCGACACCTTCGCGACCGTTGCCGAAGCGGTAGCGGCGGTGGGCGACATCCGTATCACCGCACCCGAACTCCGAGGCCAACGGCTCGGCGTGCACCTCGCCATCGAAGACGCCTCGGGTGACTCCGCGATCTTCGAGCCGCAGGGGGACCGGATCGTCGTGCACCACGGCCGCGAATTCAGTGTGATGGCGAACTCGCCGGTGATGGATGCCCAGCTCGCGAACCTCGCCCGCTACGCCCCGTTCGGCGGCACTCTCACGCCGCCCGGGGACATCACGTCGCTCGACCGGTTCGTGCGGGCCAGCTACTTCCGCCACTACCTGCCCGAGCCCGAGAACCTGCAGCAGGCCGTCGCGGGCGTATCCCAGCTGATCCAGAACGTGGCCGTGCCGTACGGTGCGCCCTACCAGGACGGGGGCGTCTACCCGACCTGGTGGGAGGCCGGAGCGGACCTCACGAACGGCACCTACTACTTCGTTTCGACACGGAGCCCCAGCATGTTCTGGGTGAGCCTGGCCGACCTCGCCGACGGCACGGAGGTGCTGCGGCTCGACCCGCGCGACGAGACGCTCGTCGGGGCATCCGAGGCGCGGTTCGAGCCGGCGGCGCTGGTCTACTGACGCTGGCGTTGGCGCCACGGCGCCGGCCCACTGTCGCTGGCGCGCCACGGCCGGCCTGCCGCCGCTGGCGCGCCCCGGCGCCGACCTACGGCTTCAGCACCACCTTGATGCAGCCGTCCTCCTTGTTCTTGAACAGCTCGTACATCTCGGGTGCCTTCTCGAGCGGCACCGCATGCGTCGTGAGGTCTTCGGTGCCGAGCGGGTCGGCGAGATCCTCGACGAGGGGCATCAGCTCGTCGCGCCAGTTCTGCACGTTGCACTGGCCCATGCGGAGCGTCATGCCCTTGTCGAACATGTCTTTCAGCGGCATCGGGTCGGCAACCCCGGCGTAGACGCCGCTGAGTGAGACGGTTCCGCCGCGGCGGACGGCGTCGAGCGCGAGGTGGAGTGCCGCGAGGCGGTCGACTCCTGCCGTCGTCATGACCTTCTTCGCGATCGCATCCGGCAGCAGTCCCGCAGCCTTCTGAGCGAACTCGGCGCCGGGGTTGCCGTGCGCCTCCATGCCGACCGCGTCGACGATCGAGTCGGGCCCGCGACCGTCTGTGAGGTCGCGCAGGTGGTCGAGCGCATCATCCGTGAGGTCGAGCGTCTCGACGCCGTGACGTTCGGCCATCGCCCGGCGCTCGGGCACGGGATCGATCGCGAGCACCCGGTAGCCGAAGTGCCGGCCGATGCGGCTCGCGAACTGGCCGACAGGACCGAGACCCAGCACCCCCAGCGTGCCGCCGTCGGGAACGTTCGCGTACTTCACGCCCTGCCAGGCGGTCGGCAGGATGTCGCTGAGGAACAGGTAGCGCTCGTCGGGCAGGTCGCTGCCGACCTTGGTCGCGTTGAAGTCGGCCAGCTGAACGCGAAGGTACTCGGCCTGCCCCCCGGGCACGTCGCCGTACAACTCGGTGTAGCCGTAGAGCGAGGCGCCGCTGCCCGACTGCCGGTTCTGAGTCGTCTCGCACTGGCTGGTCAGGCCCCGGGTGCACATGAAGCAGTGCCCGCAGGCGATCACGAACGGGATGACCACCCGGTCGCCCACGGCGAGCTTCGTGACGGCGCTGCCGACCTCGACCACCACGCCCATCGGTTCGTGGCCGAGGATGTCGCCCTTATGGATGAACGCCCCCATCACGTCGTACAGGTGCAGGTCGGAGCCGCAGATGGCGGTGGAGGTGATCTTGACGATCACATCGGTCGGCTGTGCGATCGTGGGATCGGGAACCGTCTCGACGGTGACGTTGTGGGTGCCTTGGAAGGTGAGTGCTCTCATGGTTCCGGTCTACGCGCCGGGCGGGCATCCGCACAGGGGTTGACGGCTCCGGATGCCTGCACCCGCGTCTACAGCTCCTTCGACATCTGGATCGCCGTCACCCGGTACTCGAGCGACCGGTAGAGGTTCTGCGCGCGAGCGTTGTCGCCGAACACGTTCAGCCCGATCGTCGTGGCGCCGTTGTCTCGTGCGACCACTTCGGCGAGCGACATCGCCGCGCGGCCGTAGCCGTGCCCGCGCGAGACCTCGTCGATGTCGATGCTGTACACCCACCATTCGGCGGGACGGCTCTCGTCGAGCGGCCCGATCCAGAGCGTGCCGACAGGCACTCCCTCGGCCAGCACCTCGAGCAGGCGGTGCGTGGGCAGCGGCCGGCCGTCGGGAAAGTTCGTCTCGTTCGACTCTACGGACTTTCGTGCGGCAACATCCGGGGCATCGCCGTTGGCGCGCCGTTCGGCCTCGTAGAGCGCGCTCTCGGCGGCGAGCCACCCGTCGAATTGGGAGTCGGGAAGCGGGCGCACGGTCACAGTCATGCCCTCACGCTACCCAATCGGGCCCGCCCCGCCCTCTCCTCGCCCCGGCCCTGCCCCCTCCCGGCCCGCGGGTGTCGGCGCCCGTTTGGCGCGTCGGCGCTAGTTCGAATGGGCGCCGTTGCTCCGAACTGGCGCGGATGCTCGTCGGCGAGCGGTCAGACGACGGTGAAACCGCTCGGGAGGGGCTGGCGGCCGGTGAGGGCGAGCAGGATGTCCTCGCCCTGGCCCGCCCGGGCTCCGATGCGCGCGGCGAGGGAGGTGGCATCCGTCACGCAGCCGACAGGCTGCCCGTGAGGCTGGCCGATGGCGCGGCCGATGTCCATCGAGTGCACCACGAGCTCGAAGCTCCGCGTGCGGAGGTACTGGGTGAGCGCGATGCCGTGGCCGCCCACGGAGACGACCCGGCCCGAGGGGGCAGCGTCGATCGCTGCGCTTGCCCTCGCCAGGGCGTCCCGGATCTGCTGCACCGGATGCTCGCCCAGCCAGCGCCCGGCCTCGACGCCGCGCGCGGCCACGGACTCGGCATCGGAGAAGTCGCGGTAGATGAGCGCGTAGTAGTCCTCAGCAGTGGGCAACCCGATCCGTTCGGCATCATCGTGGCCGAGATAGGTCTCAACCGTGAGGATCGCCCGGGTGGTGTGACCCGCCAGCGAGCGCACCGACCATTCGCCGAGGCCCGGCAGATCCCACTGGTCGTCGGTGATCCGGCCGACCAGCGCGACAAAGGCGTCTGCCGCCTGGTGGAAGTTGGCTACGTTGCCCATGGCACCATCGTGGCACAACGCGCGGCCTGCTCCCGCAAATCTGTGATGGACTGGAGGCATGGAAGCTCTCTACACAGCAATTGCCCACGCGTCCGGTGGTGGCCGCGACGGTCACGTCCGAAGCGAAGACGACCGACTCGATCTCGACACGCGTCCGCCGAAGGAGATGGGCGGCACGGGCGAGGGAACAAACCCCGAGCAGCTCTTCGCGGCCGGATACTCGGCGTGCTTCCTGAGCGCGCTGCACGTGGTCGGCAAGAACCTCGGCGTAGACACGAAGGGCGCGGAGGTCTCGGCGAGCGTCAGTATCGGCAGCAACGGCGAGGGCGGCTTCGGTCTGGCCGTCGAACTCGACGTGTACATCCCTGCCGCCTCGGCAGCCGAGGCGCAGCAGGCGGCGGATGCTGCTCACACCGTCTGCCCGTACTCCAACGCGACGCGGGGCAATGTCGAGGTCACGATCGCCGTCGTGAGCTGACACTCGGCCTCTCCTCGGTCTCTTCTCGGTTTCTCGTCCGCCGCGTTTCGGCACCTTCTCGCCAACAGGCGCGTCTTTCGTGCCGATTCTCCACAGGTTCCGGATGCCCGGGGATGCCGTCGCCGGTTGGCGATAGTGTCTCCGGGTGACCGAAAAGACCCCACCTGCGACATCCACCGACTTTCGCACCGGCAACAGCCGTGTGCTGCTGCAGTTCCTCGCGATGGGGCTCGTCTGGGGCGCCAGCTTCCTCTTCATGAAGGTGGCGCTGATGGGGGTGTCGTTCGGGCAGGTCGTCTGGGCCCGTCTCGTGCTCGGGACACTGGCTCTCGGGCTGATCATGCTCATCGGGCGGTACCGGTTGCCGCGGGAGCCCGTTGTCTACCTGCACTTCCTCGTCATTGGGGTGGTGGGGGGCGTGCTGCCCTACCTGTGCTTCGCCTGGGCTGAGCAGTACGTCTCCTCGAGTCTCGCGAGCATCTACAACGCCACCACGCCCATCATGACGGCGCTGATGGCGACGCTGGCATTCCGGGTGGAGCGGCTCGACCGCAACCAGGTGCTCGGCGTGGGTCTCGGCATCCTCGGCACCGTGGTCATCATCGGGCCGTGGGCGTACGCAGCGCTCACCGGCGATCTGCTCGGCCAGTTCGCCTGTCTGCTGGCCGCGCTCTGCTACGGATTCACGTTCGGCTACACGAGACGGTTCCTGAGTTCGCGGTCGATCCAGGGGGTTCCGTTTGCCTTCCTCCAGATCGGGATGGGGGCGGTGGTGATCCTGCTGCTGAGCCCCGTGGTCGCGTTCTCACCGCTCGCCCTGACGCTGCCCATCGTGCTGAGCCTCGTCGCGCTCGGCGCTCTCGGAACCGGTCTCGTCTACGTCTGGAGCATCAACGTGCTGCGTTCGTGGGGCCCGACGGCTGCATCGACGGTCACCTACATCACGCCGGTCGTCGGCGTGCTGCTCGGCGTGCTTGTGCTGGGAGACCGCTTCGAATGGAACGCTCCGGTCGGCGCCGCGGTGGTTCTGCTGGGCATCCTGCTCACGCAGAAACGCATCCGGCTGCTCGTCTCCGGTCGGGCGGGCCTCGGGCAGCCGGGCCTCGGGCAGGCGGTGAGCCCCGATCCGGCTCCGAAGAAATAGAGTTCAGGTATGGACGTGAAAGAACCCGCCGCCGACACCCCGAACTCCGAAGAGACGGCGTGGGCGCTGAGGCAGCTCGAGAGCATCCGGGAGAGCATCGACAATGTCGATGCGGCGCTGATCCACCTGCTTGCCGAGCGGTTCAAGTTCACCCAGCAGGTCGGCCGGCTCAAAGCTCGGCACGGGCTGCCGGCCGCCGACCTCGATCGTGAGGCGCGGCAGATCAGACGCCTGCGCGGCCTCGCCTCGGAGTCGCACCTCGACCCCGAGTTCGCCGAGAAGTTTCTCGGCTTCATCGTCGCCGAGGTCATCCACCACCACGAGAAGATCGCGGGCGCCGCCGCGGCCCCCGCCGCGCCTGACTCGCCCGCCGCCTGACCAGCCCGCCGGTTGTCCGACCGCCCCGTCGCGCCGCACGCCCTCGATTGACGGAGGGGAGCGCGGCGAGGGTCAGGCTGCCGTGGCGCCGAAGCGCGCAGGGAGGGTGCCGCGGTGCGTCGCGTGCAGCTCGTCGAGACCGATCGCGAACTGGCCCTGGACGTCGAGCGCCGCAGCGCCGTCCGAACCGCTGTCGGTCACGCCGATCCGCAGCACCGGGTAGTCGCGGCCCTCGCAGAGCCCCATGAACTTCACGTCGTCCTCGCGCGGAACCGACACGATCACGCGCCCGGTCGACTCGCTGAACAGGGCGGTCGTGAGGTCGATGCCATCCCGCAGCATCAGCTCGTCGATCCAGACCCGCGCACCCACACCGAATCGCAGAACCGCCTCGGCCAGCGCTTCTGCCAGCCCGCCATCCGAGAGGTCGTGTGCCGAGGCGAGCAGGCCCTGCATCGCCCCCGCGTGCAGCAGCCCGGCCAGCGCGGCCTCACGCGCAAGGTCGACCACCGGCGGCCGGCCGCCGAGGTGGTCGTGGATCGTGCCGGCCCAGGCCGACCCATCCAACTCCTCACGAGTGATGCCGAGCAGGTAGATGTTGTTGCCTTCGTCCTGCCAGCCGCTCGGCACCCGCCGCGCGACGTCGTCGATCACGCCGAGCACGCCGACGACCGGCGTCGGGTGGATCGGCGCCCCGCCCGTCTGGTTGTAGAACGACACGTTGCCGCCGGTCACCGGGATCTCGAGCTCGAGACATCCATCGCTGAGCCCAGCGACGGCCTGCGAGAACTGCCACATGACCTCGGGGTTCTCCGGGCTGCCGAAGTTCAGGCAGTCGGTGACCGCGACAGGCACGGCGCCCGTTACGGCGACGTTGCGGTACGCCTCGGCCAGCGCGAGCTGCGCGCCGAAGTACGGGTCGAGCTGGCAGTAGCGGCCGTTCGCGTCGGTCGCGATGGCGAAGCCCAGCCCGGACTCCTCATCGACGCGGATCATACCCCCGTCATCCGGGAACGACAGTGCGGTGTTGCCCATGACGTAGCGGTCGTATTGGTCGGTGATCCAGCTCTTGGATGCCAGGTTCGCGCTGCCGAGAAGGGTGAGCACCTGCTCCTTCAGCTCGCCGGCGTCGGATGCCCTGGGCAGCGACAGCGCGTTGTCGGCCTGCAGCTTGTCGATCCAGGTGGGGTACTCGACCGGGCGGTCGTAGACCGGCCCGTCGACTGCGACGGTGCGCGGCTCGACGTTCACGATCTGCTCTCCGCGCCAGTCGATGATGAGGCGCCCGGTGTCGGTGACCTCGCCCAGAACGCTGGTCTCGACATCCCATTTCGCCACGACGGCGAGGAATGCGTCGAGCTTCGACGGCTGAACGACAGCCATCATGCGCTCCTGGCTCTCACTCATCAGGATCTCTTCGGCGTTCAGCGACGGATCGCGCAGCAGCACCCTGTCGAGTTCGATGTACATGCCGCCGTCGCCGTTGCTGGCCAGCTCGCTGGTCGCACACGAGATGCCGGCGGCGCCCAGGTCCTGGATGCCCTCCACCAGCTTCTCGCGGAACAGCTCGAGGCAGCACTCGATGAGCACCTTCTCGGCGAACGGGTCGCCGACCTGCACGGCCGGGCGTTTGGTCGGACCCTTGGCGTCGAACGTATCACTCGCCAGAATGGATGCCCCGCCGATCCCGTCCCCGCCGGTGCGAGCCCCGAACAGAACCACCTTGTTGCCCGCGCCCGACGCGTTGGCCAGATGGATGTCTTCGTGGCGGAGCACGCCCACCGCCAGGGCGTTCACGAGCGGGTTGCCCTGGTACACGGAGTCGAAGTAGGTCTCGCCGCCGATGTTCGGCAGGCCCAGGCAGTTCGCGTAGAAGCTGATGCCGCCGACCACACCGTGCACGACGCGTGCGGTGTCGGGGTTGTCGATGTCGCCGAAGCGCAGCTGGTCCATGACTGCGACGGGGCGTGCGCCCATCGAGATGATGTCACGCACGATGCCGCCGACGCCCGTGGCTGCGCCCTGGAACGGCTCGATGTAGCTCGGGTGGTTGTGTGACTCGACCTTGAACGTGACGGCCCAGCCCTCGCCGACATCCACGACGCCCGCGTTCTCGCCGATGCCCACCATGAGGTTCTTGCGCATCTTCTCGGTTGTCTTCGACCCGAACTGGCGCAGGTAGATCTTGCTCGACTTGTAGGAGCAGTGCTCGCTCCACATCACCGAGTACATGGCGAGTTCGCCGCTCGTCGGCCGGCGCCCGAGGATCTCGCGGATGCGCGCGTACTCGTCGGGCTTCAGGCCGAGAGCCGCGTAGGGCTGCACCTTGTCGGGTGTCGCCGTGGCGACCTCGACGCTGTCGACAACGGGGCGGGCAGCGGTTTCGGCGGCAGTTTCGGCGGTGTCAGACACGCGGAGGGGCTCCTTCGGGGGGCGTGGGGCAGGCCCAGCAATTCTATCGGTGCGGCGCGGGCCCGGGGCGGGCGCGGTGCAGTCCGCTGCTCGCGGGGCGTTCCCGCTGCTCGCGGTGCTGTCCTGCTGCTTCGGACCGGCGGTACGTCGCCCGCCCCGGGACGCGTCCCGGGCGCTCTGCGGTGGTACCGTAGCGGCGTGGGCGACGACCAGGCTCTTCCGGCAGCAGGTTCGGATCCCCTCGCGCACGCGCCGGAACCTCCCGCCACGCCCTCGCCCTCCCGCCGCGCGGCGCTGCCGTTCCAGCAGCTGGGGGTCATCGTCGTCGGCATGAGCGTCGCCGTCTGGTGGCCCGCGTTCACGCTCGGAGCGTGGGGGGAGATCTTCTTCGACACCCTGCTCTCCGTCTGGGCTGCAGCCTCGGCGGGTTTCATGCTGGCGATGCTCGTTCCCGCCGCGCGCCAGCGCCTCGGCTGGACCTCGCTCACACTTCTCCTGCCCAGCCTCTGGTTGGTGCTCTCGCTCGCGGTGCCGAACGAGTCCGAAGACCTCGAGGTCGCGATTGTCGCCGTGGTCGGGGTGCTCGTGGTGCTGCTCGGGGTTCCGTTCATGGTGTGGGCCCTTGCACGCCTCGCCTGGCCGGAGATCAGCGAGACGGTTCCGCTCAGGGGCAAGCTGCTCGTGCTGGCGACCGTCGCTGTCGTCGCGATCGCCTCGTTCTCGCTCGGTGCGAACGAATCCCGATTCCTGACCTGCGAGGACTTCACCATCAGCGGCAACTCCGAGCCCCCCGGCTGCGTGCACGAGTCCCCCTGATCCGCCCGCCCCCGGCGTTCCCGCTCGCGTACCGGTCCCCCTGCCCGCCCACCCGGCCAATCGAAGGGGCAGTCCGGGCCCTCAACTGCAGAATCAGGGGCCCGAACTGCCCCATCGATCGAGGCGGGCCGCTCAGGATTGCCAGCCGGCCGCGATCAGGGCGTCACGGATCTCCGTCACCGTACGATGCCGGCCGGCGCGGGTCAGCCCCGCCTTGCGCACGGTGACCACGGTGAAGCCGGCCGCGCGCAGATCAGCCGCGCGCTGTTGGTCCCGTTCGTACAGCTCGGAATCCTCACGATGCTGCTGCCCGTCGTATTCGATGATCACCTTCCACGTGAGATTGATGAGATCGACGCGAGGTACAAACGCCGACCGGGTGCCGTAAATGAGAACGTTGATGGCTGGTTCGGGCAGCCCGCTCCGGATGATCAGCAGGCGCAGCAGCGTCTCCTTGGGTGATTCGCACCCCAGCCGCACGAGCTCGAGCGCTGCCACGAGCTTCTGTTTCCCTGGCCCGCGGAATGCGCTCACGCGACTTCGCAGCTCATCCGGCAAGGCATATGGTCGGGGAGCCGGCGCGTGCGTGTCTGGGTAGACCGGCGCCAGCACAAGTGCATCACCGACCGCCACGAGGTCGTCGACGCTCAGGATGCTCGCCAGCTGCAGCCAGGTGCTCACGGCGTCGCTCGCCCTGGCTCGCCCGAGTCGCACCACCCGATGGGTCGGTGGGCTGAGCCGGTGCGAGGTCACCCCCGTCGCCCGCACCCGATTGACGCGGTTCGCCGTGGCGACGTGGATGGTGTCGCCCGCCGAGAACCTGCGCGGCAGGGGCAGTCGCCACAGGCGTGCGGCAGTGGTGTGGCTGAAGAATTGATCGGCTGCGAGTCGTGGCACGTAGGCAGCAGCCTGCTCCACCGCCGAGTCGATCTTCGCCGATCGCATTCGCACCCCGCGGTACGGCGCGGCCAGGTCGCCGCCGTCAAGCCGACGCTTTCCGACCCCGCTCGCTTTGGCGGCGCGCACCGAGAACGGTCGGAGGGCGAATACGGCGGGCAGCGGATGTGAACGTGGCATCCGGCAATGGTCGCAAATTCCGCCGAACTGCATCCCCAGTTATCCACAGGCCAAAAACCCCTCGATCGAGTGGGCAGTTCGGGCCCTCAGATTCGCTTTTCAGGGCCCGAACTGCCCACTCGATTGCGCGGGAGGAGAGGGGGAGACGAGGAGGAGGGGAGGAGGGGAGGAGGGGGGCGCGACCGGGGGTCAGGCGGGGAGGAGAGACACGAGGAGGGAGGCGAAGAGCGGGAGGCCGTCGGTGCCGGAGCGCATGGCGAGGGCGGTGTCGGGGCCGAAGCCGGGCTCGACGGCATGCTCGGGGTGCGGCATCAGGCCGACCACGTTGCCGCGGGCGTTCGTCACGCCCGCGATGTCATTCATCGATCCGTTCGGGTTCACGCCGAGATAACGGAACGCCACGAGGCCTTCGCCCTCCAGCCGTGCGATGGTCTCGGCCGAGGCGATGTAGCCGCCCTCACCGTTCTTCAGCGGAATGGTGATCTCGGGCGCCCCGGATGCAGCGGACGAGGCGAAATCGCCGGTTGCCGATGCCGTACCGGAGCGGCCAGCCCCGCCGGACCAGCCAGCCCCACCGCTCGCGCCAGCCCCACCGCTCGCGCTGTCGCCGGCCGCAGGCGCATACCCCGACGTCCACGCGGTCGACGTGTTCTCGACACGCAACCGCTGGTCACGGCAGATGAAGTTGCCGTGGTCGTTGCGGATCAGCCCGCCCGGCAGCAGGTGCGCCTCGGCGAGCATCTGGAATCCGTTGCAGATGCCGAGCACGGGCATCCCGGCCTCGGCGGCCGTCACGACCTCGGCCATGATGGGCGACAGGGACGCGATCGCGCCAGCCCGCAGGTAGTCGCCGTAGCTGAATCCGCCGGGCAGGATGATCGCGTCGACGCCCTCGAGGTCGTGCGTCCCGTGCCAGAGCGGCACCGCGATCGCTCCGACCATTCGCACCGCGCGGGCGGCATCACGGTCATCCAGCGAGCCGGGAAAGGTGACGATGCCGACGCGCGGGGCGCCCGAGGCACCGCCCATCAGGACAGCCCCTCGCGGATCTCGGCCTGCGCCTCAGGCGTCGACGCCTCATCGAACGACGTGTCGGTCGTGACGTTGCCCGACGCGAAGTCGGCCGCCGCATCGAGCCCGAACCCGTCGGCGCCGGCGAAGTGCACGCTGATCACGTCTTCGATCACGAGGTTGGCCAGCAGTTCATCCGCCAGCGCGGCGACTTCGGCGAGGATCGCGTCGTCGGCAGGGCCCGCGACCTCGATCTCGAAACGCTTGCCGACGCGCACGCCGGTGATCTGCGAACGACCCTGGCGGGACAGCGCGCCGGCGACGGCCTTGCCCTGCGGGTCGAGCAGCTCGGCTTTGGGCATGACCTCTACGACGATTGTGGGCACCAGGGACTCCTACGAACGGGGCGGGTGGATCGCTTTCATTCTACGCGGGCAGACGCCCGATCGTCCCGCGAGGGCGATGCCGGATGGATGCCCGCGTGCCCAGCCGCGATGCCGAGTGGATACCCGGGGCACCCAGCCGCGAACGATCCTCCTCAGCCGCCAGCCGATTCACAGGCGATATCTATTATGAATTACTCACAACAACTGCCAGACTGAATGACGTGACCCCCGAACCCGCTGACAGCATCCGCCGCTCCGGCCTGCGTGTCACGACCCAGCGCCTGGCCGTGCTGCAGGCCCTCGAAGAGATGCCGCACGCCGACACCGATGCCATCCATCGCCGCGTGCAGGTCAGCCAGCCCGACATCACCGTGCAGTCGGTCTACGTCGTGCTCGCCGCGCTCACGGAGGCCGGACTCATCCGCCGCATCGAGCCTGCCGGCTCGCCCGCGCTCTACGAGCGACGCATCGGCGACAACCACCACCATGCGATCTGCACCGGCTGTGGAGCCGTGCAGGACATCGACTGCGCCGTCGGCCAGACACCGTGCCTCGAGCCGTCCGACGCGGGCGGATTCGCGATCGCCACCGCCGAGGTCACCTACTGGGGCCTCTGCGCCGCGTGCCAGACCGCCGAGCGCCAGGCCGCCGACCGCCACCCCGCCAGGCACGAAACCGCCCACCTCCACCCCGCCATCCACCAGATCACCTTCTCCCCACGAAACTGAAGGAGCACACATGACCGACTACGTGACCACCACAGAATCCGGCGCACCCGTCGCGAGCGACGACCACTCGCAGAGCGTCGGCGCCGACGGCGTCATCCCCCTGCACGACCACTACCTCGTCGAGAAGCTCGCCCAGTTCAACCGCGAGAAGGTCCCCGAGCGCATCGTGCACGCGAAGGGCGGCGGAGCGTTCGGCACGCTCGAGATCACCGACGACGTGTCGGCCTACACCCGCGCCGCGCTCTTCCAGCCCGGCACCACCACCGAGGCGCTCGCCCGCTTCTCCACCGTCGCCGGCGAGCAGGGCAGCCCCGACACGTGGCGCGACCCCCGCGGCTTCGCGCTGAAGTTCTACACCACAGAGGGCAACTACGACCTCGTGGGCAACAACACCCCGGTGTTCTTCATCCGTGACGGCATCAAGTTCCCCGACTTCATCCACTCGCAGAAGCGCTTGCCGGGCAGCCATCTCCGCAACAACGACATGCAGTGGGACTTCTGGTCGCTGAGCCCCGAGAGCGCCCACCAGGTCACCTGGCTGATGGGCGACCGTGGGCTGCCGAAGTCCTGGCGCCACATGGACGGTTTCGGCTCGCACACCTACCAGTGGATCAACGCCGCGGGCGAGCGCTTCTGGGTGAAGTACCACTTCAAGACCGACCAGGGCATCGAGACCCTGAGCCAGGCCGACGCCAACCAGATCGCCGGCGAAGACGCGGACTTCCACATCCGCGACCTCGGTGAAGCGATCGACCGCGAGGAGTTCCCGAGCTGGACCCTCTCGGTGCAGATCATGCCCTACGCCGACGCTGCGACCTACCGTTTCAACCCGTTCGACCTCACCAAGGTGTGGCCGCACAGCGACTATCCGCTGCACCGCGTCGGGACCCTCACGCTGAACCGCAACCCGGAGAACTACTTCGCCGAGATCGAGCAGGCCACCTTCGCCCCCTCGAACTTCGTTCCCGGAATTGCGGCCAGCCCCGACAAGATGCTGCTCGCCCGTATCTTCAGCTACGCGGATGCCCACCGCTACCGTGTCGGAACGAACCACGCCCAGCTGCCGGTCAACAGCCCGCACGCGGCCCCGGTCAACTCGTACTCGAAGGACGGCGCGGCGCGCTACTCCTTCAATGCGCCGTCGACACCGGTCTATGCCCCGAACTCGGTGGGCGGCCCTGCTGCGTCTCCGGATGCCGCAGCCGACAGTGCCGGCTGGCAGAACGACGGCGAGCTGCAGCGCACCGCCGCGACGCTCCACGCGGAGGACGACGACTTCGGCCAGGCCGGAACCCTCGTGCGTGAGGTTCTCGACGACGCCGCGCGCGACCGTCTCGTGGACAACATCGCCGGCCACGTCGGGCAGGTCACGATCCCTGAGATCAAGGCCCGCGCCCTGCAGTACTGGCGAAACGTCGACCAGACGCTCGGCGATCGCGTCGAGGCTGCGCTGAACGAGGCTGCGGCCAGCGGCGGCATCGACCCCGATGTGGCTCCGCCGAACGCCGCGGGGATCAACCGCGAAGCCGAGGCGGATGTCGCGCTGAAGGTCTGACGCTCCGCCCCGCGAGGGGTAACGTCAGTCGTACGACGTGACGAAGGGGTCGGTGCCGAGAGGCGCCGGCCCCTTTGTTCTGCCCGGAACTCCCGGCCCCGGGCATCCAGACCCCGGAACACCCGGCCCCGGGCATCCAGACCCCGCGTGATCCACCCGAACGGAACCTGCCCGATGCCGAGCCTCCCCGCACACCGACGCTGGAGCGTGCAGCTCTTCGTGCTTGCGACCGTCGCAGCCGTCGCGGTCAGCGCCATCTACCTGCCGCAGTCGATGCTCACGAACATCGCGCGCGACCTCGGTGTGACGCCCGGCGTGGCGAGCTTCACCGCGACCGCGGTGCAGGTCGGTTACGCCGTCGGCATCTTCCTGCTGGTGCCGCTCAGCGACCGCATCCAGCCGCGCCGACAGATCACCGTCCAACTCGTGCTGCTCGCCGTCGCCCTCGTGGCGACCAGTGTGCTGCCCGACATCGCGGGCGTCATCATCGGGTTCTTCGTCGTGGGAGTCGTCGCGAACATTGCCCAGCTGACCATCCCGGCGGCCAACAGGCTGGCGCCCGCCGGGCGCTCGGGCGCGACGACGACAGCATTGGTCGGGGCCCTGTTGGTGGGCATCTTCGGCGGTCGCATCGTGGCGAGCCTGCTGGTGGATGCCCTCGGCTGGCGCCTGGTGACCGTGATCTTCGGCGGGCTGATGCTGCTCCTCATTCCGCTGCTGAGGCGCGCGCTCCGAACCGACGTCGAGCTGAGCGGCATCGGAACCTCCTATGGCGCACTGCTCGCCTCAACGCTGAGGCTGGTGAGCAAGAGCCCCCCGCTGGTCTACTCGGCGCTCACGAACTTCTTCTCCTTTGCCATGTTCAACTCGTTCTGGACGGTGATGGTGCTGCACCTGACCGGCCCGCTCTACGGGTGGACGGTCGCCCAGGCCGGCTTGTTCGGCCTGGTCGGGCTCGCGGCAGGGGCCGCCACCCCCTTCGCCGGACGGTTCGTCGACCGGTTCGGGGCCCTGAAGGTCGCGGGGGTGACGCTCGTCATCGCGCTGGTGGGCGTCATCACGGTCGTCGTCGACTCCAGCCAGGGCATCCTGTTCGGCTTCTCGATGTTCGTGCTGACCCTCGGCAACCAGGCCGCTCAGTCGGCGAACCAGAACCGGGCGCTGCAGTCGAACCCGCAGTCACCGGCGCAGGCGAACACGATGTTCATGGTGGCGGTCTTCCTGGGCGGGTCGCTGGGGGCGCTGCTCGGGCCGATCGCCTTCGGCCTCGGCGGGATGACGCTCGTCGCCGTCCAGGCGATCGTGCTGCTGGGGTTGGCGCTGGGTGTCTGGGCGCTCGCGGTGCGTGCACAGCGGGCCCGGGCATCCGGTCGTGCGATGCCCGACCCCGTCTGAGGCTCCTCCGCGTCTCTGCTCTGCTCTGAGCTGCGCTACTCGGCGAGCTTCGCCACGGCCTGCGCCCAGAGGAAGTAGGTGCTGGTGGCGCCCCATTTGTTCTGCCCCGACCCGGCCCCGGGCCGAGCCGGCCGGGTCCGCCCGGGTCGCTCGGGTGTTGCGACGACGCCCTGGTTTCGACGCTCCTAGGGCGTGTCTCCTAATTCCTTGACCCAGATCGTGATTGCTCTGAGCACGGCGCCTCCGCGGTAGGTGAGGGCGAGTTTGTCGTAGCGGGTGGCGAGGCCACGCCATTGTTTGAAGGTGTTGAAG
>NZ_NBXB01000041.1 GCF_003399635.1 Subtercola boreus | reverse complement strand
CGCCGACCCGCAGACGACGGCAACAACGGCTCCAAAATAGCCCAATCGGAATCACTCAAAACAGCAGAACGGGACATCCCCACAGCATCCCAGAACACTGACACCACGTTTAGGAGACACGCCCTAGTCGGAATCTTCAGCAGGCGGGTGCTCTCCCGACTGCTGGTGGATGCCCTCTGCTGGCATCTGGTCGTCGGCCCTCTGCGGCATGACGGTTGCGCTGCTCATCCAGCCCGAGCGAACACCCTGTTTAAGATGGGGTGGTTCTCGGCGTGGCGTTCGGCGCACCCCCGGGCATCCGGCCGGTCAGTGATGACCGTGACCTGAATGAGAATTGGATCTCCCGGGGCTACCGTTGCCCGAACCAACCGGGCCGTGGTCTGAGGATGTTCCCGACGTGTACGTGCCGAATCTGATGAAGCCGCATCCGCTGAGGCCCACGGAGAGACTGCCGGCCAGAACCGATGCACAGATGACGATCACGAACTTTCTCTTCCACGATATGAGCATAAATCACATTATGGTGACTCGTGCTGGGAGCTAGCCGAATCGAGATGGGGTCTGCTGGATGGGTGTGGGCACCAGTGCATGCGCCCACACCAGTCGGGCCTGACTGAGCTGCGCTACTCGGCGAGCTTCGCCACGGCCTGCGCCCAGAGGAAGTACTTGTTCGTACCGAGGTCCTTCACCGTCTTGATGCCGAACGCGGCCTTCAGATGCTCGGCATCGCTGTCGCTGACGCCCTGCAGCGACGCGACCGGCGCCGACGCCAGTTCTTCGATCGGCTTGGTCTCGTAGGCCTTGTCGAACTTGGATTCGATTCCTGCCATGACGTACTCCTTCGCTCGTTCTTCACTAGTGGTACCTGTCGAACGCTAACCCCTCCCGCTGCTCGACTTCAAGACGTGCACGGGTTTCATGGCAGGCTCATGTTCCGCTCGCAGCCGGGCGGTTTACCATGGGGCGAATGACGGAATTCATCGCTGGCATCACCTCCACGCCGTGGCTTCAGGCGCTCGCGTACATCGCGATCGCGGTCGTCTGCGCGGTGGTCGTGACGGCGCTCACCGCGCTCGTCGTGCGTCGCATCAGCCGGCGGAAAGACTGGGCGAAACACCTGATCCGGCGCGCCCGGGTGCCGTTCCGCGTCTTCCTGCTCGTCATTGCACTCTGGATCGCCCTGCAGGCCATGACAGCGGTCGACCCGTGGTGGCGCGAGTTCCTCAGCCACAGCGCGCTGATCGCCACCATCGCCTCCGGGGCCTGGCTGTTCTGCGCGCTCGCGATCTTCCTCGAAGACCTCGGTCTCGAACGGTATCGCACCGATGTTCCCGACAACCGGCATGCCCGTCGCCTCCGCACACAGGTGCTGATCATCCGGCGCGTGACGGTTGTGGCCGCGGTGCTCATCGGGCTCGGGGCGATCCTGCTGACCTTCCCGGGCGTGTCGGCTGCCGGCGCGTCGCTTCTGGCGTCGGCCGGGCTCATCTCGATCGTCGCCGGTCTCGCCGCTCAGTCGACGCTCGCCAACGTGTTCGCGGGCATGCAGCTCGCCTTCAGCGACGCGATCCGGGTGGACGACGTGGTCATCGTCGAGACCGAGTGGGGGCGCATCGAGGAGATCACGCTCACCTACGTCGTGGTGCACCTGTGGGATGACCGCCGGATGGTGCTGCCATCCACGTACTTCACGAACACGCCGTTCCAGAACTGGACCCGCAAGAACTCCGAGCTGATGGGTTCCGTCGACTTCGACCTCGACTGGCGGGTCGACCCTGACGGCATGCGCGACGAACTCCACCGCGTCATGGAACTCACCGACCTCTGGGACCACCGCGTCGCCATCCTGCAGGTCACGGATGCCGTGGGCGGCTTCGTGCACATCCGCATCCTGGTGACGGCGGTGGATGCGCCCACCCTCTTCGATCTCCGCTGTTATGTGCGGGAACAGCTTGTGCGCTGGATCCAGCAGGTCTCGCCGCTCTCGGTGCCGCGCACGCGGGTCGAGCATTCAGAGACCCCGCTCGAGTCCGACGTGCCGCGCACACGCGCCGTGCCGACCGACACGCTTCCCGACGCGCTCTTCAGCGGCGACGCGTCGGCGGCCCTCCGCGGCAGCCAGTTCACCGGGCCCCTCGAAGTGCCGCGCGAGGCGCGCGCCGCCACCCGCGCGACCGAGGCCGCCGGTTCGGCGGCCGACGACGGGACCGCCCCGCCCCGCTGACCTGCCCGCGCTCGCTGCGCCGCAGTTTGTCGCTTCCGCTCCTGCGCGCGCACCAGCGGAAGCGACAAATGTGCGCGCTTGCCGACCGGGATGCTGAGGGTAGGCTTCGAGCGGCGAAGGGAAGCACATGAGTGGCGGGCGGATCGCGTACGGAGACGACTCCGACCAGTTCGGCGAGTGGTGGATGCCCGGCGGCAGCTCGCGGCCCATCGGCACCGCCGTGCTGCTTCACGGGGGCTACTACCGTTCCCGGCGGAACCTCGACCTGATGGATCCGATGGCCGCCGACCTCGCGGCGCGCGGCTGGGCCGTGTGGAACGTCGAGTACCGGCGTCCGGATGCCCATGACTGGGCCGCCACGGTGTCAGATGTGCGGGCCGCCCTCGCGGCTCTCGCTCGCATCCCGTCGTTCGCCCCCGACGTGCCGCTCACCGTGATCGGCCATTCCGCCGGGGGGCAGCTTGCGCTGCAGCTCGCCGAGGACACGGCGGCGGCTGCCGCGACGCCCCCCGCCACGCCCGCTGCCGGCGGCCCTGCCGCGACCGTCCCACCCATCGCGCTGGCCGTATCGCTCGCCGGGGTCGTCGACCTGTCGGGAGCATTCGAACGCAACTCGAGCGATGGTGCGATCAGGATGGCCCTCGGCGGTTCGCCGGCTGAGCATCCGGAGCGGTACGCCGCGGCTTCGCCGAGCCTGTTCGAGCGCCGAAGCACCCCGTGGCTGCTCGTGCAGGGCACGGACGACGTCGACGACTTCGCCCTGCCGAACCGTAATCTGGCCGTGAATGGGCGGGTCGGGCATCCGGAGCTGCTCGAACGGCCGGGCGACCACTTCGCCGTCATCGACCCCGCCGCCCCGATCTGGCACGCGACCATCGCCCGCATCGCCGAACTGCTGCAATAGGCCCGCCCAGTAGCCCCTAGCTACAGGGCGGCCGACACCTTCACGAGGCTGCCCCACGGGTCATCGATCGCCAGGGCGAGCCCATCGTTCCGGAACGCCGTGCCGTAGTGCCCGAGCCGCTCCTCGAGCGCACCCAGGTCGTCGCGCGTCGGCACCACGATATCGACTTGCGCCAATCCGAGCGCCAAGCGCCGTCGTCCCGCGCCCGCGCTCTCCCACGTGTTCATGGCCATGTGGTGGTGGTACTTGCCCGCCGACACGAACAGCGCGCTGCCCGGCACCTCGAATGTCGACTCGAAGCCGAGCCGCCGAACATAGAACTCGCGGGCCGATGCGACGTCTCCGACCGAGAGGTGCACGTGACCCACGGATGCTCCGCCGAGGCCGCGCCGCGGATCATCCACGGTCTCCGGTGTGAGGTACTGCTGCAGGAACGCGTTCGGGTCGACGTAGAGCGTCGCCATCTCGATGCTGCCGTGCACCCAGCTCCACTCGGTGCGGTCGCGGTCCCAGTAGAGCTCGACGCCGTTGCCCTCGGGGTCGGTGAAGTAGAACGCGATGCTGACCTTGTGGTCGGCGCTGCCGGTGAAACTCCCCGGCGCGAGCGTGGCGACCGAGTATATCGAGGCGGCGAGGGCCTCCCTGGAATCGAACAGGATCGCCGTGTGGTAGAGCCCCGCAGAGCGCGGCTCGGCGGACCGGAGCTCCGGTGCGTGCTGGAGGATCAGCACCGGGGTCGTTCCCCGCCCGAGCACCGCGACGTCGCCGTCTGCGCTCAGCACGTCGAGCGTCACGCCGTCGCGGTAGTAGCGGATCATGGCGTCGAGGTCACCCACCCGCAGGGTGACCGGGCCCATGCCGGTTGCGGCGGCCAGGATGTCGGTGTTCGAAGCTGCGACGCCGTTCGAGGAAGTCATGTCATTCATTGTAGCTACAACTAAACTACGGCGCCAGACATTCCCCTAAGCTGGCGCCAGCAGAACGAGGGGGAACAATGGATGCCGCACCGCCCAGCGCCGCCGGGAACCGCCTGCTCATCGCCATTCTGCTGGCGATCATCCCGATCAGCCAGATCCCGATCGACGCCTACACGCCGGCCATCCCCGACATGATCGTCGAACTCGGCGCCAGCTCGACCCTCGTGCAGAACACCGTCTCTGCCTATGTGCTCGGGATGAGCATCGGACTCCTGCCGATCGGCATCATCGCCGACGCCAAGGGTCGCAAACCGACGCTGCTGGTCTGCCTCGCCCTGCTATTTGTTGCCAGCATCGGCTGCGCACTGACCGCCGACATCTACACCCTGCTCGCCCTGCGCTTCGTTCAGGGTCTCGGCGGATGCGCCACCATGGTCATCGTCTACGCGATCGCGGCCGACCGGTTCCGCGGCGCGCGCCTCACCTCGATCTCGGGCCTGCTGGGGGCATCCTGGGGACTCGCGCCGGTGATCGCGCCCGCGATCGGCGGTCTGCTCGTGCAGTACATCTCGTGGCGCGGCATCTTCGTGCTCATCGCGGTGTCGGCGCTTGCCGCGGCAGCAGCCGTCGTGCTGTTGCTGCGCGAGACGCTCGCCGTGGAGAAGCGCACGCCCATCGACCTGCGTGAGATCGGGGGAGTGCTCGCCTCGACCCTTCGGCGCCGCATCTTCATCGGCCTGACGCTCGTCTTCGCGGTCTTCGCGGTCGCCCAGCTGCTCTTCGGGGTTGTCGCGCCGCTCCTCTACGAAACGCAACTGGGACTCTCGCCCGCGATCTACGGACTCGTCGCGCTGCTCGTCGGGGCCGCGAACCTGGCGGGTGAACTGTCGACGGCGCACTTCGCCACCCGGGTGTCGCCGAGGGTGCTGGGGTTCGGGGCGCTCGTCTCGTTCACCGCCGGGGCGATCATCCTGAGCCTCAGCGGTGTGCTCGTGGGGCCCCACTTCGTCTGGATCACGGTGGGCGGGATGCTCGCCCTTGCCGGCTGCGGAGCCCTCTGCCCCCTCGCCTACGGGCTCACCCTGGGCAAGTTCGACCGCAACCTGGGCCTCGTCGGCGGGCTGACGAGCGCGATCTGCTACCTCTTCGTCGCGATCACGATGTCGGCCGCCGCTGGGCTTCCCGACGACTCGCAGGCGCCGCTCGGGTTCGTCTACGTAGGGGTGGCCGTCGCGGGGCTCGTGCTGCTGTCGCTCTGCCTCCCGAGCGCGCGGACGGCCGGGCGGGCATCCGGGGCCGCCGTGAGTTCGTCTGCCTCCGGCAGCGCCCGGGCCTGAGCGCGGTCCCGCACCCACCCCCCCGCGCCCGCCCCGCGCCGCACCCTCCCCACCCTCCCTTCCCACCCTCCCTTCCCACCCTCCCTTCCCACCCTCCCGCCCCACTCCGCACCTTTCGCCACCCGAGGGGACCCATATCGCTCCAACCGGACGCTCGAGCAGCGATTTGGGTCCCTTCGGTACCGGCCCGGCCGGGGCAGCGCGAGCGCCGCCGCCGCGACGGTTCCCGTAGCCATCACCGCGCATCTCCATGCGAATGCATTGAGTCGGGAATACCGCGCACCCGCACAGCGCTGTACAGGGTATGAAGAAGAAGATCGGGTTCCTGTCGTTCGGCCACTACCAGCCCGTAGTCGGCTCGCGTGCTCGCACGGCTCAGGATGCACTGCTGCAGTCGATCGAACTCGCTGAGGCCGCCGAAGAACTCGGCATCGACGGCGCGTACGTTCGCGTGCACCACTTCGCCCGCCAGCTCGCGTCGCCGTTCCCGCTGCTCGCCGCAATGGGTGCGCGCACGAAGACGATCGAGCTCGGAACGGCCGTGATCGACATGCGGTACGAGAACCCGCTCGCCATGGCCGAGAACGCGGCCGCCGCCGACCTGATCGCCGGAGAGCGGTTGCAGCTCGGCATGAGCCGTGGATCGCCCGAGACGGCACTCCGTGGCTCCGAAGCGTTCGGCTACGTCCCCGCGGAGGGCGAAACGGATGCGGACCTCGCCCGCACGCACACGGCGATCTTCCGCGCCGCCATTGCCGGTGCCGGGGTCGTGCACCCCAACCCGCAGATGTCGCGGTCGACCACCCCGCTCGCCATCGAGCCCCAGTCTCCGTCGCTCGGCGAGCGCATTTGGTGGGGTTCCGGCACGCGCGCGACCGCCGTCTGGGCCGCCGAGCAGGGCATGAACCTGCAGTCGTCGACGCTGCTCACCGAAGACACCGGCGTGCCGTTCGACGAGCTGCAGGCCGAGCAGATCCAGCTGTACCGTGACGCCTGGAAGGCTGCCGGGCACCTCCGCCAGCCGCGTGTCTCGATCTCCCGCAGTGTCATCCCGATCACGACCGATCTCGACCGACGCTACTTCGGCGTGGGAGCCCGGGGCGACGCCGAAGACCAGGTCGGCTACCTCGACGGCGGTATTGCCCGCTTCGGCAAGAGCTATACCGGAGAGCCCGACGTGATCGCGGCGCAGCTCGCGGCCGACGCTGCGGTGCAGGCGGCCGACACCGTGCTGCTCACCGTGCCGAACCAGCTCGGGGTCGAGTACAACGCGCACCTGCTCGAGTCGATCGCCCGCTACGTGGCGCCCGCCTTCGGCTGGACCCCGGCGAACGCACCCGTCGCGGTCTGACGCCTGACGCGACATCCGGATGCCGCCTACCGCCAGCCACGCGACATCCGGAGTCACCCGCGCCCGCGCCGCGCGCCCAGCACGTATTCAGGCCACACGGGGGGTCATCGATCATCTGACCTCGGCGGGCCGCGCCTCCTGAACTACGGCGCGGCAAGGAGAGCCGACCCGCGCCTTAACACGAGGGCTCGGCGAGCACCTTCACGAACGCCGACGTCTGGTAGATCGCCTCGTAGATCCAGCGCGCAGCGCCGATCGGGGCGCGGTCCGCCACCATCCGCAGGTCGCCCGTGAAGCACAGCTCCATGATGATGCGGGCGCGCAGGATGTGCGGAGTGAACGTGATCACGGTCGCCGACGTCCAGCCGTGGGATGCGGCGAGCGACTGCAGCGCACGACCTTCACCCTGCGTGGTGAATGGCGACGGCGTCACGCAGTACACCGTGAACGTCTGCGGCTGCGAGCAGATCGGCAGGGCCGACGCCTCGAACCCGGGGGAGTCGGAGCCCGGCGGCGGCACCGAGATGACGACGTTCGACGTGAGTCCGGCATCCACCATTCGCTGGGCGATCGCGATGCGCGTCGGAGTCGGCGGGCCGATCACTAAGACGGCGTCGGTCGGGGCCGGGGCGTCCGTGTCGGGGTAGGCGTAGAGCCGCAGCCCGACCAGCACGACGCTGACCTGGACCACGACGGCGAGGATGATCGCCACGACCTGCGCTCGCCGAAGGCGGGTCAGCGCCATGCCTGCTCCCTCCGGGTCGGGTGCACCGGGCAGCGGATCCGCCTCGCGGACACGGCGCCCGGCGCTACGAGTTCTGCGTGCGCTCCACCCACGCCAGGTACTCGGGACTGACCGTGCCGGTCACATAGTCACCGGTGAAGCAGCTCATCTCGAGCGACTCCACCGAAGACCCCTCGATGATGGCCGCCTGCATGTCGGCGACCTCCTGGTAGATCAGGTGGTCGGCGCCCATGTAGGCCGCGATCTCCGGGATCTTACGGTTGTGAGCCACTAGCTCGTCGCGCGAGGGCATGTTGATGCCGTAGACGTGCGGGAACCTCACGGGTGGTGCCGCAGAGGCGAAGGTGACCTTGTTCGCACCGGCCTGGCGGGCCATGTCGACGATCTCCTTCGACGTGGTGCCGCGCACGATCGAGTCGTCGACGATCAGCACGTTCTTGCCCTTGAACTCGGTCGACATCGCGTTGAGCTTCTGCCTCACCGACTTCTTGCGCACCGCCTGGCCGGGCATGATGAACGTTCGGCCGACGTAGCGGTTCTTGTAGAAACCCTCTCGGTATTCGATGCCGAGCTTCTGCGCCACCTGCATTGCAGCGGGTCTGGATGAGTCGGGGATCGGCATGACCACGTCGATGTCGCCCGACGGGGCCCACTGGGCGACGGTGTCGGCGAGACGGTTGCCGAGACGCAGGCGCGCCTCGTACACCGAGATGCCCGAGAGCACCGAGTCGGGCCGGGCCAGGTAGACGAACTCGAACGAGCAGGGGATGAGCCGGGCATCCGGAGCGCACTGCTTGGAGATCAGTTCGCCACCCATCGTGATGAAGACGGCCTCACCGGGGGCGACGTCGCGCACGACTTCGTAGCCGAGGCTCTCCATCACGAGCGATTCGGATGCCACGACCCACTCGTCGCGGCCCGACTCGAGCACGCGCTTGCCGAGCGTCAGCGGGCGGATGCCGAACGGGTCGCGGAACGCCAGCAGCCCGTGACCCGCGATCATGGCGATCGTGGCGTAGGAGCCCTCGACGCGCTCGTGCACACGGGACACGGCGTTGAAGACCTGCTCGGGGTCGAGGTCGAGGCCCGAGACCTGCTCCTGCAGCTCGTGGGCGAGGATGTTCAGCAGCAGTTCGGTGTCACTGTCGGTGTTGAGGTGCCGACGGTCGATGTGGAACAGCTCCTGCGTGAGCTCCCGGGTGTTCGTGAGGTTACCGTTGTGCACGAGGATGATGCCGTACGGAGCGTTCACGTAGAACGGCTGCGCCTCCTGCTCGCTGCCGGCGTTGCCGCGGGTGGCGTAGCGCACATGACCGAGGCCCATCGTGCCGAGGAGCGACCTCATGTCGCGGGTGCGGAAGGCCTCCCTCACCTGCCCTTTCGCCTTGATGACGTGGAAGGTGTCGCGCTCGGCCGTCGCGATGCCGGTGGAGTCCTGGCCGCGGTGCTGCAACAGCAGGAGCGAGTCATAGACGAGTTGATTGACGGGCTCAGACGAAACGATGCCAACAATTCCGCACATGCTTTGGCGGGCTCCAGACGGGTAGAGAAATAGGCCGTGCTCCAGTCTATCGGCGGGGCGGGGGTGGTTGACCTGTCGGGTGGATGCCCGGTGCCGCCCGACTCGCTTCGTGCCTGTGGCGTGCCGCCTGCGAGAATAGGACGCATGACGAACAGCTATGCCGCCGCCGGCGTCGACACCCGGGCCGGAGACCTCGCGGTCGAACTGATGAAGTCGGCCGTCTCGGCGACGCACGGGCCGAACGTGGTCGGCGGGTTCGGCGGTTTCGCGGGGCTGTTCGACGTTTCGGCGCTCAAGTCGTTCCGCCAGCCACTGCTCGCGACCTCCACCGACGGCGTCGGCACGAAGGTCGCCATCGCGCAGGCCCTCGACAAGCACGACACCATCGGGCAGGACCTGGTCGGCATGGTCGTCGACGACATCGTGGTGGTCGGCGCGCGCCCCCTCTTCATGACGGACTACATCGCCTGCGGCAAGGTGGTGCCGTCGCGCATCGCCGACATCGTGGCCGGCATCGCCCGCGCCTGCTCCGCCACGGGAACGGCGCTCGTCGGCGGAGAGACGGCCGAGCATCCGGGGCTCCTCGGGCCCGACGACTACGACGTGGCGGGTGCCGCAACCGGTGCGGTCGAAGCGGATGCCCTGCTCGGCCCCCCACGCGTGGTCGACGGCGACGTGGTGCTGGCACTCGAGTCGTCCGGGCTGCACTCGAACGGATTCTCGCTGGTGCGCCACATCCTCGCCGGAGCGTCGATCTCGTACACGTCGACCTCCGCCGAGCTCGGCGGTGTGGTCGGGGAGGCCCTGCTCGAACCGACCCGTCTGTACACCTCGCCGCTGCTGCGGGTTCTGGATGATCCCACCCTCGCCGGGGCCGTGCACTCTCTCTCGCACGTGACGGGTGGCGGTATCGCGGCGAACCTCGCGCGTGTGCTGCCGCGTGGTTCGTGGGTCGAGGTGGACCGTTCGACGTGGTCGCCGCTGCCGGTGTTCCGCGTGCTGGGCTCGTGGGCCGGCACCACGCTGGAGAGCGCGGAGGGCACCTGGAACCTCGGGATCGGGATGTTCGCGGTGGTCGCGGCTTCGTCGGCCTCGGCGGTCGCGGCGGCGCTCGCGGCCGACGGCATCCGCACCTGGCCGGTCGGCGCCGTCTCGACGTCCGCCCGCGACTTCGCGGGGGCCGGCTTCGAGCAGGGCGCGAAGGGTATCGACGGCGGCGCGGTGCGCCTTGTAGGCGCCTACGCGGCCTGACCTCCCCGCCCGCCCTCCCACTCTCCACTCTCCCCTCCTTCCCTCCCCACTGACTTTCCCGTTTGCGCGGGAATCTTGCCGTGAGCGTGCGCAAACGGGAAAGTCGACGTGAGGGAAATGCGCCGACACCACCCCTCGCGGCGTCCCGCGCCCGTCCCCTCGGCCTGTCCGCGCCCGCACGCGCCTTCGGTCCGCCGAGTTTCCCGTTTAAGCGGGATACTCGCCGCGAGCGTGCGCGAACGAGAAAGTCGAGGGAGGAGGGAGGAGGGAGGAGGGAGGAGGGGCTCGTCAGGCGGTGAGGCGCTCGATGAGCTCGCGGTAGCGGGCGGCAGTGCGGTCGACGACCTCGGCGGGGAGGGCGGGGGGCGTGCCCACGCGGTTCCAGTTCGCCGAGAGCCAGTTGCGCACGATCTGCTTGTCGAAGCTCGCGGTGCGCTCGCCCGAATCGTAGGCGGCGGCATCCCAGTAACGGCTGGAATCGCTGGTGAGAACCTCGTCGGCGAGGGTGATCTCGCCCGTCTCGCGGTCGGCGCCGAACTCGAACTTCGTGTCCGCGAGGATGATCCCACGATCTTCGGCGATCTCGGCAGCACGGGCGTAGATCGCGAGCGAGAGCCCGCGGAGCGCCTCAGCGATCTCGGGGCCGACGAGTTCCGCGGTGCGCTCGAAGGTGATGTTCTCGTCGTGGTCGCCGAGCTCGGCCTTGAACGCCGGCGTGTAGATCGGCAGCGGGAGGCGGTCGCCGTCGACCAGGCCGGCCGGCAGGGGAACCCCGCAGACGCTCTGCGAGGCCTGGTACTCGATCCAGCCGCTGCCCGAGAGGTAGCCCCGCACCACGCACTCGATCGGGAACATGTCGAGCGGCTTCACCAGCATGGCGCGGGCGCGCACAGACGCGGGCACCGCCGGCACACCGTCGGCCCGGGCCGCATCCTCGTCGACCAGGTGGTTCGGGAACCCGGCGAGTCTGTCGAACCACCAGCGGCTGAGCGACGTCAGGAGTTCGCCCTTGGCGGGGATGCCCGGCTCGAGCACCACGTCGAACGCGCTCACCCGATCGGTCGCCACGACCAGGAGGGCGGCCGCATCATCCACCGAAGCGGCAGCAGTCGGAACGTAGAGGTCTCGCACCTTGCCGGAGTACACGTGGCGCCAGCCGGCCAGGGGAGCGAGGTGCTGCTCGGCCCCGGGCACGTCGACGGAGCCACCCGCGCCGGCCCCGTCACCCGTGCTGGCGCCCGCACCCGCGGCTGTCTCGTCGACGCGAAGAGCGATGTCGCTGCGGAACTGGCCGCCGTCGAGCTGGATCAGCGACAGCGCGCGATAGGCGCGTTCGCGCGCTTCGCCGAAGCCGTTTCCGGTCGCGACCACGCTCAGCACCCGACCTCCGGTGGAGACCAGCTGGCCGCCAGACAGCGCCGTCGCGGCGTGCGTGACATGCACGCCATCGATCCGGTCGGCGTCGTCGACTCCGGTCAGCACGCGGCCGGTCACCGGATGCTCGGGGTAGTTCTCGCTCGCCAGCACCACCGTGACGGCGCTCTCGGTCGAGAACGTCGGCTGCGGCTGGTCGGCGAGGGTTCCCGTCGCGCTCGCGAAGAGCAGGTCACTGAGGGGGTTGATGAGGCGCGGCAGCACGACCTGCGTCTCGGGGTCGCCGAAGCGCGCGTTGAACTCGATCACTCGGATGCCGGAGGCGGTGAGGATGAGTCCGCAGTACAGCAGGCCGATGAACGGCGTTCCCTCGTGGGCGAGTCGGCGCACCGTCGGAAGCGCGATGGAGACGAGCACCTCGTCGACGAACGCCTCTTCGCTCTCGAATTCGTCATCGAGCCAGGGCAGAGGGGAGTAGGCGCCCATTCCGCCGGTGTTCGGGCCTTCGTCGCCGTCGGCCAGGCGCTTGTAGTCCTGCGCGGGGGAGAGGGGCAGCACGGTGTGCCCGTCGCTCACGAAGAAGAGCGACACCTCAGGACCGTCGAGGAACTCCTCGAAGAGGATGTCGCCGTGGGCGAGCCAGCCGGTGGCGTGGGCGAGTGCGGCGTCGCGATCGCTCGTGACGAGCACTCCCTTACCCGCCGCAAGACCGTCGGCCTTGACCACCCAGGGCGCACCGAACTCGTCGAGGGCGGCTTCGATCTCTGCGGTGGTCGCGGCGCGGCGGGCGCGCCCGGTGGGCACCCCCGCTTCATCCATGATGCGCTTGGCGAAGGTCTTGCTGCCTTCGAGGGCCGCTGCAGCGCTCGACGGACCGAAGACGGGGATGCCGCGGGTGCGGAGCGCGTCGGCGACCCCGGCCACGAGGGGTGCCTCGGGCCCGATCACCACGAGTTGGATGTTGCGCTCGATCGCGAAATTCGCGACGGCCTCGGGATCGTTCGGGTCGAGCTCTGCTGTCTGGACGACGGCTGCGATGCCGGCGTTGCCCGGCGCCACGACGATCTCATGCGCTGGAGAGCCTGTCGAAGTGGTCTCTCTGAGCAGGGACGTGACGATGGCGTGCTCGCGAGCACCGGAACCGAGAACGAGAATCTTCACTCGACGATTCTAGGGCGGGAGGGGTATCCGAAAAGTTTTGAAGAGTTTTGCGAAGTCCGCGTAATGGAATGACCGGTGGGCACTCTCTTCTCTATGTGAGGTGCTGTTTGAGGCATCGCACGCTCGTGTGGCGGGTGGTATCCCCCCTAGCTGCCCGTCACACGAAACACGGCAACTCAACAGCAACACAACACCACAGACTTCGCGCGTCGGGTCCCACCTCCCCCCGGTTGGCCCGCCCGGCGCGCGAACCCTCTTCGTGCGGCCGATCGCATCCCCCCTGCGGCCGGTCGTACGAAGTCACTTCGCGGGGCGGCAGGTCTCCCCCCATCGGCTGCCCCGCGAACCCCGCCCGCGGGTACCCTTGGTGCATGGCCCGCGCACGAATCCTCGACGCTGAGGGGGCCGCCGCCCTGCGTGACGCCCGGTCGGCCGTGCAGTCTGCCGAGGATGCCACGGCGCTCGCCACGCTGCTGCCGCGCCCCGTGCTCGCCATGGCTGTGCGGTACTCCCTCCAGGTACTGTCGGAGCGCGCGAAGGGCAACACGGTCGAAGTGCGGGTTCCGCCGTTCGGCGCGATCCAGTGCATCGAGGGCCCCGGGCACACCCGGGGGACTCCGCCGAATGTGGTGGAGATGGATGCTCCGACCTGGGTTGCGCTCGCCACCGGCGATCTGGCCTGGGAGGCCGGGGTGGGCAGGGGAGACATCCACGCCTCCGGCCAGCGGGCGGATCTGCGGGGATACGTGCCCGTCGCGCTGCTGTAGTCGGACGGGCGGTGTCCCCTGGCCGGGGATGCGCGCCGCCGATTACGCGGCCCGTGGACGGAGGACGCCGCCGGTGGGAGTCACCGCCGCGACAGTGGGCGACAATAGAGGGGTGAGTGACACCGATCATCCCGAAGCCGAATCGACGCCTTCCGAGGCGCCCGACCGTGCGGAGCAGGTGATCGGCGAGCAGGATTTCGGATCCGACACCGTGACCATCCACCGTTCGCCCCGGTACTTCCGGTTCATGATCGCGGGTGTCATCGCCGGTGTGATCGCGGCACTGGTCCTGACCTTCGCGTTCCCCCAGCCGGCCGGGTTCAACCCGGCTCAGATCTTCGGATTCCTCGGGCTCCTGTGCGTCGTCGCCGGGATCGTGCTGGGCTCGGCCGTGGCGCTCATCATCGACCGGGTGTCACGCCGCCGCGCCAAGACGATCCAGATGGAACGGGTTGGCTCGTCGGCCGACGAGTCGCTCGACAACTGACGGGCCCGCCGGCACATAATTCAGGATGGGCGCGGTATCAGGGCCGGATGGTCCACGGCGTCGCCAATGACCTGAGTCAAGCGCTGACCCGAATCAGGCGCTGACCTGAATCGGACGCTGACCTGAGTCAGGCGCGCCTCTGCTCGTCTCCCGGGTTCCAGGAGATCGCGAGGTCGTCGTCGTCGCTCTCGAGGTCGTTGTCGTTGTCGCCCTCGTCATCGCCGTCCGCCACGTCGTACTTCGCCGCGAGCGCAGCGAAATCGGGTTCGGAGTGTGTGCCCAACTCGCGCTCGAGTGCACTGTAATTGGT
Source organism: Subtercola boreus (assembly GCF_003399635.1). Classification (GTDB taxonomy): domain Bacteria; phylum Actinomycetota; class Actinomycetes; order Actinomycetales; family Microbacteriaceae; genus Subtercola; species Subtercola boreus_B. The sequence goes on along the minus strand of NZ_NBXB01000041.1, from coordinate 173,507 downwards.
GTCGGGGCTGAAATACTTCAGCTCGCGCGCAACCTTGGTGTGCTTAGCTTTTTGACGGCCGCGCCCCATGCGTGACCCCCTCACCTTTCGGGCCGGGGGATGAACGCCACCCGGATGAGTTGAATACAAGAAAAACTACACGTGAGTTTAGCATGTAGCGCCGGGGGTTCTTCTGTGTGCCACTACTCGTCTACGGCGTCCTGGGCCGCCTCGCGCTGCGCGTCACGACCCGACCGTCCGGCGGGCACCGTCACGGGCTGTTCCGCCGAACCGGCGTCGGCGATGAAGCCGGATGCCGAAGGGGATCCCGTGCCGTGGAAACCCGAGTGGGTCGCAGCCGGATGCGACGGGGCACCGTCGTGCACGGTCGGTGTGTGGGCGCGCACGATGGGTCGCATCGGGTCTCCGCGCCGCTCCTGGCCGGGCACAGGGCGTGAGCGGCGGCCGTAGATGAGTTCGCTCGAGTCGAGGAGCCACGGCACCAGCGAGATCGTCACGCCGTGCACGAGCATGAGGCGCTTGTTGAGGCGTCGGGCCTTGTGGTTGTGCAGCAGGCTCTCCCACCAGTGGCCGACGATGTAGATCGGCGTGTACACGGTCACGACCTCGGCGCCATGAGTCAGGCGGTGCTTCTTGATGTAGGCGCAGAGCGGTTCGGCGACGTCGCGGTACGGAGACTCGATGATGTGCAGCGGCACGGCGATGTTCTGGCCGGACCAGTCCCGTTCGAGCTGGGCGGTCTGCTCCTCGTCGATCGAGATGTGCACCGCCTCGAGCGAGGCGTGGCGGGCCGCGATCGCGTAGTCGAGCGCCTTCAACACCGGCTTCTGCATGCGGCCGACCAGCACGATCGCATGGTCGCCCTTCGCGCCGAACGTGGTGACCGGGTCGACCTCGATCTCCTTGTTCACGTCGCGGTAGTACCGGTTGATGCCGAGCATGAACATGTACAGGATCGGCATGATCACGAACACCAGCCACGCACCGTGGGTGAACTTGGTGATCGTGACGACGATCAACACCACGCCCGTGAGCAGCGCGCCGAACGAGTTGATGGTGAGGCTCCGGATGGTCGCGCCCCGGTCGGGCGCTCCACTCCGGAGGAGCTTGATCCAGTGCACGATCATCCCGGTCTGCCCGAGGGTGAACGAGACGAACACGCCGATGATGTAGAGCTGGATGAGCTGGGTCAGGGAGGCCTGGTAGACGAGCAGGATCGCAGTCGCGGCCAGCGCCAGCAGGATCATGCCGTTCGAGAACACGAGCCGGTCGCCGCGCGTGAGCATGGCCTTCGGTGCGTAGGAGTCCTTCGCGAGCACGGATCCGAGCAGAGGGAACCCGTTGAACGCGGTGTTCGCGGCCAGCAGCAGCACCGCTGCCGTCGCGGCCTGGATGATAAAGAATGGAACAGAGTTGTTGCCGAACACGGAGGCGGCGACCTGCGCCATGAGACTTCGTTGCGGCGTCGACTCGCAGTTCGCGAACCCGATCAGGTCACAACTGTTCTCGGCGTAGTGCACCCCCGATATCAATGCGAGCGTGATCAGGCCGGCGAACAGCACGATCGCGATGCTGCCCATCAGCACCAGCGTGCGTTGGGCGTTCTGGATCTTGGGGCGACGGAAGGCGGGCACGCCATTCGCGATCGCCTCGACGCCGGTGAGGGCCGAGCATCCACTCGAGAACGCCCGCAGCAGCAGCAGGATGACCGCCACCTGCCCCAGGCCTTCGGCCTTCACCGCGTAGTCTGCCGACTCGGCGACCGGCGCTCCACCGAACGCCGTGCGGGTGAGCCCGACGACGATCATGACGAGCACGCTGCCCACGAAGACATAGGTGGGGATGGCGAACGCCTTGCTCGACTCGCGAACCCCGCGGAGGTTCACCGCGGCGAGCAGGATGACGAAGAAGATGGCCAGTTCGACCCGGAAGCCGTTGAGCTCGGGGATGGCCGAGATGATGTTGTCGACGCCGCTGGCGACCGAGACGGCCACCGTCAGCACGTAGTCGACGAGCAGGGCGGAGGCGACAACGAGGCCGGCCTTCTCGCCGAGGTTCTTGTGTGCGACCTCGTAGTCGCCGCCGCCCGAGGGGTAGGCCTTCACGAGCTGGCGGTAGGACGCGACCACGACGACCAGCAGCAGCACCACGGCCGCAGCGACCCAGGGGGCGAAGGAGAAGAACGCGAGCCCGCCGATCAGCAGGATCATCAGCAGTTCCTGCGGGGCGTAGGCCACGCTCGACAGCGGGTCGCTCGCGAAGATCGGCAGTGCCAGACGCTTCGGCAGGAGTTGGCCCTCGAGCTTGTGGCTGGGTAGCGGATCCCCGATTATCCAGCGCTTCGCCGACTTGGGTTCGTTGGTCACGAGTGACGACACTACACCTCAGATTCGGCGTCTCAAACTGCGCGGGAGCCGTATTTATTCCCACTCCACAACGATTTCTGTCCCGGTTTTCCGGCCCGCCGGTGCGAGCTGGCCTGCGCGCACCTCCAACGCCTGCCGGGCATCCTCGAAGAGCGGGTCATAGAACGCCGAACGGTAGGAGGCCGTGGTGGTCGCTGAGATGAGGAAGTTGAGCGACGACACGCAGCTCAGGAACACCGCCGTCTTGACGAGTGCGGCATCGACGGGAAGGCGGATCCCGGCCACCTCGAGCTGCTCCCGCCCCGGCCCGAGCCAGACGTCGAGCACCGCGCCGCTGAAGGCGATCTGGCCGAGCGCGGTGAGGAAGAGGCACACCGGGCCCGAGAAGACGGCCACCTGAAAGCCCTGCGCGAGCACGAGCACAGTGGTCACGTTGAGATATTCGAGGCGGCTGAGCGGCGGGCCGGTGTTCTCGAGCCCGACCGTCTCCCGGCGGGTGACGGGAACGATGAAGATGAGCCCGAGCACGACGAAGAAGGCGACGACGCCCGCCAGGCGCTCCGTCGACATCGCGTTGGTCACCTCCCAGAGCGTGCGGGAGAAGAACGACACCACCACGACGAGCATCAGCAGGGGCAGGGCGCGCGTCGTCAGCTCGCCGAGGGCGCTGAGCTGCCGGACCGCCGACCGCAGCGACCAGCTCGCGAGAGACCCGAGCCCGAGGCCGGTGGCCGCGAGGGAGAGCCCTGCCGTGATCGCGGAGCGTGCGGTGCCGAGCAGGGCTCCCGTGCCCTCCAGAGGGCTGCTGCCGGCGGCTGGTGGATGCCCGGCGAGCCACGGGGCGACCGCGACGTAGTAGGCGAGGATCATCCAGCCTGCCACGGTCATTCCGCGCGGGAAGGAACGGAGCCAGGCGCCGGAACAGAGGAACGCGGCGACAGGAGTGAGCAGCAGCACGATGAGGCCGAGGCCAGTGACCGCGAGCACGGCGACGCCGGCGGCGGGCGCGCCGCTGTCGAGGCTGACCTTCGTGTGGTCGAGCAGCCAACCCGCGAGGTCGACGCAGCTCAGCAGCGTGATGAAGGGGGCGGTGCGGGCGACAAGCAGCGACGTGAGCCGCCGCGGTGAGACGAACGACGGCAGGCCGCGGGAGCGCAACCAGTGTTCCGTCTCGCCCGCTGCCTGCCCGGGCTCCGCTGACTGGTCGGGATCTGTCGGCGGCATCCGGGCTCCTAGGAATCGCGCCTGCAAGGCTGAAAGCGCCAGCGATCGGCCTGAACAAATATTAGTGACATTACCTCGTTTATGATAGAAACGGATAATGATTCCCTATTTCGAACAAACCCGCCAGCTTTTCCGAGCGAGCGAGAGCGCCAGACACGGTCTGGCTCTCTCAACCGTGGTCGTGTCGGCGGTCGTCGCGTCCGCGTTGCTTGCTGGCCCTGCTGACGCGATGGCCCTCTCCTCGCCACCGACCGGCCTCCATGATGCACGGGTCCACGAAGTGGTGCCGGTCATTTCTGCCGCGACGCTACCCACCGCCGTGGTCGGGGTGGAATACGTCCAGTCGATTTCGGCCTCCGGCGACGGCGTGCTCCAGTTCACCACAGCTGATCCTCTCCCCCCGGGTCTCACCCTCTTCGCCACGGGCGTGCTTGCCGGCACTCCCACGGCGACCGGTGCTTCGTCGTTCACCTTCACGGTGACGGTGGCGAGTGCGGGAGGACTCGCCAGCGCCAAGATCACTGTCCCGGTCAGGTCGGCAGTGGGGCCGAGTATCTCTCCTGCGACGCTTCCCGCGGTGACGGTCGGAACGTTCTACTCCCAGAAGGTGACCGCCTCCGGCGATGGGGTGCTGAAGTTCGAGGCGCTCGATCCCCTTCCACCGGGGCTGTCCATCGCCACGGATGGCCGGATCTTCGGAACCCCCACCCTCACGACCGAATCTCTCTTCGATGTCCGGGTGCGGGTCACCAGCGTCAACGGTTTCGGAGCCGCTACTGCGAGCATCCAGATCCCCATCGCAAATCCATCGAGCGTGCCCGCCATAACCTCCGTGGACGCAGCGGCCGGGGTGGTCACGAAGCCCTACGTCTTCCAGCTCGTCGCAACGGGGGTTCCGACCCCGACATTCGCCGTCTCTCGGGGCGCTCTGCCTGCAGGTCTGCGGATCGACACGGCGTCCGGGCTGATCACGGGCACCCCGACCGACGTGGGATCGACCGATTTCTCGGTCATTGCCACCAATGCGGCGGGGTCGTCCGCGGAAACACGGCTGACGATCGTCATCACTGCGCTGCCTGTCACGCCGACCGGTCCTCCTGTCGGCGCAGGAGGCGGAGCAACAGTGCCCACGGGCGGCACGACTGCGTCTACCGGTGGCGGAACCCCGGGTGCCGGAACCTCGAAGTTGGCCGAGACGGGCGCCGGGCATGCTTCCCGAGTCGCCGAGACGATCACCTCGCTGGGGTTGTTCTGCGCTGGCGTGACCGGATTGGTGCTCCTGCGAAGGCGTCGACGATCCGGCGTCTGAGGTTTGCGCCGTGAAACAAAAAGTGGGGCGGGCCATCAGAGATGACCCGCCCCACTGCTGTTCGCGAATCTACTCGCGGACGTCTTCGTCTACCCAGTCCATCGACTTCGTGACGGCCTTCTTCCAGTTGCGGTAGAGGCGAGCGCGCTCGTCCTCGTCCATGTTGGGCTCCCAGCGCTTGTCTTCGAGCCAGTTGGCACGGAGGTCGTCGAGGTTGGCCCAGAAGCCGGTCGCGAGGCCGGCCGCGTAGGCGGCACCGAGAGCGGTCGTCTCGGCGACGACCGGGCGCACGACGGGCACGCCGAGGATGTCGGCCTGGAACTGCAGCAGGGTGTCGTTCGTCGTGGCACCGCCGTCGACCTTGAGCTCGGTCAGCGGAACGCCGGAGTCGGCGTTGACCGCGTCGATGACCTCTTTGGTCTGGAACGCGATCGCTTCGAGCGCGGCCCGGGCGATGTGGCCCTTGTTGACGTACCGTGTGAGACCCACGAGGGCACCACGGGCATCCGACCGCCAGTACGGCGCGAACAGGCCCGAGAACGCGGGCACGAAGTATGCGCCACCGTTGTCGTCGACCGTCTTCGCCAGCGTCTCGACTTCAGGGGCCGAGCTGATGATCCCGAGGTTGTCGCGCAGCCACTGCACGAGCGAACCGGTGACAGCGATCGAGCCCTCAAGGGCGTAGTGCGTCTCGCCGTCGCCCAGCTTGTAACCGATCGTCGTCAGCAGGCCGTTCTCGCTCTTCACGATCTCGGTGTCGGTGTTGAAGATGATGAAGTTGCCGGTGCCGTAGGTGTTCTTCGCCTCACCCTTGTCGTAGGCGGCCTGGCCGAACGTGGCAGCTTGCTGGTCGCCGAGGATGCCCGCGATGGGCACCTCGCGGAGCAGCGAGTTGTCACTGGCCGTGCCGTAGACCTCGGAGGAGCTCTTGACCGTCGGCAGCATGGACTTCGGCACACCGAAGTCGGCGAGGATGTCGTCGCGCCATTCGAGCGTCTTGAGATCGAGGAACATCGTGCGGGAGGCGTTGGTGACGTCGGTGACGTGCACGCCGCCGTTGACGCCGCCCGTGAGGTTCCAGAGCACCCAGGTGTCGGTCGTGCCGAAGATGAGGTCGCCGGCTTCGGCACGCTCACGGGCTCCGTCGACATTCTCGAGGATCCAGACGATCTTCGTGCCCGCGAAGTACGTCGAGAGCGGGAGGCCGACGATGTCCTTGTACTTCTCGACGCCGTCGGAGCCGGCGAGGCGGTCGACGATCGACTGCGTGCGGGTGTCCTGCCAGACGATGGCATTGTACACGGGCTCGCCGGTGTTCTTGTCCCACACCACAGCGGTCTCGCGCTGGTTGGTGATACCGATCGACACGATGTCGTGACGGGTCAGGTTGGCCTTCGAGAGGGCCTGGCCGATGACCTCGCGGACGTTGTCCCAGATCTCCTTCGGGTTGTGCTCGACCCAGCCCGCCTTCGGGAAGATCTGCTCATGCTCCTTCTGGCCCGTCGAGACGATTCCGCCTTCATGGTTGAAGATGATGGCGCGCGACGAGGTGGTTCCCTGGTCGATGGCGATGACGTACTGCTCGCTCATTCGTTACTCCTTTGTAGTTTCGTAGGTCTGGAAAGCGTCAGGTCAGGATCGGCAGCAGCGGGATGGCCAGCAGGCCGGCCAGGATGCCACCGATGATCGGGCCCACAACGGGAACCCACGAGTACGACCAGTCGGAACTGCCCTTGCCCTTGATCGGCAGGATGAAGTGCGCGATGCGGGGGCCGAGGTCACGGGCCGGGTTGATGGCGTAGCCGGTCGGGCCACCGAGGGAGGCGCCGATGCCGATCACGAGCAGGGCGACAGGCAGGGCTCCGAGAGCGTCGAGTCCGCCGCCACCGCTGTTGCGGGAGAAGCCGATGACGACGAAGACGAGCACGAAGGTGCCGATGATCTCGGTAACGAGGTTCCAGCCGTAGGAACGGATCGACGGACCGGTCGAGAACACGCCCAGCTTGTTGGCGGGCTCAGGCTCTTCGTCGAAGTGCTGCTTGTAGGCGAGCCACGTGAAGACCGCACCGATGATCGCACCTATGAGCTGGGCGGCGATGTAGGCGAGGATCGACAGCGCGTTCACGTCGACCTGAGTGGTCGCGCCACCGAAGTGGGTGGCGCCGTTCGCCCACAGGCCCAGGGTCACAGCCGGGTTCAGGTGGGCTCCGGACGCGTAGGAGACGATGACACCGGCGAAGACCGCGAGGCCCCAGCCGAAGTTGACCATCAGGGTGCCCCCGTTGAAGCCCTTCGACTTCGTGAGGGCGACGTTGGCGACGACGCCAGTGCCGAGGAGCACGAGGAGGGCAGTACCCACCAGCTCCGAGAGGAAATCTGTACCGAGATGATCCACGTTGACCTTTCTTTTGGGCGACTTCGCCACGTTGTGTGTGCCTCGAGCGCGAGGCGCGTATCGGAGCCGATTGAAACTTAGCGCCGACCGCATCTCGTGAACAAGACGTTTCGTATGCACATCCGTGCATAATTCCGTGCTGTGCCGCTGGCCGCCGGGAGGCGGCTAGCGGCACTACTTCGCGGCCGTGACCGTTTCGGCGACGCTGGCGGGAACCGCAGCGTCGAGCGTCAGGCCGTGGAAGAACGAGAGGTTCTCCGCGGCGAGCTTCCGCTCGTCGGCCAGCTGCTCCGCCGACCAGCCGAGCTTCGCGCCGACGATCTCGCTGAGCTCGTCGAACACGGGCTGGGTCAACCCGCCGACGAACGCGACGATGGTGCGTCGGAGAACCACGTCGGTCAGGTGCACGACGTACTCGGAGCCGATGAGGTAGTCGAGTTCAGCCGAGCTGTACTCGGGCAGCGAGATGAGCGGCTTGTCGTCGCTCGACGCCTTGATGGCCGCGATCAGTTCCGTCGCCTTGGTGCCGTAGCGCTTCAGCAACTGGGTGGTGCGGGCCGGCGTCAGGCCGTCGGCGTGCGCCGTGACCCAGGAGCGGACACCCGAATCTGTGGTCGGGAAGTCGACTCCACCGCCGATCTGCAGGTTCTCGGTGCTGACCGTCCGGGTCTTCTTCAGCAGCGCGAGCGTCTCGTTGGTGAGGTGCTCGGCGAGGGCTCGCCAGGTGGTCCACTTGCCGCCGACCAGGCTCAGCATTGGCGTCTTCTTGTCGCCGGCGAACACGGTCTGCTCGATGCGATAGTCGCGGGAGACGAAGCCGGGGGCGGTGTCGTCGTGCTTCGGCAGGGGGCGGATGCCCGAGTACCGGAAGACGATCTGCGAACGATCGATCTCGATGGTTGGGAAAACGTGCGAGACCAACTCGAAGAAGTAGTCGACCTCCTCTTCGGTGCAGACCGCGGGCTTCGACGGGTCGGCATCGATGTCGGTGGTACCGACGAGCACGCGGCCGTTCAGCGGGTAGATCAGCACGATGCGGCCGTCGTTGTTCTCGAAGAACATCTCGCCCCCGGCGCAGGCATCGTAGAGTTCGGGGTTGTCCAGAACGATGTGTGAGCCCTTGGTGCCGCCCATGAAGCTGGTGGTCTTGCCGAGGGAGGCGTTGGTGAGGTCGGTCCAGGGGCCGGAGGTGTTGACCACGACATCCGCCTTGACGGTGAACTCGGTACCGCTGACGGTGTCGCGGAGCACCACGCCTTCGGCTGAGGATCCGATCGCCTCGACGTAGTTGGCCTGGCGAGCCTTGCCCTTGCCGGCCACGATGCCGTCGCCGACGATGTCCAGGGCGAGACGCTCGGGGTTCTCGACCGCCGCGTCGTAATAGCGCGCACTGTACTTGACCGTGTCCCGCAGCTTCGGGAACTTCTGCATGGTCTTCTTGTGACCCTTGAACTCGTGGCGGGGCACGGTGCCGCCGTCGCGCGAGAAGGAGTCGTAGCCGGTCAGGCCCAGCTTGATGAGCAGCGCGCCGCGCTCCTTCGTCTTGCCGCCCGGCTTGTGGGTCAGCAGCCGGAGGGGAGCGGAGAGGATGCCCGAGAAGGTGGAGAAGATCGGGATGGTCGTGGGAAGCGGCTTCACGTAGTGGGGCGCGAGGCGCAGTAGCCTGTTGCGTTCCTGCACCGATTCGCGCACGAGCCGGAACTCGCCGTTCTCGAGGTAACGCACGCCACCGTGGATCATGTGGCTGGACGCTGCCGATGCACCGGAGATGTAGTCGCCGCGCTCGATGAGCACGACGTCGATGCCCTGCAGCGCCAGATCGCGGAACGTGCCGACGCCGTTGATGCCGCCGCCGATGACCAGGACCTGAGCCGAGGGGCGGTCGAGGATTGCCTGAACGTCGCTGCGGAGCCCGGTGGTCGCTGCGGTTTCAGAGGTGTTGTCAGTCACTGTTCACTCGCCTTCGTGTAAGTCCCAGGTTGCACCCGCGCAATCCGTGTGACTCAATACATAATGAGAACTGTGACACGAATGGTCAAGGTAGTTGCACATCTGTGCAAACCAAGGGAGGGCTCACGATGAGAGCACCAGTGGCCGAGCATCCGGCACCCAGCGAACGGGTGCGTGACGCTCTTCGCGCCGCTCATCTCTATTACATGCAGGATCTGACGATGGAGGCCATCGCAGCGGAGCTCCACACCTCCCGTTCGTCGGTGTCGCGCCTGATCAGTTACGCCCGCGAGGCGGGGCTGGTGGAGATCCAGGTGAAGACGCCGGCCGAACGCATCTCGACGGCGCTGCAGCGCATCCAGGACAAGCACCACGTCACGGTGCACGTCGTTCCGGTGCCCGATTCGGCCAACGAAGTCGACCGGCTCGAGCGGGTGGGGATGTCAGCGGCGCGCATCCTGAACCAGTACTTCGACTCCAACATGACGATGGGCATCGCCTGGGGCAGCACGATGAGTGCGGTCAGCCGCCACCTGCAGCCGAAGGTCACCCACAATTCGCAGATCGTGCAGCTGAACGGTGCCGCGAACACGCGGACGACAGGCATCGTGTATACGAGTGAGATCATGTCGAGGTTCGGGGCGGCCTACGGCGCCTACGTTCAGCAGTTCCCGGTGCCGGCGTTCTTCGACGACCCGGCGACGAAGCAGGTGCTCTGGCGGGAGCGCAGCATCCGGCGGGTGCTTGACATCCAGAAGCGGATGGATGTCGCGCTCTTCGGCCTCGGCACCCCGCTGTCAGACGTTCCGGGTCACGTGTACACGAGCGGTTACCTCGACGAGCAGGACTTCCAGAGTCTGAACGCGTCACATGTCGTCGGCGATGTGGCAACGGTGTTCTACCGCGCCGACGGATCGAGCGCCGACGTGCCGATGAACCTCCGGTCGAGCGGGCCGCCGCTGGACCAGCTGGCCCGGGTGTCACGGCGCGTGTGCGTCGTCTCCGGCAAGTCCCGGATGCCCGCCCTCCGCGGCGCGCTGGCCGCGCACCTGATCACCGACCTGATCGTCGACGAGGCAACGGTGCACGGCCTGCTGGATGATTAGCCGTTCCAGGCGCTGACGGCGTCGAGCGTGGCCACCTCGTCGGGGGCGAGGGTGACGTTCGCGACCGCGACGAGGTCGGCGACCTGCGAGAGCTTCGAGGCGCTCGCGATGGGAGCGACGACGGTGGGCTTGGCGAGCAACCAGGCGAGAGCGGTGGTCGTGATGCTCACGCCGTGGGCCCGGCCGATCTCGTCGAGAGCGTCGATGATGGCGAGGCCCTGCGGCGTGACGAACTTCGCAGCGCCCGACGCGCGCGGTGAGTCGCCGAGGTCGTCTTTCGAACGGTACTTTCCGGTGAGGAAGCCGCTGGCAAGAGAGAAATACGGTACGACGCCGAGGTTCTCCCGCTCGGCGATCGGCGCCAGGGTCTCTTCGAAGTCGTTGCGGTGCACCAGGTTGTAGTGCGGCTGCAGCGCCACGGGCAGCACGAAACCGTTCGCGCGCGCAACCGCGAAGTACTCCTCGATGCGCTCGGGCGAGTAGTTCGAGAGCGCGATGTAGCGCACCTTGCCGGCCTTCACGAGTTCATCGAAGGCCCCTGCGGTCTCTTCGAGGGGGGTCTCCTCGTCGTCGAAGTGCGCGAAGTACAGGTCGATGACGTCGGTCTGCAGCCGGCCGAGCGAGGCATCGGCGGCGGCGAGGATGTTCGCTCCGGCGAGGCCCATGAAGTCGGGGTGGCGGCTGACCTTCGTTGCCACAACGACCTGGGAACGGTTGCCGCGGGCGGTCATCCACTCGCCGATGATCGTCTCGGATTCACCGCCGTGGTTGCCCGGCGCGAACGCCGAGTAGAAGTCGGCCGTGTCGATGAAGTCGCCGCCCGCCGCGGTGTAGGCGTCGAGGATGTCGAAGGAGGCGTTCCGGTCGGCCGTCCAGCCGAACACATTGCCGCCGAGGGAGAGGGGAAAGACGTCGAGGTCGCTGGAACCGATACGGGTCATGGTTATCCTTTCGAGGTGCTCCAAGGCTACGCCGAAGCTTCAGTCGCTACCCTCAGGCGTATGTCGCCACAGGATGCTCCGGCCAGCCGTTCAGACCAGAGTGTCGTGCTCGACATCGAGTCGGGCATCGCGCAGCTCTTCCGTTCGGCGAGGCACGTGATCCGGCGGTACTCGGCGGAGGTGCATCCGGAGCTGCAGCCCACCGGGTTCTCGATCCTTCGCCACATCGCCCAGTGCGGCCCGTCGCAGGCGAGCTCCATCATCGCCGCGACCGGTCTCGACAAGAGCGCCGTCAGTCGGCAGCTGAGCGCACTCCGGTCGCTCGGGCTGCTCGCGACGAGGCCCGATCCGACGGATGGCCGGTCGAGCTACCTCGTCACGACACCGCTCGCCGAGGAGCGGCTCGCAGCCGTCCGCCGATTGGTGACCCTCGACTATGCGGTGCGTTTCGAGACGTGGAGTGGCGATGAGCTGGCGACGTTCGCACGCCTCCTCGAGCGGTTCAACGAGTACCCGCCGAACGGTGCCCCCTGAGCGCTCATCTGAGAGCGCACGAAGGCGAGACGTCCGTGCGTGCCTGAGGTTCGCGGCGAAATTGCAGCCTCCTCATCATGATTCGACAGGTAGCCGACCTACGCTGTCGTGGCCCGGCCGACGCGGCGGGGCAGAGGGAGGTCACGTGGTCGGCAGGGTGCGAGCAGTGGTGGGGTTGGTGGTCGCGAGTGCGCTGGCCGGCGTGCTGGTGACGGCGATGTTCACTCCGGCGGTTGCCCTGGGCGGTATCGCGGTGGGCTCCTCGCTCGAGGCGTTCGACGATCTCCCCGACTACATCAAGCCCGACACCCTCTCGCAGACGTCGAGCATCTACGCGCAGGACGCTGCCGGCAATCGCACCCTCCTGGCCTCGTTCTACGACCAGAACCGCCAGGAGGTGGGCTGGAACGACATCTCGCAGAACTTCAAGGACGCGATCGTCTCGACCGAGGATCCACGGTTCTACGTGCACGGCGGCATGGATGTGCAGTCCACCGTCCGCGCGTTCATCTCGAACACCGTGTCGGGCGGTGTCGAGTCGGGTGCGTCGACGATCTCGCAGCAGTACGTGAAGAACATCCTTGTGCAACGGGCAGAGGCGATCAGCGACCCGACGGCCGAGGCCGCTGCCTACGCAGACGCGACGGCCACGACCGCCGACCGCAAGCTCAAGGAACTGAAGCTCTCGATCGGCCTCGAGAAGGAGTACAGCAAAGACGACATCCTGCTCGGGTACATGAACATCGCGCTGTTCGGCGGGCGGGTGTATGGGATCCAAGCTGCGTCACGGTACTACTTCGGGGTCGATGCGAACGCGCTCACGCTGGCCCAGGCAGCGAGTCTCGCGGCCATGGTGAACGCGCCAGAGGCGCTCCGCATCGACGTGCCCGACAACATCGCGGCCAACACCGCCCGGCGGAACGAAGACGTGCTCGCCTCGATGCTCAAAGAGAAGGCAATCACCCAGGCGCAGTATGACGAGGCGGTCGCGACGCCTGTCACCCCGAACATCACCGAGTCGTCGACGGGCTGCCAGACGGCCGCAGCCGGCGCGGGTTTCTTCTGCGACTACGTGAAGGACATCATCCTGAACGACACGACCTTCGGTGCGACGGCGGATGACCGGGCGAACGCCCTCAATCGGGGCGGCTACACGATTGTCACGACCCTCGACCCGTCCCTGCAGGCTGCGGCGAACCAGGCGGTGACCGACTACGTGCCCTCCTCCATGTCGAGCGTCGACATCGGCGGGGCGTTCGTCACGGTGCAGCCCGGCACGGGCAAGATCGTGGCGATGGCCCAGAACAAGACGTACAGTCAGGATCCGTCGGCGGATCCGGCCACGAACACGGCCATCAACTACAGCACGGATGCCGCCTACGGTGGTTCGGCCGGGTTCCAGAACGGGTCGACGAGCAAACTGTTCGTGCTGATGGACTGGCTGAAGAGCGGCCGGTCGCTGAACGACTTCGTGAACGGCTCGAACAACCAGAAGTTCACGGCCTCGAACATCACGAACAGCTGCGGCGGGACCGTGAGCGGCACCTACACGGCGGGGAACGACGCGGGTGAGTCGGGCGGCAATGCCACGGTGCTGTCGCAGTTCGAGGACTCGGTGAACAACGCGTTCCTGAACATGGCCACCAAGCTCGACCTCTGCGACATCAACGCGATCGCCACGGCGTTCGGGATGCACAGGGCCGACGGCGCGGCGATGGACACCGGACTCTACGCCACCGTGCTCGGCGGCAATGAGGTCTCCCCACTGACGATGGCGGCCGCGTACGCGGGCGTCGCCAACAACGGCATGTTTTGCACGCCGGTCGCGATCTCGAGCATCACCGACTCCACCGGTGCGGATGTCTCGGTGCCGCAGAGCACGTGCACCCAGGCGATCGACCCCACGATCGCCCAGACGGCGCTCTACGCGATGCAGGGTGTGATCCAGTCGGGAACGGCCACGACCGCCAACCCCGCCGACGGAACGCCGCACTTCGGCAAGACGGGCACGACAGACGCCGAGAAGGATGTCTGGCTGGTCGGCGGAACCACCCAGCTCGTCTCGGCCTCGTGGGTCGGCAATGTGACCGGCAACGTGTCGATCCGGCAGACGCCGGTGACAGGCGGCAACGATGTGACGGTGCGGAGCGGGCTCTCGCGGCTCTACGTGTGGAAGGAGTTCTACAAAGACACCGCTGACGCCCGCGGGGGCAGCAACTTCCCGTTACCCGCGTCTGCCTCGCGCGGCTCCGGATCGGGTTCCTCGGGCACCGGCACGGGCCGCGGCTCGTCGACGGCGACCCCGACGCCCTCGCCGACTGCCACGCCCTCGCCGAATTCCACGGAGGGAGCGGGCACCGCCCCCGCGCCGACCTCCACAACCGCGCCGGCGCCGCTGCCATCGTCGACACCGGCCGGCTGAGCGCGCGGGGCGTTCCGCCGAGGCACGCTTGACTCTGACGCTGCGTCAACCCTTAGCGTGAGGTGAGGCGGCCATCCGGGCCGCCGCGCGGTAAGCACGGGAGGCCGGCATGGCAGAGGAGTGGCCGATCCAGAAGATCGCGGCGCTCGGCGGAACGACGAGCCGCACGCTGAGGCATTACGGCGACCTGGGGCTGCTCGCGCCCAGCCGGATCGGCGCGAACGGATACCGCTACTACGACCAGGCGGCGCTCGTGCGCCTGCAGCGCATCCTGCTGCTGCGGAGGCTCGGGCTCGGCCTGAACGCCATCGCTGAGGTTCTGGCCGAACAGACCGACCCGGTGTCGGCCCTCGGCGCACACCTCGACGGCCTCCGGCTCGAACAGCAGCGCATCGCGCGGCAGATCGGCGCGGTCGAACTGACGCTTGACGGCATTCAGGAAGGAACCCCCCTCATGGCAGAGACGATGTTCGACGGATTCGACCACACCGTGCACGAAGGCGAGGTCGCAGAGAGCTGGGGCATGCCGGCCTACGCGGCCTCCGACGCCTGGTGGCGTGGGCTGACGGATGCCCAGCGGCACGACTTCACGGCAGAGGGCCGCACGACGGCGGCCGCCTTCGGGGCGCTGAACGGCGCCGGATCCGACCCCGCCGGCCCCGAGGCGCAGGCACTCGTTGAACGCCACGTCGCGTGGTTAGCGCGGGCGCTCGGCGGGCCCCCGCCGACGGCCCCCGGTCCGGGTCGTCATCTGTCGGAGGTGCGGGGCCGCGCGGTGGCGGGCGTCGTCTCGGCGGAGTACCTCGCTGGGCTGGGCGACCTGTACGTGGCCGACGACCGTTTCGGCCGCACCTACGACCGCCACGGCGCGGGCACGGCCGCCTTCGTGCGCGACGCGCTTCGCACCTTCGCCATCCTCCCCGCCTGCCCCGCAACCACGGGCAGGTTTCGATCTCTACGGAATGCGCCCAGCGAAAGTGGAGGCGAATACGGCGAGGTTTGGCCGAGGGCATTCCATGGCGCCGCACTCCCAGCGCGGCGGGTCAGGAGGCGGGCGGCGGCGGGGGCGGCGTCTCGGCGATGACGGCGCGGTAGACGTCTGCGACACGGGCGAGGTACAGCTCGATGGCGGTGCGCTCCGAGGGGGCGAAGTCGTCGAGCACGGCATCCACACCGAAGATGAGCGGGCGGAGCGCGGTGAAGGTGCGGGCGACGGATGCCTCGGCCGGCACGACGCGCACCTTGCGGCGGTCGCTCGGGTGCGCCTCGCGTGCGGCGTGGCCGGCCTTCTCGAGACGGTCTATCACGAGGGTGGTCGCGGCGGTCGTGATGCCGAGGCGGTGGGCGAGCTCGGTGGGGCTGAGCGGCCCCGCCTCGATGAGGTGCTCCATGGCTTCGAGGTCGGTCGCGTTGATGGAGAGGTGCGCGGCGAGCACCCGCTCGAAGTCGGCGGTCAGGGTGAGCAGTTCTCGAAAGCTGAGGCTCGCCTGGCTCATCTGGGCCTGCCGGTCGCCGAGCAGCGACTCGGCTGACGCAGCGGCCGGATCAGCGTAGTCCGAGGCCGCGGCGTTCACCAGGGGGCGGGGTGCACGCGAGGCCGTCATGCAGATCATCCTATCCTCTGTTATTGTCAAGAAGCTTAACTATCAGGCAAGTAAGAGAGACAGGACCCCCGGATGCGCCACCTGACCGATTTCGTCAGCGGAAAATTCACCGCGTGGATCGTTCTCGCGCTGGCGATCGTGGCAGCGGGCATCCTGTTCGCCACCGCGCCGGCGAGCACCGGCAGTGTCGCCCCGACCGCCGGACTCCCCGCCAGCACCCAGTCGGCCCAGGTCGCCGAGCTTCAGAAGCAGCTGCCGAACTCCGGCGCCGGGTTTGCGCTGGTCGTGTTCGACCGCGGGGGTGAGCCCCTGACCGATGCCGACCGGACGGCGGTCGCGGCCCGCGGTGCGGCTCTCGCGCCCGAGTCGCTCAGCGGCCAGCTGCCCCCGGCGCAGTACTCCCACGACGGAACCGCCGCCCTGCTGCCCCTTCCGTTGCCGGCCGCGACCGACAGCGAAGCCCAGGGCGCCCGGGTCGCCGACCTCCGGACCACCGCGAAGACCGACCTCCCCGACGGGCTGAACGCCTACGTCACCGGTCCCGAGGGGTTCCAGGCCGACGTGGCCGCCGCGTTCCAGGGTGCCGACTTCCGGCTACTGCTCGTGACCGTGATCGTCGTGGCCGTGCTGCTGCTGATCACCTACCGGAGCCCTTGGCTCTGGCTGGTGCCGCTGGCCGTGATCGGGCTCGCCGACGGGCTGGCAGGCGTCCTCGTGAAGCAGCTCGCGAACGTGTTCGGGTTCACCATCGACGCCTCGATCTCGGGCATCCTGTCGGTGCTCGTCTTCGGCGCGGGCACGAATTACGCCCTGCTGCTCATCGCCCGCTACCGGGAGGAACTGAGGCGGCACGAGAACCGGCGGGCGGCGATGTCCCAGGCGCTCCGCGGGGCCGGTCCGGCGGTGCTGGCCAGCGGAAGCACCGTCACGCTGAGCCTCCTCACGCTCCTCTTCGCGGAGCTCTCCGGCAACCGGGCGCTCGGGTTCGCCTGCGCGATCGGTATCGTCACGGCGATGATCTTCGCGCTGCTGGTGCTGCCCGCCGCGCTCGTCATCTTCGGGCGCGGGCTGTTCTGGCCGTTCGTGCCGACGTTCGGCTCGGAGTCGCCCACCGAGCACGGCTTCTGGTCGAAGCTCGGCCACGGGGTCTCGCGGCGGCCGGTGGTCGTGGTGATCGGCAGTGTGGTGGTGCTCGGCGCCCTCGCGCTCGGCGCCCTGAACCTCAGCGTCGGGCTCTCGCAGGTGCAGCAGTTCCGGGGCAACCCCGAGTCGGCCCAGGGCCAGGCGGTCATCGACCAGGCGTTCCCCGCGGGCCAGAGCGCCCAGACGATCGTCATCACGCCGACGGATGCCCTGCAGAGCGCCCAGCGCATCGCCATCCAGACGCCCGGGGTCGACACCGTCACCGTGGGCGCGGCCGCCGGAACCATCACCCAGCTCAGCGTGACGCTGGCCGCGGAGCCGCAGTCGGATGCCGCGTTCCAGACGATCACCGATCTGCGGGCCGCCTATACGAATGCGGGCGACGGCGCGAGTGCGGCCCTGGTCGGCGGCACGGATGCCACGGCGCTCGACGAGCAGACCGCCTCCGCCCACGACGAGGCCCTGATCATCCCGATCATCCTGGCGATCGTGTTCGTGGTGCTGCTCGTGCTGCTGCGGGCCCTCGTGGCGCCGGTGCTGCTGATCGTCACTGTGGTCGCGAGCTATTTCGCGAGCCTGGGAGCGGCGAACCTCGTGTTCAGGACGGTCTTCGACATTCCTGCCTTCGATACGAACGTGGTGCTGTTCAGCTTCCTGTTCCTCGTGGCGCTCGGGGTGGACTACAACATCTTCCTCGTGACGAGGGCGCGGGAGGAGGCCGGACGTCTCGGCACGAGGCCGGGCATGATCCACGCGCTCTCGGCGACCGGTGGCGTGATCACCAGCGCGGGCATCCTGCTGGCCGCGGTGTTCGCGGTACTCAGCGTGCTGCCGATCATCGCCCTCACCCAGATCGGCGTCATCGTGGGCATCGGTGTGCTGCTCGACACCCTCCTCGTGCGCACGGTGCTGGTGCCGGCGCTCGTGTTCGTGACCGGCGACCGGTTCTGGCTGCCGTCGCGGCCGGCTCGCGTCAAGGGGTCCACCCGCGTTTTCGACGCACCGTAGAAGTGCGACACTGAGACCATGCATCTCCTCGCAGTGTTGAGCATGAAGAACCGGGCCCTGATCGCCCTCGTGACGATCGTGGCGGCGGTCTTCGGCGGGCTGGCCCTCACCAGCCTGAAGCAGGAACTGATCCCGTCGATCGACTTTCCGCAACTGGTGATCCTGACCAACTATCCCGGTGCGTCGCCCGAGGTGGTCAACGACGACGTGTCGACGCCGATCGAGCAGGCCGTGCAGGGCGTCGAGGGCATCGACACGACCTCCGCGACATCCAGTACCAACCTGTCGATCGTCAACGCGACCTTCGTCTACGGCACGAACCTCGCGAACGCCGAGCAGAAGATCTCGCAGGCGATCAACCGGGTGAAGTCGACGCTGCCCGACACCGTCGACCCGCAGGTGCTGAGCGGCAGCATCGGAGACCTGCCAGTCATCCAGATCGCCGTGACGGGCGGTGCGGGCGGCGACACGAAGGCGCTGGCGGCGTCCCTTCGGGCATCCACCCTCACCGACATCGAACAGGTGGCGGGGGTGCGCGCGGCGCAGCTCGTCGGCGACCCCGGGCAGCGCGTCACGATCACGCCCGACAGCGGCAAGCTGGCCGAGGCGGGCCTCACCCAGGCCGCCCTGAAGACGGCGGTGGCGTCGAACGGCACGCTCCTGCCCGCCGGGTCGCTGACCGAGAACGGATCCACGCTCTCGGTGCAGGCCGGTTCGAAGCTGGCGTCGACCGCTGACATCGCCGCCCTGCCGCTGCCGGCGGCCAAGCCGGGCGGGGGCGTCTACTCGATCGGCGATGTGGCGACGGTCGCGCTGGTCGACAACCCCGTGACATCCATCTCCCGGGTGAATGGGGAACCCGCGCTCACCATCGCGGTGACGAAGCTGCCCGCCGCGAACACGGTCGACGTGTCGAAGGGCGTGCAGGACATCATCCCCGAGCTGCAGTCGGCGCTCCCCGGCGCGACCTTCACCGTCGTGTTCGACCAGGCCCCGTTCATCCAGCAGTCGATCGAGTCGCTCGCCACAGAGGGGCTGCTCGGACTGTTCTTCGCCGTGGTGATCATCCTGATCTTCCTGATGTCGGTGCGGTCGACGATCGTGACCGCGATCTCGATCCCGACCTCGGTGCTCATCACGTTCATCGGTCTACAGACGGCGAACTACTCACTGAACATCCTGACCCTCGGTGCGCTGACGATCGCGATCGGCCGGGTCGTCGACGACTCGATCGTCGTGATCGAGAACATCAAGCGGCACCTGGGCCAGGCTGAAGGCTCGGGGCCGATCGACGGTGCGACCCGGTCAGAGGTAATCATCGAGGCGGTGCGCGAGGTCGCGACGGCCATCACGGCCTCGACGATCACGACGGTCGCGGTCTTCCTGCCCATCTCGTTCGTGCAGGGCACGACGGGCGAGCTGTTCCGGCCGTTCGCGCTCACGGTGACGATCGCGCTGCTCGCGTCGCTGTTCGTGGCGCTCACGATCGTGCCGGTGCTCGCCTACTGGTTCCTCGGCAGCTCGCACCGGGTGAGCCGGCGGCAGCGGCGCGCGTTGGCGAAGGCAGCTGCTGCCGCGGCTCCGGATGCTCGCCAGGGCGTTCTCGCAGCAACCGCGTCGGCCTCGGCTTCCGCTGCTTCCGCTGCGCAGGGCACCAGCACCAGCGACACGGTCGCCGGCCGTCCCGTGCGCGACAGTCTCGCCGTGGCCACCGCCGCGCTGCCGGGCCGTCGCGCCCGCCGATCGCAGAATGTCATCGAAGACGAAGCGCCCGGCGCCCTGCAGCGCCGCTACCTGCCGATCATCACGTGGACGCTGAAGCACTCGTTCGTCACCCTCATCATCGCGGTGCTCGTGCTCGGCGGCACGATCGCGCTGGTGCCGTTCATGAAGACCAACTTCCTCGGTTCGAGCGGCCAGAACACGCTCACCGTCACCCAGACCGTGCCGGTCGGTGCGAGCCTCGATGTGCAGGACGCGTCGGCGCAGAAGGTCGAGGCGGCGCTCCGCGGCATCGCGGGCATCCGGACCGTGCAGGCCTCGATCGGTTCGAGCGGCTCGAGCCTCCGCGATGCGTTCGTGGGTGGCGGCGGCAACGCCATCACGTATTCGATCACCACCGACGACTCCGTGAACCAGGATGACCTGCAGAACACCGTGCGGACCGATCTTGCCGCGATCCCCGACGCCGGCGCCATCTCGGTCGCCGCTTCGGCCGGATTCGGGGGCTCCTCGGACATCACCGTCGACATCTCGGCCACGAACCAGACCGACCTGCAGGCCGCGGCCGACGCGGTGCTCGCCTCGGTCAAGGATCTCGACGGCATCACGCAGAGCTCGTCGAACCTGGCAGCCACCCGGCCCCCTATATCGCCGTGGCCGTGGACCGCACGAAGGCGGTCGAGGCCGGCCTCAGCGAGGTGGCCGTCGGATCGCTCGTCGCGAACGCCATGCAGCCGCAGACGGTCGGATCGATCGTGATCGACAGCACTCAGTACACGATCTACATCGCCAGCGACAGCACTCCGGCCACCCAGGCCGACCTCGCGGCGCTCGAGGTGCCGACCGCGACAGGGCCCGTGCGGCTCGACTCGCTCGCGACCGTCTCCGAGGTGAACGGCCCCGACACCATCACCACGTCGCGGGGCCTTCGGACGGCGAGCGTCACGGCGACGCCATCCAGTGACAACCTCGGCTCGGCCAGCGCCGAAGTGCAGAAGGCCGTGGATGCCGTGCAGCTGCCCGCCGGGGCGACCGCGAAGCTCGGGGGAGCGACCTCCAACCAGAGCGACGCCTTCGGGCAGCTCGGCATCGCGCTGCTCGTGGCGATCCTGATCGTCTACGTGGTCATGGTGGCGACGTTCAAGAGCCTCCTGCAGCCGCTCCTGCTGCTGGTGTCCGTGCCGTTCGCCGCGACGGGGGCGATCGCGCTGCAGGTGATCTCGGGCATCCCGCTCGGGGTGCCCTCGATCATCGGCGTGCTGATGCTGATCGGCATCGTGGTGACGAACGCGATCGTGCTCGTCGACCTGGTGAACCAGTACCGGGGAAGGGGTCTGCCTGTTCGCGAGGCGCTCGTGCAGGGTGCCGTGCGGCGGCTCTGGCCGATTCTGATGACGGCGCTCGCGACCATCTTCGCGCTGCTGCCGATGGCGATCGGGCTGACCGGCCACGGCGGCTTCATCTCGCAGCCGCTCGCGATCGTGGTGATCGGCGGGCTCGTCTCGTCGACGATCCTGACGCTCATCGTGCTCCCGGTGCTCTACAACGTCGTAATGGGGCGACTCGAGCGACGACAGCAGCGGCGCGAGCAGCGGTTCATCGAACGCCAGGCCGGAGCGAGTGACACGCGAGCCCTCACAGCTTCGGCTGCCGAGCCTGTGAGCGGCCCGCAGATCTGACCGATCGTACAGGAGCTGACCGAGCGGTCAGGTACGCTGTCGACATGCCGATTCATCCGACGCACCGCCCCGACCCTTCTGAGGAGCTGAAGGCCGTAGCGCTCCGCCTGTTCGTCGAGACGAGCTACGCAGGTGCATCGCTGCAGCAGATCGCGGATGCCGCGGGGTACTCGAAGTCGAGCGTGCTGTACCACTTCGCGTCGAAGGAGGCCCTGCTCGAAGAGGCGCTCACCCCGGCCGTTGTGAAGCTCGACGGTCTCTTCCAGGGCTCGATCGGCCGCATCGCCGACGCCGACCTGCGGGGCACCTTCGTCGAGGACTTCATCGACTTCCTGCTGGTGCACGGCCTCGAGGCCCACATCATCATCAACCAGGGCCAGTCGCTGGCGGGCATCCCGATCGTCGATCGTGCCAACGACTTCCTGCGCCGGCTGAGCGACTCGTTCGTGAACGAGTTGGCGACACCCGAGCAGCGGATCCGGCTCGGCGTCGCTCTGGCCGGTGCCGCCTACGTGGTCGCGACCGGCGTCGCAATGCCGTCGACCGACCTGGCGCCCATCGAAGAGGCCCGCGCGGCCCTTGTCGCCGTCGTCACCGAACTTCTCGTCCCCTTCGCCGCCCCGGCCGTCACGCTCTAGGAGTCCGCACCATGGCAACTCTTCTGTACCGTATCGGCCGGTTCTCGTTCCGGCACCCATGGCAGGTCATTGTGGCCTGGTTCCTGCTCCTCGCGGTGATCCTCGGCGGTGGTTCCGCTCTCGGCGGCAGCTACGACGAGGGGTTCAGCATCCCCGGCACTGAGTCGCAGCAGACGCTCGACAAGCTCGACGCTGTGTTCCCCGCGGTCGCCGGGTCGAGCGCGCAGGTCGTGTTCCAGGTTCCGGCGGGTCAGACGGTCACCGACCCGGCCGACCAGGCGTCGATCACCGCGGTCACGGATGCGCTCGCGAAGATCCCGCACGTCAGCTCGGTGGTCACGCCCTACTCCGAGTACGCCACCAATGCGATCTCGTCGGACAAGACCATCGCCTACGCCTCCGTGTCGTTCGACGGACCGACGATCGACATCCCGGCATCGACGACGGACGCCGTGCAGGCCACCCGCTCGCTGGCGGCCGACGCGGGCATCCGGGTCGAGTTCGGCGGCCAGGTCTTCCAGGACAACACCGTCGGCATCTCGCCGTCTGAGGGACTCGGCGTGCTCTTCGCCGCCGTCGTGCTGTTCATCACCTTCGGCTCGCTGCTCGCCGCGGGCCTGCCCCTGCTCTCCGCGATCATCGGCGTCGGCATCTCCATCGGTGCTGTCACCGCCTCGACGGCCTTCGCCTCCATCTCGAGCACCGCGCCGCTGCTCGCGGTGATGATCGGACTCGCGGTCGGTATCGACTACGCCCTGTTCATCCTCTCGCGGCATCGAACGCAGCTCGCCCAGGGCCAGGAGCCCGAGGAGTCGGCCGCGCAGGCGGTCGCGACCGCGGGCAGTGCTGTCGTCTTCGCGGGTACGACGGTGATCATCGCCCTGCTCGGGCTGCTGGTCGTCGGCATCCCCTTCCTCAGCGTCATGGGTGTCGCCGCCGCCTTCGCCGTGTTCATCTCGGTCTGTATCGCGGCGACCCTCCTGCCGGCCATCATGGGGCTCGCGAAGAACCGGCTGCGGCCCAAGCGCGGCTCCCGGGTCGAACGCCGTGCGCTTGCGGCACTGGAGCACGACGAGCCGGTCACGATCGCAGGTCTGGGTGCGGGTGCCCCGGATGCCCACGCGCATTCGCACGCCGCAGCTGAGGTCGACGTGGTCGACGGCAATTCTCCCGTGCACGCCGGAGCTCATGCCGCCCGAGCGAAATCCGGAACGAAGCCGGTCTCGCGTTCGATGGGTGCCCGCTGGGTCGGCCTGGTGATGAAGGCGCCGATCGTGTTCATCATCGCGGTGTGCGGGCTCGTCGGTGTTGCCGCCATACCCGCATTCAGCCTCGACCTGAACCTGCCGACCTCCGGGCAGCAGCCCGCCGACACGACGAACCGCCAGGCCTACGACCTGCTCGCCGAGGGCTTCGGCCCCGGTTTCAACGGCCCGCTCATCGTCGTCGCCGACATCACGCAGTCCACCGACATACAGGGCGTGCTCACCAAGATCGGTGATGAGCTGCGCACCGTTCCCGGGGTCGCGGTCGTCGGCCAGGGCATCCCCGACCCCACCGTCGACACCGCGATCTTCCAGGTCATTCCCACGACCGCGCCCGACTCGCCCGAGACCAAGACGCTCGTGCACGACCTTCGGGCGGTGAACGACACGATCACGGCCGATCTCGGCACACCGATCGCCGTGACCGGGCAGACGGCCGTCGCCGTCGACATCTCCGACCTGCTCACCGCCGCCCTGCTGCCGTTCGGCATCCTGGTCGTCGGTCTCTCGATCGTGCTGCTGGCCATGGTGTTCCGGTCGATCGCGGTGCCGATCAAGGCGGCCGTCGGTTTCCTCTTCTCTGTGGGTGCGAGCTTTGGGGTGACCGTCGCCGTCTTCCAGTGGGGCTGGGGTGCCGATCTGTTGAACATCGCGACCACCGGCCCGCTCATCAGCTTTTTGCCCATTCTGCTGATGGCCATCCTCTTCGGGCTCGCCATGGACTATGAGGTGTTCCTCGTCTCAGGCATGCGGGAGGAGTTCGTGAAGACGAAAGACGCCCGCCGCGCCATCCGGGTCGGCTTCGTGCAGGGTGCGCGGGTGGTTACGGCCGCCGCGCTCATCATGTTCTTCGTGTTCTTCGCCTTCGTGCCCGAAGGCACAGGGGCGATCAAGCAGATCGCGCTCGCACTCGCCGTCGGGGTGTTCGTCGACGCGTTCCTCGTGCGCATGACGCTGGTGCCCGCGGTGATGACGCTGCTCGGCGCCACGGCCTGGAAACTGCCCCGGTCGCTGTCGCGCATCCTGCCGAATGTGGATGTCGAGGGCGAGGGTCTCCGCGAACACATCGCGAGTGCGGCCTGGGCCTCTCGTCACACGGACGACATCATCTCTGCCGAAGACCTGCGCATCGGCGGAGTCGAGAACACGATCGATCTCTCGCTCACCGAGGGGGCAGTCCTGGTGATCTCCGGCGACACCACGTCGCGTCGCCTGGTCGGCGCCACCCTCGCGGGGCGCCTTCACCCCGAGTCGGGCGAGCTGCAGGTGCTCGGGTTCACCGTGCCCTCCGAGGCCGGCGCCCTCAGCCGGTGCGTGACCCTCGTCGATCTCGCCTCGGGGCGCACGGATGTCTCGAGCTCCGTCGGCTCGGCGCTGCGCGATCGCCTCCGTTACGCCCGGCCGCTGTTCCGGCGGGGAGCTTCGGCGTCCGAGGTCGACCACCGTGTCGCCGACATCGACAGGGCGCTCTCGCGGTTCCCCGGCGAGCCGCCGCTCTCGGCCGAGACCGCCCTCGGTTCGCTCACGCCGCTCGCGACGGCGCTGGTGCTCACCGCCCTGGGTCTCGCCGACGGCGGCGCGCTGCTGGTGCTCGACACGGGCGATGCGGGGTCGCCGCTGGCGGACACGAGCGACTTCGTGAATGCCCTGGCCGACCTTGTGCCCGCCGGCATGACGCTCGTGCTCGGTCTTCCCACGGTGCCGGTGTTCGGTGTGGCGCGGCAGGCAGCAGCGGGTTCGGTCGCCGCATCCGCATCCGCATCCGCGCCCGCATCCGCCCGGCCGCTGGTCACCCTCGAACTCTCCACTCCCGCCCGTCATGAAGGGATCCTCCGATGAGCATCCAGAACACTGCCGCCCCCGCCGAAGAGGCAGCACCCGTGCGCTCCCATCGACGCCGCAGCAGGTGGTGGTTCGCCGTTGCAGCCATCGCCGTCATCGTGATCCCGCTCGCGGCCAACGCGCTCTTCTCTGGCGCGTTCTCGAACGTCTCCGACAACCTGAACAAGGTGCCGGCGGCGGTGGTCAACAACGACAAACTGCTCACGACGACCGCGGCCGACGGCACGCAGTCCACGGTCTATGCGGGCCGCGGCCTGGTCACCGCTCTCACCGGACCCGACCAGACCGGTTTCGACTGGAACGTGACCAACACCGCAGACGCCGCCAAGGGCCTGGCCGACGGCACGTACTACGCGGTGCTGACCATCCCCGAGAACTTCTCGGCCCAGATCAACACGCTCGGCACGCCCGCTCCCGCACAGGGATCGATCGACATTCAGACTGACGACTCGCACGGCTACCTCGCGGGCGTGGTCGCGAGCACAGTCGGTTCCGCTCTGAAGGCCGGCTTCGGCCAGACGATCACCGCGCAGGTGCTGACCGGGGTCTATTCCGGGCTCGGAACGGTCGGCACCCAGCTCTCGACCGCTGCGAACGGCGCCACGCAGCTCGGCACAGGGGCCTCGAGTCTCACCGACGGGCTGAACCAGCTCGCGACGGGAGCGTCGGGTGCGGCATCCGGCGCCTCGACGCTCAGCTCGGGAATCAGCCAGTACACCGGTGGGGTCGACTCGCTCGCCGGAGGTGTCTCGACGCTCGACGATCAGGCAGGCCAGCTCTCACAGCTCTCCGCCGGTGTCAGTACCTACACCGACGGTGTCTCGACCCTCGCGGGCGGGTTCAGCTCTCTGAAGTCCGGGCTCGACTTTGCGATCAGCTCGAACCCGACCCTCGACGCCGCTCAAAAGGCACAGCTGCTCGGCACCTACGCGAAGCTCTCCGGCGGGCTCAGCCAGGCCGCATCGGGAGGGTCGACGCTCGCAGCGCAGACGTCGTCGGGTCTGGATGCCCTGCAGGGCGGCATCTCACAGCTCGACTCCGGCGCCTCCCAGCTCTCCTCCGGCTCCGGCCAGCTGCGTGACGGCGCCTCCCAGCTCTCCGACGGTGCCGCGCAGCTCGCCACGGGAGCGCAGCAGTCCGCCGCGGGTGCCGGCCAGCTCGCCACCGGCGCCACCACGCTCGCCTCGGGGCTCCAATCGGGGGCGGATGCGCTCACCAAGAGCGCCGCGACCGATCCGTCGACCTCCGCCAAGGTCGCGGCCGACCCGATCGCGGTGAACGTGACGACTCTGAACAGCCAGGGCGGGATCGGCAGCGTCATCGCCATCCTGATCGTTCCCGCCGGGCTCTGGATCGGGGCTCTCGCGATCTTCCTGCTGCTCCGCCCGCTTCGGATGTCGCTGCTGGCGAGCTCGGCCTCGACGGGCCGGCTCGTGCTGCGCATCTTCGGCCGGGCGTCGCTCTTCGCGGCGCTCCAGGCTGTGGTTGTTGTGGCCTACCTGCAGTTCAGCCTCGATGCTCCGTGGTCCTCATTGCCCGCGACGCTCGGATTCGCGTTGCTGGTCGCACTCGCCTTCACGGCGTTCCACCAGCTCCTGCGGTCGGCGTTCGGCCGGGTCGGCTCGGTCATCTCGCTCATTCTGTTCGCTGTGCAGCTTGCGACGACGGCCGGCATCTATCCGGTAGAGATCCTGTCGGGGCCGTTCCAGTTCATCAGCAGCATCTCCCCGATGGCGTATGCCGTCTCGGGCATGCAGGGCATCCTGGCAGGTGGTTCTGCAGGAACGGTATGGGGGAGCGTCGCCGTCCTTGCCATCCTGCTGCTGCTCAGCCTGCTGTTCGCGGGAGCCGCACTCGCCCGGCGGCGTCGGCCCGAACGCACCGGCTGGCTGCTCGTGGGGTCGCCGGCGCGGGAGACCGGCTCGCGGCGCGCGGCGCGGCAGACCGAGCACGCCGGGCAGGCGGCCGCCGGAGCGTCTGGCGCCTCCGGCACTTCGCGGCCCGGGCTCGCGACCTGATGCGGACGCGCGGAACCGGCGGTTCGTGACAATCGGGGGCCGACCGTGTAATGTGTGCAGGTCGGCTCTTGACACCGCGCGTTGCGCGCGGATGGGTTTGTAAGTCAGGTGGGCCGGTTTCTCGTTTCGTGCGATGGGTGCGACGCAATATGGATGCGTCGTGCAAAGAGTGCACAAGCGCAACAACACCGCACGAACGTGTGCACGGGTGTGAAGGCGCGGGGCGGGAACAATCACGTATGTGAAACGGCCCCGGCCAAAGACTGCCCGGGTTCAGCAAAAGTCAATCGCAAATGTATTGACCGCTTTGCCATGCAAATGAAACAACCCGGAAAGCATCATGCCCGATTACTCGAAAAAATCCTCCACCGGCGGCAACAAGTTCGGCCCGAAGAGCGCTCCCGGAGCGCGGAGTGCCGGCCACCGCGGCCACCAGAGCGCTGACGCGGGAGCGTCCAAGAAGGCACGCTGGAGCCCCGACGAGCGCGCCGCCCGCGGCGCCGCCCCCACGAACCGCGCCGAGCGCCCCAACTGGGAGCCCCGCGCTGCAACCCCGAGCCGCGAGTCGAACTACAGCGACCGCGGATCCCGCCCCTCGTACGGCGACCGCCCCGACCGTGGCGCCTCGACGGGTCGCCCCTCCTACGGCGACCGCAATTCGTCCGGTGCCGGCCGTAGCGACCGCCCGTCGTACGGAGACCGTCCCGACCGCGGCGCGCGCACCGAGCGCCCGAGCTACGGTGACCGCAACGCCTCTGGCGCCGGCCGTTCCGAGCGTCCGTCGTACGGCGACCGCCCCGCGCGGAGCAACGACCGCCCCTCCTACGGGGACCGCAACGCGTCGGGTGCCGGCCGGAGCGACCGTCCCTCGTACGGTGACCGTCCCGACCGTGGTGCGCGCACCGAGCGTCCGAGCTACGGCGACCGCGGAGCATCCGCCGGCCGTCCCTCGTACGGCGACCGTCCGGAGCGCAGCGATCGCTCGTCGTACGGTGACCGCAACGCCTCCGGTGCCGGCCGCAGCGAGCGTCCGAGCTACGGCGACCGCGGAGCATCCGCCGGCCGTCCCTCGTACGGTGATCGCCCGGCCCGGACCGAGCGCCCCGCGTACGGTGACCGCGGTGCACGCACCGAGCGTCCCTCGTATGGCGACCGCCCCGACCGCGGTGCACGCACCGAGCGTCCGAGCTACGGTGACCGCGGTGCATCCACCGGCCGTCCCTCGTACGGCGACCGCCCGGAGCGGAGCGAGCGCCCGAGCTACACCGAGCGTGCCGGCCGCCCCGAGCGCCCCACCTACGGTGACCGTCCCGAGCGCTCTGAGCGCCCGGCCCGCACGGAGCGTCCGAGCTACAGCGACCGCCCGGCCCACACCGAGCGCCCGGCCTACAGCGACCGCCCCGCGCGTTCGTTCGAGGACCGCCGCGACTCCAACACCGACCGCGCCGCGCGTGGCAGCGACTTCTACCCGAAGCGCGAGAACACCGGCTACAGCGACGGAGCAGGAACCGCCGCAGCGGGCCGCTTCGGAGCCGGCGACGACGTCGTGCTCGAGCGCCTCGAAGCCGAAGTGACCACCGCCAGCGACGTCGTCGACAAGACGTTCGGCGACCTCGGCCTCGGTGACAACATCCAGCGCCAGCTCGCGTCGATGGGTGCTCCGAGCCCGTTCCCGATCCAGGCAGCGACCATCCCCGACGTTCTCGCCGGCAAGGATGTTCTCGGCCGCGGCAAGACCGGCTCCGGCAAGACCATCGCCTTCGGTGCACCGCTCGTTGAGCGCCTGATGGAGAACGAGGGAGCCAAGGGCCGGAAGCCCGGTCGCCTCCCGCGCGCCCTCATCCTGGCCCCGACGCGTGAGCTCGCGATGCAGATCGACCGCACCGTGCAGCCCATCGCCCGCTCGGTCGGCCTGTTCACCACCCCGATCTTCGGCGGCGTGCCCCAGTTCAAGCAGGTCTCGGCGTTGCAGCGCGGCACCGACATCATCATCGCGACCCCCGGTCGCCTCGAGGACCTCATCGAACAGGGCCGCCTCGACATCTCGCAGGTCAAGATCGTCGTTCTCGACGAGGCCGACCACATGTGCGACCTCGGGTTCCTCGAGCCGGTGCAGCGGATCCTCCGCCAGACCGCGCCGAAGAGCCAGAAGCTGCTCTTCTCGGCCACCCTCGACAAGGGTGTCGCCCAGCTCGTCAATGAGTTCCTCGTCGAGCCGGCCGTTCACGAAGTCGCCGGTGAAGACCAGGCCTCCTCGACGATCGACCACCGCGTCCTGCTGATCGAGCAGCGCGACAAGCGTGCCATCATCGAGCAGCTCGCGAGCGGCGAGGGCAAGACGCTGATCTTCGCCCGCACCCGTGCGTTCGCCGAAGAGCTCGCCGACCAGCTGGACGACGCGGGCATCCCGTCCACGTCGCTGCACGGCGACCTCAACCAGTCGCGCCGCACGCGGAACCTCCAGCTGCTCACCAGCGGCCGGGTCAACGTGCTCGTGGCGACGGACGTCGCAGCCCGCGGCATCCACGTCGACGACATCAACCTGGTCATCCAGGCCGATGCTCCTGACGAGTACAAGACCTACCTGCACCGTTCGGGCCGCACGGGCCGCGCGGGCAAGCAGGGCACCGTCGTGACGCTCATCTCGAAGTCGCGTCGCCGCCGCATGGACGAGCTCCTCGAGCGCGCCGACATCGAGGCGACCATGGTTCCGGCGGCTCCCGGCGACCGCCTGATCGACGACCTGCAGAGCGCGCACGCGTAGGTCTCACCGCAGCACCATTTCGCACAACGGGCCACAGCAGGCTTGACAGGAACGGGCTCCGGATGCTTCCACCTCGGTGGGGCATCCGGGGCCCGTTTCTGCGTTGAGGCGTGCCGGTGCCCGATCGTGTGCGTGCTGGCCCACTCGGGCGTGCACGTATTCAGGATGATCGGGCCGCCGTGCCTGACACATCGATAGCGGGCCGTTCCTCCTGAATTACGGGTGGTCGGAGGTGGCGGAAGTCGCGGAGGTGGCGGTGGGCTCGGCGGCCGCGGCGGCGGAGGCCCCCGGGGTCGGGGCAGCGGCCGCGGCGGGGGTCGCGGCGGTCGCGGCGGTCGCGCGAGCCTTCTGACGCCGGCCGATCTGGCCCTCCACGAAGCCCGAGGCGAGAAGGAGCAGCAGCGAGTAGAGCCCGATCTGGGGGAGGAACGAGAGCGCGAACGCCGCCGCCATGGCGCAGGTCGCGACGACGGCCGGGGTGAGGCGGAGGGTTCCGCGCACCGACTCGAGCTGCATCTCCGGCCTCCGCGTGATCATCACGAGCTGCACGAGCCCGGTCACCGAGGTCACGAGCATCGTGCCGATGTAGAGGGCCCCCGCCACCGTGCTGACATGGTCGCCCTGGCCGAGGAGTTCCGTGGGAAACGGCAGGAAGACGATGGAGAGCAACCAGGCGAAGTTGACCCAGACGAGCGGCAGGGTGTAGCCGTCGATGACCCGGTAGATCTGGTGGTGCAGCAGCCAGAACCTGGCGATCACGACGAAGCTGAGCCCGAACAGTAGGAGGGGCCCGATGTTCTCGCCGAGGAAATCGCCCGGGGAGGTCTCGCCGATGCTGCCGGCCTTGTCGACCAGAGGGAGGATCAGCAGCGTCACGGCGATCGCGATCACCGCATCGCTCAGATTGACGAGCCGGTCATATCCACGGGTGAACACCATGGGCCCATTATTGCCCCAGCGAGAGGCCGGCGCCCGGGCGAGCGGGTGCTGCCGGGCATCCGGAGCGTGGCGCTCAGCAGGGCTGCATGGCGGATGAACCCGGGAGCGCCTCGCAGGGGTTGGCTTTCACGGTGATCGGTTCGGCGGAGGCTCCGCGAACTCCGCGAATCCCTTGAACCCCGCGCACCCCGAGCGCCAGCACGGTCACGGCACCGACCGCCGCTATCCCGCCCGCCAGCCAGAAGTCGAACGCGAGGCCGCCGGTGCTCACGGCGACGGCGCCGAGCGTCGATCCAGCGGCGATGGAGATCTGGATGGTCGTGACGAACAGTGCCAGGCCGCCTTCTGCTGCGGCGGGGGCTGCGTTGATCACCCACGTCTGCAGCGCGAGCGGAAGGCCACCCCAGACCAGGCCCCAGAGGGCGAGCAGAACGAGCGCTCCCACGGCGGTGCCGGCCACGACAGGCAGCAGCAGGATGGCGACGGCCGCGATCGCCATGGCACCCACGACCGTCGCGGTGATGCTGCGGTCGAGGGCGAAGCCGGCGATGAAGTTGCCGGCGACACCTGCGACACCGAACACGAGCAGGGCGAGCGTGATCGAGGCGGGATCCAGTCTCACCAGCTCTTCGAGGTACGGGGACACGAAGGTGTACGCCGCGAACTGCGCGACGAAGACGAAGGCGGCCCCGATCAACCCGATCCGGGCCCGCGGCACCCTCAGCAGTGCGACGAGGGTCGACGGACCGACGCGCTGTACCGAAGGGATCCGGGGCAGGAGCGCGAGCTGCCCGACGAGAGCGACCAGTGCCAGAACGGCACCGATCACGAACGCGACACGCCAGCTGGCGAGGGAGGAGACGAGGGCGCCGAGCGGCAGGCTGACGACGGTGGCCACCGAGATCCCGGCGGTGATGAACGAGGTGGCGCGGATGACCGACCCCGGTTGCACGAGCCGGGACGCGACCGCGGCGCCGATGGCCCAGAATCCGCCGAGGGCCACTCCGAGCAGCAGTCGGGCGGCCAGCAGAACGGTGAAGTTCGGCGCGAGTGCTCCGGCGACATCCGCGAGCACCAGGAGCGCCGAGAGAGCGATCAGAACGATGCGCCGGTCGAGGCCCGAGGTCAGGATGGTGACGACCGGAGCGCTCACCGCTGCAGCGAGGCCGGTCGCGACCACGACGAGCCCGGCCGTGCCGATGCTCACGCCGAGGTCGTCGGCGATGGCGGGCAGCAGGCCGATCGGGAGGAACTCCGATAGAACGAGCACGAAGGAGCCGAGCGCGACCGACACCACAGCGAGCCAGGAGCGCCGGTCGGTGCGGGCGGAGAGGGGCAGCGGAACGGCTGCGGTGTGGGTGCTCATGAGGAGCTACAAGCCGGGGGGTGCCGGATTCATTCCGCAGAACTGCTTGCCGAATATGAACATTCCGTTACAGCTGAGATCAGTTCTCTGAGAATTGGCACACAAACCGTAGGGTGTGATGCAGCCCCCTCACAGGGGGGGTGGCAATCCCTGCACCTGAAGAACGAGAACGAAGGAGACTCTGTGTCCCCGAGCAACACCCCTTCCCGGCGAGTGCGGCGCATCGTCGCGCTGGCCGCGTCGGTCACCCTGGCGGTCGGCCTGAGCGCCGTCTCCGCCAGTACCGCATCGGCGGCTTCCACCCCGGTCGACATCGACATCGTGAACATCAACGACTTCCACGGCCGACTCGAGGCGAACGGCAGCACCGCGGGCGCGGCCGTGCTCGCCGGTGCCGTCGACAGTTTCCGGGCGGCGAACCCGAACACGATCTTCGCCTCGGCCGGAGACAACATCGGGGCATCGACGTTCACCTCGTTCATCCAGGATGACCAGCCCACCATCGACGCGCTGAACGCGATGAAGCTCGATGTGTCGTCTGTCGGCAACCACGAGTTCGACAAGGGTGCGTCAGACCTGACGAACCGCGTCATCCCGGCGACCGACTTCCCGTATCTCGCAGCGAACGTGTTCGACAAGGCGACCGGCAAGCCGGCCTACGACCAGTACTTCGTGAAGGATGTCGCGGGCATCCGGGTCGGCTTCATCGGAGCGGTCACTGAGGAGCTTCCCTCGCTGGTGAGCCCGGCGGGCATCCAGGGCATCACCGTCGCGCCGATCGTCTCGAGCGTGAACACGGTGGCCGACGAACTGAAAGACGGAGACGCCTCGAACGGCGAGGCCGACGTGATTGTGCTGCTCGTGCACGAAGGGGCCGCGACGCCCGAGGTGGCCGCGCCCGACACGGTCTTCGGCAAGATCGTCAGCGGCGTGAATGCGAACGTCAGCGCGATCATTAGCGCCCACACGCACCAGCTCTACGACTACGAGTCGCCGGTTCCCGGGGTCCCCGGGGCGACGCGCCCTGTGCTCCAGACCGGCTCGTACAGCATGGATCTCGGCCACCTCGCGCTGTCGGTCGACCCTGACACGAAGAAGCTGCTGAGCATCACGTCTGAGGTGCTGCCGCTGACCGACGCCGCGGCCGACAACGCGCCGCTCTATCCCGCAGACCCGACCGTGCAGGCGATCGTCGACGCGGCGGTCTCGAAAGCCGACGTGCTCGGAAGCGTCGAGACCGGCACCATCACGGCTGACTTCGACCGCGCCCGGCAGAGCGACGGCAGCGAGAACCGCGGCGGTGAGTCGGTGCTCGGCAACTTCGTCGCCGACGTGCAGCTCTGGTCGACCCAGCAGGCGGGCGCAGAAATCGCCTTCATGAATCCCGGTGGCCTCCGCGCAGATCTCACCTACGCAGGGTCGGGAGACGCCGCGGGCTCGGTGAGCTACAAGGAGGTCGCCAGCGTGCAGCCCTTCGCGAACACGCTCGTCACGCTGAACCTGACCGCGGCGCAGATCAAGCAGGTGCTCGAGGAACAGTGGCAGCCCGCCGCCGCGGCCCGACCGTTCCTGAAGCTCGGTGTGTCGAAGTCGCTGGCGTACACCTACGCCCCCCTCGCCGCTGCGGGATCGCACATCACCTCCCTCACGCTGAACGGTGCGCCCCTGGCGGCCGACCAGAACGTCAAGGTCGTCGTGAACTCGTTCCTCGCCTCGGGCGGTGACAACTTCACGACTCTTGCAGAGGGCACGGATGTCGCCGACTCCGGCAAGATCGACTTGCAGTCGATGGTCGACTACTTCGGCCAGTACAAGACGGCCTCACCCGATGAGGCCCAGCGCGCCATCGGTGTGTCGTACCCGGCCGGGTTGGATGTCGCCGCCGGCGTCGCTGCGGGCCAGTCCGTCACCGTGGACCTGTCGTCGCTGCTGTTCAGCGGTGGTGAGCCGGCTGCGCCGACGGTCGACATCGTCGCGGGTGGTGCGGTCATCGCCAGCGGAACCATCGACCCGGCTGTCGTGGACACGACGGATGAGGTGGGGCGGGCATCCGTCACCTTCACCGTTCCCGCCGGCGCCGCTGTCGGCGACGTGATCTCGGCTTCGGTGCCCGGCACCGGAACGTCGACGGCGCTGCTCACCGTCACCTCGGCTGCCGTCGTGTCGCCTGTGGTGCCCGTCACCCCGGCTCCCACGCCCACGCCGGCCGGCGGGGCCGCTCCGGGCTCGCTGGCGAACACCGGAGCGAACGGAGCCGAGTCGATCGGTCTCGGAGCGCTCGGTGTTCTGGCGCTGCTCATCGGGGGTGCAGCTGTGGCTCTCCGCCGCCGCCGGGCTGTGCGGTAGCGGCTCTCGTCCTGCTGAGGGGTGGGCCTGTGGAGAAAGATCTCTCCACAGGTTCACCCCTTTCGGTTTCGGTGTCGGGGGTCGAACCTAAACTGGTGGCATGACGATGCGCCCGCCCGCCGGTTACCCCGAGGCCGAACCACCGCCCCTGGACTACCCGGAGGCAGAGGGTCCGGGCGCCGAATACCCGGGTGCCGAGCCGCCGCTGACCGACTATCCTGAGCCCGAGTACCCCGGCTACGACTCGTTCTCGTTCGACGAGCCGTCCGGTTCGGCCGGGACTTCCCTGCGCCGGGCTCCGGCGGTTCTCCGGGCCCGGCCCGCCCTCGGCGAAGACGCGCGGGCGGTGCTGAAGCGAGTCTTCGGCTACGACGACTTCCGGGGCGACCAGGCGGCCGTCATCGACCATGTCGCGGGCGGCGGCGACGCCGTCGTGCTCATGCCGACCGGTGGCGGCAAGTCCCTCTGCTACCAGATACCGGCGCTCCTCCGCGAGGGCACGGGTGTCGTGGTGTCGCCTCTGATCGCCTTGATGCAAGACCAGGTCGACGCGCTCCTGGCAGTCGGCCTCAACGCCGCCTACCTGAACTCGACGCAGGATGCCCGGGAGCGCGAACGCGTCGAGACCGCCTATCTCGCGGGTGAACTGGATCTCCTGTACGTTGCGCCGGAAAGGCTCTCGTCCGAGGCCACGAAGCGTTTCCTCGACCGCGGAACCATCTCTCTCTTCGCCATCGACGAGGCGCACTGTGTGTCGCAGTGGGGCCACGACTTCCGTCCCGACTACCTCGGTCTCTCCGAGCTGGCGGAGCGCTGGCCCGCGATCCCTCGCCTGGCTCTGACCGCGACCGCCACGGAGGCCACGCACAAGGAGATCACCGACCGGCTCAGCATGGGCGATGCCCAGCATTTCGTCGCGAGCTTCGACCGCCCCAACATCCGGTACCGCATCGAGAACAAGGCCGAGGTGAGGCAGCAGCTGCTGTCGCTCATCCGCACCGAGCATGCGGGCGACGCCGGCATCGTCTACGGTCTGTCACGCAAGACGGTGGAACAGACGGCGCAGTTCCTGGCGACGAACGGGGTGAATGCGCTGCCGTACCACGCGGGGCTCGATGCGGGCACGCGCGCCCGCACCCAGTCGAGGTTCCTCCGCGAAGACGGGGTGGTGATCGTCGCGACCATCGCCTTCGGCATGGGCATCGACAAGCCCGACGTGCGGTTCGTGGCCCACATCGACCTGCCGAAATCCGTCGAGGGGTACTACCAGGAGACCGGCCGTGCCGGGCGCGACGGGCAACCGTCGACCGCCTGGCTCGCCTACGGGCTGCAAGACGTGGTGCAGCAGCGGCGCATGATCGACCAGTCGCCGGGCGACGTCTCGCACCGCCGAAAGCTCTCCGCCCACCTCGACGCGATGCTCGCCCTCTGCGAGACGGTCGACTGCCGGCGGGTGAACCTGCTCGGCTACTTCGGGCAGACGAGCACGCCCTGCGGCAACTGCGACACCTGTCTCGTCCCGCCGGAGGCCTGGGACGGCACGGTTCCCGCGCAGAAGCTCCTCTCGACCGTCGTCCGGCTCCAGCGGGAGCGCAACCAGAAGTTCGGGGCCGGCCACCTCATCGACATCCTCCGGGCGAAGAAGACCCCGCGGGTCTCGCAGTACGGCCACGACGACCTGGCAGTGTGGGGCATCGGCGGCGACCTCTCCGAGCAGCAGTGGAGGTCAGTGGTGCGACAGCTCCTCGCCAAGGGGCTCCTGGCGGTGAACGATGACGGTTTCGGAACTCTCGTGCTCGCGCCGGCCAGTGCTGACGTGCTGAGCGGGGCGACCCGGGTGTCGTTCCGCACCGAGCCCGAGCGCACCGCGGCCCGGTCGCAGCGTTCAGGTTCCGGCTCCGGGGCCCGCGCCGCGGCCACGGCAGACCTCGGCGCCGATGCCGTGCCGCTTTTCGAGGCGCTCCGGGCGTGGCGGTCCACGACGGCGAAGGAGCTGGGCGTGCCCGCCTACGTGATCTTCCACGATGCAACGCTCCGCGAGCTGGCAACCCGTCGCCCCGCCGCGCTCGGCGACATCGACGGCATCCCCGGCATCGGGCAGAAGAAGCTCGACACCTACGGCGAGGCACTGTTGGAGGTTGTGGCAGGTCTCTCATAGAAGGCCCCCCATGTTGTAGCTATCGACAACGGGTTACGAGGCGTGCGGCGAGGTGCTTGTAGGGCTGGCACTGCATGTTTGGCGGGCGGCACGTGGGCTCGTATCGTGAAAATGCGAGCACTTCGAACCGACGCCGAGAGATGAGGGCCACCGATGGTCACCACAGCTGTTACCGATACCACCTCTGCCGAGAACGCGGGGCTGAAGAAGGTCATCACGCCGTCGAAGAACGCGGGCAGTACGAGCGCCAGGAACGCCCGCACGGCGAAGAGCGTCGCCCCCGAGACATCCACGCCCCCGGCGATCGACATCGACTGGCTGAGCCACTACCTCCTCGGCACCTGGTCTGAGGCGCGGCTCGAATCGCGCAGGGTCGCCGGCCGCCCCGAGCTCCAGCGCATCGAGGGCCAGACCGTCGCGGAACACCGCAAGACCGTCTTCGGTCAGCTGCACCTGCTGGTGCAGGAGGGCGCCGTGAACAAGGCGTTCCCGAAGCACCTCGGCGGCGAAGACGACCACGGCGGAAACATCGCCGGGTTCGAGGAGCTCGTCACGGCCGATCCGTCGCTGCAGATCAAGTCGGGCGTGCAGTGGGGACTCTTCGGCGCCGCCGTGCTGCACCTCGGCACCGAGTACCACCATGAGACGTTCCTGCCGGCCATCATGAGCCTCGAGGTGCCCGGCGCCTTCGCCATGACGGAGACCGGGCACGGATCCGACGTCGCCAGCATCGGCACCACCGCCACCTACGATGCGGCAACGGAGGAGTTCGTGCTGAACACCCCGTTCCGGGGCGCGTGGAAGGACTACCTCGGCAATGCGGCCGTCGACGGTACAGCGGCCGTCGTGTTCGCCCAGCTCATCACAGCCGGGGTGAACCACGGCGTGCACGCGTTCTACGTTCCCATCCGCTCGGTCGAGGGCACATTCCTCGAGGGAGTCGGCGGAGAAGACGACGGGATCAAGGGCGGGCTGAACGGGATCGACAACGGCCGCCTGCACTTCGACCACGTGCGCGTTCCGCGCCTGAACCTGTTGAACCGCTACGGAGACGTTGCGGCCGACGGAACCTACACCTCGTCGATCTCGAGCCCCGGGCGCCGGTTCTTCACCATGCTCGGCACCCTCGTGCAGGGCCGGGTCTCGCTCGACGGGGCATCCACCGCTGCGGCGAAGATCGCCCTCATCATCGCCATCACCTACGGCAGCCAGCGCCGGCAGTTCACGGCGGGCAGCGACACCGACGAAGAGGTGCTGCTCGATTACCAGAAGCACCAGAGCCGTCTGCTCCCGCGCCTCGCGACGACCTACGCCGCGAGCTTCGCCCACGAGGTTCTGCTGACGAAGTTCGACAGTGTCTTCTCGGGGGCCCACGACACCGACGTCGACCGGCAGGATCTCGAGACCCTGGCCGCCGCCCTCAAGCCGCTCTCCACCTGGCACGGTCTCGACACGCTGCAGGAGGCGCGCGAAGCCTGCGGCGGTGTGGGTTTTCTTGCCGAGAACAGGCTCACGAGCCTCCGCGCCGACCTCGACGTGTACGCCACCTTCGAGGGCGACAACCACGTTCTCCTCCAGCTGGTCGCCAAGAGGTTGCTCACCGACTACAGCCGCAAGTTCGCGAAGGCCGATGTGGGCGTTCTCGCCCGCTACGCCGTCGAGCAGGCTGCTGACCGTGCGGTGAACGGGGCGGGCCTCCGCCGTCTCGCGCAGAACGTCTCCGACCGCGGATCCGTCGCCCGCTCGGTGGGCCAGCTCCGTTCGGCGCGTTCGCAGCGCGCCCTGCTGACCGACCGCGTCGAGACGATGGTCGCCGAGATCGCCGGAAACCTCCGGCCTGCCGCAACGGGGTCGAAGAAGCCGGGCGCCAAGAAGAAGGCGGCCGATCTCTTCAACCAGAACCAGAACGCGATGATCGAGGCCGCCCGCGCGCACGGCGAGCTGTTGCAGTGGGAGGCGTTCACCGACGCGCTCGCGAAGATCGACGACCCCGGCACCAAGACGGTGATGACCTGGCTGCGCGACCTCTTCGGGCTGGGCCTGATCCAGAAGCACGCGGCCTGGTACCTCATCAACGGTCGCCTGTCGCCGAGCCGGGCCCGGGCCGTCGAAGCCTATGTCGAACGCCTGACCTCCCGGCTGCGTCCGCACGCCCTCGACCTCGTCGCCGCATTCGGCTACGGCCCCGAGCACGTGCGTGCTCCCATCGCCTCGGGCGCTGAGGCGGCGCGCCAGAGCGAGGCGCGGGAGTACTACCGGGATCTCCGCGCGAGCGGCACCGCCCCGGTCGACGAGAAGGCCCAGAAGAAGTAGCCGCCGGCCATCGGGCCGCGCCACCCCGCGGCCCGGCCCGGCCGCCGCCGCGTGCACAATTCAGGACAGGAGCCGCTCCGGGCCCGTATGCTCGATGGCCCCGCGCATATCCTGAATTGTGCGCAGGGTCACGGCCCGGGGACGACTAGTACCCAGGTACCACGCAGGGTGGAGGCGCCCGGTGCAAAGACCCGTCTGCGGGTGGATGCCCGGGGAGGGTGCCCCCTCGTAGTGTCGAAGCATGATCGAAGCACACTCACTCAGTAAGAAGTACGGCCCGAAGACCGCCGTCGACGACGTGACCTTCACCGTTCGGCCCGGCCTCGTCACCGGCTTCCTCGGCCCGAACGGTGCCGGCAAATCGACGACGATGCGGATGATCGTGGGACTCGACCGCCCAAGCGGCGGCAGTGTCACCGTCAACGGCAAGGTCTACCGCGACCACGCGGCTCCGCTTCACGAGGTGGGGGTGCTGCTCGACGCGAAGGCCATCCACCAGGGCCGGTCGGCGTACAGCCACCTTCTGGCACTCGGTGCGACACACGGCATCGGAGCATCCAGAGTCCACGAGGTCATCGAGATGACCGGCCTCGACACGGTCGCGAAGAAGCGTGTCGGCGGGTTCTCGCTCGGTATGGGCCAGCGGCTCGGAATCGCCGCTGCAATGCTCGGAGACCCCTCGACGCTGATCCTCGACGAACCCGTCAACGGGCTCGACCCCGAAGGTGTGATGTGGGTGCGCGAGCTCGTGCGCTTCCTCGCATCGGAGGGCCGCACCGTGCTGCTCTCGAGCCACCTGATGAGTGAGATGGCCCAGACGGCCGACCACATCATCGTCATCGGCAAGGGCCGCATCATCGCGGACGCGCCGGTGGTGGACATCGTCAGCAGCGCGACCACCGCCTCCGTGCGGGCAGTCAGCCCGCGTGCCGCCGAGATGGCACGCCTGCTCAACTCGCCCGACGTGACCATCACGAGTATCGACGGTGAGACCCTCGAGATCGTGGGTCTCACGTCGGCCGCCGTGGGTGAGGTGGCAGCGACCAACGGCATCGTGCTGCACGAACTCACACCGCTTCGCGGTTCGCTCGAAGACGCCTACATGAACCTCACGGCCGACGCCGTGGAGTACCGCACAGGGGTCTTCGACCCCGCGAACGCCCTCCAGCCGGCGGCCCACGCCGACCCCGCGAAGGTCGACGCGCCCCACGAACACACCCACGCGGCCAGCCACGCCGCACCGACCCACGCCGCCCCGAGCGGCCCGGAGGCACTCCGATGAGCACTGCAACTGCCCGGCGCAGCACCACGCTGCCCGCCTCGCCGATCCGCCTGACCGCGGGCGGCATCATCCGTTCCGAGTGGATCAAGCTCCGCTCCCTCCGCTCGACGATCTGGGCGTACGCGGTCATCCTCGTGTTGCAGATCGCGATCGGTCTGCTCGTGATCTCGTTCACGGTGAACAACCTTGATTCCAGCCGGGGCCAGGCCATCCTGCAGTCGCCGGAGCTCGCCACGGCGGGTGCGACAGCAGGCGTCGTCTTCGCCCAGCTCGTCGTCTCGGTGCTCGGGGTGCTGGTCATCAGCGGAGAGTACTCCACCGGCCAGATCCGCTCGAGCTTCGCCGCCGTGCCGAAACGGCTGCCTGTGCTCTGGGCGAAGCTCGCTGTGTTCGGCGTCGTCACGTTCGTCGTGTCGCTGGTCGGCATCCTGCTCGCCTACGCCGTGACGTATCCGATCCTCGCGAACGCGGGCCACTCGTCGAACCTCTCCGACTCGGCTGTCTTCCTGCCGATCATCGGTGCCGCTGGCTACCTCGCCCTGATCGGGATGCTCGCCCTCGGTCTCGGCGCGATCCTCCGCAGCACCGCCGGCGGTATCGCCGCCTCACTCGGGCTGCTGCTCGTCGTTCCGGTGATCTTCACGCTGATCCCGGTCGACTGGGCGCACAGCATCTCCGACTGGCTGCCCGGTTCCGTCGGCCCCGCCATCTACCAGATGAGCACGACGTTCGAGTGGTGGCAGGCGCTGCTGATTATGATCGGATGGATCGCCGTCGTCTTCGCCGCGGCCGCCACCCTGATCCGCCGGAGGGATGCCTGAGCATGACGCCTGACGAACGCCCGGCCACTCCGCCCGACACGGCGACGGTGGCCGGGCGTTCGCCCGTTCGGCCGGCACCGGCGCCGGATTCCCGGCTGGACGACTTCGCCCTGCCGAAGCCGCCCGGGGTGTTCCGGCTGTTCTTCGCCCGGCACGCCTGGGTCGTCGATGGGTCGATCGTGGTGCTCTACGGGCTTCCGACGATCCTCATCGTGGGGGTCTCCCTCGTCATGGGCCGGGCGGACTGGGTCGGCGATCCGTTGAAGACCGTCGCCGTCGTGGCCGGCTCGGCGATCATGCTCGTGGCCCTCTACATCCGCCGTCGGCACCCGCTCGTGCTGGTCGTGGCCACCGGTCTCGGGATCCTCCTCGTCACACCGTTCTTCGAGGGGCTGGCCCAGGTTCCGTCGCTCGTCGCGCTCTACGGAGTCGCGGTGTATGTGTCGTCGCGGTCTGCGCTGGTCGCCTTCGCGCTGCTGTCGGTCGTTCGCATCATTGCGGATCTGATCGCGCTGGGCGGCGACTTCTGGGGCGGTGCCGCCATGGCGAGCGCGTCGATCTTCCTGATGCTGGTCGGCACGCTGGTGGGCATCAACGTAGGCAATCGCCAGCGCTACGTCGAGGCGCTGATCGATCGGGCGGCGCAGCTCGGGCGGGAGCGGGACCAGCAGGCGCTGCTCTCTGCGGCCTCCGAGCGGGCGCGGATCGCCCGCGAGATGCACGACATCGTGGCGCACAGCCTCACCGTGATGGTGGCGCTCGCCGACGGAGCGGACCGCACGGTCGCCCAGGATCCGGCACGCGCGCAGGAGGCGATCCGCCAGGTCGCGGAGACGGGCCGCACCGCGCTCGCCGACATGCGCGTGGTGCTCGGGGTGCTCGCGCAGCCCCTCGCCGCGGGTGCGTCGCAGCTCGCGCCTGCGTCATCCGTGCCCGTCCCAGCGCCCCCCGCGCCCGAAGCGCCCGCCGAGAGGACGCAAAGTGCTCTTTCCGAGGGGTCGTTCGAGCATCTTGCGTCCTTTCGAGGGCCGAACGACGCGCCGACGTCGCTGTCGCCGCAGCCGGGCCACGGCGATCTCGACGCACTCATCGCGTCGTACCGCAGCGCGGGCATGGTGGTCGTGTACACGGTGATGGGAGAGATCAACCCCGATCCGGGCATCCAACTCGCCGTGTACCGCATCGTGCAGGAGGCGCTCACGAACAGCCTGCGTTACGCACCGGATCCGAAGCATGTCACGGTCACCGTGGTCTTCTCCCGTACAGACATCTCCGTGACGGTCTCCGACCAGGGGCAGTCCCAGGTGGCCGCGACCTCGATCGGTACCGGCCACGGCATCGTCGGGATGCGCGAGCGGGCACTCGGCTACGGCGGCACCCTCGAAGCGGGCCCGACCACCGCCGGCGGCTGGCAGGTGCGGGCGAAGATCCCCGAGACCCGACAGCCGGGGCCGGCCGCGGAGCGATCGTCGGCTGCGACATCCCCGACCCCAGGCACTGCCCGGGAGGGCGCATGACAGACATCAGGATCCTGCTCGTCGACGACCAGGCGTTGCTCCGGATGGGGTTCCGCATGGTGCTCGAGGCCGAGCCCGGGTTCGTCGTGGTGGGCGAGGCGTCCGACGGGGCATCCGGTGTGCGCCAAGCCGCGGCGCTCCGGCCCGACGTGATCCTGATGGACGTCCGGATGCCCGGAATGAACGGCATCGAGGCGACCAGGGCGATCGTGCGTGAGGTGCCCGAGAGTCGTGTGCTCATTCTCACGACCTTCGATCTCGACGAATACGCCTTCGAGGCGCTGCGGGCCGGCGCAAGCGGATTCCTTCTGAAGGATGCCCGCCCTGCCGAGCTCGTCGCGGCGATCAGCGCCGTGGCATCCGGCGACGCGGCCGTGTCGCCCCGCGTGACCCGGCAGCTGCTCGAGCTGTTCGGTTCCGACCTGCCCATGGCGGGAAACGAGACCGGCGGTTCGCCCCCAGGCGGAGGTCCCTGGCATCCTGCAGCCCGCGCAGAGCACCCGCACGCCGCCCGGCTCTCTGCCCTCACCGACCGGGAGCGCGAAGTGCTGGTGGCCATCGCCGAAGGGCTCACGAACACGGAGATCGCCTCGCGCCTCGTGGTTTCGGAGTCGACGGTCAAGTCTCACGTCGGGCGCGTGCTGACGAAACTTCAGGCGCGAGACCGGGTGCAGGCCGTGATTCTCGCCTACGAGGCGGGGCTGGTCTCGCCGACCGAACGCTGACCGTCGGGCCGGGCCGGACCGACCCGACCGAGCTGCTGCCCGGTCGTCCCAGCCGACCTGCGGCCGCTGCCCGGTGCGATGAGCCCATCGACCAGTTTCAGTGCAACATCGTGCAAAACGTCGGCGCACCGCTATGGTGGGCACAACCGAGGAGCCCAACATGGGCATTTTGCTTTATGGCAACCCCAGCATCGAAATTTCTTTCGACGACCGTGCCCTCACC
Organism: Subtercola boreus; assembly: GCF_003399635.1. Taxonomy (GTDB): domain Bacteria; phylum Actinomycetota; class Actinomycetes; order Actinomycetales; family Microbacteriaceae; genus Subtercola; species Subtercola boreus_B. Next base: position 129,887 of record NZ_NBXB01000041.1, on the reverse strand, counting down.
CACCTGCAGATCGTCATCACGGCGAAGCTGCGGCGGCGGGAGAGTTTCGTGTTCAGCTGGACCGATTCACCGGATGCGGGCAGCGGTCGGAGCTCCATCTGGGTCGACGCCAGCAGCACGCTCTACTATCGGTTCTACGGCAGCCGGATCCCCTCGATCAACCGTTTCTGGATCGAGGAACTGATGGCATCGGCGAACAGTGGCGGCGGCCTCTTCTTCAGCGCAGAGCCCGTGGCGGGGCGGTCGTAGGGATGGTCCACACTGCATTCGAGCCGTGGACGGCCGTGCTCAGCCCGCCCGAGTACCTGCTCACGCTCTACTTTCTGGTCGTTGCGGCGCTCGTGCTGTTCGCGGGGTTCCTCCGGGCCGTGTTCACGCAGCGGGAGGTGGGGGCGCGCTTCCGTCCGGCGACCGTCGCACGCCTCGCGGTGACCGGCGCGGCCACTCTGTCGTACGTCATCGTGCTGACGGGGTTCATGGGCGGCTACGACCGTGTGGGTGCCACTTACATTCCGAACGGCACGGCGATCGTCGCCTATGCCGCGCGGTACATGGACTGGTCTGTCACGGTGCCCCTGCTGACGATCGAGCTGATGACCGTTGTGTCCTTCACCGGCTCGGCGGCCCGCCGGGGCAGGCTCATCGCGGCTGCTTCGGCCTTCCTGATGATCTTCACGGGATTCCTCGGAGCGATCGTCATGCCCGGCGAGTCAGCGGATGGCGGCACCTCGTCGCTGCTGCTCTGGGGCGCGATCAGCTGTGTGTTCTGGATCGTCACCACCGTGGTGCTCATCCGCGCCGTGCGGGCCTCGTTCGGAACCCTGACACCCGCGTCTGCCACCCTGCTTCGGAACGCGACGATCCTGCTTCTCTCCGGCTGGGCGGTGTACCCGCTGGTCTACCTGATCCAGATCTTCGGTGACGGAGGGGCCTGGGCGACGGCGATGCAGGTGATCCTCTGCTCTGCGGACGCCGTCGTGAAGATCGGGTTCGGCACGCTCATCCACCGGGTGGCGAAGCTCCGCACGGCAGAAGATGTGCGGGCAGGGGATGACGTGCATCCGGAATCCATCTGGATCTCGTCGGTGAAACAGTCCGACGCGGGAGTGCCGCGCGAGGTCTACCTGGCTGACGGCTCGACGGTGCACGAACGGCGCTCGAAGCCGCCGACGGCGTCCGCGGTCGCTGCCGAGCCGCCGCCGGAGGTCACCGGGATGGCGGACCTGCTTCCGCCCGGCCCGTAGGCTCGGAGCATGGCAGCCCAGCGAACCCTGTATCCCGAGATCGAGCCCGACGAGATCGGCTTCCTGCCGGTCGGCGACGACCAGGAACTCTACTGGGAGACCTCCGGCAACCCCGACGGCAAGCCGGTCGTCTTCCTGCACGGCGGGCCGGGCGGCGGCACGAGCCCCGCGCACCGCCGTCTCTTCGACCCGGCTAAGTACCGAATCGTACTCTTCGACCAGCGCGGCTGCGGCCAGAGCATCCCGCACGCCTCATCCTCGCCCGATCACCTCGCCTCGAACACGACGTGGCACCTCGTCGACGACATCGAGAAGCTCCGGGTGCGCCTCGGCGTCGAGCGCTGGATGGTCTTCGGCGGATCGTGGGGCAGCACCCTGGCCCTCGCCTACGCCCAGACGCACCCCACCCGCGTCACCGAGTTGGTGCTCCGCGGCATCTTCACGCTCCGAAAGCTCGAACTCGACTGGTTCTACGAAGGCGGCGCGCGGATGATCGTGCCCGACCTCTGGGAGCGCTTCGTGGCTCCCGTGACGGCGTCGCCGTTGGTTCCGGATGATCGGGGCCACCTCATCCGGGCCTACCACCGACTGCTGAACGACCCTGATCCGCGGGTGCACGAGCCCGCGGCGGTGGCGTGGTCCACGTGGGAGGCCTCGACCATCACGCTGCTGCCGCGCGCGGAACTCGTCGCGCGGTTCGCCGAGCCCTTCTACGCTCTGGCGTTCGCGCGCATCGAGAACCACTACTTCCTGAACGGCGGCTGGCTCGACGAGGGGCAGCTCATCGCGAATGCCGGGCTGCTGAGCGGTATCCCCGGGGCGATCATCCAGGGCCGCTACGACCTGTGTACGCCCGCGGTCACGGCGTGGGACCTGCACGAGGCGTGGCCGGAGGCGTCGTTCACCCTCGTGCCCGACGCCGGCCACGCCTTCGACGAGCCGGGCATCCTCGATGCCCTCCTCGAGGCGACCGACCGCTTCGCGGGCTGACGCGCCGCCCCCCGCGCCCCCGCCCCGCCCGGCGCCCGCGCCGCCCGCGCCCCCGGCCCGGCCCGCGCCGCCCGCGCCCCCTGGCCCGGCCCGCGCCCCCGCGCCGCCCGCCCCGCCCGGCGCCCGCTACTCTTTGTCGCTTTCGCCACCGCGCGCGCAGGCGGAAGCGACAAACGGGGGCGGTTCGACGTGCGCGCGCGAAGTGGGGGCGGCCCGGGGGAGGGACCGCCCCCGCCGGGGTGGCGCTGGGTTGGACGCGACTCAGCCGCCGATGGGGGTGGGGTTGGTCGGGTTCGGCGGCACGAGCAGGGAGCCGTGGATCTGGTTCTGCGCCTGGCGCTGGCTCGTGCAGTTGGTGGCGCCAGCCGAGAGTTCGATCGCCTCCCCGCCGAGAACGCCGCCGAGGCGACCGCCGGGCTGCACGAGCGGAACTTTCGAGGCGAAGGTCGTTGTCGGCTTCGTGACCATCTGCTGGGCATCCGGGGCGCCGGTCAGCGTGTAGTCGTAGACGCCCAGGTCGGCGACCCGGATGTCGAAGCCGACGTTCAGGCCGCGAACAGCGACTGTCGCGCCGGGCTTCAGGTCTTTCAGTTCGACGTCTTTGCCGGGGGCCGGGTTGTACGTGGTGCCGGCCTGGGGATTGGTGATCGTGGCCATCTACGGGGTGGCCCACTGGCTCATCTGAGCTCCACGAAAGAGCCGCTGCCGGCGCGGCCCGACGGGAGCAGCAGCGCGAGCAGAGCGGCCGCGGCCAGCGCCGCGCCACCCACGAAGACCGCGGGGATGGCGGCGTCGACGTAGCCCGTGGGCGTGAGCTGCCCGCCCGCACCGGTGAAGACCGCGGTCAGCACGGCGATGCCGAGAGCCACCCCGATCTCCCGCAGCGTCGAGTTGGTGCCGGAGGCCTTGGCCTGGTCGGCGGGAACCATGTTGACGAGCACAGCGGTAGAGGACGGGGCGAAGACGAGGCCCATTCCGATGCCGGCGAAGAGGAACGGTCCGATCATCGAGGCGTAGCTCGCGTCGGCAGACAGGATCGCCGACAGCCAGATGATGCCCGCGGCCTGGAGTGCGAGACCGGCCACGATCGGTGCCCGTGTTCCGATCCGGGGCGTGATGAGACCGGTGAGCGGGGCGACGACGAGGGGCGCCATAGTCCAGGGCATCGTCATCAGGCCGGCTTCGAGCGGGCTGTGACCCTGCACGATCTGCAGGAACTGGATGAGGATGAAGACCGATCCGAAGATGCCGAAGCTGAAGACCACGCCGACGACGTTGGCGATGCTGAAGCTGCGGTCGTGAAAAAGGCGGAGAGGCAGCAGGGGAGCGGATGTGCGGGACTCCCACACGATGAACGCCGCGAGCAGCACCGCACCGAGGGCGAGGGATCCGACCACTTCGAGGCTCGACCAGCCCGCGTCGTTGCCGCGCACGATCCCGTAGACGATTCCGAGCACCCCGAGCCCGACGAGGGCGAGGCCCAGCACGTCGGCCCGCAGGCGCGCCCCGAACGTGTTCGGCAGCGCCAGTAGCGCGAGAGGCACGGAGATGATGCCGATCGGAACGTTCAACCAGAAGATCGCCTCCCAGTTGAATCCCTCGATGACGGCCCCGCCGATCAGCGGGCCGAGTGCGACCCCGAGGCCGGAGACTCCGCCCCAGATGCCGATCGCGAGCGGTCGGAGCCTGGTGCTGACCGAACCGACGAGGAGGGTCAGGGAGAGGGGCATCAGTGCGGCGGCACCGACGCCCTGGAACGCGCGGCCCACAATGAGCATCCACGGGTCGGTGCTGAGCGCCGAGAACGCGCTCGCGAGGGTGAACAGGGCGATACCGAAAACGAAGACGGAGCGGCGGCCGAGCCGGTCGCCGAGGGCCACGGCCATCAGCATGAAGGTCGCGAAGGAGAGCGTGTAGGCGTTCACGAACCACTGCAGTTCGCCGATCGAGGCGTTGAGATCGGTGCGGATGACCGGCAGCGCGCTCGTCATGATGAGGTTGTCGAGCGTGGCCATGAACATCGGCAGGGAGGCCGCGACGACCGCGAGCCAGATGGGGATGAGGCGGTGGCCCGTGGCGCGGCGGGCGTTGCCGGCGTTGCCGGCGCGAGAGCCGGCCGGTGTAGCAGGGGCGGTGCTGGTGTCGGCGGTCATGGCCGGTTCTCGATTCGGTGTCGGTGGCAGGGGATTTGTTATCGCTTGATAACTCATGACTTTACCTATCGACTGATAACATGTCAAACATGACTATCGGAGCTGCTTCGGCCGGGCATCCACCGCTCACCCGCATGCGCGGGGAAGACCGGCGCGGGTCGATCCTTCAGGCGGCCATGCAGGTCTTCGGAGACTACGGCTACGTCGGAGCGACGACAGCCCAGATCGCCCGGGCAGCCGGGGTCAGCCAGCCGTACGTGGTGCAGACCTTCGGTACGAAGGAGCAGCTGTTCCTCGCGGTGATCGAGCAGGCGCTCGACCGGCTGCTCGCGGCGTTCGCCGAGGTGGTCGAGACGCCGCCCGGCGACTCTGGCGACACCGATAGCTCCGACGAGTCGACATTGGCGGGCCGCCTCGGCGCCGCCTACGTCGACCAGCTCGAAGACCGCGGCCTCCTCCTCTCGCTCATGCACGCTTTCGTCCTGGGCAGGGACCCGGTCATCGGGCGGGTGGGCCGGGAGGGTTTCATGAAGGTCTACCGGTACCTCCGCGACGTGGCGGGGTTCAGTCCCCAAGAGGTGCGCGGGTTCCTCGCCGAGGGCATGCTGATCAACACGATGGTGGGGCTCCGGATGATCGACGATGTCGACACGGACCCGGATGTCGAGCAGCTGCTCGAATGCTCGTTCGAGGGCAAGCTCGACAAGGTGCGTGCGCTGGCGGCCGCGGATGTGGCGGGGTCGCCGGGCTGAGCGGACGGGGCGGCCGGGAGGGCAGGGCTGGGCTGGGCCGGGTGTGAGCGACTTATGAGTCGCCGGTGAGAGCGCCCGGCGGCCTGTCGTCTGCCGGGCGCGCTGCCTCGTGTCGAGAGTGGGACGCTGCCCGAGGCGGCCCGAACGGAGACGACACGATGCTCGTCACTGCCTGGACCGTGACCGCCCTGCTGCTCACCCGAGACGCCGCACTCGCCGTGCTGCTCTGCTCGATCGCCGTGCTGGTCGCGCTCGCCGCCGTGGCGGCAACCGTGGCGATCGTTCTCGCCGTGAGTGGCGCCGTGCGGGGTGCCCGCGGCCCGGTTCGGCAGGAGAGTCCCGCGCGAGCATCCGGCCCCCTGGCTCAGCGGGACGCGCGGGTGCCGCGGTCGACCCAGCCGCCGCGCGTCGACATCGACACCGTCATCGCTGCGATGGAAGCCGCCTTCGCTGAGAGGGCCCCGGCCGGTTCCGCTGTTTGCTGAGGGCGTGGCTTCTGGTTGCATACGCGTATGAGCGACGACAGCCCCGAGCGGTACCGCCCCGAGCGGTACACGGTCGTCGACTACCTCCTCGACCGGCTCGTCGAACTCGGCGCCGATCGACTCTTTGGCGTGCCCGGCGACTTCACCCTCGGGCTCCTCGATCACGTCGAGGCGCATCCGGACATCCACTGGGTCTCGCCGTGGGGCTGGACGGCCCTGCCCGTGCCTCCGTTGGACGTGCCCCTGCTGCTCTCCGCGATCGCCGCCGCGGCGGCCGCTGCGAACGCTCCGGTGGTGCCGGCCGCCGGCACCTGAGCGTATGCGAGTCCGAGCGGACGTGGTGTGGGCGGCCTGCCGTCGTGGGGTGAGGTGGGAGATCCGTGCCGCAGGTGGCGGTTGTCGGGTAGGGGCGACTCGCCGCAGGTGCCGTGACGTGGCTCGCGGGTGCTGGCCGCCGCGGGTGTGATGAGGGAGCGGCGGCGCACAGACAGAGGCCCCGCGCGGTCGCTGGTGCGAGCCGCGCGAGGCCATCCTCACGCCGTTCCTGTTCAGCGTGAGTCTTCGACGGCAGGGCCTCCGGGAGAAGGAGTGCCCTGCCGCCACATCATTCGCCGGAGGCTGAGTCCCTCTGGCGTCGACATCCGGTCACGGTGAAGGCGGCGTAGCCCGCGACGAGCAGAGCGAGCGCGAGGGTGGCCCAGGGCACCAGTTGCGTCTCCAGGGGCGCCCCGGTGTGCGCAAGGGTGGCTCTTGTGCTTGCGCCTGTGCCCGTGCCGGTCGTGCCTGCACCGCCGGAGCCGGCCGTGGTGCCGGGGGTCGGCGCGGTGGTCGGCTGAACCGTCGCACCGGCGTTCGGGCCGACGGATGCGCTTGCGAGATCCACCGCCGCCAGTGAGCCTGCCGACCCGAGGCCCACGCGGAGCGCGGTCTCTGTCAGCGCGCCGTTGCGTGTCTCGCGGTGGTTCACCACGAGTTGCGCCGAGCCCCGCAGGGCGATTCCGAGCGGCCCCTGGAACGGGCTGCCCAGCGTGGCGCCGACGGGGCCGATGATATCCTGCGCTGTCGAGATCGCGAGCACCAGGGCGGGCTGCATTCCGACGGGGACCCCGGCAACGGAGGCGCTGGCGGTGGCGAGAAAGTCATTCGATTCGTGAAGGATCTGGTTCGTGACGGCCAGAGGGATGTACTGTGTCAGGTCGGTGTCGGGCGGCAGGTTGTTGAGGTCGTTGCCGAGACCTGCGGCCTGCAGGTCGGCCGTTGTCAGGTGCACGGAGAAGTCGGCGGGGAACGGGTTCGCCGGAGGGGTGACGCCCGCGGTCGTCATCGCCGCGATCAGCGAGTCGATCGCGGGTCGGATGGTCGAGAGGGGTGTCGCGACGAGTCGGCCGCCCACCACGACGGCGAAGCTGCCCAGTCGGTACTGCGCCGCCTGAGTACCCCCGGAGGTCTGACTGGCAGAAGCAGCGAGCTCGATGAAGTCGCCTTTCAGGGCAACCGGATCTACCAGAGGGCTGCCGACCGTGATGATCGCGCCGCTTCCGGGCGTCGGGATTCCGATCGATCCGCTCGGGGTGACGGTTCCGGCCGGAGTGCCGATGAGTCCGGGTGCGGAGCTGGCCGTTCCCGAGAACGCCGTGGACGATCCATCGCTGTTCGCGCGGCCGTACTGCCCGATCGCTCCGACCTGGATCACTCCGCCGTTGGCGAGCATCCGTCGACCGACAGCCCTGCGTGAAGCGGCCGTGTGGGATCGATTGCGGTCGTCGACCGGTGCATGCGTCACTGCGTTTCCTCCATCGTCACCCCTCTTCAGAAGGGATCTCACGAAGAGTAGCGCAATTTCCGGCATTCAGTGAATAATTGTCACTTAATGATTCGAGGAGGTCGACGGTCGAGGGTGAGGATGAGGATGCCGGCGGTGAGAAGCAGGAGCCCGACGATGATCGCGGCCGTGAACTGTTCGCTCAACAGCAGCACTCCGAGCATGGTGGCGGTCAGCGGCTCAACCAGGGTGAGGGTGGCGACGCGGGAAGAGGGCAGGGAGCGGAGCCCCCGCGCGAAGAGCGTGTATGCGAGGGCGACCGTCACGACCGCGAGCCAGGCAGTGGTCACGAGTCCACCCGTGCGGCCCAGCCACGACAGATCTGAGGTGACGAGTACGGGTGTCATGAACAGCGCCGCAACGCCGAACGTCGTGCCCATGACGACCGTTGGCAGCCAACCGCGGTCGAGCAGCAGTTTGCTGCTCAGCGCGTAGACGGCGTAGGAGGCTCCGGCTCCGAGAGACCCGAGCAGCCCGAGGGTCGTCACGGGTCCGGATGCTCCGCTCTCCGCCTGGCCCGGGCTGAGGATGCCCGACAGCACGGCCACGCCCGCCGCTGCGACCACCGCGGCAAGGCCCCAGCGCACCCCCGGAGCCCTCCGCCGCACGCCCCATTCGAGCAGTCCGGTGAGCACGGGAGCGGAGCCGAGTGCCACAAGCGTGCCGTCGGCGACGCCGTTCTCGTGGGTGCCGGTGAAGAAGTTCGGTTGGTAGGCGGCGACGCCGACGGCGCCGACGACGACCAGCAAAAGCGCGGGGACGGCATGTACCGGGATACTGCCGCGCCGGGCCGAAGCGAGCGGTTCGAGGCGCGACGTTCGCGGCGAGCGATCCGGCGCGGAAGGGTCGGGCAGGGAAAGGTTCCGCATGGAGGAGTTCCGCCGCGAAGAATTCAGTGCGAGGGAGTTCCGCCGCGAGGAATTCAGCGCGAGGGAGTTCCGCACCGAGCGGGACCGCAGAACGACGGTGAGCGCGACGAGCGCGAGCAGGGCCCCACCGAAGACGATCCGCGCCGACCCCAGGGAGAGGGCGCTCGCGTCTCCCGCGCCCAGGGCATGGGCGGTTCCGGTGGTTCCGAAGCAGACGGCCGCGGCGACGACCAGAAGCGTGGCCGCCCGTATGTTCCTGCTCGTTGAACGTTCCGGGCTGGTCACCTCACGATTGTGACATACGCCCGCTGGCGGGCCGCTGCCCATCCAGCGCCAGCGCTACCGGGCGGCCTCCGCCCGCCTGCCGCGCTCGGCCACGATGCGCGCGACGAGCGTCGCGACCACCACGACCGCCGCCGCCCCGAAGGCTGCCATTGCGACGGGCCGCGACGGGAGGGCGCCGGAGACGCGCGACACCTCGATCCAGACGAGCCCCCAGGCCAGGGACAACATCGCGGAGATGCTCCCTCTGCTCCAGACGGCGACGAGCACGCCGACCAGGCCTGCCACGCCGACGATCGCGATCGCCCAGCCCTCGGGCGACCATCCGAAACCGGTGAAGCCGGCAAACTGCAGGAACGAGGTGATGTTCGCGGCCGTCGCCACGCTGACCCAACCGAGGTAGAGGCCGAGCGTGCCGTCAACGAGCAGGGTGCCGAGAGCCGAACGGCGGCCGAGACCACGCGTCGCTATCGCCCGGCCGTAGGCCCAGCAGAGCGACACGAGCAACAGCAGGATGACCACCGCGCTGAGGGCGAGCAGGCCGGCCTGCACGCTCAGGATCCAGGCAGCGTTCAGCACCAGCGTGAGCAGCACCGGGTAACCGAGTCGGCGCTGGCGGTCATCCGCTCGCTGGGCAGGCAGGAACTGCCAGATGGCGTACCCCACGAGGCCCAGGTAGATGACGCTCCAGATCGAGAAGGCGCCGCCCGCCGGTGCGAGCAGGGTGGCGTCAGCGCTGAGCGCGCCGCCAGCCGCCTGCGCGATGGGGGTGCCGCCCGCGGCGCCCGATCCGATGAAGGAACCGACGACCGCGACGACCGCACCGATCGCCACCAGCACCTGGCGGAGCCGGTCGGAGGAAGGGGTGCGCCGGCCCGAATCACGGACGCTCTGCTGAGTCATGTTCCTATTCCAGAGCCGAGGGTCGATCGAAAGCAAGACCGCGCTGGCAGATCTGTGGCTGTGGGAGGATGGGAGGTATGGCTGACAACGGTGAACAGAGCGCGCCCATCATGGCGGGCAGCGACGACGCGACCAACGAGCAGAAGATCACCGGCATTCTCGCTCAGACGCGGCAGGATCACTCGGGCCAGAGTCTTGCGATCGTGCTGCACAACCTGCGCGAACGCTTCGAACAGGCAGACGTCGAGGTCGACGACATCACGCTCGCAAAGCTGGCCCACGAGATCTCCGAGAAGTAGACGGATCCGGAGCTCCATGCTCAGCCCAGCGACGTGGCCCGGCTGGTTCCGCGGTGCGTTGCTGGTGGCGGCGTTCTTCTCGCTGTTCCTTCCTCACATCGGCTGGCTCGCCACGTTCACGTTCCTCGGCGCTGCGCTGATCTCGTTCCGCGCGTCGGCTGCCCTCGGCCGCGAGGACGCACTGCTGCGCTCGGAGCTGCTCGAGGTTCCGGTGGGCGAACCGGTCTCCGCGGTCGAGGTCGAGATCGAGCATCCGTTCGAGGTGTACGCCACCGACTTCCACCAAGCGGGCATCCTCGCTGTGGTCGAGGCGCGCGCGGCGCTGTCTGAGCCCGGCGAACCCCTCTTCGCGTCACTCGAGCTCGAACCCAACAATCCGTTCGATTCGAACGCCGTGCGCGTGGAGCTGCTGTTCTACTACGGGTCTCAGAAGGTCGGTTACCTGCCGCCCGGGCTCAGTCGCGGGTGGGCCGCCCAGCTTCGACCGCACATCCTCGATGCCGAGCAGGTCATCGTGCCCGCGACGATCCTCGGCGCGGGGTCGCGGGCCGACCCGTGGCGGGTGCGGCTCGGCTGAGCACCGGTTCGGTCGGTTCCGGCCGTGACTGCCGTGCCCCATGTGGTCATGGCCGGAATGATCATGGCCATCGTGCCCGGCAGGGGCCATCTGGTCGTGGGCCATTTCGTCGTGCCCGTGGCCCCAATCTGGAAGGCCGTGTGAGTTTCCACATCTTTTCCTGCCCTGATCACCGCTTCCCTGAGAGCGTGCCAGCATAATCAGAACGGAGAGGTGATTCGTGAGATTGCTGATTGTCGAAGACGAAGACGAGATGGGGCGCCTGCTCGCCAAGGGGCTGGCTGCTGAAGGGTACGACGTCGACCGGGTGGCGAACGGTGTCGACGGCCTGATTTCCGTGAGCGCGGGCACATACTCGGCGGCGATCGTCGATGTCATGCTCCCCGGGATGTCCGGTTTCGAGTTCTGCAGGCACATGCGCGAACAGAACTCGACCGTGCCGATTCTGCTGCTCACCGCCCGTGACGACGTCGACGACCGGGTGAAGGGTCTCGACGCCGGTGCCGACGACTACCTCACGAAGCCGTTCGCGTTCGTCGAACTGACGGCGCGCATCCGGGCCCTGCTACGACGCGAGAGCGTCGGCCCCCAGCTCTCCCTCACGGTGGGTTCGCTCGTGGTCGACAGTCACAACCGCAAGGCGATCGTCGGCGACGCGACGCTCACGCTCAGCCCGAAGGAATTCGATCTGCTGCGACTGCTCGCCGGGCGGCCGGGAGTCACCATGAGTCGCACGGAGATCCTCGATGAGGTGTGGGGTCGCACCGAGCACATCGATGCGAACGTGGTCGACCAGTATGTGAGCTATCTGCGCCGCAAGCTCGATCCGCTCGGCTCCGATGTCTCGATCGCCACCCGCCGAGGGGTGGGGTACGGGCTCGAGGTGGCAAGTGAGTGACGTGGCCGGATGAGCTGGCGGTGACGGTGTGAGACTGATCCGGCGACTCTCCATCAGGGTGCGGCTGACCGTCGGCACGCTCATCATCGCGGGAGTCTTCTTCGCGGGAACCGCCGTCGTGGTGCACCGGCAGGTCGACTCGATCCTCCGCAGTTCGTCGGTGATGCTGTTGCAGGGCGACGTCGCGCAGTACCAGCAGGAGATCGCCGACGGCAGAACGTCGAACCTCGACACCCCCGCCCAGGGGCAACTGGTCGCGGTGATCGATCCGAGCGGACGGGTGATGCAGTCATCCCTCCCGGCCGAGCTCGGTCCGAGCCTCATCAGCCTTGCCGCGGCCGGGTCCGCGGTTCAGGATGTGCGCACCCCCGCCGCGCGTTACCTGGTGCTCGCCCGGCAGATCCCGGCGCCCGACGGCACCTGGAGCGTCGTGACGGCGCGCAACGAGGCCGCATCGGCACTGTCTCTCGACAACCTCACGCGTGCGCTCGCGTGGGGCCTCGTCATCCTTACCCTCCTGTTCGGTGTCGGGTCCTGGTTGCTCGCCAGCGCGGCGCTCCGCCCCGTCGCGGCGATGCGGCGCACCGCAGAACGGCTGAGGGGAACCGCCTCCGTCGAACTTCTTCCCGTGGGGCCTGCGCACGATGAACTCTTCTATCTCGCGAACACACTCAACGACCTCATCACCCAGCTCCGCGCCTCTGCGGACCGCGAGAAGCAGCTGGTGTCCGACGCGAGCCACGAACTCCGGACCCCGATCGCCATCCTGCAGACGCAGCTCGAGCTGGCCCACCTCTGCACGGGGGACGCGTCGGCGCTGCTGGGCGAGATCGAGTCGGCGGAGCGAACGGTGCAGAGACTCTCCGCGCTTGCCGCGAGCCTGCTGGAGCTCACGCGCATCGAGGGGATGACGGCCCGGGAGACCACCTCGTTCGACGATCTCGCCGAAGAACTGGCTGACGCGATCGACCGGGCGAGGCTGGTGAGCATCGGATCGGGCATCCTCGTGGACTACGACGTCGGCGACCACGAAGAGGTGGCCCCGTTCGAACTCTCCCGGCGCAACTTCGGGCGCATCGTCGACAACCTGCTCGGCAACGCGATCGTGGCCATGAATGAGGCGACAGCGAGCGAGGTGGCAGTGAGCGGGGCGGCAGTGAGCGGGGCGGCAGGCGGGCAGTCGCAAGGCCCGTCGGAGACCGGGCAGTCGCAGACCGGGCGGCCGGGAACCGTCAGGGCGAGCCTCGCGTGCTCCGCCCGGGCGCTGACCCTCGAGATCACGGACACCGGGCCGGGAATGGCTCCGGACTTTCTGCCGCTCGCCTTCGACCGCTTCGCGCGCGAGGACGAATCGCGTGGCGGCACGCGCCCGGGTTCCGTCGGTGCCGGGCTCGGGCTGTCGATCGTGCAGGCACTCGTCACCTCGGCGGGCGGCGCTGTGACGATAACGAACCGTCAGCCGCGCGGGCTCAGCGTCGTAGCCACGATCCCCGGGTCCTCCGGCTCCGTCCCCGCCAGCGCCCTCCCCACCAACCCGGCCTCCACCAACCCGGCCTCCACCAACACGGCCTCCACCAACACGGCCTCCACCAACACGGCCTCCACCAACCCCGTGTCCGCAACAGCGTCCAGTCAGGAAAACACCGCGTGACCTCCACTTCCTTCGTGACGGGCGCTCTCCACGCGCTCGCCGCCTCCACCCCATTCGCCGGGGTGAATCCGATCGACCCCAACACGGTCATCCAGAACACCGGCCCCTGGGCGCTCGTGGTGGTCTGCGCGATCATCTTCGCCGAGACCGGGCTGCTGATCGGGTTCGTGCTGCCCGGCGACACCCTGCTCTTCTTCACGGGGCTGCTGACGTTCACGGGCGTGATCCCGGTTCCGATCTGGCTTGTGGTGATCGTCATCTCGATCTCGGCCGTGCTCGGCGACCAGCTCGGCTACCTGATCGGCTACCGGACGGGGCCGCGCATTTTCGAGCGCAAGAGCTCGGGAATCTTCAGTACGAAGAGCGTCGAGCGCACCCAGGCGTTCTTCACGAAGTACGGCGGTGCCGCCGTCATCCTCGCCCGGTTCATCGCGGTCGTGCGCACCTTCGCACCGGTCGCCGCGGGTGTCGGCAGGATGCACTACCGCAAGTTTCTCCTCTACAACGCGATCGGCGGGGTGGGCTGGACTCTGCTGATCGTGCTGCTCGGATACTTCCTCGGGCACATCCCGGGCGTCGCCGATGTCGTCACCCGGTACATCGACGTGGTCATCGGCGGCATCCTCGTGATCACCCTCGTCTCGGTGCTGGTGTCGGTTCTCCGCGCCCGCAGGGCGAACCGGTCAGAGGCTTGACACGATCTAAGCTCGAAGCATGGCCTCCTCTCCCTTCACCGTGTCCCAGGAACGCAAGATCGTCACCGAGCTCCCCGGTCCGAAATCGAAAGAACTCCACGCTCGCCGCCTGAAGACGGTGTCGCGCGGCGCCGGAACGCTCGCCGACATCTACATGGACCACGGGTCGGGCGCGATCCTCGTCGACGTCGACGGCAACCAGATCATCGACCTGGGTTGCGGGATCGGCGTCACCACCATCGGTCACGCCCACCCGGCCATCGCTGCCGCCGCGGCGGCGCAGGCGAGCAAGCTCACCCACACGCTGTTCACCGTGACGCCGTACGCGAACTACCTGCTCGTCGCAGAGAAGCTCGCCGAGATCACGCCCGGCGACTTCGAGAAGCGATCCATCCTCGTGAACTCGGGCGCAGAGGCTGTCGAGAACGCCGTCAAGATCGCCCGAAAGTACACCGGTCGCCGCGCGATCGCCGCTCTCGACCACGCCTTCCACGGTCGCACGAACCTCACCATGGCGATGACCTACCGGCCGTGGCCGGAGCGCGCCGGGATGGGGCCGTTCCCGGGGGAGATCTACAGTGTTCCGACGAGCTACCCGTTCCGCGACCCCGACGGTATGACGGGGGTCGAGGCTGCCGAGCGCACCATCGACTACATCACCACCCACATCGGCGCGACCGAACTGGCAGCCCTCTTCGTCGAGCCCATCCAGGGCGACGGCGGCATCGTGATCCCGGCGGAAGGTTTCTTCGAGACACTCAGCGCCTTCTGCACCGAGAACGGCATCGTCTTCGTCTCCGACGAGATCCAGGCCGGTATCGCTCGATCGGGCGCCTGGTACGCGATCGAGCACCACAACGTCGTGCCCGACCTGGTGACGAGCGCGAAGGGGATCGCCGGCGGCTTCCCGCTGGCTGCGGTCACCGGCCGGGCCGAGATCATGGATGCCGTGCAGCCCGGCGGCATCGGCGGCACCTTCGGCGGCAACCCGGTCTCGACCGCAGCGGCCCTCGCGGTGTTCGACCTCATCGAGAGCGAGAACCTGATCGAGGAGGCGAAGCGCGTCGAGCGAGCCTTCTTCGCCCGCATCGGCGACTGGGCCGAGAAGTTCTCGGTCGTCGGTGAGGTGCGCGGCAAGGGCGCCATGTTCGGCGTCGAGCTCGTGCATCCGGGCACCCGCAAGCCGAACCCCGAGGCGCTCTCGGCGGTCATCGCGCACGCGACCTCGAATGGCGTGATCGTTCTGGATGCGGGCAGCTGGGACAGCGTTCTACGCTTCCTGCCGAGCGTCGTCATCAGCGAGGCCCTCATCGACGACGCCGCAACGGTCATCGAGCAGGCCCTGCAGGCGCTCGAGCCCTAACCCGGCCCGCCCGCGCCCGGGCGCCTCCTCCCGCACGCCGGCATCCACGCGCCCCGCCCGCCCCGAGCCCACCCCGCCCGCCCCGCCCCGCCACTTGTGCGCAATTCAGGCACAGGGCCACGCCATTGACGATCTCGACGCGGCGGGCCCCGGTGCCTGAATTGCGCACTTGCGCGGGGCGGATGGGGGCGACGGCAGGGGACGGGTCAGAAGCGGGCAGCGGTGGCGAGGTCGGTGATCACGAGCAAGCCCGCCTGCTCGAAGGCCTCGGCCAGAGCATCCGGAGCGCCGCCGCCTGACGCGCCAGGGGCGGGTCCGGCCAGCGCATCCGGAGCGCTTCCGCCCGCCGAGCCAGGGGCGGGGCCGCCCACCGCCCCCGTCACCAGGGCGTCGAACTCGCCCAGCGCCCCGACCGTGCCGAGGTGCACCTGCCCGAGCTTGCTGCGGTCGGCGATGATCACGGCGCGGCTCGCTGACTCGAGCATCAGTCGTTTGACCTGGGCTTCCGGCAGGTTGACATTCGTCACTCCGAGGGCGCCGTCGACGCCGTTGCAGCCGATGAAGGCGAGGTCGGCGTGCAGGCCCCGCAGGAGGGGCGACGCCAGCGGTTCGACGAGCGAGTGCTGCTGCGGGCGGAGGGTTCCGCCTGTCACGATGACCGTGAGGCGCCCGAGCACCACGCCCGGCTCGAGGGCGAGGGCGATACTGAGTCCGTTCGTGATCACCACGACGTCGCTGAGATCCTCGCGGGCGACGAGCGCCTCTGCCACAGCCAGAGCCGTCGAACCCACGTCGAGCAGCACGCTCTGGCCGGGTTGAACCAAGGACGCTGCGAGCGAACCGATCGTTCTCTTCTCGGCCGCCGATGCCCCGATCGCCTGCTCGAACGTGGGCTCGGCCTGCAGGTGACGGCTTCGGATGACCGCCCCGCCGTGCACGCGCCGGATCGCCTTCAGGCGATCGAGCTCGTCGAGGTCGGCCCGAACGGTGACGTCGGAGACCCCGAACGTCTCGCCGAGTTCGCCCACGCGGGCGAATCCTCGCTCATCGATGACCGCGAGCATCCGTTCCCGCCGGAGCGCCGCGGGCAACTGTTGGTCGTTCTCAGCTTCGGCCACGCCTCCATCGTGCTGAGCGCGCGCCAATTTGTCAATAAGAAACCAAACAGAACCAAAGACAACTCATAGGGTGATGCATTACCATGGAGCTTGGCGAAACTGCCGAGTCAGCTTGCGTATTCGAAAGAGGCGACATGCCCCCCTCCCCGACCGGAACTGTCGAAGACCTCTCCCTCGTCGGCGGGCATCCCATCGTCAAGCGCTCGCACGTGCTCGCCGACGGCCGGGAGCTGATCTACTACGACGACGCCGTCACCACGCTCGCGCCGGAACGCCTGCCCGACGATCGGCCCCTCGACCCGCGTCCGCCCACCGCTCTGATGCGCCAGGATGTGCTCACCGGCGAGTGGATCTCCATCGCAGCCGCCCGAAACAACCGCGTGTTCCTGCCGCCGGCGAACCTCGATCCGCTTGCCCCGCAGGCGCCCGACAACCCCTCCGAGGTGCCGAGCCTCTACGACGTCGCGGTCTTCGAGAACCGTTCCCCCTCGTTCGGGCCCGAGCTGCTCGTGGCCGGCGCCGTGCCGGTGCCCGATGATTCCGGGATCGCCCTCGGTCGCTCCCGGGCATCCATCGGCCGCTGCGAAGTGGTCTGCTTCAGCCCCGAGCGCGAGGGGTCGTTCGGGTCGCTGCCGACCTCACGCGCCCGTACCGTGATCGAGGCCTGGGCCGACCGCACCGCTGTTCTGAGCGCGATGCCCGGAATCGAGCAGGTCTTTCCGTTCGAGAACCGCGGCGAACAGGTCGGCGTGACGCTCCACCACCCCCATGGCCAGATCTACTCCTATCCGTTCGTCAGCCCCCGCACCCAGCGTCTGGTCGCCTCTCTCGAGAGTTATGGGCCGACGCTGTTCGCCGACATCCTCGCCAGCGAGCAGGCGGGCGAGCGGATGATCGTGCAGGGCGAGCACTGGAGCGCCTTCGTACCGTTCGCCGCCCGCTGGCCCATCGAAGTGCACATCCTCCCGCACCGACAGCTGCCCGACCTCGCCGCGACGACCTCCGCCGAGCGGGACGAACTCGCCGTGCTCTACCCGCGCGTTCTGCGGGCGATCGACGGGCTCTACGAGACGCCGACCCCGTACATCGCGGGCTGGCACCAGGCACCGGTGAACTCGCACCGCGACGACATCCGCCTGATGTTACAGATCACCTCGCCGCGCCGGGCGGTCGACCGGCTGAAGTTCCTGGCCGGCTCGGAGTCGGCGATGGGGGCGTTCATCGGCGACGTTCCGCCCGAGACCACGGCCCGCAACCTGCGAGAGAGCTTCGAGACCCATGACTGAACTGAGCCCCCTCTTCGAAACCCTCGCAGCCGAGTTCGAGGCGCGCCACGGCTCGCGGCCGGCCGGTTTCTGGTCGGCACCGGGACGCGTGAACCTCATCGGCGAGCACACCGACTACAACGAGGGCTTCGTGCTCCCGTTCGCGATCGATCGGCGTGCGGTGGTTGCGCTCGCCGGCGCGGCTCCGGATGCCCCGGCCCTCGCCCGCGTCTCGTCGACCTTCTCCGACCAGATCGTCGAGCTCGCCCTCGCCGACCTCGCTCCGGATGCCCTCGCCGACTGGTCGGCCTACCCCCTGGGCGTGGCGTGGGCGCTGGCCGAGCATGTCTCTGCGACATCCGGAACCGAAGCGCGCCGCGCGCTTCCCGGCTTCGCCCTGCACATCCACTCCGACGTGCCGATCGGCGCAGGGCTCTCGTCGTCGGCTGCGATCGAGTGCGCTGCCGCTGTCGCCCTGAACGAGTTCTGGCAGCTCGGACTCGCCCCGGCAGAGCTCGCACGCATCGGCCAGATCGCCGAGAACCAGGCCGTCGGGGCTCCCACGGGAATCATGGACCAGTCCGCCAGCATGCTCGGCCACACCGATGCGGCGGTCTTCCTGGACTGCCGCAGCATGAACGCCGAGAGTGTTCCGCTCGGACTCTACGCCGAAGACCTCGAGATCCTCGTGATCGACACCCGGGTCAGCCACGATCACGCCACAGGCGGGTACGCCGAGCGGCGGGCATCCTGCGAGCGAGCCGCGGCTGAGATGGGCGTCAAATCGCTTCGCGAGCTCAGCGTCGCCGACCTGCCGCGGCTGCAGCAGAGGCTCGACGACGAGACCTTCCGACGGGCCCGGCACGTGATCAGCGAGAACGAGCGGGTCGAACAGACCGTGCGGCTTCTCGAGACGGAGGGCCCGCTCGCGATTGGTGCCCTGCTCGATGCCTCTCACGTGTCGATGCGCGACGACTTCGAGATCTCGGTGCCCGAACTCGATCTCGCCGTCGAGGTCGCCCAGGAGGGCGGCGCAATCGGTGCCCGGATGACCGGCGGCGGTTTCGGCGGATCGGCGCTGGCGCTCATCCGGCGTCCCCAGAGGCCTGCGCTCGAGGCTGCTGTTCTGGAAGCGTTCACTGCCCGGGGTTATCGGCGGCCCGACCTCTTCGTCGTGCAGCCGTCGGCCGGAGCCACAATGAAAGGTCACCTCGATGACTGAGAACGAATACCCGACGGGTGAGCAGTTCGAGTTGCTGTGGGCGGGAAGCGGCGCGGGCGGCGGAAGCGGTGCAGGCGACGAAGGCGGCGCGCGAGGCGCGGGCAGTGCGACCGCACGCCGTTCGCGCGCGGTCGTCACCGCCATCGGCGCGATGCTGCGGGTGCTCGAGTTCGACGGAGTCCCGGTCATCCAGGGCTTCGACGAGACGGCCGTGCCGCTGTTCTGCGCCGGCTGGATGCTCGCACCCTGGCCGAACCGCGTGCGCGACGGTCGGTGGAACGATGCCGGCACGCCCCGTCAGCTGCCTCTGACCGAGCCCGGCCGCGGCAACGCGCTGCACGGCTTCCTCTTCGAGCAGCAGCACACGGTGGTGCGACGAACGGGGTCGTCGATCACCCTCCGGGCGAACATCCACCCGACCGACGGCTACCCGTTCGCCCTGACCGTCGACACGACGTTCGAGCTCGGCGAGAACGCGCTCAGCATCACCCACACGCTGGTCAACACGGGCGACCGCCCCGCGCCGGCCGCGCTCGGGGCGCACCCGTACTTCCGTATCGGAGACGTGCCGATCCCGGAACTCACCGTGACGGTGCGCGCCGCAACGCGTGTGCTGGTGGATGACAGGCTCAACCCTGTCGGCGCCGAGCCTGTCGCCGGCACGCGGTTCGACCTCTCGCGGGGTGCGGTCGTGGGCGACCTCGACCTCGACACCGCCTACTTCGACCTCGCAGCCGAGGCTGACGGACGGTACGTGCACACGATCGAAGCTCCGGATGCCCGTCGCATCGAGCTCTGGGGTGACCAGAACTACAGCCACGCCCAGGTCTTCACGACGCAGATCTTCCCACTCGGCTCCGGTCCCGGCTGGGCCGTCACGGTCGAACCGACCACGGCACCGCCCGACGCGTTCAACAGCGGTGTCGACCTGCACGTTATCGAGCCCGGCGCGAGCTGGACCGCCTCGTGGGGCATCACGTTCGTGCCCGCACCCGTGCCCGCGCCCGCCCCGGAATCTGCACCCGCACCCGCACCCCGCTCGACCCCAATCCCTGAGGAGATCGCATGACCTGGCTCGTGACCGGCGGCGCCGGCTACATCGGATCGCACGTCGCCCGCGCCTTCCTAGCGGCAGGCATCGACGTCGTCGTGATCGACGACCTCTCCAGCGGCCAGGCCGGATTCGTGCCCGACGGGGTGGCTCTCGAGCAGGGTTCGCTCGTCGACAGAGCCTTCGTCGATGAGGTGTTCGCGCGCTGGGCCTCGTCCGAGCATCCGCTGACCGGAGTCGTGCACCTCGCGGGCTACAAATACGCCGGCGTCTCCGTACAGCGCCCACTGCACACCTACACGCAGAACGTCACCGCCACGGTGAACCTGCTCGAGGCGATGCACGCGACAGGCGTGCCCTCGATTGTGTTCTCGTCGAGCGCGGCCGTCTACGGCAATACGCCGGCCGAGTTCGTCACCGAGGAGACCGCCACGTCGCCCGAGTCGCCCTACGGCGAGACCAAGCTCATCGGCGAGTGGCTGATCGCCGACCAGGCTGTCGCGACCGGTCTCCGTCACACTGCCCTGCGGTACTTCAACGTCGTCGGATCGGCCACGCCCGAGGTGAGCGACACCAGCCCGCACAACCTGTTCCCGCTGGTGTTCCGGGCCCTGCAGGCGGGCAAGACGCCGAAGATCTTCGGCGACCAGTACCCGACCCCCGACGGAACCTGCGTGCGGGACTACGTGCACGTGGCGGATGTCGCGGCGGCGCACGTGGAGGCGGCCCGCAAGCTCGACGCCGGCGTTCCGCTCGACGCCGCCTACAACCTCGGCAGCGGATCGGGCGTCTCGGTGCGCGAGATCATGACGTCGATGGCTGCGGTCACGGGCATCCCGTTCGACCCCGAAGTACTGCCGGCCCGCCCCGGCGACCCCGCGCGCATCGTCGCTTCGGGCGAGCGCGCCGCCCGCGACGTCGGGTGGATGCCCGGCCACACCCTCACCGACATGATCGCCTCCGGCTGGGCGGCGGCCCAGTACTCCGACTGACCGTTTTCAAGCTCTTGCATGGTGAGGTTTAATCAGTAATGTGGCGGAATGAAAAAACATATCCGTGCGCTGATTGCTGCGCCTCTCATTTCAACTGTGCTGGTCGCCGGGGCACTCGTGCCTCAAGCCGCTCATGCAGACGGCACGCTGGCAGAGTACAAATGGAGCTCCGCCAGCGGGTTCGTCGAGTACGGGCTGGGCGGATTCTGGGTGGAATCCCGCACCGACAATTCCAAGCTCGTCTTCCAGACCGACGGCAACCGGGTGCTCTACAACGACAGTGGCCGGGCGCTGTGGCATTCACAGACCCACGGTCGTGGTGCTTCGAAGATCAGCCTCCAGAGTGATGGCAATGTTGTCATCTACCGAGCTGACAACGTGCCGCTCTGGGCGTCCGGAGTGAGCCGCTCGGTGCCGTCGGGGACATGGGATCTGGTGCTCCTCGGCACAGCATCTGCTCCGACGATCAACGAGCGCAACCTGCTGACCGGGGGGAAGGACTACTGGCGCATTCCCTAGTCGGCCCCCGCAACTCGCCCGCACCCGAAGGGACCCATATCGTCCGGGATTCTTCTGGACGGCGCGTTTTGGGTCCCTTGGGGTGCGAGCGGTGGAAGACCCGGGCGGGGCGGGGGCGGGTCAGCCCTC
The DNA here is from genome assembly GCF_003399635.1 of Subtercola boreus. Classification (GTDB taxonomy): domain Bacteria; phylum Actinomycetota; class Actinomycetes; order Actinomycetales; family Microbacteriaceae; genus Subtercola; species Subtercola boreus_B. The sequence continues at coordinate 108,608 of NZ_NBXB01000041.1, read as the reverse complement.
GACGGGGTCGGAGCTGAAGGAGTCCTGCCAGACGGCGTTCGAGCCGGACTCGCCGATCTGCACGACCTTGAACACGGTTCCGGTGGAGACGCCGAGGGCGAGCACGATGAAGACGATCGAGACGACGATCGATGCCGTGCGGCCGGCCCGCGCGCGCGCGGGTGCGGTGGGACGGATGCCCGGGGTGGCCCGCCTGGCGCCGGTCGCAGCGTCGAAGGGGTCGTCGCCGTGAAGCAGCACAGACCCGTCGGCTGCGCGCGAGTCGCTGCCGCTGCCAGCGACCGGGCCCGGCGCGCCGAAGCCCGCCGGAACAGCGTTGCCCGCGGCACCTGCCGGCGCGACCCCGACGCGACCCGTACCGGCCAATGCCGACGAGGGTACAGACGCAGACGCAGACGCAGACGCAGACGCGGACGCGGACGCCGGCACCGACGAGGCCACGGGCGACGCATAGCGCGGCGGCACGCCCGGCAGCGCGCGCGAGGCGGCGAACCAGCGGTACCAGACCCAGATGGCGGTGGCCAGCACGAATTGGCCGACCGCCCACGGCAGCAGGGTGTCGCCGAGCGCGACGTGCGCCTGGATGAGCGGCGTCGAGTTCACCCGCTCCTGGAGCCATTCGCCGGCGTTGGTGGCCAGTGGCACGCTGATGAGTCCGACAAGGGCGACGATCGGCGTCAGCGCGCCGAGCTTCCGGCGGAACGCCGGCCAGACTGCTCCGAGCACGGTCAGCAGGGCCGCGGCGGGCAGCACGATGACAACGACGTGCACCAGCAGGATGTGGAAGGGGAGTCCGTTGAGCATGCGGCAGCTTTCTGTCGACGTGGGAAGGAGAGGGGAGGGGTGGGAGCGCGAAAGCGAACGGGTCGGCCGGCGGCGTCAGGCCGCTACGATCGCATCCCCGGAGACGACGGCCTTCACCGCCGTGAGGCCCTTCTGGGCCGGCCCGTGCGTGACGTCGCCGGTGGCGAGCTCGAAGGTGGAGCCGTGGCAGGGGCACGCGAAGTCGGTCTTCGCGAACGCGACGGCGCAGCCCTGGTGCGGGCAGACCGAGCTGAAGGCGACCACAGTGCCGGCGGTCGGCTGGGCCACCAGGAGTTCCTGCCCGTCGAACGTGACGCTGGTCGCCTGGCCCACCGGAACGTCGGCGAGTTTCGCGATCTCCGCCCCGCCCACCGCCGCGGCACCGGATGCCGCACCGCTCGGTGCCGCTGCCGAACCGGTCGCCGAACCCGTCGCAGCGCTGCTGGCTGCGGGCGCGGCAGTGTCTGCCCCGCCGGTGCTGCAGGCGGCGAGCAGAAGAGTGCTGGCACCGACCAGCCCGGTGGTTCCGGCGGTGAGGATGACGCGGCGGGTGACGGTCTGGTTCTCGGTCATGATGCTCCTTCTGGTACTGCCGGACCTGCCGGACGAGGCTGACTTGAGATACTGCTACCCGTACCTACGAGAACGCCCCACAGGAAGTTCACCCGAGTATGAACTTTTCTGGCCGACGTCTCGTATACAACAGTGCCAGAGTGAGACAGGAGGTGCGGCCATGGATGATCAGGCTCTGCTTCTCCGCGAACTCCACGACCAGCACGCCCCCGCTCTGCTGCGGTTCGCCCTGCGCCTGACGAACGACCGCCAGCTCGCCGAAGATGTTGTGCAGGAGACGCTGTTCCGGGCCTGGCAGAACCCCCGGGTGCTGCAGAACTCCGAGCAGTCCCCGCAGTCGTGGCTGTTCACGGTGGCGCGCAACCTGGTGATCGACGACTGGCGGAGTGCACGGTCGCGCAACGAGATCGGCACCGACACCCTGCCGGAACGGGCATCCGCCGACCACACCGACGCCGTTCTCGAGGCCTGGCTCGTCTCGGAGGCGATCAGCGGACTCTCCCGGCCGCACCGGGAGGTTCTGGTGCACTCGTTCTACGGCCAGAAGTCGATCGCCGAGCTCAGCGAACTGCTCGACATCCCCGAGGGCACGGTCAAGTCCCAGTTGCACTATGCCCTCCGGGCGGTCAGGCTCTCCCTGCAGGAGAAGGGGGTGACACGATGAACGCGCGCGAAGACGCCATCGGTCCGGACGACCGCTTCCGTGACTGGGATGCCGCCTACGTGCTCGGCTCGCTCGCCCCGGCTGAGCGACACGAGTACGAGCAGCACGTCGCCGGATGCCCGGACTGTCGTGCGGCGCTCGCCGACCTCGCCGGCATGCCGGGCCTGCTCGCGTCTGTCGCTCGTGCCGAGGCGGTCGGTCTGGTTCAGGGTCCGGTCGAGGCCACGGTGCCGGCCGAACTCCTCCCGCGGCTGCTGGCGCGGGCGCGGCGCGCGAGGCTCCGTCGCCGCGTGTTCACCTCTGCGGGCATCCTCGCCGTGGCTGCGGCGGTGACCGTCGCGCTCGTGGTCTCGCTGTCGCCGGTGACGGTCGCACCCGTAACGGCCTCGCAGGACGACCGGCTCACCTTCACGGCCGAGGTACAGAGCCCGCTGAGCGCCGTTGCGGTGCTCGGCGAGGAGCCCTGGGGCACCCGCATCGACTGGACCTGCACCTACGAGGGGCAGGTCGGCAGCGGTACGGCGAGGAGTTACGCGATGCTGGTGACCGACCGGAGGGGTGAGGCGACGCAGGTCGCCTCATGGACGTCGGGGCCCGGTACGACGGCGACGCCGACCGCCACGACGAGCATCCGGCGTTCCGACATCACGGCCGTGTCGATCGTGTCCGGCGAGACGGGCGCGGTGCTGCTTCGTTCCGTGCTGCACGACGCGGGCTGACCCGCGCGCGGTTGCTCAGGCGGGTTCGGGCACCGGCCAGGCCGCACCGTTCACCACGGACAGCGACCATTCCACTGCGTCGTCGTCGCGCAGCACATGGTGGATGACGCAGTGCCCGGCGTTGGAGATGCTGCCGACCGGGCCGCCGCTGAGGGCGGAGAGGGTGAGCCGGATGAGCGTTCCGTGTGCGACGACGATGATGCGGGATCCGGGGTTGGCCTTCACGACCCTGCGGAGGGCGAGGGACGCCCGGGCGGCGACCTCCTCCTCGGTCTCGGCCTCGAGGAAGCCGCCCGGGATGCGGAGCGCCCGCAGTTCGTCGCCGTCCTGCATGCCCTCGGCCCGCCCGTAGTGACGTTCGACCAGCTCGGGGATCTGGCTGGTGACCGTGAGCCCGAGCTCGCCGGCGATGATCTCCGCGCTCTCGCGGGCACGGGAGAGCGGTGAGCAGACCACGAAGTCCCAGTCCTGGCCCTGGAGCAGCCGGGCGGTCGCCCGAACCTGAGCGCGGCCGGTGTCGTTCAGAGGAACATCCGACCGGCCCTGGATGCGGCGTTCGGCGTTCCAGTCGGTCTCACCGTGACGGACGAGCGCAAGGGTGGTGGCATTCACACGCCCATTGTCCCACTTCCCGAGCGGCTCGCACCGGGCGAGGGCTGCGGATTGGTCCTGCAGCGTCGACGGAGCCGACGTCGAACTCGCGAAAGGCCTCACTGAACGCCGGCCAACCGAAAACCGTCCTGGCGACCATGGCTCCTCATCGGAATCGTGCGTGCGCTTGTCCCGCTTTCCCGTAAGAGTGATCCGAGGCTAGGCTGGGCTCCGGACGAATGTGCGTTGGCGCCGTCCACGAACCGCTACGACCACGAACTGCCACAGGGAGAAGACATGCCGGAACTGCTCATCGGGCTGCTCGCCTTCATCACCGTGGGAACAGGCATCACCGGCATCGCGGCCGGCATCGCGATGTTCACGTCGCCGTACCGACACTGAGCGAGTCCGCCACCGTCCTGCGCCTGCGGGCCGCGGGCTGCGTGTTCGCTGAGGAGGAGGCCGCTCTTCTCGTTGCGCAGGCGGGAAGCGACGCTGAGCTCGAAGCCATGGTTCTGCGGCGGATCGAGGGTATTCCGCTCGAGCACATCCTCGGCTGGGCCGAGTTCGCGGGGATCCGGGTGGGGGTGGACGCCGCGGTGTTCGTGCCGCGCCGGCGCACCGAGTTCCTGGCGGGGTTGGCCCTGGCGTTCGCGAGGGAGGCAAGCGGCGCCCAGCCGACGGTGCTCGACCTCTGCTGCGGATCCGGCGCCATCGCGCTCGTCGTCGAGACGGGCATCCCCGGAGCCCGCGTCTTCGCGGCCGACATCGACCCCGCCGCGGTGCGGACGGCCCGCCGGAACCTCGCTCGCCCCGACCGTGTCTTCGAGGGCGACCTCTTCGCGCCCCTGCCCGCAGGCCTCGCGGGCTCGTTCGACGTCATCGTGGCGAACACCCCCTACGTGCCCACCGAGGCGCTTTCCCTCATGCCCCCCGAGGCGCGGCTGCACGAGTCGCGGGTCGCGCTCGACGGGGGAGACGACGGGCTCGACGTGCAGCGCCGGGTCGCGGCGTGCGCCGCAGACTGGCTGGCACCGGATGGCCGCCTGCTGGTCGAGGTCAACGAAGCGCAGGCGCCGTCGGTCATCCGCATCTTCACGGCAGCCGGACTTGAAGCGCATGCGGAGAGTTCCGACGAATTCGAGGTGACCGTAGTCGTCGGTAGACTTTTGGACAGTATTTTGCAACACTTCTCATGACCATCGCTTCCTGAGAGCTCTTTCAGGCAGCTCCGCGGTCGTTCATGAATCAACAAGGAAGTTGGTCTCGGATGAGAAGAAAGAATCTCGGCAGGGTGCTCGGCCTCGGGCTGGCTGCGGCCTGCCTCGTCGGCCTGGTGGCGATGCCCGCCACGGCCCAGGCGGCGCCTGCCGCAGCGTGGGCGCCCAAGACGGCCCCGCTCAGCACCCCGTGGACGGCCGACGTCTCGCCCACGAACGCTCTGCCCGACTACCCCCGCCCGCAACTCGCCCGGCCGAGCGTCGACAAGCCGAAATGGCTAAGCCTCAACGGCCTCTGGCAGTACGCGGGCACAGACGGCTTCACCCCGCCGGCCTTCGGGAAGGACCTGGCCGGCCAGATCCTCGTGCCGTACCCCACCGAGTCGGCGCTGTCGGGCATCCAGAAGCACGACGAGTTCATGTTCTATCGGAAGACTCTCGACGTTCCGAAGGACTACACGAACCACGACCAGCGCGTGCGACTGAACTTCGGTGCGGTCAACTACGACGCGACCGTCTATGTGAACGGCACGCAGGTCGCCCGCCACACCGGCGGCTATGACGCGTTCAGCGTCGACATCACGGGCGCGCTCCGCGACCGGGGGCAGCAGGAGATCGTAGTCGCCGTGCACTCGCCGGTCGACGACGCGAACATCCCGGTCGGCAAGCAGCGCAACGATCCGAGTGGCATCTTCTACACCGCAGCATCCGGAATCTGGCAGTCGGTCTGGCTCGAGCCGGTGGCGGCGACCAGCGTGGCGAGCTTCACGGCGACTCCGGATGTCGCGTCCAGTTCTTTCGCCATCCAGACGACGCTGAACGGCGATCCGTCGCGCGCGAAGCTCACCGTGGATGTCTACGACGGCAAGAAGAAGGTCGCGAGCGGCCGCGCCGACGCCGGAGCGCCACTGAAGATCACCGTGCCGAAGGCGCACCTCTGGAGCCCCGACGACCCGTTCCTCTACACCTTCAAGGTGAAGCTCGACGGGCAGGGCTCGAACGACGAGTTCGAGAGCTACGCGGGGTTGCGATCGATCGCGGTCGCGAACGTCGATGGCAAGCAGCGCATCACGCTGAACGGCAAGCCGACGTTCCTGCTCTCGACGCTCGACCAGGGCTACTGGCCCGACGGCATCTATACGGCGCCGACGGATGCTGCGCTGAAGTTCGACATCCAGAAGACGAAGGATCTCGGGTTCAACACCATCCGCAAGCACATCAAGATCGAACCGGCACGCTGGTACTACTGGGCCGACAGGCTCGGGCTGATGGTCTGGCAGGACTCACCCGCTCTGCCGACCGGCCGGAACGGCTCGTTGTCGACGGCCGACAAGGCGAACTTCCGCGCCGAGACCGCGACGATGGTCGACCAGTTGAAGAACGTCACGTCGATCATCGGCTGGATCCCGTTCAACGAGGGGTGGGGCCAGTGGAGCGTGCAGGCGGCCTCGGATGTCGGCGCCCAGGTCAAGGCGCAGGATCCGTCCCGGCTCGTGAACGACCGGTCGGGCTCCAACTGCTGCGACACCCCCGGCGACCCGGGGACGGGCGACATCATCGACTGGCACCAGTACCAGGGGCCGGCGCTTCCCGCGCCGGACGCGAAACGGGCATCCATCGACGGTGAACACGGCGGGCTGACGCTCTCGGTCGAGGGGCACACCTGGCCGACGGCGACCATCAACCCCTACGGATCGGTCAAGGATGCCGCCGAGCTGAACGACAAGTACGTGGCCAACACGGCTGTGCTTCGTGACCAGGGCGCGCCCTACGGCCTGTCGGGTGCTGTCTACACTCAGATCACGGATGTCGAAGGTGAGCAGAACGGCTTCTTCACCTACGACCGCAAGGTGGAGAAGGTCGACGAGGCACGCGTTCGCGCCGTGAACCTCGAGGTGATTGCGGCCGGCGCCAAGCCCACGCCGCCGGCGCCTCCCGGAACGCCCGGGACGGCCGGAGTGGACAACTACCGGTTCAACGAGACGTCGGGTGTTGTCGCTTCGGACTCGGTCGGCACGCCTCCTCAGGGCAGCAACCCGCTGACCCTCCGGAACGGTGCCACCTTCGGCCCCGGGCTCGACGGCAACGCGCTCGTGCTGAACGGCGTGAACCAGTTCGCCGAGAGTGCGAAGACGCTGATCCCGACCGAGAACACGAACTACAGTGTCTCGGCCTGGGTCAAGCTCAATGCGGCAGGCGATGCGTTCCAGACGGTGGCGAGTGAGGACGGGGATGCGAACAGCGCCTTCTTCCTGCAGTACTCGGGGGCCGACAAGCGCTGGGCGTTCAGCTTCGCGAGCGTTCGAGCGCTGGCGAACACGGTCGGCGCGCCCGTGGTGGGCCAGTGGTACCACCTCGTCGGCGTGCGGGATGTGACGCACTCGTCGCTGTCGATCTACGTCGACGGAACGCTCTCGGGCAGCGTGGGCATCCTCGGCGGCGGAGACAAGGGAACGGGCAACTTCGAGATCGGCCGTGGGAAGTTCGGCGGCAACCCGGTCGACTACCTCAACGGTTCGGTTGACGGGGCGAAGATCTTCGATCGGGCGCTCTCGGCCGCGGAGGTGGCGGCCCTCACGGCGGCCGGCCCCGCCCGGTAGCCCGCGCTCCCCACCCTCCATCCCATCCAGTGGGCAGTTTGGGCCTCAAATCTATGATTCTGGGGCCCAATCTGCCCACTCGATCTTTGTGTGGTGGGGATGGGCGGGCTCAGTCAGCGGGCGGCGAACGCTCCGAGCGCTGCTACGAGGGCGGCGGCTGCGAGGCCGAGGGTGAAGACGCCGGAGACGACGGCATTGATGGCCGCGCCGAGGCCGCCGAGGCGCTCCGCCAGGCGGACCGCCTGCACCCCCAACACCATGGAGGCGACGCCGAGAAGCGCTGCGACGGCCAGTGCGCACGCCAGCCCGACCAGCATTCCGATCGGCAGGAACAGCCCTGCGGGGAGGGCGACCGACGCGCTCAACAGCACGACAATGACCAGCAGAAAGATGGCCGTTCCCTTGCGGCAGAGACGCAGGCCGTATGCGGCCCGGCGGTTGAGCCCCGGCGGCATGGCGCGCGCGTAGCCCGGATTGAACAGGGATCGCCGGGGAGCGCGGTGGTAGAGAGAGCTCCATCCCGAGCCATCCCACCAGCGGTCCTGCCCTGGCGCATCCGGTGCGTCGTACCAGCCCGGCGGCGCTGACGTGCGTGCTTCGCTCATCAGGCGAGGGCGAGGCGCATGGTGGTGAGGTCGAGCCAGCGGCCGAACTTGGTGCCCACCTCGCGAACGGTGCCGGTGAGTTCGAAGCCGAACGCGGCATGCAGGCGGATGGATGCCGCGTTGCCGGCCTCGATGTCGGCGACGACCACGTGGTAGTCGCCCTCGCGGGCGCGCTCGAGCAGGGCGCCGAGAAGGGCGCGGCCGATTCCGCGGCCGATGGCTTCGGGGCGGAGGTAGATGGAGTCCTCGACGGTGTGGCGGAAGCCGCTCTTCGTGTGCCACGCGCTGAGGCTGGCGTAGCCGAGCAACCCATCGTCATCGACGGCGACCAGCACCGGGAACCCGTGCCGACGGTGAGATTCGAACCACGCTGCGCGCTCGGCCAGGTCGACGGTCTCGTCGGTCCAGATCGCGACCGAGTTCAGAATGGCCTCGTTGTGGATGGCGAGAATGGCCGGTAGATCATCCGGAATCGCGTCTCGGATCTGCATGGTGCCTCCCGAGAGCAACTCTAGAGCGGCGGCGCCGGATACCGTATGATGAGTAATCATCATGATAGCCGTCCTTGAACCTGACTCGTCTCACTATCTTGCTGTTCTCAGCGCGGTGAAGCTGCGAGTACGTGCTTCCCGTCATCGCGCGCAACGGGTGATCAGCGCAGAGATGATTCGAATGTACTGGCATATCGGCAAGGCTCTCATTGCTGAGACGGCTGAGTGACCGTGGGGTACCAAGAGCCTCGAACGACTCTCCCTCGACCTCAAGTCCGTGTTCCCTGGTATGGCAGGCTTCTCCGTATCGAATCTCAAGTACATGCGACGGCTCTCGGAGATGTGGCCCGACGAAGCCGCAATTGGTCCACAACTTGTGGACCAATTGCCCTGGGGTTACCTGCGGGTTCTCATGGCTTACGTTGACGACGAAACGCGGGGTTGGTACGTTCGCCAGGCTGTTGAACTCGGCTGGTCTCGGGCCGTTCTGTAGCATCACATCAAGACCCGCGCGCACCTGCGCTTCGGCGCGGCCCCGACCAATTTTGACCGCGTGCTCGAACCGAGCGAATCCGAGCTCGCACAGCAGCTGATTAAAGATCCGTACGTGTTCGATTTTCTGGGCATCGACAGTGACGCCGGGGAACGGCAGATCGAGCAGGCGATGGTCGAGCGCATCAGTCGCACCCTGGCGAACTCGGCCGGGATTTCGCCTTCGTCGGTCGACAGGTGCATTTCGACGTGGACGGCGATGACTTCTTCGTCGATCTGCTGTTCTTCCACACGGATCAGCTCCGCTACATAGTCATCGAGTTGAAGGCCGGCAGGTTCAAACCCGAATTCGCAGGCCAGCTCGGCTTCTACGTCGCGGTTGTCGATGACGTGATGCGAAAGCCCCAGCACGCGCCGACAGTCGGCCTCCTACTCTGCAGCAACAAGAGCGACCGCGTCGTGCGGTATGCGCTCGGGGGCAGCAGCCATCCGGTCGCGATCGCGAGTTATGACCTGCTCCCGCCGGAGGAGCGGGCGGCCCTGCCGTCCGAGGAGACGATCGCCCGGGCCCTCGGCGACCTGTCGCTCACCGACTGAGCGGGATGTGGCCACCCGGCAGCCGGCGGGACGCCGTACATTTGAGGGGCGAGGTCGCATCGGCCCTGTGGAGCGAGGAGGTGGGGGCAGTGGCAGCGAAGCGGTCGCGTCTCGGCGGCCTGTTCCGGCGCAACAGGATCCCGCTTCTGGCGATCGACTCGACCGTCGTCGCCCGCGCGGTCGACGAGGGTGTGCTCATCACACGGCTGGCGCTCACGATGGCCACCAAGAACTTCATCATCGTGGGGTCGATCCGGGAGGACCGGCCGTTCGACATCGAGAGCGCCCGGGTCTTCGTGCGCTCCGAGCTCATCGACCTGGCCCTTGAGCAGGTGAGCTACGCCGGCCGCATGCGCGCGGAATCGGCGGCACTCGTCGCGAAGAAGCGCAAGTCAGGCACACAGACGGAGGAGGCGGGGGAGGAGCTGAGGCTGTTCACCCAGCGCCGAGTCACGTACTCTGCACTCGCGAGCGAGCTGACCCGCCTCCGCGGTGTGTCGAGCGTGATCGACGAGGTCGTCGAGACGGCGAGGGAGAGCGCCTGGGGCGAGGTGCGTGCCAACGTCGAGAACCGTCTCGACCGGGTGGCCGGCTCGGCGACCGAGTCCGACTACGCCCAGAAGCGGGTGGGGCGGATGATGGCCCTCCGGCACATCGACCTGCAGGCGCTGGGGCGCAACACTCCGGGCAGGGCCGCCCCGAAACTGCATTGAGTCGACCCGACTCACGTTTATCGTATCCCCGGGAATGCGGCCGGGGGGTCCCACGTTGACTTGAGTCGAGGGCACTCACGTTTCTTCAGGAGGACACATGCCTAACACCCCAGACTTCACCGCAGAGAACCAGAATGAGGGCAACTCGTTCGACGACTTCCTTGCGCGCTACCTGCAGGGCGAACGCCAAGCGCAGGCCGGGCGCTCCATCGACATCAGCCGGCTGATGAGCCGGCGCACCCACGAGGTGCTCGCCGAGGCAGGCCGTTTTGCGCTCGAACACGGCCACAGCGAGTTGGATGCCCTGCACATCCTTCGCGTCATCGCGAACCAGAATCCCGCGGCCGACGCCATCACACGTGTCGGTGCGTCGCCGTCAGCGATCGCGGACGCAGCCGAGCAGCGTCTGCCGCAGTCGAGCGGACGCATCGAGACCGCACCCGTGCTGACCCAGTCGGCGCAGCGGGCACTTTTTCACGCGTACCAGGTGGCCCGGGCATCCGGCAGCACCTACATCGATCCCGAGCACGTGTTCTTCGCGCTCGTGATCAGCCAGGACTCGCCCGCCGGGCAGGTTCTCGCGGCCGCGGGCGTCACGCCCGACGCGCTGCAGGCCGGGATGCGCGACGGTGTCGGGCAGACCGCCACCGGCGAGGCAACAGCCCCTGCCGCGAGCGGCGCCGACGCGACATCCGAGACCCCGATGCTCGACCAGTACGGCACCGATCTCACAGCGCTCGCCCGCGACGGTCGCCTCGACCCTGTGATCGGGCGGGCCGACGAGATCGAGCAGACCATCGAGATCCTGTCGCGGCGCACCAAGAACAACCCCGTGCTGATCGGTGAGGCCGGCGTCGGCAAGACTGCGATCGTCGAGGGCCTCGCTCAGGCAATCGTGGATGGTGGCGTGCCCGACGCTCTCCGCGAGAAGCGCGTCGTCTCGCTGGACCTTCCCGCGATGCTCGCCGGTACGCGGTACCGCGGCGACTTCGAGGAGCGCCTCACGAAGACAATGGACGAGATCGCCGCACACCGCGACTCGGTCATTGTGTTCATCGACGAGCTTCACACCGTGGTGGGCGCCGGTGGCGCGGGCGAGGGCGGAATGGATGCCGGAAACATCCTGAAGCCCCGGCTGGCGCGCGGCGACCTGCACCTGGTGGGCGCGACCACCCTCAAGGAGTACCGCGGCATCGAGAAGGATGCCGCGCTGGAGCGCCGGTTCCAGCCGGTGCAGGTGCCGGAGCCCTCTGTGGAGGACGCCGTGCTGATCCTGTCCGGCCTCCGCGGTGCCTACGAGGAGCACCACGGTGTCACGTACACGGATGACGCGATCCGGGCGTCCGTCGAACTGTCGGCACGCTACGTGACCGACCGGTTCCTGCCCGACAAGGCGATCGACCTGATCGACCAGGCCGGTGCGCGGCTGCGGCTGCGCCTCGGCAAGAAGGTGGATGCGTCGGCCCTCCTCTCGCAGTTGGCTGAGCTCGAGGCGTCGAAGAACGCGGCGGTCGCGGCCGAACACTACGAGGAGGCGTCTCGCTTCCGCGATGAGATCGAGGGCGTGCACGAGACGCTCCGTGCGCTCGGTTCCCGGGCCTCTGCCGACAGTTCGGATTCGGATGCTTCGACCATCGTCGACGAGAAGGAGATCGCTGCCGTGATCTCGCGGGCCACGGGCATCCCTGCCTCCCGGCTCGCCGAGGTCGATCGCGTGCGGCTCGCCGCTCTCGAGTCGGAACTGCACGAGCGTGTGATCGGCCAGGACGATGCAGTGACCGTGGTCGCGAAGGCCGTGCGGCGCAACCGCACGGGACTGGGTGATCACAACCGTCCGGTCGGCAGTTTCCTGTTCCTCGGCCCGACCGGCGTCGGCAAGACCGAACTCGCCAAGACCCTCGCGGGGTCGCTGTTCGGCGACGAGAAGTCGATGCTGCGCTTCGACATGAGTGAGTTCGGCGAGCGGCACACCGTGTCGCGGCTGGTCGGTGCCCCTCCCGGATATGTCGGGTACGACGAGGCCGGCCAGCTCACCGAACGGGTGCGCCGGAACCCCTACTCGGTCATCCTGTTCGACGAGATCGAGAAGGCCCACCCCGACGTGTTCAACCTCCTGCTGCAGGTGCTCGACGATGGTCGTCTGACCGACGGCCAGGGTCGCACGGTCGACTTCCGCAACACGGTGATCATCATGACGTCGAACCTCGGTTCGGAGTTCCTGGCAAGCCGGGGCGGGGCGATCGGTTTCGTGGCCGACCCGACGGCCGGTGGCGGGTTCGGCAGTGACAAGGCGCTGCGGGACCGTGTCATGGGCAAGCTCCGTGAGGCGATGCGGCCCGAGTTCCTGAACCGGATCGACGAGATCGTGCTGTTCAGAAAGCTCGAGCAGCCGCAGTTGCGCCAGATCGTGCAGCTGCTGCTGGGTGCGACGCAAGCGCGTCTGGCGTCGCGGTCGATCAGTGTGACGGTCACGGATGCCGCGGTCGATACGATCGCGGAACACGGCTACGAGCCCGAATACGGTGCACGGCCGCTCCGCCGGGTCATCCAGCGCGAGGTCGACGACCAGATCGCCGACCTGCTGGTGACGGGGGTGCTCGCCGATGGCGGTGCGGTGACGGTGGATGCCGTGGCCGGGTCGCTCGTCGTGACGGTCGGGCTCGCCGCCGCTGCGGTGCCGCTGGCGGCGTAGCCCCTGCGCGTCGCCGCGCCCCTGCGCGTCGCCGCGCCTCCCCGAAGCCCGGGCCCCCCTCGTGGGAGCCCGGGCTTCTCCGCGTCGGCGCCCTCCCGCCGTCACTGAGAACTCTTGCGCCATGGTTTGTCGCTTCCGCGGGTGCGCGCCCCGGCGCGGAAGCGACAAACGTGTGCGGAACAGTGGGTGCGGCGGGGGGCGGGGGGGGGGGGGGGGGGGGCGGCGTCAGCCGGGGCGGAGGCGGGATCTGCCTTGGCACAGTTGGGCAGCGCGGAGCCGGAGGGCGTGCCGTAGCTGTACGCCCACTCGAGATCCTGGGCGTAACCGGTAGTAGCGACGCTCGCATCCGCCCCGAGCGTGCCGTGCAGTCCCGTCACCTCGGGGGACTGCCGCACCTGGACCAGCAGGGTGTCCGAGGAGTAGGCATCGAAGGCAATCGAGTTGTAGACGAAGGTCTCCCCGGCTTCGTACGGATCCGTGGTGGGCTCGAACGACCATCCGTTGCTCGTCGATGACACCGACTCCACGGCGAGTCCGTCGGGCAGGCAGAAGCCGAGCAGGATGCCGATGTAGTCGCCCGGCGAGCTCGCGGGCAGCGCCGGAAGGCCGGTCAACGTCAGCACGAAGGACAGCACGGCTGGGTCGGTGCCTTGGATCGGGCCGGATTCCACGAGCATGAGGTCGGCTGGCCCGCCGCTCGCGACGGCCGCCGGGGCGGTGACGGCCATCGCCAGCACGGGGACGCCCCACGCCGCGGTTGCCAACACCGTGCGTCGCCGGACGTCGCGGGGTGTCGGTGCCTCCGTGCGCCAGAGTCTAGCGGGGCGCCGCCCGCATCGGTTCCGCTACCGATTGTCGCTTTGGCGGGTGCGCGCGCAGGTGCGGAAGCGACAAACGCGCGCGGAACCGCGGAACCGCGGAACCGCGGAGGCGCGGGCGTGGGCGGGCGCGCGCGCGGGGGCGGGGCGGCGTCAGCGGCCGCGGCGGAGGGGTACGCCCGCAGGGCGGAGCAGCGCCGCGAGGCGTGTCGGGCTGTTCGCCCGCTGCCAGTCCCAGCGTCGTACCGTCAGTTGGAGGTTCCGGAGTCGGTCCTCCCGCAGTTTCTCCTGGTAGACGACCTCGCCCGGCGAGCGACCCTCGAGGTATTCGGGCTTGAGGTACTTCTGGCGACCATCCACCTCTCCGATGAGCCGTACTCCGGGCCAGTGAAAGTCCGTCGCGCCGATAAAACCGTCGGCGTCGAAGAATTCAGATTGCAACTCGGGCATCACGAGACCGGCGAGGTTCATGCTCACTCGGCTCGCGGATTCGGCCGGCGAGTCGGCGAGGTCCGTTGCGAACTCGAGAATCGCGTGAGCCCGGCGCCTGCCACGTGTGACGCACGCAACCTCGATGCCGTTGCGCAAGTGTTCTTTCGTGAGGTGCGTCTTTCGTTTGCGATGAAGGACGTAATCGGCTGAGGCGACCGCCGACGCAAAGGAGGCGCAGGCTGCGAGATCGGCCGTCGTGCGCGCCACCGAGGTGACGAGCATCCCGTTCACCTCCACGATCTCGACCGTGTCGAGCCGTGTCGGGTGAGCCACTGTTCCCGGCCGGGAGCGCCCGCCCGACGTGCGTTCCATGAGGCGGTGGATGTCTGTCGGCCATGACCCGAGGATCGGGATCCCGTGGACGACCGCCGCTGACCAGTGGGAGAGCACCGGCCGGGCGCCGGCTGTGGCGGACGCTGCGCGACAGACGGCGAGGTACTTCTCGGCCTCATCCAGCGTGCGCCACGTGTCGGTATCGACATAGACGCCGGGCCGTAGTCGGCGGAGTGTCCCTCGGGTCGAGGCACGCGCCAGTTCGCGACGGTGGCCTCCCCCGAGCTCGACATCGCGAACGCTGATCAGTCGGGGATCGATCGACATAGTCATAGGGAGAGAATGGTCGTTCGATGCGGACGCGACACAGGGCGCGGAGCTTCCTGTGGAGAACTCTACGATCGAGTCGCCTGTGGAGGATCCCCTGAGGTTCAGAGGAAATCTCGGTAGTCTGGAACCGAAGCCGAAGGAGGCCCTCGTGAAGCCACATCTGCCGGCGCCGGGGTCAGCGCTGGGGCAGATGTCATGGCGAGCCTGATCTACTCCTGCATCACCTCGCTCGACGGCTACATCGAGGATGCTGCGGGTTCGTTCGCCTGGAGCGCACCCGACGAGGAGGTGCACGCGTTCGTCAACGACACCCAGCGGGAGGTCGGCACCCACCTCTACGGACGACGGCTCTACGAGACGATGCGTTTCTGGGAGACCGTGCCACACGACGATCCTTCGCCCGTGATGCGCGACTACGCGACGCTCTGGCGTGCGGCCGACAAGATCGTGTACTCGACGACACTGGTTCCCGACGACGTCGACACCGCGCGCACGCGCCTCGAGCCGAGGTTCGACCCCGTGGCCGTGGCCAGGCTGAAGGCCGAAGCGAGCCGGAACCTCGTCGTCGGCGGTGCGGCGCTCGCGGCCCACGCGCTCACCGCTCGGCTTGTCGACGAGGTGCAGCAGTACGTCTCGCCGGTGATCGTCGGCGGCGGCAAGCGGTTCCTCCCTGCGGGTCTGGATGCTCGGCTCACCTTGCTGGCTGAACACCGTTTCGGCAATGGCGTGGTCTTCCTGCGATACCGGGTGGACCACGACGGCTGAGTCAGGCCCTGAACCCACGCCTGCCGATCGCTAGGCTCGGAGGCGTGAGCACACTGCAGCCGGCGCCCGGGCGTCACACCCGTCGTCGCGTGATCATCGGGGTCGCGATCGCCGTCGTGGTCTACACCCTCGTCGCCCTGCTCTACTCCTCGAGCGGCCGGGTCGATTCGGCTGGCGGCATCCAGCAGCCGGCGGCCGGGGAAGTCACCGTGGTGTTGACGCCGCAGACGGTGGATGCCGCGGGCGAGCGTATTTCGACACAGCTCCGGCTGATCGTCTCCGACCAACTGCTCGAGCCGGGGTCAAGCACGTTGGCCGATCCGCTGATCGTGGTGGTGTCTCCGGTCGACGGCAGCCAGACGATCGACTATGCGGCGGGCTCCATTCCGGGGATCACCACCGTCTCCCTGTTCGCCCCCGGGGCCGTCGAGAACTGGCCGTTCGACATCTACCGCTCCAGCCTGCAGCTCGGCGTGTACGTCGTGAAGAACGGCGATGCCGTGGCCCTTCCGAGCCCGTACATCATCGGAGCGGGCTATCTCCCGGGATGGTCCCTGTCGGCGCCGAAGCCGACGGCGAGCGACGAAGGAGACGCCGGAATCTTCGACGTGCAGATCACCGCGGTTCGCTCGTGGAGCACCCTCGCTTTCGGCATCCTCCTGCTCGGACTGATGGTGCTGATCGCAGCCCTCGTGCTCTACGTCTCCACCACGGTCTATCGTGGCCGGCGAAAGGTCGAGGCCTCGTTCATGAGCTGGATCGGCGCCATGCTCTTCGCGACCATCCCGCTCCGGGGCTTCCTCCCGGGCTCCCCACCGGTCGGCTCATGGATCGACTTCCTCGTGGTGTTGTGGGTGATCGTCGCTCTGGTGACCGGTCTCGGCATCTACGTGACCGCATGGAAACGGTGGGGGAGCCCTGCCGAAAGGCCCCCGATATCGCCTGCCGCCGGTGGCACTCCGGCACGCGCGCCAGAAGAACAGCCCGATGGACAGGACTGACGTGCGACCCGGCGCCGACGACGCCCACGCGCGCAGCGCCGCGACCGATCCCGGCGCCAGGGGCCTGACCGCGGCCGAGGTCGCCGAGCGCACCGCCGACGGCCGCACCAACGCGTTCGTGCAGAACTCCAGCCGCAGCGTCTGGAGCATCGTGCGGGCGAACGTGCTCACGCTTTTCAATGGCATAGTCGCGGCCTGCTTCCTCGTACTGCTGGTGGTCGGGCGCTGGCAGGATGCCCTGTTCGGCTTCAGCGCCGTCGCGAACGCGGTGATCGGCACGGTGCAGGAGTACAGCGCCAAGCGCGCACTCGACCGCCTCGCCCTGCTGAACGCTCCGAGTGCGCGGGTCTGGCGGGACGGCGCCGAGGTCGAGGTGGCCATCGCCGAGGTGGTCCTGGATGACCTGCTCGTGTTGCGCGCCGGCGACCAGGTGGCAGCCGACGGCCGGGTGGTGGATGCCCGGGGTCTCCAGCTCGACGAGTCGATGCTGACCGGCGAATCCGATGCCGTCGAGAAGACGCCCGGCACGGAGGTGCTCTCCGGCTCGATTGTGGTGGGCGGCGAGGGCCGCGCGGTCGTGGTGCGGGTCGGGGCCGACTCCTTCGCCAATCGCATCGCGAATGAGGCCAAGAGGTTCTCGATGGTCACATCCGAGCTCCGATCATCCATCAACCGTGTGCTGAAGTGGATCACCTGGATCATCGGCCCGCTCGCCCTGATCGTGCTGAACTCGCAGATGTTCGCGCAGGGCGGCTGGGGCGAAGCGATCGCCAGCGGGAGGTGGACGGATGCCGTCGTCGCCACGATCGCCTCCGTCGTGGCCGCTGTGCCCCTCGGGCTGGTGCTGATCACGAGCATCACGTTCGCGGTCGGTGCGGTGAAGCTCTCGCGCCAGCAGGTGCTTGTGCAGGAGCTGCCGGCCGTCGAGGGGCTCGCGCGCATCGACATCATCTGCCTCGACAAGACCGGCACGCTCACCCAGGGCGACATCGTGTTCGACGGGGCGCATCCGGTCGGCCAGAGTCATCGGGATGACGCCCACCCGGGCTGGAAGCAGGTTCTGGCCTGGTACGGCGTGCAGAACGATGCGAACGCCACGGCCCGGAGCCTGGCTTCCGAATTCGGTGAGCAGCCCTCGGCCGCGCCCGTCGGGACGGTGCCGTTCTCCTCGGCCCGCAAGTGGAGCGCGGTCGTGTTCGACGACGGCATGTGGATCCTCGGCGGGCCGGAGATGGTGTTCCCGGATGCCGGCAGCGCCGCGGATGGCAGTCCAGCATCCGGGGCCGGCCGCACCGCTCTCGCCACCCGTGCCACCGAGCTCGCCGCAACGGGCCGTCGCACCCTCGTGCTGGCGCACGGCACGCCCACCCACGACGAGACGGTGCCGGCCGACGCCGTGCCGGTCGCCCTGCTGACGTTCCGCGAGAACATCCGCCCGGACGCCCGTGAGACGCTCGACTACTTCGCGGCGCAGGGGGTGGCGGTGCGGGTGATCTCCGGCGACAATCCGCAGACCGTGGCCGCGATCGCCCGCGACGTGGGCCTCGACGCTCCGCACGGCTTCGATGCGCGCGAACTGCCCGAGGACCAGGATGCCCTGATCGCCCTGCTCGAGACCACGACGGTCTTCGGGCGGGTCACTCCCGACCAGAAGAAACGGATCGTCGTCGCGCTGAAAGCGGCCGGGCACACCGTGGCGATGACCGGCGATGGCGTCAACGACGCGCTCGCGATCAAGGAGGCCGACATCGGCGTCGCCATGAACTCCGGCGCTGCGGCGACCAAGGCCGTGGCCCGGCTCATCCTGCTCGACGGGCGGTTCTCGCATCTGCCGCATGTGGTGGCCGAGGGGCGGCAGGTGATCGCGAACATCGAACGCGTCTCGATGCTGTTCCTCACGAAGACGGCCTACGCCACGTTCCTCGCGCTCGTGTTCGGGGTGCTGCTTCTTCCGTTTCCGTTCCTGCCGCGCCAGCTCTCGATCACCGACGGGCTCACCATCGGCATCCCCGCGTTCTTCTTCGCTCTGCTGCCGAATGCGAAGCGGTACATCCCCGGATTCCTGCGGCGTTCACTGACCTTCGCCATTCCGGCCGGGGCCGTCGTGACGCTCGGTCTGGCGGTCTTCGCCGTCGTCTCGGCGAACATCGGAACGCCTCAGGCCGAGATCCGCACCGGCTCGACGCTCATCCTCACCGTCATCGGGCTCTGGATCCTCGTGGTGCTCTCCCGCCCGGTCACTCCGTTCAAGACCGTCGTGATCGGCGCGATGATGATCGGGCTCGTTCTCGTCTACACGATCCCGATTGTGGGCGACTTCCTCCAACTCGTCGACCCGTCGTTCGAGACGGCCGCGCTCATCCTGGTGGTCGCGGCCGGCTGCATCGGGCTGATCGAGATCGTGCGGTTCGTGCACCGCCGGCTGACCCGGCGGGACGAGCTGCGGATGGTCGGCGGCCAGGCCGCGAACCGGAGCCTGCTGCACCGTCCGGCCGCGGGCGCGCCCTCCGTTCAGACCGGGACGGTGGATGCGGCGAAGTAACGCCCGCCCCGGCCGATCCAGAGCGGCAGGATGACCACGGCCGAGATCACCGCCTGAACGATCATCCCCACGGGGCCCTGGCCGGTGTGGGCGATGAAATACACGGCGGTGAGCACGAAGCTCAGCAGCAGGAGTCCGGTGACGCACCAGCGCGCGACGCGGTCGCCCCGCGCGATGCCCGAGGCCAGGGCGATGGTGAGCAGCCCGAACAGCAGTGTCGCCGCACCCACGAGGGTCACGACGAGGCGGATGCCCTCCCCGTCGTCGATCACGTCGGGGAGGTAGCGCGCGAAGATCGCGAGGATGCCGAGCAGCACATCGAACAGCCCCGCGACATAGGTGAGCACCACCACGAGCGTCACGACGCCCGGGCGCCGCATGCGCGTGCCGGTCTGCGTCGCGCGTGAAACCTCCGTCATGCCTCACAGCATACGGTCGCCCACCCCGCGCACACTAAGATATACCCCGAGGTATACGGAGGAGGTATGTCGATGACCGTCGGTGAACGGCTGCGCGAAATGCGCGAGACGGCGCAGCTCACGCAGAAGGAGCTCGCGAAGAGAACCGGCGTCAGCCAGCCGAAGATCAGCGCCTACGAACGCGGGGTCGTGACGCCGTCGCCCACCACGATCGACCGTATCGAGCGGGAGGCGAGGTTGCGGCCATCAGAGATGCTCGAGCGTTTCGCAGACGAGATACTCGAGACCGCGCGGCTGTTCCACGTCACCGAGGTTCGGGTGTTCGGCTCCTCCGTCCACGGCACAGACGACAGGGCCAGCGATGTCGACCTGCTGGTGACTCTCAGCGACGAAGGATCCCTCCTGGATCTCAGCGGATTCGCCGCTGCAGCCGAAAATCTGCTCGGCTACCCCGTCGACGTCGTGAGCGATCGTGCCCAGCCCAGTCGTGTGATGGATCGCATCCGTGCGGAGGCGGTTCTGCTGTGACGGTCGGGGAGGGTGACTCCGGCCGGAATCGTTTCCGGGCGCGCTCGCCGCGGGAGTCGAGCAGCGCACAACCCCGACTCGACACGACGCCCGAGGTCATCGAGGCGATGCTCGAGCTGGCTGCCGATGCAGACGCCGTGGTCGCGCTCGGTTGGGAGCACTTCGACTCCGAAGCCGGCCGGCTCAGCAGGCACGCCGCTGACGCGATTGTCATCAAGTTCCACGAGCTCTGCGACAGATTGACTGTGGAAGTGCGCGATCGGCACCCGAATGTTCCTTGGGGACAGATCCGCGGTATGCGCAACCGGCTGGGACATCACTACCAGGCGAATGACTACCAGGTCGTCTGGAACACCATCAAGACGGACGTGCCTGCGGTGGTCGCGCAGCTCACCACCGAGATCGACTGACTCTCGATCTCGCGCGGGCGGCCGGGTCAGCGGTACTGCTGCACGAGCTGGCCCATCGCGGAGAAGACCGACACGAGTTGGATGCCGACCACCACGAATGTCACCACGACCAGCCCGATGTAGACCCAGATGACCGCGAGCCCGCGGCCGCTCTCCTTGCGCACCATGACGGTGCGGCCGATGAGGTAGACGACGGTCAGGAAGCCCCACGCCCAGTGGAAGCGCCGGGCGAAACCGAGCTGGCCGAGGCGCTTCCAGTCGAAGTACGCGAGCACGACCATCGCGGCCCAGACCAGGAAGCTGAGCAGCTGCAGCAGCAGGTACCCGGGCGTGAGCATGGCTGCGCTGCTGTAACTGCGGCTCCCCGGGTTCGCCAGCGCCTGGCGCATCGACTGCTCGAAGGTCGAGGTGAGGTCGGCCGGGATGAGCGCGAGCAGCGACACGATCGGCAGCAGCGTGAAGAGCCAGATGAAGACGTTGTAGACCGGCGTCGATGCGGTCACGGTCGAGATCGCCGCGGACGCGACGAGCGGCTGGTTCTGGAGGTGCTCGGTCCACTGCACGCCGTCCCACCAGCGGAACGTCGGTGAACCCGGCGCGGTCGGGTACCAGCCGGGTGCCGCGGCGCCGGCGGGAAGACGGTTCGGATCGCCCTGGGGATCATGGATATCGGTCACGGTCAGCCTTTCAAGGGATGCACTGCGCTTGGCAGGGGTCGCTCGCCCGGGGCGACCCCGTCGTAGCGCACTCGACACCTTAGCGCCACGGGCGGGTGTGTCACAGGCCGCGGGAGCGCGACGACCCCGGCGCGCGGGCCGTTCCGTCCCGAGGCACTAGGTTCGACCTATGCGGCTTGGCGTTCTCGACATCGGATCCAACACTGTGCACCTCCTCCTCATCGACGCGCACCCGGGGGCACGGCCTATCCCGTTCGGCTCATTCAAACGGGCGCTGCAGCTGGTGGCCTTCCTCGACGACGACGGCGCAATCAATGAGAAGGGTCAGCGCGAGCTGATCGACTTCATCACCGAGGCGGCCGCCTTCGCTCGCACGCACGACGCCGAAGATCTGCTGGCATTCGCTACGTCGGCGATCCGCGAGGCGGCGAACGGCGAGGCGGTTCTCACCCGCGTGTATGTGGAGACGGGCATCCGACTCGCCGAGCTGAGCGGACCGGATGAGGCGGCGGCCACGTTCCTCGCTGTGCGGCGCTGGTACGGCTGGGGTTCGGGCAACATCCTGAACCTCGACATCGGGGGCGGGTCGTTCGAGCTCGCGATGGGGGCCGACGAGCATCCGGAGCTCGCGCTGTCGGTGCCGCTCGGGGCCGGCCGACTGACCTGGGACCACCTGCCGGGCGACCCGCCGACCGCGAAGAGCGTGAAGGCGGCCAGGCGGTACATCCGCGAGACGCTCGAGGAGCCGATCGCGGCGCTGCAGCAGCTCGAACCGGCGACGATCGTGGCGGCGACCTCGAAGTCGTTCCGGTCGCTCGCGCGCATCACGGGGGCAGCGCCGCGCGCGGCGGGCCCGTACGTGAAACGCGAGCTGCACCTCCGCGATCTGACGCTCTGGGCGAACCGCCTGGCCGCGATGAGTGTGGCCGACCGGGCTGAGCTGCCGGGGGTCTCGGATGTTCGCGCGAAACAGATGCTCGCTGCGGCCCTCGTGGCTGAGTCTGCGCTCTCGGGCCTCGGCATCGCGGTCGCGGAGATCTGCCCCTGGGCACTCCGGGAGGGCCTCATCCTGCAGCGTTTCGACCAGCTGCGCGCCCTCTGACGAGCGGGCCGGTCTCAGCCCCGGAGAGTGTGGGGCCTCGCGTGATCGGCTTCGCCCTGCGGCATCCGATGTTGCTCCTCGGCATCCGATGTAGGATGAAGACCTGCCCGACCACGTGGTCCGGGGACGGTCAGGCGGGCACGCAGTGTCGTGCCGATCCGAGGCTCGAAACCTCCAGCATCTTCGTTTCTTCAGAAGCCTGGGGGTTTCTTCATGTCCGACGCACTCCGACTGCCCGACACGCTCCGACTGCCCAACAAATGGCTCTCGCTCGCCGTTCTCGCGCTCACTCAGCTCGTGGTGGTGCTCGACGCCACCATCGTCACGATCGCGCTTCCGGATGCCCAGGCCGAGCTCGGGCTCAGCGACCTCGAGCGCCAGTGGGTCGTGACCGCCTACGTGCTGGTCTTCGGCGCGCTGCTGCTGCTCGGCGGCCGCGTCGCCGACTACTGGGGGCGCAAGCGCGCCTTCCTCGTTGGTCTGCTCGGCTTCGGGATCGCGTCTGCACTCGGCGGGATCGCCCAGAACGGCACCGAGCTGGTGATCGCCCGGGGGCTCCAGGGCCTGTTCGCAGCCCTGCTGGCCCCGGCCGCGCTCGCCCTGCTCACGGTGACCTTCGCTTCGGGCAGGGACCGCAACACCGCCTTCGCCGTGTTCGGTATCATCGGCGGCAGTGGCGCGGCGGTCGGCCTCATCCTCGGCGGTGTGCTGACCGAGTTCACGAGTTGGCGCTGGTGCCTTCTCGTCAATGTGGTCTTCGTGATCATCGGGTTCATCGGCGGCATCCTGTACCTGCGTGAGAGCCGCGCGGAGGGCGAGAACCGCCTCGACATTTGGGGCGCCGTCACCGTCACCCTCGGCCTCGGCTCGCTGGTCTACGGCTTCAGCCTCGCGGAAGACGGCTGGGGTTCGGCCAACACCATCGGTTTCCTCGCGCTCGGGGCGGGGCTCCTGGTGCTCTTCATCGTGATCGAGTCCCGGGTGGCGCAGCCGCTCCTGCCGCTCCGGGTCGTGGCCGACCGGGTTCGCGGCGGCGCGTTCCTCATCCAGGCAATCGTCGGGAGTGTGCTGATCGGTGCCACGCTCTACCTCACGTTCCACTTCCAGATCGTGCTCGGCATGCGCCCGCTCACGGCGGGGCTCGCGAACGTCGCGATGACCATCGTGATCCTGCTGGTCGTTCCATTCCTCACGAAGATGCTGCCGAAGATCGGCCCGCGGCCCCTGCTCATCGCCGGACCCCTGGTGAGTGCGGCCGGACTCTGGTACCTCAGCGGCATCACCCCCGGCGGCAACTACTTCACCGAGGTGCTGCCCGGGCTCGTTCTGCTCGGCATCGGGCTCTCGATGCTCTTCGTCACGCTGCAGAACCTCGCCCTGACCGGTGTTGCTCCGCACGACGCCGGTGCGGCATCCGCCACCGTGAATGCGGCGCTCCAGATCGGCGGGTCGATCGGCGTCTCCGTGTTCACAGCGATCTACGCCGGTGTCGAGAAGTCCTCCCTCGAGTCGGGCGTTCCGGTGTTCGGAGCCTTCACCGACGGGTATTCGGCGGTCTTCGTCGCCGCTGCGATCGCCATGGTGGCGGCATCCGTGATCGCTGTGATCTTCATCCGCGGCTCGAAGAGCGAGCTGCTGCCGCAGGGCGAGCAGCAGCTCGCCGCGCACATGGGCTGACGCCCCTCCGCCTCCGCCCGCGCGCCCGCACCGGCCGGTTCGCGCCCGCCCGCCCGAACCGTCGGTGCCCATCACGATCGAGTGGGCAGTTCGGGCCCCAAGGGGGCGATCTGTGGGCCGAAACTGCACACCCGATCATCCGGCAGCTCCCCGGCCTTCCGCGGGCGGGCCGGCGGGCGTATGTTCGGGGCATGGCAACCTCGAACGAATGGACCTTCGACGGAACCGACGGTGAACGCGTCGCCCGCACCTGGGGCGGTGTCGCCGATCGCGGCGGTGCCCCCGAACCCCGGTATGTGGTGCTGCTCGCGCATGGGTACGGCGAACACATCGGGCGCTACGAGTACGTCGCCGACTGGCTGGTCTCGCGCGGCGCGATCGTGCACGGCGTCGACCATGTCGGCCACGGGAAGAGTGCCGGCGAGCGGGTGCTCGTCGGCGACTACGAGGATGTCGTGGCCGACCTGCACACGCTGTTGGAGCTCACCCGGGCATCCGCCCCCGGCTCGGCTGGCCGGGCTGGCCCGGCAGACCTGGCAGACCTGCCCGTCGTGCTCATCGGGCACTCGATGGGCGGCATGATCGGTGCCCGTTTCGCTCAGCGCTATGGCGAGGAGCTGGCCGCGCTGGTGCTCTCCGGCCCGGTGCTCGGCCGCTGGCAGGTGGTGGATGACCTGCTGCTGCTCGACCCGATCCCCGACACCCCCATCGAACCGTCGACCCTCTCGCGCGACCCTGCCGTGGGCGAGGCGTACGTGGCCGACCCGCTCGTCTGGCACGGTCCTTTCAAGCGGGCGACCCTCGAGGCGCTGAACGCCGGCCTCGCGCTGATCGCCCGCTCCGGCGACCTCGGCACGCTTCCCGCGCTCTGGATCCAGGGCTCGGATGACCAGCTCGTGCCGCTCGTCGACAGTCGTGCCGGTATCGAGGTGATCGCCGGCTCGGCGCTCACCGAGCACATCTTCCCCGGGGCGCGCCACGAGGTGTTCAACGAGACGAACCGCGACGAGGTGCTCGGCACAGTGACCGACTTCGTCGACGGGCTGCTCGGCGCCTGACGCCGCGCGTCGTTTCTGATAATTTCTCAGATAGGATGCACAGGGCGGACAGTCCGCCCATTCCGCCTCTGGGATACGGCCTGAAGAAGCCAAAGAATACACCCTGTAGGTAATATAACTCAGAAGGTGTAGTGTGATTTCGACGTGGGAAGTGGACCTTGGGCATATCGAGCACTGGCTCCTGGAGCTGGACCAGGGTTCATATGAACACGTGATTGCTGCGGTCGAGCTCCTCAGCACGTATGGCCCTCAGCTGGGCCGGCCTCTGATGGACTCTGTTTCGGGTTCCGCACACAAGAACATGAAGGAACTGCGCCCGGGATCGAGCGGGCGGTCCGAACTCCGGGTGCTTTTCGCTTTCGATTCGCATCGAACAGCGATCCTGTTGGTTGCAGGCGACAAGGCGGGTCGCTGGAAGAAGTGGTACCAGGAGAACATCCCGGTTGCAGATGTTCGATTCGAGAACCATGAGAATACGCTGAGAGGTGAACGAAGATGACCAGATCCGTCACTGACGTACTCGCGAAACGCCCGGTCGATCGTGCAGCGGTAGACGAACACAAGAAGAACTTGCTCGAAGAGGTACGCGCCTACCGTCTTCGTGAACTGCGGGAAGCAACAGGCCTCACTCAGGTGGAAATTGCTGAGGCCCTCAGAGTGAGTCAGAATCGCGTCTCGCGGCTCGAGCACGGCGAGATCGAACGAACTCAGGTCGATACGCTCCGTCGATACGTTGAGGCCGTGGGTGGGCAACTGCATGTCGAGGTGGAGATCGGAATCAACGAATCCAGATCGCCTGACGCTCAGCCGGCGTGCGGCTGGCCCGTGGAGGCGCTCGTTCCGCCGTCGACGGCAAGGATCGCGCCGGTGATGTACGCGGCATCCGCGCTCGCCAGGAACAGCACGGCGGGCGCGATGTCCTCCGGCGTGCCGGGGCGCGCGAGAGCGATGCGGTTTGTGAACGGGGCGAGTGCTTCGGGGGTCGTCGCCATGTGGTCGGTCATCTCGGTGAGGGTGAAGGCCGGGGCGACAGCGTTCACGCGCACGCCCCGGGCGCCCAGGTCGAGCGCGAGCGACTGCACCATCGCGTTCACGGCCCCCTTGGTGGCGTTGTAGGCGGCCTGGCCCCAGTCGCCCCGGAGCCCCGAGACAGAGGAGACGGCGACGATGTTGCCGCGGGAGGCGACGAGGTGGGGGAGGGCCGCCTGCACCGAGAACAGCACTCCGTCGATGTTCGTGCCCTTCAGCGTCGCCCACTGCGGGTCGGTGAGCTCGTCGATCTCTCCGCCGAAGTACACGCCCGCGTTGGCGACCAGCACATCGAGGGCCCCGAAACGCTCCACCGTCGCCGCGACGAGGGCGTCGACATCGGCTCGCGCGGCGATGTCACCGGGCACGACGAGGGTGCGGGCATCAGGGAACCCGCTGATCGTCTCCGCCAATCCCTCTGCACGTCGGCCCGACACGACCACGTTGGCGTCGTTCTCGAGAAAGAGTCGTGCGATCGAACGGCCGATTCCGGAGCCTGCCCCGGTGACGATGACGGTCTTTCCGGTGAAGGCGTAGGTGTTCGCGGTGGTCACGGGGCTCCTCTGGTCGGCTTCCTCCAGAATAGCCACGCGGGGTCAGGGTGCGGCGACCGGGCCCACGTTCATCCAGTCGACGGTATTGCTGCAGGCGAGGATGCCGGCGGACGCCACGAAGAATGCGGTGAACGAGTGCGGCGGGTAGACGCGGTAGCCGTCGCCTGGGACGACGGTGCAGTCGCCGGCGAGGGGCCCGCCGCCGGCGTCGATGTTGGTCTGCTGGAGCGGGGCGGAGACGGTCTGGCCCGGCTGCAGGGTCACCGTGGCGACCGTCTGGTCGGTCTGCTTGGCGGGGGAGCCCAGTTGGGTGCCGTTGCCGTCGCCCACGATCGAGACCCCGGGCGCGCCGCGGAGGTTGCAGGCGCTCGCACCCGTGTTGGTGAAGTCGACCGTGAAGAAGACGGACCCGGCTGCTCCACCGCCCGCAGCCGGGGTGACGGCGACGGCCAGCGCGCTGTCGGCGCACTGGCCGGCCGGGGCGTTCGGGTCGACCTGGCCGCCCGACGTGGCGGTCGGGGTGGGGGTGCCGGTGGCGGTGGATGTCGCGGGCGCGGTCGGCGCGGAGGTGACAGTGGTCGTCGTGGTCACGGTCGGCGCGGGTTGTCCGGCCGCGCATCCGGTGACGGTGAGAGCGGCGGCGGCGGCAACGACGAGGAGTGCGGCACGGGTCTTCATGCCCCCACGCTAGCCCCCTGCCCGCCGAGCGCGCCGGTCCAGTCGACGGGGCCGGCGAGGATCGAGTGGCTCGTGAGCTTTCGCCCGAGCGTGGTCTGCGCCTCACGCGCAGCGTCGATGATGAGGTTCAGGTCGACGCCCGTGTCGACACCCATCTCCTCGAACATGCTGACCAGGTCTTCGGTCGCGATGTTCCCGGTCGAGCCGGCCGGCACCGGGCATCCGCCGAGCTCGCCGAAGCTCGACTCGAAGCTCGCGCAGCCCGCCTCGAGTGCTGCGTACGCGTTCGTCAGGCCCTGGCCGCGGGTGTTGTGGAAATGCGCGGTGAGTTCGACGCCCGGCAGCCGTTCGGAAGCCGCACCGAAGAAGTCGGAGACGTAGGCTGGGTTCGCCATGCCGGTCGTGTCGCCGAAGCCGATCTCGGTGGCACCCATCTCGGCGAAGCGTTCGGCGAGGCCGAGCACCCGGTCGAGCGGGATGCGCCCCTCGTAGGGGCAGCCGAACGAGGTGGCGATCACCGCGTCGAGCGTGAGTCCGGCATCCAGGATCCGGCCCGCCATCGCCCGGTCGTCGGCCATGGTCTGCTCGACGGTGCGGTTGATGTTGTTGCGGTTGTGCGTCTCGGAGGCGCTCACGAAGATCGACGCTTCATCGAAGTACTCCCGCACGGCGAGGGCGTTGTCGAGGCCTTTGCTGTTCGGAATGAGCACCGCGCGCGACACGGAGGTCGGCAGCCGGACGCCCTTCAGTACGTCCACACCGTCGGAGAGCTGCGGAATGACGTCGGACCGCACGAAACTCGCCACCTCGATGCGGGTGAGCCCGGCGCGGCCGAGCGATTCGATGAGGCGGATCTTGTCGGCGGTGGCGATCACCTCCGGTTCGTTCTGGAAGCCGTCGCGGGGGCCGACCTCGCGAATGACGACGCTGCCGGGTCTTCTGCTGTTCATGCTCGTGACTCCTTCGTCCCTCACCATCCTGTCATCGGAGCGACCAGACCGGGTCGCGCTTCTCCCGGAAGGCCGCGACTCCCTCTTTCATGTCTGCGGTGCCGAAGGCATCGGCCAGGTGGTGCTGCAGTACGTCGAACGCGTCGCCGAGCGGCAGGTCGCGGGTCGCGTCGATCGCCTCCTTGCCGAGCCGCATCAGGAGCGGCGACTTCGTGGCGATGCGCAGCGCCCAGGCCAGAACCTCCGCCTCGAAGTCGTCATCGGGCACGACCCGGTTCACGAACCCGAGCTCCTTGCCCTCGGTCGCAGTGACGAGGTCGCCGACCATCATCAATTCGTTGGCCTTCATGCGGTCGATGTTGCGGTAGAGCAGGGCGGAGATCATGAACGGGAAGACGCCGACGTTGATCTCCGGGCATCCGAACCTCGCCGACTCCTTCGCGATCACCAGGTCGCAGGCGAGGGCGAGCCCGAAGGCGCCGGCGAGCACATCGCCGTTCGCCGCGCAGATCACCGGCTTGCCGAGTGCTCCCAGCAGGCGGTAGAGCCGTGGGAACCGGCCGAGTCCCTCGAACTTCTCGTCGGGCGATCGGTCGTCGGCGAACGCCTTCAGGTCGCCGCCGGCCGAGAACACCCGGTCGTGCGAGGAGGTGATCACCACCACCCGCACCTCGCTGTCGTCGCGGGCCGCCTCGAGTGCGGCGAGCAGCTGGTCCATCAACTCGTCGCCCAGCGCGTTCCGCGTGGCGGGGCTGTCAAGGGTCACGATGACGACGCCCGGGTCGGGCCGGTCGGATCGCACGAGCGCGGTGGTCATGGTGTCTCCTTGGTCAGCGGAACTCACGCTGCCGAGTCCCGTCGCCGCGCTCGCGAACAGTTTCGCACGAACCCGTCGCACGGTGCCGTCCCGGTACCCTGAGAACATGGATGACGCTCGGGTCGATGTGACCACCGTCGAGATCATCGGCGGCGCGGAGGCGAGGAAACTCGAACTCCACAGCTACGACGAACAGTGGGTGGTCGCGTACCGCGGTCACAGGCGACGCATTGCGGAGGCGCTCGCGGCTGTGCGCGTCGACATCGAACACATCGGTTCCACGTCGGTGCCGGGGCTGGCCGCGAAACCGATCGTCGACATCGTGCTGACGGTCGACGACATCACCGCCGAGAAGGACTACCTCCCGGCTCTCCTCGCCGCCGGGTACGAGCTGCGCGTGCGGGAGCCCGGGCATCGTCTCGTGCGCACACCGGAACGGGACGTCCACGTGCACATCTACGAACGGAACGACCCTGCCGTGGGGGAGTATCTGCTGCTCCGCGACCATCTCCGCGGCGACGCGCGCGACCGTGCCCTCTACGAGAGCACCAAGCGGGAACTGCTCAGCCGGCAGTGGAACGACATGAACGACTACGCGGAGGCCAAGACCGACGTGATCCGTGAGATCAAGGCGAGGGCGAGGGCGGCACGCGGCGACTGATCCGCGCGGTGCGGGTCTCACAATGATGAGCCTTGTCCTGCGGTTGGGTCGTGTGCGCGGCCAGCCCGCTGACGGTCTACGCCAGGGCGGCCCGCCTCCGAGCAGCGCGCCTAGGACGCCGCCGCCGGCAGGCGCGCTGCCTGGAGGCGGATGATCTCCAGTTCAGCTTCGAAGAGGAGGTCGGCGCCGATGCCGGTGGCGGCGAGGTGACCGCCGAGTTCGAGGCTGATGATGCCGTGGAGCCGGGTCCAGGTCAGAAAGGCGAGCATGAGCACGTCGACGGGAACGTGGGTGAGCCCCGATCGCTCCGCCCAGCTCTGGAAGGCCTGGGATCGGGCGGCATCCGATCCCGTTGCGGGCGGGGCGGCGGCGGCATCCTGTTCGGCATGGCCCGTCGCCGCCGACAGGGCGTCGACGATGACGGCCATGCTGCGGGAGGATGCCGGGATCGTTCGGTCTGCAGCGAAATCCTCGCCCGAACCGATCGTGGTCTGGAAGATCAGGCGGTAGGCGTTTGGGTGCTCGAGTGCCCAGGCGCGGCTGCCGCGGAGCACCGCATCCAGCTGATCGGCCGCGGATCGCCTGCCCGGCTCGATGGCGGCGAGGGAGTCGGCCAGTTCGTTGTAGGCGTCGACCACCAGATCGGCCAGCAGCGCGTCGCGGTTGGCGAAGTAGCGGTAGAGGGCGGCCGGTGACATCGACATCTGTCGCACGATGCCGCTGAGGGACACGGCATCCGGCCCGCCCGCACGGATCTGCTCCATGGCGAGTTGCTTGATCTCCTGCACCGTCTGCTGGCGCCGCTCTTCGCGCCGGGTCGGTCTGGTCGTCGCACTCATCGGGATACACCATCGAAACTCATATCGACAGAGTAACGCCCCGTCACCAAGGTGAAGACCACTTGCACTGCGACAGGCATGGTTCCGTCGCGGGGGGCTCCTTTCCGTAATGGCCTGAGCGCCGGGGCGCCCTGCACATCACCGATGAGGGCTCCGCTGCCTTCGACGACGGCGTGGCGCACAGCCTCGGCCTGCCGAAGCTGCATGTCGTCGCGACCGCCGGCGACGCCTACACGTCTGAACGCCAGCAGTGGGACTCCGGCAACAACGCCGTGGCCCTCCGCCCCCGCGTGGTCTAGACCTACGACCGCAACACCCAGACCAACGACCTGCTGCAGAAGGCGGGCATCGAGGTCATCCCGATCGTCGGAGCGGAGCTCGGTCGCGGACGGGGCGTCGGCCACTGCATGACCAGCCCGATCATCCGCGACGCCGTCGACTACTGAGGCCGGCCGCCGTCGCGTCAGAACTGCCAGGGGTAGGGCCCCCAGTCGGCCTCGCGCTTCTCGAGGAACGAGTCCCGGCCCTCGACCGCTTCGTCGGTGCCGTAGGCGAGCCGGGTCGCCTCGCCCGCGAAGATCTGCTGGCCCACGAGCCCGTCGTCGACGGCGTTGAACGCGAATTTGAGCATCCGGATCGCCGTCGGCGACTTGCCGAGGATCGTGTTCGCCCAGGCGTAGGCCGTCGACTCGAGCTCAGCGTGCGGCACGACCGCGTTGATCGCGCCCATCTCGTAGGCGCGCTGGGCGCTGTACTCCTCGGCGAGGAAGAAGATCTCGCGGGCGACCTTCTGCCCCACCTGCCGGGCGAGGTAGGCGCTGCCGTAGCCGCCGTCGAACGAGCCGACATCGGCATCGGTCTGCTTGAAGTGGGCGTGCTCCGCGCTCGCGATGGTGAGGTCGCAGATCACGTGGAGGGAGTGCCCGCCGCCCGCTGCCCAGCCCGGAACCACGGCGATGACGACCTTCGGCATGAACCGGATGAGCCGCTGCACCTCCAGGATGTGGAGCCGGCCCGTCGAGTGCGTGCCGTCCTTGTACTGGTAGCCGTCGCGGCCCCGGATGCGCTGGTCGCCGCCCGAGCAGAACGCCCACTTGCCGTCCTTCGGGCTGGGGCCGTTGCCGGTCAGCAGCACAACGCCGATGCGGGTGTTCTGGCGGGCATCCTCGAGCACCCGGAACAGTTCGTCGACCGACTGCGGGCGGAACGCGTTCAGCACCTCCGGCCGGTTGAAGGCCACCCGGGCGACCCGGCCCGCGGTGTCGTGGTGATAGGTGATGTCCGTCAGGTCGGAGAAGCCGTCGACGGGCCTCCACACGGATTCGTCGAACAGGTCGGAAACGTTGGTCATGACGACAGCTTATTCAGCCGCGCGGTCGGGCGGCTGACGAGCCGTTCAGCCGCCGAGCGTGACGCGCAGGAGCTTCTCGTCGCTGTTGTTCGGCACGCTGTCCTTGTCGCCGAGGTTGCTGGTCGTCAGCCAGAGGCCACCGCCCGGTGCCGGCTCGACGGTGCGGAGCCGCCCGTAGGTGCCGTTGAAGAGCACCTGCACGTTCGTCAGGCCGGTGCCCGAAATGACCTCCCGGTAGAGCCGGGTGCCCCGCTCGCACGCCACGTAGAGCACATCGCGCACGATCGCGATGCCCGAGCATGAGCCCTCGGAGGTGGGATACGTCTGCGCGGGGGCGCGGAAGCCGGCCGTGCCGCACGTGCCCGTCGTGCCCTCACAGGCCGGCCAGCCGTAGTTGCCGCCCCGCACGATGAGGTTCGTCTCGTCCATCACGCTGTTGCCGAACTCCTGCTCCCAGAGACGACCCTGCGAGTCGAATGCCAGGCCCTGGGGGTTCCTGTGGCCGTAACTCCAGATGTAGTTGCCAAAGGGGTTGTCGCTCGGCACGGTGCCGTCGGCGTTCATCCGCAGCACCTTGCCGTTCAGCGAGGCGAGGTTCTGGGCGTTGTCGCCGTTCTGGGCGTCGCCGGTGCTCGCGTACAGTTTCCCGTCCGGGCCGAAGCGCAAGCGCCCGCCGTTGTGGAACTTGTTGCGGAGGATCCCCGTCAGCAGCACCTGCTCGCTCGACGCGACGAGCGAGTCGTTCTCGACCTTGATGCGAACGATGCGGTTGTCGGTCGCGGTGGTGTGCATGATGTAGAGCCAGTGCGTTGTCGCGAAGTCGGGGGCGATCGCCAGCCCGAGCAGCCCGCCCTCGCCGTCGGTGCTCTGCACGTTCGGCACCGTTCCGAGCGTCGTCTTCGCACCCGTCGCAGGGTTCAGGTGCGTGATGTCATGGGCGTCGCGCCGACTGTAGAGGATCGTTCCGTCAGCCAGCGTGACGAGGCCCCACGGGATGTCGGTGTCGACGCCGA
The DNA here is from genome assembly GCF_003399635.1 of Subtercola boreus. Taxonomy (GTDB): domain Bacteria; phylum Actinomycetota; class Actinomycetes; order Actinomycetales; family Microbacteriaceae; genus Subtercola; species Subtercola boreus_B. The sequence continues at coordinate 75,863 of NZ_NBXB01000041.1, read as the reverse complement.
CCTGGCTGACGGAGCAGACGGCCTGGGCGCATCCGGAGCCCGTCTTCACCGACACGGAGGCGCTGTGCGTCGACACGTTCGCCTGGCCGTCACGCGCGACGACGAAGTAGCCGTACGTCGTCGCCGGGGAGAGTCCGCTGTCGACGAACGTGGTGGCGGGGGCCGCGGATGCCGTACCGGTCACCGCGCCGACCTTCACCGAACCGCGGTAGATGTCGTAGGCGCGGACGCCGATGTTGTCGGTCGAGGCCTTCCACGTCAGCGTGACCGTCGTTCCCGACACGGATGCCGTGAGGCCGGTCGGTGCGGTCGGCGGCTGCGTGTCGGCCTGGCAGTTGGGAGGGGTGATCGACACCGTCTGGCTCGCCTGGGACACATTTCCCGCGGCATCCCGTGCATTCACGTAGAGCCCCCACGTCGCACCGGCGACCACCCTGAGATTCGCGCGGCGGGCCGGGGCGGCCACCGAGGCCATCAGCTGGCCGTCGTGGTAGACGTCGTAGAAGGTGACGCCCACGTTGTCGGTGGAGACGGTCCAGCCGAAACCGACGCTGTTGCAGGTGAGCGTGCTGATGTGTGCGTCGCCGGGGATGCTCGGCGGGGTGGTGTCGGGCACGAGGCTCGTGCTGAACTTCTGGCCGACGCTGCCGTTGCAGGTCAGCATGCCCACGGGGGTGCTGTTGGCTGTGGCGCCGCCGGTGACGTCGAGGCAGAGGCCGGACTCCACTCCGGTGATCGTTCCGTTCGCGTTCAGCCGCCACTTCTGGTTCGCGCCGCCGTTGCAGGTGTAGATCTGCGCGCGTGCGGGGGAGGTGGTGACGTGGCTGGCGACGTCGAGGCAGCGGGTGTCGCCGAAGGTCTTCAGCTCGCTGGCGGTGCTGAACGTCCAGCCCTGGTTGGGTTGGTTGTTGCAGTCGTAGATGTTCATGCCCGTACCGGGGGTGGCCACGTTGCCGATGACGTCGAGGCAGCGGCCGGAGGGGGTGCTCAGGATGCGGGCGGGGGCGGCGGCGGCCTGGGTTTCGCCAGCAGTGGTCGAGGCGGAGGCGGTGGCGGCGGTGGCGGGCGTGGCGGTGGCGGGCGTGACGGCGGGGCCGGCCAGGGTCACGGCCAGCGTCAGCGCGACCAGGGCGGCGCCCAGGACGACAGGGCGGGAGCTTCGGAATCGGTGCAGCGACATGGCAGGACCTCCGCGGTCGAGGCTACTCCCGAAGGTGAGCCTGTGTCACGCCCTCTCGGCTGGTTTCGGCACGGGCCGTCAGGTCCAGGCGCGTGCGGTGCGTTCCGCCCAGTACTGCCCGGGTGGCTCCGCAAGAGCGGCCAGGGCTTCGTCGCCGGCGCGTGGACGACCGGAGTCGAGGTTCTCGCGCAACTGCGCTCCGGTGACGGCCCCGGTGAGCACGATGTCGGCCCACGGATGCGCCAGCGCCGCCCCGAGCGCGAACCCGGCGAGCGGCTGGCCGTCGGCCGCGGCCAGTGCCGCCGCCGCGCGCTCGCCGCCCTGCGCTGCACCCACCGCGCCGCCCACCGCGCCCGCCGCACCAGCGCCACCCGCGCGGCCCGCGGCATCCGCGGAGCCCGCACCGCGCGCCGTCAGGCGCCCGTTCGCCAGCGCCTCCTTCACCACCACGAGCCACTTCGCATCGTTCGCCCGGGCGAGGGCGGCGCCCGCGGACTGTTCCAGCAGGTTCCACGTGCACTGCACCGCGCTGAAGGGCGAATCCGGCATCGCGAGGGCGGCGTCGATCACCGCGGACTGGCCCGGTCCGCTCGTCGAGAAGCCGACCCGCACCCCGCCGGCCGCGATCTCGCGCAGACGGTCGAGGAGCGCACCGTCGCCGAGGGCAGGGCTGTCGGGCGTGAGCGAATGCACGAGGTACACGTCAGGCGACCCGCCGAGGGCCTCGAGCGTCTCGGGCCACTGCGCCTCGAGCATCCGGAGGCTGTGTTCCTTGCGTTCCTGCACGGGGGCGTCCATGCGCCAGCCGCCCACGTATTCGTATCCCCACTTCGAGCCGATGGTGAGTTCGTTGCGGCGCTCCGGATGTTCGACGAGCCAGGATCCGAGGAACTGTTCGGCGTGCCCGTAGGACCGCGCGGCGTCGAAGTAGCGGATGCCGAGCATCCACGCCCCCTCGAGCAGCTGGTGCGCGCGGCCGCGCATCGCGTCGACCGACCTCTCGGCGCCGGCGCCCAAGTCGTCGCCCCGCCCAACCGTGATGTACGCGGGGCGGCCGATGGCGGCGAGCCCGAGTCCGAGGCGGGAGGCGTTGTCGCTCATGCCTCCGACCCTACCCGCGCCTTTCTCCCTCCCTCCCTCCCTCCCTCCCTCCTTCCCGCCCAGGCCCCGTGGCCCGCGAGGGGACGCAGATCGCGCCACGCAACCTGGGTTGGCGCGATTTGGGTCCCTTCGCGGTCGCGCTCGAGCTCGATCCGGGCATCCGGGACCGAACTGTCGGGGGAACGGGCGGAGCGCAACCCCCCGCTGCCCCCGCTGCCCCGCGCGTAGCGTCGAAGCATGACTGATGACCAGTACACGTTCCAGGATCCCTCGAAGATGTTCGCCGACATCACCCCGTCTGCGCAGTACCAGGAAGGCGCCGGGCTCGACTCCGAACTCGACGACCGCGCCGACCGCGGAGAGAAGACCTACCGCGGCAGCGGACGGCTCGCCGGTCGCAAGGCGCTCGTCACCGGAGGCGATTCGGGCATCGGCGCGGCCGTCGCGATCGCGTTCGCGCGCGAAGGTGCCGACGTCGCGATCTCGTTCCTGCCCGAGGAGCAGGAGGACGCCGACCGCATCCTCGCCCTGATCGAGGAGGCCGGGCAGAAGGGCGCGGGTTTCGCGAGTGACATCACGAGCGCCGAGTTCAGCCGGAGCCTCGTGGCCGACGCGGTCGCAGCCCTCGGCGGGCTCGACATCCTGGTGAACAACGCCGGCAAGCAGCAGTTCGTCGAAGACCTGCTCGAACTCTCCGACGAGCAGTTCGACGAGACATACAAGACGAACGTCTACGCGATGTTCTGGATCACCAAGGCCGCGCTCCCGCACCTTGCGCCGGGTTCCAGCATCATCAACACGTCGTCGATCCAGGCGTACTCGCCCTCGGAGACACTCGTCGACTACGCCTCGACGAAGGCCGCGATCAACACGTTCTCGAAGGCGCTCTCGCAGCAGCTCGCGCCGAAGGGCATCCGCGTGAACGTCGTCGCGCCCGGGCCGATCTGGACTCCGCTGCAGACCGCGGGCGGTCAGCCCACCGAGGAGCTGCCGACGGTCGGCGAGCAGACGCCGCTCGGTCGCTGGGGCCAGCCATCGGAGCTGGCGCCGGCCTACGTGTTCCTCGCGTCGGGCGAGTCGAGCTACGTCGTCGGCGAGACGCTGCACGTCAATGGCGGCATGCCTACTCCGTAGCCGGCTCCCTCCCATCGAGTGGGCAGTTTGGGCCCCATAGCCACGTTTTTGGGGCCCAAATCGCCCATTTGACTGAGGTGCGGGGCGGGCGGGCGGGGCGGACGTGCGGCGCGGGGCGGGCGGGTGCCGTCAGGCGGGCGGCGGGTCGTACACCGGGATGCCTGCCGCCATCGCGACGGCACGGTACGCGGCCCCGAGGGAATCCGCCGTCTCGTGCGCATTCAGCCCGCTGGGGTTCGGCACCACCCAGAGCGGCACCCCTCCCAGCGGCTCGGGCTGGAGTCCCGGCGCCGCACGGGGGCGCCCGAAGGCCGCGCGGTAGGCCGTGACACCGAGCATCGCGACGACGGTGGGCGCGATCATCCGCACCCGCCGTTCGAGATCGAGGGCACCCGCTACCAGCGCTTCCTGCGACAGTTCGTCTGCGCGAGCGGATGCCGTGGCCACCAGGCTCGTGATGCCGATGCCGCGCGCTTCGAGGTGGGCCCGGTCATCCGGCCGCAGTCCGTCGCTGGCGTCGATGCGGTGGTCGACGATCCCGGCGCGGAACAGGGCCGGGTAGAACCGGTTGCTCCCCCCGCCGAAGGGTGCCTGCACAGCGACCGCCCGGAGCCCCGGGTTGATGCCGACGAACAGGAGGCGGACGCCCGGCCCGAGCAGGTCGGGGAGGGTGCCGCCGTGGAAGGCGGCCAGCTGGGCGCGGCTGAGCTTCATCCCTGCACGATACGCCGGTCAGTCGGCGCTCTGGACCCAGTGGCTGTTGCCCGTGTGGTCGCCGTTCGCCGCGTCGATCTGCGCCCACGTGTTGTAGCCGACCACCACCGACAGAACGATCCCGAGCGCTCCGAGCGCGGGGCGGATCTTCGCCAGGTACCTGTTCATCATGTCCTCCTCGGTTCTCCTCCATCGTGAGTGCGGACGCTATGAGCACTCAGTGAGAACGCTGGACGCGCGCTGGATGATTCGTGCGGGCATCCGGACGTATTCTGGGGTCATGGCAAGCGAACTCCTGCACGACACCGAGCGGCACCGCTACTTCCTGCGCGTCGACGGCGCCCTGGTCAGTGCGGCGGACTACGTGCTGCGCGACAACACCATCTCGTTCAATCACACGTTCACCGACCCGAAGCTCCGCGGCAGGGGTTACGCGAACGAGGTCGTCACCTACGCCGTCGACGATGTGGAGCAGAACACGACCTACCGCGTGGTGCCGATGTGCTGGTACGTCGGGCAGTGGTTCGACGAACATCCGGAGCGCGCCGCCCTCCTCGCGCGCTGACCCCGCGCGGCGCCCGGGCGCCCTCGCCACTCGCAGCGCCCCGGGCGCTCCCCCTGGTTTTGCGGCGGCGGGGGAGCACTGTGAGTGTCCGTCAGGCGCTTTTGAGCCATTCGCGAAGGGCGTGGCGAATGACTTCGCTTCGGCTCACGTGCTCAGCCGCGGCTCGTTGCTCGAGCGCCGACTCGAGCTCCGGGTCGAGCCGAATGGTTGTCACGTGAGCGACCGAGCTCCCCATGCGGGGTCGACCGCGGCGTTTCAGGTCGGTTGTGTCGTAGCCGATTTCGGCTTCATCTGCCCACTTCTGAAGCTGGGCGTCTGAGACCGGCTCGCCGTTGATCGAGTTGTCTGCCATGTTCCTCACCTTCAGTCCAGTAAATCGTAATAGGCCTTGCGCGCTTTCATCGAGTGGATGATGAGTTCGCGTTTGTTATCGAATGTGAGAACAACCAGCTCAAGCAGCTGCCCGGTGGTGTCGAACCCCAGCCGGAGTTGCCTACTCGGGTTGCCTTCTTCAAGGTCGATGGAGAAGAGACCGCCGGCTGCGGCTGCGATCGAGTCCGCCGGCTCAATTCCGTGTTTCAACGCTGAGTGGTGCACCTTCACCTGATTATCGTATTACGAAAAGCCTAGCTGGTGAAGCTTCCCTTCGAGTGCTGAGGAACCGGCATGCCGCCCAGGCGTGCGGCACCGGCCGTTCACCCGGCGTCAAGGTGACGGATGCCCGGAGCCGGGATGCTCTGCGAGGGGAGAGCGACCGCGCGCCTCCCGAGGAAGTGAGAAGCATCGTGCCTGCCCGTTGGCGTTTCCCTGTCGGGATCGTTCTTGCCGCCGCCGTTCTGGCGTCGCCGTTCGTCGGACTCCAGACGGCGACCGCGGCGACCGCCGTTCCCGTCGCGAGCAGCGTGAAGATCAACGAGGTCGAGTCCAGCGGCGGCACGCCGGGCGACTGGGTGGAGCTCGCGAACACCGCCGCGACGCCGGTGGACCTGTCGGGCTACATCGTCAAGGACAACGACGACACGCACGTGTTCACGATCGCCGCGAACACGACAATCGCGGCGAACGGCTTCCTCGCGCTCGATGTCGAGACCGCTTACGGGCTGGGCGCATCCGACTCCGCCCGGCTCTTCGCGCCCGACGGCACGACCCTCGTCGACTCGTACACATGGACGTCGCACGCAAGCCCTACGTACGGCCGCTGCCCTGACGGCACCGGTGCCTTCACCACGACCCTCGCCTCGACAAAGGGTGCGGCGAACAGCTGCACACCGCCTGCCCCGACCGTGGCCACCTCGGTGAAGATCAACGAGGTCGAGTCGAGCGGCGGCACTCCCGGTGACTGGGCCGAGCTCGTCAACACCTCGGCGGTGGCTCTGGATGTCGCGGGCTACATCATCAAGGACAACGACGACACGCACGTGTTCACCATCCCTGCGGGCACGAGCATCGCCCCGAAGGGGTACCTCGCGCTCGATGTGGAGACCGCCTACGGATTGGGCGCATCCGACTCGGCCCGGTTCTTCGCGCCCAACGGCACGACACTCATCGACGCCTACACCTGGACGGCGCACGCGAGCACGACATACGGACGCTGCCCCGACGGCACCGGCGCGTTCCAGGCGACCACGACGTCGACCAAGGGCGCGGCCAACGACTGCGGCCAGGCCCCGCCGACCACGCCGACCGGCCCGACGGCCGAAGCCTGGCCGGGTGCGTCATCCATCGCCACCGCAGACCAGAACGGCGTCATCGGCGGCAACCTGAGCGGCCTCGCCTACGACCCGTCGGGCACCAGCGCCCGCGGAACCCTCTGGGCCGTGAAGAACGGGCCGAGCACGCTCTACAAACTGACGTACAACGGCAGCGCGTGGGTCTCCGACACCTCCGGCACGGGGGCCTTTGCGGCCGGCAAGGCGCTGCACTACGCCGACGGCACGGGCGATCCGGATGCCGAAGGTGTGACCTTCACCGGCGCGGGCCCCTCGGGCGGCGCCTTCGTGTCGACCGAGCGCAACAACAGCGTGAGCGCGGTCAGCCGCCCCTCGGTGCTGAAGTTCGACGCGACAGGCGCAGCGACCAACGGTGCTACCAGCCTGAACGCCACCATGGAGTGGAACCTCACCGCCGACCTGCCGGCCGTGGCACCCAACAGCGGACTCGAGGCGATCTCCTGGCTCTCCGACTCCTTCCTCACCTCGAAGGGTTTCGTCGACGAGAAGACCGGCGCCGCCTACAACCCTGCGACCTACGCCGATCACGGCAACGGGCTCTTCTTCGTCGGCCTCGAAGCGAACGGTGCGGTCTACGCCTACGCCCTCAACCAGGTGACCGGCGGCTACACCCGCGTCGCCACGATCGCGAGCGGCTTCACGGGCGTGATGGATCTCGAGTTCGAACAGGAGACGAGCCGCCTCTGGGCGGTCTGCGACGACACCTGCAACGGGCAGTCGGCGATCCTCGAGATCGCACAGTCAGGCACGAACAAGGGCCACTTCGCGGTGACCCACGTCTATGACCGCCCCTCCGGCATGCCGAACTACAACAACGAGGGATTCGCCCTCGCACCGCAGGCCGAGTGCGTCGCCGGTCAGAAGCCGGCCTTCTGGTCGGACGACACGAACGATCAGGGCTCCGCGCTCCGGAGCGGCACGGTGAACTGCACCGTCATTCCCGATACAACCGCACCGGTGGTCTCGGCGGCGCTCACGGGTCGCGCGCTCACGCTGTCGGCGACGGACTCCGGATCGGGCGTCGCCACCATCGAGTACCAGCTCGACACGGCCACCGCGTGGTCCCTCTACAGCGCTCCGGTGGTGCTCGACGGCAACGCCCACACCGTGCGCTACCGGGCAACGGATGTCGCGGGGGTCGTCAGCTCGGTGCAGACGCTCTCGGCCTCCGCGACCGCCCCCACGGGCATCCTGACCCTGCAGCCGCAGGGCGTCGCGCGCACCATCGAGCCGAACGGCACCGTTTCGGGCCTCGGCGCACGGCTGGTCGACGCGAACCTCAGTCCGGTGGTCGGCATCAGGATCACCTTCCAGATCACCGGCCCGGGCACGTTCGCGGGCGGGGCGACCTCTACGGGTGTCATCACGAACTCGGCCGGGATCGCCCTGGCACCGGTCGTCGTCGGGACAGCTCCCGGCTCGGTCGTGCTCAAGGCCGCACGCTCGGGGTCGACGACGATCGCGCTGCCCACGATCACCGTCGCCGCGCCGGCCGCCGCACTCACGGCGACTGTGGCGGCGTCGACGGCTGTCGTGGCAGGCAAGGTCTCGCTCACGGTGACAGCGACGAACACCTCGACGGTGCCGGTCACGGTTCTGCTGAAGTCGACCTACGGAACGAAGACCTTCACGGCCGTCGCACCCGGCGCCACCGTCGCGCAGACCTTCAAGACGTACGTGGCAGCGGTGGCGGCCGGGTCGGCCACCGTCGTGCTCACGGGTGATGCCGGCCAGCGCAGCTTTGCGGCGCCGTATGCGGCCACCGCGGCGAACTGACGGCGTCACTGCAGCGTCACCGTGGCGTCGCGCCACCAGACCAACCGGCACACCAGGAGAGAGAAATCATGCACAACGCGCCATCGACCGACCCTGATGACCTCGCGAACGGATGGTCGCCCAGCCGTCGTGCGGTGATGCGCGCGGCTGCCTGGAGCATGCCGGTCATCGCCCTCGCTGTGGGCGTGCCAGCGTTGGCCGCGTCGGGCGCTGCAGCGACGATCACCCCGCCCGACCCCATCGCCGCCGGCATCGGCGACTCGGTTCCGCTGGTCTTCACGGTCTCCGAGAACGGGGCACCGTTGGCGAGCGGAGTGCTGACGGTCACTCTGAACGACACCAACACGGCGTCGTTCGACCCGGATGGCGAGGGCTACTCGAGCCCGACGCTGGCGTCGTACACGATCACCGACGGCTACGCCTTCCCGCTGGTGATCGTCGCTGCCTACGGCACCGTCACGGGCTCGGCGACGGTCGGCGGAGTCACGATCTCGTTCGCGGTGCCGGTGTCGGCGGGCTGACCCGCCCCCCGCCGCGCGCCTCCCGCCCCGCCGGGGCCCCTCGCCTCCGGCGCTGGCCGAGCAGTACTCCGGCCACGACCAGCGCGGTGCCGATCGCCTGGCGCGGGCCGAAGGGCTCGGCGGCCAGCAGGGTGCCGAGCAGCACGCCGGTGACCGGGTTGAGCAGCCCCACCAGGCCGACGGTGCCGGCCGGCAGGTGGCGGAGCCCCGTGAACCACGCGACGAAGGCGACCGCGGTCGCGACCACGCTCACGTAGCCGAAGGCGAGGGCCGCGGTGCCGTCTATCACAGGTGGAGCCCCCTCGACGAGCAGCGCGAAGGGCAGCACCATCAGCCCGCCGGCGATCAACTGCCACGAGGTGACCGCCAGGGTCTTCTGTTCGACAGCCCACTTCTTCGTGAGCACGAAACCGAATGACGACAGCAGCATCGCGGCGAGGGACGCGAGCACCCCGGCGAGTTCGACGCCTGCGGTGCCGCCGAGCAGCATCGTGCCGACCCCGACGAACCCGACCAGAGCGCCGAGCAGCGGGAAGAGGGTCGGCCGGTCCCGCAGCAGCGGCCACGCCACCAGCATGAGCACCGCCGCGGAGGTCGCCATGACGGTGGACGCGATGCTCGACGGCAGGAGCTGCGACGCGCGGTAGACCAGCACGAAGAATGCGCCCACGTTGAGCGCGCCGAGCACGACCGACTTCCACCACCACGATCCGTGCGGACGGGCTCGGGCCAGCGCGAGCAGCAGCGCTCCGGCGGGCAGGGCACGAAGCACAGCGCCCCAGAGCGGATGATCGAGCGGCAGGAACTGGCGCGTCACGTAGTAGTTAGAGCCCCACGCGATCGGCGCGATGGCGGTGATGAGCAACCACCGCCAGGCGACGGGGCGGGAGGTCATCCGAAGGCCGGTATCTTCCATGGAAGTGACTATAGCTTCCCCGGAAGTTATAGTCGAGTGTGAACATGGATCGGGTTTCAGGCATCCAGGCGGAATGGCGGCGCGAGCGCCCCGACCTCGACGTGTCACCGCAGGGGGTGATCGGCCGGCTGCACCGGCTCGCAGCGCACCTCACGGCTGAGCTGACCGTCGTCTACGAGCGGCACGGTCTGGGGGAGGGCGAGTTCGACGTGCTCGCAGCTCTGCGGCGTGCGGGTGAGCCGTTCGAACGGGCACCCGGCGAGCTCGCCGAACACACGATGGTGACGACCGGGGCGATGACGAAACGCCTCGACCGGCTCGTGGCCGGGGGCCTCGTGGTGCGCCGTGTGGCGGAGGGTGACGGGCGGCGGCGCGTGGTGGCGCTGACCGCCCGCGGGCGTGAGGTGATCGACGCGGCGTTCACGGAGCACATGGCGAACGAGCGCCGGCTCGTCGACCTCGTGCCGGCGGCCGACCGCCCTGCGCTCGAGGTGCTGCTCGCCGGCTGGCTCGCCGCCTTCGAGCTGCCTCGGGCCGACCGGGGCTGACCCGCCCGCCCGCCCCCGCCCCCGCCCCCGCGGATCCTGCTCCCATGCCGCCCGCAGCCCTCACGCCACCCCGCCGTCCCGGCTCCCACCGGGCGGCCGACGAGAGGACGCAAAGTGCTCGAATCGCGGGGATTCAGAGCAGTTTGCGTCCTCTCGAATCGATTCGACGGCGCGCGAGGGCGGGGCGCGTGCGGGGACGGGGCGCGCTACAGCGCGGCGCCCTCGCGCGACGACTCGAGCGCCGAGGCGACCGCGGCCTGCACGCGCGCGTCCTCCGCGGCGAGGCGCGACGCCGCACGGCGGCGGCGGAGGCGCACACCCAGCACGATCAGCGCGGCGAGCACGAGCACGACCACCAGCAGCATCCACGGCACCGCCCAACCCGACGCCGACGCGGTCACCGGGTCGAGGTCGGTCGTCGAACCCGACGCGTCGATCACCACGGGTACCACGCTCGCCGACGCGCCCAGCCAGAACGATGCGGGGACGTCCCGCACCGGCACCGACACGTTCCAGCTTTCGCCGGGGAGCAGCTGCGGGGGAGCATCCAGAGTCCCAGCGGACGCGCCGAACCAGCCGAACGGGCCGGCCACCGAGGCCGACTGCTGGGCCGAGAGAACCGCGTTGCCCGCGTTGTGGAGCGTGTAACCGATCGTCGCGTCGCCGCCGGCGAACGGGTTGAGGCCGCCGTTCCAGTCGACGTGCATGTTCTCCACGGCGAGGGCGGGGGCGAGGTCGCCGCCCACGCGCAGGGTGATCTTGATGCCGAGCCGGCGGTCGACGGTGATGCCGTTCTCGGTGCCGGGCTGCGTGAGCGAGGTGACGATACCGCCGGAGTAGTCGCCGGGGGTCGCATTGGCGGGCACCGCGAGGGTGAAGGGGAACTCGGTGGTCTCGCCCGGCGCGACGGTGATGTGGTCGGTGCCGCTCGCGACCCAGGCACCCACGCCGACGGACTGCGTTCCGGCCACGACGAGGTCGAACTGCCCGCTCTCGGTGGTGTACCCGTCGGCGGCGTACACTCCGAGAACCACGGCGGTGTCACCGTGGTTCGCCACGACCAGGGCATCGTCGACCGAGGCGCCGGGGGTGATCGCGTAGTTGTAGCCGGTGCGCTCTGCGCCGTACTGGTTGGATGCCGTGCGCACGGTCCACGTCACATCATCCCCCTCGGCGTGGGCGACCCCGGCGGGCATCCCGATGACGCCGATGAGGGAGAGGGTGGCGACCGCCACCGCGACCGCCACTGTGGAGAGGAGGGAGCGGGCTGATCTGTGCACGTTCATGATGTCCTTGGGGGGTTAAGAGCGAATGCCCGGTGGGGTGCATGCCGACAGGCGCACACCCCACCGGGGCCGTTCAGGTGCTGCTGCCTAGCTGCTGAGCGCGGTCAGCGTCAGGGTCGCGCGGTAGCTTCCCTTGTCGACGGAGCCCGGGATCTTCAGGTCGAGGTCTGCGCCGAGCGAAGCGGTTCCGCGGGCGTGGCCCTGGGTCGCCGAGCCGAGGCCGCGGGAGACCGAGAGGCCGTCGCCACCGTCGTAGCCGGACTGGATGGCGACTCCAGCGGTCGCACCCGCCCCGGCGGTGACGATCTTCGGCGTCCAGCCGAGGTTCTTGCCCGAAAAGGTGGCGGTGCCGTCGCGGAAGTCGCCGACCGATGCGGAGATCGACCACGGGGACTGCGTGTGACGGGTGTCAGAGACGACGATCGGGTTGATCGAGCCGGCGGCCTGGAAGTACTGGCCGTTCACCTCGGTCGCGGTGCCGAGGTCGACGAGGCGGTTGCCGCCGTCGATCGTCCAGCCGAATTCACCCGGGGCGGCGGTCGGAACTGTCACCTGGATGTCTTCGCCGCTACCGTGGTTCGCGTGGATCGTGACCGAGTCGGTGACGGAACCGACGGGCTGCGCTGCGGTCGCACCGCTGTTCGGTCCACACCACGCGACCTTGCCGAGCTCGACAGCAGCGTTCGGCGCGGCGCACGTGCCGGAGCGCACGTTCTGCACGACGAGCTGATCGGCCTGCACCTGCACCTTGACGTACGAGCGCACGTGCTCCTGGTTCTCGGAGGAGTTGTACCAGTAGTTCGACGGGTTCAGCGGGTCGGCGCCGTTGCCGGCACCCGTGGTGCCGGAGTTGTCGGGAGCCGTGATGTCGTAGTACTTCGAGCCGGAGGCGCTGTTCGCCGTCACGTAGATGACGCCGCCGGGGCCGGGGAACACATCGTTCGCGCCGGGCTGTTCCGCCGGGTTCGCCTTGATGCCGTTCTTGATCTCGTAGCTGCGGGTGTACACGTGGTCGTGTCCCTGCAGAACGAGGTCGACGCCGAGGTTGGAGAACGTCGTCGGGAAGTCGACGCGGCGCACCTTGGCATCGCTGTCCTTCGCGTGGTCGGCCGCGGAGTAGATCGAGTGGTGGTACACGAGAACCGTGTACTTCGCCTCTGCGCCGTGCTGGGTGACCACGTCGGTGACGTAGCCGACGTGCGCGGCGTCTCCGCCACCACCCTGTGCGGTCGAGTAGCTGTTGCTGTTCAGGTCGATGAACAGAACATCCTTGTAGATGTACCAGTAGTCGCCGCCCGAGGTGGCCGACGCGGGGTTGCCGTTGGAATAGTAGGCGGCTGACCGGTCGGTGTTCGGGGTGGAGAGGTGCTGCTCGTAGGCCTTGCCGCCGACGTCGTGGTTTCCGATCGTCGCTGCGTAGGGAACCTGGCGCAGCTGGTCGGGCGCGAGGAACGAGTCCCACTGCGCCTCGGTGTTCGCGGTCTCGACTTGGTCGCCGCCCGAGACGAGCAGTTCGGCGTTCGGGTTGGCGGCAGTGGCGACGGCGAGCGTGTCGGCCCAGCCAGCGCCATCCTTCGCCACGTTGCCCGACGAACCGATCTGCGGATCGCCGAGGAACAGGAAGTCGTAGTTGCCGTCGAAGCTCTGCGTCTTGAAGCTGTAGGCCGCAGACCAGTTGCCTTCCGAGCCGACCCGGTACGAGTACGTCGTGTTCTCGCTGAGCCCGGTGATGGTGGCGTGGCGGTTGTAGCCGCCGCTGGTCGCGATGTTCGCCGCGCCGATGGCTGCGAACGTCTGGGCGCCGGCCGGGAACGCACCCGCGACGATCGCCGAGGTCGGTGCGAGCTGCACCTGCTGGCTGGTGTCGGCCGAGGAGTACCAGGACACGATGCGCTGCGATTCGCTCGCGCCGACTCCGAGGATGACCCCGGTGAGGTTCGCGGTCTCGGCCGCCGATGCGGAGGGGGCAGCGAAGCCGCTGCCGACCGAGACGCAGCCCACGAGGGCTGCGGCGGTCAGGATCACGGCGGCGCGGTAGCGGGTGCGCCGCCGCCCTGCTGTGAATGCTGTGGGGGAGGACATGAGTCTTCCGTTCTCTTGGGGTTCCCGTGAAAGGAACAGGTTGACTGCTTCACGCTCTCGGCGCGGAGTGAACGGCGGTTGAACGGATGTCGCTGGGGTAGTTGATCGAGTGCAAATGTTCTGAGCCGATTCACATGAACGGTGTGGCTTTCTCACAGGTCCACGAGGCGTTCGACGAACCAGATGAGCCCGAACACAGAAACCGCCACGGCGAGGGCACCTGTCGCCCACAACCCGATCCGGGGCCGGCGGCGACGCAGCAGTGCGAGAAGCGGGAACAGCGCAGCGATGATCGCGACCTGCACCGCCTCGATGCCGAGGTTGAAGACGAGCAACGACCAGAGCAGGGTCCACGACCAGGGCTCGTCGATGCCGAGGGCCGAGGCGAACCCGAGCCCGTGCACCAGTCCGAACAGGAACACGACCCCGAGGCGCAGCCATCCTGCCCGGTCGAGCCCGAGCGGCCCGCTCGACGAATCGAGCTCATTCGCGGCATCCCCCCGCCGCCAGAGCCGCCACAGGTACCACGACGCGACGACCGCGATCGAGAGGGCGATGATCGGTTCGATGATGCGGGCCGAGACCGAGATGACACCGGTGGCGGCGAGGATGAACGTCACCGAGTGCGCCACGGTGAAGGTGGTGGCGGCGAGGATCACCTCCCGGAACTTGCGGGAGCCGGCGATGAGGGCCAGGAGGAAGAGGATGTGGTCGATGCCGGAGAGCAGGTGCTCGGCCCCGAGGCGGAAGAACTCCCAGAACCGCTCGGCGGTGCCCTGCTCGGTCGAGAACGAGGGCTGGTTCGCGTCGAGCGCAGCGGTGCCCGAGCGTTCGTCGATCTCGTAGGTGAGGATCGTCTTGGTGCCGGTGACATAGCCCTCCGAGTCCCCGAACAGGGTGCTCGTGACGATGTGCCCCTGGCTTGTCGGGGCGCAGGCCTGGTCGACGATGATCTTCGCGTAGGGAACGCCCTGCTGGAGCGTCTCCGTGATGTCGCCGGCGAGAGTCGGGGTGCAGGTCTTGCCTCCGGCCGTCACGGTGAGGTGGCTGGCCAGGTAGTCGGCGACGGATGTCGCGTGGTTCGCGAGCACGGCAGGGCGGGTCGTCTCGTCGCCGTTCTCGAAGGCATCCGTGCCCGTCAGGAACAGGTCGTTGTCGTGCTCCGCATCGGCGGCGGAGACCACCAGCAGGTCGTATTCCAGCTGGAGTTCGGTTCGGACGACGCCCTGGTCTGCCGAGCTGACGTCGATGTATGCAACGGAGGAGAATCCGTGGGCGGAAGCAGACGAGGCCGAACCGAACGCCGGTGCGAAAGCCAGAGCGACGAGCGGGAGCGCCAGAAGGGCGCGATGCATCCGGGTGGACATGGTTCTCCTTGGGTCAGCTAGGGAGGCTGTCGTGAACCGGTGAACGGAGTGAGGACCGACGGCCAACGAACGGGGAACTCTGGGCCGGATGGCGCATCCGCGTCACCGTCGTGACGCAGGATATGGAAGCACGCGACCATGCCCCTGGCCCGACCCGGCCGGGCCCGATCCGAGACGGATGCCCCTTGCGATTCCGCGCCCGAATGCTGACTGTCCTCGCCCTCGCGGGCGCCGGTTCTGCGCTCCTCTCCGGCTGCGCCCCGGGCGACAGCTGGGCACAGCCGCATCCGGCACCAACTCTGGTGGGAGCTGTCGGGGCCGGGTTCCTGCCCGAATCCTCCCCCAGCCCCGAGGCGACGGTGCAGCCGAAGGCGGGATCGTGGGACGACGTGCATCCGTCAGCCGGCCTCCGGGTCGTGCTGGTCACCGCCGGCGACGACGACCCCACACGCACGCTCGTCTCGGCCATCGAGTCCTGGGCGACTGCCGAGAAGGTGGAACTCCGTACCGTCTCGGCCGGCGACGACCACATCGGCGGAATCGTGCAGGCGTTGGAGATGAGGCCCGACCTCGTGGTGAGCGCCGGCAATGACCTCGTCGATGCTCTCGCGGTCGTGACGCCGAGCCACCTCGAACAGGACTTCCTGATCGTCGGAGCCGAGATCGCCGAGCCCACGCAGAACGTGACCGCCGTCGACTGGACCGGCGCGTCGTTCCGCGGTGTCGGCCTCGGAGCGGCCTCCGAGTATGACGCGGCGACGTTCACCCCGGAGCGCAGCGAACGGGCCCTTCGCGCGGGTGTCGCCTCCGTGCTTCACGGCCAGACCGGCGTGGTGCTCTGGGTCGACTGACCACTGGGTTCAGCCGAGCTGGGCGCGGGCCGCGTCCATCGCCTCGAGCACGGCGAGGGTGTGCGCGTTCGGCATCATCGTCGATTTCGTCAGGCCCGCCGCGCCCGCACGCTCGAGATCCAGTGCCTGGAACTGCATACCTCGCGTAACGTTCATGCCGCTGGCGGCATATGGCTCCCGCGATTCGACGAGCCGGGTCGGGCGGGAGGCGTCGTGGAGCCGGAAGGGCGTCCACGCGAAGTACGGGGCGTCGAGGTGGATCCAGCCCTCGTCGCCCATGATCGACGCATCGTTCGGGCCCGGGTGCTCCATCGAGAAGGAGAGTGTGGCGACCGCGTCGGGGTAGCCGAGAAGCACCTGCAGCCCGAGATCGACGCCCACGGCATCCACCCGCCCCGCAGCACTGACCGAGCGCGGAGTTCCCAGCACGTCGACCGCGAGCGCGAACGCATAGACCCCGAGGTCGAGCAGCACGCCACCGGCGAGGGCCGGGTCGCCGTGCCGTCCGGTCGGTGACAGGTCGAGCCGCTGGTGGTGCGCCGTCGTGATCGCCCGCACGATGCCGACATCACCCCCGGGCGATGCGCTCCCGCAGGGCGAGATTCGTCGGAGTGAACCCCGTCCACAGCGCATCCATCACGAACACACCGGCCTCGCGGGCGGCGGCGAAGACGCGGCGGGCGGATGCTGATTCCACCGTGAAGGCCTTCTCACGAGCACGTTCTTGCCGGCTGCAATCGCGAGCAGCGCCTGTGCCGGGGGCCGCTTCGGTGACCTGACCCTCCGGCCAGCCGGCGGTGCTGCGGCGTGGCGACGACCCCGTTCGAACGTGCCCGGCCCCTAGAATCGGGGTGAAGCGACCGGTCGGGGGATGAGCAGCTCGTTCCGAGCACGGCCCCACGGTCATCCGCGAGTCGAGGGAGGGCACCGATGGCGTTCCTCGCTGCAATCGTGGCCCTCGTCGGTGTGGCGGTCACCCTCGCCGCGCTCGTCTTCCTGCATCTCGGCCGAACGGGGCTGAGTCCGGTCACCGCGGCTGTCGGCGAATACGGTATCTCGGCGCTCCGCGGCGGCTACCGGGTCGCCACGATCGCGCTCGGTGTCGCAGCCATCGCCCTCGGTGTCGCCATCACCTTCTACCTGGCCGTGCCGAACCTCCCCGCGTTCCTCTTCCTGCTGCTGTTCGGCGTAGCGCGCCTCGTCATCAGCTGGGCGCCGATGGATCGGCCCGGGGCCCCGCGCACAGGAACGGGCCGCGCGCACACCGTGCTGGCGACTCTCTTCTTCGCGTCGGCGACGGCAGCGGCGTTCCTGTTCAGCGCCTCCTTCGCGGGGGATCCCGTCTTCGGACCGATCGCTGGCCACTCCGGCGCGCTCGCGTGGGCGATGGCGGTGCTCGCGGCCTTCGTGGTCGCCGCCGTCGTCGCGCCGGCCGCGCGTCCCGTGTTCGGGCTGGCCGAGCGGCTGCTCTACGCCGCCATCCTGCTCTGGATGGCGGTGGTGGCCGTCGCGGTGCTGGCGCGCTGACGCGCGCCCCCCGCCCCTCGCCCCTCCCCCCGCCCCGCCCGCCGTTCTCGTTCCGCGCCTATTTGGGTCACCCGCCCCTGCGCGCGCACGCGCGGATGACCCAAACGGGCGCGCTTCTGGCTCGCGGGCGGCGCGGGGGATCGTCCGGGGGGATGAGATCCGGCCGCGACGCTGGGTGCGGGGCGCGTGGACCCCTAGCGTGAAGACATGCCCGCCCTGCTCAAGCTCCTCCGCCCCGCCATCCTCCCCGCGATCGCGGTCGTGTTCCTGGTGCTCTGGATCATGGCCGAAGCGGGCCGCATCCACGCCGTCTCGTTCTACCTCGCCCTCGCCGCGTACGCCGTCGCCATCGGCATCGCACGGGAGTTTCCCCGCATCGCGCTCGGGATCCTGCTCGTGGTGCCGCTTGCCCAGGCCGCCGGACTGCTCGAACGGCCGCAGTCGACGACCTGGCAGATCGCCGGGGCGAGCATCCTCGTCGCCTTCGTGGTCGCGGCCCACGCCTCCCCGCGCGTGCGCTGGGCCGGGCTGCTCGTCGTGGTGCTGCAGGCTGTGCTCGTCGGCTTCCTGCTGGTCTTCAGCGGCGACTGGCTGGGCTGGGCAGGGGGAGGGCTGCTGTCGTCTCCGGGCGAATACCTGCGCTATGCGATCACGCTCGCCGTGGTGGGCGCGGTGTTCTGTGCCGCAGCCTGGACCGCCGGCTTCGCGATGACGGTGAGCGCCCGCCGCCGTGACGACCGCAAGCTCCTCGACGAGGCAGAGGCCGAACTGACCCTGGCGGCCTTCGAACTGCAGGGTGTCAAGGAGCGTGCGCGCATCGCGCAGGAGGTGCACGACGTGCTCGCCCACTCGCTCGCTGTCGTGGTCGCCGTGGCCGACGGGTCGCGCTTCCTGCGGGAAACGAAGCCCGAGACGACCGACCTCGCTCTGCGGGAGATCGCCGACACCGCGCGCACCGCCCTCGGTGACCTGCGCGGGCTGATCGAGGGTCTCCGCGACGAGACGCCCGATCGCCCGCAGCCCGGCCTCGAGGATCTGCCCGCGCTCACCTCCCGGCTCGCGGCGGCAGGCATGCCCGTGGAGGTGCAGGCGTTCGGGGCCCCGCGCCCGCTCACCCCCAGCCAGGAGCTGGCCGTCTACCGCATCGTGCAGGAGAGTCTCACGAACGCGCTGAGGCACAGCGGCGCGCATCCGGCGGCCGTGGTCACCCTCACCTGGGAGGGCCCCGGGCTCGCGCTCGCCATCATGAGCACCGGCGACGGAGTGCCGCCCGGGTCGGCGGCTGGGGCGTCTGCCCGGTCGGCGGGTGGGGCACCGGATGCCCGACCGGGGTTCGGGCTGCGGGGAATGACGGATCGGGCCCGGCTCGCAGGCGGCTGGCTCACGGCCGGCCCGGGCGACGGTGCGGGTGGCGAGGATACCGCCTACATCGTGACCGCTTACATCCCCGCCGCGTCACAGGCGTCGCAGGCGCCGGGGGAGGAGGCCGCGTGAGCCCGATCCGCGTCCTGGTCGTCGACGACCAGCGACTGTTCGTCTACGGCATCCGGATGCTCATCGAATCCCAGCCCGACCTCGAACTCGTCGGCTCGGCCGGCGACGGTGCGGAAGCCGTGCGGCTGGTCGAGGAGTTCCGTCCCGATGTGGTGCTGATGGACATCCGGATGCCCGTGATGGGCGGCATCGAGGCGACCCACCGCATCACGCAGGGGCCGGGCGGCGCTTCGGATGGGGTCGCACCTCGCGTCATCGTGTTGACCACGTTCCAGCGGGAGGAGGCGGTATTCGAGGCGATGAAGCACGGGGCGAGCGCATTCCTCACCAAGGATGCGTCGCCGGAGTCGGTGCTGGAGACCATCCGCACCGTCCATGCGGGGAATGCCGTGGCCTCGCCCGCCGCGACGCTCGCGCTCGTGCGGGAGTTCGGGGCTGCGCCGCCGTCCGGGCCGGGCCGCCAACACGCGCCCGGCCCCGCCCCGTCGGACGCCCTGGCACCCCTCACACCGCGCGAACAGGAGATCTTCCTGCTCGCCGCCACCGGCCTCAGCAACGGTGACATCGCGGCGTCGGCGTTCATCAGCGAGACGACGGCCAAGACGCACATCCGCAGTATCCTGTCGAAGCTCGCCCTGCAGAGCCGCGTGCAGATCGTCGTCTTCGCCTACGAGAACGGGTTGCTGAGGCTCTGAGCCGGGCGGGGTGGGCCGGATGCCGGGTCAGAACCCCCGGGTGCGGCAGTGCGGCGGCGACCGGCCGTGAACGCGGCGACGGCGAAGGCGATCCCCGCGAGCAGGAGGCCCGCTGCACCCGGGTAGCCGATTCCGGGCGGTGAGTCGTAGGAGGAGTCGATCGGCTCCAGCAACACGTATTCGGCAAGCTCGTCGCCGCCGAGCGTCGCCAGCAGCAGCACGCTCCAGACGATGCGAGCACGCACTCCCGCCGACACGGCGATGAGCAGTGCTGACGCCGTGATCGGCAGCACAGTTGCGACGAACCAGACCGCGAGGCCCACCGTCGGGCCGACGACCCCGAGGACGCTTCCGCTCGCGGCAGCGATCAGCTGGCTTCCGCCCACGAGAGCGATGGCGGCCGCGGCCCCGACGCAGAAGATCCGGGCCACGGATGCGCTCCGGCTCCCCGGCACGGGAAGCGACCGCGCTGCGACGAGCCAGAAGACCACCAGGAGCAGCGACGAGATTCCGGCCAGCGGAACGGCGACGGGGATCGCCTCGAACGGTTGGCTCACGATCTTGTAGTCGAATGTGTGGTTCTGGATCTGCGCGCAGTCGAGAGTGCCGAGATCCCGGATGCACGGTGCCCACCTGATCGTCGCGGCGACCGCCTGCAGCGCCCCCGCGGCCCAGCAGCAGAACGGACAGTGTCGCGAGCGGCCTCCGTGCGAGCATCCGTGCAGCGGGGCTCGTCCGCACGCTGCCTCCGCCTCGCGCTTCGGCGCTGCTCCCGTCTCCGGTTCCGCCTGGCTGTGCCGATGCTGGTCGCCCCATGCCCCGATCCTCGTGCCGGAAGCCCGGGCGCCGCAACCGCGCCCTGGTGAACAGCACGGGGTCGGCGGCGCCCTTGATCAGGCCGAAAGCGATGTGTACGCTGTTCACAACCTGATCGCGATCATCCGACTCCCGGAGGTTCACATGTGCCGCAACATCCACACTCTCCACAACTTCGAGCCGGCCGCGACCGGCGACGAAGTGCATGCCGCAGCGCTGCAGTACGTGCGGAAGATCAGCGGAACAACGAAGCCCTCGAAGGCCAACGCGGAGGCGTTCGACCGCGCCGTCGCAGAGATCGCGCACATCACCGGGCACCTGCTCGAAGACCTGGTGAGCGTGGCCCCGCCGAAGGACCGCGACGTCGAGGCGGCCAAGGCGAAGGAGCGCTCGGCGCGCCGCTTCGCGCCCGCCTGAACGTTTTCGCCCGCTTGACCCGATCCGCCCGCCTAGCCCGATCGCCCGCTTGACCCGATCCGCCCGCCTGGCCCGATCGCCCGGCCGCAGCATGGAACGGCTGCCGGGGGCAAAGAAAAAGCCTCACCCTGCGTAGAAGCCGCAAGGCGAGGCAGTGGCTCCGACCGGCATCGATCCGGTGACCTTTCGATTTTCAGTCGAACGCTCTACCAACTGAGCTACAGAGCCGAAGAGGTGAACCCCTCCAGAGGCCGAAAAACCCTTCCCGAGGGAAGGGCATTCGAACCTTTGCGACCCTGACCGGACTTGAACCGGCGACCTCCGCCGTGACAGGGCGGCGCGCTAACCAACTGCGCTACAGGGCCAAACGTGTGAAATTGTGAACCGCCCCAACTATACCTGAATTGTGGCGTTCCGATTTCCTGCTGCTGGCTGACCCGATTTGCCGAAGCAAATCACATCGTTAGCTAGCAGTGACCCCAACGGGATTCGAACCCGTGCTACTGCCGTGAAAGGGCAGCGTCCTAGGCCGCTAAACGATGGGGCCGTTTTGACAACTCAACGAGTATGCCACACGCGAGGCCCTCCTCGCCAATCGTTTGCCGGGCGAGGCCGGCAGGGCAGGGTGGCTGGGCGAATGTCCGCGCGTGCCGGGCTGGGCGTGATCTGTGCATGTGGGGACGCTCGGCGTGGGGGTGGAGGCTCCCAGCAGGCCAGATTATTGTGGCCGAAAGCCCCGGTGGTCGACGGAAGCCCGCCGCCACCTCACCCGACAGGACGAGCTCGTGACCGATCATCCCGCCTCTTCGCTTACGAAAAGTCGCGCCGAAACACGCCCGCGCCGTCCGTTCCGCGCGCTCGTGCAGGCGGCCGCTGTCGCTTTTGCGTTGGTTCTCGGTGACGGGCTC
Organism: Subtercola boreus; assembly: GCF_003399635.1. Lineage (GTDB taxonomy): Bacteria > Actinomycetota > Actinomycetes > Actinomycetales > Microbacteriaceae > Subtercola > Subtercola boreus_B. The sequence goes on along the minus strand of NZ_NBXB01000041.1, from coordinate 54,235 downwards.
GCGTCGGAGTCCGCCCGCGCCGTGGACTACCCGAGCTGGGAGGACGTTCTCGCAGCCCGCTCGAACGAGGCGTCGAAGCAGGGTGAGATCACACGCATCCGGGGCCTGATCGCCGGGCTCGAGGCCGAGACGGTCGCGGCGCAGGCTCTCTCTGAGCAGCGCGGGGCCGAGTATGAGACCGCTCAGATCGCGTTCGACGAGGGTATGCGGCGGAGTGACGAGCTCGAGGGCAAGGCAGGGGAGGCAACGGCGGAGGCGCAGGCATCCAGTCAGCGAGCGGGGGCCCTGGCGGCACAATTGGCGCGCTCCGGCGGGTCAGACCTGTCGGTTGCCCTGCTCGGGAGCTCCGGCGGCGGCGATGTGGATGCTCTGCTCTACCAGCTCGGAGCCCTCAGCAAACTCACCGAGCAGACCTCGCAGATCTACGAACTCGCGGCGCAGAGCCGCAACAGTGCAGCGGCTCTCGCCAGCCAGGCGGCTATGGCGAAATCCGCGCTCGACGTGCTCAGGGTGGCTGCCGAGCAGGCGCTCGCCGAGGCTGCGGCTGCGCAGGCGGCCGTCGAGACGATGCTCGCCGAAGAGCAGAGCCGCCGGGTGGAATTGGCGGTGCAGCTCGACGTGCTGGTGTCCAACAGGGCAGCGACAGAGGCTGACTACCAGGCCGGTGTGGTCGAGCGGGCCCGCATCGCGGAGGAGCAGGCCAGGGCAGAGCGCGAGGCGAGGGCCGCGGCTGAGCGTGAACGGGCGGCGCGGGGTGGCAGTGGGGGCAGCGGCGGCGGGGGCGGAAGCCCGGGCGGATCTCCCGCCCCCATCGTGAGCGGCCCCGGCGGGCAGGGCTGGAGCAACCCGCTCCCGAACGCGAGAGTGTCGAGCGAGTTCGGCAACCGTTTCCACCCGATCGATGCGGTCTGGCGACTGCACGCCGGCATCGACCTCGTGAGCCCTGGCGGCACCTGCGGCGCGAACGTCTATGCGGCCTCGGCCGGAACTGTGACGTTCGCGGGGTCGAACGGCGGGCTCGGAAACGCGGTCACGATCAACCACGGTGGCGGTCGCACCACGGTCTACGGCCACAACACGCCGCTCGTGGTGCGCTCGGGCTGGGCCGTCGCCGAGGGCCAGCTCATCGCGAAGGCGGGTACGACGGGTGCGTCCACCGGATGCCACGTGCACTTCGAGACCCGCCTGAACGGCACGGCGGAGAACCCCCGCCAGGTGCTGGCGCAGTACGGCACCGGCTTCTAGCCGCTCTCGGGCGCGCCCGCTGCTCCCGGTCGCGCCCGCCGCTCCCGCGGGCACCTCAGCGCATCGCGCCCTTGAGCGTTCCGACCGTCTTCACGCCACCGTCTTCGCCGACCGTGCACGTGATCAGTCGGTCACCGATCGCCCAGGACTTCTCGGTCGGCTTGTAGCTGATCTCGATGAGTGACGAATCGTCATAGGCGACCCCGATGAAGTCGGCGAACCGCGAGGTGCACTCGTCGTCGGCCTTCTGCCCGATGGCGGCCTCGTCGTAGGTGCTGTCGGCGAGGGTGTATTCGGCGAAGACCTCGAATTCGTGCGGGGCTGAGCAGTCGACCGTGGGAACCTCGCCGACAGTGTCGCTGGCTGCCTTGTTGAGGCAGTCTCCGACCTCGAGGCTGAACACATCGGACTGGTGCGCATCTGCCGAGGTGCCGGATGTCGGCGACGTCGTCGAGGAGGCAGCGCCGGAACCGGCAGAGGAGCAGCCACTGAGAAGGACCGCCGACACGGCAGCGACCAGAACGAGTCGAGAGTTAATGAGCATGTGTCGATTTTAAGCGATCTGTCCGGAAATCACAACCGAATTTATCTCAGAAATGGGACGGGAAGTCCCTCCTGCTGGAGACGCAGAAGGGGGGCGGCGAGCATCCGATGCCCGCCGCCCCCTCGTCGCAGAGAACCTAGTGTGCGCCCTCTTCGGCGAGCTTCGTGAGGCCGTTCTGGATGATCTGCTCGGCGTCTTCCGCCGAACCCCAGCCCTCGGTCTTGACCCATTTGCCGGGCTCGAGGTCTTTGTAGTGCTCGAAGAAGTGCTCGATCTCGCTGCGCAGCTGGGCGGGGATCGAGTCGACGTCGGTGATGTGGGCCCAGCGTGGATCCTTCGCGGGAACGGCGATCACCTTCGAGTCGATACCGGCCTCGTCGGACATGTTGAAGACCCCGACCGGGCGCACCTTGACGCCCACACCCGGGTAGACCGGGTACTCGAGCAGCACCAGCACGTCGACCGGGTCGCCGTCGAGCCCGAGGGTGTTCTCGAAGAACCCGTAGTCGGTCGGGTAGACGAAACTTGTAAAGAGCACGCGGTCGAGGTAGACGCGGCCGGTCACGTGGTCGACCTCGTACTTGTTGCGGCTCCCCTTGGGGATCTCGATGACGGCATCGTAACTTGCCATGGCGGCTGCTCCTTCTCTCGCCCCATGAGGAGGCGCGTGCGTGGTGGCGAAACTGCAATAACGTTACTGGATGCACCCTGCCGCTCGTCGCCCGCGCCTCACCCCGGCGATGGCCGATGTGCGAAGGGCGGTGCGCGAGACGCTCACGGCGCTGCCCGAGGCGATTGCGCCACTGCCGGCTCCGGATGCCGACTCGACCGCGCCGCTCGTACTCGTCGCCCTCAGCGGCGGCCCGGACTCCGTCGCCCTCGCCATCGCGATCGCGTTCCAGGCGCCGCGCGCTGGGTTCCGCGCTGGCGCCGTCGTTGTCGACCATGACCTGCAAGACGGGTCTGCTGCCGTCGCGGAGTCCGCCGCCGCGCAGGCGCGCTCGCTCGGCCTCGACCCCGTGACCGTGATCCGCGTGCGGGTCGACTCCGAGAGTCCTGACGGTCCGGAAGCCGCCGCCCGTGCCGCGCGCTACTCGGCTCTCGAGGAGGCGCGCGCCGCGACCGGCGCGAGCCGCATCCTCCTCGGCCACACCCTCGACGACCAGGCGGAGACCGTGCTGCTCGGCCTCGCGCGCGGCTCCGGCCCGTCGAGCTTGTCGGGCATGGCCGCTGTGAACGGCGTCTTCGTGCGGCCGCTGCTGGGCATCCGGAGGCAGACGGTGCACCAATCGGTGACGGATGCCGGACTCACGCCCTGGCACGACCCCCAGAACCTCGACCTGGCGTACAGCAGGGTGCGGGTGCGGCAGAGCGTGCTTCCGTTGCTCGAGAGCGAGCTCGGACCGGGCATCAGCGAGGCTCTCGCGCGCACGGCCGAGCAGTTGCGGGAAGACGATGAGGCTCTGGATGCCCTGGCCGCCGAATGGGCGGCTGAGATCGTCGAGCACGCCGAGGCCGGCATCGCGGTCGATGTGCACGGGCTCGCCTCGAACCCGCCCGCGCTGGCGCAGCGCATCGTTCGGTTCGTCGTCGCGAGCGAGTTCGGGGTGAGCCTCAGCCGCACCCAGACGCTCGGCGCCCTGCGGCTCGTGACCGACTGGCACGGGCAACACGGGGTTGATCTTCCGGGCATCCATGTCACCCGCGCCGGCCCGCAGCTCGTCTTCGCCCGCCGCTGACCCACCACCCACCACCCCCACCCCGCACACGTAAGGAGCCGTCCGTCGTCTCTTGCTGACCCGTCACCCCCACCCGGGAGGACCCCAGCCCAACCGACGCGGTATGGAGCCTGGATCGACTGAGCTCCTCCCGGTTGGGGGCGGGGAGGTCCGCTTTCGCGGCAGAGCCGGCCCAGCGCCCGCCCCGCCACCTTCGGTAGGCTCATCGCATGGATTCCAGCGACGTCTCAGGCGACCTCACCTCTGTTCTCATCACCGAAGCCGAGATCCGAGCGAAGATCGCCGAGCTCGCGCGCCGCATCGAGGCCGACTACGCCGGGCAGGACGTTTTGCTCGTGGGCGTGCTCAAGGGCGCGGTCATGGTGATGGCCGATCTCGCCCGCGAACTCCGCCTGCCCATCACGATGGACTGGATGGCCGTCAGCTCCTACGGCACCAGCACCCAGTCGAGCGGGGTGGTGCGCATCCTGAAGGATCTCGACAGCGAACTCGAGGGCCGCACCGTGCTGATCGTCGAGGACATCATCGACTCAGGCCTCACGCTCTCCTGGCTGCTCGGCAACCTGCGCTCGCGCGGGCCGGCATCCGTCGAGGTGTGCGCGCTGCTCCGAAAGCCCGATGCCGTGCGCATCGAGCTCGACGTGAAGTACGTGGGCTTCGACATCCCGAACGACTTCGTCATCGGCTACGGCCTCGACTACGCCGAGAAGTACCGGAACCTCAAGGACATCGCCGTCCTCGCCCCCCACGTCTACAGCTAGCAGAACGGGGAGTCGAAAACGGCCCCAAAACCGAGGTTTTGGGGCCGAAATCGACTCCCGACGGGCGAAAGCGCGGGAGTGGGACCGGGAGTGGGCAGTTTGGGCCCCAAAACCGGAGTCTTGGGGCCCAAACTGCCCACTCGATGGAGAAGCGCAGGGGTCGGGAGGCGCACCGGGTCAGTGGGCTACGACGGGCTCCGGGAGGTCGTCCGACGCCGAGGCCTTGGTTCCGGATACCGCCGGGGCGGCGGCCTCGGGGGCGCCGGGCGCGGCAGCGACCGGCTTCCGGCGGAACAGCAGCACCGCGAGGATGCCGCCGAACGCGAAGAACCCGGCACCCCACCAGTACGCCGTCGCATAACTCGCCACCGCGGCATCCGCAGCCACAGAAGCCGACGCCGGCAGGTGCGACGCCACGTATCCGGTCGCAGCCGACGCCGCGAGAGTGTTCAGTAGCGCCGTGCCGATCGAGCCACCGACCTGCTGGCTCGTGTTCACCATCGCCGAGGCGACTCCGGCGAACCGGCGGTCGACGCCGAGCGTCGCGGTCTGGATCGACGCGGGCATGATCGTGCCCATACCGAACCCGAGGATCATCAGCGGCGGCAGGATGTCGGCCGCATACGTGCTCGTCAGGTTGAGGTGCGTGAGGTAGACCATGCCGGTCGCCCCGAGGAGCATGCCGATGGGCACGAGAACTTTCGGGCCGAACCGCGGCAGGAAGATGTTGTTGCCGAGCTGCGCGGCGAGCACGAGCATCAGGATCATCGGCAGGAACGACAGCCCGGTCTGGATGGGGGAGTAGCCGAGCGACGCCTGCAGGTAGTAGGTCACGAACAGGAAGATGCCGAACATGCCGGCACCCGCGATCAGCACAGACGAGTAGGCGGCACCGCGGTTGCGGTCCAGGATGATCGTCAGGGGCAGCAGCGGATGCGCAGCGCGACGCTGCCAGAGCACGAACGCGACCAGAAGCACGGCGGCCGCAGCGAGGAAGCCCCACGTGAGCGGGGAGTCCCAGCCATCCGTCTCGGCGTTGGAGAAGCCGTAGACGAGGCTGAACAGCGCGCCGGAGACGAGGATCGTGCCGGGCACGTCGAGCTTCGGGCGCGGGCCCTCGCGCTTGGCGTTCACCACGAAGATGACGGCGCCGACGACGGCGATGACGGCGATGAAGACGTTGATGTAGAGGTTCCAGCGCCAGTCGAACTTCTCGGTCAGGAATCCGCCGAGCAGCAGGCCGATCGCGCCGCCGGCACCGGCGATCGCACCGAAGATCCCGAAGGCACGCGAGCGTTCCTTCGGGATGGTGAAGGTCGTGGTGAGCACGGCGAGGGCCGTGGGGGCGAGGAGGGCGCCGAAAGCACCCTGCAGCGCGCGGGCGAAGACGAGCATCCCGAAGCTGTCAGCAGCGCCGCCGAGCGCGGAGGCTGCTGCGAAGCCGATCAGGCCGATGATGAAGGTGCGCTTTCGGCCGATGAGGTCGGAGACGCGGCCGCCGAGCAGCAGGAGGCTGCCGAAGGCGAGGGAGTAGGCGGTGACGATCCACTGGCGGTCGCCGTTGGAGAACTGCAGGTCGGCCTGCGCGGCGGGGAGGGCGATGTTGACGACGGTCGAGTCGAGCACCACCATGAGCTGGGCGAGCGCGACGACAGTCAGCGTCCACCAGCGGCGGGAGGAGACCGCGACCGGCGCGGCTTGAGAAGTCTGGGACATGTTCTGAACTCTATACGGTACTGTCGAGTATCGGAACCAATCAGTTCCTGAATTAACACTCACGTAACCTAGACGATGCCCGAATCACAGAAAGGAGCTGCAATGACGCTGCTCAAACCTGAAACCGATCAGGTGCAGGCAAGATTCCCCCCGAAGCTCGGTCGCAAGCGAGACCACACGCGAGACCCCAAGATTCTGGATGCTGCGCTCGAGGTGCTCGCAGAGACCGGCTACGACGGTATGACCATCGACATGGTCGCTTCCCGGGCGAAAGCCGGCAAGGCAACGCTCTACCGCCGCTGGCCGTCGAAGGCCGAACTCGTGATAGACGCGGTCGCGTGCATGAAGAAGAACATGCACGGTGATGAACCGTTGCCTGACACCGGCACTTTGCGTGGTGACCTCGTCGCGATGATCAAGCCTCACTCGATTGAAGACAGCGAGCGCAAGATGCAGATCATGGCGGGGCTGATGTCGATGATCTCCCAGGCGCCCGAGCTGGCCGACGCGGCGAATGCGGCAATCATGGAACCGCGAGCGGCCCTGAACCGACAACTCATGTATCGGGCAGTGGAGCGGGGGGAGATCTCCAGCGCCTGCGACATCGAGAGCATCGCGATGATCAGCCCCTGCATGGTGACCTATCGCACGCTCATGCTGAGAAAGCCGGTCGACCGCGAATTCCTGGTCTCGCTCATCGACGGCGTCATCCTGCCGTCGCTCGGGCTCAGCGCCAAGCCCTCCGCAAGTTAAGCCCACGGGGAACACGCAGGCGCCGTCCAGCCCGGCACAGGTAGCCTTGCCGAGTACTTGGTGACCAGAAAGGTGCCGGCTTTGCCGCAAGAACCTAAAAAAGACATGAGCGTCAGACGCATTTTCCGGTCTCCGATTCCCTACATCATTCTCGGAGCGATCGCCCTCTGGATCGGCTTCGGGCTGATCACCGGGTCGGGGTTCCAGCAGGTCAGCACCCAGCAGGGCCTGCAGTTCCTGAAAGACGGCAAGGTCTCCGAGGCGCTGATCATCGATGGCGAGCAGCGCGTCGACCTGACGCTCGCGACCGCCGACTCGAAGTACGGCGGCAAGGTGCAGTTCTACTACGTGGCCCCGCGCGGCTCCGAAGTGGTCAACGCGGTGACCGCAGCCGCCCCCGCCGACGGGTTCAACGACCAGGTGCCGCAGACCAACTGGTTCCTGTCGCTTCTGGGCATCCTGCTGCCCGTACTGCTCATCGGTGCCTTCTTCTGGCTCATGCTGTCTGGCATGCAGGGCGGCGGCAACAAGGTCATGCAGTTCGGCAAGTCGAAGGCGAAGCTCGTCTCGAAGGACACCCCGAAGGTCACCTTCGCGGATGTCGCGGGCAACGATGAGGCGATCGAAGAGCTCGAAGAGATCAAGGACTTCCTGAAGGACCCGTCGAAGTTCCTCGCGGTCGGTGCGCGCATCCCCAAGGGTGTGCTGCTCTACGGCGCTCCCGGTACAGGCAAGACGCTGCTGGCCCGCGCTGTCGCGGGTGAGGCGGGCGTTCCGTTCTACTCGATCTCCGGATCCGACTTCGTGGAGATGTTCGTGGGTGTCGGCGCGAGCCGGGTGCGCGACCTCTTCGAGCAAGCCAAGCAAAACTCTCCGGCCATCATCTTCATCGACGAGATCGATGCGGTGGGCCGCCACCGCGGTGCCGGCATGGGCGGCGGGCACGACGAGCGCGAGCAGACCCTCAACCAGTTGCTGGTCGAGATGGACGGCTTCGACGTCAAGACGAACGTCATCCTCATTGCGGCGACGAACCGCCCCGACATCCTCGACCCCGCGCTCCTTCGCCCGGGCCGCTTCGACCGCCAGATCGGTGTCGATGCGCCCGACCTGAACGGTCGCAAGCAGATCCTCGAGGTGCACGGCCGCGGTAAGCCCCTGGCTGCCGGTGTCGATCTCGAGGTGCTCGCTCGCAAGACGCCCGGTTTCACGGGCGCCGACCTGGCGAATGTGCTCAACGAGGCAGCGCTCCTGACCGCCCGCTCGAACGCGCAGCTGATCGACAACCGCGCGCTCGACGAGGCCGTCGACCGTGTGATGGCTGGCCCGCAGCGCCGTACACGCATCATGCGCGACAAAGAGAAGCTGATCACCGCTTACCACGAAGGTGGTCACGCCCTCGTTGCGACGGCGATGAACAACACCGACCCCGTGACCAAAATCACGATTCTGCCCCGGGGCCGTGCGCTCGGCTACACGATGGTGCTCCCGCTTGAAGACCGCTACTCGGTCTCCCGCAACGAGCTCCTCGACCAACTGGCCTATGCCATGGGCGGGCGCGTCGCCGAGGAGGTCGTGTTCCACGATCCGACCACGGGCGCCTCGAACGACATCGAGAAGGCGACCGACACCGCTCGCAAGATGGTGACCGACTACGGCATGTCTGCCAACGTCGGCGCGGTCAAGCTCGGCAGTGCATCGGGTGAGATGTTCCTCGGCCGAAACATGGGGCACGAGCGCGACTACTCCGACCAGCTCGCCCAGCAGGTCGACGCAGAGGTGCGGCAGCTCATCGAGGCCGCGCACGACGAGGCGTGGAGCGTGCTGAACGACAACCGCGACATCCTCGACCGCCTGGCGACCGAACTCCTCGAGCACGAGACTCTCGACCAGCACCAGCTCGCCGAGATCTTCAAAGACGTCCGGCACCTCCCGCCCCGCCCGCAGTGGCTCTCCAGCCAGAAGCGTCCCGTGTCGACGATCCCCCCGATCGATTTCAGGGCGGCGAAGGCCCCGATCGATCTCGGCAAGACGGACGGCGCGATCACGAGTGAGCCGGAGCCCGAGCTCAAGCCCAAGCGCGCCCCGCAGGCTCCGCCCCGTCCGGCGACCGCCTAGTCCGGCCAGGGCCCGGTGGCGGTTGACAGGCGACGCGTCGAGGCTGCGGTGTACGAACTGATCGCAGCCATCGGCGAGGACCCGTCGCGGACCGAACTAGAGAGTACGCCCCGGCGGGTCGCCGAGGCGTACTCCGAGTTCTTCTCCGGGGTGGGTGTGGATGCCCGCGACCAGCTCGGTGAGACGTACCCGTTCGACGGCGGATCGGAGGGATCAGACGGCTCGGGCGCCGCTTCCGGCGCCTCGCCTGAGCCGGTGCTGATGAAGGGCCTGGCGTTCCGCTCCGTGTGCGAGCACCATCTGTTGCCGTTCCGCGGCACGGCTCACGTCGCCTACGTTCCACGGGACCGACTGGTTGGCCTCGGCCGCATCCCGGCGGTCATCGAGGTTCTCGCGAACCGGCCGCAACTGCAGGAGCGGCTCGGCGAGCAGATCGCCAGCACGCTCTTCGAGGGTCTGGATGCCCGGGGGGTGCTCGTGGTGCTCGAGGCCACGCACGGCTGTGTCACCATGCGCGGCCCGCAGCAGGTCGCCAGCACGACGGTCACGGTGGCTTCGCGGGGCTCGCTCTCGGAGCCCGCGGCCCGCGCGGAGCTGATGGGGCTGATCGGCGCGGCGCCCGGGTTCGCGGCCACGCCGGGACCGGCGGCCACGCCCGACCCTGCAGCCACAGCCGAACCCACGCCCGAACCCACGCCCCATCCGACACCCCACGAGGTGGCCCTGTGAGCGAGGTCGGCGCAGCGTTCTCCAGGCGGCGCCGCTCTGAGCGGAGCGAACCCGTCGTGCCCGCGACCTTCGCCGGATTGCCGACGGGCCGCACCCTGGTCATGGGCGTGGTCAACGTGACGAGCGACTCCTTCAGCGACGGCGGCCGGTGGCTCCGCACGGAGGCCGCCGTCGCCCACGGGCTCGAGCTGGCGGCTGCCGGTGCCGACATCGTCGACATCGGGGGAGAGTCGACCAGGCCCGGAGCGCACCGCGTCGCCCCGGCGGAGGAGCAGGCGCGGGTGCTGCCGGTCATCCGGAGCCTCGCCGAACAGGGCGTGGCGGTGAGCGCCGACACCATGAACGCCTCGACCGCCCGGCTGGCTGTGGAGGCGGGTGCCATCATCGTCAACGACGTGTCGGGTGCCTTGGCCGACCCGGACATGATCTCGACGATGATCGCGCTCGGTGTGCCTCTCCTGGTCTCGCACTGGCGTGGGCACAGCGACGTCATGAGCTCCCATGCGACCTACGACGACGTCGTGTCGGAGGTGGCCCACGAACTCGAGTACCGGGTCGCCGAGCTGATCGTGCGCGGTGTGGCCCCCTCGAACATCCTCGTCGACCCGGGCCTCGGTTTTGCGAAGAACTCCGAGCACAACTGGAAGGTGCTGGGGCACCTCGAACGTCTGGTCGCCTTCGGGCTGCCCGTCGTGGTGGGTGCATCGCGCAAGCGCTTCGTCGGCGAGCTCATCGAGAAGGGTGCGCCGATGGATGCCCGGGACTTCCCCTCCGCGGTGATCGCCGCCCTCGTCGCCCAGCACGGCGCCTGGGCCGTGCGGGTGCACGACGTCGCTCTCACGAAGTCCGCCCTTGTCGTGGCGGAAGCGTGGAAACGCGGTGCCGAGTGACGGCTGAGCCCGGGGCATCCAGTAACCTCGCCAGAGTGCCCGACGAACTCGACTCCCTCACCGTGACCGGTCTGACGGTGCAGGCGAACCACGGCGTCTACGAGCACGAGCGCCGTGACGGCCAGCCGTTCGTGATCGACCTGACGGTGTGGCTCGACACGACCTCGGCTGCGGCATCCGACGACCTCGACCAGACGCTCAACTACGGGGTGCTCGCGAAGCAGGTGCACGATGCCGTGGCGGCAGACCCTGTCGACCTGATCGAGACCCTCGCCGAGCGGGTGGCCGGCATCGCCCTCGCCTCGCCTGTGGCGAACCGGGTGCGGGTGACCGTGCACAAACCCGAGGCCCCCATCACCGTGCCATTCGCCGATGTGTCGATCACGATCACGAGGAGTCGCGCGTGAGACGCGAGAAGCTGCGCGTGACGCTGCCGGCCGTCATCGCGCTGGGCAGCAATCTCGGCGACCGCGACACGACGCTCCGCGAGGCGATCGCCGAGATCGGGCGGCTCGACGGGGTGTGGGTCGATGAGGTGTCGAGTTTCTACGAGACCGACGCGCTGAAGCCCGATGGCGTCGATCTGGATGCGCCAGCCTACATCAACGCCGTCATCCTGGTGCGGTCTGCCCTCACGCCGCACGAGCTCCTCATCGCCCTGCAGGCCATCGAGCAGGCCCACGACCGCGTGCGTCTCGAGCGGTGGGGGGATCGCACCCTCGACCTCGACATCGTGACCTTCGCGAGCCTGGTGCAGCAGGACGACACCCTGACGCTGCCGCATCCGCGTGCGTTCGAGCGGGCTTTCGTGCTCGCCCCGTGGTACGAGATCGAACCGGGTGCCGAGATCCCGGGCCGCGGGCCGATCGCAGCCCTCCTCGCAGCGACCTACGAGAGCCCGCGACTGCACGCTCGGTGGTCGTCGTGAGGCGCACCCGTCCGGTCACCCTGGTGCTGCTGGCTGTGGTCGGCGGATTCGCGGGGTTCATCGTCGAACTCGGGCTCGCCTCCTCGGGTCGGCCCATCATCGCGCTTCCCCTGACGCTGTCGATCACGCTCATCGCAGCGGGCGCCATCGTCGTCTCGCTGGCCGTGCCCATCGCCCGGGCGATCCGGGGAACCAACCAGAACCCGATCAACCCGTTCCGGGCGATGCGCGTCGCCGTGCTCGCGAAGGCATCGAGCATGGTCGGCTCGCTCATCGTCGGTGTCGGTGTCGGTGTCGTCGTCTACCTGCTGTCGCGAGCCGTGATCCCGACCGTCTCCACGCTCTGGCTGAGCATCCTGGCTGCTGTCGCGGGCGTGGTCTTCCTGGCCTGTGGGCTCGTCGCCGAGAAGCTCTGCACGCTGCCGCCGGACGACCGTGACCCCGACCATCCGGAAGCCGTCGCCGACCGCCGGCGGAGCTGAGCGGATGACCGACCACCGGCCCGACGCCGGGCAGCCCGTGACAGCCGTCGGTGAGGTGCGGGCAGGCGGATCGCCCGACGGGGGCCGGCTCGACTACGGCGGCCCGTGGCGGCGGGTCAGCCGCAAGTACGTGGGTGTCGTGGTGGCTGAATCGATCGTCACGGGCGTTGTTCTGGCGGGCATCAGCCTCTTCTTCGCGCTCGTCATCGGGGCCTGGTTCGGCTGGTGGATGCTCGGAGCCTCCGTTCTCGTCACCGTCGTGCTGCTCGTGGTGGCACCCCGGCGGGCGCGGGCGATCGGGTTCCAGCTGCGCGATGACGACCTGCTGTTCCGGCAGGGGATCATGTTCTTCCGCATCGTCGCGGTTCCCTACGGCCGGATGCAGCTCATCGACATCAATCGAGGACCGCTGGCACGTGTGCTCGGCCTCAGCGACCTGAAGTTCGTGACCGCCGCTGCTTCGACCGGGGTGTCGATTCCGGGCCTCCCGGCGGCTGAGGCCGACAAGCTGCGGGACCGCCTGGTGGCCCTCGCGGAGTCGCGCCGGTCGGGGCTGTGAGCGGGGCAGTGCAGTGAGCGAGGCGGTGCTGTGAGCGAGGCCGGGGGCGGCGGAGCGCAACGTCCTGTCGCCCCGGCGGCCGTGCGGCGGGCCGTCGAGCAGCTCACCGACGGGAAGTGGCACCGGCTGCACTGGGCGTCGCCGCTGCTGAAGGGGGGAATCGCGTTCATCGCGATCCTCGCTTTCGTGCTCGCGAACCTGAGGGAACGCCTCGTCGAACTCGTGATCGGCCAGACCGGCGGGCCGGCCGGTCCGGGCGGGGGAGGGCGGGGCGGCGGTGGCGGCGGGGACGCTGGCCGCACCTTCAACGGCGACCCGATCAGCGCCATCTACGAGACCGGCTTCACGGGTGTCGCGATCCTCATCGTGATCGGGGTGCTGCTGCTCGCGGTGGCGCTGTTCGCTGTGGCGTGGCGGATGCACTCCTTCCGTATCGGCGCAGATGCCGTCGAGGTGCGGAGCGGTGTGGTCTTCCGCCACAACCGCCAGGCCCGGCTCGACCGCATCCAGGGCATCCACATCACCCGGCCCCTCTTCGCGCGGCTGTTCGGCGCGGCCCGGATCGAGCTCAACGTGGCGGGACAGGACGCGAAGGTGGAGCTCTCCTACCTCGGCTCCCGGCAGGTCGACGAGCTCCGCCGCGAGCTGCTGCGCCGGGCGTCGGGCGTGCAGCGCGCCGAGGCGGCTGCGGCGGTCGTGGCTGCCACCACGAGGTCCAGCGCGCCTCTATCGGCCGCTGGCACGTCGGCGGGTGTCGTCGGCGCAGCTCCAGCCGCCACGACGTCGTCACCCGCCGAACAGAGCCGCGAGGCCGGCATCCTGAACCGGCGTGTGCAGGAACTTCTGGGTCCGGAGCTCGACCTCGACGCAGCTCCGCCCGAGTCGGTGGTGAAGATCAGCCCGCTCCGGCTCATCGGTTCGCTGGTGGTCAGCGAGTTCACCCTCGTGCTGCTGCTCGTCGTCGCGGCGCTCTTCTTCTCGACCTTCGTGCTGCACCGTTACTTCATCCTGTTCCTGCTGCTGCCCAGCGTTCTCGGCTCGCTCGGCTACTACGTGAGGCGATTCTCGAAGGCGGCCCGCTATTCGATCGCCGCGACATCCGATGGCGTGCGGGTGGGTTTCGGGTTGCTGAGCACGAGCAACGACACGTTGCCGCCGGGGCGGATCCACGCGATCGAGGTCACCCAGCCCATCCTGTGGCGGCCGATGGGGTGGTGGATGATCCGGATCAACCGTGCCGGGCACGCCTCCGGTCGCGGGGGTTCGTCGGCGCCGCACACGCTTCTGCTGCCCGTCGGGCGCCTCGCCGACGTCGAGAAGGTTCTCGCTCTGCTGCTGCCCGGGCTGGCCGGTGCCGACACCCAGGGCCTCGTGATGGAGGGCCTGGTCGCGCGGGGGCGTGCGGCTTCGGGATTCTCGCGTGCTCCGCGGCGCGCGCAGTGGCTCCGTCCGTTCTCGTGGGGTCGCACGGGTCTCGCCCGCACCGACGACGCCGTTCTGCTGCGGACGGGATTCTTCTGGCGGAGACTCACCGTGCTGCCGCTCGCGCGCCTGCAGAGTGTGCGCGTGTCGCAGGGTCCGGTGCGGCGGATGCTCGACATCGCCGAACTCCACTTCAACACGATCGCGGGGCCGGTGCGGGCCGAACTCGGGGTGATCGACCGCCGCGCGGCCGTGGCGGTGTTCACCGAGGTGTCGGCGGCGGCGGTCGAAGCGCTGCGCGCCGACGGCTCGCACCGCTGGGCGTCCTGACCCCCCCCTTGCCCCGCCCTTCCAGTCCCGCCCCCCGCCCCCACAGGTACTCCGCAGGCCGCGCCAAGGCACCCATATCGCTCCATCCCCGAGCGGTAGGAGCACTATGGGTCCCTTCGCCGTGGGCTGCCCCGGCGCGGAGTCCCCGAAGGGACCCATATCGCGGCACGACAAGCGCTTTGGGACGATATGCGTCCCTTCGCGCGTGGGGCGCCGCGTGCGGGGTGCGTGCTCAGGCCGCGGAGACTGCTCAGGCCGCGGAGACTGCTCAGGCCGCGGAGACTGCTCAGGCCGCGGAGACTGCTCAGGCCGCGGAGACTGCTCAGGCCGCGGAGACTGCTCAGGCCGTGCGCGGGCCGCGGTCAGGCCGCCGGCGCGCCGCGGAGGCGGTAGAACAGGAACGGCACCGCCGAGAGCAGGCAGCTGACCGCCGGCACGATCGTGATCGACAGGAAGATCGTGTTCTGCATGCCGGGCGTCACCGTCACCCCGGATTCGTAGCCGGCGATCACGACGAACATCCCGAACACCAGCACGGCCAGCGCGTTCATGATCTTCGACACGAATGTCAGGGATGCGAACGAGATCCCGTCGTTCCGAACGCCCGTGCGCACTTCGGCGTCATCGACCGCATCGGCGATCATCGTCGCCTGCACCACACCGAAGACTCCGAGGGTGAGCCCGGTGAGGAAGATGAAGACGGCCAGCGCGATGATGCTCTGGAATCCGACGAGGTACATGGCCAGATAGAACACGGCCCCGGCGACCGAACTCGCTACCATGAGGCGCCGGGCCGACATCCGGCGCAGCAGCATCGGTGTGAAGAACGAGGCCAGAACGAGTCCCAGGATGATCGCCGCCCCGATGAATGTGAAGAGCCCCGCGTTGCCGTACGCGATCACGACGAAGACCGCGCCGCCGGCCTGCACGACGAATCGTCCGAAACCGAGAACGGATCCGATCAGCACCATCAGCAGCGGTGTGTTGTGGAAGAGCTCTCCGAACAGTTGCCGGAACCGCAGCCGGGGCGCGCTGACCGCCTGCGGGCGCTCCCGCCCGAACACGAACGCGAACAGGTACAGCCCCATGCCGACCATCGCGACGAGGAACACCGCCCGCGACCATCCTGCACCCGTCGTCTGCTCAGCAGCAGACGCCGACGCAGGGGCGAAACTCAGCAGCTGGGCCAGCCACGGCATGCCGAGGGTCGCGAGTCCGAGCGAGATCGCCCCGAAGGCCCGCACCCGGGAGATGACCCGGTTGCGGGAGACGGGATCCGCGAAGGCCGAGCCGATGAGCCCCCAGAGCGGAACATCGCACACCGTGTACGCGAAACCCCAGAGCACGTACACGATGCCGAAGTAGACGAGCTGGGCGGGCTCGTCGATCGTGGGAACGCTGAAGAGCAGGCCGGTCAGCACCGCGACGGGCGCCGCCGAGAACAGGATGAACGGGCGCATCTTGCCCCAGCGGGTGCGGGTCATGTCGATGATGCTGCCCATCACCGGGTCGCTGACCGCATCGAGGATCTTCGCCACCGCGATGATCGTCGTGACCACCGCGATGCCCGCCGTCGTGATGTGCGCATACTGCAGCAGGTACACCAGCAGGAACGTCGTGACCGTCGTGAGGATGGCGTTCTGCCCGAACCCGGCCGTGACGATCGCGATGCCCTGCGTTCGGATGGACGGTGTTCGAGCAGCAGACGGCACTGTCTGCGTGGTCATGTCTCAGCCCTCCAGGAGGATCGTCTTGATCTCGAACGGTGTGAACTCGAGCCTGCCGAGGTCGGCGTCGCCGATGGTCCGCTCGATCAGGTCGGTCTCGCTCGCTCGCAAATGCTCGAGGGTTGTTCGGAGCGCAGCCGTCGTCGGTTCGCCCAGGCTCTCATAGAGGCGCACGATCACCCCGCGGCCCTCCTCAGCCGGCTTGATCGTCTCGATGACGATTCCTGGATGATCGACCGACGCCACGCTGTCGAACGCGGCACCCGGGGCGATCAGCAGCGGGTTGTTGAGCCGGTATCCGTCGCGGATCACCTCGGTGAGCGCATCCGGAGCGAACGGACGGAACGCGTACGTGAACGTGTGCGACCCGCGGTCGGCCGTCTTGTCGGGAAAGGTGGGGGAGCGCAGCAGGTTCAGGCTGATCAGCCCGGCTTTCGCCCGGTGCCCGTACTTGCCGTCGTTGAGCAGCGCGAAGCCGCCGTCGGCGTCGGATGTCGCCAGCCACTTGTGCGCGCACACCTCGAACTGGGCCGTCGATGGGGCGTCGAGCTCCGTGGTCGCCCGCTCGATGTGCCCGAACTGGATCTCGCACTTCGCCACGTCGCCGTAGTGCGTCGGCCAGAAGTCGGCGCGGAGCATCCGGTGCGTCTCGTGCCAGTCGACTCGCGTCTCAAAGCGCACCAGCTCGCTGCCGGACTCGAGCACGATGCGCTGTTCGACCCTGCCGCGCTTCCAGGTGTAGGTCTGGCTCCGGATGATCCGGGGGCCGTCGATCGTCGTGCTGACGCTCGACGGGCGGAGCGTCTGGGGCGTTCGCGCGGTGTACTTCTGGCCGATGTCCCAGGCGTCGAACGGCCACTGGTAGGGGTCGCGGTGAAGTGTCAGGCGGTTCAGGCCGCCGGCGGAGTGCTCGGCGCCCTGTGCGTCGAGGCAGGAGTCGATCGATCCGTCGGCGGCGAAGTGCAGGGTGAGGATGCCGTTGGCCATCGTGTCGGAGGTGTGGTGGAGTTCGGGGAAGGGTGTTGCGCTCGCGTCGAGACGCACGAGTGGTGCAGCCGCGTAGGGTGCAATGTCGGCCTGGTGCCAGAGCCTGTTGACCTTGACGAACTCACGGCGCGGAAACGAGGTGAGGTTGATTGCAGCGTCGGGGGTCGCGACATCCTGAGCGCCCGGCAGGCGCGCGATCAGCTCGGCGCTGTACGCGTCGGCAGCCGCCTCGATGCGCTCGTACGCCTCGACGGCCTCACGGTTGACGCGCTCGATCGACGAGCCGGGCAGGATGTCGTGGAAGTTGTTGAGCAGCAGCGCCCGCCAGTGCGGCTCGAGAACGACGGTGCTGTCGTCGCCCACCATCGCGGCCAGTGCCTCGGCCTCGTGGAGCTTGCGCCCGGCGAGGCGGTCATGCGTCTTGATGAGGGCCTGCGTCGTGTACGTGCCTTGGTGGGTCTCGAGGTAGAGCTCGCCGCTGTGGGTGTGCGGGAGGTCATCCACCTTCCGTTCGAGCCCCCTGAAAAAGTCACCCGCCGAGCGGTATTCGACCCGCGGCAGCCCGCGGAGGTCGTGCTCCCGCCCGGTAATTTCGAGGTGCACCTCGTTAGGTCCGCCGCCGCCGTCGCCCGAGCCGAAGACGAGGAGGGCGGTGTTGATCGCGCGCTCGGGGTACTGCTTGAGCCCGGTCAGGAGGCCGTCGGCGGCGCCCCGGCTGTTGTAGTCGCCCTCCGGGGGCATGTGCACGAGCACGCTCGACCCGTCGATGCCCTTCCAGACGAAGCTGCGATGGGGGAAGACGGTGACCTTGTTCCAGGCGAGTTTGATGGTCTGGAACCAGTCCATCCCGCTCTTCGAGATGATCTGCGGGAGATTTCCGCTGTAGCCGAACGTGTCGGGCAGCCAGCAGAGTCGCAGGTCGTCGTCGCCGAGGCCGAACTCCTGCTTCAGGAACCGGCGGCCGACCAGGGACTGGCGGATGAGCGCCTCGCCGCCCGCGAGGTTCGTGTCGGTCTCGACCCAGAACGAACCCTGGAGCTCGATCCGCTTGGCTTCGACGGCCTGCTTCACCCGGTCGTAGAGCGCGGGCTGTTCCTGCTTCATCCAGAGCAGCTGCTGCGGCTGGCTGGTGCCGTAGAGGTAGCCGTCGTGCTCCTCGATCGTGTTGACGGCGCGGATGTAGGTGCGGGCGGCCTTCCGGTGCGTCTCCCGCAGCGGCCAGAGCCACGCCATGTCGAGGTGGCCGTGACCGATCGCGCTGTAGACGAAGTCGCTCTCGGAGCGGGCCGCGAGCGAAGGTGCGAGGGCTCTTCGTGCGCCGCGTAGGTCTCCGGCGGCGAAGCGTTCGTAGGAGGTGTGCAGGGCGTCGCGGATGCTCGCTTCGAGGTCGGCGTCTTCGGTCGCATGGGCCAGCACCAGCAGCGTGAGGTAGTCGTAGTAGAGCGCGAAGGCCTCCTCGTCGCGCACCGCGATGTGGGCGCCGTGGTAGACGCCCCGACCGACCGCGTAGAGCAGGAGGCCGTTGTAGCTCACGTCGGCGAACAGCTCGACGCGGCCCTCCGCGTCGGGTTCGACGTGGTGCAGCGGCCGGTACCGGGCACCCGCATGCGGCAGGTCGCCCTGCAGGAACACGGTGCTCACCGAGTCGATCACCTGCCCGCCCGCGTCGTGCACGAGGGCTTCGCCGCGGATGCCGAGCATCACGACGGTTCGTGGATCGCCGCGCAGCTTCTCCGGAATGGTTCCCGTGAGGCGGATCCAGGCGCAGTCGTGGGTCTGGCCCCACGACGTTCCGGGGCGGGCCGCGGTGAAGGCGTCCGGGTCGAGGTCGCCGAACGGGATCGGCTCGGGTGAGCGGATGATCTCCGCCTCGAGCGGCGCGACGACGGTGTAGATGCGGCGGCGGATCCTCCGCAGCTTGAGGTAGTCGCCGGGCTCTGTGGCGGCGATTCCGAAAAGCCAGGTCACGAGGTTCGCCATGCGCGGTCGCTCTCCCTCACAGGTGGCCGCGGGCGGTCGCTGCGGTGCGGTTCGCGGGGTGGCCAGTTTAGCGCGGGTGCGTGCGCGCGGGTCTGCGGATCACGCGGGGTGCGGTTGGTGCGACACTGGAGCGCATGGCCTCACCGCACCAACGCTCCGGACGACTCGGCATCGGCATCATCGGCGCGGGCCGGGTGGGTCCGGTGCTCGGAGCCGCGCTCGCGGGCGCAGGGCATGCGATCGTGGGGGTGTCGGCCGTCTCCGACGCGAGCCGCGACCGGGCGGAGGCTATGCTGCCCGGGGCGCCGATCCTCGAGATCCCGCAGCTGATCGAGCGGAGCGAACTGGTGCTGCTGGCCGTGCCCTCGGCCGAGTTGGGGGCTCTCGTGGAGGGGCTCGCGACCGCCGGTGCCTGGCAGGCGGGGCAGCTGGTCATCCACACCGCGGCGCAGTTCGGGATCGGTGTGCTCGCGCCGGCGCTCGCCGCGGGGGCGATCCCGCTCGCGATCCATCCCGCGATGAGTTTCACCGGATCGAGCATCGACATCGCCCGCCTCGCTGGGGCGTACTTCGCCGTCACCGGGCCGGCCCCCGTGCTGCCCATCGGCCAGGCGCTCGTGGTCGAGATGGGCGGCGAGCCCGTCATCGTCGCGGAGCGCGACCGGGCGGCCTACGCCGACGCGATCGAAACGGCCACGACGTTCTCGAGCTCGATCGTCGACCAGGCCACGGGCATCCTCGGCGGAATCGGCTTCGGCTCGCCCGGCCGCTTCCTGGCGCCGCTGGTGCGTTCGAGCGTCGAGAACGCCCTGCAGCGGGCCGTCGGCCCCGAGGACTCGCTCGGCCTGCCGCTCGGCTCCTGACGCCGCGCCCCGCGTAGGAGGCGGGCGCGGGAGTGGAGGGCGGGCGCGCGGCGGCGGCGCCGACGTGGCCCGGAACCCGAGTAACATTCTGGGGGCGGAAGCCGGGCAGCGCGAGAACGCGATCACCCGGCGCCGCTTCACGGCCGGCGGTCGAACGACTGCCCCGGGCGCGGCGGGTGCACGAGCATCCGGAGTCCGGCCGGCCACGCGGAGAACACGTCCGCGCAGCAAAGGAGACCCAGTGCCGACACTCGCTGTCACGATCGCTGAGGTGCGCGCCCAGGTCGCCGCCCGGAAGACGGATGCCCGGGGCCGTGGTGTCGCAGAACCGACCGTCGCCCTCGTGCCCACGATGGGCGCCCTGCACAACGGACACCTCGCGCTGGTTCGTCGCGCCCGAGAGATCGCCGACGTCGTCGTCGTCTCAGTCTTCGTGAACCCCCTGCAGTTCAGCGAGGCTGAGGATCTCGACCGGTACCCGCGTGACCTCGACTCCGACATCCGCACCCTCGACGGCGACGCTGCCGGTGCAGGTGCGATCGTGTTCGCGCCGACCCCCGGCGAGATGTACCCCGACGGCAAGACGCAGACGAAGGTGACGTCGGGCAACGTCGGCAACCTGCTCGAGGGTCGCAGCCGTGCCGGACACTTCGACGGCGTGCTCGTCGTGGTGTCGAAGCTGCTGAACATCGTGCAGCCCGACTTCGTGCTGTTCGGGCAGAAGGATGCCCAGCAGGTGTTCGTCGTCAGCCGCATGGTGCGCGACCTGAACATCCCGGTGACCGTCGAGGTCGTCGAGACGGTGCGGGAGGATGACGGGCTTGCCCTCTCCAGCCGCAACCGTTTTCTCGACGAGCGTGAGCGTCTCGCGGCGCGGGTGCTCTCGCGCACGCTCGAGGCTGCCGACTCCGCGGCCGACGGCGGCATCGACTCGGTGATCGCAGCGGCGCAGGCGGCGGGCATGGGCGAACCTCTCGTCGACCTCGAGTACCTCAGCGTGGTGAACCCGACGACGTTCCTGCCCGTCGACGACGGCTACCACGGCAAGGCGATCGTGCTGGTCGCGGCCCGCGTCGGCGCCACCCGCCTCATCGACAACGAGACGGTCTACCTGGGCGGCTGAGCCCCCGCCCTCGCCCCCACCCCCAGTCTCCGTCCGCTCTCCCGCCTCCTCGCCCTCGCCCTCGCCCTCGCCCTCCCCGTCTGCTCACGGGCGTCCGCGCCATTTCGGCGCAACCGCCACAGTTCGAGTTGTAGCGGATGCGCCAAACTGGCGCCCATCCGGCTGCGTGAGACGCTGGGCGGCGCGCGCGGGGCTGGTGAGGCCGTCGGGGGGGACGGGAAGCGGGCGCGCGCGACGCGGCAGGCGACCGCCCGCGCGGGGCGGTGGGCGGCGGGCCGCGTAAACTGGGGGCGACTTTCGAGGAGCACGCGCCGTCATGACTGAACATCCCAAGCACGCCCAGCCCGAGCCCGCCGCCGACCGCGCGACCGCCGATAGCGCCGACAGCGCCGACAGCGCCGACGCGATCGACCTCGCCGCGCTGAAGGCCGCCGAAGAGCAGGACGCCGAGGCCGCCGCAGCGGATGCCGCCGCGAATGAGCAGCAGGTCATCCGCCTGGCAAAGCGCGAGCGGATGCTCGAAACAGGCCTCGACCCGTACCCCGTGGGCGTCGCCGTCACCACCACGATCCCCGCCGTGCGGGCCGAGTACGGCGAGCTCGCCGCCGACGAGACCACCGGCGTCATCGTCGGCCTCGCCGGCCGCATCGTGCACCTCCGCAACACCGGCAAGCTGTGCTTCGTGAGCCTGCAGTCCGGAGACGGCACGCGCATCCAGGCCATGGTGTCGCTCGGGGCCGTCGGCTACGAGTCGCTGGCCTCCTTCAAGGAGTTCGTCGACCTCGGCGACCACCTCTTCGTGAGCGGCGAGGTCATCTCCAGCCGCCGCGGCGAGCTGTCGATCATGGTCTCCGAGTGGGCGATCGCGTCGAAGTCGCTGCTGCCGCTGCCGAACCTGCACAGCGAACTCAACGAGGAGACGCGGATGCGCAGCCGCTACCTCGATCTCATCGTGCGCGACGACGCTCGCAAGATGGTGCGCACCCGCGCCGCGGCCGTTGCCAGCATGCGCAAAACCTTTGCCGACCGTGCGTTCATCGAGGTAGAGACCCCCATGCTGCAGACGATGCACGGGGGAGCCGCCGCCCGCCCCTTCTCCACGCACAGCAACGCCTTCGACACGGAACTTTACCTCCGCATCGCGCCCGAACTGTTCCTGAAGCGGGCCGTCGTCGGCGGAATCGACCGGGTCTTCGAGATCAACCGCAACTTCCGGAACGAGGGCGCCGACTCGACGCACAGCCCCGAGTTCGCGATGCTCGAAGCCTACGAAGCCTACGGCGACTACATCACCATGGCCGAGCTGACGCAGACGCTGATCCAGAACGCCGCGATCGCGGTGGCCAGCAGCACGACCGTCACGTGGGCCGACGGCACAGAGTACGACCTCGGCGGCGACTGGGACCGCATCAGCATGTACGAGTCGCTGAGCGAGGCCCTGACGGCTGCGGATGGCGGGGCGAACCCCATCCAGATCACCCCGGCCACCACCACCGACGATCTGAAGGCGCTCGCCGACCGTGAGGGCATCGAGATCCACCTCCCGAATCACGGCAAGTACGTCGAGGAACTGTGGGAGCACTTCGTCAAAGGATCCCTCGTGCGCCCCACCTTCGTCATGGACTTCCCGCTCGAGACCAGCCCCCTCACCCGCGCGCACCGCAGCATCCCGGGCGTCGTCGAGAAGTGGGACCTCTACATCCGCGGCTTCGAGCTCGCCACGGCGTATTCCGAGCTGGTCGACCCGGTCATCCAGCGCGAACGCTTCATCGAGCAGGCCCGTCTCGGCGCGGCCGGCGATGACGAAGCGATGCGATTGGACGAGGACTTCCTCCGCGCGCTCGAATTCGGGATGCCCCCCTCCGGAGGCCTCGGAATGGGCGTCGACCGCCTGCTGATGGCGCTGACCGGGCTCGGCATCCGCGAGACGATCCTGTTCCCGCTGGTGAAGTAGGTGGCCGACTTCGGCGAGAAGGCTCCGGATGCGGCGGGGGAGCCCGACCCCGAACACGGCGACGGCCCCACCGAGGCCCAGAAGCGCAAACGCCTGATCGCGTCGCGGGTGGTCGTCGCGGGCGTCGGACTCACCTTCCTCATCGTCGGATTCGTGCAGTTCATCACGAAATAGGCGCCCGGGGCAGCTGACAGGTTCGCCGCGTATCCTTGGAGCACAATGAATGATGTGTTCGCCGCCCTCGGCGCCCTCCTGCCGACCCTGGCCATCGGCCTGCTGTTCTGGTTCGTGATGCGCGCGATCATCCGCTCCGACAAGAGCGAACGCAAGGTGCTCGCCCGCATCGAGGCCGAAGAGCGGGCGAAGCGCGGCCTGTAACCGAATCGGACGCCCTTGCGCGGCCTGTAGCCAGCGCACCCCCGCCGAACCGATACGGTAAGGGGTGGCAGGTCGGCAGGCGAAGGGAGCCCCCATCAGCGGAGTCCAGATGACGGAGATCGTCATCGTCGTTCTCTTCCTCTTCGATTTCGGGGTTCGAGTCACCGCCATCATCGTGGTGCCCCGCAATCGGCGCCCGAGTTCGGCGATGGCATGGCTGCTCGCGATCTTCCTGATCCCCTACCTCGGCCTGGTCGTCTTCCTGCTGATCGGAAGCTACAAGCTGCCGAAGAAGCGGCGTGAGAAGCAGCAGGCCATCAATGACTTCATCATCGAGACGACGGAGGGCATCGAGCAGGTCTCGAACGATCATCCGTGGCCCGCGTGGCTCCGGTCGGTGGTCGAGCTCAACCGCAACCTCGGCGCCATGCCGCTCGTGGGTGGCAACAAAGCCCGTCTGATCGGGGACTACTCCCAGTCGATCGCAGAGATGACCGCCGACATCAACCAGGCCAAGAAGTTCGTGCACTGCGAGTTCTACATCATGTCGTACGACTCGGTGACGGCCGATTTCTTCCTCGCCCTCGAGAACGCGGTGAAGCGTGGCGTGATCGTGCGGGTGCTGCTCGACCACGTGGCATCCTTCCGCTCGCCTGGGCACCGCAAGACGTTCCGCAAGCTCCGGCAGATCGGCGTGACCTGGCATTTCATGCTTCCCGTACAGCCGCTCCGTGGCAAATGGCAGCGCCCTGACCTCCGCAACCACCGCAAGGTGCTGGTCGTGGATGGCCGGGTGGGCTACATGGGCTCGCAGAACCTCATCGACCGGAGCTACAACAAGCGCGTCAACCGCCGCCGGGGCCTGCAGTGGCAGGACCTGATGACGCGCGTGCAGGGCCCGGTCGTCAACGGAATCAACGCGATCTTCATCACGGACTGGTACAGCGAGACGAACGAGCTGCTCGTGCGCGAGACCGAGGCCATCACGCCGGGCGTCGTCTTCGAATCCGACGATGCGCTCGACTGCCAGATCGTGCCGAGCGGCCCCGGGTTCGACGGCGAAAACAACCTGCGACTCTTCCTCGCGCTGCTGTACTACGCGCAGAAGCAGATCATCATCACGTCGCCGTACTTCGTTCCCGACGACTCGATGCTCTACGCGATCACGACCGCGTCGCAGCGCGGGGTCGAAGTGCAGCTGTTCGTCTCGGAGATCGGCGACCAGGCCCTCGTCTATCACGCGCAGCGGTCCTACTACGAGGCGCTGCTCCGGGCGGGGGTGCAGATCTGGATGTACAAGGCCCCGTACATCCTGCACGCCAAGCACTTCACCATCGACGACGACGTGGCGGTGATGGGATCGAGCAACATGGACATCCGGTCGTTCCAGCTCAACATGGAGGTGTCGATGATGGTGCGCGGCACGGCATTCGTGCAGCAGATGAGAGCGATCGAAGACGGTTACCGGGCATCCAGTCGAGAGCTCACGCTCGCCGAGTGGGAGCGCCAGCCACTCCGCTCCACCGTGCTCGACAACCTGGCCCGCCTCACCTCCGGCCTGCAATAAGTGTGCGTGGCGGGCGCCCGGGATGGCATTCGCCACCCCGTTGCGATCACGGGCGCCAGTTTGGCGCACTCGCCACAATTCGAACGGTAGCGGATGCGCCCAGCTGGCGCCGATCCACCGGAGAGGTTGCGCTGGACGCGAGTGGGGGGCAGGAAGGGCCGGTCGGGAGCGGGCGACGGGGGGCGGGCCCCAGACTTTGGGGCTTGAGTGTTTGGGCACTAACCGCTAAAGTGAGGTTTAATCACTCAGGTCAGGAGCGCTCATGCCCGTTGTCTCGAAGTCCCGACCAGGCCTCCGCGCGGTGGTGGGTGGAGGCCTGCTCGTGCTGCTGTTGGGTGCCGGCGGGCTCAGCGCCACGGCCGATGAAGGGGTCGGGTCTGCGCCTGCAGAAGCGGACGGAGCCGTGCTGGCGGCTGCGCCGTCACCTGTGGCATCGGAAACGACGGATGTCGCGGAGATGCCGGGTGGTGCGCCGTCGCCCATTCCAGACGTTTCACGAGCGCCGCAGGAGGCGCCGGTGGTGGCGGAAGCGCCGGAGGCCGTGGCGGCTACGCCGGACCCGCTGCCCGCCGTAGCAGAGGCGCCGGAAGAGGCAGGGGTACCGGTAGTGACAGAGGCCCCGAGAGCGGCAGAGGTCCCGGTGGTGGTGGCGGATGCGCCGGAGGCTGAGCTGGTGCCCGTTCCCGTCGTGACCTCTCCCGGCCTTCCGGCGGGCACGGTGGGAGTCGATTACGCCTACCAGCTCACCGCCAACGTGTCGCCGGCCACCTTCTCGGTGACCGGCCTGCCGGCGGGGTTGCGCTACGACCCCTCGACAGCACGGATCACCGGCAGACCCACCGTGGCGGGTACCTTCTCGGTGAGGCTGGAAGCGTTCGGATCCATGGTCGCCGACACCAGCCTCGTTCGCTACGACGCCCTCGTGATCGACGAGCCGACGGTCACTCCTGCGGCCATCACCTCCCCTCCGTTCGGCCCCGCCACAGTCGGTTCGCCCTACTCCTTCCAGCTCACGTCGAACGTGTCTCCCGTTACCTATTCCGTGACGGGGCTGCCGGCGGGGCTCTGGGCCGACCCGCGCACCGGTCTCATCTCGGGAACCCCGACCGCTGCGGGTTCGTTCACCGTTCGACTCGAGGCAGTGGGAGAGCACGTCGGCGACACCTCCCTGGTCGTCTTCCAGACGCTCGTGGTGAACGCCGTTCCGGTGGTCGTGCCCGTCATCACCTCACCTGCGCCGCCGGCGGGTGTCGTGGGCGCACCGTACGCCTTCCAGCTCACGTCGAATGTGCCGAAGGCGAGCTTCGTCGTGACGGGCCTGCCGTCAGGGCTGGTCGTGGATGCCGCGACCGGGCTGATCCGGGGAACACCCCTCACGGCGGGCACCTTCACCCTCAGCCTGACCGCTCTCTCGACGAAATCCCCCGATTCACGTTTCACTGTCTACGTTCCGCTCGTGATCGGCCAGGCGGTCGACGTGGGTGACACTGCGCCGCCGGTGCCAGGAGGGTCTGCCGAAGGTGGTGGCGTGCCCGGCGCCCCCGCCTCCCCGGGAGGTGTCGCAACGTCAGCTGCAGCTGCAGCTGTCGCTCCCACGCCCGTCGCAGCTGCAGTCGTGAGCCGTGGCGTCACGGATATCCCTGGGGCGTCAGCCCGGTTCGCGCCAGCGCCCAGACTGGTCTCGACGCTCACTCGCCCCTCCTTCGGGATGCTCGCCGAGACCGGCCAGCCGGCGATCGGACTCCTCCCTGCCGGGGTGGCCGGGCTGTCCCTGTTCCTGTTCGGGGCAGGTGCGCTCGTTCTCCGCCGGTTCAGGGTGCGGTGAGCCCGAATCTGCCAGGCGAGGGTGTGATCCCTCGCCTCCGGCCTGCGGTGAGGCCATCGATCCCCCGAAAGTTGTCGCTTTCCGCACGGTGAGACGACAGATTTCGGGGGATCGATTGAAGACGGACAGGGAAGGGAGGAGCGGGGAGTGGGGGCGGGCGGCGCAGGGCGGATGGCGCGGGCGGGGGCCGGGCGTCAGGGGAGGCGGGCGATGAGGGCGAGGAGCGCGGCGTAGAAGGCGGGGGCGTCCACGGTGCGGGCGTAGAAGATGTTGCGGGGCAGGTCGGTGATCTGCCACCAGTCCGCCGCGAGCATCCCCATCGTCAGCTCGAAAGAGATCTCGACGCGGGCGTTGATCTGCCGCCCGCCGAAGAGTTCCGGGTAGAGGCAGTAGCGCGGCACGAAGGGTCCGTGCAGGGGCGCGCCGTCGTTGCCGTACTTCGCCGGGTCGAAGTCTTGCGAGA
Organism: Subtercola boreus; assembly: GCF_003399635.1. Lineage (GTDB taxonomy): Bacteria > Actinomycetota > Actinomycetes > Actinomycetales > Microbacteriaceae > Subtercola > Subtercola boreus_B. Next base: position 27,152 of record NZ_NBXB01000041.1, on the reverse strand, counting down.
AGGTGAGCAGGGCATCCCCCACCCGTCCGCAGCCGAGGCGGCATCGGGCGGGCCGCGGTGATGGGGTAGGTCTCGAGGGTCCAGAGTTCGAGGGGAAGGCGCTCGCTCGTTCCGCGGAGCAGCGACTCCCAGGAGTGCATATGCGCGTTGATCAGGCCGGGTGTGATGAGGAGGCCGGTGGCGTCGACGATGACGCAGTCGGTGCCGGTGCCGGTGCCGGTGATGGTGGTGGTGGTGCCGGTGTCGGCGGTGGTGCGGGGGTCGACCGCACAGGCAGGGCCGACCGCGACGATCGTGTCGCCGTCGACGAGCAGGTCGCCGCGGAAGACGGCGCTCGAGCGCGTGTCGTCCATGGTCATCAGCAGGGCGTTCCGCCAGAGGGTCTTCATATGTTTACTGCGCTTTCAGGCGCGGTTGAGCGACCCGGGTGATGGGGTCGACGAATACGGGTGGGTGTGGTGGGGCGTGGTGACGGCGTCAGAGGATGACGGGGTGAGGCCGCCCGACAGATGGAGCCGAATCGGTCGTCACACCGGCAAAACTAGCGCGCGAATGTGACGCGCAGATTTCGGTGCGGCTTCATATCGGTTTCGCCTCGGCAGCCGCCTCCCGGGAGCCCAGCACGCATCGACTGGGGAGTTCCAGTCGGTTCGCGGCGCGAATACCGACCGGAACTCCCCAGTCGATTGGCGGCGGGGTCAGTCGCGGGGTCGCAGGCGCACCGAGGGGAGTTCGGGCGCAGGCAGGGGCGCGCCTTCGTGCTCCAGAGTGGCGCCCGCGACGCGCGCGGTGAAGAGGTCTTCGGTGCCGGGTGGCGGCGGACCGCCGACCCCGATCGCCTGTGACTGCCACGCGGCACGGTAGCCGACCACTTCGTCATGGCTCCGTCCGACGAAGTTCCACCACATCAGGATCTTCTCACGCAGCGGCTCCCCGCCGATGAGCAGCAGCCGCACTGCGGTGTCGCCCGCGACGATACGGATGCCCGTGCATCCGGTGGGCAGGTAGGCCAGCTCGTGCGCCTGAACGGAGGTGGCGGCATCCGGAGCAGTCGCGTCGTCACCCGGCAGCGACCCGCGGATGCTCACCTCGCCCGAATCGACCAGGATGCCGTGCTCGAAACCGGCCTCGACGCCGAGCTCCACCACCCCGCCTGCGGGCAGGTCGAGCTGGGCGGCCACCAGCGCGCTGAAGAGGGTGGCGTCGGCCGAGACGCCGGCGAGCGAACCCATGAAGACCTGCACCTCAGCGTCGCCGACCCGAACGCGCCGGGCGGACTGGCTCTCGAAGGCGGGTGGCACGTGCCGCGAGGCCTCGGGCAGCGCGACCCAGAGCTGGGCGCCGTGCAGTACATTCGTGGTCGGCATCGACACCTCTGAGTGGCTGATCCCGCGCCCCGCCGTCATCAGGTTGAGTTCGCCAGGCCGCACGATCGCGTGGCTGCCCACACTGTCGCGGTGCTCGATCTCCCCTTCGAACAGCCACGACACGGTCTGGAGCCCGGTGTGCGGATGCGGCGGCACCCGCATCCCGCCCGATGAGGCGACCGGCTCCGGCCCGTAGTGGTCGAGGAAGCACCACGCGCCGATCAGGCTCCGCTGTTTGCTGGGCAGGGTTCGCCTGACGGTCATCGCGCGCGGCCCCCCGAGCGGAACCACGCGAGGCGTGAGGATCTGAAGCCGGACCGAGGACGCACCTGCATCCCCGGTGTCGCCGGAGCACTCCAGGATCTCGCTCGGGTGCCGTTCGAGGTTGCTCACCCTTCCAGCCTAACCGGCGGGTGGGCGGCGGCCGTGTGATCAGATCACCCGGCACGGTCGTGCATGGGTCATCGAACAGTTCTGGGACTCCACCGAGACGATCGGGGGCCGCGTCAGCGCGATGTACAACACCTACCTTGGGCGGATTCCGGATCCTGCGGGACTGGCCTCCCGGGTCGGTCTGGCGCTCGCCATCGGCGACTCGGGACTCCGGGCGGGGCTGACCTCGTCGGCCGAGTATCTCGCGCGGGCACACCTGCGTTATATGAACCGGTAGCGCGCTTCACTCTGAATGCCCGAGGTGTCTGATAGGTTCGGGCCAACTGCCGGGGGCCGGCACACAGAATTGTGAGTAGGGGAACGTGAAGATTTTCACCGCGGCTGTGGCCGCTCTTGTCGTCGTCGGATCGGTGTTCGCGGCGACGCCGGCGATCGCATCGAATGCGTCGGGTTCGCTGCCCGCCGTTTCGGATGTGACGAACGTGTCGCCCGTCTCGGCGGATGCTCTGCCGTTCGCAGCGGATGCTCTGCCGACGCTCGACCCCGCGCATCCTGCCGCACCTCCCGCTCCGGCCACGGCCGCCGTTCCCGCGGCCGGACGACAGGCGTCGACCGACCAGTCGCAGGTCTCGCGCGCCACCGGATCCGTCACCATCTCCGGCACCGTCACGGTGGGGGGAAGTGCACCCGGAAAGCCCGTCGCCGGCGTGATCGTCACGGCGACGCAGGTCGACGCGAACGACAAGACGATCGCAACCACCGAGGTGCTGTCGACCGGGACGGGCGCGTTCTCGATCGCCGGTCTCCCCGACGGTCTCTACTACGTCTCCTTCTACTACGACGGCGACCCGGCCGGCGCCACCGCGATGTGGTGGGGAGCCACGGCGATCAACCCGTTCGGGAACAAGGCGGTGAGCCTCACCGGCAGCCAGAAGCTCACGGTGACGCAGCTCCTGCAGCCGACCGGCACGCTGGGTGGTCGCGTCTCCACCGGCGACCGGCAGACGGCGCCCGAATCATCCGACATCGACCTGTTCCTCGCCGTGCGGCTCGACTCCGACAACAAGTACCACCCGGTTCTGCAGCTCGATTGGGACACCGCGGGCCAGTACGGCGCGGCATTCGTGCTGCCCTACTCGGACTACGCCGTCTTCGCGATCAATGCCGCGAACCCGTCGTACGAGGCCGTGTCGAGTTCCGATTCCTTCAGCATCGGCCCGAACCAGAGCATCCGCCGGGACACCATCGTGACCAGGCTGATCGCAGCGGTCGGTGGCGTCTCCAACGGCACGAACGCCTTCGTCAACGCGCTCTACTGGGACTTCCTCTCGCGTTCACCCGCTGAGGCGGACATCGTGTTCTGGAACCGCCAGTTCGCCGGGGGCGCCGGGCTCGGCGCGGTCTCCACCGGTTTCGTGACGAGTGACGAATACCGCCTGATCCGGATCGACGCCGCGTACTCGAAGATCCTCGGCCGCGGACCCGACGCCGGCGGGCGTGCCGACTGGCTGCGCTGGATGCAGCAGGGCCTCATCACGACCGACGACATCGAGACCTCGTTCTACGCCTCACAGGAGTACTTCGACAAGCAGGGCGGCTCGAACACCTCGTTCGTGCAGGCGATCTACACCACCCTGCTGCACCGCGACGCATCCTCAGCCGATGTCACGTTCTGGAACAAGCTGATCGTGCAGCAGGGCCGCGCCTGGGTGATCGCCCAGTTCTGGGACTCGACCGAGACCATCTCGGAGCGCGTCAGCCTCATGTACGCCTCGTACCTCGGCCGCACTCCCGACCCGGCGGGCCTCGCGAACTGGGTCGGAACGGCGCTGCAGCTCGGCGACTCGGGCCTCCGCTCCGGTCTCTCGGGCAACGCCGAGTACGTCAACCGGGCGCAGTACCGCTTCGGCGTCTGACCCGCGGGCGCTCCCGTCGCGGGCCGCGTCACCGTTTGATCCGCAACGCGGGCCCGGCATGAGCCGTGGCCCGCGTTGCTCTGTCAGCGCCGGCTCTGTTCAGCGGCGGTTCCCGGATGCTCGGCGGCGCCGGCCCGGCATGTCCTAAGACGCGGTGCCGAGGGCGACTCCCGCTATGCCGGGATCGACTCCCGCTATGCCGAGGGCGAACAGAGCCCCGAGGCCGGAGACTCGTCGTTAGCATTTATCTACCGGTTACCGTCACTGCCCCGGTGCCTGAGGAGTCAGCATGTTTGAGAGATTTACCGACCGTGCCCGTCGCGTCGTTGTTTTGGCCCAAGAAGAGGCCAAGATGCTCAACCACAACTACATCGGCACCGAGCACATCCTGCTCGGGCTGATCCACGAGGGTGAGGGCGTCGCTGCCAAGGCGCTCGAGTCCCTCGGCATCTCGCTTGACGCCGTGCGCGAGCAGGTTCAGGACATCATCGGCCAGGGCCAGCAGCAGCCCACCGGCCACATCCCCTTCACGCCGCGTGCGAAGAAGGTGCTCGAACTGTCGCTTCGCGAGGCGCTGCAGCTGGGCCACAACTACATCGGCACCGAGCACATCCTGCTCGGGCTCATCCGCGAGGGCGAGGGCGTCGCTGCGCAGGTGCTCGTCAAGCTCGGCGCCGACCTCAACCGGGTACGCCAGCAGGTCATCCAGTTGCTCTCGGGCTACCAGGGCAAAGAGGCGGTCGCCGTCGGCGGCAACGACGCAGCCCCCGACAAGGGCTCGCAGATCCTCGACCAGTTCGGCCGCAACCTCACGCAGGCGGCGCGCGACAACAAGCTCGACCCGGTCATCGGGCGCGAGAAGGAGATCGAGCGGGTCATGCAGATCCTGTCGCGCCGCTCGAAGAACAACCCCGTGCTGATCGGTGAGCCCGGCGTCGGCAAGACCGCCGTCGTCGAGGGCCTCGCCCAGGCGATCGTGCGCGGCGACGTTCCGGAGACCCTGAAGGACAAGCAGCTCTACACGCTCGACCTCGGTTCACTGATCGCAGGAAGCCGGTACCGCGGTGACTTCGAGGAGCGCCTGAAGAAGGTCACGAAGGAGATCCGCACCCGCGGCGACATCATCACCTTCATCGACGAGATCCACACGCTCGTCGGCGCCGGTGCTGCCGAGGGCGCGATCGATGCGGCGAGCATCCTCAAGCCGCTACTCGCCCGCGGCGAGCTGCAGACCATCGGCGCGACCACGCTCGACGAGTACCGCAAGCATTTCGAGAAGGATGCGGCGCTCGAGCGCCGGTTCCAGCCCATCCAGGTGGCGGAGCCGAACCTGCCCCACACGATCAACATCCTGAAGGGGCTCCGCGACAAGTACGAGGCATTCCACAAGGTGTCGATCACCGACGGTGCGATCGTTGCTGCGGCGAACCTGGCCGACCGCTACGTCGCCGACCGCTTCCTGCCCGACAAGGCCATCGACCTGATTGACGAGGCCGGAGCGCGTCTCCGTCTCTCGATCCTGTCTGCCCCGCCCGAGCTCCGCGAGTTCGACGAGCGCATCGCGACCGTTCGCGGCCGCAAGGAGGCCGCGATCGAGGAGCAGGACTTCGAGAAGGCCGCATCGCTCCGCGACGAGGAGAAGAACCTCCTCGGCGAACGTCTGCGCCTCGAGAAGAAGTGGAAGTCGGGTGACGTCAAGGCGTCGGGAATCGTCGACGAGGGGCTGATCGCCGAGGTGCTGGCCCAGGCCACGGGCATCCCGGTCTTCAAGCTCACCGAAGAGGAGTCCTCGCGGCTCATGTTCATGGAGAAGGCGCTGCACGAGCGTGTCATCGGGCAGGAGGAGGCCATTGCGGCTCTCTCCCGCACGATCCGCCGTACGCGGTCGGGCCTGAAAGACCCGAAGCGCCCCTCGGGCTCGTTCATCTTTGCCGGCCCCACGGGTGTCGGTAAGACCGAGCTCGCCAAGGCGCTCGCCGAGTTCCTGTTCGACGACGAGAACGCCCTGATCTCGCTCGACATGAGTGAGTACGGCGAGAAGCACACGGTCTCGCGGCTGTTCGGTGCCCCTCCCGGGTTCGTCGGCTTCGAAGAGGGCGGCCAGCTCACCGAGAAGGTGCGCCGCAAGCCCTTCTCCGTGGTGCTTTTCGACGAGATCGAGAAGGCGCACCCCGACATCTTCAACTCCCTCCTCCAGATCTTGGAAGAGGGCCGGTTGACCGATGGCCAGGGCCGCGTGGTCGACTTCAAGAACACCGTGATCATCATGACCACGAACCTCGGCACGAAGGACATCACTGGTTCGCCGATCGGCTTCCAGTCGCAGACGAACGTCTCCACGTCGTACGACCGCATGAAGGGCAAGGTCAACGAGGAGCTGAAGAAGCACTTCAAGCCCGAGTTCCTCAACCGCGTCGATGACACGATCGTGTTCCCGCAGCTGTCGAAAGAAGAACTGCTCCAGATTGTCGACCTGTTCATCGGGCGCCTTCGCGACCGTCTGCTCGACCGCGACCTCACGATCGAGCTGTCGGTTCCGGCCAAGGAGCGCCTCATCGAGGTCGGGTTCGACCCGTCGCTCGGTGCGCGTCCGCTCCGACGTGCGATGCAGAACGAGGTCGAGGACCGTCTCTCCGAGCGCATCCTGCAGGGCGAATTGAACGCTGGCGACCACATCTCGGTGGACTTCGTCGACGGTGAGTTCACCTTCGCGACGCGCTCGCCCGAGCCGCTCGCGGAGATCACCGCCGACGACGCGATCTCGATCGACAAGGTCTAGCGCGCGCTAGTTCCGTCCGAAGGGCCGTCCACTCCGGTGGGCGGCCCTTTCGCGTCCTCCTTCCCGTCCCCCGCCCCCGCCACACCTTTCGTGAGACGCGGGCGCGCACGTGAGACGCGCGTGCCGGTCTCACGTGCGCGCCCGAGTCTCACAAAGCCTGTTGCGGCGCGTTTTCGGGTTCGGGGGCGGGTGCGGGAGGATGGGGCATGACCGAAACGACGCCCGCTCCCGCCAGCACCGCCCCAGCCGCGGCAGGCGTGCCGGCGAAGCGCGGCGGCGTCACGGTGCGACGCGCGCGCACGAGCGACATCCCGTGGATCCAGAAGCTCACCGAACCGCTGGTGCAGGAGCGCGTGCTGCTCGGCAAGGATTCGGTGGTGCTCTACGAGGCGGTGCAGGAGTTCCGCATCGCCGTCGACGAGAACGGCACGCCCGTCGGCTGCGGCGCGCTGCACGTGTTCTGGGAAGACCTCGGCGAGGTGCGCACCCTCGCCGTCGACCGTGAGTACCTCGGCAGGGGCGTCGGCCATGCGCTGCTCGAACGCATCGAGGCGGATGCCCGCGAGCTCGGCCTCAGCCGACTGTTCTGCCTCACGTTCGAGGTCTCGTTCTTCGAGCGGCACGAGTTCGTCGCCTCGCCGCTCTCGCTGGTCGCGCCCGAGGTCTACGCCGAGCTCGTGCGCTCACCCGACGAGGGTGTCGCTGAATTCCTGGACCTGGCCCGCGTCAAGCCGAACACGCTCGGCAACACGCGCATGCTGAAGCACCTCTGACGGTGACCGGCGTGGCTGGCGAGGCGGCCGACCCCGGGCATCCGGAACCGTACCAGGTGTGCGTCTGCTACCTGCTGCGGCAGACTCCGGATGGTCGAACCGAGCTTCTGCTCGGCCGGAAGCTCACCGGGCTGGGCGTCGGCAAGCTCGTCGGGCCGGGCGGAAAGGTCGAGCCGGGGGAGAGCGCCGTCGAGGCCATCGCCCGGGAGGTCGAGGAGGAGACGGGCATCCGGGTCGCCGCCGCAGACCTTCGCGAGGTCGGATTTCTCGATTACGAGTTTCCGCACAGGCGTTCGTGGAGCCAGCAGTCGACCGTCTTCACGGCCATGCAATGGGAGGGTGAGCCGGTGGCGTCGGACGAGCTGGCGCCGGAGTGGTTCGCCGTCGACGAGATCCCGTTCGAACTGATGTGGGACGACGCGAAGCACTGGCTGCCCGGGGTGCTCGCGGGCGGCGCCGTGCGGGCGTGGTTCTCGTTCGCGGCAGACAACGCAACGGTCGCCGCGAGCGACCTGCCGCTCGGCTGACGCCCCTCCCACTCGCCTGACGCGCCTCCCGCCCGGCTTGGTGGCCGGCCCGACGGGCCTGCTCGCACGTCCGAACGGACACCGATTCGAGCCTCCAGCGCATTATTCGCGGATCATGCCCGAATCCGTGTCCGAACTGACGAGGCCGCGCCGCAGCGAGGGCGGGACTCAGGCGTTAACCGCCGCGGTCTCCGCCGCGTAGTCCTCTTCGATTGCTTTGTTCGTTTTGCCCCCGACTATGTCCCCGTGTCACGTATGTGTGCGCAGAAACCTCACGAGGTCATTCGATGCCCGCCGGGAGACGGCCATGATTCCGGGGTACGTGACCCAGCCGTGTGTCGCCTCGGGGTAGATCAGCACCTCGGTCAGCACCCCCGCATCCACCAGTCGCTCTGCGTAACGAATACCCTGATCACGCAGCACATCGTGCGCGGCGAGCTGCAGCAGCGCAGGCGGGAGTCCGCTCAGGTCTTCGGTGAGCAACGGGGCTGCACGGGCATCCGACCGCACCGGATCGGCGGGGCCGTCGCCCAGATAGAGATCGAAGAATCGTCGCATGTCCGTTTGGTGCAGAACGGGCTTCCGCGCGTTCTGGCGCATCGACCGGTCGTCGAGATCCGTGTCGGTGACGGGGTAGATGAGGCCCTGTGCGGCGATCGGTGGGCCGCCGCGATCGCGCGAAAGCTGCGTCAGCACAGCGGCGAGGTTGCCCCCCGCGCTGTCGCCGAACACCGCGAGGCGGTCGGGGTCACCGCCGAGCGCGACAGCATTCGCGGCGGCCCACTCGAGTGCGCTGTACGCGTCGTCGACGGCGGCGGGGAACGGATGCTCCGGGGCGAGCCGATAGTCGACCGCGATCACGATAGCGCCGAGCTCGACGGCGACCCGGCTCGGGAGCCAGTCGCACATGTCGAGGGCGCCGAACAGGGTCCAGCCGCCGCCGTGGAAGTAGAGCGCGATCGGGAGGGCCGCAGCCGGCGGCGTGCCGGGGCGGGGTGCGGCCGGGGTGGCCAGGGTGTCGGGAGCTGCGATGGCGCGGCGGGCCCGTGCGCCCGCGAGGGGCATGCCCGGGGCGGGCCGGTAGATGCGCACGGGCAGGTCTCCGGCCGGGGTCGGGAGGGAACGATCATCCACAAGCACCCCACGGTGCCTCGTGCCGAACAGAAGCCGGCGGGCGAACGCCGGCACATGCTGCATGGTCTGGTTGTGGGCGATCTCGGCCGGGCTCATGGTGGCGATGTGCATCGAGGGGAAGCGGTCCATGACCCAGCCCCAGGCGCGCACCCGGCGGGGGATCGCGGTCATCGGGTGGCACTGCCGGCGCTGGTGGCGTAGGTGCCGTTGTCGGCGCTGGCCGCACCGTGCCCACGATCGTCCGACAGTCGCGGCGACCGCGGAACCTTGGCCGACGCCACTCCCGCGCTGAAGACCGACAGGGCAACGTCGCTCCGCCCGAGCGACAGGCGCTTGCGGAGAAGCCCGTGCGCCAATGGGGAATCGATGAGCTCGGAGTGCGGCGAGACGACCAGCCCGAGCCGGTGCGCGTGCAGCCAGAGACGTTGGAGCACGCGTCCCGCTTCGAGGGCGTCGGGTTCCGAGACGCCGATGCGGCTGTCCATCGCGGCCGTCACGCGCGGACCGTCGTCGAGCGCGGCCAGTCGGGCATTCGCCACGAGCACGAGGTGCGTCGCAGACCCCGACGCGCTTTCGCCGAGCGACAGGGAGAGCGGGCGGAGGGTGCGGGCCCGTTCGAGCGACTCGGCAGCGCGCCCCACGATGCCGGCGGCGCCCAGAAGAGGGTCCCGGATGCGTCGCCACCGGGTCGCCGGGGCCGCGAGCCGTGCCAGCGGGCCCGGGATGCCGAGCATCACGTCGGTCATGCCGTCTTCGGTGTACCGCGGGTGTGCGGGGTCGAGGCGCAGCCAGTGCAGCAGCTCCCTCGCCACGCTCGGGCGCGATGCGGTGAACGCGATCCCGAGCCGGCTGAGGTACGCCATCGCCCTGTCGTCGAGCCTCCGGAGGCTGAGCCACGGGGGCAGGTCGACGTCGCTGAGGTTGTCCCAGGTCGCCGGATGCCCTACCAGGCGTCCGCGGAACACCGCCCTGTCGCGAACGTCGGCCGAGGTGAAGGGGTGCCGGACGGTGGCCGGGTCGCCCGGCGTCGGCGGGGTGGCGGGCGGGAGGGATGTGCCGCCCCGAGGCTCGGGATCGCCCGGCCCGGGCGCCGAGGCCGGCCCGGACATCCTCGTCGGCGTGGCCGGTTCGAGGCTGACGCGCAGCACCGGGCGTGCGTGGTCGGCGGGCCCGGTGAGCGGCAGCTCCTCGAGTCGTTCCAGGAGTGCGAGGGTCTGCACGCGCGTGTCGAAGCCCGCCTCGGCGGCGCCGATCGCGAAACTCTCGACCCAGGCCCCCAGCGACAGCACGACGTCGCGAAAGCTCGGGTCGCCGGCCGGCAGCGTGCGGCTCGGCACCACACACACTTCGACGGCCGTGCCCCCGGTGTCGGCCTCGCCGCCTCCGCCGCCGACGATGTGCGGCGACCACGGCTGGGTGTTGTGCGGCGACGGCGCCCGCCCCGCCAGCGCGAGGAGGCTCTCGAGCAGACGTGTTGTACTCGGGTCGGTCACAGGTGGTCTCCCTCTGGGTCTTTCGTGCGATCTGCGGCCAACCCGGCATCCGGCGGCAGCCTTGCCTGCACCGGGCGCCGATAGAACGTGTAACCGTGCAGCGGACGGCCGCCGAACCGGGTGAACTGCGCCGTCGACGCGGGATTGTCGCGCCCCACATACGTGCTGCGGAGCGCGCCGTACCCGCCGGCGGCCAGGTTGGCCTGCAGCTGGCGGCTCAGCAGGCTCAGGATGCCCTGCCCCTGTCTGCCCGGATCCGTGCCCTGGATGACGAGGATCGCGTCCCGCCGGTAGTTTCCCCGGGTCGCCAGCAGCTGCAGCTGCCGAATGAGCGTCAACCGCCCGCCCACCCGTTGCACGAACGCGGTGATGTCGGGAACGACCAGCACAAACGCCACCGCCCGGCCCGAGACAGCATCGCGGGCCAGCAGCAGCAAGTTCTCGTCGAGCAGGAACGCGAGGCCGTCGGTTGCCGCATCCATCTCAGCGGCGGAGATCTCGGTGTAGTACGGCAGCTGGGCGAACGAGGCGTTCAGGAGCGTGAGCAACTCCGGGATCAGCCGTTTCATCTCACGCTTCGAGCCGTGCTCAAGGTGCAAGCCAGCGGCCGTCCACTCCTCGGGCTCGGGTGCGGTCACTGGCGCCCGGCCCATCTCTACGATCCAGGTGTCGGCCTCGCCCCAGCGTTCGAACCCTTCCGCCTCGTAGACGATCGGGGTGAGGGCGTCGTTCCACGCGGAGTCCACGAAGCCGCGTTCCTCGAAGCCGGAAGTAATGACGCCGCCGGCCTGGTTCGGCAGCAGCGACACCGGGCCGAACAACGTCTCACCGCCGGAGGCGAGGGCTCGCCGATCAAGTTCTGCGAAGAGGGCTGCGGCCGCCTCGCCGTCGCGGAACTCGGTTGCGCCGAACAGCTGCAACCGCTCGCCGAGCTTCGCGTCGAGCCGGCGGTCGGTGTGGGCTGTCGTGCGGCCGACCGCGGTTCCGCTGCTGTCGCGGGCGAGCAGCAGCGCGATGGGTTCCGGATGCGGGCTCCGCCCGGTGAACCATGAGCGGATGCTCGCCTCGAGCAGCGGCACGGCCAGGTTCCGGGGCTGGAGTCGGAGCGGAAGGGCGATGAACTCGTCGAGCGCGGCGCGGGTGGTGACCTGCTCGACGGTGACGCTCATCGGGCGTCCCCGTCGGCGCGGGGCGCGGGTGGCTGCGGGTTTGTCTGTGTCGGGGGCGCGGGTGGCTGCGGGTTTGTCGGTGGCCGGGGCGCGGGTGGCTGCGGGGTGGTCGGTGTCGGGGGTGCGGGTGGCCCCGGGGTGGTCGGGTGCGCCGCGCTGTCGGCAGGGGCCTCATCGGGGGCGAGGTGCAGGCGGATGTAGCCACCCGTGCCGTTCCTGGTGCCGCGGGTGATCCACTGCATGAGCGTGCGATGGGCCGGAAGCCTGGCGAACGACAGCAGATCGTCGCGCGTGGCGAAGAAGGCGAGGGTTCCGAGGGTGAAGGGCGGTTCCCAGTACACGGTGTGCCAGACGTAGCCGCGGAGCGTCTGCATGCGCGCCACCATCGGATACCAGGTGCGCGACAACTGAACCAGTGCCCGCGGCCCGCGATACTTGGTCGCCCCGATGAACATGGCACGGGCATCCGTCACCGGGCGCGCCGCCTCCGCAGTCCCCGCCGCCTGCGCCTGCTCCGCCGCCCCCGCTGGCCGCCCTCCCGCTCGCACCGTCGCCTCCCCCCGCCGCTTCCCCATCGAGATACCGAAAATTGTCGGTTTGGAGCGAGGATACCGACCATTTTCGGTATGTCGATCGCCCGCCGACGTGGCTGCGATGGGTGCGGTGGGGCGGGCGACGGGCGGGCCAGGGGTTCCGCGCCCGGCCTCGACGGAGGTGGGGGTGAAGGTCGGGATGTGCGCCATCACGTTGCCTTCGGCGCGCCAGACCCCGTTGCTGTACCCGTTCGGGTCGGCGACCAGCACGGTCATGGATGTCGCGGCCCCCAATACCGCTCGGCGGAGTGCGTCGGTGGCGGCAACGGCGTCGCCGGGGGTGGCGAAGCAGGCGACGACCCCCGCCGAGATCCCCCGCCGCGTGAACCGTTTCGACCAGATGTGGCCGGGCGCTCGCCGCAGCTCCGCTGCAATCTCGGCCGGCGACGCGGCGATGGCCTTCGAGGCCCGGGCAGCGCCGTGCGGCGCATGTGGCCTGAGGGCGGTCTCCACAACGACCATCGCCTGGGCCCGCCCCTGTTTCGGTGCCCGCGAGAAGTCGGTCGTCCTCATCCGCCCCCGCTGCCACCCGCGCCACTCGCACCCGTGCCACCTACGCCCGCGCCGGCGCCGAGTGCGCCGCTCGCGCTCGCGCCACCCGCACTACCGCCGCTTGCGCCCGCGCCCGCGCCCGCACCACCACCCACCCCACCGCGGTCCGCGGCGTCCACGAGGTACACGTTCTTGATCTTCGACGACCCGTGCACGAACACGCCCGTGCCGTGGTCGTGCACCTCGATGCGCACGTCGGCGGCGGTCGGATCCTCTTCGAGCGACTGCGCGATATCGCGCGAGACGCTTGCGAGGTGCCGCAGCACGCCCGACGCCGATGCCTCGCGAAGCCTCTGCCGGTCATCCGGAGCAAGCGTTGCGCCGGACCGCAGCTGCAGGTGGATGACGGGCCGCTGCTCGAGCCCCCCGATGTCGAGCAGGCTGAGCTTGAACGACTCGATGTTGGAGGCGAACGGATTGTCGAGGTAGAGCCCGTTCTCCACGTCGATCGGGTAGATGTTCGCGCCCATGTACGAAATCGTGGAATCTTTCCGCCCGAAGAGCAGCACGAACGGCAACTTCATGCGCTGGGATGCGAACGCCCGCTCGAAGGCGAGCGCGAGCCGCGGGAACTGCCCGACCAACGCCAGCATCTCGGGGAACGTCACGATGGCCGCCTCGTCACCGATGTTGTAGCGCACTTTGGGGCTCATGATCGCGGTCGAGTTGAGCGTCACCAGCAGTTCGCCCTCGGCGGTCGTCTCGAGGTACGTCTCGAGCGGGTTGTACTGGAACACCATCGGCGTGCGGTCCTCATCCGGCCCGAGCACGAGCGCCCGCAGGTCGCTGTTGGCCACGAGGCTGCGCCGCAGCCACACCGAGAGGTCGCTCTCACCGGCCATTCCGATGGTCAGGTCGGATGCCCCGTAGCCCGAGTACACCCGCACAAAGCGTTTCTCGATGTAGTCCCTGAGGCCCTCGGTGAGAGCTTCACCGCCCACGAAACCGTTGAGCTCATAGGCGTCCCAGTCGAACCCCTCCGCGTCGAGCCGGTCGCGCAGGTGCTTCAGGAACGGGGGATAGGCGCTGATCAGGTAGGTGTACCCGGGGCCGAAGTGGGCGAGTGTGTCGACGATCTTGTCGATGTCCGGCCCGGTGTTCTTCACCATCGCGATCTTCGACATCGCCTGGCCGGTGTTCGTGCCGGTCGCCCAGGCCCCCATCGAGAACGCGTTGATGCAGAAGAGTCTGCGGCTGCCGAACAGGAGGGTGATGTAGCCGGCGACGTTCTTGTGCACGGTGTCGAGCTCGTCTTTGGAGCGCATCCAGTTGTAGGGCTTGCCGCTGGATCCACTCGACTCGTCGACGACGGTTCCGACGGTGACGATCTCACCGTTCCAGCAGCGTTCCTCCTCGGAGTAGCGGTCGACGTACTCCTTCTTCGACGTCGGCTGGTACGACGACAGATTCCACCAGTCGAAGACGAAGTCGTGCTCGTCGAGGTACCGGCGATAGGCGGGAACGTCGAGGTAGGCCTGCTGGCAGATGGCCCACGCGTTCCAGCGGGCGAACCGCTCGAACGACGGGTGGTAGTGCCGGGCGGTGAAGCGCCAGAGCACGGGATGCAGCCGGTAGACGCCGTAGAACGCCGTGACGATCGCCGTCGAGAGGCGCAGCACCGCCTGGCGAAGCAGCCGCCCCGGCCGCGAGTAGTGCGGGCGCGATGGGCCAGATGCCGATCCGGTTCTGGATGCCCGGGGGTTCTGCCTGGACAAGCGATCTCCTCCCGGGAATGCCGCATCGATCATCCCCGGGAACAGTCTAGATGCTCCCGACCTCGTAAGCTGAGAATTTGTCAGGCACGCGCTCTGAGGGGCGGAGCAGCTCTACGCGAGACCGAGCTGTTGCAGCAGCCCAAGCTGGTCGCTGCTTCCCCAGCGTTCGACCATCTTGCCGCCCTCGAACCGGCTGATCTGCAGCCCCCGGAACGTCACCTTCCGTCCGGTCGCCTCGTGACCCATCAGCGGCCCCTGGTGGGTGCCCGTCGCTGTGTAGGCGAATGACACATCGGTGTCGTTTGCGACGAGCCGCTCGACCTCCAGCGCGAAGTCGGGGAAAGCCGTGGCGAGTTCGCCGAAGAACGTCTTGTAGCCTTCGGGGCCGGCGACCTGGCCGGGTGCCGGATCGTTGTCGACGCAATCCGCCGCGACGAGTTCGTCGAAGGCGGCGAAGTCGCGGCTGTTCACCGCTTCGCCGAACTTCTGCTGGGCTTCGATGTTGGATTCCTGTGACATGGGTCCGCCTTTCGAGTTCACGTTCACGTTCGTGTTGTGTCGTGTTCGAGCCTAGGTTCGGATATTCACGGAGCCGAGAGGGTTGCGGATGGGCGCCGGAACGTGCAGAGGTGCGGAGCGGGCCGCCAGATCATCCACAGCACTACTCTGGAGACGACGGACGCAGCACTGCCTGCCGGTCGAAGGAGATCACGATGGTGTTGAACGGTGTCGGAGTCGGTCGGTCGGTTGCTGTGGGCCCGACACTGCGGATGCCCGAACCTCTCGCCGAGCCGATCGACGAGGTCGCCACAGAGCCGCAGCCCGAGGCTTCCGCGCGAGTGCAGGCCGCCTTGGCCGCTGTCTCAGCCGACCTCGAGGCGCGTGGCGAGAAGGCCGGTGGCCAGGCGCAGGACGTTCTGAACGCCCAGGCCCTGATGGCCGCCGACCCCACCATCGTCGAGGACATTGAGGCCCGGCTCGGCGACGGCAGGACCGCCGAGCGCGCGGTGTTCGAGGCGTACGCCGGGTTTCGCGACCTGCTCGTTCAGATGGGCGGTTACATGGCCGAGCGCGCGACCGACCTCGACGATGTCTCCCGCCGCGTGATCGCGCATCTCCGTGGGGTGCCGGCGCCGGGCATCCCCGAGTCCGACGCGCCGTTCATCCTCGTCGCCCACGACCTCGCCCCCGCCGACACGGCGCTGCTCGACCTCGGGAAGGTTCTCGGGCTGATCACGCGCGAGGGCGGGCCGACCTCGCACACTGCGATCCTGGCTAGGTCGAAGTCGATTCCTGCCATCGTGGGGGTCGAGGGAGCCGAGAACATCGTCGACGGCACGTTCGTGGTTCTGGATGCTGCGGCCGGCACCGTCGACACGTCACCCTCCGACGGCGACGTCCAGGATGCCCGCCAGCGCCTCGCCGAACGCGCGAGCCTCGCCGCGGCCCCCCTGACACCCGGCGCGCTCGCCGACGGCACGGCCATCCCGCTGCTCGCGAACCTCGGCTCGGCCGACGGCGCTGCCGAGGCGCTGGCCGCCGGCGCGGAGGGCGTCGGGCTGTTCCGCACGGAGTTCCTCTTTCTCGACGCGAGCGTCGCGCCGACGGTCGACGAACAGTTCGTCGAATACCAGCGGATGCTTCGCGCTTTCGTCGGCAAGAAGGTGGTCGTACGCGTGCTCGATGCGGGCGCCGACAAGCCGCTCAGCTTCCTGAACGACGCACCGGAGGAGAACCCGGCGCTCGGGCTCCGGGGGATTCGTGCGCTGCGGGCGAGCGAACAGATCCTGATCGACCAGCTGACGGCGCTCGCGCGTGCTGAGGAGGCGGTGAACGGTGCCGGGGTGCTCGGCGCGGGGCGCCACGGGAGCGGCGCGGCGGACGGTGGCGCTGGTCGCGCGGCGGGTGCCGGCGCGGCCGCGGGTGCGCCCGGCGCCGGTCGCGTCGACCTCTGGGTGATGGCGCCGATGGTCGCCGATGCCGACGACTCCGAGTACTTCACCACCGTCGCCCGGGAGCTCGGCATCCAGGTCGCCGGCGTGATGGCCGAGGTTCCCTCGTCTGCGCTCGTCGCCGACCAGATCTTCGAGACGGCCGACTTCGTCAGCATCGGAACGAACGACCTCACCCAGTACACCCTCGCCGCCGACCGCCTGCTCGGCTCCGTCGCGAACCTGCAGGATCCGTGGCATCCGGCGGTGCTCCGCCTCGTCGGGATGCTCGGGCGGGCCGGTCTGGACGCCGGAAAGCCGGTCGGCGTGTGCGGCGAGGCCGCCGCGGATCCCCTGCTCGCCGTCGTGCTCGTCGGGCTCGGCGTCACCTCCCTCTCGATGACGCCGGCGGCCATCGCCGACGTGCGGGCCGAACTCGCCCGGCACACCACAGCGGAGGCCGAGGCGCTCGCGCGCGCAGCGCTGAAGGCGACCTCTGCCTCGCGGGCCCGCATCGCGGTGACGAGGCTCGCCGCCGCGAACGCGGTCGGGTAGGGCTCTTTCGCGGGCACGCCAGCGATGTCGCGGAGCCTGTCAGACGTGGCAGGTACCCTTTCCCCATGACCACACCGCCGCCCCGTCGACACTCGCCGAAGGTCTACCGCAGACGGCGGGCCGTTCTGCTGCTGGGGATTCTCGTCGTGGTCGTCGTGGTCGTGGTCGTGCTGCTGGTCATCCTGAAGCCGGGTTCCGGTGGAGGTACGACGCCGGTGGGCAACCAGCAGTCTGCCGTTCCGAACGGCGCTGCGGCCGCAACGGGCACCGCGGGGGCTCCGGATGTCGCGTCCACAGGATCACCTGCCGATCCGTCATCGACCGGCGCTGCAGCGGGCGCCGCCGCCGACGGTTCGGCCGCCTGCGCCGCCGGAAACATCACGGTCACCGCTATCACCGACGCGAGCAACTATGCCGCTGGCTCAGGGCCCCAGCTCTCGTTCAGCATCGTCAACACCGGATCCACGGCCTGCACAATAAACGCCGGCACGTCGAAGCAGGTCTACACGATCACCAGCGGCACCGAGACGTACTGGGTGTCGACCGACTGCCAGAGCGCCCCCTCCGACACCCCCGCCATGCTCGAGCCGGGCGTGGTCGTGACGTCGACGCCCTTCGCCTGGAACAGGGTGCGCTCGTCGCCGTCGACGTGTGCGGGCACCCAGGCAGCGGTTCCCGCAGGCGGCGCCTCGTACCACCTCACCGTCTCGGTGGACGGCATCGCCTCGGCGGCGACGGCGCAGTTCATCCTCTACTGACGTTAGGCAAGCCCGGCTCTGGTCGTGAGTCAGGCCGAGAGCAGCTGGTGCGCGCGCTGGTGAGAGACGCCCATGAGACTGCCGACCTCCCGCGTTGTCAGCCCGGATGCCTTCAGTTCTCGGGCGGCACTCCGGGACTCCTCGGCCGCCTCCGTCTGGGCGCGTGCCGATTCCCGTCGCAGGGCTGCCATTCGGTCGAGGTGGGCCTGGGCGCCCGCGGGGAGCTGGATATGCGTTGCGAGCATGATCTCTGACTCAGGAAGGCCCAGCATGATCGAGATGTAGTCGCGCGCCATGGGCTCGATCTCGCGAACGGTTCGGGCCTGCGTTGCGCCGTCGACGCCATCGACGGTGATGAACCAGAATTTGCCGTCGCGCACCACACGCGCCGTGAAGTCGGTCATTTCGCTGCCTCCATTACTTGCTTGATGATGGTGCGAGCGAGCATCTCGCCGATCTCACTGTGTCTCGGGACGACGACCAGGGTTCCGTTGACCGTGAACACGTCGTGCTTTCCTCCATTGTCGAACAGCACACTCGCGCCAGCGGTCTTGGCGAGCTGTCTGATTCTTTTGTCAAGATCGCGACTTTTCACAGTAGGAGACTAGATCGCCCTAGGCAAGTCACGCAAGAGCGCACTAGACATGAAAGGAAGGGGAGGATCGCGCCAGTCGAAGGGCTGTATTGGATGCTCGAATCCTGCCGTTCGTGTCCGGTCCTGACGTTCGGCCGATGTCGGTATGGCGTTCCCTGCGATCCGCAGCGGAACGGACCCGTCCGGCGGCTGCAGCAGGCGTTCACCTCGCCGGGTTAGCATCGCAGCATGCCCACACTGCGCCAGCCGAGATCGCGCCCCGGCCGCGAACGCGAGGGTTCGGGTGCCCGCACTCCGGGCGCGCTCGAGGTCACGACTGCGCAGGGTGTCGCCCGCGGCATCCGGGAGCACGGGGTCGAGACGTGGCGCGGGCTGCCTTATGCACGGGCACCGGTGGGGGAGCTGCGATTTCGGGCACCGCGCGCGCCTGAGCCCTGGTTCGGGGTGCGCGATGCGCGCGGTTTCGGGGCGGTCGCCCCGCAGTCCCGCGAGGGCAACTTCATCGGTGCCGCGAAGAATGCGGCGATGAGCGAGGACTGCCTGACCCTGAACGTGGTGAGGCCGGTCGGGCGGGGAACACGAATGGCACCGCAGGGTGGGGCGGATGGCGTGCGGATGCCCGAGGCCGGCGGATCCGGGCATCCGGAACCCCTGCTGCCGGTGATGATGTTCATCCACGGCGGCGCGTACAGCGTGGGATCGTCGGCGGAGGTGCCGCACAACGGCGACACTCTCGTGCGGCAGGGAAACGTCGTCTACGTGAGCTTCAACTACCGTCTCGGTGCCTTGGGATTCCTCGACTTCACCGAGTACTCCACGCCAGAGCGCACGATCGAGAACAACCTGGGGCTCAAGGACTGCGTCGCTGCGCTCGAATGGGTGGCGGCGAACATCCGTGCCTTCGGAGGCGACCCGGGCCGAGTCACGCTGTTCGGGGAGTCGGCCGGCGCCAATGCAGTGACGACACTGATGACGGTGCCCCGGGCATCCGGACTCTTCGCGCGCGCCATCGCGCAGAGCTCACCCACGAACGCTGTATATCCGCCGTCCCAGACGCGGCTGTGGGCCTCGGAGTTCGTGGAGCTGCTGAGCGCGCGGGTCGCGAACGACAGTGTCGAGAACACCAGCGCCGAGGATGCCGGCGAGCTGTTGGTGACGGCCGACTGGCGGGACCTCGTTCGGGCCTCGGATGCCCTGACGACGACTGCGCCCGACCTGCACCCGGGCACGATCGCGCTGTGCCCGGTGATCGACGGCGACTTCCTGCCCGAGCGCCCGCTCGACGCGTTCAAGGCAGGGCGCGCGCATCCGGTGCCGCTGATCATCGGCACCAACGACCGCGAGGGATCGCTGTTCAGCGGCAGGCTCGACATTCTGGCGACGACGCCCAAGCGCATCCGGGCGATCTTCGCGAACACGAAGAAGAAGGCGCGGAAGGCGATCAAGGCCGAGTATCCGGGCCTGCCGGTGCGGCGGGCTGCCGCGGACTTCGGTGGGGATTTCGCGTTCTGGTATCCGACGGTGAAGGTGGCGGAGCGGCATGCGCGGTACGCCCCGGTGTACTTCTACCGGTTCGACATTGCGCCGCGGCTGGTGCGGCTGGCGGGATTCGATGCGACCCACGGGCTCGAACTGTTTGCGCTGTTCGACCGGATGGGCGGGGCGTTCGGGCGCACGATGACGCTGCTCGGCGGGCGTCGGTCGTTCCTGGCTGCGGGGGCACGGATGCGTGAGTACTGGGTGCGCTTCGCGTACACGGGGTCGGTCGGAGGGGTTCGTGGGCCGGCCGGGGAGGCAGGGGTTCGGGGTGGTGCACCTCTGGGAGGTGTGGATGTTCGGGGTGCTGTGCGGGCCTCGGATGTGGATGATCGGGGTGCTGTGCTGGCATCGGACGGGGGCGGTGCGCGGGCGGGGTTCGGCGCGTGGTTGCCGGGCGCGAGCCGAGGTGTGGCGACCAACGTGATCGAGTGGCCGCTCTACGATGAACGGTCGCGGCGGACCCTCGTGATCGACGCTTCGGATCGGGTCGAGCGCGATCCGCGGGCCTCGCGGCGGGTTGCGTGGCAGGCGTTCGTGCCGCACGTGTGACTGGCAGGCGCGTGGCGCGCTCGGGGCCCCGAAAAGGACGCAAAGTGCTCCAAACCTGCAGCTGTGGAGCATTTTGCGTCCTTCGAAGTTCTCAGGGCTGCTGCGGGGTGGTCTCCGCGACTCTGCCCATGCCGAAGGGCCCCAAAACGTAGGACCGCGCTGCTTTTGGAACGATTTGCGTCCCTTCGCGATGCCGTGGGAGGCGCGGGGCGCGGAATGCGCGGGGTGGGTGGCGCGGGGTGCGGAATGTACCGAGGAGGGGTGGGGCGTGGCGAGCGCGGTCTGCGGGGGCGGTGAGGGCAGCGCGCGCGTGCGCGGGCGGTCTGCGGGGGAAGTGGGGGCAGTGCGCGTGCGCGAAGTGGCGAGCCCCTAAGCCGTCTCGAAGGCCGAGACGAAGGCCTGGCGGATGCCCGTCTGGCCGGGCCCGAGGATCTTCGTGAAACCGAGGCGACGCGCCTCCGTGGCCCGCAGGTCGCTGGATGTCACGGGGCGCACTTCACCGGCGAGGCTGATCTCGCCGAAGGCCACGAAGTTGTGGGGGAGCGCCCTGTCGTTGTTCGCCGACGCGATGGCGAGGGCGATCGCGAGGTCGGCCGACGGCTCGGTAAGCTTCACCCCGCCGACGGTCGAGACGTACACGTCTTTGTCGGAGAGCTTCACCTTCAGCCGTCGCTCCAGCACCGCCAGCAGCATCGAGACACGCGAGGAGTCGACCCCGTTCGTCACCCGCCTCGGGTTCGGCGCGGTCGTGGCGACCACGAGCGCCTGCACCTCGACGGGCAGGGCGCGGCGCCCCTCGAGCGCCACGGTGACGCAGGTGCCGCTCACTGCCTCGGCGCCCCGGCTGAGAAACAGCCCGCTCGGATCCGGCACCTCGCGGATGCCCTCCCCGGTCATCTCGAAGCAGCCCACCTCGTCGGTCGGCCCGAACCGGTTCTTCAGGGTGCGCACGAAACGCAGCGACGTCTGGCGGTCTCCCTCGAACTGGCAGACGACGTCGACGAGGTGTTCGAGCACGCGGGGCCCGGCAATGGAGCCGTCTTTCGTGACGTGCCCGACGAGCAGCACCGGCAGCGATCGCTCCTTCGCCACGCGGATGAGCGCCGACGCCACGGCCCGTACCTGTGTCGGCCCGCCGGCGGCGCCTTCGATCTGTGAGCTGCTCACCGTCTGCACGGAGTCGACGATCACGAGGTGCGGCATCACGGCGTCGATCTGCCCGAGGATCGTTGCGAGGTCGGTCTCGGCGGCGAGCATGAGGGTGGGGGAGAGGGATCGGGTTCGCTCGGCCCGCATCTTGATCTGCCCGACGGACTCCTCGGCGCTGACATAGAGCACCCGCAGGTGTTCCTGCGCTGCCCGCGCCGCGACCTCCAAAAGCAGCGTCGACTTGCCGACCCCCGGCTCGCCGGAGAGCAGAATCGCCACCCCCGGCACCAGGCCGCCGCCGAGCACGCGGTCGAACTCGGTGATGCCCGTCGCCCAGTGCATCGCGGCGTCGGTCTCGATCTCGGTGATCGGCCGGGCGATGCTCGCCTCGTCGATGTTGGCGGCCCGCACCTGGCCCTGGAGTCCCGTGGACTCGGCCGCAGAGACGACCGTGCCCCACGCCTGGCATTCACCGCAGCGGCCGGCCCAGCGCAGGGTCGTCCACCCGCACTCGGTGCACTTGAAGTTGCTGAGGGGCTTGGTGGGCATGCTTCCACCCTAGGCTCGGCCACCGACACCCGCGGGAGCCGCGGCGAAAGCTGTGGAGAAACACGGATGCTCGCCCCCTGTGGAGGAGGCGAGCATCCAGAACCGTTTCAGACAGGGACGAGCTACGCCTCGGGGTCGACCGGGTCGGCGAGCTTCTTGCCCTGGGAGGCCAGGGTGGCGGAGCGTTCCGCGAGGCGGCGGCGCACTTCGGCCTGGGCATCCTCGATGACGTGCGCATCCAGCGGAGGGTTCACGTTGTTCGAGGCACCGTGGTACTTCTCGATGTAGGCGTCGAGCTCAGGGCCCGACTCCCACGAGGTGATCAGGCAGTAACGCGGCTCGGGGCCGACCTGCCAGACGGCGTGCCAGAACCGCTGGGTGTCGACGATGACCTGCGCGCCGGCGGGGAGCGGGATGCGCACCTCGGTATCGGGATTGAAACGGTCTTCGCGCAGGATCAGCACCGATGACGGATCATCCGACAGGTTGAAGAAGCCACGCACGATCCAACCAGTGCCCTCGGGGTTCAGCCGGTTGTTGTCGTCCTGATGCAGGTTGTAGATGGCATTCGTGTAGTCGTTCGGCTGCAGTTCGATGACGCGGCAGCGGCCGATGTTCGCTCCGGGCTCCTCTGCGCGGGCCTTCAGAATGGGCGCGACATCCACGTTCGCCTGCACCCAGACGCCGTCTTTGTCGGTGCGGGGCGGCGTGTGGTTCCAGAATCCGTTGCACTCCATCTCGCCGAACGCGCTTGCGAGGGGGGCGAAACGGGTGACGCCCGACGATTTCCAGTCCACGAATTCGAGGTCGAGCCACTCTTTCGGGTCGCCGACCTGGTCGTAGGAGTCGAGGATGACGTAACCCTTTTCCGCAAAGGCGGGTGAGGTGATGAAGCTCATGTGGGTGAATGTGCCTTTCTTCTGAAGACCGAGCACGTTTCTACGAGTCCTGGTAAGGCGAGCCTAACACTCGACCCCTTGTGATCGACGGAAATCAGGGTGCCGTGACCCGATCGGAATCGACCGGGCCGACGCCATCGAAACGCCTGAACACCTCGACGTCGGCAACGGTATGACGCTGCCCACCGGAGAGGATGATGTCGCCGCCGTCGACAGTGAGCTGGGTGGCGTGGGCGGCCAGTGCGGCGAATGTGGCGGCGCGATGTTCGCCGAGTGGCACGACCACGTCGCCCGGGGCCGCGGGTGCGTCACCCTTCCAATCAGCGACGACGGTATAGAGAGGGATGCCCGTCAACCTCGATACGGTGACGGCCGCGTCGTGCATCCGCACGTGGTCCGGATGCCCGTACCCGCCACGCTCGTCGTAACTGACCAAGAGGCGCGGGGCGACATCCCGCACGACCACAAGGGCGTCTTCGACGATCTCGTCGAGTGGTGCCAGGCCCAGCGCGTCAACCGGAGCGTCGTCGGCCGCGATGGCCGTGCCGTCGGGCCCCCACTGCATGCCCGAATCGGCATATACGCGCGGGTCCAGTCCGGCAGCCCGTGCGCCGGATGCCTCGGCAGATGCTCCCGCTTTCGCTCTTGCTCCTGCCCGGGCATCGGCTCCCGCTCCGGCACCGGCCTCCGCTCTTGCACCGGCGACGGCGCCGAGGAAACGGTGGTCGTCGACCCCGAGCGCGCGCATCGCGGCGGCGAGTTCCGCGACGCGCACCGCCGCAAGCTCCCGCGTGCCCTCCAGCGGCTTGAGCGGCCCGGGCACGACCTCGCCCTGCTCGCCTCGGGTTCCGGTGAGGAGCACCACGCGATATCCATCCGCCGCGAGGCGTGCCATGAGACCCCCGGTTGCGAGAGTCTCGTCGTCGGGGTGGGCGTGCAGCAGCACCACGGATGCCCCGGGGTGCCCTTCGAGTTCGGTGAACGGCATCCACCCAGCGTATTGCTACCCGTTCGGGAGGAGCTCAGCGAGTATGCCGCGCTCTTCGGCGCACATCGTCTGAGCTCCTCCCGATCGGGAATGAAGCGGCGCCGGCCGGTCCAGGCCACCCCGGCACCGGGGCGCGCCTCAGTCGCCCTTCACGTTCAGGATCTGCCGCAGCATGTGACGCACCTCGACCAGGTCGGCGGCATCGGCCATCACCTGGTCGATCGGCTTGTACGCCGCCGGGATCTCGTCGATGAACGCCGCCGTGTCGCGGAACTCGATCCCGACCATCGCCTCCCGCGACTGCTCGTGCGTGAACTCGCGCCGCGCCGCACTCCGGGAGTGCGACCGCCCCGCGCCGTGCGGCGACGACTCGAGCGCAAGCACATTGCCGCGCCCGGCGACCACGTACGACGCCGTGCCCATCGACCCCGGGATGAGTCCCGCCTGCCCGGCCCGCGCCGAGATCGCGCCCTTCCGCGACAGCCACACGCTCTTTCCGAAGTGAGTCTCCTTCTGCGTGAAGTTGTGGTGGCAGTTGATGCGTTCCACGTCTTCGACCGCAGCGCCCATGAAGTCGCCGAGCTGGCGGATGACCCTGTCCATCATCTCCTCACGGTTCAGCAGGGCGAAGTGCTGGGCCCAGCGGAGCTCGGCGATGTAACGGTCGAACTCCGGCGTTCCCTCCACCAGGTAGGCGAGGTCGCGGTCGGCGAGCGGGATCCACCATTTTGTCATGAGCGCCTGCGCGACCTTGATGTGGTGCTGGGCGATGCGGTTGCCGACCCCGCGGCTGCCCGAGTGCAGGAACAGCCAGACCTGATCGTTCTCGTCGAGCGACACCTCGATGAAGTGGTTGCCGCTGCCGAGCGTGCCGAGCTGCAGCGCCCACGCCTTCGCGCGCGTCGCCGGGTCGAAACCGGCCTCGACGGCCAGGGCCTCGAGCTCGGCGACGCGGGGCGCAGCCGTCGCGACGATCTTGTTGTTCCGGCCTCCGGCCGAGAGCGGGATGGCGCGCTCGATCTGTTCGCGCAGGTCGCTGAGCGGGGTGCCGCCGGCGACGCGGGCCGCGACATCCAGAGCCGTGAACTGCGTCTTCACCGCGATCATGCCGCAACCGATGTCGACGCCGACCGCCGCGGGCATGACCGCGCCGAGCGTCGGGATGACCGAACCGACCGTGGCGCCCAGCCCGAGGTGGGCGTCGGGCATCAGGGCGAGGTGCGGGTAGATGAAGGGCATGCGCGATGAGGTGCGGGCCTGCTCGAGAGTGTTCTCCTCGAGGATGCTCGCCCACGACAGCAGGCGTTCGGTGATCTTCTTCATGACCTTTCTTTCTTTCGTTTCTTCAGGTTTCGACGCGCCGGCGCTACGGAAAGGCCCGCAACGCAGAAAAGGGCCCCGACCTCGATGGTCGGAGCCCTGTGCAGAGTGTTTCTCTACGGAGCGTCGAGGGGATCGAGGGAGCGGGGATCGAGGGGGAGGGGCCGCCCGTTTGCGGGCAGGTCGGAGCGAAGCGTGGACTGCTGCTGGTAGCCGCGCATGGCCTGCTCCGTTCCGATGGTTCTCGCTCGATGTGTGCCCGTCCGACACAGCCTTGCGACGATACCCGCGCGCTCATTCCGTGTCAACAGAGCGTGTGGTTTAGCCTGAGACAAGGCATCCCGCACCCAGGTCGAGGTCAGTCGTGTCTCCACGCCAGACTGCGACACGTACGCCCGCGTCAACACGCCGAGCAGGCGACCAGCGACACGCCGCTGAAGGACTCGAACAGCATCCGTGTGTACGACACGTCGGTCGACGGCATCGCGGATGCACTGACTCCGGTGTCGATTCCGGATGCTGTCGCCGCCGTCAACGGCCGGCTGACCGAAGCGGTCGGGGTCGCGCGCGGCCACGACGAGCTGATCGCCGAGGGCAAGACCCGGCACGCGGAGGCGATGGAGCAGGCGGGCGATGCCCGGAAGGCTGGCGAGGAGTAGCGCATGGCGCCCGGATTGGCGCCCTGCTGCGGGGTGCCGTAAGGTATTCCCCGGTACCGTGTCCGAGCGGCCGAAGGTACATGTCTCGAAAACATGTGTGCTTGAAAGAGCACCGTGGGTTCAAATCCCACCGGTACCGCCATCGGAAAGCCCTCCAGTTCCCCGTGCTTACGAGGATCTGGGGGGCTCTTCCAATTCAGGACCTCTCCAGACCCCACAAAACCCCACATTCGCTTTTTCGCGGTCACGCCGAGTGCTTCTGCGACCGCAGTGAAGTGCACACCGGTCCGGGTAGTGCGGATAGTTGAGAGTTCACCCTTGAGAGGAATTCGCATATCTGAACGCAACACATTTGTTCGTAGCCTGCACGATGTGGGCCTCGCCGCCTGGTTCAGAGGTACCCTGATGGGCGCCGTTGGACTGAACGGTGCTACCAGTGGGTCACCCCTGCGCTGACGACGGTCCTGATCGTTCTCGCCGCGCAGCAGGGCGAACAGCAGCGGCCGGTGGCAGGCTTCCTCAGCAAGCTCGGCAGATCTGACTGATTCGGAACAGAGTCGCGCCGAGCGACTTCTGACACACTAGGCGCATGTGCCAACACGTCTTCGTGCGTCGCGTCCTGGTGGGGGGAACAACAGCTGGTGTTTTAGCCACGGCGGCGATGAGCACGGTGTTCATCGCTGCCGACAGGATGCGGCTCATCGATCGAAAACCACCACAGATCATTGTGGACCATTTTTTCCCAACCTCGAGAACGAATACTGCTGACCGGACGGCTCTGCTCGGCCACTTCGCGTACGGAGCTGCGGGAGGTGCAGGGTACGCAGCTTTTGCTTACGCACTCCGGCGCTCTGGCCGAGTAAATGCCTGCAGTGGGTTCGGCTACGGTCTTCTCGTGTGGGCGGTGAGCTACGAAGGCTGGTTGCCGCTCGTCGGCGTTCTACCACCAGCGCATCGCGACCGTCCAGGTCGCGCCTGGACGATAGTCGCGGCTCATATAATCTACGGCATCAGCCTGGGGCTGCTGTGTCAGCCGGCCGACGCCTCTCGTAAAGTTCCAGCACGCGCCCTCGGGTCGAAACGAAGCGCTCCGTAGTGAAGCAGCGATGGTGGGACAATCCGTGGTGACGTCCCCTCGAGTGGTGTGCTTTCGCTTTGCCGGTTGAGGTCAGTGGTTGAAGCTTAGGCGGCGATGAGTTCGGGCAGTGTTGTCACCTCCTCGATCGCGGTGGTTGGGTCGTTCATGGTCT
>NZ_NBXB01000040.1 GCF_003399635.1 Subtercola boreus | reverse complement strand
GCGAGCCGTGGCCAGCACCACCAGAAACCAGGTGGGCAGAACTGTTGGCCACACACGGGCACTTTTCATGGCCACCAGCGGGCACTTCCGCTGGCCACCCATGGGCACAAACCATTGGCCATTGACAAGTACTACTGAGATGACGGGCACCCAGGTCGCCGTGTTGATCCCGTTGACCCCGCTCGCTGTCTGCACGGGAGCGGCAGGATAAAGTGCAGTCAGGTTAGACGCAGCTACGTCTGATGCACCCGTCGTGGCGGCATTCGGCGAGGTATACGAACTCGTTCCGACTCCGGAGACCGAGATGTTCTGGGGACCGGTGAAGTCGGTGGCCCCCGCGGTCGCTGTCCAACCGAGGACGCCTCCGCGAGTGTCACTGACGGTGACCGCACCGAGCGGCGCCGACACGGTTTGAGCAGCCGCGCTCACCGCGACAGAACCAAGGTCGACCGACGCGCCGGGCACCGTGATATCAAGCGAACCACCGCCGACCTCGATGGTCACGGGCGTTCCACCAGTCGAAGCGGCGAAAGCCGGGCCGGCAAAAACGACCGCCCCGGCGAGGCCGAGAACTAGTGGAAGGGCAATAAGACGTTTGTGCATTGAAATCACTCCTCAGGGAGTATTGAGACTGAAGGCGTCGGCAACCGCTTCCGCCGTCGAATCATCAAGCTACCCAGCAGCCCGAATTCCACAGTTGCCGAACCACGACTCAGGGAGCGGTGGAGTCTTTCGCCTCGGACAACCGCCCCCGCGAATTGCCTTTTTACCGCTGAATACCCACGACACATCAAGTCGTGTGCCCTTACGCTCTACGCTCCACGGCCAGTAATGGATATAGCGTCAGCAGAAGCCCTCGCCGTGCCCTGCCTCCGCCGGTCGGGTCACGTGACCGGGTAACGAGGCACAAGCACTTGAGCGCTGCAGCCTCGTTGAGGAAGTGACCGCCCGATTTTCACGAGTTGGTCTTTGGTAGACGCCGGTAAGAAGAAAACTTGCTCAGAGGCAACTCGCTAGTGCGCGATCACCCATATTGCAATGCAGGCTTCTGTTCCGCGGTTGCTGAGCATGTGAGGCCGAGTCGCGTGAAAAGAGATGGAGTCACCGGGGCCAAGGGTCACGGTCTCGTTTTCGAAATCGATGGTCAGTTCTCCGCGCGAGACGTTACCGACCTCGTAACCACCGTGCTTGATGAGGCGGCTGCTGCTGTGGGCGCTCCCCGTGGAGCCCGGTGGGTAGGTCGATTCAAACATTTCAAGACCCGGTACTGGCGTAGGGGACAACCTGCGGTAGGTCACACCATCTCCCAGATTGAGCAGCGGCACGTCGCCCGACCGGGATACCGAGTGAGCGACACCACCTGTCGCGGTCGGAGCGGATTCGAATACGGTGGACAGCGGCACATCGAGTGCTGTGACGATGGCTAGCAGACGGTTCACCGACGGTAGTTTCGCGCCTGTCTCGATCTGTGAGAGCGCACTCGGCGATATGCCGAGCTTCTGAGCAACGGCACGAAGCGACTGGCCTGACTCCAGGCGGATCTCGCGTAGACGAGGACCGACATTCCTGCCGTCCTCCACGGCAGTGCCCTCTGGGGGCCGATCGGCGGCGTCCTGCATTCACCAATTGTCACACGGCCGTTACGCGGCCGAAACCTGCCTTGAGCCGTTAAGCAATAGCTTTACTCCAATTGCTCCATCACTGCTCGACTGATTGGCACACGAGGAGATTCCGGTGACCGAAACACTGAACGACAATCGGGCGATCAAGCCCAGAGACGCAGTCGAAGCTGCGGGACATCCAACGGGTAGCGGGGTCATCGAGCCCTACCATGACCCCCGTCTCAGCAACGAAGACCTTGCCCCACTGAAGAAGCAGACCTGGACAAGCTACAACTTCTTGGCCTTCTGGATGAGCGACGTGCACAGCGTCGGTGGCTACGTGACCGCCGGTAGCTTGTTCGCGCTCGGCCTCGCGAGCTGGCAGGTGCTCATTGCCCTGCTCGTCGGTATCGGAATCGTCTACTTCTTCGCAAACCTGGTAGCCAAACCGAGCCAGCTGGCCGGTGTGCCGTATCCGGTGATACAGCGGTCGGTATTCGGTGTCGTCGGGGCGAACATTCCCGCGATCATCCGGGGCCTTATCGCAGTGGCCTGGTACGGAATTCAGACGTATCTGGCCTCAGCGGCCCTCGTGGTTGTCGCCCTGAAGCTCTGGCCAGAGCTCGACGACATTGCCGATGTGAATCGGTACGGTTTCGCCGGACTGTCGCTGCTCGGCTGGATCGCGTTCATGATTCTCTGGGTGGTACAGGCGGCCGTCTTCTGGCGGGGAATGGACGCCATTCGTAAATTCATCGACTTCTGCGGCCCTGCCGTCTATGTGGTCATGATTCTGCTCGCCGTCTACCTCATCTCGCAGGCAGGGTGGTCGAACATCAACTTCAACCTCAGTTCGACCCAGCTCGAGGGGTGGAACGTTCTGCCCGTCATGCTCGGCGCCATTGCGCTCGTGGTGTCGTACTTCTCAGGCCCGATGCTCAACTTCGGTGACTTCTCGCGCTACGGAAAGTCGTTCAAGGCGGTCAAGCGGGGCAACTTCTGGGGGCTGCCGGTGAACTTCTTGTTCTTCTCAATACTCACTGTGGTGTGTGCGGCCGCGACTGTTCCGGTGTTCGGCGAGCTCATCACCGATCCCGTGCAGACAGTGGCTCACATCGACAACATCTACGCCATCGTGCTCGGTGCGGCAACCTTCGCGATCGCTACGATTGGTATCAACATCGTGGCCAACTTCGTCTCACCCGCCTTCGACTTCTCGAACGTGAACCCGCAGAAGATCTCCTGGCGCATGGGTGGCATGATCGCGGCGGTCGGCTCGGTTTTGATCACTCCGTGGAACCTGTTCTCAAGCCCCGAGATCATCCACTACACCCTCGACACGCTGGGTGCCTTCATCGGCCCGCTGTTCGGTGTTCTCATCGCCGACTTCTACATCGTTCGTAAGCAGAAGGTATACGTCGATGACCTCTACACAATGAAGACCTCGGGCCGGTACTGGTACAAGAAGGGCTTCAACCCGAACGCGGTCATCGCCACCATCATCGGCGCCGTCGTTGCGGCATCGACGGTGTTCATCCCTGCTCTGCAGGGTGCGGCCTCGTATGCGTGGTTCGTCGGCTGCGGGCTCGGTTTGCTCAGCTACGTCGTCGCAGAGAAGCTCAAGCCGTGGGCCAGCCGCACCTTCCCCGACGACGGCCAGGTGCCGGCAGGCGAAACAGCTCCGGATGTCAGCGCCCAGAGTACTTCGGCGCTGAGCATCTAGCCCTCCTCCCGGTGAACATCATCATCATCAACCCCAACACCACCCGGGCTATGACCGAACTCATCGGCTCATGCGCCCGGGCGGTGGCGGCACCTGGCACCCGCATTACTGCAGTCACCTCGACCACTGGCCCGGCATCCATCGAAAGCCACTACGACGAAGCCCTATCGGTGCCGGGCATGCTGCTGCAGATCGCTGAAGGTGAATCGGTCGACGCCGACGGGTACGTCATCGCGTGCTTCGGCGACCCAGGCTTGGACGCCGCGCGCGAGCTCGCCCGGGGCCCCGTCGTCGGCATCGCAGAAGCAGCTATGCACGCCGCGTCCCTGGTGGGCCGTGACTTCAGCATCGTCACGACCCTCAACCGCACAACTGGACGTGCAAAAGATCTCGTTGCCCACTATGGCTTCTCATCGCGTTGCGTCGGAGTGCACGCCTGCGAGATCCCGGTGCTCGACCTCGAGGACCCCTCCTCAACGGCAGCGACCGTCATTCTGCAGATGTGCCGCGACGCCATCGAGCATGACGGTTGCGACTCCATCGTTCTGGGCTGCGCCGGCATGGCGGATCTATGTGCATGGCTTTCAGCCGAACTCGGTGTTCCTGTCATCGACGGGGTGGGCGCCGCAACCAAGCTCATCGAAGGCCTCGTATCGCTCGGACTTCGCACAAGCACCCGATCCGAATTCGCCCGACCGCTGCCAAAACACTACTCAGGTTCACTGAGCGCGTTCGAGCTTGCGGCGCCCAACCATCTGAGTTCAATTCTCCACTCACGGCCCAATCGCGCCCGACCCCGAGACACGTCTTGACTACCTAAGACGCGCGACAGTATGTGTTCGCAAGCTTTGTCGCCCGAACGGCGAGCCCGCCTCTCTTTCGCCCCACGAGCGAGTCGCAGTGTGGATGTCAGGGGCGGGTGTCCAGCTCGCGGAGTGCCTCGTGCGCTTGGCCGAGATGGGACTTCAGGGCGTCCACGACGTCTCCGGGCAGGCTGGGTTCAGTGCGCCGCCACCGTCGGCCATTGATGACAAGCCATCGTTCCGTTTCCTCTGACACCTGCCCGGCCTCCGTGTGTTGTTCAGCGGGAGCGTCGGCTGCGGAAATCTTCGAGCAGTGACTCCTCGACCGCGTCCTCCAGCCCCGCTTTCCATTCTTCGATCGGTTCGGATTCGCGCCACTCGAGCCCGTCACGCAACGTCTCTTCGAGAGGCCGCAGGGACAGCCCGGCCGCCACGGCGCGAGCGTTCGAACGCCCATTGAAGCCATACCACGAACGATCCGCCAGCCACAGGGGCATCGAGCGAGGGCCGCCCCACTCCGCGACACTGTGGTCCTGCAGCCACTGCTCGGGAACGCGTACGGCAGAGGCCGAGCTCCGCGCTGCGTGCCGGGCGGCAGCGAGGTGTTCGGGAAAGGGAACCGCGGGCCCCATCGCGTTGTACGTCCCGGACACACCCCGATCGATGCACAGGACAAGCCACTGAGCCAGGTCACGTACGTCCACGACGGAGACCGGGAGGTCCGGGGCATCCGGAGTGAGCACCGATTCCTCTCTGGCGGGGTGAGCAAAACGCCACGGCCAGTAGGTGGTTCGCTGCGTGTGGTCACCTGGACCGCCGATGAGCCCTGCA
This sequence comes from Subtercola boreus, assembly GCF_003399635.1. Taxonomy (GTDB): domain Bacteria; phylum Actinomycetota; class Actinomycetes; order Actinomycetales; family Microbacteriaceae; genus Subtercola; species Subtercola boreus_B. The sequence goes on along the minus strand of NZ_NBXB01000040.1, from coordinate 21,916 downwards.
CGCGCGATCACGGAACGATCAGGCCCGAAGGCGGCGAGGACTGCCATCTCGCAGGCGACCTTGGCGGCACCGTACTCTTCCGGGGCCGAGAAGGTATCTGCGAGCAACGGCTGGTGCAGCGGAGCACCTTCGTCGGCCCCGATCTGGTCCTGGGAGGCATACACGTTGCCCGTTGAAACGAAAATGTAGCGCTCAGCCACCGAGGCGAAGTCGCGGGCAGCTCGACGCACGTGACCGGGCTGTCGCGCCACGTCGACCACAGCGTCCCAGCTGTGCTCCGTGAGAGGCTGCAAGGCATCGTCGACGTCTCGGTCGATGTTGACCAATCGAGCGCCCTCTGGTACGTCCGAGCCCCGCGCTACGCAGGTGACGTCGTGGCGCTGAGCGAGGAGAGTCTTGGTGACCTCATGACCAAGCCATGCCGTGCCGCCCAGCACCAGAATCTTCATGCCTGCAGGCTCCCACAGTTCGACGATCACGGTCAGCTCGTTCGCCGAGAGCAGACGAACGCTCTCGTCATCCCCCAAGTCTTTCGACTCCTCGCTCACTCCTGTTGCTCGAGCTGGCAGGCCGGGGGGCTGAGCTTTACCTGGCAGGTGCACCCCACAGCCGCCCAAAAGCTCATCAGTTCGACTCGCCTCAGGCCAGGCGCCCGCACGGCAGCTTGGCCTTATCTGAAGTACCGAAGGGCGGTCGAGCTCGGGTACGAACTGATATCCGCTATTGAGAAAAACGCGATAGCAGCGAACAAGTACGTTGAGTGAGGAGTGGCCGAGGACGGCCTGTCAGTCGAGTTTCGCCTCAGAATGAATCGGCCGGCCGGACTCCCAAAGTGGGGTCTGCTCTGGACGCTCTCATCTGGGAGCTCACCCACTCGCAACATCACGTCAGTTGACGGGACCTCAACGAGGAACATTGTTCGCCATTGATCCAGATGTTGATGATGAAACGACATGTCTCGAGCTCGATTGCAGCTCAGGCCATTTCTGCCCCAGGTACGCGTGGTCATCGACTCGCTAAGCGGAGCCGATGACCACATTGGTTCAGATAGAACGCTCAGCCAAGCGCATCCGTTCATCGAACTCGCGGCGAGCTGCTTGCGTTCCCACTATGGGCAAAACGGTCAGTGCGTAGATGTTGTTGAGAACGTGCAGGATGATCGCCGGCACAATGTACCCAGTCGCGAGATAGACGCACATGAAGACTGTGCCGAGCAGAGCTGCGTCTGCGATGCCTTCCCACCCCTGATACGCATGGCAGAGCGCAAAGGCGGCGAGCGAGACAATCACGCTCAGCCAGAGGTTGCCACTGGTGCGTAGGAGCAGCGCCGGAAGGCCGACGCGGAACAGCAGCTCCTCGGTGACACCCACTACGACCGATCCCAGCACGCCTCTTGTGATCAGTTCGGCGACGGACCGTGGCTGCGAAGCAGTGATCGCTGACTCCGGCGGCCAGTGGAAGTGCGTGATCGGCGTCGTCATTGATCGCGTCTCGTGCCACATCACGAAGCCGAGGCGCTCGTATCTGTGCTTCGTCCGTCGCCAGAGCCACCCGGCTCTCAGCACGCCGAGGCCCAGCGCGAGGCCACTAGTAGTCGCTAGGGGCAGCCCGCCCTCGACTATCGCGTGACGGGTCCAGGCGATGAGGGGAGCCTCGCCCGCCTGTGTGAGCATGGGCTCGATCTCGTCGCCTGCCAATGGGAGGATGATCGTATACGACACGACAAAGCCGACGACACGCAGCACAATTTCGGCGACAATCGTCATCTGGCGGGCAGCGAGTGACTGACCAGGGCGTAGCCGGGCCCAGAACGCGGGACCGATCGCAATGACGACCAACAAGTATGCGAAGGTCAGCTGCACGAATTCGGGCACCATGAATTCGCCGCTCCGCCCCAGCGCTCATGTCGGGCGCACTGCCAATCTACAAAGCGGTGGCAACCCTATCTGGCGGGGTCGCGGAACATTCATCTCCAATTACCCTCGAATCTTCCAAGGGGGATCACGCCACCTGGCACTCGAGGACCCGCACGGCGGGCGTTCAACGGCATGACATTCAGCTCGAGCGGCTGCCGCTCCTACTATTTTGCAGAGTTCCGGATGATGCTCGCGCGGATGCGCCCCAGAATGGCACGTCGCAGGGTCTCGAAGTCCATCGCATCGGATTCATCGATGATGGTAGAACGTCCTCGATGGTCGATCAGTGTCAGCGCGATGTCTTGTGTGATTCCAACGAGTCGGATGTCAGCGAAGGCGATCTCGATCGGCTTGCGTTACGAGGTCTCGACCATATGGGTCGGCGTGATGGAAAGCGCGGATTTGCCGTCCCGGGATGACCAGACCGGCGGGTGTGCCTCGTCCGTCGTGCGACCGCCGGCCGAACTTTGCAGCCAGGGCCAGTGCTGATCCCGCGCAATAGCCGATCGGTTGGGGCAGGTCACTGCGTTTCACCTCGGCCTCGACGTAAGCGACGAGCAACGTGCTGAGGTGGTTCCGGAGCGTCTGCCGCAGGGAGTCGCTTGTCGCTTGTTGTGCGTCGCGCGGTCTTTGGATGCCCGGAACGCTGGTGCGGCCACGGAGATCGTCGATCGCCGCCGAATGAAGGAATGCTGCGCGGGTGGCCGTGTCCGCTTCTGCTATGTCGGCTGATTTGCGCACGGCAAGGACCGTGGCGGGGAGAACCCTTTGCAGCTGATCCGTCGAAGCGCGGCGATACTCATCCGGACGGTCTTGGCGGTGTTGCGGGGGAGGGGTCCAGTACGAGAGCGACACCCTCTTTCGTCGATTCAACGAGTACGGGTGTGGCCATGCTCGCGAGGTCCGCCAGACAGGATCGAACGGGCGGCGGTCGCAGCGAACTCGAGATTGCGAGGAGGAGATACCCCCAAAGCGGGTGTCACAACCAGCCTGACAGAGAACAGTTTACTTAAGTAACAGCCGAAGGTAATTTTGTCTTAGATGCACTGGAGATCGATGTCGACCGATCGAGCGAAATCGGTGAGACGAGCGTTGCTGGCGAGCTGAGCATGAGCCATCTCATCGCATAGTGCACGCAGAGATAGCCGTAGATCTCCTGGCGGACGCCTACGGGCATCTTGGAGCGTAGTGTGATCGGGCTGCTCGATCGGTGCGCCCGGAATTCGTCGAACGCGCTGGCAAGGTTCCGATGCTTCGAAATGAGGGCGGACAGGTCGTCGGGAGTCAGAAGGGCGGGTTCGGTCACAGTCGTCACGAAACGTCGCGGTCGACCATCGCGAAGGCGTGTCTCAACAATCCGCACCTCGAGCAGGGAGTCGACCGGACCCAAGATCGCTTGCTCCGGCAATCGGGACATGTACGAGCCGTCGGGAAGCTCCCGTGACTTCGCGAAATTCGTGGCCGCGGAAACTTCCCAGAGCAGCTGTGCACCTGTGGCGGCGGCGGCCGACCACGATCCTGGCGAGAAGAGACCTGGCCCCGCGATGACGAGCGATTCGGGGCCCATCCGCGTAAGGAAATCCAGGGTCGCCCCGCCTTCATTGTCGGCTCCTTGCACCGAGGCGCCGATCACGGCACCGGAAGCGATCTCTGTGAGACCGAGGACCAATGCGGCGGGCGAGCCAGCCGGGAAGGAGCCCACCGTCTGGCGCCGGCCGAATTCACGGACGTTGGCCTCCGTATCGGGGATGTCGATGAGCACGCTGTCGATTCCCAGCACGCGCCAGGAGTGGTGGAATCCGTCCCCGCCCTTGGCTAGCGGGCGGGCGACCCGGTCGAACAACTGCTGGATGGGCTCGTATCCCAGTCTCTGTCGAGCCTTGTAGAGGGCCGCTTTTGTCGGAGCGGGCCAGGACTGCGTCCATCCGGAGGACCACGCCTGTCCGTCGATGAGCAGGCGAATCACTTCGTCGTACGACGAATGGGAGAACAGGGCCAGCCCGAGCACGTAGTAGACCACGATCCGTGAGGGCAACAGTCGGTTGCGTTGTTGTACGCGTCCGAGGTCAGCGACGACCTGATCGACGACATCGGGTGGGAAGACCCGGGCCAGCATCGCGAATGCGAGGTGGTCGGAGAGCCGACTGTCGCTATCGGGCTTCGTCCATCCGGCACGGGGCATGGCAGATATTGTATCAATCTTGGCATTAAGTAAACGATTATGCTGCCAGCGTGTATCCTGTCCGCAGGGAGCCAAATTGGCAATCTCTCACAATTCAGGGGACACATTTCATGACGCTCAGCGACGCCGAAAACGGCACTCACAGCACCTCCAGGCACGCTCGCCGCACCCTCGCTCGCGGCGTCGCCGTCGTGGTGGCCACAACCGGCCTGGTCGCTGCCAGCAGCCTCATGGCGAACGCAGCTGAAGACACCGGCAGCACCGACGGGCACGTTGCCGTCTCAACCGCGATCTCGCTCACCGGACTCACGAGCGACTTCACGCTGACCGGTGTTCCCGGTGCCACTGTTTCAGAGCTTGATGCCGTCGCGTTCACCGTCGAGACGAACAATCTCGCAGGCTATGCCGTCACTGTGCAGGCGGCCACCCCGACCCTCGTGGCCGACACCGCGGGCAACACCGACTCGATCCCGATCGGCGCACTCAGCGTCAGCAACTCGGCTGACGTGCTCACACCGGTGAGCAGTGCAGCCACGGTCCTCGTCCACAGCCAGGGGACGCGGTCAGTCGAAGGCGGCGACGACCTCACGAACGACTACTCTGTCGCGATTCCCTTCGTCAACAGCGACACCTACTCGGTGACGCTGAACTACATCGCAGCGACGCTCTAGGTCGACATCCGAATCCTCGGCCTGTCTATGACCACTCGACGTGCACGCGGCGGAGCTCTTGCCGTGTGCACGCTCGTCGCTTTGTGTGCACTCGCCGGCACAGCGTCTCCGGCCCTCGCCGAGACGGCGACGCCCACTCCGACCCCATCGCCCACCCAGACGACGACGTACGACACCCTGCCCACCTCGTTCTCGCTGACGGTGAGCCCCACCCGGCTCGCCATCGGGCCGGCCGATGCGGGCACCGACCAGGCAATCACCGTGGTGAACAGAGGAGAGGATGCGCTGCACATCGATGTGCAGAAAGAGAGCTTTGTCGGGGCCGCTGACGGCAGCCTCGCTTTCCAGCCGGACGCACCGTTCTCGGCGATCGACTGGGTCTCCGTCTCACCAGCGTCATTCGAGGTGCAGCCCGGTAGCTCACAGATCGTCTCCGTTTCTGTCGTCGTGCCGACGAACGCCGATCTGGGCGACCACCAGGTGGCCCTGGTCTTCCTCGTTCCCGCTGGTGCGGCAGGCTCGAACATCAAGATCAATCGGGGTGTGGGCACGCCTGTCTACATCACCGTTCCCGGCCCTGTCGACGACACGGTCACAGTGGGCGGCCTCACTGCTCCGGGCTTTTCCGCTGGAGGTCCTGTCGACGTGACGGCCTCCGTGCAGAACACCGGCACGGTTCATCGCGACTTTCGAGGGGAGAGCGCGCTGGCTCTCGCCGGCGCCTCCACGAACTTCGCTGACTTCACCGTCGCGCGCGGGTCGGCTCGCACCATCAGTGCGACCTGGACGCCTCCGCTGATGTGCATCTGCAGCATCAACACGGCCATCACCAACGCGGACGGCGTCTCCACGAGCCAGACGGTCCAGGTCATCGTCTTCCCCGTCGTGCCCGCTGCCGTCCTTGTCGGTGGCATCCTGCTCGTCATCCTCTTGCTCGTCTTCGCCCGCAGCCAATATCGCAAGGGTGTTCGGCTTGCCGCAGAGCAACTGACCTCCGGCAGTAGCGGAGATGTCTAGACATGCCAGGCCCCGCCGTCGGGCCTTGGCGATCGTCGCCGCCATTGCCCTCGTGGCTTCGACCGCGGTGGTCATCACACCCCTGTCGGCGACGGCCGCCGGTACCGTGCTCTTTCAGAACAGCTTCGCCAACCGCACGGTCGACGGCACTGGCTCGGTGACCGTTCCGACCCCCACGAATGGCACCAACGCCGTCTGCCTCACCGCGAGCGGCAACAGCGCCACCCTTCCCCTTCTCTCCTGCCCGGGCACCAGCGACGCGCAGGGTGCGGGCAAACTCCGAATGACCAACGCGACCGGCAATCAGATCGGGGGAGTGTTCGGCGAAACGAGTTTCCCCACCTCGAACGGTCTCGACGTCACCTTCAACACGTACCAGTGGGGCGGCGGCGGCGCCGACGGCATGGCTTTCATGCTCGGGGCGGTCGACCCGGCGAATCCCGCTGCCCCCACCGCGATCGGTCCCGGCGGTGGCTCTCTCGGTTACAGCCCCGCCGGCTCGGTCAGAGGTCTGCCGAACGCGTATCTCGGCGTCGGGCTCGATGTCTTCGGCAATTTCAGCAGCCCCGGATTCCAGGGCAGCGGATGCACGAACGCCACGAACATCACGGCAGCCGTTCCGGGTGCTGTAGTCGTGCGCGGCCCGGGCAACAATCTCGCCGGGTACTGCGGTCTGACCACGACGTACACCGGAGTGGCGAACTCGAAGGTGACGCTTCGCGCGAACACACGGGCGGCGTCGGTCGTCCCGGTGCAGGTGCTCATCAACCCGACTTCGAGTTCGTTCGCCTCGACCACGGGCGTCTCGGTCGACGCCGGCACCTACAAGGTGGTGGTCACGCCGGTCGGCGGCTCGACGAAGACGCTCACCGGACCGCTGCCGACAGTGGCGGCCGGGGTGTACCCCTCGACCAGCTGGCTGAATTCGGCCGGGGTACCGAGGCAGCTGGGTTTCGCCTTTGTCGGCTCCACGGGTTCGGTGACTGATGCCCACGAGGCCTCCGACGTCAAGGTACTCACCTTCAACCCGGTGCCCCAACTCACCGTCGCCGGGACGAGCTTCAGCGCCGCGGCTCCCGCGGTGGGCGCGCCGGTGACTTACAGCGTCGCGACAGGAGTGCAGGTCGGCGCAAACGAGACGAGCCCGATCTCGATGACCATGACGACGCCGGCCGGTGTCGTTCCCGTGGGGGCGTATGGTTCCGGATGGTCGTGCGGAGCTCCGATCGCACAGACGGTGACCTGCGCGACAACGGCCTCGAGTTTCACCAACGGCACAGCTCTGCCCGTCATCACGGTCGTCGCCATCGTCACCAGCGCCAGCATGACCGCCGCCACCGTGCAGAACGCGTCGACGGCACGAGTATCGTCGATCGACGCCAACCCTGACTCTGACTCGATCATGGCGGCAGGAACCCTCCCGACAGCACCTTCCGTGGCTTCGGTGAATCCCACGATCGGAGCGATCTCGGGCGGCGGTGCGCTCACCGTCAGCGGCACGTCGATCACCGCAGCGACCGCCATCGAGATCGGTACGCCTGCCGAACAGGCCGCCGCGACGCCCGTCGTGCTACTCCCGTGCGCCAACGGTCCCGCCGCCGGGTGCTTCACGGTCAGCGGCAACACACTGGTCATCTCTTCGATGCCCGCACGGGCATCCGCAGCCAGCGTTTCTGTGACCGTCGTCACGCACGGACTGGCGTCGGCAACGACCTATGTGTACGCCTCCTCGCCTGCGACACCCGCTCCGCCCACGGCGACCGCCGGCACGACGAGCGCCATGGTGAACTGGGCCGCCCCCACGCCGAACGGCAGTGCGATCACCTCGTACACCGTGATCGCGTACCTGGGAGCCGCGGCGGTGTCGACCGTCGTCGTCGACGCGGCCAACCTGACCCGCACGTTCACGGGCCTCACGGCGGGCGGGTCGTACACGTTCACCGTGGCCGCGACGAACGCCTACGGCACGTCGGCGGCGAGCCCGAAGTCGGCGGCGGTTGTTCCGTACACCGTGCCCAGTGCCCCGGTGATCTCGGCCGTGACCGCCGGCGACTCCTCGGCCACCCTGACGTTCAGCGCCCCGAACAACGGCGGCAGTGTCATCACCGGGTACACCGTCACCCCCTACCTCGGCAGCACCGCGCAGGCCGCCCAGGTCTTCACCGGAACCGCGACAACCCAGTCGGTCGTCGGGCTGACACCGGGCGCCGCCTACACCTTCACGGTGTCGGCCCAGAATGCCGCCGGATCCGGTGCGGCGTCGGCCCGTTCCACCGCCGTCACTCCCAACCAGTCACCCTCACTGACCTTCGCCGCCCCGCCATCAGGCGAGGTCGGCGTCGCCTACTCGCGAATGCTGACGGTGACGAACGGTACGTCACCCTTCACCTGGTCGGTGAGCGCCGGCGCACTGCCGCCGGGGCTGACACTCGGTACGTCCAGTGGTGTTCTGGCTGGCACGCCGACGACGGCCGGCAGCTACACGTTCACCGTGCAGATCGTCGACGCCAGCGCCCAGACCGCCAGCAGATCGGTCACCATCGTGATCGCCGCGGCACCGAGCATCGCTTTCGCGCCGAGCCCGGGTGAGGTCGGCGTCGCTCTCAGCCAGCAGCCCGCACTCTCGGGGGGCACCGCCCCGATCGTCTGGCGAATCGCTGCGGGAAGCCTGCCGACCGGTATCACTATCGACGCCGCGACGGGCCTGCTCAGCGGAACCCCGACGGCCTCAGGCACGTTCAGCCCGACGATCACCGCCACCGATGCCTTCGGCCAGGTAGCCTCCCGGCCTGTCACCCTCGTGATCGTCGCCCTGCCGACCCTCACCTTCGCCGCCCCCGCGGCCGGACAGGTCGGCGTCGCCTACTCGACCTCGTTCGACGTGACGGGCGGCACGTTGCCGCTGGTCTGGTCCATCGCCGCCGGAAGCCCTCCCGCCGGGCTCACCCTCAACACGAACACCGGTGCGGTCTCGGGCACTCCGACGACGGCCGACACCAGCAGCCTCACCGTCTCTGTCGTCGATGCGAATGGCCAGTCCACGACGAGGGCCATCAGTATGGTGATGAGCGCCGGCCCGCTGGTGATCGCGGTGAGCGCAAACGGGGCATCTGCTGTGCCGGGAAGTACCGTCGCCTACACGATCACGGTGGCGAACACATCGACCACAGCCTTCCCCTCGGTGTCGCTCAGCAATCCCCTCGCCGCCGTTCTCGACGACGCCACCTACAACTCGAACGTCTCGGCCAGCAGCGGAACGCCGAGCTTCGCCTCGAACACCATTGCCTGGACGGGTGCTCTCGCCGCCGGCGCGACGGCGACCATCACCTATTCGGTCACGGTTCGCTCACCCGACACCGGCAACAAGATCCTGACGAGCGCCGTCACCTCGTCCACCCTGGGCACCAACTGCGCCACAGGCGGTACGGATGCCCGGTGCAGCTCCATCGTCACCGTCCCCGGGTTGACCATTGTGAAGACCGCCGACGCGACATCCGTGGTGCCGGGCGCCACCGTCAGGTACACCGTCACCGCCACCAACTCCGGTCAGACCGCCTACCCTGCGGCGACCTTCAGCGATCAGCTCGCCGGAGTTCTCGACGATGCGGTCTACAACGCCGACGGCGCAGCATCGTCGGGCACCGTGTCGTACGCGAACCAGGCGCTGACCTGGACGGGCGCCCTCGCCGTCGGCGCAAGTGCGACCCTGACCTATTCGGTGACGGTCGCCAACCCCGACACGGGAGATCGGGCGCTCACCGGATCGGTGGTCTCGGCATCGGCGGGGAGCTCGTGCCCGGCCGTCGGTGCCGCTGCACAGTGTTCTACCCTGGTGGCCGTCACCGTACCGGCGCTGGCATTGACGACGCGGGCCAGTTCCCAGACGACGACCCCCGGCTCCACGGTGACGTACACGCTGACCATCGCCAATACGGGCCAGACCACTTATCCCGCCACAACGACCGCCTCGCTGGCGCTGGCCGGGGCGCTCGACGACGCCACGGCAGGCACCCCGTCGGTCGTCGGCGGCGGCACCGCCGTCATCGACGCTTCGAGCGGAGTTCTGCAGTGGACCGGAGGGGTCGCGCTGGGGGCGACCGTGACGGTCAGCGTTGTTCTCACCGTGCGCACCCCCGACACCGGAGACAAGACGATGACGACGCTCACGACGTCGCCAGCCGCCGGATCGGTGTGTCCGGTCGGCGGGTCGAGCGCAGCCTGCGTCACCACGGTGCAGGTGAAGATCCCGGCGCTCTCCATCTCCACGGCCGCCGACGTCGCCCAGACGACGCCGGGTTCGACCGTGCGCTACACCCTCTTCGTCTCGAACACCGGTCAGACCCCGTACGTCGGGGCGACGGTCTCCGACGAGCTCGCCGGTCTGCTCGACGACGCCGCCTACGAGAACGATGCTGTCGGATCGACCGGCGCGGTCTCGTTCTCCGGCACTGTTCTGACCTGGACGGGCGACCTCGCCGTGGGTGCGACCGCGACGATCACGTTCAGCGTCACCGTGTCGAGTCCCGATCCCGGCGACCGGGTGCTCACGACTCTTGCGCGGTCGACCACGGTCGGTGCGAACTGCGTGACGGGGGTGACCGGACCGCCCTGCAGTACGAGCACAGCCGTGCTGATTCCGACACTCGCATTCGCCAGTTCGTTCGACTTGGCCACGACAACGCCGGGCTCGGTGGTGACCTACACGGTCACCGTCACGAACACCGGCGAGACCGCGTACACGGGGGCGGCGGTGACGATCGACCCGTCAGCCACTCTCGACGATGCGACCTACAACCGCGACGCGGGCGCGTCCACAGGCGCCCTCAGCGTTGCGGCTGACGGTACGGTGGAGTGGATGCTCAGCCTGGCGACGGGAGCAAGCGCCACGGCGACGCTGACCTTCACCGTCGGTTCTGCGGCGGCAGGGGATCGGTCACTGTCAGTGCGCGTCGCGTCGGATTCTGCCGGCAGCCTCTGCCTTCCCGCCAGTGCGAACTCGTCGTGTGTTGCGACGACGTCGGTGCTGCTGCCGGCACTCACCCTGACCACCTCCTCGAATGCCGCGACGGTCAGCCCGGGCGGCACCGTGGTTTACACGGTCACCGCACAGAACACCGGGGAGACGGCATACCCGGCCGCAGCATTCACCAATTCTCTGGCCGGTGTGCTGACGGATTCCACCTTCGATTTCTCCTCCGCCAGCGCGACCCGGGGAACGCTCGCGTTCAGCGACCAGGTTCTGACCTGGACGGGCGCCCTCGATACCGGAGAGACAGCGACGATCACCTATTCCGTCGTCGTTCTCGACCCTGATCCCGGAGACAAGCAACTGCAGAACATCGTCTCCTCGTCGACCGCCGGCAGCAATTGCTTCACCGGCAGCACCGATGCGCGCTGCAGCAGTACCGTGAGCGTTCTCGTGCCCAACCTGACCATCCTCACGACGGCGAACGTAGCCAGCACGGTGCCCGGGGCATCCGTCGGGTACACCGTCACCGTCACGAACTCCGGGCCCACCGTCTTCCCGGCCGCACGAGTGACCGACTCGCTCGTCGGTCTGCTCGACGACGCGACCTACAGCGGGGGAGTCTCCTCCGACATCGGTGTCGTGATCGCTTCGCCGACTGAGCTCATCTGGAGCGGACGACTCGAACCCGGTCAGATCGCGACAATCACGTTCGCCGTCGTCGTGAACGCGGCCGACAACGGCGACGACCTGCTTCAGAATGCAGTCAGTTCGAACTCGTCGGGCAACAACTGTGCCGCCTCTCCGGATTCACGGTGCCAGGTCGTCGTCCCCGTCGCCCGTCTCGTTCTGTCGCAGAGCTACTCGCAGCCCACAGTCACACCCGGTTCCCTGCTCACCCTCACGGCGACGTTCGTGAACACCGGACAGGTGGCCTACAACTCGATCACCGTCGACAGCCTGAGCGCCGACACGGTCGACGACGCGCTGCCCACGGGTGACCAGACGGCGACATCGGGAACCCTCTCTCTCACCGCCACCGCAATCGAGTGGACGGGCAACATCCCGATCGGCGAAACCGTGACGGTCACGGGAACACTGCGGGTCGCCGACCCCGACACCGGAAACAAGACGATCACGGGAACGGTCCGTTCGACGGCGCCCGGCAACACCTGCCCGCCCGGCGGCACCGATGCCCGCTGCACGTCGCTGGCGACGGTTCTCCTGCCTGGCCTCACCGTCTCCACCACCGCGAACGCGGCCAGCGCGCTGCCCGGCACGACCGTCTCCTACACGGTCACGCTCCAGAACACGGGCCAGACGGTGTATCCGGCGGCGGCCACTTCGATCCCTCTCACGGGTGTGCTCGATGACTCCGACTACAACGCCGACGCGACCGCGACGAGCGGGTCGGTGCAGTACGCCGGTTCGACACTCAGCTGGGCAGGGGCGCTGGCCGTCGGCGCCACGGTCACGATCACCTACACGGTCACCGTGCACGCCGCCGGAGCCTTATCCGGGGACAAGACGATGGTCACCCGCGTGACGTCGACGAACGTGGGCAGCACCTGCCCGGCAGCGAGCGGCGCCGCAGCCTGCGGAACCACTGTTCTCGTTCTGACGCCCGCGCTCACGCTCGTGCAGACTGCGGATGCAGCATCCACCACACTCGGCACGACGGTCGGCTACACCGTCACCGTGACGAACAGCGGCCAGACGACCTACAGCGGTGCATCGTTCACGCTCGGCCTCGCCGCGGTGCTCGACGACGCGACGTTCACCGCCGGCAGCCTCACCGCCACCGGTGGCAGTGCCACCCTCAACTCCGGCGTCATCGCCTGGACAGGAAGCCTCACCCCGACCCAGTCGGCAACGATCCACTACACCGTCTCGGTCAACAACCCTTCCACCGGCAACCGGTCGATGACCGGAAGCGTTGTGTCGACGACGGTCGGCAGTAACTGCCCGTCGGGGAGTACGGATGTGCGGTGCAGCACCACCGTACCGATCACCGATTCCGTGAGCTTGACCTTCACGTCGGCCGCCACCGTCTCGTCGACGGTCGTGGGCGCGACAGTGCACTACTCCGTCACCGCGGCGAACTCTAGCGCGACCTCCCAGCCGGCGAGCTTCGCGGACGCCCTGTCGGGAGTGCTCGACGATGCCGCCTACAACTCCGACGCCACAGCGACGACGGGCAGCGTCGGTCTGGCGGGGTCGACTCTCACCTGGTCGGGCACCCTCGCTGCCGGAGCGACGGCGACCATCACCTACTCGGTGACGGTCGGCGCCCTGGGCGCGGGTGACCACGTGCTCTCGAACCGGGCGAGTTCGACCTCGCTGCCGGCCAGCAACAACTGCATCGCGGCCAGCACCGATCCGCGCTGTGTCACCGCCGTGCCCGTCGCCGCCCTTCTCATCCAGCAGCACTACACCGAGACGAGCACGACCCCGGGTTCGCTCATCCATCTGTCTGCCACCTTCACCAACACGGGCGGCTACGCCTACACGGGTATCACGATCGTGTCGCCCAGCGCCTCGACGGTCGACGACGCGCTGCCGAGCGGAGATCAGACGGCGAGCTCCGGCACCCTCATTCTCAGTGCGACCGCCATCACATGGACAGGGAGCATCCCGGTCGGCGCCACGGTCACGGTGTCGGGGACCCTGACGGTCAAGAACCCCGACACGGGTGACCGCCTGATCTCGGGCACACTCCGTTCGACTGCGCCCGGCAGCAACTGCCCGACGGCCGGCAGCGATCCCCTCTGCACCGCCACGCTGGCCGTCCTGCTGCCCGGCCTCACCATCAGCCAGAGCGCAAGTGCTTCGGTGGTGGTACCGGGTTCCACGGTCAGCTACACCGTGAGCATCCACAACTCGGGGGAGACCGCCTACGTCGACGTGACCGTCGCTGATTCGCTCGCCGGCGTGCTCGACGACGCGACATACCTCGGCGATGCCGCAGCGAGCGGTGGCGCCGTGACGTTCGCCAGCCCGACCCTGACCTGGGTGGGTTCGCTGGCGGCCGGCGCGACAGCCACCATCACCTATTCGGTCAGGGTCAACGACCCCGATCTCGGTGACAAGACGATGATCAACCAGCTGGTTTCGAGCGAGGTGGGCAGCAGCTGCCCGCTGGCCACAGCGAGTGCGGCCTGCCGCACCTCCCTCGTCGTGCTGACGCCAGCCCTGACGATCTCCTCGTCGGCCGACACGAGCACCTCCGCCCCGGGAGAGACCGTCGTCTACACCGTGACGGTCGCCAACACCGGCCAGGTAGACGCACCCGACGCTGCGCTCACCGCCAGCCTCGCGGGCGTGCTCGACGATGCGGCTTACACGGGCGGGATCACCGCGACATCCGGCACGGCCAGCATCGTCGCAACCACGCTGGCCTGGCACGGTCCCCTGGCCATCGGCGCCGAAGCGACGATCAGTTACGCCGTCGTGGTCGGGTCGGGCACCGCCGGCGACAGCAGGCTCTCGCAGAGAGTCGTCTCGACTGACGCCGGAAGCACCTGCCAGATCGGATCGGGCGACACGCGCTGTGTCACGGATGTCGCGATCGCACGCCTGCAGATTGCGAACAGCGCCGACGCCACCACGACGACGCCGACCGGAGTCGTGACGTACACCGGCACATTCACGAACGTCGGGCAGGTGCCCTACGTCGGTATCTCCGTCTCCGACAGCTTCGTCGGCGCGCTCGATGACGCCACCTACAACGGAGACGCCCACACCGACTCCGGCAGTCTGCTGCTCACGGCGGGTTCGGGGCGGATCGTCTGGTCGGGTGACATACCGGTCGGAGCCACGATCACGATCAGCGGGTCGGTCACGGTCAGCAACCCCGACCTGGGCGACCTGCTCGTCAGCACAGCGATCACCTCAGAGGCTCCAGGCAACAGCTGCACGACGAGCGATCTGCCCGGATGCTCGACCAGCGTCACGGTTCTGCTGCCCATTCTCAGCATCTCGACGACGGCCGACAGTGGCACCACGTCACCAGGCGGCGTCGTCACGTACAAGACCACGGCGACCAACACCGGGCCCACGCTCTACACCTCCGCTCGCGTCACCGACAATCTGGTCGGAGCGCTCTCCGATGGTTTCTACAACGCGGATGCGACGTCGACCAGTGGCAGCGTCGGTTTCAGCGGCACACAACTGTCGTGGGTCGGCGACCTCGCACTCGGCCAGAGCGTGAGCATCACCTACAGCATCACCGTCGATGATCCCGACCTCGGTGACCGCATCCTCGCGAACGCTGTCACCTCCTCCGAGCTCGGCAGCACCTGCTCCCCGGGCACCGTGAACCCCCTCTGCACGACCGAGGTGACCGTTCTCGTGCCGCAGCTCCTGCTCACCGTCAGCGCCGACCGGCAGACCACCGTGCCGGGCGGTGTGGTCGGTTACACCGTCGCGATCGTGAACTCCGGGCAGACCGACTACACGGCCGCCGGCGTCGTCGTCGACCTGGCCGGGGCGCTCGACGACTCCTCCGGGCCGCAGTCGTTGACCGTCTCGCGCGGTGACGTCGAGTTCGCTGTCACCGAGATCCGGTGGAACGGCGACCTCGCGGCAGGCGAGTCCGCGATCATCCACTATTCTCTGACGGTGACCGACCCCGACCTCGGCGACCGGACGCTGACGACCGGCGCCAGCACCACTGCCGACGGGGGCGGCTGTTCAGCATCCGGAACCTGCACCAACACGGTGACTGTGCTCATCCCGGGGCTCGCGATCGAGGCTTCGAGCTCCACCGCCAGCACGACCCCCGGCAACCCGGTCGTCGTCACGATCGTGGTGATGAACACCGGGCAGAACGCGTACGGCAGCGCCGACTTCACCGCTTCGCTTGCGGGTATCGTCGACGACGCTCAGCTGAGCGGTCCGGTCTCTGCCACCGTGGGAACGGCGAGCGTCTCGGCCCAGACGCTCACCTGGGCCGGGGCGCTGGCCCTCGGCCAGACTGCAACGATCAGCTACACCGTCGTCGTCGACGACCCCGACATCGGAGACAGGACCCTGGCAAGCTCCGTGGTCTCGACCAGCCCCGGAAGTACCTGTCCCGCAGGCGGCGACGACCCGGCCTGTGCCGTCTCGGTCACCGTGCTGATTCCCCAACTGAGCGTGGTCAAGACAGCAGACACGCTGAGCACCCAGCCCGGCGGAATCATCGGCTACACGATCCTCGTCTCGAACGACGGGCAGACCGCCTACACCGCCGCCACCATCTCAGACTCCCTCGCCGGCGTGCTGACCGACGCCGACTACAACCTGGACGTCGTGGTCGTCGGCGGTGGAACCCTCACCTACACCGACACCACCCTGGCATGGTCGGGGGACCTGGCCGTCGGTGCCTCCGCGCGGATCACCTACTCGGTCACGGTGAAGGATCCCGACCCCGGGGACAAACTCGTCACCAACACCGTCGTCTCGCCGACACCGGGTAGCACCTGCCGTCCCGGTTCGACATCCGCCGCCTGCTCCACAGCCGTGCGTGTTCTGGTACCTGCCCTCGAACTCAGCACGACGGCCGACACCAGCACCGTCGTTGCCGGCAGCTCCGTGCACTACACGATCACCGTCACCGACACCGGGCAGACCGCCTTCGAACCGGCTACGGCCGTCGCTTCGCTCAGCGGGATGCTCGACGATGCGACCTACAACTCGGACGCAACAGCGACTGGCGGCGACGTCTCGCTTTCGGGCGACGGCTCCGCGCTCGTCTGGGTCGGAGCCATCGACCTGGCCGGCACCATCACGATCACCTTCTCGATGACCGCCGATCTTCCCGCGACCGGCGACCGCGTTCTGGCCGGCACGATCACCTCTCCGACCGCCGGTGCGTACTGTGCGGCTCCGCCGGGCCCCGGATGCTCGACCACCGTGTCGGTGCTGATTCCGTCACTCTCCGTCAGCAAGACCGCAGACCTGCCGATCGCCGTCGCCGGGGCGGCCCTCGTCTACACCATCACCGCCACCAACACGGGCGAAGCCGACTACGCCGACGCCGACCTGCACGACTCGCTCGCCGGCGTTCTCGATGCCGCCGACTACAATAACGACGCGGCTGCCACCACCGGTTCGGTCGGTTTCAACGCCGGATCCGTCGAATGGCACGGTGCGCTGATCCGCGGAGCCACCGTCGTTGTGACCTATTCGGTCACGGCCCTCGTTGAGGCCCCTGAAGACTCCGTGCTCGTCAATTCTGTAGCCTCAGACTCCGTCGGCAGCACGTGCGTGGACGCCAGCACCGACCCCGCGTGTTCTGTCACGGTTCCCGTCGCCGCACGCAGCATCGGCATCTCTGGTCTGACCTCATCATTCACATTGACCGGGCTCCCGAACAGCACCGTCACGAAAGAGGGTGCTGTCACGATGACCGTCGACACGAACAGCAACGGCGGCTATCTCGTCGCGGTCCAGTCGGAATCATCCGTGCTCACCCCCTTGGCGGTCTCGAACCCTGAGACAATTCCGCTCGCGAACCTCAGCGTCAAGGCGAGCAACTCGTCCGTGTTCGTACCCCTTGCGATGACCCCGTTCGTCGTCGCCAACATCACACACGCCTCTGCGCCGGGTGGCGACGGTGTCAGCAACGACTTCCGCGTCGACATTCCGTTCGTACCAAGCGATACCTATTCGGGCACGCTGACCTACATTGTCAGCGCTCAATGACCCCATGAACGGCCTTCCCCCCACCGCACCTGCGGTCTCCCTTAGCCGGTCGCTGGTCAGCAGCGCACCAGCGGCTCTGCCGTCCGGCGCCAGTCCCCGGCGGAGTGCAGTTCACTCATCCTGCGCGGCCGGAATCTCCAGGAGTCCAAACTAGACAGTGAGGTGGGCGACAAACAGCTTTTGTTGCTCGTGAATCGTCAGGTGCCGCGGTCTTCGCCAGCCCGCAGAGGGGACCTCAACCGGGACATCGGTGTCCCTACGCCATTTGGTCGCGCCGGAGAGTGGGTGCTCAGTTTCGGGCTGCGACCATTGTTGCGAAGACGATGACGCCAACTTTGAAGGCCCTCACATTGTCATCCTCAGCATTGCTCTAGCCTTTCGTAGTTTCTGCGCTGGACAGTGAGTGCGCCATTGTCGACGCCGGCGCGATAAGTCGACACGGCCCGCGATCCGAACGCCGAGCGGGGTGGGATTGGAGACTGCGCGTCAGTCGGCCTTGTAATCGACGGCGCTGTTGCTGTCACCATTCTGGGCGGTGGCGTGATTGTCGAGTGAGGGCAACGGGCCGTGTGTCTGCATCGGGACGTCGCTTCTGGACTGGCCGTCCTCGACGAAAGTGACCCTCACCGCACTTCCCCGTTTGACGATCGTTCCCGCGGAGGGAGATTGGGATGTCACCCAGAACAGTCCTGGCCATGTGCGAGAGAGGATTCCGGGGCCATCCGGGTCCTCGCCGGTTACACCTAGCCCGATCGCGGCCGCCGTTTCACGGGCAATGTCGACCGATTGCCCAACAAGGTCAGGCACAGTCGCCGTAGGTCGTTCAGTCATCTTTGCGTCCCCGATCAACATCGCGGCGGACTCCCCTGTCGATCGCGTTTTATCGAGTGGGATGCGTCACGACAACTCATAAAGGGCGTAGGCGTCTTCGTTAATGACGCTGTCGAGAGGGAAGACGAGGCTGATTGTGGGGTAGCTCGAGTGCTTCAGGTTCGATCCCGTTCATTTCTGGTCCTTGTCTCGGTAGCGGTTCTGATCGATCTACTTGGGGTCGCACTGCATGCTGTTGGCGCCCGTGGAAGCGCATCCCTCGGGAAGAAGTGTTCCGCCGGTCGGTGCAGTGTCGACAATGCTTGTTGTCACTGCTGTCCAGGCAAAGGCGGTACCGGCGGGGTAGCCATCGACTGGCGACGCCTCGAGAAGGATCTCTCGTTCGCCGATGAGCTGTCCGGTGCCCGGGTCGATGATGATGTCTTGGCGGGTGTGGTTGTTCTGGTTCACGATGCCGATTGCGGTGCCAGTGCGACCGTCGAGTGTGGCTTGCTGGTCGGTGATCTCGACGCCCGGGACTTTCGCGGCCGCCTCGTAGAGTGCCGCACGCAGGTTGGCCGGCACAACGCCGGTTCGGAGGGTGTCGGCGATGAAGGATATCGCTGCAACATCGGGTCCTGACCCGCTGCCGATCGTGGTTCGGTAGATGTAGTTCAGTAGCTGGTAGGGGTCCCGAGGGAGCTTGCCGAGAGCCTCTGGAGACGCCACGGATGTGGTGCCGTAGAAGGCGCCAGCGGGTGCGCTGAGCAGATCGCTGGAGTTACCGACAGTTCCGAAGGAGGAGTCGTAGTTCTGCCGGGCGGTCTTCTCCGACTCTGCACCGAAGAACTGGTACGGCTTGGACGGGTTCCTCTGCCAGATCCACTCTGCGTTCCGGTCTGCGGGCACCCAGACTTGATCGTTCGTGATGGTGAGGTAACTGACGTTGTCGCCGTTCTCGTCCGGCGCCGTAGTGCCGTAGACCGCCGCGGTCGCAACGAGAAGGTATTGGCCCGGATGGACCACGGGGTCCGAGAGCTGGATCGTCGAGACGGCCGCTTCGTGCAGCACGCTCGCTGCGGCAGAATCCGCGCTGCCTCGCCAGCCGGCGAGCCCGAGAATGTTGGTGAGCACGAGTGCGACAGCAAGAACACCCGCGGTGAGTGCGCCGAGCCCGGCGAATGTGAGCCGACGTGTCTTTAGTCGTCTCGGTTTGCGTGCTGCGGGAGCAGGAGCTCCGAGGCTCGCTAAGTTCTCCTCTGCGATTCTTCTCAGCAACTCGTTCCGGCCGCGTATGACGGATTCGGGGGCGGGGCCCTCGATAGTGCTACGCACGTCGCGGAGCAGGGTCAACTCGTTCATCTGGTACCTCCTTCTCGTGGGCTAAGCCCGTATCAGTGATCTTCCGCAGTGACGTGCGTGCGCGGTTCAGACGGGAGCGGACAGTCCCGATCGGGACATCGAGAGCGGCCGCGACGCCTGCGTAGTCCAGGTCGGTCCAGGCGTACAGCAGCAGGGTGTCGCGATCCGCCGCAGGCATCCGGTTCAGATGCGAGCCGAGCTTCTTCACAGCCCTCGCGGCGTCAACACGGATCCCCGCGATCTCGATCGCGTCGTGCTCGATGACGCGCGCGGCGTCCGCCGCCTGCAGCCCGCGCCACGCCTTGGTCTCGAGACGCAGATACTTCTTCAGCAGGTTTGTCGCTATCCCGAACAGCCACGGCTTGGCATCCCCGGTCTCGCTGGCGAAGCTGTCCCGCCGTTCGAACGCGACTAAGAAGGTCTCGGACATCACATCATCGGCGGCATGTCCTCCGACCCGCCTGGCCGCGTATCGGTGGATTAGAGCGTGGTGCCGGTCGTATAGCTCACCGAACGCCATGGGCTCACGCTGAGACCGCTCGATAATGTCGCTATCAGTACTCACAATAGGTAATGCGCGATCCCGCAAAATAAGTTCACCCTGTCATGATCCCAGTGCGCCAAAGCACATGAGGGAGCAACGCGAAGTCGATTGGAGGTCCCTCTACGGACGGATTCGAGTTGAGAGGGTTGTCACCGCGTCTTCGCAGGGGTCTGCTTGCGAGCTGAGACGTTTGACGGTGTCAGTCCCCGACGGCTGATCTGATGGACGCGGGAAGATTCTGTTTCAGAGGTTCGCGGTGGAGTGCGATGAGTTGGGCGCGAGATCTGACGTTGAGCTTCGTCAACACGCTGCTGACATGGCTTTTTACGGTCGACTCTTCGATGCTCGCCTTGGCAGCTATTTCGCGGTTGCTCAGGCCTGACACCACGAGACGATAGATCTCGGCTTCCCTCGGCGAGAGGCAGTCGGGAGTTGCAGCTTGCGCGCTGTCGTCCACCCCCGTTGCTCGAACGTCCGGCGTCCCGGTAGTGCGGTGCCGGCGGAGCGTATTGCCAAGACGCCAGGCTGCAAGACCCAAAAGGATTCCGACAACTGTCGAGCTCGCAAAGCTCTGCGCAATCTCGACGGACTCCCAAGACTTACCGTTAGTCGTTCCGTACAGTCCTGATGAAGACAAAGAGGGGAACGTGAGAAGCGCGGCCACCACGACGGCGTAGACGGTAAGAACGAGAGTCAGGATTCGTTTGGAAAGAGTGGTGGCATACAGCCCGATGCCGAATGCCACAGCCGGGAGCATGAAGTATGCGATCCAGCTGGTCTGCCCGAACCGGGTTGGCCAGTAAAGGACCTGCACCGCAAGCAGCGCCCCAACGAGAACGATCGACCAGATCGGGCGGATACGCACGACTGCGATGGCAACGGCGAAGCCGGCGACCGACAGGACGGCGTATGGATTCGTGGCGGCAAGATCTGACCGTCCCGGAACTGAGGTCACAATCGTCGGTTGGTTAGCTGCGTACCAGAAGCAGAAGAGACCGCCGGCCAATACGGGCTCCACGAGCATGCGGAGAATCGGTTGCAGAGAGGGCATGACGACAACCTAAATGCCCGACACGTCAATCGGAAGATGAATCGCAACCGTCCCGACTAAAGGTGGACCGCTCTCGTTCGAAAGTCGAACTTCGAAGGAGGGGCGCTCAACGGCATAGACGAGACCTGGGTGCCGCGTCGAATGATGCGGCTGACCTTCGCTTGAAAAGTTCGCGGTGGTAGTCCGTTCTGGCCGGGTTCTAGTTGGACGAGTTATTCGGGTCAGATGTCTTTCGGTTAGCTCGGCGCTGATCTCGTTGCTGTCTCATCAAGTGACGGTTTCGCTGTTGGAAGTCAGCATGTCTCGCGCTGTCGTCTGTGATGGGCTTGCCTCGTATGAGGTAGACCAAGCCGATAATGATCAGCGCGACCCCGAGCGGGACGAGGAGCAGGAGGATGACCTGTGCCCGGCCGTGACCGTCGATCTCTACATGTGCGGCCGCGAAACTGAGCAGGAGAGCAACGCCGATGACTGCGATCCCGACTCCTGCTCGTACGAACCACCAGCCAGAAAAGGTTTTCGCTGGGGGACCATCGCTTGACTGATCAGAAGCGTCCTGGTCACCTGAGCCCAAGAAATGTTGACGCCGACCGAAAATGGTACCAATGTTGCCGATTGAAAACGGTGCCACGTGGTGTGTTTAGTTTGTCGTAGTGGTGAGGGTTTTGTGTCCTCGGAGCCGGTAGCTGGTGCCTTTGAGGCTGAGGACG
>NZ_NBXB01000039.1 GCF_003399635.1 Subtercola boreus | reverse complement strand
AGTGCAAACCCATCGAATGCAAATGCCGAATCTTTGCCCAGTCATCCAAATTGATCACCTTCCATAGTGGCTAGGTGGCCCTGTTTTCAATCGGCAGAAACGGCATCACATTCGGTCGGCGTCAACAGATGTCCTCATTCGTTGGATTGTTGTCACGCCCGGCGGAGCGCCAGAAACATCCCGACAGGCAAGCTGCAACTAGGTCGGATCAGGGCCGTATACAGAGCGAAAACGAGCGGCACTCGAGTGGCGCCGACAACACCAAACGCCTCTGACGAGCACCGCCACGACTTTCCCGCGCAAAACGGGGTTACGAGAAAGAGGAGAAAAATGTCACAGAGCCAGAGTCTCGAAGGTCGGTACGTCACGAGTCCTTCCGGAAATGTGAGAGCCATCGGCAGATACATCAGTTCCGACGGCCATCTAACAGGCCCGGCGAACGGCTACATCACATCAGCTGCGGCTGCGCCGCCAGGGGCAGCTGTCTACGGTATCTACACCACGTCGGAAGCTCGCCACCCATAAAGTGCAACAGAGAACTATGCATCCGGGACGCCGAGGGCGCTGTCTCGATAACGACCAGCAGAAGGAGACCAGCTCTGGTCCGTCCGGCTTGATCGGCTCCCGAAAAGTGATCCGAGTCCTCGATCGCTAGAGGGTGTTTGGGCAGTCCCGTGCTCTGCAGGTACCGGTCTAGTCGATTCTCCGACCGGCCTCGTTAAGTGCGGATTGAACCTCCTGAGTATCGAACAGGGGCATCGAGATTGGGTAGAGCTGGCTTCGCGCGGCCCAGGCACCGCCGAAGTGTGCGAGTTTAAGCAGCGCTTTGGTCGCCGCGAAAGACTGAGCCGAGGAGTCGGCGAGCTCGCGTCCCAGCCGCTTGCTCTCTGCGGCAAGCACGCCGTCACTGACAACCAGTTGACCAGGTTCCATTCGTACATACGAGTGGCGCTCACCGGACGAGAAAGTGTCGTCATCTCAAGCGCCCTGGTGCGTCCGATTCGCTCCGCAAGTTGAAGCACGCCGCCTTGTAAGGTGATGATTCCTAGTTGGGATTCGGGAAATCCAAAATCAGCGCTTTGTGCTGCGCATATGAAATCGCAGCTCAGGGCGAGTTCACAACCGCCTCCCCGACAGCGGCCCTGGACGACGGCCACTGTCGGAATGGGCAAGTCTTGCAACTCTTCAAGTGCGGTCGCGTAGACGGCCACGAGTGGTTCCAGGTCGTGCGACGGGATTCCGACCCACTCGGCAGCGTCACCTCCTAGGCTGAAATCATCGCCTTGTGCGCTCACAATGAGTGTTCGAGCGTCACTGTCCGCGACGGCGCGTACCGCTTCGAGCATTGTTCGACGCATCGCGAAGTTGATTCGATTCCCACCCGGACGATCAAGCGTGATGGTCGCAATGTCGTCTGCGAAACTCAGCTTGACGCTAGGATCTTCAACCGTTTCCGCGGCCTTCATGATGTCTCCTTTGTTCTCGTTTATCGGATCGGGTTACGTTCGCTTGTCAGCACTCGCCCATCACACGAGTGCTCTGGTGACATCGAAATTCTGGTTGAACCGGTCTTCCGGGTCCCAGAACGATTTGATGGTGCGCAGACGTTCGAGGGTGGGTGTGGGGAATGCTTCCCGGATGTACGCGGGGTCATGGCTTGATTCGAAGCTGAGGTACAGACCGCTCATGCGCGAGCGAACCGGCATCCATGCTTCCTCAAATGAGGCAGACTCGGCTGCGGCCATCGCGGTGATGGAGAAGTTCTGATGTCGGTGGGCATATGCGGTTGCGTCGGTCGGAATGTCGTTGATCATGCCGCCGACAGAGCGGATCTGAACCATGAGAGTCGATTTGTCGGAAAGGAGACCCGCTACAGCGTGGGAAAGCTCCGCGTTGAGATGGTCGGCCAGCCCGGTATGGGTGAACGCCGTCTGCTGCCCGTTGTGCGGCGTATTCGAGGTCTGCGGGACGTGCGCGTACGGCACGACCCGCGCGTTCTGGCCGATAATTCCGGGCAGTTCCGCAAAAGGCTTCAGGGCCGCTGCAGCAGCTTCCACTTCGGCCCCGGCGTAGACAATGAGTGCCTGCGCAAAAGGAGCATCTCCGGCGCCGATATAGAGAAACGCTGATATTTCGCGTGGCGCCCGTTCAAGGGCGTCTCCCCATTCAGTCAAAAAGACTGCCGGGTACTTCAGTTGATAGGCCATCGTTGCCCGAGCGACGAGTGGAGTCGTCGAGGCTTCGAAAGTAAATGAAGTGACAATGCCAACGTTGGCGCCCGCGCCGCGCACTGCCCAGAACAAGTCCGAGTTGTGTTTCTCGGAAGCATCGTGAAATTGTCCGTCAGCCGTAATCATTTGCACGGATGTCAATCTGTCGATGGTGAGCCCGTGCGCACGACCCATCAAACCGATTCCGCCCGTGGTGGCGAGACCGCCAACTCCGACGTCACCGGAATCCCCAGAGCTGATTGCTAGACCCCATGGCTGCAATTTTTCGGCGACCTGGCCCCAACGGGCTCCCGGCCCGATGCGTACCGTCGAGTCTCCGATTCGTTCGACGTCGTTCAGTCGGCCGAGATCGATGACGGTTCCGCCGGCGTTGGTAGCGATACTGCTGATCCCATGGCCCCCGCTGCGTACCGATAGGGCACCGCCTACTGCGCCTGCGAAGGCCAGCGCGTCAATGACTCCATTGGCGTCTGTCGGAAGCAATATTGCATGAGGCGTGCCGGTCCCGCTATAGACGTGTTGCAGACGGCGGTAGGCCGCATCTCCCGGACGAACGACATCTAGCATCGGAACCACTCTTAGAATTGCGGGGGAGAGAGGACGGGGCCGGCCGCCTTGTCGATGAAGTACTGCAGGACTTCCCCCGTGAGTGTCGAGGTACGCGCGAGAAGTTCGCCGATGTGAATGCCGATCTCCTCACCATCGATCCAGCGTCGATCATCCACGCCGGCGAGCTGACGCGCACGTGTTCGGACTACACCGAGAATGATCTCGTAGACCTGTATCCCGGAGTTCTGCAGCTCAACCGCGAGGGTGTGTGTCATTGACTTGCTCGCTGCAGCCGTCAGTGCGACAACCGCGTTTCCTGGAAATGGGATATCTGCGCTAGCGCCGTTCAGTTGAAGAAGCAGACCGTTTTGTTTCAGCGAGGGCAAGAATGCGCGATACACCCGAAATACAGCGGTGAGGTTGTCTTCGACGAGAGTGGTCCACTCGTCGTCGCTTAGTGCTAGGAGCAATTTTCGTCCCTGGCTGCCGCGCGAGGCGATACTGACGACGACGGCATCGAAGGGGCCGAAGCGAACCGTTAAGGTGGCCACCTGCTCTTCTAGATCATCGCTCATTCCCTCTAGAGGCGTCACGTGGAGGGCGTCATTGTTGATTCGACCAGCGAATTCATCGAGACGTATCTGGTCTCGACCCGTGGCGATGACGGTCGCCCCGTCGTCAAGCAGCGCCCGAACGACACCCTCTCCGACCCCACCGGAGCCGCCGAGTACAACGACTGTCATTCCGGCGAGGTCCGCGCGTTGCTGTGACCATTGAGGACGCTGCTCATTCGACATATTCAGGCCTGCAATCCGTTGCTAGAGCCGACGCCGGTCTTATCCAACCGGTTGGTTAGCAGCCTGACAGGGTGCGCTGAGAAAGTCAACTGGCCCGCCCGAGTCACGTGGGCAGTCGAACCGGCCGTCCGCCGGCTGTTCAAAACCCGTTGCCCACATCAGATACCGCGTTCACCGACGCAACCTGTACCGCCAAGAATGAGGGCCTTCTTTTCGTTAAGCGCGGTGCGCTCCTGAGACCACGGCGGGCGATAGTCAGGGCTCATGTCAGTCATCGTTCCCTGGTCGCCCGCCATCCCGGCCTCGACCCCGCCCGGATCGACGACGTGACGGATCGGGGCCGGAGGCGGCGATCCAGGCCGCGCGAGCCGTGGAGGCGGGGGATGCGGACCTCGTGCTGGCGGGCGGAGTCGAGTCGATGAGTCGCGCGCCGTGGGTGCGGCTAAGGGTATCCGATCGGACACGACCGTCGAGGCGCTGGCCGGGCGTCAGCGGAAAGGGGGAGGGGTGTCGGCATCATGGAGTCGCCCGGCACCCCGGGCCTTGATGTTACGGCTGTGCGAGCGGGATGCGCACGATGACCGTCGCGCCCGCAGGCTCGGTGGGCTCAGCGGTGGCGGTGGCAGCGGTGGCGGCGGAGCCCCCGGCCGCGGGGGAGGGCGCGGTCTCGATCCCGACCGAACCGCCGTGCCGTCTCGCGATCTCGGCTACGAGGGCCAGGCCGAGGCCGTAGTGCGCGTCCCCGGGGGCCGCGCCGACCGCCGGGTCGGAGACCCGCCGGGTGCCGGCGAAGCGGTCGAACGCTCTGTCGGCGATGGCCGGGTTGAAGCCCGGTCCGTCGTCGAGAACCCGGATGACCGCGACATCCCGTTCGCCCGAGATGTCGACCTGCACCGACGATCGGGCGTGGTCGAGAGCGTTCGTGAGGAGCGCGATGTGCAGCCGGAGGAGCGCAGCGGTTGCCCCGTTCACCACGACACTCTCAGCCGACCCCGTGCGGGCCAGCGTGGTGCCGCGACGCTCCGCCTCATCGCGGAGCGTCGCGATGGCGGCATCGGCGCTCTCTGTCAGGTCGACCGCCGTCAGCGGTGCGTCGGAGCGGGTGTCGGCGGCGATCAGCAGGTCGTCGAGGATGCCGGTGAGCGCCCGCGAGTCCCGCACCATGTCATCGACTGCCGTCGAGACATCCGGGGGCAGGTCAGTGCGTGCACGGCGCTGCAGCAGTTGCGCCCGGGTGCTGAGGATGGTCAGCGGGGTGCGGAGTTCGTGGCTGGCGTCTGCGACGAACTGCCGTTGCAGAGTGAGCGCGTCGGCGAGCGGGCGGATGGCCCGGCGCGCCATCAGGTAGGAGAGCAGAGCCGCCACGGCCAGGGCGATGAGACTGGCGATGATGAGGGCCTCGGCCAGGCGGGTGAGTTCCTCGCTGCCCTCCGAGAGGTTCACCGCCACCTGCACGACACGATCGCCGTGGATCGAGGTGTTGATCAGGTAGGTCTGGCCGTTCTCGGTTCGCTGGGTCTGCTGTTCGTTCGTTCCGTCGGAGCTCCGGTTCCTTCCGCCGTTCGCCGCCGCCGCCGACGACGCGGTGGCCGCGAGCGCGGTGAGGGCCGCGGTGTCGACCAGCCCGTCGGGGATGTTCTGCGACGACGTCACCTGCCCGTGCTCGACGACGGTGATGTAGGTTCCGCTCGGTGTCTCCTGCACTGAGTCGAGCTGCGACGCGACCACCACAGAGCGCTGGTTCGACTCGTTCACGGTGACGTTCACGATTGCGAACACGGTGCCGGCGACGATCACCAGCACGACGGCCATCAGGGCGATGAACTGCAGGGTGAGGCGGATCGCCGCGCCCCGCAGCGAATCCGGAGTGCCGGTGCGCCTCATTTCAGCGGCCCGAGCCGGTAGCCGATGCCCCGGACGGTGGAGACGGCGCCTCTGCCGAGCTTCTTGCGCAGGTAGTGCACGTAGGTGTCGACCACGCCGAGGTCGTCGGCGTCGGGAAAGACCGAGGCCAGCAGGTCGGCGCGCTCGAAGACCTGCCCGGGCCGCCTGCCCAGCCTCTCCAGCAGCTCGGATTCCCGCTGCGAGAGCGCGACGGGCCCGGAATGGGCGAGCGTCACGGTGCGGGAGCCCGTGTCGAGCTCGCCCCCGGGCACACGCACGACCGGCGTCACCGTCTGGTGGCGCCGCAGCAGGGCCCGGATGCGTGCCAGCAGTTCGTCGATGTCGAACGGTTTGCCGAGGTAGTCCTCCGCCCCGCGGTCGAGCCCCTCGACGCGGTCGGCCGGGTTGCCGAGGGCCGAGAGGATGAGCGCGGGCGCCAGCACCCCGCGTGCGCGCAGTCGGGCCAGCACGTCGAGACCGTCGATGACGGGCAGGCCGCGGTCGAGCAGGAGGGCGTCGAACGGCTGGGTGAGGCCTTCGTGCAGGGCGCGCTGCCCGTCGCGGGCAACCACCACGTCGTAGCCCTCGCTCGTGAGCAGCTGTTCGAGCATCCCGGCCAGCTGCCTGTCATCCTCGACGAGGAGGATGCGGGAGGGCGCGGTCATGAGGGCAGTCTAGGTGTTCTGTCCAGGGAGGTTGGTTGAGTCGGTGTGACGACTCGCTGTAGTCGTTGAAACGGGGTGAGGGCCCCCGGGGTGAAAGTGGAGTTGCTTAGACAACCGCTTACGACCCGGAAGGCCCTCATGTCCCACGCTAACGCAGCCTTGACCCCACGTCACCGTCTCCGGATCGCGCGTCTGATAATCGATGACGGCTGGCCTGTCGCCCAAGCAGCCCGTCAGTTCAACGTGTCATGGCCGACCGCGAACCGGTGGGCGACCCGGTACGCCGCGATGGGTGCCGAGGGCGTCCAGGACCGGTCGTCACGCCCGCACCACAGCCCGACCCGGACCACGCCCGAGCTGGTGCGGAAGATCGGGCATCTGCGGTGGAAGCAACGCCTCGGGCCCGTCGGGATCGGCGCGCAACTCGGTATACCCGCCTCGACCGTGCACGCCGTGCTGGTGCGGTGCCGGCTGAACCGGTTGGGGTACATCGATAAACGAACCGGTGAGGTCGTTCGCCGTTACGAGCACGACACACCGGGTGCGATGATCCATGTCGATGTCACGAAGTTCGGCAACATCCCCGACGGCGGCGGGCACCGCTACGTCGGACGGTGCCAGGGCAACCGGAACCGGGCGGGTACCCCGGGAGCGCGTACACCGGGGAAAGCCCCCAACGTGGGCAAAGCGTTCGTGCACACCGTGATCGATGACCACTCCAGGGTCGCGTACGCAGAGATCCACGCCGATGAAACCGCTGCCACCGCTGTCGGGGTGCTGCAACGGGCGGTGTCCTGGTTCGCCGCCCGCGGCGTGAAGGTCGAGCGGGTGCTGTCCGACAACGGGTCCGCGTACAAATCACATCTCTGGCGGGACACCTGCACCGAGCTCGGGATCACCCCGAAGAAGACCCGCCCGTACCGGCCGCAAACGAACGGGAAGATCGAGCGCTTCCACCGCACCCTCGCCGACGGGTGGGCCTACAAAAAGTTCTACCCCACCGAAACCGCGCGCCGAAACGCCCTCCCAGCATGGCTCCACGAATACAATCACCACAGACCCCACACCGCCATCGGAGGCCACCCACCCATCAGCCGGCTAACCAACCTCCCTGGGCAGTACATCTAGGCGTCGTCGGGCCTGCGGTTCCGGATGATCGCAGGCGGCGCTCACGCAGCGAATCCATGGGCGCGGCGCATCCTCTCTGTCGCGACGATCGAGCCGTCCGCATCGACCGCGATGACGTCGACGCCGAACGACTCGACGGACTCATCGAGTCGTTCCTGGCCTCCCGCCAGGATGGCCGTGGCGAGCACGTCGGCCGTCACGATGTCGTCGGCCACGACGCTCACCTGCCGGTAGGTCGAAGTGGCCCTGCTCCGCCAGACGTGTTCGCCCCGTTCGGTGGTTCCGGATGTCGCCAGGCTGGTTCGGCTGCCGTCGAGGTCGAACGTGCAGAGCAGGCGGCGGCGATCATCCGGGTCCACGACGGCGACGTGCCAGGGCGAACCCTCGCGGTTCCCGTCGATCAACAGGTCGCCGCCGACGTTCAGCATCCAGTCGTGCAGGTCAGCGGCACGGAGCTCCGCGGCGGCGGCAGCCATCGCCTTCGCCTTCACCAGGCCCGACAGGTCGAGCACCCGGTCGGGCCGGTGCGGGGAGAAGGAGTCCTGGGTGAGGATCCGCCAGTGCAGGGCCTCGGCATACATGTCGCGGAAACGCTCGCTCGCCAGGGGCAGGGTGAGTGCGCCGCGGGCGATCTCGCTGATCTCGGACTCGGAGCGGTAGAGACTGAATTGTTCGTCGAATCCGTCGAAGCACTTCTCGACGGGGGTGAGCGTCTCCGCGGGCGGCAGGTCGCCGGCGAACCGGATGCTCGCGCCGGTGCCCATCGTCTCGAAGACGTGAGTCGGCACGACTAGAGTCCCGCCTGGTCGAGGGCTGCCTGCAGCGAGGTCAGGTAGGCGTCGCTGGTATACGTGGCGCCGGACACCCCCTGTACCGTGGCGGACTGGGCGGCGAGCACTTCGGTGCGGAGCACGGGAGCGGCCCGGTTGCTGATAGAGACCGACCTGTTGTCGTCGTTCGTGAGTTTGAGGGCCACGACGTCGGTGATCGATCCGTTCGAGACGACGACCTGCACCTGCACGCTGCCGTAGCGGGTCGAGACGCTGGTGCCGGAGAAGGTGCCGGAGACAGCGGCGGGGGCGGCCGGTGCTGCCGCAGCCGGAGCCTCCGAGGTGGTCGGAGCGGGGGTCGCGGTCGCCGAAGGGGTCGTGGCCGAGGGAGTCGTGGCTGAAGGAGTCGTCGCGGCGGAACCGCCCGAGACCGAAGCCGATGACGCGTCGGGGGAGACCCGTGTCTCCGCGAGTCCGGTCGTCGCAGCAGCCTGGGCGCCCAGCTGCCAGCCGACGGCAAGAACGGCACCCGACGAGAGCACGCTCCAGACGATCGCACGCCGCCTCACCAGTCGAACCTCTCGACGTGGAGCTGCTTCTCGGGCAGGCCCGCGGCCCGGGCATCCCGGACCACCAGCTCCGTCCAGGACTGCGGGCCGCAGACGTAGAGGTCGGAGATGAGGAGGTCGGGAAAGGCCGAGGTGAGGGTGACCCCACGAGCCAGTGCCTCGGCCGACATCCAGGTGGCGAGCCCCGGCGGGCGGGGGCCCACCATGCTGTAGACCGCACTGCCGGCGAGGCTCGGCAGGGCGCTGACCTCTTGCCAGAGGTACTGCTGTGAGGCATCGGTCGCCCGCAGCAGCACGGTCGCCTCGCCGGGCCCGAGTACCGAGCCCTCGAGCAACGAACGCACCGGGGTGATGCCGATTCCGGCTGCCACGACGGCCATTCTGCGCGCCGCCCGCACCTCGTCGGTGAAGATGCCGTAAGGGCCCTCGATCGACACCCGCGTGCCGGGATGCACCCGCGAGATGGCAGAGCTGCCACGGCCGAGGTCGCGAACGGTGATGCGGGCGCCCGTCGCCGTCGGAACAGCCGAGAAGGAGATCGGATGGGCGTGCCACCAGGTCTTCGCCGACCAGAACCGCCAGATCGCGTACTGGCCGCCTGCCGTCTGCAGCCGCCCCAGATCGCGTCCCCGGAGGTGGATCGACACGACGCCCGGCGCGATGGCCTCCACGGCCGCGACCGTGATGTCGTGGCGTGCGCTGCGGATCAGCGGTACGGCGAACCGGAAGACACCGATCGACCCGAACGCCAGAACGTAGAGCGCGATCCAGTAGACGCGCTGGAGCGTCCCGTCGGCCAGAACGGCGCCGCTGGAGAGCTGATGGGGGAGCGCTATGAGCACTGCGACGTAGCTGAGCAGGTGGATGACGTGCCACGCCTCGTAGGAGAAGCGGCGCCGCACAGCGACGACCGACGTGACGACGACCAGCACGAGCAGGCCGAGGCCGGCATAGCTGAGAACCAGATCCGGGCCCTGGAAGAACGCGATCGTCTCGGCGACGACGGTCGAACCGTCTGACATCGCGTAACCGATCGTCAGCAGGACGCCGTGCGCGAGGATCAGGTAGAGAGCGGGCTTGCCGAGGCTCCGGTGGAAGGCGATCGCGCGGTCTTGCCCGACGGCGCGGTCGATCAGCGGGATGCGGGCGGCCAGCACGAGCATCACCAGGATGAGGTCGGTGCCGGCCAGCCCGGTGATGATGCCGAGCGCGGTGACGGCAGAGGCGACATCCCTGACCTCGGAGAGTCCGCCGTAGGCGAGATAGAGCGAGACGGCCGCCGCCACGGATGACCAGCAGAGCATGACCAGCAGGTCGGCCCGTCGCAGGCGACGCCGGGTGCGCGCGCGCCGGGCGCGGTCGACACTGCTCGGGCTGGCGCGGCGACCTGCGGCCGTCTGGATGCTCATGGGCGCTCGATTCGGTGAGAGGCGGTGGTCGGTGGCTGAGGTCGGAGCCGACGGAGTACTCGGCCATTCAAGAATCTCGCGAGATTCTTCCAGCTTTCTTAGCGCGGCCCCGGCCCCGGCAGCGGTGAGGTAAGGCTCTCCACGCTGGTTTCCGGGCGGCAGGCGTGCCTATGGTGACACCATGACGACCCCCAGCAGCGACTCCGCCTTCGCACGCCAACCCGACGAACCGCACTCCGGCAGCCTGGCCGGGCGGTTGAACTGGCTGCGCGCCGGGGTGCTCGGCGCCAACGACGGCATTGTGTCGGTGGCGGCGATCGTGGTCGGTGTCGCCGGTGCCAGTTCCTCGACTCCCGCGATCCTCGCTGCCGGTTCGGCGGCCCTGATCGGCGGGGCGATCTCGATGGCACTCGGGGAGTATGTGTCGGTGAGCAGCCAGCGCGACAGCCAGCGCTCGCTGATCGAGAAGGAGCGCATCGAGCTTTCGACCGACCCCGACGGCGAACTGCAGGAACTGGCCGGGCTCTATGAGGCGCGCGGCCTGACACCCGACACCGCGCACCGCGTGGCGGTCGAGCTCACTGAACAGGATGCCCTCCGAGCCCACCTCGCGATGGAACTCAACATCGACGAAGACGATGTGGTCAGCCCGTGGAGCGCGGCGGGGGCGTCGGCGCTGTCGTTCCTGATCGGCGGGATCCTGCCACTTCTGGCGATCCTCCTGCCGCCCGAGGCGGTGCGCGTGGCGGTCACCTTCGCGGTGGTCATCCTCGCGCTCGCAGCGACAGGCGTGATCGGTGCCAGGCTCGGGGGGAGTCCCGCGGTGCGGGCGACAGTTCGAGTGGTCGTCGGCGGTGCGTTGGCGCTCGTTGCGACGTTCGTGGTCGGGTCGCTGCTCGGAACGGCAGGGGTGGTCTAGCGGTTCGCCCCGGCCGCGCCCGCCTCCGGTCGCACGAAGGAGGGCGCCGTCATCTCCACCGTGGTCAGGAGGCTGAGCTGCCGCAGTTCGAGCTGGCTGACGACGAGTGCGGCAAGATCTTCGAGGTTTGCGACCTCGGCCGCCGTGACCGTGCCGGGAATGACATCGAGCACGCTCAGAGTGCCGATCACCGCACCATTCGCCCGTCGGAGCGGCACTCCGACGTAGAAGCGGAGGCCCAGTGGGCCGGTCACCAGAGGATTCTGGCTCGTGCGTTCATCCAGGCGGCCGTCCTCGACGACGACCGGTTCCGTGCTGGGGGCCACCGCGCTGGTCACGTCGATCTGGCGGGCGATCTCATCCACAGCCTCGCCGTAGTGCGACCGGAACCAGGTTCGATCGTGATCGACGACACTCACGATGGCGATGGGGGCGGCGAACAGTCGGGCGGCCATCGCCGTGACGCGGTCGAGCGCCTCATTCGGCAGCGTGTCGAGAATCGTGGTGCGATGGAGCGCGGCGGTGCGCGCCGTCTCGTCGGGGAAGAGCGGCTGCCGGGCATCGTCTCTGTGCCGACCGCTCTCAGCGATCACCACCTGGCGGAGGGCCGCGACCAGATCGTGACGTTGCGGTCGATCGTCGGGGTTGCGGCTCGTCATCGCGGTCAGCAGCAGTCGCCAGAGCTCGGGCAGTTCGCCGGGTACGACCGGGTCCCGTTGGAGACGTGCCATGGCCGATTCAACCACGCTGCCGGGGAACTCGAGGTGCCGCGTGAAGCACTGCAACAGAACGAGGCCGAGGGAATAGACATCCGTCGCCGCCGCCACCTCGCCACCCGACGCCTGCTCGGGGCTCAGGTAGCCGGCCGTGCCGGTCGTCACTCCCTGCGCGGTGAGGCGCTCGCGGTCGTCGGCGAGCGCGATGCCGAAGTCGGTGAGTTTGGCCCGGGCCCTGGCCGAGCCGTCGCGGTAGTCGACGAGCAGGATGTTCGAGGGCTTGATGTCGCGATGGATCACCTTGTGGGCGTGCATGTAGTCGAGCGCCTCGGCCATGTCGTAGCCGATCTCGGCGACGTGGCGAGGGGAGAGGCGAGCGCCGCTGGCCAGGTGCACATGGAGGTCGGGGCCGTTCACCAGCGCCATCACGATGAACCGGTTCGCCCGGCCGTACTCGTCTGGCTCAGCGCCGGCATCGATCAACTGTACGAGGGCGTGGTGATCGAGTGAGGCGAGCACGGCGAGCTCACCGTCGATCCGACCGGACTCGGCTTCTGCCGTGTGGAAGACCTTGATCGCAACGTTCCGCCCCAGCGTTTCATCGCGGGCGCGGAACACGGTGGCCATGCCACCGTGCCCGAGGGGTTCGACAAGGCGGTAGCGGTTCCCGAGGATCTTGTCGATCGATTGGCTAGACGAGGGGGCCGTCGCGATCGATGGTGCGCCGGGAGACCTGCTCGCCGCTGACCGGATCCACAGCCGAGCGGGAGGTCATGGTGGTCTGCCGGCGCCTCGTGATCAGAACGACGCCCAGGATGATCCCGATGACGCCGGCCGCCATGAGGATATAGCCGACCAGATGGAGATCGACCCAGGAGACCTGGACGTCGATCGCGAACGCCAGAATGGCGCCGATGACGAAAAGAACGATGCCGGATCCGAGACTCATGATGGCCTCAGACTCGCCGGTTGCCGGTGATGAAGCGCAGCAGGAAGACGATGAGGGCGATCACGAGGAGCACGAGGCCCACCCAGATCAGGAAGTTGAGTGACGGTGCGACGCCGCCTGTGATGAGGAGGACGACCGCGACGACGGCGATGATGACGACGAGAATATCCATGTCTGGACCGTAACAACTAGTTCAGTGGACTAGCAAACCATTGACAGAACAGAATGCTGCCTGTAAAAGCGTCGGCTACTTCTGACCGATCTCGTCGACGGTGCTGCGCATCGTCGTGAGAAAGCGGGTCACGATCCGCGCTTCCTCGGGTGTCAGCGTCCGAGTTGCTGCGGCCATGTGATTCTGGGCGACGGCGAGCATCGGACCGGTGTCGCCTTCGGCGGCTTCAGTCGGCACCAGTTCACTCGAGCGCCGATCAGCGCTGTTCGCGCGTCTCTCGATGAACCCCCCGGTTTCGAGGCGGCGAATCAGCACCGTCGTCGATGCGCTCGAGATTCCGAGGTACCGCGTGATGTCCTTCGAGGCGACCGGATGTCCGGCCGATCGTTGATCGAGAATGAACCGAAGAGCGAGCAGATCGTTCTCGCCCAGTCCCATCGCCGTGCCGGTTCGACGACGCATGGCGGCTTCGGCGGCACGGTACATGTGGAGCGCTTCGAGTACATTCGTGTCATCCGGCGTGCGCGGGGCGACCGCCCCGGCGCCGGGGCGCACCAGGTCGCTGAAGTCGAAGGAATCCGTCACAATGACTAGTGTCTGACAGGTTTTGCTAGTTTGACTAGCGATCCAGTGCATCCCCAGCAATCACCAAGATTCGAACTGAGAGAGGTGGACATGGGATCCGACGACAGCGGCTGGGTCGGCAGGACTCTGGCCGGTCGCTACACCGTGGCCAGACGCATCGGATCCGGTGGCATGTCCACCGTCTACGAAGCGACGGATGAGCAGCTCGGCCGGAGCGTGGCTGTCAAGCTCTTCAACCCCGGCGAGGCGCGGGACGACTCCCGCCGACGCAGCGAGGTCGACGTTCTGGCGCGGCTCAACCACTCTCAGCTCGTGACGATGTACGACGCTCATCTGGCGTCAGGCGACGATTCGGTGCCGAGCTTCCTGGTGATGGAGCTGGTGAACGGTCCCGACCTGAGGTCGACGCTCGACCATGGTCCGCTGCGCGGGGAGGTCGCGGCGCAGGTCGCCGTGGACATCGCCCAGGGCCTCGCCGCCATGCACGCCCAGGGCATTGTGCACCGTGACCTGAAACCGGCCAACATCCTGCTCGCTCCAACCGGTCTGCCGTCACCGACCCATCGCGCCAAACTCGCCGACTTCGGCATCGCTCACCTCGTGGGTGCCGACCGGATGACGACGGTCGGCACGATCATCGGCACGGCCTCCTACCTGAGCCCGGAGCAGGCCTCTGGCACGAATCCCGGCCCCGAGACAGACGTGTACGCGCTCGGTCTCGTGATTCTGGAAGGACTGAAGGGGCAACGCGAATACCCTGGCACGGTCGTTGAGGCGATGAGTGCGAGGGCCTACCGCGATCCGGTGATCGGAGGCGACATCCCGCCCAGCTGGGTCTCACTGCTGACGCAGATGACCGCTCGTGACCCGCTGGCCCGGCCGACTGCGCTCGAGGTGGCCGTGCGCTCGCAGGATATCGCGCGAGACCTCGAGGGGTGGGACGGCACCCGGGTCGAGGGGGTCGAGGAGCCCACCGCCCCTCTCCCCACCCCGACGGTGATGATGCCCGCGGAACCCCTTCACGCCCCGACGGTGCCGATGCCCGCGGAAGCCCTTCACGCCCCGACGGTGCCGATGCCCGCTCTGTCACCCGCGCCCCGGGGCTCCCGACGTGGCCGGATCGCGCTGGTGACGATCGCCGCGGGGACGCTTCTTGCGGGAGGCGTCTGGTTCGGAGGAACACTTCTCGCGGCGGAGCCAGCTGCCACCCCTGTCCAGCCGGTACCCACGCCTTCCCAGCCGATACCCGCCCCCGCCCAGACCGAGGGGCCGTCGCCGACAGATCCGACGGCCACCCAGGCTGCGCAGACGACATCGACCGCGCCGAGTACGGCGACGGGTGCGCCGGCTCCCGAAACCGTCCCACCGACCTCGGAGGCGACGGCGACACCCGACCCGCCCGCCGCCACGGGGACTGCGCCCGGGAACTCCGGGATCGGCAACGGGAACAACGGCAACGGGAACAACGGCAACGGGAACGGGAACGGGAAGGGGGGGAACGGGAAAGGCTGACGAGGGCGTCCCCGACGGCCTCCATCCACCCTTTCGCGCCCTCGTGCACACCGCGAGCATCCTCGACCCGTCAGCGCTGCTCGAAGGGGCGGGGCCCTGGGTCCTCGCGGTCGTCATGGCGATCG
The DNA here is from genome assembly GCF_003399635.1 of Subtercola boreus. GTDB lineage: Bacteria > Actinomycetota > Actinomycetes > Actinomycetales > Microbacteriaceae > Subtercola > Subtercola boreus_B. Next base: position 79,235 of record NZ_NBXB01000039.1, on the reverse strand, counting down.
TCTTCATCGCGACGGGATTGTTGTTCCCGTTGCTGCCGGGCGACACCCTTGTCTTCACGGCGGCTCTGCTGGCGACCGGGGTGCTCGCTGCGACGTGACCGGGGTCAGCGGCTCGCGTCGGGGAAACGATCGTTGAGGAAGCGTCCGTTCACCAGGAGGGCCTCCGCGTCGCCGCGAACCGCGGCTTCGTGCATCCGCGCCACCGCACGTTCGAGCACTGTGAGCTGGGCCGCCAGGGCGCTGTCGGGCGTGCCGCCGTCGGGGTAGACGTGGCTGCGGGCCCATTCCACAGGCAGTGCGAGGTAGGCGCGCAGGGTGTCTGGCAGGTAGACGGTGGCCGTGCGCTCGGCAAAGGCATTCGCCTCGAGGTCGCCGGAGACCCGTGGCAGCGTGTCGAGCAGCAGCTCGACGATGCGAGCGGTGGATGCCGCGGCCGCCGGCGGGAGCGAACCGCGGAGCTTGAACGGGAGGGTGCGGAGATCGGCCATCACGGTGTCGTCGCCGACCTCGACGGTGGGCCCTGAAACGGAGATGCCGAGCTTCTGCAGGGCGGCGGCGCCGGCATCCGGGGCGTCGACGGCCTCGCCGGCGAGTGCTGCGATCCGGAGCGCGAAGGCCTCGAGCCATTCCCGGAGCTGCTGGCTCCGCCTCGCGATGATGATGCCGCGCACGACGCGACGGGTCTCGGCGGAGTAGGTGCCGGTGGGTGAGCAGGTGAGTTCCATGACGGATCCGCGCGTGGTGAGGGTGATCGCGCTGATCGAGCCGTCGCGACCGATGAGGCGGTCGGCGAGGGACTTCTGGCGAACAACCGTGAGCGACGTTGCGGCGACCTGGGGTGTGAGCCGGCCTCTGGCCGCGTCGAGCAGGCCGCCGAGGAAGGCCTGTGGGTCATCCACACTGAGAACCTGCTCTGCCATGACCTGAGCTTAATCGCGTCGGCTGTGCTGCCGCCCCTCGAAAGGAGCTAACTGCTGGAAAGATCGCCGGGACGAGCTGTTTGCGTCCTCTCGGTGGGGGTTCCGGCGGTGGCGGAGGTGGCGGCGGCGGAGGCGGTGTGGGTGCGGATGCCGCGGGCAGCGATCAGCGCGCAGACCGCGATCGCGGCGGAGGTCGCGATCAGCAGCACCCAGATCGGCGACACCGCGGTGAGCGCGGCGAGGATCGCGGGCAGGAGGAAGCCGGCATAGGTGAGCGAGTAGTACACGGCGGTCAGGCCGGCGAGGTCGTCGGGTGTGGCCATCGCCTGCACCGTGGTGAGCCCGGAGACCATCGAGAGGCCGTAGCCGATACCGAACACCGGGGCGGCGAGCAGCACGGGCCAGACCTGCTGCGAGGTGGCGGCCGGGATGAGCAGCAGGGCTCCCACGGCGATGAGAGCCACCCCGACGAGCCCCGCGCGACCACGCAGCGCACGGAGGATCGGCCCGGAGACGAACTGCGTCACCCAGCCGAAACCGAGCGTGATCACCGTGACGAGCGTGGCGAAGCCGACCGCGAAGCCCGGCACGGCCTGCCCGACGAGGCTCGGCCCGACCGCGAAGGAGAGGGCGGGTGCCGCGAAGACCCACGGCGCGAGGGGGAGGACCACGGTGACGAACCGGGCCCGCGAACGCGTCGGGATCCGCAGGTCGCCGAGCAGGCTCTTTGCCGTGCCGCCGGACCCGCGCGTCTCCACCGCCGCGAGCAGTGCGACGAAGGCCGCCGCGCTCGCCGCGATCTGCACGATGTACGGCAGCACCGACGGCAGAGGCGCGAATTGTGCCAGCGCCCCGCCGACGCCGGCGCCGCCGCCGAATCCGATCGTCAGGACGGCGGATGCCCGGCGGGCCCCCGCCTCGGCCCTTCCTCCGCGCACCGACAGTTCCTTGACCCACGAGGTGCCGACGACCATGCCGGCCGCCACGCTCAGCCCACTCACGAAACGCCCGACACAGAGCCCGGCGAGACTCGAGGCGGAGGTCGCCAGGATGATGCTCCCGACGATGCCGAGTACGACGCCCACGAGGAGGATCGGCTTTCTGCCGAACCGGTCCGACCATGCTCCCGAGAGGGCGAAACCGGGCACGATGCCGAGCACGTAGACGGCGACTAGGATGTTGACCTGCACCTGGGTGTAGCCGCTCTGCTGGCGGTAGAGCTGCAGTAGCGGGAGGAACTGGTTGCCGCCCCAGCCGAGCACGATCATGGCGGGCGCGACGAGCAGCCAGGCGCGTGCGCTGCTGGTTCCGGGGTGTTCGCGGGTCACTTCACCAGCCTAGGTGTGCGCGCCTCCGGCCCGCGCCCGGCGCCCGGCCCGCGCCCCAGACCCGTGCACAATTCAGGCGCAGGGCCCCGCGGGGCCTGCTACGGACGTGGCGGCGTCGTACGCCTGAATTGGTGCTGCGGGTCGGCGGCGGCGGCTCGTAGCGGCGCGCCGGGCCGCGCGGTCAGGCCCCGACGGGCACCTTCAGCTGGCCGGTCTCCGTACTCTCCGGCCCGACGGGCGTGGCGGCGGGCCCGCGGCGGCGGGGCCCGCGGCGGCGGCCCGCTCGAGCTTCGCGCCCTCCACGTCGACGTCGGGCATGATGCGGTCGAGCCACCGCGGCATCCACCAGGCTGCCTCGCCGAGCAGGTGCATCGCGGCCGGAACGAGCAGCAGTCGCACGATGAAGGCGTCGACGAGCACGCCGATCGCGAGTCCGAAGCCGATGACCCGAGCCTCGACGAGGTCGCCGAAGACGAACCCGCCGAACACCGAGATCATAATGATGCCTGCCGCGATGACCACGGGCCGGGCGCTCCGGAGGCCGGCGTTCACGGCCGACCGGGCCGCCATCCCGTGCACGTGCGCCTCGCGCATGCCCGAGGTCAGGAACAGTTGGTAGTCCATCGCGAGCCCGAAGATGATGCCGATCAGCAGGATCGGCAGGAAGCTCAGGATCGGTGCGGGGTCGTGGATCCCGAACAGGAAGCCGAGCCAGCCCCACTGGTACACCGCGGTGACGGCCCCGAACGTGGCGAGCACGGTGAGCAGGAACCCAGCGGTCGCGATGAACGGCACGGCGATCGAACGGAACACCAGGATCATGATCAGGATGGAGAGACCCAGTACGATCACGAGGTAGATCGGCAGGGCATCCGCCAGCTTCGCGGAGATGTCGATGTTGATGGCTGTGAGCCCGGTGACCCCGAGGGTGACGCCGAGCGAACTGTCGACGCTCGCCGATAGGTTCCGGAGGTCTTTCACGACCTGTTCGGTGCTGGCGGCCGACGGCCCCTCGGAAGGGATGACCTGGAAGATGACGGTGCGGCTGTCGGTGGATGCTCCCGCCGGGGCCGCCGCGACGACATTGTCCACCGTGAGGAGCCTGTCGGCCACGTCGGCTTCGAGGCTCGTGAGGGCTGCGTCGTCGGCGACCGTGGGCAGGTTCGCGACCACGATGATGGCGCCGTTGACGCCTGCCCCGAACGCGTTGTCGATCGCGGTGTAGGCCTTGTACTCGGTCGATTCCGTGGGCTGGGACTTGCCGTCGGGCAGGGCGAGCCGCATCGAGAGCGCGGGGATGGTGACGATCAGCAGGGCGATGATGCCGGCGGCGAGGAGGAGGATCGGGTGGCGGGTGGCGAGGGTGCTGCCGGGCGCAGAGCGCTTGGCCGAGTGAGCAGACTGGCCGGCGTGCACGGCGACATGTTCACCCCTGTGCGCGGCAGCAGCGTGCTTCTGCGCTCCGAGGGCGGCGCGCTCCTTCTTCGGCAGCACCCGGAGGCCGGCGAGCGACATCATTGCCGGCGTGAGCGTGAGCGCCACGAGCACCGCGACGGCGACGACGACGGCGCCCGCCGTGCCCATCAGCCCGAGGAATCCGATACCCGTCACGTTCAGGGCAACCAGCGCGATGATCACCGTGATGCCGGCGAACATGACGGCGTTGCCGGAGGTTCCGTTGGCGAGGCCGATCGACTCCCGCGCCGGGACTCCCTCACGGAGCTGCCGGCGGTGGCGGTTCAGGATGAACAGGGAGTAGTCGATTCCGACCGCCAGCCCGAGCATCAGCCCCAGTGTCACCGTGGCCGAGGACATCGAGACGACACCCGAGAAGGCGAGCACCCCGAGGGCGCCGACGCCGACGCCGATGAAGGAGGAGAGCAGGGGCAGCCCTGCGGCGATGAGCGTGCCGAGCATGATGAACAGCACGATCGCCGCGATCAGGATGCCGACGATCTCGCCTGCGCTGACCCCGACGGTGACCGAGGTCATGGAGGCGGAGAAGTTCGCATCCACTCCCAAGACCGGGTTGGCGTCGATAGCGTCGATCGCGCCCTGCTTGTCTTCGGGCGTGACGTCGGCGGTGGGCTTGTCGAAGACGATGGTGGCCACGGCCGTGGCATTGTCGCTCGACACCGTCTGGATCTTCGCCGCTGCGTCGAGTAGGCGCTGCCCAGCATCCGCCTTCGCCTGGTTCGTAGCGAGCTCGGTCTTCGCGGTGTCGAGGGTGGCCTGCTGCTGGGCGAGCTGGTCGGCCGCGCCGGCGGGGGCGTTCGCGCCTGCAGCCGCGAGCTGGGCTCTCGCTGCATCGAGTTGGGCCTGGCCCTGGTCGAGCTGGGCCTGGCCGGCGCTGAGCTGGGCGGCGGCATCCGCGAGCTGGGTCTGCTGCGCTGCTCGCTCGGCCTCGGTCTGGAACGGGTTTATCGTCGAACTCACGCCCTGCGTGCCGCCCGCCGCGGTGAGCGCCGCCGTGATGCCGGCCTGCTGGTCTGCGGTGAAGGCCGAGCCGTCGGAGGTCGAGAAGACGACCTGGCCCGTGCCGCTGTCGGCTGCGGGAAGAGAGGCCTGCAACTGGTCGGCGACGTTCTGCGCCGGGGTGCCGCTGATGGCGAAGGTGCTGGCGAGCGATCCGCCGGCGACAGCGAAGGCTCCGCCCGCACCGGCGAGCACAACGACCCAGATGGCGATGACGACCCAGGCGCGCCGTGCTGCGGCAAGCCCGAGTCGTTGGAGGAGTGTGGCCATAGGATCGGTGCCTCTCGCTGTGAGCGGATGGTGTGCTGGCGGGCATCCGCGAATCGCAGGGCTCTGATGAACGAGCCCTCGCTATTGGCGGACCACGATGTCTGGAGAAACTCTAGCAAAACGCAACGTAACGTAATTGGGGATTGACTGGGAAGGTAGCCTCGGGGTGTGGAGAGAGTCGGGCGCAAGCGCAGCGAAGAGGCCAGGCGCGCGGTTCTGCAGGCGATGCGGGATCTCGTCGCCGAGCAGGGGTACGCGCGGGTGACGATCGAGGGCATCGCTCTGCGCGCCCGGGTCGGCAAGCCGACGATCTATCGCTGGTGGCAGTCGAAGAACGCGATCCTCGCCGAGTGCGTGCTGAGCGGGGATGTGCTGCCGACTCCTGTGCAGCCGAGTTCCGCCGACGGGGTGCGACATGAGGCGGGCGAATGGTTCCGCGCGGTGCTGGAATACGTCGACGATAACGCTCCGCTCCTTCGGGGGCTGGTGGCGGCCGCGTTCGAGGATGGCGCGATGGCCGAGCAGCTCGAGCTCCACCTGGCCCAGCCGATCGAGACGGCGCTCGAGGAGTGGTCGGGTGCGCCCGGAGTGGATCGGGCCGTGGGCGACGTTTCTGCGCGGGCGCTGGCCCAGCTCGTGCAGGGTGCCATCCTCTACCGCCTGGCGCGCCCCACCGGCTCGGCCGACGATTCGACGGAGGAGGTCTTCAGCACCCTGGTGTCGTGGCTCCGCCCGGCGGGAGAGCGGTGAGGAGGAGCTTCCTGAGAGTGAGGTGAATGCCTCTTGACGAACGTTATTCGGCGATATATCTTTGACACATCGCCGAATAACGGCGACACTCGCTCGAATCAGAAAGGTGGACGTACCCATGCGTACCCACAACCAACATCACCACGATCATCCATCCGACAACAGCGAATTCCGCGGCCAGCCGTTCGGCGGGCGCGGATTCGGCAGGGGCGACGGCTTCGGCCCCGGCGCGGGCTTCGGCCCGGGAGCGGGCTTCGGCGGCTTCGGCCCCGGTTTCGGCCCCCGCGGGCCACGTCGCGCCGGCAAGGGCGACGTTCGCTCGGTCATCCTGTCGCTGCTCGGAGACGGCCCCTCCAATGGCTACGGCCTGATCAAGGCCATCGCCGAGCGAACCGGCGGCACCTGGCGCCCGAGCCCCGGCTCGGTCTACCCCACCCTGCAGCAGCTCGTCGACGAGGAGCTCATCGCCTCGAAGGGCGACGGTCGTCGCACCGAGTTCGAACTCACCGAGACGGGGCGCGCCTATCTCGAGGAGCACGCGGACGAGCTGAATAAAGCATGGGAGGCGACTCCCGGCCGTTCAGCGGCCGACACCGCCTTCCACGAGAGCGTCGCGAAACTCGTCGGCGTCATGCAGCAGTTCCGGCACGGTGCCACCGAGGCGCAGCGCCAGGCTGCGTCGGAGAAGCTCGACGAGGCTCGCCGGGCGCTCTACCTCATTCTGGCGGACTGACCGTCTGGATCTCTGGCCTCTCGGACCGCCGGTTGCCAGGCGCGTCGCCGGGCCTCCGTGGGGCCGTTGGGCCGTCAACCCCCGGCGAGTGCCCCGGAGATGTCCGAGTCGATCACGGTGGCGAGCAGCTCCTGGCCGTCGGCCGTCGGATGCACGTCGTCGTCCTGCATCAGGTCGGGCTGGCCCGCCAGGGGTTGGCCGATGTCGACGAACGTCGCCCCCACCGTGTCTGCGGCGGCGTGGATGTCATCCGTCGCCTCCTGCAATTCATCGGGCGGGGTCTCGTCGCCCCAGAAGGCGCTCAGCGCGATGATCTGCGCCTCGGGCAGCGCGGCGCGCAGCGACCGGAGCGTCGAGTTCGTCTGATCGGCGAGTTCGGAGCTGTCGACCCCCAGGTCGTTGTTGCTGGCCGCGATGATGACGATCGAGGGATCGAGTTGCACGGCGATGGCCGCCTGGTCCTGGAAGGTGTCTTCGTTGTCGCCCGGCTGGACGAACCCGGTGCCGTCGTCGGCGAGGTTGGTGAGCTGCCATCCGTTACGGGCGGCCAGGAGTTGCGGCCACGACTGGGCCGGGTCGTCGAGCCCGTGGCCCGACATGATCGAGTCGCCGATCGCCACGACGACGGGGGCGGTTGCGGCGGCACCCCGCAGCTGGGTCGTGTCTCCACTCTCCGTGGCAGGGGGTGCTGCGGGTGCAGCGGCTGTCATCGTCGGGGCGATCGCCACGCGAGCGTCTGCCGGAATCGGGGCTGCAGCTGGGTTCGGTGCCGGAGCTGGGGTCGGTGCCGAGGTCGAGGTCGAGGTCGGAGCTTGAGTCAGCGCCGGAGAACCCGATGTCGGCCCCTGGGCCAGAGTCGATGACTGGTCGGCGGCGGACGGAGCCGCTGACATCACCTGTGCGAGGCCGCCCGCGAGGTCCCCGGCGTTGTGGTCGGCTACGGAGACATGTGTCGCGGCGGGCAGCGCTACCAAGAGTATCCCGAGCGCCGCGACGCCGAGGATCGCGCCCACGGCCCGGCCCGGTTTCTTCATCTGCCCCGCTCCTTCTGTAGGGATCCACGCTACGCTCTGGTTCTGCGAACCTGAACCTACGTGTCATAGGTTTAGGCCTACTACGTGTAGTCTTGTGACGTGCCTCGCCAGAACCTCACCCGCTCCGCCGTGCTCGAAGCCGCGGCGCACCTTGCCGACCGCGACGGCTTCGATGCGATCTCGGTCTCGCTGCTGGCCCGAACGCTCGGCGTGCAGCCCGCGAGCCTCTATTCGCACGTGCGCGACCGGGCTGCCGTGCTCGAGGGCGTGCACACGCTCGCCCTCGGCGAGCTCGCCGACCGGATCGCCACGGAGATCGCCGGCCGGTCCCGCCGCGACGCCCTCGAGGGCATGGTCGGCGCCTACCGCGGATTCGCCCGCGAGCGGCCGGGGCGGTGGGATGCCCTGCAGCGCCCCGCCCAGGCCGAAACCGTGCGATCGGCAGAGGCCGCCCGCCTGGTGACCCTCACCTGGGCGGTGCTGCGGGGCTACGCGCTGCCCGACGCCGAACTCGTGCACGCCACCCGTCTGGTCGGCGCGACCATCAACGGCTTCCTGGCGCTCGAGCGGGCCGGCTCCTTCGACCACCGCGCCCCCGACACGGAGGCCTCCTGGTCGCGCGCGATCGACGTGCTCGACGGCGCTCTCGCATCGTGGCCGGGTTCGCCCACCGCGCCTGACGTGCCGCCCGCGCCCGCTGGTGCGCGCGCCACCACCCCGCCCGCTAGCGCGCATGCCGCCACCACACCCCCATCCACCCTTCCCATCCCGTCAGAGGAGCACCACGGATGATCGCCACCCCCTTCACCCCGGCCATCGTGCGCGGCGCGCTCGAACTCGAGTCCACCGCCCGCGGCATCCGACCGCATCGCCTGCCCTCGTGGGTTCGGCAGCAGTTCCCCGACCCGCAGCTGCTCTCCCGCGAGATCCAACCCTCGGGCGTGCGGATCGTGGTGCGTACGCGCGCGACCCGCATCGAGCTCCGCACCCACTCCGCGCGGGTCGCCTTCGCCGGGGCAGACCGCCCCCGGGGCTCGATCGACGTCTTCGTCGACGGATCGTTCTGGTCGCGCGACGAGCTGCAGGGCGGAGATGCCACCGAGGTCGACCTGCTCGCTGGCACCACCACGCAGCTCACCGGCCCCGAGCACACGACGGTGGTCGGCGGCCTGCCTGCGCGCGACAAGCTCATCGAGCTGTGGCTGCCCCACAACGAGTCGCTCGAGCTCGTCGCGCTCGACTCCGATGAAGCGCTCGTGCCGAGCCCCGATCATCCACCGCTCTGGATGCACCACGGCAGCTCGATCAGCCACGGCTCGAACGCGACGGCCCCGAGCGAGATCTGGCCAGCCGTTGCCGCACGTCGGGGCGGGGTCGACCTGCTGAACTTCGGTTTCGGCGGCAGCGCCCTCGTCGATCCGTTCATGGCGAGGGTCATGCGGGACACCCCGGCCGACGTCATCAGCGTGAAGCTCGGGATCAACGTGGTCAACTTCGACGCGATGCGCGTGCGCGCCTTCGTGCCGGCTGTGCACGGGTTCCTCGACTCCATCCGCGACGGGCACCCGGCCACGCCGATCGTGTTGGTGTCGCCGATCTTCTGCGGCATCCATGAGCACACGGCGGGCCCGGGGGCGATCGATCCAGCGAGCCTCGGATCCGGCGGGGTCAGGTTTCTGGCCAAGGGTGTGCCGGGTGACGAGGCTGAGGGGCGTCTCACGCTTGCGGTCATCCGTCGGGAACTGCGATCGTTGGCCGACCGGCGGAGCGCGGACTCCAACCTGCACTACCTCGACGGCATGGAACTCTACGGGGAGGCCGACGCCGAGCGGCTCCCGCTCGACGACGCGCTGCACCCGGGCCCCGAAGCGCACCGCCTGATCGGCGACCGTTTCGCCGCGTACGCCTTCGCCCCCGGCGGCCCGTTCGCCTGACCCGTCCCGTCCCGCCTTGGATGCGCTGCACTTTGTCGCTTCGGCGCGTGCGCGCGCACCGCGGAAGCGACAAATGTGCGCGGAGGTGGCTTGGGGAGCGTGGCGGGGTGGCGGCGGGCGGCGGGCGGGCGGGCGGCGGGCGGGCGGCGGGCTAGAGGCCCTGCGCCAGGCGGTAGTAGGCCTGGTTCCAGCGAACCTCGTTCGCAAAACCCTTGAGGGTGGTCGCGGAGTCGATCGTCAAAAGCTCGGTCTTGGCGATCGCCGCGAAGTCCTCGAACACCTCGATGCCCACAGCGGTCGACATGACGGTGTGGTGGGCAGCGCCGGCGGTCAGCCACGCGGCCGCCGAGACCGCGAACGAGGGCTCGGGCCGCCAGACGGCGCGGCCGACGGGCAGGTTCGGCAGAGGGGCGCGCGGCTCGACTACCTCGACCACGTTCGCCACAAGGCGGAAGCGGTCGCGCATGTCGCTCATCGCCACCACGACGGCAGGGCCGGGGTCGGCCGTGAAGACCAGGCGCACGGGGTCGTCCTTGCCGCCGATGCCGAGCGGGTGGATCTCGAGCGTCGGCTTCGCGCTGGTGAGCGAGGGGCTGACCTCGAGCATGTGCGCACCGAGGATGGTCTCCTGCCCTTCGACGAGGTCGTAGGTGTAGTCCTCCATCAGTGAGGCGCCACCGGGAAGGCCCGCGCCCATGACGTTCGCCGCGCGTACGAGGATGGCCGTCTTCCAGTCGCCCTCGGCGCCGAATCCGTAGCCGTCGGCCATCAGCCGCTGCACGGCGAGGCCGGGCAGTTGCTTGAGTGCACCGAGGTCTTCGAAGCTGGTGGTGAAGGCGCCGAAGCCGCCCTCCTCGAGAAAAGAACGCAGCCCGAGTTCGATGGCCGCGCCGTCCCGGAGCGACTGGTGACGGGCAGCCCCGGCACGCAGCTCGGGTGCGACATCGTAGAGCTCTTCGTATTCGGCGACGAGGGCGTCGATCCGGTCGTCCGGAACCCTGGCGACAGCGTCGGCCAGATCGTTCACGCCCCAGGTGTTGACCTGCACGCCGAAGCGGATCTCGGCCTCGGTCTTGTCGCCCTCGGTGACGGCGACGTAGCGCATGTTGTCGCCGAACCGCGCGAGCTTCAGCGTCTTGACGGCCTGCCAGCCGGCGGCAGCGCGCGACCAGTCGGCGATCTGCGACTGTACGAGAGTGCTGGACGCGTGGCCGACGACGGTCTTGCGGGCGACGCCGAGACGGGTCTGGATGTAGCCGAACTCGCGGTCGCCGTGCGCGGCCTGGTTCAGGTTCATGAAGTCGAAGTCGATGTCGGCGTAGGGCAGCTCGACGTTCGCCTGCGTGTGGAAGTGCAGCAGCGGCTTCTGGAGCGCCTCGAGACCGGCGATCCACATTTTGGCGGGGCTGAAGGTGTGCATCCAGGCGATGACGCCGATCACCCGGTCGTCTGCGTTCACGTCGAGGGCCGCGCGACGGATCGAGTCGCTGTCCTTCAGCACCGGCTTCCAGACGATCCTGACGGGTATGCCTGCAGAGGCATGAAGCGTCTCGGCGATGGTCCGTGACTGCTCGGCGACCTGGCGGAGGGTCTCCTCGCCGTAGAGGTTCTGGCTGCCGGTGAAGAACCAGATCTCGTACGGGTCGAGGGAGGTTTCGAGAGTGCTCAATTCAGGGATCCTGTCGGTTCTTGTCCGTAGACGTTCTGGTAGCGGTTGAAGAGGGAGTCGATGGATGCCGGATCGATCGGCTGCGGTTCGCCGAGCAGACGGGTGAAGAGCACGGTGCGTGCCACGTCTTCGACCATGACGGCGGCCTTGACGGCGTCGCGGGCATCCTTGCCGATCGTGAACGGGCCGTGGTTCTTCATCAGCACGGCGCGAGAGCGATGACCGGAGAGCGTCTCGACGATGCCGCGACCGATGGAGTCGTCACCGATGATGGCGAACGGGCCGATCGGCACCTCGCCACCGAACTCGTCGGCCATCGCCGTCGTGACGCAGGGGATCGACTCGCCGCGGGCGGCCCAGGCGACGGCATAGGGGGAGTGGGTGTGCACGACTCCGCCGACCTCGGGCATATGCCGATAGACGTATGCATGTGCGGCGGTGTCGCTCGAGGGCGAACGCTCGGAGCCGGGAGTACCGGGAACGACCTCACCGTCGAGGGTGCAGAGGATCATGTTGTCGGGCGCGAGCTCGTCGTAGTCCACGCCCGAAGGCTTGATCACGAAGAGGTCGGCACCGGGCACCCGGCCGGAGACATTGCCACCCGTCCACATCACGAGACCCCAGCGGGTGAGCTGCGAATGCAGGGCAGAGACGTGCTCGCGAACGCGGGTGATCTCGGCGGCGTGCGCATCGAAGGCGTCGGGGGTGGCGCTGTCTGTCATTGGCTTCCTTCGGAGGTGGTGGAGGGGGGTGGATGCTCGGGGTGGTGGCGGTGGGCATGCGGTGCGGTGCCATGCCGGGTGGTGCGGTCAGCGGAGGCGCTCGACGGCGGTCTGTTCCACAGCCACACCGGCGCGGTAGCGCTCGAGGTAGGTGGCGTAGCCGGCGACGTCGATCGGATCGGGTTCGACCGTCGTGAAGTCGGTACCGGCGAACACGTGGTTGCGGAGGTACGCGTCGAGGTCGAGGCCCGTTCCGCGAGAGGGGCTGAGGGCGGCATCATCCGGTCCGTCATTGTCTTCCTCTGCGGCGGTCGCGGCGCCCACGGCGGCACCGGATGCCCGCGCCGACGTGTAGGCCGCCAGAACCGCGATCCCCCACGCCCCGCCCTCGGAAGCGGTCTCGGTGACGGTGACCGGAGCATCCAGAGCACCTGCCAGGAACCGCTGCGCGACCCCTGCCGTTCGGAACATCCCGCCGTGGGAGAACAGTTCATCGATGGCGACACCCTCTGCGGCGAGCACCCGCATGCCGAGGCTGAGCGTGCCGAAGACGCCGTAGAGCTCCGCGCGGATGAAGTTGGCGAGCGTCAGGCGGCTGTCGGGGGTGCGCACGATCAGCGGACGCCCCTCGTCGAGCCCCGCGATCGGTTCGCCGGCGAGATGGTTGTAGGCGAGCAACCCGCCCGCGTCCGGCTCGCCCTCGAGCGCCTCGCGGAACAGGGTGTCGAAGACGGTGTCTGCGTCGAGCGGAGCACCCGCGGCTGCGGCGAAGCGGCCGAACAGGCCCACCCAGGCGGCGAGCTCGCTGGCGCCGTTGTTGCAGTGAACCATCGCGACCGGGTCGCCGGCGGGGGTGGTCACGAGGTCGAGTTCGTGGTGCACCTCGCTGAGCGGATGCTCGAGAACGACCATCGCGAAGATCGATGTGCCGGCACTCACGTTGCCGGTTCGCGGGGCGACCGAGCGCGTCGCGACCATGCCGGTGCCGGCGTCGCCCTCGGGCGGGCAGAGCACGGTGCCGGGCAGGAGTGCGCCTGTCGGGTCGAGCAGCAGTGCGCCCTCGGCAGTCAGGACCCCGGCGTTCTCTCCCGCCACGAGCACCTCGGGCAGCAGGTCGGCGACGGACGCACCGGGCACCCGGCCGCCGGCCACCTCGTCGTATCGCGTGATGAGTGCGGCGTCGTAGTCGTTCGTCGCCGAGTCGATCGGGAACATGCCCGACGCGTCGCCCACGCCGAGCACCTTCCGCCCGGTCAGGCACCAGTGCACGTAGCCGGCGAGGGTGGTGATGTGATCGATTCCGGGCACGTGGGGTTCGGCATCCAGAACCGCCTGGTGCAGGTGGGCGATCGACCAGCGGAGCGGGATGTTCACCCCGAACGCCTCGGTGAGTTCGGCGGCCGCGGGGCCGGTGGAGGTGTTGCGCCACGTGCGGAACGGCACCAGCAGTTCACCCGCGCTGTCGAATGCGAGGTAACCGTGCATCATGGCCGAGATTCCGATGGCGCCGAAGCTGGTCGGCAGTACGCCGTGGCGCGCCTCGATGTCTTCGACGAGACCGGCGTACGCCGACTGGATGCCCGCCCAGACGTTCTCGAGCGAGTACGTCCAGCGACGGTCTTCGAACTCGTTGTCCCATTCGTAGCTGCCCACCGCGAGCACATCCGAGGGGTTGTCGCCGATGAGGCAGGCCTTGATGCGGGTGGAGCCGAGCTCGATGCCGAGGGAGGCGCGGCCGCTCCGGATCGCGACTGCGCCGGTGGTGCCGGTTGCTCCGGCTGTGACGGGGCCAGTGCCGGGTGCGGCAGCAGTTGGGGTGCCCGGCGTGGGGGCTGGGCTGGGCTCGGTCATGTCGCAAAGACTCCTTCGGCTCCGATGTGATCGATCACATGAGAGTGTACGTCATCGGGGCTGTGGATGCCCGCACAATCAGTTCCGGCTGAACAGAGGGCCGGATCCCGCTCTCGCCGAGCAGCAGCGCGACCGCCCGGCGACCGGCCCCGGCGAGGTCCTGGCGCACGGTAGTCAGCGAGGGCTGGTAGTAGGCGGCCTCCGGAACGTCGTCGAATCCCACGATGCTCAGCTGCCCGGGAACCGTGACGCCGGCGGCAGCCGCGGCGCTCAGTGCGCCGAGCGCCATTTGATCGTTGCCCGCGAAGATCGCGCTGACGCCGCGCCCAAGGAGCTCCTGCGCAGCCCGGTGGCCAGAGGCGGCGCTCCAGTCGCCGGCTGCGACGAGCTGCGGATCGAGCCCTCGCAGAGCCATCTCCTCTCGGAACCCGGACAGGCGCTGTGCGGCGTCGATCCAGTCGGGCGGGCCTGCGATATGGCCGATCCGCTGGTGGCCGAGCGCTGCCAGGTGTGCCGTTGCCAGGCGAGCGCCCACGACCTGGTCGAGCGAGCCGCTTGCCGGTGCGCTTGCGGTGGCGGCGCTGCTTGCCGCGGCGGCACTCCCACCTGCGCTCGCCGGGCCGCTCGCGCCGAGTCTGCTGGCCGCTGGGCTGGCCGCTCCCGGCGCGCTGCCGCCTCTCGGCGCGCCGCCATCACCCGCCGCGCCGCCGTGCCCAGTGCCGCCCGCCGGCACCGCGCCCAGCGACTGCAGCGTGACGTACGGCAGCGTGATCGCCAGCCCCTCCAGCACCTCGAGGACCTGCGTCTGCGGGGCGACCACCACGAGCCCCTCGGCGGAGAGGTCCGCGAGGTGCCGCACGGCCTCGTCGACCGAGAGCGGATCGAGCCCGTCGGCGTTCGCGATGCTCACGCTGTAGCCGCGGCTCCGCGCGGCGGCCTCGACAGCCGCGACGATGGAGGCCGGCCCGTACTCCCCGCTCGACGTGGACAGCACCCCGATCATCCGGGACCTGCTCGACGACAGCGCCCGGGCGGCGGCATTCGGCCGGTAGTCGAGTTCGCGCATGGCGTCGAGAACCCGCTGGCGGGTCTGGGCGCGGAGGCTCGGATGATCGTTCAGAACCCGCGACACGGTCTGGTGGGAGACACCGGCGGCCTTCGCGACGTCGAACACGCTGGCGGCGCGCGGCTTGGCGCCCTCGCGGGCAGGGTCGGCGGTCATCCTCTGATTATCGCGGGGTCGGCGAGGGCCCTGCGCAATCGATTTCCCGAAAACTGTCGGTATTCGGAGCTCTGAGCGACAGTTTTCGGAGAGTCGATCTGTGCAGCGGGTGGTGGGCGCGAATGTGGGGCGGGAAGGGGAGGCGCCCAGAAGTCGGACGTACGCTTGATGGATGAACCGTCCTACAGTGGCAACGGTCGGCGAGCTCCGGGCATCCGGGCATGCGCTGAAATCGCTGCGAGCCGAAATCCGTGACAATCTGCTCGACGCCCTTCGCGAGGGCAGGGATCCGTGGCCCGGCCTTCACGGTTTCGAGACCACCGTCATCCCGCAGGTCGAACGGGCGCTTATCGCCGGCCACGACATCGTGCTGCTCGGCGAGCGCGGCCAGGGCAAGACGCGGCTGCTCCGCACCATGTCGGGGCTGCTCGACGAGTGGTCGCCGGTCATCGAGGGCTCCGAGCTCGGCGAGCACCCGTTCGAACCGATCACCGCCGCGAGCAGGCGCCGGGCCGCCGACGAGGGCGACGACCTGCCCATCGCGTGGCGTCACCGCAGCGACCGCTACTTCGAGAAGTTGGCCACCCCCGACACGAGCGTCGCCGACCTGATCGGCGACGTCGACCCGATGAAGGTGGCCGAAGGCCGCAGCCTCGGCGACCCCGAGACGATCCATTTCGGGCTGATCCCGAGGAGTCACCGCGGCATCGTCGCGATCAACGAGCTGCCCGATCTGGCCGAGCGGATCCAGGTCGCGATGCTGAACGTGATGGAGGAGCGCGACATCCAGATCCGCGGATACGTGCTGCGGCTGCCGCTCGACGTGCTCGTCATGGCCAGCGCGAACCCCGAGGACTACACCAACCGTGGGCGCATCATCACGCCGCTGAAAGACCGATTCGGGGCCGAGATCCGCACGCACTACCCGACCGAGCTCGACGATGAGGTGGCGGTCATCCGGCAGGAGGCCGAGCTTGCCGCCGAGGTGCCCGACTACCTCGTCGAGATCCTCGCCCGGTTCACGCGGGCACTCCGCGGCTCGAGCGCCGTCGACCAGCGCAGCGGCGTCAGCGCCCGGTTCGCCATTGCGGGAGCCGAGACGATCGCGGCTGCGGCCATCCACCGCCAGGCGCGGCAGGGTGAGACCGAGGCCGTCGCCCGGCCCATCGACCTCGAGACGGCGGTCGACGTGCTCGGCGGCAAGATCGAGTTTGAGTCGGGCGAGGAGGGTCGGGAGGACGAGATCCTCGAGCACCTCCTGCGCACGGCGACGGCCGAGACCGTGCGGGCGCACTTCCGCGGCATCGACTTCGGCGTTCTCGTGGACGCGCTCGAGAGCGGCATCATGGTCACGACGGGCGAACAGGTCGCCGCGCGCGACTTTCTCGCCGGGCTCCCGTCGCTCGGCGAGAGCGAGCTCTACGACGAGATCTGCAACCGCCTCGGTGCCACGAACGACGGCCAGCGTGCCGGCGCCATCGAGCTGGCTCTCGAAGGCCTCTACCTCGCCCGCAAGGTGAGCAAGGAGTCGGGCGGCGGCGAGGCGATCTATGGCTAGAGCGAACCGGCGCCTGTCGCGCGGGTCCCGGTACTCGAAGTACGACGGCGGGCCGGATCCGCTCGCCCCACCCGTCGACGTGACCGAGGCGCTCGACGCCATCGGCAAGGACGTGATGGCCGGGTACTCGCCCGAGAATGCGATGCGCGAGTTCCTCCGGCGAGGCGGTCGCGACCAGGCCGGGCTCGACGACCTCGCCCGTCGCGTGGCCGAGCGCCGCCGCGAACTCACGCAGAAACACAACCTCGACGGCACACTGCAGGAGATCAAGGAGCTGCTCGATCGCGCCGTGCTGGAGGAACGCAAGCAGCTCGCCCGCGATGCGCTGATGGATGAGGGCGACAGGGCCCTTGCGGAGATCCAACTCGACAGCCTGCCGGCGTCCCCTTCGGCGGCGGTCAGCGAGCTGAGCGACTACCGCTGGCAGAGCTCCGAGGCGCGCGCCGACTACGAGAAGATCAAGGACCTGCTCGGGCGGGAGATGCTCGACCAGCGTTTTGCCGGCATGAAGAACGCCCTCGAGAACGCGACCGACGAGGATCGCGCCGCCATTACCGAGATGCTCGGCGACCTGAACCAGCTGCTCGACGCGCACAAGCGCGGCGAGGACACCCCCGAGCAGTTCGAGTCGTTCATGGAAAAGCACGGACAGTACTTCCCCGAGCAGCCGGCGAACATCGACGAGCTGCTCGACGCACTCGCGGCCCGCGCCGCAGCGGCTCAGCGGATGCGCAACTCGATGACCCAGGAGCAGCGCGACGAACTCGACGCGCTCGCTGCAGAGGCGTTCGGGTCGCCCGACCTGATGGACGCACTGTCGCAGCTCGACGGCCAGCTCCGCGATCTCCGACCCGGTGAGGACTGGGGCGGTTCCGAGGGTATGGAGGGCCAGGAGGGCCTCGGCCTCGGTGACGGCACCGGTGTCTTCCAGGACATCGCCGACCTCGACGGCCTGGCCGAACAGCTCTCCCCGTCGCAGAACAACTCCCAGCTCGACGACCTCGACCTCGACGCCCTGGCTCGCCAGCTCGGCGACTCCGCGGTGGTGGATGCCCGCACCATCCAGCAGCTCGAGAAGGCCCTCCAGGGCAGTGGTGCCCTGAAGCGCGGTACCGACGGCACCCTCAAGCTCACGCCGAGGGCGATGCGCCAGCTCGGCAAGGCGCTGCTGCGGGATGTCGCCGAGAAACTCTCGGGCCGGGGTGGTAACCGTGACGTACGCCAGGCGGGAGCTGCGGGGGAGCGCTCGGGCGCCACCCGCGAATGGGCCTTCGGCGACACCGAGCCGTGGGACGTCACCCGCACCATCACGAACGCGATAACCCGCTCGGCCGGCGAGGGCCTGTCGCTCGGCTCCGGCGTGCGCATCGAGATCGGCGACGTCGAGGTGCAGGAGACCGAGGCGCGCAGTCAGGCCTGCGTCGCCCTGCTCGTCGACACGTCGTTCTCGATGGCGATGGATGATCGCTGGGTGCCCATGAAGCGCACCGCCCTCGCCCTGCACACCCTGATCACGAGCCGTTTTCGCGGCGACGACCTGCAGCTCATCGGCTTCGGCCGGCACGCAGAGGTGATGGACATCGAGCAGCTCATCGGCCTCGACGCTAAATGGGACAAGGGCACCAACCTGCACCACGCGCTGATGCTCGCGAACCGGCACTTCCGGAAGCACCCGAACGCCCAGCCCGTGCTGCTGATCGTGACCGACGGCGAACCCACCTCCCACCTCGAGCCCGGCGGCGAGATCTACTTCAGCTATCCGCCCGACCCTCTGACGATCGCGTACGCGGTCCGGGAACTGGATGCCTCCCTCCGGCTCGGCGCGCAGACCTCGTTCTTCCGGTTGGGGGACGACCCGGGGCTCGCACGCTTCATCGACTCGATGGCCCGGCGCGTCGGCGGCTCGGTGGTGGCCCCGGAGGCCGACGACCTCGGCGCAGCCGTGGTGTCGTCGTACCTCGGATCGCGTGGCGGGCCGGCAGGCGGCGGCGGTCCCGGGTCCGGCGGCGCGGGCGGCGGCGCATCGCCCGGCGACTTCGGCGGCATGTTCGGCCGCGGCTGGGGCCGCTGGTAGCCCGAGCCGCCCCCAGCCCTGGCCGCCACGCCCCGCGCCCTCCTCACCCAGCAAAGGGACTCATATCGCGCCACCCCTAAATGGTTGGCGCGATATGAGTCCCTTCGCTAGCCCGAGGCCCCGAGCCCGAGGCCCCGAGCCCGAGGCCCCGAGCCCGAGCCCGCGAGGCCGCGAGGCCGTGGGAGAGCTACTCGAGGAGCTTGCCGCCCACGGTGACGTCCTCGCGCATCAGCGCCGCGATCTCCTCGGGGATGGCCGGGATCGGTTCTCGCGTGACGCCGGCCGGCGACCAGACGAGGTTGACCTGCAACGCCTCGTCGAGCTCGGGGTAGTCGCTCCGGTTGTGACAGCCCCGCGTCTCGCGACGCTCGAGCGCCGCCTCGAGGGTGGCGCGCGCCGCCAGCGCGGCCGACTTCAGGTCGAACGCATGTGCCAGGTCCTGGTAGCCGGCGATGTCGGGGTGCACACCAATGTCGGCCATCCGTGCCTCGATCGCATCGAGTTCGGCGAGTCCGGCGAGCAGCCCTTCTTCCGAGCGCACGACGCCCGCGTGCTCGGTCATCGTGTTCCGGATGGCGCGCTGCAGCGCGCGCACGTTCTCGGGGCCGTCGCCCGCGAGCAACGCGTCGATCTCACCCCGGGCTACGGTGACCGCCGCGGAAGAGCGGGTCTGAGCATCCAGAGCCGCCGAGTACGACGCCGCGGCCTGCCCGACGATGCGCCCGAACACGAGCAGCTCGATCAGGGAGTTGCCGCCGAGACGGTTCGCTCCGTGCAGCCCCGACGACGCCTCACCGATCGCGTAGAGGCCGGGAACGTCGGTTGAATGGTCCTCGGGCCGCACCCAGACGCCGCCCATCGAGTAGTGCGCGGTGGGCGCGATCTCGATCGGATCCTTCGTGATGTCGAGCATCTGCAGCTCGAGCATGGTCTGGTACACGCGGGGCAGCCGGGTCATGATCGTCTCGCGGGGGAGGTGCGAGACATCCAGCCACACACCGCCGTTCGGCGTGCCGCGACCCTCCTTGATCTCGGTGTAGCAGGCCAGTGCGACGCGGTCGCGGGTCGACAGCTCCATGCGCTCGGGGTCGTAGCGGCCCATGAAGCGCTCGCCGAGGCCGTTGCGGAGGATCCCGCCCTCGCCGCGGGCCGCCTCGGAGATGAGCGTGCCGGCCGCATTCTCGGGCTCGATGATGCCCGACGGGTGGAACTGCACCAGCTCCGGATCGCGCAAGCGCCCGCCCGCCTCGACGGCCAGGCGGAACGAGTCGCCCGTGTTCTCGTCGCGCCGTGAGGAGGTGCGCCGCCAGATGCGGTTGTGCCCGCCGGCGGCGAGGATGACCGCGTCGGCGTGGATGAGGTACCGCGTGCCATCCTCGAGGTCAAAGCCGTAGGCGCCGAAGACTGCGCCGTCGTCGTTGACGAGGATGCGCGTGACATACACCGTGTCGAGAATGGGTACGTTCAGCTGGGCCGCCCGGTTGACCAGGGTGCGCTGGATCTCAAGCCCGGTGTAGTCGCCCGCGAATGCGGTGCGCCGGTAGGTGTGCGCGCCGAAGAAGCGCTGCGAGATGCGCCCGTCGTCCTCCCGGGCGAATGGCATTCCGTAGCGCTCGAGGTCTTCGATGCCGCGGGCCGCACCCGAGGTGACGATCTCGACGGTGTGCGGGTTCGCGAGGAGGTACGACTCCTTGAGTGTGTCGGCGGCGTGCTGCTGCCAGCTGTCCTCGGGGTCCATGGTGGAGAGGGCGGCGTTGATGCCGCCGGCCGCGAGGGAGGTGTGGGCATCCGACTTGGAGCGCTTGCCGAGGGCGAGCACGTCGACGCCCGCTTCGGCGAGTTCGATGGCGGCGCGGAGCCCGGAGCCGCCGGTTCCGATGACGAGGACGGTGGTGGAGATCTGTCGTTCTGTGGTACTCATGCCTCCAATGTAGGCACGCTCTGTCGATTACTCCAATGCATATATCCGGTTGAATTCATGCGGTTAGACTATGGGTGTGAACCTCGAACAGCTCCGCAGCTTCGTCGAAGTCGCCCAGCGTGGAAACTTCACCCGCGCGGCCGAACACCTGCACCTCGCGCAGCCCTCCCTGAGTCGCCAGATCGCCACGCTCGAGCAGGATCTCGGCGCAGAACTCTTCGCCCGCGCCCGCGGCGGCAGCACCCTCACCGTCGCCGGCGAGTCCTTGCTGCCGCTGGCGAGACGGATGCTCGCGGATGCCGATTCGGTGCGCCGCGAACTCGCCGAACTCGCCGGCCTCGAGCGCGGGCGGGTGCGTCTCGGTGCCACACCGACCCTCTGCATCAGCCTCGTCGCCGAGGTGCTCAGCGCCTTCCATGCAGCGCACCGGGCCATCGAATTGCACCTGTCGGAGCACGGCTCCCGGCGCCTCCTCGACGAGCTCGCGGCGGGTGAGCTCGACCTCGCGCTGATCACGACCTCCGACGCGGCATCCGCAGACCGGTTCACGGTGAGCCCGCTGCTCTCCGAAGAACTCGTGGTGGTGTCCTCCGCGGCCTCACCGCCGGTGACGAGTCGCGGTAGCATCCGGCTGTCGGATGTCGCGGCCCTCCCGCAGATCGTCTTCAGTTCGTCGTACGACCTCCGGGCCACGACCGACGGCGCGTTCGCTGCGGCCGGGCTCACTCCCGAGGTGGTGCTGGAGGGAGCGGAGATGGATGCCGTGCTGAGGTTCGTCGAACGCGGGCTCGGCGTCGCGATCGTGCCCGCGATGGTGCTGATCGACCGCCCCGGCCTCCGCTCGGTGCGGCTGGCCGCGCCCTCGCTCAGCCGCACGATCAGCCTCGCGCGCCCCGCGGATGTCACGCCCACCGCCGCGGTCGCGGTCATGCAGCGCACCATCGCCGCCACGGCCACCGCGTTCGCCGCCCGCGCCGGCGCGACGATGCGCCTCGCCGCCGCCTGACCTCGCACCGCCCGCGCCGCCCGCCCCGCCCGCGACGAAGGGTCCCACATCGCACCAAATCTGCTGCCTGGGAGCGATATGGGTCCCTTCGGGAGCGCGGGAGCGCGGGTGCGCGGGTGCGGGAGCGCGCGGGTGCGGGAGCGAGCGGGTGCGGGAGCGCGGGTGCGGGAGCGAGCGGGTGCGGGTGCGGAGGGGTCGGGTCAGCGCGGCGCGCGCTCCGACGCGGGCACGCGCGCGGGCAACGCCTGGAAGAGGCGGTCGAACACCACGCGGCGGTCGAACTGCAGCGCGTACTCGCGGGCCCGGCCGGCCCACTCCGAGCGCTCGGCGGGCGTCGTCTCGAGGATCGCGTGGTCGAGCGCCCGCGCGATCGCACGGGGATCCTCAACTGGCACGATGAGCGCATGGTCGCCGATCGCCTCGCCGATGCCGCCCGTCATCGTGGTGATCACGGGCCCGCCGCCTGCGAGCATCTTCTCGGCCAGCGCGATGCCGAAGGTCTCGACGAACTCCGGCCGGGGCTTCGACGGCAGCACGAAGGCGGCGCATCCCGCCATCAGGTAGGGCTTCTCGGCGTCGCCCACATCGTCGAGGAAGACGATGCTGTCGGCCAGGGGCGACTGCGCGGCGAGGGTCATCAGCGCGGGGGCCTGCGGTCCGCGGCCGGCGATCACGAGCATCCGGCCCTCGTGCGCACTGCTCTGTTCGAAGCCGGCAATGAGGTCTTCGACGCCTTTGGCCTCGGTGAGACGGGAGAGGAACAGGACGTAGTTGTCGCGTTCGAGCCCGCGGGCGGCGAGCACGTCTTCGATCACGCGGTCGTCGAGGTTCGAGTACCGATCGGCGTCGATCGCCGGGTAGGAGACGGTGATGCGTCGGCGGCACTGTTCACCGAAGCGGGTTCCGTACTGCGCGTCGACGCGTTCGGCCTCGGTGACGATGAGTTCGCGGGTGTAGTCGGAGACGGCGACGCAGTGGTCCTGGCTGAGGTAGCTCGAGAGGATGTGCGCAGCGGCCCCGAGCCGGCCCTCCTCGACGGCGGTGCGCACGACGTTCGTGACGTCGGATCCCACGGCCTCGGCGATCGTGGTCACGTTGACGGGGAGCCCGGTGCTCCACGCGGCGCGCATCGCGTCGGAGACCGCGAGGGTGTGCGGGCTGAGGTAGAGCGACAGGCAGACGGTCGGCACGCCGTCGGTGAAGAGTTCGATCAACCGGCCGGTGATGCCGGCCAGGAACCGACCATCCGGAACCTTATAGTCACCGACCGGAGCCGGACGGTCGACGAAGATGCCCGGGCTGTAGGGCAGCACCGAGTCGAGGGGTTTGAGGGGAAGCCCGGCGCGTTCGAGCGTCTCGACCGGCCAGGTGACGATGCGCACCTCGTCGAAACCCCGTTCGAGGGCGGTCTCGGCGATGTTCCGCGCCTCGACCGAGTGGCCGCAGATCACAGGATCGGCGCGCACGACGATCACGAGACGGTTTTCGGTGGTGACCATGTTCACTCCTGGAGGGTTGCGAGGTTGACGGGCCGGGTGGCGGGGGAGGGGGCGGATGCGGTGGTGAGCAGCGTGGCCGAAGGGGGCAGCTCGGTGGTGCCCCAGTCGCTGGGTTCTGGTCCGAGCACGATCACCAGTTCGCCACCGCGGTGCAGGTCGGTGGCGCGGATCCAGGAGCGTGCGAGCGGTTCGTCGTTGAAACGGGCCGACTGCACGTATTGAACAGCGGCGGGTGCGGCATCCTGATCAGACGCAGAGGCCGGTTCGACGAACCCTTCCGTGCGGATGGTGAACGTGTTCGCCCCGAGCCGGATCGATGCCGCCTCGAAGGAGGGGGCGTTCACCAGGAACAGGTTCTGGCCGGCCACCGGGAACAGCCCGAGCGAGGCCCACACGTACCAGGAGCTGAGGCCCCCCGAGTCGTCGTTGCCCGGTAGCCCGCCCCGCCCGGTCCCGAACATCTGGTGGATCACGTTGTGCACCACCTCGGCCGTGCGATCGGGCCGACCGGCGTAGTGGTATGCCCACGGGGCATCCATGTCCGGCTCGTTGTTCAGCCCCTCGAACCGCCCCAGCGCGTAGCCGGCGAGCAGCTCGTCGGCCTGCGGCCGCAGCCCGGGTTGGATGACCGGCTCCGCCCCGAACCCGAAGAACTCGTCGAGCTGCCGT
The DNA here is from genome assembly GCF_003399635.1 of Subtercola boreus. Classification (GTDB taxonomy): domain Bacteria; phylum Actinomycetota; class Actinomycetes; order Actinomycetales; family Microbacteriaceae; genus Subtercola; species Subtercola boreus_B. The sequence continues at coordinate 55,600 of NZ_NBXB01000039.1, read as the reverse complement.
ACGAACGCCTCCGTGCCCCCGCTCAGCGGAATGCGCGACGCCATGTCGTGCAGCAGCCGGAACGAGTAGTTGTAGAGCGTGCCCTCGTAGTAGGTGCTCTCCTTCAAAAGGCCGGATGTCTCGTCGAAGGCGTTCCGCCAGCGGGTCGCGAGCTCGGCGAACTGGGTCGCCAGCGCCGTGTCGCCCACGTGCTTCGCCACTCGCGCCGTGCACCAGTAGCCGAACGCGAGGTCGAGGGTGTGCGTGATCGGGTGGGTGACGCCCCGCTGCAGGAACTCCTCGCCGTAGGTGCGCCGGAGGTCATCCGACATGTGCACCAGAGCGCCGTTCCAGTCGATGCCGGGCAGCCCCAGCTGGCAGAGGTCGGCGAGGAAGGTGTGGGCGAGGGCGCTCGCCTGGCGCGAGAACCGGTCGCTGCCGCGGGCCATGCGGTAGCCGATCGGAAAGTTGCCCTCCTCCTCGCAGATCGTGAGCAGGGCGTTGGCGAGCTCGACGGCCCGCTCGGGCACCAGGGCCGTGAGCAGGGGGAGCTGAGTGCGGTAGATGTCCCACATCGTGGAGATGTCGAAGGCGAAAGCGCCGTCGGCCGGCCAGAACGGGCTCTCGTTCGGGGCCAGGCACGGTTTGACCAGCGAGTGGTAGAGCGCTGTCGCGAAGACCGCCCGGCGCTTCTTCGAGGGTGTCTCGACGGTGATCAGCTTGAGGTGTTTCCGCCAGGTCTTGCGGGTGCGCTCGCGCCGCGATTCGAAGCGCGAGATCAGGGCGGTGGAGGTGCCCGCGCCGCTGCCGCTCCCGCTCCCGCCACCGACATCGTCGAAGAGGTTCTGCTTCGCCTGCTCGACGCCTCGCAGCGAGAACCCGATCCGCAGCTCGATGACATCGCCCGGCTCGCTCGGCCCCGCCCACATCAGCCCGAACGGGCGGAGTGTGGTGGGCCGGATGTGGTCGAAGTCGAGACGCGTGCCGCCCGGCATGAGGCGCCGGTCGTACCAGAGCATCTGCCGCCACTGCGGGGTGTCGCACTCGATGTACACCGACAGGGGGGCGCCTTCGACGACGATCTGGCCGGCCGCCCTGCCGATGCCGACCGACTCGAGGTGCGCGCGAAGCGGCAGCGTCGACCCGTAGGGGATGGCGAGGCCGCCCTGCGAGAAATCGATCACGACGCGGGCGTTCCGGTCGCGGGGGAACGTATAACGGTGCACGGCGCTCTTCGGGCCCACGGTGAGCTCGGCAGTGACTCCGGAGTCGAGCGTCGCCGAGTACCAGCCCGGCTCGGCCTGCTCGTCACTCAGTTGCCAGGTGCGGCCGAGCACATCCAGCGGTTCCACCATCGGCGTCACTCGGAAGTAGTTGTAGTACTTGCGGATCGCGCCCGTGCCCGACTGCTGGAAGTGCGTGAAGCCCGACGCGAGCTGCGTGTCGTGGATGGTCGACGGCACACCCTCCAGGGAGAGGTCGTAGCGGCCGTAGCCCGTGGGGTAGGCGCCCGAGTACGCGCACGCCGACACCATGCCGAGCGGATGCGTCGCCCCCGGGTGCGTGTTGCCGATCTGCGGCTTCGGCCACCACCAGGTCGCGGCCAGCCCGGTCGGAGCCGGAAGCGCCGTCGGCTCCGTGCCGATGAACGGATCGACGTGGTCGATCATGCGGTGCCCCCGGGATTCATGGTGTGACGCTAGGCACGCCAGGCGACCGTGGCGTTGCAGAGAGGTGAATGTGGGGCGAACGCCTGGGGCCCTCGCGGTGCCGGACGCCCTGCCGCGACCGGAACCTGACGATGTGCTGATTCTGTGTGCCGTCCACGTGTGCTTCATGCTTCGTACGGTCCCCGTTCAGGTGCGACCGTCAGGGTGCTGACTGAACCTCAGCGGCAACGACGCACGGGGTACTCAGACCCATCGATCGAGGAACCGTGGCATCGACCCCCTACATCGCGTTCACGGAGTTCGTCTCCCGCGCCGACCGCGCCCTCACCGGCTGGTCGGGCTTTCGCGAGCACGTGCGGAGCGGGGCGCGGGCGATGGCCGAGCTCACCGGCGAGCCGTTGCCGCGCTCGCTGGATCCGCGGCTGGCGCCGCTGACTGCCGACACTGGCGGGGGTGCGGGGGCAGGCGCGGGTGCAGGTGCGGCGTCGGGCGGTGCCGCGGGAGGGCCGATCACCGCCGGAATCTGGCGTCTGCTCGCGCTCAACAATCGCGAGATCGCCCGGAGCCTGTTCCTCTACGAATCGGTCGGAGCGGCGAGTGCGCACGTGCGGAAGCTCCAGCAGAGCGAAGCCGACCTCGAGGTGCACCTCATCCGCGGGCCCGTCTCGATGCAGCACGGCTGGTATGCGACGCTCAACAGCGTCGCCGTGATGTCGTGCGGACGCTGGTACCCCGCGGCCGGTCTCTGCCACGAATCGGCCAGCTACAGCGTCACGGCGCTGCGCACCGCGCAGGTGGCCTCGGATGTCGCGCCGTCCGCCGCCCGAAAGCTCACCGCCCGCGCCGCCGCCCATGTGCGCACACGTGATGGGGTGGGCGCTTCCGCAGGCGGCCCCGGGGTCGGTGTCGGGGTGGGGGCGAAAACTTGATGAGGGCGCTGATCGGCGGCGCGACCCTGGTGCTTGCGGCCGGTCTCGTGGTCGGGGCGATCGCGGAGCCGCCGCGCGGGCAACCCGCCCGCTTCGCGGCGAACAGCGTGGCACTGCCCGCGGCAGCCGCGGGCGCCGAGGGGCCTGTGGCGGCGCCGGCAGCAGGGGCCGCTCAGCCAGCCGCAGGGGTCGGGGAGGTCGCGGGCTCCGCGCAGACCACCGCGGGCGATGCCGCCCTGGTCGATGCGACCTGGGCGTCGACGGTGGCGAGCCGCACGGTCACCCCGGTGCGCGCGCTCGTCGCTTACGCCGGTGCAGCCCTCCGCCTGCAGGCCGAGCAGCCCGCCTGCCATCTCGGCTGGAACACCCTCGCCGCGCTCGGTGCCATCGAATCCGGGCATGGCACGCACGGCGGATCCGCCATTGGGGCAGACGGGATCACCCTCCCCGCGATCTACGGCCCTGACCTCGACGGAAAGGCCTACGCGCACATCCCCGACAGCGACGGCGGCGCGCTCGACGGGTCGGCGACGGGGGACCGGGCGATGGGTCCGCTGCAGTTCATCCCGTCGACGTGGCAGCGCTGGGGGACCGACGGGAACGGTGACGGAGTCGCCGATCCGCAGCAGATCGACGACGCGGCGCTCGCGGCGGGGCGCTACCTCTGCAGCTACGGCGACCTGTCGACGGTGTCGGGCTGGCGGGCATCCGTCTTCGCCTACAACCACCTCGACAGCTACGTGGACTCGGTCGCGAAGACCGCGAACGACTACTCCGCGCAGGCGGGTTGAGCAATGGATGACCCACCCTCCGGTCTGCTCTCCGACCGGTTCGACCTCGGTGAACTGCTCGGCAGCGGCGGTTCGGCGTCGGTGTTCGCCGCGCTCGACACCACCACCGGCGACCGGATCGCACTCAAGGTGCTGCACCCGCACCTCTCGAACTCTGTCGCCGCGCGGGAGGCGTTCTTCGTCGAGGCCCGGGCCGTCGTGGGGCTCCGCCATCCGAACATCGTGGGTGTGCTCGACTTCGGCGTGCACGAGGGCTCGGGGGAGCCGCTGGCCTGGATCGCCCTCGAACTCGCGCCGGGCCTGACGCTGGCCGAGCACGTGGAACGGTTCGGCTCGCTCGGCTGGCGGGAGGCGCTCGCGGTCGGCGACGGGGTGCTGCGCGCACTGGAGGCGGCGCACGCGGCGGGCGTCGTGCACCGCGACGTGTCGCCGGCGAACGTGATGGTCGGGGCGGCCGGTGACGGTGGTGTCGGCGGTGTCGGTGGTACCGGTGGTGACCACGGTGCCGGATCCGTTGCCGGGCTGTCGATCTCGGCGGACGCCGTGCGCCTCGTCGACTTCGGACTCGCGGATGCCGCAGGCCGCCCGACTCTCGCCGCCGACATCCTCCGCTCGGAGCCTGAGCCGTCGACGGGGGCGCCGCTCGGCGTACTCGGCAGCGCGAACTACATGTCGCCGGAGCAGGCCAGGGGGCTGCCGGTCGACGAGCGCGGCGACCTCTACCAGGTGGGCGCAGTGCTGCACTTCGCGCTCACAGCCCAGCCGCCGTTTCTCCGCCCCACCGTCACCGGCGTCATGCGCGCCCACGTCTCCGCCCCGCCGGCCGTGCCCTCGGTGCAGCGCACCGGCGTGCCGCGCGGCGTCGACCGGCTCGTCGTGAAGGCGCTGCTGAAGGATCCGGCGCAGCGGTTCGTCTCTGCCGGGGTCATGCGGGCGGAGGTTCTCGCCCTTCTTGCGAGGGGCCCGGGCAGGCCCGTCGTGCCTGCCGCGCTGGCTGCGGGCACCCGGGCTGACGGCGCCGAGCCCGGCAGCACAGTGGCCAGCAGTCCGGTGGCCGACGGTGCAGAGCGCGGCAGCACGGTGGCCGGCGGCGCAGTGCCCGCCGGTACGGGGGCCGGGGCGTCGCTGACGGCACGCACGGTTCGGGCACCCCAACCCTCGGATGTCGCAACCGCCCGCCTCGACCAGGCCAACGGTGACGCGGGGGCGCATCCATCGGCCACCGCACCTCCGCTTCCTATCGCGGCTCCGGCGCCGGCCGGCCGCACGTCGGTGCGCGGCATCATGGTCGCAGCCGTCGTGCTCACGGCGACCGTCGTCGCCGTGGCATGGACGCTCTCGCTCGGAGCCGCCCCCAGCTCCACCGACGCCGTGCCGCAGCCGTCGACACCGGCGATCGTCGACCCCGCACTCGCGGTCGGCGCGGCCCCGGGTGGGGCTGGGGCATCCGGAGCCGCCACTCCGACCCCTGCGCCCGCTCCGACGGCACCCGCTGTGAGCCGGGTCGTGGCCGTTCCCGCCCTCGTCGGGGTCGACCTGTCGGCCGCGCGCGCTTCGCTACAGTCCGCGGGGTTGGCCGTCGGCGCCGTCTCGCAGCGCGACTCCGCCTCGCCGGCCGGCACCGTGCTGTCGAGCTCCCCGGATTCCACGGCGGCCCTCACACCCGGCGCGAGCGTCGACCTCGTCGTCGCATCCGGCTCCAACGCCGTACCTGTCGTGACCGGGCTCGCCCAGAACGAAGCGGTGGCGCGCCTGCAGTCCGCCGGCTTCGCGGTCGTCGTGGCGGTGCGCGCCCAGCAGGACGTTCCGGTCGGGCAGGTTCTCACGAGCGATCCTGCGGCCGCGTCGGTGCTGTCCCTCGGGAGCGTCGTCACGATCACCCTGGCGGATCCGGGACCGCCGGCGGGAACTCCGGCGCCCACACCGTCGGCACCCTCTCCGACGGCTGTCCCGACGTCGTCGGCGACCCCGGGCCCCGCCCCGGCCGCGCGGTGAGCGGTTGGAGTTCCGGCCGAACGGCCTTCGGCCCGGACTTCCGCTGGAGCGCCCTGCACCTCCTCGCCGTCATCGCCGCGTGCACGGTGCTCTGGGTGCCTTTCCTCCAGTGGATCGGCTCACCCGACAGGGACACCCTGCTCACCAACGCGGGCAAGTTCCTTGTCGTGTCGACGGCCTGCATCCAGGTCATTGTGATCGTGCTGGCAGTCCTCCTGCTGCTCGCGGCGGCGACATGGACCGAGGAGGGAGCACGAACAGGAAGCCTGGTCGTGGGCTGGATCGGGTTCGTGGCAGCTCCTGCCTGGGCCTACTGGGTCGTCTTCTCGTATATCGACTGGTTCGACGTCGGGGTCGATGACCGGGTCGTGTTCCTGGTCATCTGCGCGCTCCTGGCCGTGCCGGCGGTCGTGAGACCGTCTGCGGCCCGGCTTCGCGTGGCGCTGGGGGTCGTCGCGACGAGTGCGTTGCTCGCTGCGACCGCACTTCTGGCGGTCACCAGCGCGTCCGTGTTGCTGCTCGCGCCGGCGACCGCGTATTCGGCGGCGATGGTCGTCAGCGGTGCCTGCGCGAGACACGCCCGGGTCTGAGTCGACAGAGCCGAGGAGCGGCGGTCAGGCCCGTCTGCAGACCCACCTGTGAACCGAAGGATCGACCGATGACTCACTCCACGAACACCCCCGCCGTGCAGGGCCGCTACGTCACCGCCCCCACCATCGCGGCCGCCGGCTTCGGAACCTACACGGGCGTCACGGCGTCCGTCACCCGCGCCACCGGCTCCTAAACGGGCATCCTCGCCCCCGCCGCCCCGCGCGGCTCGTACATCGCCGCGGCTCGCTCGACGGCTCCGGATCGGGTCGGCCGCGCCTCCGTCTCCCGCGCCTTCACCACCCCCATCCCGCTTCCGCGTCACGCCTGACCGCCCATTTTTCCGCCCTCGGCTCCTCGCCGGCCGTATGGCTCTGCGTAAACTGATATTTAATCATCACGTGCCCTGAGATCTTTGGGTGGAAGAAAAAGTCATTGCTCTGGGCGGGTGAGCGGCGTCAGGGGTAGGTCTGGCGCTGAGGTCTTCGTCGATGAATCGAAGGCGCGGGACTATCTTCTCGTCGCGGTTGTCGTACTCAGTTCTGAAATGGCGGAAGCGCGCTCGGCTATCAGGCGTTTGACTCCTCATGGTCAGTCCAGGATTCACATGACCAAAGAGAGCGATGGTCGTCGGCGCCTGATTCTCGGAGCAGTCTCGGCCCTGAATCTCGGGGTGACCATCTATCGGGCCGAAAAGCGAGGGCGTACCGAGTTGGTTCGGCGGGAACTATGCCTTCGGGCGCTGGTGTCGGATCTTGCTCGGGCCAACCATTCGCGACTCTGTCTGGAGCGAGACGACACTTTGGTCAGCCGCGACCGTCAGCATCTCATTGATGCGACGAGGAAAACGGGGACGGACGGAGTTTTGTCCTACCGCCACGAGTCGGCCGTCTCGGAGCCGCTTCTGGCCTTGCCCGATTCGCTTGCATGGGCTTGGGCGAAAGGAGGCGACTGGCGCCGGCGGTGTCCTCAGGATGCCGTGCGCGTGGCCGACCTGTGAGAACTGCCTCTTCACAGCGCAAAACCCGAGCGCCACAACCATCCGGATGGGTCTCGGGTCCACTTTTCGCAGCTCAACGCCACGAACAACATCATCATAGCAAACGAGCACGCGAGATGACATAACATCGTGTTTTGCTACCGGTCATGGCTGCGGGGCGCCGCTCATTCCGCGTCCATCCCTCCTTCTCCGCGCGGGCCCCCGTCGTTCACTTTGCACCCAGAGCATCGATCTGTTGCGTTCCGCCTAGCTGAGGCGTGCCCGAGCAGAGGTGTGGTGAAGCGTGTCCGAAGACAAGTCGTTCGAGTCGCTGACCGACCTGCACGACGCGCTCAACCGGCCGACGAGCGTGAAGGTTCCGGTCGAGCGCGTGTTCGCGCCGGAGGTGGGCGGCGAGATCTTCGACGCGAACTCCCGCAAGCGGCATCCGGCCACCGCCACCCTCACCGACCAGCCTGAACCGACGAACCACCGCGACGCCGTCAAGCGGTCGCTCCGGTCGCGGCCGTCGCAGTCCGACTCGATCTTCAAGGGCGTCTCGCTCACAGCCGGCGTCACCACGGTGAGCATCATGCTGGCAGTCGGCATCTTTTTGTCGCTGCGGGCGAGCGACGCGCTGCAGGTGTCGGGCATCAACTTTCTGCTCGAACAGCAGTGGTCGCCGGAGACCGGGCAGTTCGGCATCGCGTCGGTCATCTTCGGCACGTTCACCATCGCGATCATCGCCATGTTCGTGGGGGTGCCGCTCGCCGTCGGCACCGCTCTGCTGCTCTCGGAGGTCGTGCGCGGCCCGATCCGCTCGTTCCTGGTGTCGCTGGTCGACCTGATGGCGGCCGTGCCGAGTGTGGTGTTCGGGCTCTGGGGCCTGTTCTTTCTGCAGGCGGCGGTCATCCCGGTGTCGGCCTGGATCTCGACGTACTTCTCCTTCATTCCGATCTTCGCGGTCGAAGACGGATCGGGTGCCCGCCTCACCGAGGCCAGTGCGTTCACGTCGAGCGCCTTCATCGCGGGCATCGTGGTGGGTCTCATGGTGGTGCCGACCCAGACATCGGTCATGCGCGAGGCCTTCTCGCAGGCGCCGATGGGGGAGCGCGAGGCGGCGTTCGCCCTCGGCTCCACCCGGTGGGGCATGATCCGCACCGTCGTGCTGCCGTTCGGACGGGGCGGGATGATCGGGGGCGTCATGCTCGGCCTCGGCCGCGCCCTCGGCGAGACGATTGCGGTGTACCTCATCATCTCGCCGATCTTCACAATCAACTGGGAGGTGCTGAAGACCGGCACGAACTCGGTCAGCGCGCTCATCGCGCTTCGCTACGGCGAGGCGAGCCAGTTCGGTCTCTCCGCGCTGATGGCGGCGGGGCTCGTGCTCTTCCTCATCACCCTGGTCATCAACTTCACGGCGTCGTCGATCGTCGCCCGGTCGCGCTCCGGCGCCGAGACGAGCTGAGCCGAACGATGTCGATCACCACCCTCGAACGACCGCTGGCCGGGAACGACGGCGACGACGGCGACCGCAGTGCAGACGGGCACGCCGAGACCGCCGCCGCCCCGCCTGCCCCGACGCACATCCCGTCGAAGGAGGGCATCGAGGTCGGCCCCCGCCGCCGCCTCCGCGAGTCGACACTGGATGAACGTTTCAACATCCTCGGTGCGCTGGTCGCCGGCCCCACCGTCGCAACTCTGCTCTTCGGCTGGTTCACCCCGCTGACCGGACCGATCGGCTGGGTCGTGGTCGCGTTCCTGGCGTTCATCGGCTTCTACATCCTGCTGGTGTCGCTCCGATCCGATCGTGAGGAGGTGAAGGATCGGGTTCTGACGGTGCTGCTCATCAGCGCGGGCACGATCCTCTTCGGCGCGCTCGCGTTCGTCGTGGTCTACACGGTGGGCCGCGGATCCGTGGCCCTGCCGCACCTGAACTTCTTCACCGAGACGATGCAGCTCGCCGGCCCCCTCGACGGGCTCGACGTGGGAGGTATCTCGCACGCGATCGTCGGCACGCTCATCCAGATCTCCATTGCGCTCGCGATCACGATTCCACTCGGCATCACGACGGCCGTGTTCCTCAATGAGATCGGCGGGAAGTTCGCCCGGTTCGTGCGCACGATCTCCGACGCGATGACGGCGTTGCCCTCGATCGTGGCCGGCCTGTTCGTGTACGCGGCGGTCATCCAGCTCATCACCCACCAGCGGTCGGGATTCGCCGCGTCGCTTGCGATCAGCGTGATGATGCTGCCGATCATCATCCGAGCATCCGATGTGGTGCTGCGGCTGGTGCCGGGGAACCTCCGGGAGGCGTCGTATGCACTCGGATCGACCCGTTGGCGCACGGTCTGGAGCGTCGTGCTGCCGACCGCCCGTTCGGGGCTGGTCACGGCAGTCATCCTCGGCACCGCTCGCGGCATCGGGGAGACCTCGCCGGTGCTGCTGACCTCGGGCATCACCGCGGTGATGAACCTGAACCCGTTCGAGGGCCCGATGATCTCGCTGCCGCTGCAGGTGTTCGACTTCGTGAAGTCGCCGGAACCGAACATCATCGCCCGCGGTTTCGGCACGGCTGCCGTGCTCATCCTGCTGGTACTGCTGCTGTTCATCGTCGCCCGGCTGATCGGTGGCAAGGGTGCGGGGCAGCTCAGTGACCGCCAGCGCCGCCGGGTCGCCCAGCGGTCGGTGGATGACCTCCGGCGCATGACCGTCGAGCGTTACGTGCTCACACCGACCCCCACCAAGGAGCCCCAGAAGTGACCCCCCGCGCCCGTTTTCTCCGTTTTCTCACCGCGACGCTCGCACTCGTGGTCCTGCTGCTCGGCGTCGGCGGGGGAGTGAGTGTGCAGAGCGCCTCGGCCGAGATCTACCTGCCGATCACCGGCAGCGGGTCGACCTGGTCGCAGAACGCTCTCGACCAGTGGCGCAAGAACGTCGCTGCGAACTACGGCATGACGGTCAACTATTCGGGCAACGGATCGTCGGCGGGCCGGCAGGACTTCATCAGCCAGTCGGTCGACTTCGCGGTGAGCGAGATCCCGTTCCAGGCGCACCCCGAAGACAACTCCGCGCCCGAGGTGCCGACCAGCGACTACGCCTACATGCCCATCGTGGCCGGTGGTACCTCCTTCATGTACAACCTGAAGATCGGCGGCAAGCGGGTCACCAACCTGAGACTCGACGGCGATGTCATCACGAAGATCTTCACCGGCGTCATCGTCAACTGGAACGACCCCGCCATCGTCGCCGACAACCCCGGCCTCGCCATGCCCGACAAGGCGATCGTGCCCGTTCTGCGCTCGGACGGATCGGGTTCCACGGCCCAGTTCACGCTCTGGATGTCGAAGCAGCACTCCGATCTCTGGAACTCCTTCTGCACCTCCGTCGGCCGCTCCACGCCCTGCGGGCTGACCTCGCAGTACCCCGGTTTCGGCAACGCGAAACTGCAGAGCGGTTCTCTCGGCGTCGCCGGGTACGTCAGCCAGGACTATGGAGAGGGCGCGATCACCTACGTCGAGTACTCCTACGCCCTGAAGTCGGGCTTCCCCGTGGCGAAGGTGCTGAACAATGCGGGCTACTTCGTGGAGCCGACGGCGCCGTCGGTGGCCGTGGCGCTCGTCGGCGCACAGATCAACAGCGACCTCACGCAGGTGCTCGACGGGGTGTACAACAACACCGACCCGCGAACGTATCCGCTCTCGAGCTACTCGTACATGATCCTGCCGACACAGACGAACAAGATCTTCACGGCCGAGAAGGGCAAGACCCTCGGGGCGTTCACGAGCTACCTGCTCTGCGAGGGCCAGCAGCAGGCCCAGCAGCTCGGCTATTCACCGCTGCCCCTGAATCTCGTGCAGGCGGCCTCTGACCAGGTGAAACGCATTCCGGGCGGGCCGGCGGGAGGCGTCGATCTGGCGAAATGCAACAACCCGGCACTGAAGATCCTCGACACGGCCCCGCAGCCGGTCGACTGCGACAAGCAGGGCCCGAACCAGTGCACGACCGGCACCGCGGGCGCGATCATCGACACTCCGGTCACCGGATCGGGTTCTGGCGGGAGTGCCGCCGCGGCCCCCACGGCTGACGGCGGAGCCGCTGCTGCGGCCCCTGCAGCGGATGCCGCGGCAGCTGCTGCGGCGGCGGCATCGGCCGCAGATCCGGCAGCGGCGTCGGCAGCGGGAGCTGCCGCATCCAACACCGCGGTCTACGACGCGAACGGTGCCGTCGTGAGCGGGAGCGCTGCCGCCGGGGCCTCCGTGGCTGTCAGCAAGCCGCTGACGCTGGCCGACCAGGCGTTCGGGCCGCAGCAGATCGTGATGATCTCGGCCGGAGTGCTGCTGCTGCTCGCGATCGTGCTTCCGCCCTTCGTCTCGCGCCGCCTGAAGCGCAGCCGGTAGTCGACCGCCAGACGCCCCCTTACCCCCCCCGAACGAGGGGGATGAACCCCCGGAATCATGCGGATCCCGGGGGTTTTTGGGCGCTCTGCGAAGTGTGAATCGCGCTCGCCCCAACGTGAAATCTCTCTGGGAGCACTCGTTCCCCGCACGTTCATCTGGGGGCCACTATCCGCCCATATTTTTACCCACGTTCCCCTTTCAAACCGCTGGATTCCAGCATGGAGTTCCCTGTGCCTTCTTCTCCCCGTCACCGCAGCAGCTATCATTCGCCCCGGCGCACCTGGTTGCTCTCCGGAGCAACCGGCCTTGTCGTCGGGCTCTCGGTCGGCGCGATCGTCGCCCTCTCGGGTGTCGTGCTGCCCGGCGAGACCGCGCACGCCGACGACTCGTCGGCTGTGACGGTGAAGGCCTCCGACCAGGACGCGGACATCGCGAATGCTCCGGCACCCGACCTCGCGGTCACCATCAGCCAGACGCGGGGGCTCGTGTCGCAGGGGCTCACGATCTCCTGGACCGGTGGCAAGAAGTCCGAGCTGCCCTCCACCATCACGGGTGGGGCGGACTTTCTGCAGATCGCCCAGTGCTGGGGCGACGACCCGGCGTCGAGCACTCCGTCGCCCGACCGCACCACCTGCCAGTACGGAGGGTTCTCGAGCCCCGGCGCCTCGCGTGACAACTACCTGGGCAGTATCGACGACGTTGCTCCCCAGGACATGGACTACACCGTGCCGTCGACCAACTTCGCGGTGCCGACCTACACGTCGATCCCGTTCCACGCCGTGACCGGCGAGACCGTGGCGTCGGTCAAGGACGGCGTGCACGACGAGACGGTCGACGTGAACCAGAACCCGTTCTTCACGAAGTACACGACCAACGAGGTCAAGTGGATCGGGTCGGGCGACAACGGCACGGGCAGCGCGAAGTTCGAAGTGCAGACCGCGTTGCAGGCACCAGGCCTCGGCTGCGGCGCGCCGGTCACTTCTGCCGACGGTGGCAAGTCCGGTCGCGCATGCTGGCTGGTCATCATTCCGCGCGGCGAGAAAGACCCCGGCAGCGCCGGCATCGACCAGTCGGGCCTCTTCTACGACACCTGGAAGCATCGCATCGCGGTCAAGCTCTCGTTCAACCCGCTCGGCGTGAACTGCCCGATTGGCGCCGCGGAGCGCCCGGTCGCCGGCAGCGAGCTCGTGGCCGCCGCCGTGGCATCGTGGCAACCGGCGCTCTGCAATGCGGCCGGCGGTTCGGTGTACTCGATCAGCACCGGTGCCGACACGGATGCCGCGGCAGCCGCCAATGGTACGACGCTCGCTCCGCTCGCATTGACCTCCCTGCCCCTCTCGGCCGAGGCCAGTGGCGGGGTGGACAACCTCACCTACGCACCCGTCGCGCTGGGCGGGTTGTCGATCGGCTTCGCCATCGACCGAGTCCCGTCCACTGTCGAAGGCACCCCGCAGACGGTGATCGATTCGGCGGGCCTGCCGTTCTCGTCTCTGAAACTCACTCCGCGACTCCTCGCCAAGCTGCTCACGAATTCGTACATCGACTCGCTGCCGACCGGGGCCGATCGTTCGCATGTCGGTTACAAGAGTCCCGAAGACCAGGGCAAGAACGCGCGCAACCTCACGCGGGATCCCGACTTTCTCGCCGTCAACGATCCCGAGTGGCAGTTCATGAACGTGATCAGCCCCTCTGTGGCCGATCTGCTCGAGCCGCAGGGGCGGTCCGATGCCGCCACCCAGCTCTGGAACTACGTGCTCTCTGACCCCACCGCGGTCGCCTTTCTGAACGGCGAGCCCGACGAGTGGGGGATGATCGTGAACCCCTGGAGCAGTACGAATGACAAGGTCGTTCAAGCCGTCAGCAAGAACACGGACTCCAGGGGTCTCGCTCTGCCTCGGGACACCTTCCCGAAGACCGACCCGATCGACCAGAAGGCCACCGACAACGGCGGCGAGGTGAACCTGGTCACCTGGCGCCCCTACGTCAACGATCTCGACACCGGGGCCTATCTGACTCTGCGTGGTGACGGGCAGACTCTCGGCCAGTGGAACCCCACCGCGGCGACACCGAAGTACGACAAGTCGGTGCGGAGCCTTCCGGGCCAACAGAGCGTGCTGGGGTTGACCGACACCTCATCGGCCGCCCGCTACCAGGTAGTCTCCGCCGAACTGCAGAACCCGGCGGGGAAGTTCGTCGCCCCAACGATCGATTCGCTGACCGCGGCTGCCGCAGCCATGACTGCCGCGCCCGCTCAACCGCAGGTCTACACCTTCGACCCGACGAGCGACGCCGCCAAGCAGGCTCCGACGGCGTATCCGCTGGCCATGCCCGTCTATGCCGCCGTGAACCGCACCATGAGCGACCCTGCGCTCCGGGCCGACTATGCGGCGTTCATCCGGTATGCAGCGACCGACGGGCAGACGCCCGGCGACACACTCGGCCAGCTGCCTAAGGGCTATGCGCCGATCCCGTCGGGTTGGCAGGCACAGGCACTCGTTGCGGCCGACACCATCGAGTCGGGTCTGTTGCCCGTTCCTCCGGTTCCCGAGGCGCCGAACGCACCCGTCGCGCCGGCCGGCAGCGCGCTGACCCCTGCGCAGGTGCAGGCGGGCGTCGCCGTCGTCCGCCCGGCGCGTGGCGTGTCGGCCCCAGCTCCGGCCGCGATCATCTCGGCGCCCGCGACGACGGTCGGCCCCACCGGCAAGGTCGCGGCCCCCCTCCTCGGGCCGGCGACTCCCGCAGACCCCGCCGGCGGACCGATCTCCGCCGCTGTACCCGCGAGCCTGCTCGCTGGACTCGGTGCCGCAGGTCTGGTGCCGTTCCTCTCCCGCACCAGGAGACGCTCCTGATGCCCACACTCTTGGAACCCGTGACGACCGGCGATGACTGCCTGCGTCACACCAAGTCGAGACGCCGTGACTGCGGATGCTCGGTCATCACACCCAAAAAAAGGAATCACGCACAGTGAAAATCACGAAAGTTGTTGCCGTCTGCGCAGCAGTTGGCGTCGCCGTTGCCGGCATCGCATTCGCAGCCCCCGCGTACGCCGACCCGGTGTCGAACAGCTACTCGCTGGTCGGCTCCGACACTCTCCAGGATGCAGCCAACGCTCTCGCCAACGGAACCACCGTCACCGGTGCTTCGGTTCGCGTGACCGCCGCCGGCAACACCATCGGCTCCTTCGACGCGTTCGGCTCGGACGCGATCCAGACCAAGGGCTCCGGCACCTACTTCGCCCGCCCCGCGGGTTCAGGTGACGGCGTCAAGGCGCTCAGCCGCTCGATCGACGGAGCGAACTTCTCCGTCAGCGGCAACTCGACGCCGGCCAGGGCCATCACCGGCCTGGTCGACATCGCCCGCTCCTCCAGCGGCCCCGGCGCAGCGGCGAACACCAGCGGTGTGCTGCAGTACTTCCAGTTCGGTCGCGACGCCCTGTCGTACGCCTACAACGGAACCGGCATCGACCAGCTCACCAAGGCGCAGCTCACGGCCATCTACAACTGCTCGCTGACGACGGTCAACGGCACCGCGGTCACCCCGGTTCTGCCCCAGGCCGCTTCGGGTACCCGCAAGTTCTTCCTGTCGGCCATCGGAATCACCACTCCCGGTTCCTGCGTCGTGCAGCGCGGAGACGCCGAGAACGACGGCACCGTGCTCGTCAACGCCGGTGAGCTCATCCCGTTCTCCGTCGCCAGCTGGGTCGCCCAGAGCAACGGCGCCGCGCAGGACCGCACCGGAACCGCTCGCCTCGGCAGCGCCGAGGGATCCGTGGTTCCCTTCACCGGCGCTGACGGCAGCTTCGTTCCGAACCCGACCTACTACGCAGACACCACCTTCGGCCGCGACACCTACGTCGTCGTCGAGGCTGCCCGCGTGAACCCGTCGAGCCCGAAGTACGACCCTGCTCTCGCTTCGCTCGTCGATCCCACCAAGTCGAAGAGCCTCACGAACTTCGGTTCGGGCCCCTCGACGTCGGGTGCTGTGAAGACCAAGTTCGGTTTCCTCGCCCCGTCGACCACCGTCTCCATCCGCGCGAACGCGTCCTAGTCACCCCAACTCACAGAGAATCTGAAAGGCACACCAGAAATGTTGCGTAAAAACGCACTTCGCATCGCCGCTATCGGCGTTGCAGCCGCGTCGCTTGTCGGCGCCTCGGCCTTCTCGGCCGCAGCCGCCACCTCGAATGGCTCGGACGCCACGTACTACCTGTACGACTCCGGCAACGAGACGCTCATCGCTCCGAAGACCGCCTCCGACGCCGGCCACGTCAACCTGTGGGACGACGACCTCGTCGGTTCCCCCAGCGCCACCGACGCCCGTTCGCTGTTCAGCTGCCCGACCGATGCGGAGACGGTGCAGACCTTCATCTCGCCGGTCGGCCAGGAGAAGGTGCGCTCCGCGTGGGTCGCCTACGCAGACGGCGGCTTCAAGCCCGGAACCAAGCAGATCCTCGAGCCCGGCGCCAACCTCGGCGCCCAGGTGCTGGGTTCGCCCGGCGCCGGTTCGGTCAAGGCTGCCGGCGGCAACTACAGCGTCGGTTTCGCCTGCGAGAAGTTCAACAACGTGGCTCTCGCGTCAGCCGGTATCTGGTTCGCGCCGATCTCGGTGACCGCCGGTTCGGGTGACTGGACCTACCAGCTCTCCGACACCGTCGCACCGCCCGCCCCGGCGAGCGGCTCGTTCGACCAGACCATCCAGGCGACCACCGTCGCCGGTCAGGATGGCATCCTCACGCTCGTCGCTCCGGCGTCGGCAACCACGGTGCTCGGCACGGCGACGCTCGTCGGCGGCCAGTCGACCTCGACCGGCAATCTCGGCAAGTTCACCGTCAAGGACGACCGCGTCGTCACCCACAAGGGCTGGACCGTGACCACCTCGGTCACCGACTTCACCAACTCGGGCGACTCGGCTGTCACCATCGACAAGAAGCAGCTCGGCATCGAGCCGATCGCCGTCGGTACCAAGCCCGCCAACGTCACGCTGTCGGCCGCCCAGGTCGCCGGTGCTGCCGTCAACCCCGCGCTCTTCGCGCAGGCCGACAACACCACCGCGGTCGCCACAACCGACCTCGACGCCAAGCTGACCTTCGTCGCCCCCGGCGACAAGCCGGCCGGTACCTACACCTCGAAGCTCACCGTCACGCTGGCCTCGAAGTAGTCGCACCACCTGCACACACCGGGGGGAGGGTCCGCGCGAGCGGCCCTCCCTTCGATGGTGCGGCGGGGCCGGGAACCGCCCCGCCGCTCCGCCTCCCGTTCACGTCTGGTTCACGCCTCGGCCCGCTGCCCGCAAACCTCTTTTGGATGAATGTACTGTGCCCGAAACAACCGCCCTCCCCCTGACGATGAAGCGTCTCGTCTCCTTTGTTCTCGCTGCGCTGTTCCTCGCGCTGGCGATGGTCGGTGTCTCCACGGCACAGGTCGCCCACGCCGATGACGAGTCGGGCATCTCCGGCTCGCCGTCGGATGGATCCGGTGCCGACGACCGCTCCCGGTTCAGCTACACGATCTCTCCCGGCCAGCAGATCAGCGACAGCTATCTCGTCACGAACGCCGGCACGATCCCGCAGACCATGAAGGTCTTCGCAACCGACGCCTACAACACGGATGACGGATCCTACGGCCTTCTCGACACGGATGCCGCACCCACCGACGCCGGCAGTTGGGTGTCCTTCGCCGATGGTGCCACGCAGCTCTCGATCCCACTCGAGCCGGGAGCGAGCCAGGTCGTTCCGTTCACGATGAACGTGCCGGCCGACGCCTCACCCGGCGACCATGCCGCGGGGATCGTCATCTCGGTACTCTCGACCGACGGACAGGTTCTCGTCGACCGTCGGGTCGCCACCCGGCTCTATGCCCGCGTCGCCGGTGCACTGCAGGCCGCCCTCACCGTCAGCAGCATCTCGGCCTCGTACGACGCCCAACTGAACCCGTTCGACGGCACGACGACCGTGACCTACACCGTTCGCAACAACGGCAACGTCGCTCTCGGTGCGAATGCGGTCATCGGCGTCAACACCTACTTCGGCATCGCCGCGGGAACGCTGCAGCGTTCCGAACTCGCAGAGATGCTCCCGGGCAGCACCCGCACCCTCTCGGTGGTCGTGCCGGGCATCGGTCAGCTCGGTTACCTCAACCCCTACATCAGCCTCGCGCCGACCGTCGACGCCGATGCGCAGGATCCGGGGCCCCTCGCCACTGTGGACCGTGACACCGTGGCTGTGGCGATGCCGTGGTGGCTGGTCATCCTTGTCGTGCTCGCCGCACTCGTCTTCCTCTTTCTGCGCTGGCGCCGGGCCCGCGACGCGAAGAACGCCGTCGCCTGGGCCGAGTACACAGAGGCAGAAGCCCGGCGCCTTGCCGCTGAGCAGCCGGTGGCCGCAGGGTGAGCGGTTCAGGATCGCGTCTCGCGGTCGCCGTGGCTGCGCTGGTGCTGGTCGCGCTCGCCGGCACTGCACTGCTCGGGGCGAACCCCGCCCTCGCTGATGACACCGGCGGGGTCGGCATCACCGTGACGGTGTCGCCCGCTCCTGCCGAACCCGTCACGACGTTTCCGCCGGCACCACCGGTGTCGGGTGTGGGCGGCAACGGCAGCCCCTCGCTCTCGAAGCCGTCCACCTCCGGCCTCGGCAGCAGCAACACCGGCAACACTGTCGTCACCGGTGGGCCCGCAGCCTCAGCGCCCGTTCCCGCTGCCGACGAGTTCGATCTCGGCGGCATCGTCTTCGTCAGCGGCGTGACGTCGGGCTACGGCTGGAGCATCAACCCGTTCGGCGGTGACTCCCATGCGGAGTTCACCGTGCACAACGTTTCGCAGTTCACGATCGACGGTTCGGCCGGCTTCCAGCTCGTGGGGCCGTTCGGCAACGAGATCGCGCGGGTCGACGGCATCCGGATCGACCAGCTGAAGCCCGACGAATCGCGGGTCATCGAGGCGACGCTGGGTGGGCTCGGCCAGTGGGCGTTCTTCACTACCCACGCGACCTTCACACCCCCCGAGAACGTGGCCGGAACGGCCCTGTCGTCGATCACCCGGGACGGGTTCATGTTCGTGCTGCCATGGTTCGTGCTGGTGCTGCTGATTCTGGCCGCCGGAGCGTTCCGAGTCGTCACGATCATCCGGAACCCGCCGCCGGTCGCCGCGGCTGCCGGGTCTGCCGCTGCCGGAACCACGGCCGCCGCCACGCCCGTCCCCGCGACCGCCGCGCGTCGTCCCGAGACGGACGGGGGAGCGGCGTGACCGCGGTCATCGACGAGCAGGCGGCCTTCGCCCCCGAGGCTCCGAGCCGGGACGCATCGCTCCGGGCGCCCAGAATGCCGCGCGGAGGGCGAGGGCCGAAATCGCCGCAGGCTCCCAAGCCGCCGCGCCTGCCCCGCCGCCCGCCGCCCTCCGCGCTCGGGCCCGCCGCCCCTCCCGGACCGGTGCAGGTCGTCGTGCACGGTGTTCTGCTGCTGGTCGCGGCGATGCTCTTCGCTTTCGCGGCCAACCTCATGGTGCTCAGCCATGTGCAGCACTTCGTCGCCCAGCAGCAGCTCAGCAACGAGTACCGCGTGCAGGCGCTCGCGGGCACGGCTCCGGTCAGCGAGGCCACGTTCGACGACCAGCTGGTGGCCGACGGCTCGCCGGTGGGTGTCATCGACATCCCCTCGATCAACGTGCGCGAGGTGATCTCCGAGGGCAGCTCTGCCGATGTGCTGAAGAACGGGCCTGGCCACCGGCGCGACTCCGTGCTCCCGGGCCAGGCCGGTATCAGCACCGTGATGGGTCGGGCCGCGGGGTACGGCGGACCCTTCTCGCGCATCCAGGAGCTCGCACCCGGCGACAAGCTCTCCGTGACGACCGGGCAGGGCGAACAGCAGTTCGAGGTCATCGGTGTGCGGTACGCCGGCGACCCCGTGCCGACCTTCGCCGGCGGAACGTCGAGACTCACCCTCGTCACGGCGAGGGGCCCCGCGTTCATCCCGACTGGCATCGCCTACGTGGATGCCGAACTGACCAGTGCCGTGCAGCCGGCCGGCAAGCGGCAGACCACTTACCTCGCGCTGCCCGCGGTCGACCAGGCGATGTCGACCGACACCACCACCGCGTGGGCACTCGTCTTCGCGCTGCAGTTCCTGCTGGTCGTCGAACTCGCGGCCGTCTGGGCGTTCCGCCGCATTGGGGCGCAGAAGACGTGGGTGGTGTTCGCGCCGCTCTCGATCCTCGCTGCGCTGTTCGTGGCCAACCAACTCGCCCTGCTGCTGCCCAACCTGCTGTGATCGGCCGCGCCGCGACCGGCCTCCCGGATGCGCGCGCCCCGCTCGCCAGCCCCGCCCGCCCGCTCGCCTCTCCGACACGAAGTGACACACCATGACTGATCCTGCCCCAGACCCCGATGTGACAGAGGTGCTTCCGGCACTCGGCAACAGGGGTCGACGCGTGCGGCCCCCGGGCGAGGTGGCTGCGTCGTCGCTGCTGCCCGATGCCTCGGCTGCGGCGTCGAGTGCCGCTGTGGCGACCTCCGCGGACGCTCCGACGACAGCTGTGCTGAGCGGGTCACCGCCGGATCTCGCCAAGACACCCACGGCCCCCACATCATCGAAGCCGCCGAAGGCCCCGAAGCCGCCG
The DNA here is from genome assembly GCF_003399635.1 of Subtercola boreus. GTDB lineage: Bacteria > Actinomycetota > Actinomycetes > Actinomycetales > Microbacteriaceae > Subtercola > Subtercola boreus_B. Next base: position 35,662 of record NZ_NBXB01000039.1, on the reverse strand, counting down.
AAGGCCCCGAAACCGCCGAAATCGCCCCGCCTGCCGCGCCTCGGCCGACGCGAGAACCCGCCCGTCGCCGCGTCCGACGAAACCACCTGGTTGCCCCTCAGCGGCGCACCCGGCCCGCGGGACTGGTCGCCGGTCGTCGGGCCCGACTCGGCCCCGCCGCCGGCCCCTTTCGACGGAATGATCCAGTCCGCCGGTGTCGTTCCCGGCGCGCCGCCGGCCGGTTACGCCTCGGGATACGTCGCCCAGTCCCAGCCGGGAGCGCAGCTGCAGGCGGCGCGGGCACCGCTCGCGGGCCTCGAGGCGCGCAATATCTCCGCCTGGTTCGGCGACCACCAGGTTCTGGATCGCGTCTCGCTCGACATGCCCGCCGGCGTGATCACCTCGCTGATCGGGCCGTCGGGCTGCGGCAAGTCGACGTTCCTCCGCATCCTGAACCGGATGCACGAACTCGTGCCGAGCGCGAGCCTCGCCGGTGAGGTCCTGATCGAGGGCACCGACATCTACGACCCTTCCCGAAAGCTCGTGGATGCCCGCAAGAGCATCGGCATGGTGTTCCAGAAGCCGAACCCGTTCCCCGCGATGTCGATCTACGACAACGTCGTTGCGGGACTGAAGCTCACCGGCACCAAGGTGGGGCGCGACGACCGCGACCAGCTCGTCGAGAGCTGCCTCATCAAGGCGGGGCTCTGGAACGAGGTTCGGGATCGCCTCCGTTCCCCGGGCGGCGGCCTCTCGGGCGGCCAGCAGCAACGGCTCTGCATCGCCCGCTCCCTCGCCGTGACGCCGCAGGTGCTCCTCATGGACGAACCCTGCTCGGCCCTCGACCCCACCTCCACCCGGGTGATCGAAGAGACCATGCTCGAACTCGTCAACGACGTCACGATCGTGATCGTCACGCACAACATGCAGCAGGCCCAGCGGGTCTCGACGCAGTGCGCGTTCTTCCTCGCCTCGCAGGGCCAGCCCGGCGGCATCGTCGAGCACGGCGACACCGAGGCCATGTTCAGCGACCCGATCGACTCCCGCACCTACGACTACGTGAACGGCGTCTTCGGCTGACCTCCCCCGCATCGATTCGACGCGCAGGGGAGGGGAGGCAGGGGGGAAGCGGGGAGGGTACTAGGAGGCGGGGCGGGTCGTGAAGCGCCGGTCGAGAAAGCCCGCAGCGCCGGCGATCGTCACGCGGTCGGCGCCGAGGTCGAAGGCCACCGCCGCCCACGCGCCGAGCGGGTCGTCGACGCGCAACACCGGCACGGTGCCGTCGTCGACGAAGATGCGGTCGCGCCGGCGACGCATGTCCGACACCCAATGGGTGGTGCGCAGCAACTGCTCCTCCCACCCGGCCGTGGGGTCGCCCCGTTGCGGCACCGGCAGCGCGAGCCGGTCGTTCCGCACGAGGTAACTCACGGCGTGCTCGGTGAGGTCCGACCGGGCTCCGTCGAGCCGGGCGGCCGAGGCTCCGGGGCGGGGCGCGCGCCCGGTGCGGATGGATGCGGATGCCGGCCGCCGGCCGTGCACGCTGGCGGCCGCGTGGAAGACCTCGAGTCGCACAGAGCTGCCCGGGCCGAAGGTGGTGCGCATCCCTGACGGAACCTCTCCCTCGCCCGGTGCGACGAAGAGCGCGGGTCGGGTTCTGCCGAGCCTCCGGAGCGCAAGGATGCTGAAGGGGACATCAGGATCGGCAGCGCGTCCGAAAAGAGCCTCAGCGTGAGAGATCTCCGGACAGAACCGTTCGTCTGAGAGGCTGACCAGCTCTTCGAACAACGCTTTGACCACTGTAAAACTGTACTAGCCCGAGCGTGTTAACCGGGCGTTCATCGAGCACTTCTAACGTCTCGTCTGAGAAACCCACCCGACGCCGAACCGCGACGCCCGGACCCCACACGCACGCCTGGAGGATCATCCGATGGACGTACTCATCACTGTCTTGCTCGTCATCGTCATAGCGCTCGTCTTCGACTTCACGAACGGTTTCCACGACACCGCGAATGCCATGGCCACCTCGGTCGCCACGGGCGCCCTGAAGCCGAAGGTCGCCGTGCTCATCTCGGCGGTGCTCAACCTGGTCGGAGCTTTCCTCTCCACTGAGGTCGCCAAGACGATCTCGCAGGGCATCATCAAGGAGGGCGAGGGCGGGATCCAGGTCACGCCCACCATGATCTTCGCCGGGCTGGTCGGCGCGGTGCTCTGGAACCTCGGCACCTGGTACCTGGGGCTCCCGTCGAGCTCGACGCACGCCCTGTTCGGCGGACTCATCGGCGCCGCCATCATCGGCGCGGGCGTCAACTCGGTCGACTTCGGCGTCGTGCTCTCGAAAGTGGTGCTGCCGGCGCTCTTCTCACCCTTCGTCGCCGGGCTCGTCGCGCTCGTCGCCACCTATGCCGCCTACCGCATCACGCGCCAGGCGCGCACCCGCGGTTCGGACCGTGGATTCCGTCACGGCCAGACGATCTCGGCCTCCCTCGTGTCGCTTGCCCACGGAACGAACGACGCCCAGAAGACGATGGGCGTCATCACGCTCACCCTCATCGCGGCCGGCTACCAGGATTCCGGCACCGGCCCGCAGCTCTGGGTGATCGGTGCCTGCGGCCTGGCGATCGCCATCGGCACCTACCTCGGCGGCTGGCGGATCATGCGAACGGTGGGCAAGCGCATCACCGATGTGCAGCCCGCACAGGGTTTCGCCGCCGAGACGAGTTCGGCCGCCACCATCCTGATCTCCTCGCACTTGGGCTTCGCCCTCTCGACCACACAGGTGACGTCCGGTGCGGTGGTCGGATCGGGTCTCGGCAAGAAGCTCGCCCGCGTGCACTGGGGTGTTGTCGGCAAGATCGCCCTCGGCTGGGTCTTCACCCTGCCGGCGGCGGCGATCGTGGGAGGCCTCGCGGCCTGGGCCGCCTCCTCCAGCACGCTCGGACTCATCATCGTCGCGGTGCTGGCGCTCGTGCTGGGTGCCGGCTTCTTCGTGCTGGCCAGGCGGCACCCCGTCACGCAGGAGAACGTCAACAGAACAGGCGACGACGCCGCAGACGGTTCAGACGATGCGGGTGCTGAGCTCGCCGGAAAGAAGGCCTGACGAGCATGTGGACTCCGGATGCACAGACAGCCGTTCCCGCCGCCCCGCACCTCATCGCAGCGGCCACCGACCAGTTCCTCGGCGTCGACTGGGGCGCCTTCGCGATCGTCTTCCTCATCTCCTTCGCGGCGGCGGTGGTGATCGTGGTGTTCTACGCTCTCGGGCTCCGCCTGCTGGCCGCCGGTTCCCCAGACGACACCGGATCCGAGGGTCACGTGACGAGTGCAGCACGAGGCCCGCGTCCTGTCGCGGCGACCTTTGGCGGGTACCTGTGCCTCGCCATCGGGGGCGCCGCGGTGCTCTACGGGCTCTATCTGATCATTCCGCAGTTCCACTGACCCGCGAACCCCGGCGGGGCGCGGCGCCGAGCTCGGCCGAGAGCTGCTCGGCGATCTCGGAGACGAGTCGCCCCGCGGCATCCAGGTGCCGGCCGAGGCGTGCCTTCGGTGCGCTCACGTTGATGGCGGCGACGATGTTGCCTCGAAAATCGAAGACCGGTGCCGAGACGCCGACCACCCCCATCTCGAATTCCTCATCGACGCTCGCGTAGCCCCGGCGGCGGATGTGCCCGATCTCGGTCAGAAGGCTCTCGAAGTCGGTGATCAACGGGATGCCGCCCTCCGCCGCCGGTTCGGGGGGGAGCCCGGTGAGGGGTGCGACCACAGGTGCGACTGGACCCGTCACGGCACGATCGTTGCCGTGCCGGTCGTACCAGCCGCGGATGTCGGCATCGCTCCAGTCGCTGATCAGCACCCGGCCGGCCGACGTCATCCAGGCGGCCACGCTCACGCCCTCCCACGCGATGCCCCGGAAGGCGTGCTCGCTCAGCTGGCTGCTGAGGGTGAGCACACTGTCGCCGCGGAGCACGCAGAGGTGGGCCGTCTCGTGGGTGGCGGTCACGACGCGGCGGAGAAAGGGTACAGCCTGCCGCACGAGCCGGGATTCGAGGGTGCGCGCCGCCAACGCGTAGAGCTGGTAGCCCAGTCCATAGGTGAGGGTGGCCGGGTCGCGGGCGACGAGACCCGCATCGGCGAGCGTCGCCAGGGTACGCGACACCTGCCCCTTGTCGCGCCCGACCAGTTCCGCCAGGCGAACGACGCCGAGTCCGCCCGACTCTTCCGCCTCTGGCGAGCCGAGTACTTCGAGCAGTTCGAGGTCACGACGGAGGCCGGCGGAGTTCCGGCGAGGGGTGGGTGCGGCATCCATTCGCCCACTGTAGTCCCCCAGTTGGCATATGCACAACTGCTGTTGCGCAAAAGAACACCGCACCCGTAGTGTCGACGTGTCGCACCGACCTCCACGACTTCGCGGCGGTCACCACTCAACGAAGAGCAGAGGAGCTGTGCATTCATGACCGGATTCGACCTTCCGGGCCTCCTGGCCTTCTGGGGAAAGCGCTACGACGACATTCTCCAGCTGATCGGTCAACACCTGCTCGTCGTGGCCGTGGCGTTGCTGCTCGCCACCGTCATCGGTGTCGGCATCGGCCTCCTCGTCTGGAACAGCCCCGTCGGGCGCTCGCTTGCCGTCACGAGCGCTGCCGTCATCCTGACGATCCCCTCCCTCGCGCTTCTGGCAGCGATGATCCCGCTCTTCGGGCTCGGCTGGGTTCCGACGCTGATCGGCCTCACGCTCTACTCGCTGCTGCCGATCATCCGGAACACCGTGGTCGGGCTCCGCGAAGTGAGCCCCGCGATCATGGAGGCGGCCACGGGCATGGGGCTCTCCCGGGGGGCGGTGCTGCTGCGCATCCAGCTGCCGATGGCCTGGCCGGTCATCGTGACCGGAGTGCGCGTCGCGGCGCAACTCACCATCGGTATCGCGGCGATCGGCGCGTACGTGGGTGGCCCAGGACTCGGCCAGATGATCTTCCAGGGCCTCAGCTCGCTCGGCTCGAAGAACGCGCTCAACTATGCACTCACCGGCACCCTCGGTGTCATCGTTCTGGCCCTCATCGTCGACGGCCTGTTCACACTCATCACGAAAACGACCACCTCGAAGGGACTGAGGGCCTGACATGACCGACTCGACAGCAGACACCGGCGCGTCACGCGTTCTGGGCGGGCGCCCCACAGAGGCGACCATCCGCACCACGACCACCATCACCACGGTGAAGAACACCAGCGGTGCGCACATCGAACTGAAGAACGTGAACAAGGTCTACGGCGAGCAGACCGTGCCGGCCGTCGAGGACTTCTCGATGGATGTCGAGCCCGGCGAGCTGATCATGTTCGTCGGCCCCTCCGGCTGCGGCAAGACCACCACGATGAAGATGATCAACCGCATCATCGAGCCGACCTCGGGGTCGATCACGGTCGATGGGCGCGACGTGCTGTCGCTGAACCCGAACGAGCTCCGGCGGCACATCGGCTACGTCATCCAGCAGATCGGCCTTTTTCCGCACATGACGATCGCCGAGAACATCTCGGTCGTGCCGAAGCTGCTCGGCTGGTCGAAGGAGAAGACCCGGAACCGGGTGGATGAGCTGCTCTCGGTGGTGCAGCTCGACCCGAAGACGTTCGCGGGGCGCTACCCGAAGCAGCTTTCGGGCGGGCAGCAGCAGCGCGTTGGAGTGGCACGCGCCCTCGCCGCCGACCCGCCCGTGATGCTGATGGACGAACCGTTCGGTGCGACCGACCCGATCACCCGCGAGAAGCTGCAGGTGGAGTTCCTGCGCCTCCAGGAGTCGATCGGCAAGACGATCATCTTCGTGACGCACGACTTCGACGAGGCCGTGCGGCTGGGCGACCGCATCGCGGTGCTCAGCGATCGGTCGAAGATCGAGCAGTTCGACACCCCCGCGAACATCCTGAGGGCACCGGCCAACGACTACGTCGCCTCGTTCATCGGGCATGGGGCGGCGCTCAAACGTCTCGCGCTGATTCCGCTCTACGACGCGCTGCTCGGCAGGGCTTCGGATGCCCGGGGCACAGCGTCGCTGCCCGAGACCGATTCGCTTCGGGATGCCCTGGACCTGCTCGTGCTGACCGGCCTGCCGGCCATCGGGGTCACCGACGCCAGCGGGAAGGTCGTGGCATCCGTCACCGTCGACCAGATCTCGGCCGAACTCGGTGACGACGTGGGCGGCGCGGCTGCGGGAGCCCTCTCATGACGTTCGAGGCGGTGATCGAGCGCGACGTGAGTGTCGCGCCCGCAGAGCTCGGGGTTCGGCGCGCCCGGTTCTGGACCCTCCGCCGCATCGCCACCCCGATTGTCATCGTGCTGGTGCTGCTGGCTCTGTTCCTCTGGATCCAGACCCTCGAGATCGACTCGATCATGGCGCGCACGCTGAACGCCGACTACATCCTGCTGCGTACCAGGGAGCACCTCGAGCTGACGTTCATCGCGTCGGCGCTGGTCGCCGTGCTGGCGATCCCCGCGGGTATCGTGGCCAGTCGCACCACGTCGCGGCTCCTTCGCGGAACGATCCTGACGATCGCCAACATCGGGCAGGCGACGCCGGCCATCGGCTTCATCATCCTGCTCGCGATCATCTGGCAGATCGGATTCCAGACCGCACTCATCGCCCTGGTGGCGTACTCGTTCCTGCCGGTGCTCCGGAACACCATGGTCGGCCTCGCCCAGATCGACCCCAGCGTCACGGAGTCGGCGCGCGGCATGGGGATGAATCCGGGACAGGTGCTGCGGCGCATCGAACTGCCGCTCGCGGTGCCGGTGATCCTCGCCGGGCTCCGCACCTCGCTGGTGTTCTGCGTCGGGGTCGCCACGGTGGCCACGTTCATCGACGCCGGCGGCCTCGGCGACATGATCGTCAACGGGCTGAAGCTGCAGCGCTTCCCCGTTCTCATCACCGGTGCCGTGCTGGTCTCCTGCATCGCCCTGCTGATCGACTGGCTCGCCAGCATCGCCGAAGACCTGTTGCGCCCGAAAGGCGTCTGACCCTCTCTCCTTCACCATCCCTCTCACCCTCACCATCCCTCTCACCCACAGAAAGAGCACCATGAACCTCAAACGAACCACAGGGCTGCTGGCCATCCTGGCCGTCGGCGCACTCGCCCTCACCGCCTGCTCCGGCGGAAGCACTGGCGCTTCCTCCTCGGGCAAGGGTGACGAGCTCGCGGGTCTCTCTGGCGACGTCGGCGCGAAGGACTTCTCCGAGCAGTACATCCTCGCGAACATCACCAGCCAGCTCTTCAATGCCCACGGTGCGAACACCAAGGCCAACACGAGCGTCGTCGGATCCGCCAACGTGCGAGCCGCCCTCGTGGGCGACCAGTTCCTCGGCTACTGGGAGTACAGCGGAACATCCTGGATCACCTACAACAACAACACGACCCCCGTGCAGGGCGAACAGGCCCAGTTCGACGCCACCAAGAAGGCCGACGCCGCCAATGGCATCGCCTGGCTCGACCCGGCACCCCTGAACAACACCTACGCCTTCGCGATCCTCTCCGACAAGGCGAAGGAGCTCGGCGTCACCAAGCTCAGCGACATCGCGAAGCTCCCGGTCGCAGACCAGACGTTCTGCATCGAGAGCGAGTTCTCGACCCGCGACGACGGGTGGCCCGGAGTCAAGAAGGCCTACGGTCTGGATGCCGTGCCCGACTCGAACGTCGCGCTGCTCGACACCGGGGTCATCTACACGACCACCGCGAAGGGTGACACCTGCAACTTCGGCGAGGTCTTCCAGACGGACGGCCGGATCCCGGCTCTCGGGCTCACCGTGATGCAGGACGACAAGTCGTTCTTCCCGGTCTACCAGGGCGCCTTCACGCTCAAGCAGAGCACCCTCGACAAGTACCCCGGCATCGCCGACGTGGTCGCGCTGGTGTCGAGCAAGCTCACCACCGAGGAGATGCAGAAGCTGAACGCCAAGGCCGATGTCGACGGTGACGACCCCGCCGACATCGCGAAGAGCTGGCTGACCGAACAGGGTCTGATCTGATGACCTCGGGTCTGCAACTCGGCGAGAGCTTCATCGGCGACGGCGTCAACGCAGCCCACGTCAACACCGTCTTCGGCGACCGCCAGGGCCCCGCCGGCGTGGCTTGGGCAACCGCCCTCGCCACCCCGAGCGCCGGCCACGTGCCGTTCGTGACGGTGCTTCGGCCCTCCCTCCCCGTGAAGCCGCTGACACTCTTCGTCACGAAGTCGGCCCCGGCCTCGGATGAACACGGACTTCTCATCTGGGGCCCGGCCCAGGCCGGCATCGCCGCGGGAGTCGCGGAGGCGCTCGCCGACGGCATCGTCTCCCGCGAACAGGCCGACAGCCACGTCATCATCGCGGCGGTCTGGGTGAACCCCGGCGCCGACGACGCCGAACAGGTCTACGAGAACAACCGGCTCTCCGCGCGCACCGCACTCGAGAACGGCGCGCGCCTCCTGCCGTCGACCGACGATGTCATCGCCGCCCGCGGCTCCGCCTCCAACCCGTTCTACACACCGAAGGCCAGAACCACATGAAGATCACCGACATCCGCCTCACGCGGATGGTGCTGCCGCTCGATCCGCCGTTCAACGCGGCGTGGGATCCGGAACCCCGCCGGTCGTTCCCGGCGACGCTCGTCGAGGTCTTCACCGACGAGGGTGTCACCGGAGTCGGATCGGGTGACACGATGGACGGCTTCGACGCCTACCGCGACCTGTTCATCGGCACCGACCCGCTGCAGATCCTGAACCAGGTGCGCCGCATCGAGACGATCAACTTCCACGGTGGCCGGTACTGGCCGCTCGAGGCAGCGCTCTGGGACATCATCGGCAAGGTCGCGGGCCTGCCGGTCAGCGTGCTCTTCGGTGGGGCGCGCGACCGGCTGCCGGCCTACGCCTCGTCGGGGGAGCTGAAGAGCCCGGAGGCCCGGGCCGAGTCGGCGCTCGCCGCCCGCGAGCTCGGCTTCAAGGCGATGAAGATCCGGATCGCCCGCACGGCGCTCGCCGAAGGAGTGGAAGCGGTGCGCCGCACCCGCGAGGCGGTCGGGCCCGACTTCGACCTGATGGTCGACCTCAACCAGATGTGGCGGATGTCGGGAGACATCGACGCGGCGCTCCCGCTCGCCCGCGTGCAGCACGTCGCCGCCGAACTCGTCGACCTCGGCGTGCTCTGGCTCGAAGAACCGCTGCCCCAGGTCGATGTCGCCGGCGCGCAACGCGTGCGGGCCCAGACGGGCATCCAGATCGCCGGGGGGGAGATGGTGCGGTCGCTCCCCGAGATCATGGCCCTCATCGAGCAGGATGCCTTCGACATCTACCAGCCCGACGTCGCCCTCGCGGTCGGCATGCACCGCGCCCGCCAGGTCGCCGAGTCGGCGAACCTGCGGCACCGCTCGTTCACCCCGCACACCTGGAGCAACGGGCTCGGCCTGCTGGCCAACCTGCATGTGGCAGCGGGCGTGGATGCCGGTCCGTACATCGAGTTCCCGTTCGACCCGCCGGGCTGGACCCCGGAGCGGCGCGACTTCTTCCTCGAGCCACTGATGATCGACTCGCACGGCGACCTCATCGTGCCGTCGGCACCCGGGCTCGGTGTCAGGATCGACCGCGCCGCCGTGGCCCGCTACGCCGTCTGACCTGCCCTTCTTCCTTCCCAGCCACAACAGAGAGACATCATGACCGACTGGATCGCGGCTGCTGCCGCCCTGCGCCCGGAGACCCGGCTCTTCATCGACGGGGAGTTCCGCCCCTCGAGCGACGGCGGTACCTTCGACACGATCACGCCCCGCGACGGAAAGGTGTTCGCAGCCGTCAGCTCAGCGAACGAGGAGGATGTCGACCGGGCCGTGCGCGGTGCGGCCACCGCCTTCGAGAGCGGGGTCTGGTCGCGCGCCGACCGGCGCACCCGGCAGGCCGTGCTGCTTCGGCTGGCAGACCTGATGCTCGAGAACCGCGAGGAACTGGCGCTCCTCGAGTCGCTCGACTCCGGGCATCCGATCTCCGACTCACTGAACGTCGACGTGCCGAACGCCGCCCGCACGGTGCGCTGGTACGCCGAAGCGCTCGACAAGGTCTACGACGAGATCGCGCCCACTCCCGAGAACGCGCTCGCCCTCATCAGCCGCGAACCGCTCGGGGTAATCGGGGCGGTCGTGCCGTGGAACTATCCGCTGATCATCACGGCGTGGAAGATCGCGCCGGCGCTCGCGGCCGGCAACTCGGTCGTGCTGAAGCCCGCCGAGCTGACCAGCCTGTCGGTATTGAAGCTTGCGGAGCTGGCCGCCGAAGCAGGGCTTCCGGCAGGCGTGCTGCAGGTCGTGCCCGGTCTTGGGCGGGTGGCGGGGCAGGCGCTCGGGAGACATCCCCTGGTCGACAAGATCGCCTTCACGGGGTCGCCCGCCGTCGGCCGCGGCTTCCTCAGCTACGCGGGGGAGTCCAACGGCAAGCAGGTGTCGCTCGAACTCGGCGGCAAGTCGGCGCAACTGGTGCTCGCCGACGTCGAAGATCTCGACGCCTGCGCCTCGGCCGTGGCCTGGGGCATCTTCTACAACGCCGGCCAGACCTGCCACGGCGGCAGCCGTCTGGTGGTGGATGCCCGGGTGCACGACGAGCTTGTCGAGAAGATCATCGCCGTGGGCTCCTCGCTCGTGCACGGCGACCCGTTCGACGAGAGCACCCAGCTCGGCACGATCGCGAGCAGTGTGCAGCTGGATCGGGTCCTCTCCTACACAGAGGTGGCCCGATCGGAGGGTGTCACGGTGAACGGCGGCTCCCAGGTGCGGCCGGTCGGCCTCGAAGACGGCTACTACGTCGAGCCCACGGTCTACGACAACGTCGACAACACCGGACGCATCGGCCAGGAGGAGATCTTCGGGCCTGCGCTCTCGGTCTCGGTCGTGGATGGCGCGGCCGAGGGTGTGCGAGTCGCCAACGAGAGCGCCTACGGCCTGGCCGCCAGCGTCTGGACGAGCGACCTGCGGACGGCCCACCGCGTGGCGCGGGACCTGCGCGCCGGCACCGTCTGGGTCAACACCTTCGACGTGGCCGACGTCATCACCCCGTTCGGCGGGGTGAAGCAGTCCGGCGCGGGCCGCGACCGCTCGCTGCACGCCTTCGACAGCTACACCTCGCTGAAGACCACCTGGATCGACATCGCTCCGGGTTCGAACTACTGACCACTCTCCAGAAAGTGACTGAAATGACGAACACCCAGCCGACCACGGTCGGCTTCATCGGCCTCGGAAACATGGGCTCGGGCATGACCCGCAACCTGCAGGCGGCGGGCTTCCCGCTCGTGGTGAACGACATCCGCCGGGAGGCCGCGGCCGAGCTGATCGCCGGCGGCGCGATCTGGGCGGCGACTCCCGCGGAGGTCGCCGCGGCGAGTGACGTGGTCATCACGATGCTGCCCACCCCGCGCCACGTCGACGCCGTCGTGAACGGTGCAACGGGCATCCTCGCCGGTATCGCCGACGGCGGTACCTGGATCGACATGTCGACCTCGGTACCCGACGTCGCCAACCGGGTGCGGGCGGACAACGCTCACCGAGGGCTCCACATCCTCGACGCCCCCGTCTCCGGGATGTCGGTGGGCGCTGCCAACGGCATGCTGCAGATCTTCGTGGGTGGTGAGGCAGCCGACGTCGAGCGCCTCCGCCCGGTCTTCGAGGCCATGGGAGACCCCGAGCGCATCCTGCACGTCGGGGCGGCGGGCACGGGTTACGCCGTCAAGCTGATGATCAACCAGCTCTGGTTCTCGCACCTCGTCGCCACAGCCGAAGTACTGGCCATCGGGGTGAAGGCGGGTGTCGACTTGGAGGTGCTGCGGAAGTCCCTGGTGGCGAGCCCGGCGAACAGCAACTTCGTCGAGAACGATGTGCTCAGCATCCTCGATCACGGCGACTACGACGAGGGCTTCGCCATCGCCCTGGCGTGCAAAGACCTCGGGCTCTCCATCGACCTGGCCCGGTCGGTGGGGGTGCCGGCAGAACTCTCGGGGCTCGTCGAACAGATCTACCGACGAGCCAAAGCGCAGTACGGCGACCTCGCCGGCGAGATGACGCCCTTCAAGCTCTACGAAGACCTCGCCGGGTCGGAGCTGCGCCGCGAAGTGGCGGTGCACGCATGAGCATCCTGCCACCTCAGAACGTCGCTCTCAGCGACATGCCGCTCGACCTCGACCCGAAGCCGTTCGCGCGGTTCGGGCGCGGCCGGGTCTCCGAGGTCGGAGCCGTCACGGCGGCGACCGGCGCGTCGAGCGCCCTCATCGTGACCGACGCGTTCCTGGCGGCCTCGCCCGTCGTCGCCGCAGTGCGTGACTCGCTCGAAGCAGCCGGCATCGCGGTCACCGTCTACGGGGGAGTGACACCGAACCCGACGACGACGTGCGTCGACGAGGGAAGCGATGTCGCGCGCGACGCGAATGTCGAAGCTCTCGTGGCCGTCGGTGGCGGCTCGTCGATGGATGCCGCCAAAGGCATATCGCTTGGAGCAGTGAATGCCAACCGAGGCATAGATCTCGACTACCGCAACGAGTTCACCAACGAGGCTCTGCCGATCATCGCCGTTCCCACGACAGCAGGAACCGGCGCCGAGGTGAATGCGTTCGGCGTGGTCACCGACGTCACCGAGCACCGCAAGTTCTACGTCGGCTCGAACAGCGCGCTCGCCCGCGCCGCAGTGCTCGACCCCGATCTGACTGTCGGGCTGCCCCCGAAAGCCACCGCCGCCACCGGGATGGATGCCCTCACCCACGCACTTGAGTCCTACCTGTCGCTTCGGCCGAACCCCTACAGCGACGGCATCGCGCTCCAGGTGATCTCGACCGTCGCCGACTACCTGCCGCGCGCCGTGGACGACGGCAGCGACATCGAAGCGCGCTCCCAACTGCTGCTGGCCTCGCACATCGCCGGCGTCGGGTTCTCGCACACCGGCCTCGGCCTCGTGCACGGCATCGCGCATCCCCTCGGCGGCCGGTTCGACATCCCGCACGGCCTCGCGCTCTGCCTCGTGATCGAGCGGGTGCTGCGCTACAACCTCAGCGTGCGGGGCGAACGCCTCGCCCGGGTGGCGTTCGCGCTCGGGGCCGGCGACAGCCGCGCATCCGATGCAGAGAATGCGGAAGCGGCGATCACCGCCGTCGCCGCCCTCGCCCGCCGGGTCGGCATGACCGCCACCCTCTCGTCGTTCGGCGTCACCGCCGCCGATCTCCCGTCGCTCGCCGCCGACGCACTGGCCGACGCCGTGACCATCAACAACCCGCAGCAACCCGGCGCCGACGACATCGTCGCCATTCTGGAGGCCTCCCTGTGAGCCGCGCACTCGTGACATCCACTCCCACTCCCGACGACGAACGGCGCCTCATCGACTCCCTGCCCACCGGGCTGTTCATCGGCGGCGAGTGGCGCGCCGCGAGCGACGGCGGCACCTTCGACGTTCTCGACCCGTCGACTGGGCTCGTGCTCACGTCGATCGCCAGCGCGACGCCGGCCGACGGCGCCGCGGCTCTGGGTGCTGCCGCCGACGCCCAGCGAGCGTGGGGTCGCACGGCGCCACGTGAACGCGCCGAGATCCTCCGCCGCGCCTTCGAGGCCGTGACGGAGCGCGCCGACGACTTCGCCCTGCTGATGACGCTCGAAATGGGCAAGCCGCTCGCCGAGGCCCGCGGCGAAGTGGCCTACGGCGCCGAATTCCTCCGCTGGTTCTCCGAGGAGACCGCGCGCATCGCGGGCCGTTTCGCGATGGCCCCGGATGGCAACAGCCGCCTGCTCGTCATGAAGCGGCCGGTCGGGCCGAGCCTCTTCATCACGCCGTGGAACTTTCCGCTCGCGATGGCCACCCGCAAGATCGCCCCGGCCATCGCGGCGGGTTGCACCATGGTGCTGAAGCCGGCGGCGCTCACGCCGCTCACGGCGCTGTTGTTCACACAGGTGCTCGCCGAAGCCGGGCTGCCCGCCGGCGTGCTGAACGTCATCCAGACGACCTCCGCCGGTGCCGTGACCGGCCCCCTGATCCAGGATGCCCGGCTGCGCAAGCTCTCCTTCACCGGGTCGACCGAGGTGGGCCGCAGGCTCATCGCGGATGCTGCGCACCAGGTGCTCCGGGTGTCGATGGAGCTTGGCGGCAACGCTCCGCTGCTGGTGTTCGACGACGCCGACCTCGACAAAGCGGTCGACGGTGCGATGCTCGCCAAGATGCGGAACGGCGGCGAGGCGTGCACGGCGGCCAACCGCATCCTGGTGCAGCAGGGCGTCGCGGCGGAGTTCTCGCGCCGGCTGACGGAGCGGATGGCCGCCCATACCGTGGCGCGGGGAACCGACCCGGCGTCGAAGACCGGCCCGCTCGTCGACGAGGGCACCCGCGAGAAGGTGCACGAACTCGTGACGTCGGCCGTCGAAGCGGGAGCGACCCTGGCGCTCGGCGGCCGTGCCGTGCCGGGGGCAGGCTACTTCTACGAGCCGACCGTCTTGACTGACGTGCCCGCTGGGGCGCGCATCCTGAACGAAGAGATCTTCGGGCCGGTCGCTCCGATCGTGACCTTTGCGACGGAGGAGGAGGGCATCCGGCTGGCGAACGCCACCGAATACGGTCTGGTCGCCTACGCCTTCACGCGCGACCTGAACCGCGGGCTCCGGCTTGCAGAGGAGCTCGAGGTCGGGATGTTCGGACTCAACACCGGCATCGTCTCGAACCCCGCGGCCCCGTTCGGCGGCGTGAAGCAGTCGGGCACGGGGCGGGAGGGCGGCATCGAGGGCATCGAGGAGTACCTCGAGACCCGCTACGTCGGCATCGCCGACCCCTACGCGACGTGAGGCCGGGAGTTGTCCGCCCTCTGTTAGGCATGAGAGGGCGGCGGTCGCTGTCCGCCGTTCAGCGGACTGACAACGTGCCGGCGCGGGGGTAGCTTCGAGCGTATGACGACTCCGCACCCGCTCACCTGGCGGCGGCCGGTTCACTCTGGTGTTCGCGGCCGTGCAGGTGATCATCCTCACCGTCTTCGTCTTCAGTCAGGGGCTCGGCAGCCTCTTTCTCGCGTCGCTGCCCGACGCGTCACCCTCGAACCTCGCCGCCGTGGCCCTCGCCCCGCAGCTCTGGGTGCTGCCCGCTGCCGCCACCCGGCTCGTCAGACCGCGCTGGCTGCTCGTCGTGAGCGCCGCGGGCCTCGCCCTCGCCCTGCTCCTCGGGGGCGCGGCGGCGCTGAGCGGCCAGCAGCACCAGTCCGCGCTGAATGCCGCGTACGACGGGCCGGTCTACGCTCCCTCGTTGTCGCCGGCTTCGCCGGTTGCCGGTTTCCACCTCCGCGGGGTCGAGCTGCCGAACGGCTACGCAACGTACGACGGGGCCGTGCAAGTGTCGCTCTCCTACATCAGCCCCGGCCCCGGGGCCGACGCCTCGGGCGACCGTTACTACGATGTCGGCTTCAGCGCGACTCACAACCCCGATGCGTGCCCGTCGAGCGCGACCTACAGCACCTGCACGGAGGTCGGCACAGCGTTCGGCGCCCCCGTACGACGGAGCGAATCATCCGGCGACTACCTCGTCGAACTGCCCCGCGGCTCGGTGACGCTCACCGGCTCGCTCACCCCCGCCGAGGCGCTCACGGTTCTCGCCGACCTGCAGCCCTCCTCCCTCGACGCCGTCGCCCGCCTGCGCGTCACCACCCCCTGAACGCGTCAGCTGGGGCGGCAGTCGACGATGAACTGCATCAGAGCCGTGGCGTCGGCGGTGTCGAAGAGTTCGCGGAGTTTCTCGTTGAACTCCAGCCGGCGCCTCGCTGAGATGGAGATGGCGTCGAACCCGTGGAGCATGAGTTGCCCCGTCATCATGATGCGGGCAGTACGTTTGTTGCCGTCGAAGTAGAACTGGCGCCGTGTCGCGGCGCAGAAGTAGGCGATCGCCTGCTCCCGAGGATCGTCGAGCTGCCCCAGATAGGCGAGCAGCTGCACGTTCTCTTCGCGGAGAGTGCTGCCGCTCGATCCAGGATCAGACGCCTGATATCGACCGAGTTCGCCGAGGCCGACCAGCCCCCCGCCCCCGACCTGTCCCTCGCCGCGGAAGTGGCCCGATTCGATTGCTTCGTGAACCGCGACGAGTCCGTGGATGTGGTCGCTGGTCGGCTTGTCGAGTCTGAAAGAACCTGACTTCACCAGGTCGTCGAGTTCGTTGTAGGCGTCATTGAGGGCGAGGATCTGGTCCTGGTCCTCGATCCGGTGGCCGCTCACCGTGACGCCCTCCAACAGCGTCTGCACCTCGGGCAGCGTGTAGGGGTTGCCTTCGAGCGCCGCCGCATCCCAGATGTACTCGGGCAGCGCGGAGCGGAATCGAGCGCGCACCCGGCTCGTCGTCGACGGGCCAAGCAGCGAGAAGTCGATCGCCTCGCTCCTCCAGCTGATGCCGGTCTGTTCGACCTGCTCTGCTCTGTCGGCAGAAGTTCCAGCTGACGTACCGACTGTCACCTTGCGGCCTGTGTTCTTGGCTGCGTACTGCTCGGCCCCGTTTGCCCACCCTCGGTTCGACTCAGACACGGTTCACCAACTCCCCGCTATGTCGGCCGCGACATTCGCAGCACTACCGCCCAGTCCGAACCCATCGATCAGTGCCTGAATCGGTGCAACGTAACGAAGGCGACCTGCGACGAGTGCGTCGATGCCCAGATCGTCCGTCAAGGGCGCGACGATGACATCTGCCCTCTCGGGACGGCCCTGTACCAGGTGGTCGAGGGATCGAACGACCCGGTGTACATCCTCGGCATAGAGGACGCGGGCTGTGCCCGGCAGCGGTTGTTGGTCGCTCGAGATCTGTTCGAGAGCACCTCGCCCGGAGAGGATCCACGCCTTGCCCGAGTTCTCGCCAGCAGCCGCGAGTTTGAGGTCGTCGGCCTCCCCGGTCAGGAAGACGGCTCCGGTGCGCTTGATCAGACTCGAACTCACCCCGGCAACTCGGACGATGTCGACAGGATCGATCCCGGCCAGGCGGCCGAGGCGGTGAATCCACTGTGTGACGGACTGATCGGGCGGGAGATCGTAGCGGCCATCCAGGAGTACGCGGGCGGCGCGACCGGCGTCAGGATCGGAGAGTGGTCGGGTCGCCACCGTTAGATCGAAGCCAGCTGCGATGGCCAACTCTCGAAGAGTCTCGGTGCGAGAGTCCGTCTGACCCCGGTCGATCCGGAAGAGGGTCGACCGGGACACCCCGGACCGCGCTGCGAGAGCGACGGCAGTCAAACCCGACGTTTCGAGCAGCTGGGTGACGAAATAATCCATGTATGCAACACTACGCCCAAGTGTTCCAAATCCGGAGCACTTGAATCGCACAGAACGGGGAGGAGGGGGCGGGGTCAGGGGCGAGGGCGGGCGTTCTCGCCGCGTTCGTAGACCTCGGATGCCGGACCGACGATCTTCGCGTCGGGGGCGCCCACGAGCTCGACGTCCTTGTTCGCGTAGTCGAAGAGGTTCAGCACGTGGCGCATCGCCTCCAGCCGGGCGCGCTTCTTGTCGTTGCTCTTCACGACCGTCCACGGGGCGTCGGCGGTGTCGGTCCGCTCGAACATCGCCTCCTTGGCCTCGGTGTAGGTGCCCCACTTGTCGAGCGACGCGATGTCCATCGGCGAGAGTTTCCACTGCCGCACGGGGTCGACCTGGCGGATCGCGAAGCGGGTGCGCTGCTCGTCGGCCGACACCGAGAACCAAAATTTCACGAGGTCGACGCCGTCGCCCACGAGCATCCGTTCGAACGCAGGGGCCTGCCGCATGAACTCCTCGTACTGCGCATCGGTGCAGAAGCCCATGACGCGCTCGACGCCCGCCCGGTTGTACCAGGAGCGGTCGAACAGCACCATCTCACCGGCGGCCGGAAGGTGCTTGACGTAGCGCTGGAAGTACCACTGGGTCTGCTCGCGCTCGCTCGGCTTCTCCAGCGCAACGGTGCGGGCCCCCCGCGGGTTCAGATGCTCGGTGAACCGCTTGATCGTGCCGCCCTTGCCCGCGGCATCCCGCCCCTCGAACACGATGACGAGCCGGCGACCCTCGGCCTTGATCCAGTTCTGCAACTTCAGCAGCTCGATCTGCAGCAGGCGTTTGCGGGCCTCGTACTCGTCGCGGTCCATGCGCTCGTCGTAGGGGTAACCCTCGCGCCAGGTGTCGACGGAGGCGCCGTCACGGTTCAGCAGAACCGGATCGTCGTCGTCGACGTCGATCACGGTGAAACCGAACACGTCGTCGAGGTCGGGGGCCGGGGAGTGCGTGGTGTCGAGGCTCTCAGAGGGGGTCACGATGCGCGAGTGTACACAGGCCCGTCGACGGCGAGGTGGCCGGCGGGAGAACATCGGGTCATGACCGAACCGATCTTCGAGCCGCGGCGGACGTCAGGCCTGCCAGCGGTCGAGGGTGCTCCGGATGGTGGCGAGCAGGGCGAGGGGCTCATCGAGCATGATCGCGTGGCCGGCATCCGGTATCTCGATCACAACGACCTCGTCGGACGCGGCGAGGGCGACGCGGGCGGCGGGTGAGAGCAGGCCGTGCTCGCCGAAGATCATGACGACGGGGCAGGCCAGGCCGTCCAGGGTGCGCGGCGAGTCTCCCGCCAGCTTCAGTAACGCGGGGTCGAACTTCCAGCCCCAGCCGCCCGGAACCTCTGTGACGGAGTGCTCGGCGATGTGGCGCGCGATGTAGTCGATCGACGGCTGCGCCGGCACGGGCCGGAAGCGCGTGACCGCCTCCTCCTTCGTCGCGTAGACGCGCGCACGCCCGAACAAAGCCGGGTCAGATTCGGGCCGCGGCCGCGGCCGCGTGCCGGTGGGTTCGATCGGCGAGTCGACGATGATCACGCCGGTGAGGGCGGGTGTGCCCCGGCGCGCGAGGATCGTCGTGGCCAGGCCGCCCATGCTGTGCCCGATCACGACGGGAGGGCTGCCCAGCTCTGCCGCCGTGATCACCGCCGCGATCTCATCGGCCCAGCCGTCGAGGGAATACCCCGGCCGGTGATCGCTGTCACCGTGGCCCGAAAGGTCGATGGCGACGACACGGCGGGGGTTGGCGAGGGTCGGTGCGAGGTGGTCCCACCAGCGCGCGTTCGCGGCGCCCCCGTGCACGAGCAGCAGGTCTGGAACGCCGGGGGAAGAGGTGCCCCAGGTGCGGTACGAGACCTCGGCGCCGTCGACGGGCACGGTGTCGACGCGGGCAACGTCGGCCAGGGCATCCGTGAACCAGTCGGGCACTCTCCCACGATAGCCGAGATGCCCCTGAGGGCCCGCCCGACGATGGGCGGCATCATGGGGTCTTTAATGAGTAAACCTCGCATAGACCCCCAGAGGGGTCTAACCTCGGACGAACGGCTCTCTGGAGGAATGCATGCGTCGAAGTACGAAGGTCTCCGCGATGATGACGGGAGCGCTCGTCCTGCTCGTGGCCCTGTCGTTCCCGCAGGCTTCACAAGCGGGTTCGACGGAGGTCGGCCCGGCCGCTTCGTCTGCTGACGTACTCCGTCTGCCTGAAATTCAGCCGACGTCTGCGCCCGCTGCGCGAATGCCGTCGGATGACCCGGCGTACGGAACCTGGCAGAACGACTTTCTGGCCGCGGCTGATGTGATCAGGCAGGGCTACCCCGACGATCTTGCCGAAGTGGTCGTCGGTGACGATCTCACCACCGGAACAGTCAGCTTCGCTGGTGCCGCACCCGTCGAGGCGCTAGATCAACTGGGGAGACTCGGCGGAGTGCGCGTGACTGAGAATATCGGGTACACCGAGAAGAGCGTGTCGGAGACGGCCGCCCAGGTCTACAGCCTGGCCAAAGCGGCCCTTGGGCCCGAAGCGGAGCTCAACACCTACTACGACGGTGCCGACGGCAACTTCCACGTGAAGTACCGCTCTTCAGCGCCCCCGGACGACGCGTATCTGCAGAGCTCCATTTCAGCGCAGCTCGATCTCCCCGGAAACAAGCGGCTGGAGGTCGAATCCGATCCGTCCGACATGCGGTGACAAAGGCGGCCTCTGGGAGTTCCAGATTCACTCTCGCGCTGTGGACAGGACCGTGAGGACGCGGATGTCCGGGGCTGTCCTCGTCGGCGCTGCTTGCCTGATGGTCGCTTCCGCCTGCACCTCGAGTGAACTGACACCGAACCCCACTCCCAGTACCGCAGTCACACCGGATGTGCCGTCCTTGCTCACCGGGCTCTTTGTGCCACGCGGCGCGGTCGAGTCGCTGACGGGAACAATGGGCAGCGCTGGCGGGTGCATCGCGTTCACGGACTCGGCGACGAAGTCCACTGCCCCAGTGCTCTGGCCGCTCGGCTCACACGTCGGTCCCGGCGCGCAGACTATGGTGCTCGACAATGGCAGTGTCGATATGGATGCTCCCCTCACCATGCTGGGCGTGCGCATCCAGGCGAAGGAGCTGTGGGCCGAGACCGAGGGTGTGGCCGAGTGCGCGCCCGACCCCGAGCAGTCGGTGATCGTGGTCACCGGGCTGCCGGGCATCCTCATGCAGCAGTGACCCCCGCGCGCTACCCTTACGACCGGAGAGTCGAAGAGCCATGGGCATTCTGTGGCGCACGTCACGGTGAGGGGCACTGCAGTGGATGAGCAGAGCCTGCTTCGATCTGGCTCCGCAGGCCGGACCGTGGCGATGCGGATTGCCGGCGCAGCGATCGTCGCCACCCTCTGCCTTGCAGCCACCACCGCCTGTGCCTCAGGTGAGTCGGCGGCCCCTCCCACTCTCGGCGTCGTGCCCGCGTTGCACGCACCCTCCCTCCTGTCGGGAGACTTCGTGGCGCTCGCGCCCGCGCGGTCGATGAGCGGCGCCGTCGTCAGCGCAGACGGCTCCATTGCCTTCACAGATTCCGACACGGGGATGACGGCGCCCCTCCTCTGGCCGCGGGGCACAACGGTCGGTGCGCCCGCGAGCTCACGGGTCGTACTGCTGAACGGCAGCATCGTCCTCGACGCACCACTGACTATGATCGCCACCTCGATCCAGGCGAAGGAGCTGTGGGCCGAGACCGAGGGTGTGGCCGAGTGCGCGCCCGACCCCGAGCAGTCGGTGATCGTGGTCACCGGGCTGCCGGGCATCCTCATGCAGCAGTGAAACCCCTTGCGCCGAGAGCCGGTATCCGTAGAGTCGGAGTGCCGACGGGATGCGCGGCGAATGTCGACCTGAAGGGGGGCGGGGATGCTCCGGAAGGTCACACCTCGCACGGCCGGAGTCGTCGCCGTCGTCATCGGGATGGTTCTCGCCGTCTGCGGGGGAGGGATGATCGCCACGCCGCCCGTGAGTATCCTCGGAGCGATCGTGCTCGTGCCCGCCACGCTGCTGGTGGCGATCGGCTGCGTCTGGCTCGTGCGGCGCGACTGGGATGAACCGTGGCCGCCGAATGTGCGACCCGACCTCGCCAAGCGGTTGCGGATCCGGCGCGTGCTCCTCGTCGCCAGTGGCGTGCTGCTGCCGGTCGCGCTGGCCTACGGCATCTTCTCGGCGACACGCGGGGAGTGGGGGTCGCTGGTGATCTCGCTGATCCTCACGCTGAATGCCGCCACCAATCTGGCCGTGTACCGGCGACTGCGGCAGTAGACGAACCGATCAGCAGGAATGCTATTCTGAGCATCCGATCGCGGCGCTGTCTGCGATGAGGGGGATGCACCTATCGGGGTGCCCTGTCAGGTTCGATTTCCTGAATCCTCCACCCTCCTCCCGGGTACGGAGCGGGTGCACAATGGGTGCATGACACCGACCGACGAGACCGAACGCGGGGGCTGGCTGCGCGCGCGGCTCGGCCGGTGGGGCACCGTGGGTGGGGTCGCCGGCACAGGGTTCGAGGCATACCTGCGGGTGCTGCATCCGGTTCCCGTCGACACCGACGGCGACATCGACGGCACAGACGCTTCTGGGGCGGCCGCGCGTTCGGCCGACTGGACCTGGCGGCAGGTCGCGTCACGCACCGGTGGGACGGTCCACCCGCTCGTGCAGTGGACGGCACTCACCGACCCACTCCCCGACAGCTCCGGCGGCTCCGGCGAGCTCCGCGTCGACGGCCCGGATGGTTCCGTACGACTGTCGCCCCCGCCGACCGGGCGTCTCGCGCCCCGCCTGCTCGCCGCACTCGTGCCGGCGCTCGCCGCAGCGACCACGGCGGCCGACCGGATCACTGTCGGCGTGTGGAACGGTTGGGGAATCCCCGATCTCGACGTCGGCGCTACGCTCGCCCTGCCGGGCAGGGATTACGTGCTCCGGGCCGGATCCCTCGGCGAACTCGCTGATCCGGACTGGCCGTGGCGGGCCGGGATCGCCTGGCGGGAGCCGTTCGAGGGCCCCATGCCCCAGCTCATCTGGCCGGCGGACCACGCCTGGTTGGTGGCCTCCGAGATCGACTGGGACTCCACGATCGTCGCCGGCCCCCGCACCCTCGTCGATGCTCTCCTCACGCTCCCGGTCATCGAATCACTAGAGGTCGGCGAGTCGTACAGCCTCATGTCGGGCTCCGACCAGCTCAATCCCGGTGCTCGCCTCGGCGAAGGACAAGATGGATGAGACGGCCCACGGGCGAGTTCAGGCCACGCGGCGAATGTGCGTTTCCGGGTTCGATGGGCTCGTTCTGGTGACGATGTATCGTCCGGTGGTCGGGTTCCGCACAACGGTCTTGCCAGAGCGGCGAAGGTTCTCGGCGGCCCTCTCTGCCAGCTCCTCTGCGAGTTCGTGGGCCCGCTCGCTGTATCCACTCACGTCTGCCACCATCTCCTCCTTGTGCGAAAGGCCACCTGTGAGTCAAGAATAACGTTCGCGACCCCTATCGCCATCTCATTGTCCTCGTCTCTGGACCACGGCGCATCGATGAGTGCCCGGAGAACTGAGAGTCCCATCTCGGAGTCTCCTTGGTCGGTGCTCACCGACTTGTCGCACGCCCAGGTGAAGCGGCCCCACCATTGCGAACGATCATCTGCAAACTGCTTTTGATCTCGATCGCGTCTGGAGTTGTGGAATGCGATCCATGCTGCGACCCCTGCGCCAACGACGGCAAGGCTGCCGCCGAACCGGCAGACACGATGAATTGGCCCCACCACTGTCCGTCTGGGTAGGGCGGTGGAATCGAGCGTCCGATGATTGCGCCGACAGTCGTGCAGAACAATGCGCCAGGCCACGCCCGTTTCAGATTTCTGGGATGGTGGGTCAACTGTCCTGCCCGTTCGAGAAGTCGCCTTGGTGTGTCGAGGCCACCTTACACGAGCATCACTCACTTCATCACGGTCGTTTGGTCAGGTGCGTCGAGGCGCTGTGCGCCACTCAGGGGTGCGGGGCGTGATCACGCGGTGGGCGGCCTCGACGGCGGATGCCCGGGCGGAGCCGCCCTCACCGTCACCCAGCAGATCGGCGGATCCATCGGAACCGCTGTCTTCACGGCGCTCTACGCCGAGATGGTCGCGTCGGCCGCTCCGGCGGGCTCCGGCCCGTTCGCCGGATTCGTGGAGGGCTACTCGACCGTGTTCCTGGCCGCGGCCGTCGGCGTGCCGCTCGCCGCTCCGATCAGCTGGTTCACGGTACGCGTGCCGCGGAGCGGGTTCGTCGCCGACGCGGAGGCCGTGCACCTCGGCTGAGAACCGTACGGGCAGGCCGGATGCCCACTCGGCCGGATGCCCGGGCGGGCCGGGTGCACGCGGGCAGCAGAGGCCCGTCAGAACAGGGGCCAAGGAACGGCGGGCATCTGGCCGCGGGGGCCGGGGAACTTCCCCGCCTGGAGCAGACGATCGCAGCGCGCGGCGAGTGCCCGCAACTCGCGCGCGGTGATCATCCCGGAGAGCGCCTCGCCGAGGGCGCCGTCGAGCTCGGTCCGCACCCGCTCGACCCCCTCGCGCTCAGCCGGCAGCAGCTCATCGCCGACGAAGCCCCAGAGCACGGTGCGGAGCTTGTGCTCCTCGTGGAACGTGAGGCCGTGGTCCACCCCGTACCGGTGCCCGCCCGGCATCGGCAGAATGTGGTTGCCTTTGCGGTCGGCGTTGTTCGTGACCATGTCGAACACGGCCATGCGCCGCAGCTCGGCCGAGTCCTCGTGGATGAGGGACACTGGATGATCGTGCTCGTCACGCCCGTCGAACACGTGACGCCAGCCCGACTCCGGCATCGTTCCCCAGGAGACGAGGTCGACGGCATCCTGAGTCTCATCGACCTCCTGCCAGAGCTGCAGCATGCCCGGGCCGAGCGGGCCGTCACCGAGCCACGTGCGCGGAACCACGTTCCAGCCGAGGGACTCTGAGACGAGGTACGCGGCGGCCTCCCGGTTCGCGAGGTTGCCGTCGGGAAAGTCCCAGAGCGGCTTCTCGCCCGAGAGGGGCTTGTAGACGACGGTGAGGTCGCCCAGCTGGGCGAGGAACGTCGCGTTCGAGGCCGTCGTGATCCGCCCGGTGAGCTCCAGCTCGCCGCCCGACGAAAGGGCCCCGCTCACGGTCAGAAGCCGCCGGGCATCACGCAGGTGTGGCCTTCGGGATCGACCGGTGTGCCGCAGAGGGGGCAGAGCGGCCGGCCGGCGCCGACGATCTCGAGGGTGCGCTTCGCGAACGCCCGGGCCGTGCCGACGGGGATGCGCACGACCATCATCTCCTCGGGTTCGAACACGCCCGCCTCGGGTGCTTCGCCGAGATCGAAGGAGTCATCGTCGTCGTCGGTCTCGATCACCGGGAACGCTTCGATGACGACCTGCAGCGTCGACGGATCCCAGCCGAGGCTCATCGTTCCGGTGCGGAACTGCGAGTCGACGGGCTGCTCGAGCGGATCGTTGTCGACCAGTTCCACCGGGGTGGCGTCGGGGATGCTCAGGGGGTTGCCATCTGCCGACATCAATTCGTCGAGGATCTCCTCGATCTTCTCAGCGAGAACGGCCGACTGCTCCTTCTCGAGCGAGACACTCACGATGCGGGATCCGGTGCGCGCCTGCAGGTAGAACGAGCGGGAACCGGGCTGGCCGACGGTGCCGACAACCACCCTGTCGGGCCAGTCGAAGCCATGGACGATGGTGGGCATGCAGCCATTCTAAGCGCGGCCGGGCGCCCGCTCCGCCCTGGCCGGGGGCCTTGCTTCGGGGCCTGCCCGGTGCTCTACTCCGTGCCCGCGCCGCCACCGACGGCAGCATCGGCAGGGGCTTCGCTCTTCGCCAACCAGGAGAGGTCGCCCGAGTCGGTGTTCGTCGACACCACGTCCGGCCGGTTCGCCCCGTAGCGCACGATGGAGAGGGATGCCGGACCCACAGTGATGCGCTGGAAGAGGTCGAGGTGCATTCCGAGGGCATCGGCCAGAACCGACTTGATGATGTCGCCGTGGCTGACGGCGACCCACACCGCGCGCGGGCCGTGTTCGGCCTCGAACTCCGCGTCGAGCCGGCGGATGGCCGACACCGAGCGCGCCTGCATCTGGGCCAGCGACTCGCCGCCGGGGAACACCGCTGCCGAGGGCTGCGACTGAACGACCGACCAGAGCGGCTCCTTTGAGAGGTCGCTCAGCTGCCTCCCCTGCCACTCGCCGTAGTCGCACTCGGTGATGGCCTTCTCGATGGATGTCGAAAGAGTTCCCTGCTGGCTCGCAAGCAGAATGCGCGTGGTCTGGCGGCAGCGTTCGAGTGGGCTCGACACCACGGCGACCACCGGAACGGCAGCGACGCGTGCCGCTGCGCGTTTCGCCTGCTCGATCCCCACCGCGTCGAGCCTGACCCCGGCGGTTCGGCCCGCCAGCACTCCGGATGCGTTCGCGGTGGTGCGGCCGTGCCGCACGAGGAGGACTGTGGCCATGACTACAGCCTAGACACCGAGCGCCTCCGGCCCCTTCCGACGCTGCCCAGCAATGTTTCTTCGTCATCGACAACACCCCACCTCCCGTCCCTACTGTCACGAGGCCGGCCACGCCGCAGCCCGTCGTCGGGCAGCCGATGACGGTCACGATCTCGCCAACCCCGGACCCGGTCACAAACACAATCGACCCGATGTATGCGTTCATGTATTGGTGGGGTTACGGGGGTCAAAGAAGGTATTGCAAGGGCTCTCGCGGGACTGTCTCGAATTCGGTGTTTCCGGTCTGATACGTCGGGCGTGAGTCTGGCGGGGAAGGTGCCGTGATGACGACACTGGATGCTGTGAAAAGAAACAAGCCGGAACCCTCCGCGGAGGAACTGGCGGCGAAGGAGCTGGTGCGCCTGGCGGCCGAGCAGGGCCTGTCCCTGACCGGCCCGGACGGGCTGTTGAAGCAGTTCACCAAAACGGTCCTCGAGACCGCGCTGAACGAAGAGATGACCGAGCACCTCGGCCATGAGAACAACCACGCTGAACCTGACCGTGGTTCCTCGAACGTGCGGAAC
The DNA here is from genome assembly GCF_003399635.1 of Subtercola boreus. Taxonomy (GTDB): domain Bacteria; phylum Actinomycetota; class Actinomycetes; order Actinomycetales; family Microbacteriaceae; genus Subtercola; species Subtercola boreus_B. The sequence goes on along the minus strand of NZ_NBXB01000039.1, from coordinate 9,374 downwards.
GGAACGAGACCGAAAACGATCCTGACCGAAGCGACCGGGCATGTGGAGATCGAGGTGCCGCGGGATCGGGACGGGACATTCGAGCCGGTGATCGTGAAGAAGCATCAACGCCGCCTCACCGGAGTCGACGAGTTGGTCCTCTCCCTGTACGCCCACGGGTTGACCACGGGTGAGATCAGCGCCCACTTCGCGCAGATCTATGGGGCGCAGGTGTCCAAAGAAACGATCTCGAGAATCACCGACAAGGTCTCGGAGGAGATGGCGACGTGGGCCAACCGGCCTTTGGACGGCGTTTACGCGGCGATTTTCATCGATGCGATCGTGGTGAAGATCCGTGACGGGCAAGTCGCCAACAGGCCCATCTATGCGGCGATCGGCGTCTCTCTGGAAGGCGAGAAAGACGTCCTCGGCTTGTGGGCCGGGACCGGCGGTGAGGAGGCGAAGTTCTGGATGAGTGTCCTTACGGACATCAAAAACCGGGGCGTCCAGGACACGTTCTTCCTCGTCTGTGACGGGCTGAAAGGGTTGCCGGAGGTAGTGTCGAACGTGTGGCCCCTCACCACGGTCCAAACATGCATCATCCATCTGATCCGCAACACGTTCCGGTTGGCGTCGAAGAAGGACTGGGACGCCCTCAAGAAGGATGTCCGACCCATCTATACCGCCCCGAGTGCGGCCGCGGCCAGGGTGGCGTTGGAGGAGCTGACGGAGAAATGGGGCCGCCAGTACGGGGCGATCATCCGGTTGTGGGAGAACGCGTGGGAAGAATTCACACCCTTCCTTTCCTACGACATCGAGATTCGCACCGTGATCTGCAGCACCAATGCGATCGAGTCCTTGAACGCCCGCTACCGGCGCGCCGTCCGCGCCAGGGGCCATTTCCCCACCGAAGCCGCCGCGCTCAAATGCCTCTACTTGGTGACCCGGTCTCTTGACCCGACAGGGGCCGGCAGGACACGCTGGACCGTGCGATGGAAGCCCGCCCTGAACGCGTTCGCGATCACCTTCGCCGACCGCTGGCCAGCAGCAGAAAACTACTAACCAAAAATGCTGGAAACACCGAAAACGTTACAGACCCTGGACATCATGGGACGAGGCGGACGTAAGAGATGGCTCAGCGTTGACGACGCCTACTGGAAGCTGATCCACACCATTATTCAGACAGACGCTGAATTGCAGGTGGTTTTGCTTGATGTGGCCGGCTTGTGCCTCGTCGATGCGTCCTGCGCTTCGCGTTGCCCTAGCATGATTGATTGAGCGGTTCAATAGTTTTGTTGACGATCGGGGCGGTCGATGGTGTCTGGTGGTCCGACGATTCGTGATGTTGCACAGTTGGCCGAGGTGTCTCTTGGGTCGATTTCGAACTATCTAAATGATCGCAAGCCTGTTTCTGCGAATGTTCGGGCGCGTATAGAGGCGGCTATCGAGCAGGTGGGGTTCATTCCGAATGATGCTGCGCGGATCATGCGGGGCGCCAGAAGCCATGCGATCGGTTTTGTTATCCCTGATGCGGGTAATCCGTTTCTGATCGAGGTGGCTCGGGGGATCGAAGATGTTGCGATCGCGGCCGGTTATGTAGTTGTCTCGTGTAATACCGATGGTGATCCGAGTCGAGAAGATCATTACGCTCGTGCGTTGTCTGAGATGCGGGTTGCCGGCGCTGTCGTGATGGCCGCGAGCACGACCGAAAATCATCTGCGCACAATGGAGGCGAGCGGCGCCGCAGTCGTCGTGATCGGTTCAGGAGATCACGGTTCGTCGTTTCCGACTATCGAGATCGACAATGTTCATGGCGGATTTCTGGCCGCAGACCACCTCATCAAGAAGGGCCACCGAGACATCGTCTTCATGGGTGGCCCGGGTGCGGCGCCGCAGATCGATGACCGGTTTGCAGGGTGCCTGCGCGCGGTACGCGAGGCTGGACTGGATGACAGCGTCTTAAGACGAGTGGATGCGGCCGGTAACAGTACCCAGGCGCGCGTCGCCGCGTCGGAGGTCGTCGCAGATAGGATGCCTCGACCCACCGCCGCGATTTGCGCGAATGATCTTCTTGCCCTCGCTTTGGAGTCGACGTTGTTGCGTCGTGGGGTACGCGTTCCCGAACAATTCGCCATTACCGGCTACGACGATATCGAGGCGGCCGTTCTGGCCCCGGTGCCGCTGACGACCGTTCGTCAGCCTCAGTACGAGTTAGGTAGGCGCGCTGCAGAGTTCGTGCTCGACCTCGCAGAGGGCCGCGCGCCGGTAGAGACCGGTCACGAATTCATGGCCGAGCTCATTGTGCGCAGCTCCACCTGAGTCATCAGCGCCGCCCGGCTATTTGACGGCGCCGGCCGAGAGGCCTTTTTCGAAGAACTTCTGTAAGCATAGGTAGGCGATCACGATCGGTAGGCAGATCAGCACGAGGGCCGCGAAGATCTTGGGCTGATCAGAACCGTAGGTACTGGTGAAGTACAGCGGAATGGTGGTAACCGTCTGCATCGACTGGTCTTGTAGAAAGAGAAGAGGGAGAAAGAATTCGTTCCAGGCCTGCAGAAACGCCCACACGATGATCACGGCAGTGATCGGCTTGGCAAGCGGCAGCACGATGCGCACGAGGGTGCCGAAGCTGCTGCAGCCGTCGAGCCGGGCCGCTTCGAGTACTTCATCGGGTATGGCAGCGAGGTAGTTGCGGGTGAGCAACAGGGTGAACGGGATGACCGTTGCAGCCAGCGGCACGATGACTGCGAAGTAGTTGTTGAACAGACCGAGTTGTTGCACGATCAGAAACAACGGCACCACCAACGCGATGGTCGGCAGCACCAGGCCGACGAGAATCGAGTTGAAGACGAGTGTCTTGCCGGTGAAGTTCATCTTCCCGAACGCGTAGGCAGCGAGCATTGTGCACACGTAGACCAACCCGATGACCCCGGCAGAGATGATGGCACTATTCAGCGTCGATTGCAGAAGCGGCGTCTGGGTGATGACGGCCTGATAATTCTTGATGAAGCCTTCGCCGTCGAACGACTTGGCAACGATCGCGATCAGAGGCAGAAGAAACGGCAGAGCCAGAAGCGATGCCACGATCTGGGCGACAACGCGGGTGGGCATGGTTGGGCGAGTGAACATGTTCAGTCCTCTCCGAATCGGTAGGCGCGAATTTGGATGGTCGTGAAAACGAGAGCGATCGCGAGAAGTATCAGCGACAGCGCAGCAGAGTAGCCCGCGTGGTACTGCTCGATGACCTGCTTGTAGATGTAGGTGGTGAGAAACTCGGTGCTACGGCCGGGGCCACCGCCCGTCGTGAGGTAGACGATGTCGAAAGTCTTCAAGGCTCCGATGCAGCCCACCAACGCGAGTGTGGCGTGAGTTCCTTTCAACTGCGGCAGAAGAATGTAACGCACGACTTTCATGGCACCGGCGCCGTCTATCGCGGCGGCCTCGAAGAGGTTCTGGTCGATTTGCGAGATGGCGGCTTGGTAGAGCAGAAAGCTGAAACCCGTCCACTGCCAGATATTGATTGCGGCTAGGGCGTAGAGAGCGAGGTTCGGGTCTGCCAGCCAGGGCGTAGCGCCCTGGCTGCCGAACGTGTGCAGGAGGTCGTTGAATTGACCGTCGGGGGCGAGCATGCCGCGAAACGCAGTCGCGACGGCGGCCGGGGCGAGAACGACGGGGAGGAACATGATGACTTTGTAGGCCGGTCGGCCCCACACGGCCTCGCCGCTGAGCAGGATCGCCATGAACAGCCCGAGTGCCATTTGGATGAAGATGGTCAGCACGCCGAAGATGAACACGTGCCCGAGAGATTGCCAGAGCACCGGGTCGTTGACGGCAGCGATGAAGTTGGCGAAGCCCACGGGGGTGCCTGCCGGGTCGATGCCGTTCCAGTCTTGAGTGCTGACCCAGCCCGTATAGCCGATGCCGACGTAGATCACTCCGACAACTAGAATCAAGGCGGGTAGCACGTACAACCATGGCGTGACGGTTCTCTGCCCGATGCCACGCCCGCGGTGAGGGCGCGAGCGAACGGACGGTTTGGCGGGTGGCGGGGTCTCGGTCTTTCGAATCAGGGTTGATGTCATAACGGGCGTGACCCCGCGGCGTGTAAGCCGCGGGGTTACGCATCCTTTCCGTGTGATTCGTTCGGTTTCGTCTTCAGCGCTAGATTTTCGCCTACTGGTTGGCGGCCTTGATTGCTGTCTCGACGGAGCTGGCTGCGACACTAGAACTCATCTGGCCCGAAGCCACGGCTGACAGTGCCTGGCCGAGGGCGGTCGCGACGTCGGCGTTGGAGATCTGACGTGCACCGATGAGGTTCGAGATCTGGGTTGCCTGATCAGCAAGCGCAGGCTGCTGCACGGCCGGGTCGGTGAGCCCGGTGTCGGGGACCGGAACCGACTTCAAGGCGGGCGTCTGAAGCGAGGTCGCCATCATCGTCTGGGCGGTCTGGCTCGAGGTCAACCACTGCACGAAAGTGAACGCTGCGGCCTGATTCTTGCTCTTGGCCGACACTGCCCAACCCACGTCGGGCCCGCCGAAGAGCCGCCCTGTTTTTTTCGCGCCACCGACGACGTCGGGAAACGCGATCGGTGCGAAGACCTGCGAAGTGATTTGCGGGCCGTACGTGGTGGCGGCGGTGGCCAGGGTGGCCGTCGTCATGTGGTCGTCGTTCCAGGTGCCGAGCGCGATCATCGCCGCCTCGCCCTTGTTGAAGGCGTCGTTGGCATCGGGGTACTCGGTTGTGCCGAGCGCTCCGGGGTCGATGATTCCATCGGTGTAGAGCGACTTCCACGCATCGAATGCCTGAACGAATGAGGCTTCGGTGAAGTCAGCCTGCCCGTTCACGGCTTTGTAAAACTCGCCCGGAGCGATCTCATTGACGATCGACTGGTACACATCGAGGTTCACCCAAGAGTCTTTCGCGCCCTGAACGAAGCACTTCACACCGATCGCTTCGACCTTCGTGCAGGTGTCCTTCCACTCGGCGAGCGTGGTCGGGGGTTTGGTGCCGGCCTTGTCGAGAATGGTCTTGTTGTACCAGACCAGGCCGCCGCCGGTGATCATCCAGGGCAGACCGACTTGCTTGCCTTTCACGTTCAGCTGGTCTGTGGCGTTGAGCTGGGTTTGCCAGTCGCTGCCAATGTTCTGCGCCGCCAGAGGTGCAAGGTCGGTCGTCAGTGGCGCGAATTGCTGTGCCATTGCGCCGACCTGCAAGCCGAAGACGTCGGGACCGGAGTCGGTCGTCGCGGCGAGGCGAACAGCGTTGGGGTAGTCGGCGATTTGAATGAAGCGCTGATTCACCGTGATGTTCGGGTGTTCCTTCTCGAACGCGGCGATCCACGGCTGAGCGGTGGTCGCATCCGGGTTCCAGGACCACCAGTTGATCGTTGATTTCGCGTTGGGATCAACGGCCGGTGTACTCGAGCTGCATGCTGTCATGCCGGCTGCGGCAGTTGCCAGCACGGCGACGGCTGCAAGACGGGCGAGCCACCGGTTGCGGGTGGTTTTCAATGTTTTCTCCATTACGTCGGTGTAGGGATTTGTGATGAGTGGGCGAGATAAAGCGGTTAGGGACGGAAAGCGTTTTCGATCCAGAGGGTGCTGGGCATTTCGACCAGCGCGAGCACCCATTCGGCGACATCTCGGCCGGCCGGGGGTTTCTTGATCGCGACAAGCAGGTCGTGTACCCCGGCGCTGATGGTGAAGTCGATGAATTGCCCGACCGGCGCCATGTGCGGGGCAGGAAACATCGAGTTGCTGCCTTGGGCCCCGTGCAGGTAGTCGCCGTCGAGCCAGATTCGGTAGTCCTCGGTCGAATTGAGCATCAGGCGAACCTGATCGCGGCCCCGAGCATCCATTCGGTAATGCAGCATCAGTAGACGGCTCTCGAACGAAGTGCTCGGCATGCGAACCCAGGTACCAGGCAGCTGAGCTGGCAAGAATTCAAGTTTGGGTGGGGTGCTGCCAACCGGCGGAAGTTCGGAGTTATCGCGGTCGGCCCACGATCCCCACTCGGTGCTGAAGTGAGCGATCTGCACGGCAATGCCATGCGCGCCCGCGTCGAAGGCTTCAGAGACCGCGGCCGGGCCCTCCGAATTCAGGCGACGCTGAAGATCCAGTACCAGATCGGTGAAACCGTTTAGAGTCTCGGGCGGTGTGATGCCGGTGATTTCTTTGTTTAGCACCAAATCGTTTCCGATCGGGGTCAGCCACTTGTCTTCGATCGACGACGGGTCGAGGATGCCTAGCAGAGCGCCGATCGACGCCGTTGAGCTGTCGCAATCCTCTCCGCAGTTGTTCGTGATGCAGATGCGTTCTGAGAACGTTGAGCCCATCAGCCACCCGAGGATGACAAATCCGGTGTTCGGGCGCACATCAGTGAAATCATCGGAACCGTACGCGGCCATAATGAGCTCACGAACCGCATGCCAATCGGTGTTTTCGCGAACCCAGCGTCGCGTGTCGGTCACCACCGAGGTGATACCGCTGTCTGCGGGGATGCCGGCCAGCGCGCCGTCGATGAGCGTGTCGGGGTCGGATTCGATGAACGCCAACGATTGGAGCCTGGCCAGAAACTGTGCTGCGTAGATGCCGTCGCCGGCGTGATCGAAGCATGCGTCTTCGTAGGCGTACGCGGCAGCGAGGTCGGGGTTTCCAGGTGCAAGGCAGGCCCAGAGTTCAGAGCGGATCGCAGCGCCCTCACCGGCAGTGAACCAATTGTCGAAGCTACCCGTGTGCGGTGGTTGCAAGCCCTCAGCGAGGTTGCGCATTCCCACGCCGTATTCGTTCCACGGAAACTCGACGTGGTCGCGCCACGCCTCGGCCAGCACGTGACGGTCGACGACAGGTGTCTGCTGCTCGCTCAGTACGCAGGCGTAGAGCACTTGAAGATCGAGGTCGTCATTGGGTACCATCTCTTCCGGAACCGGGTGATAGTAGTCCGCGTTCAGTGGGCCGGTGAGCCCTTCGAAGGTCTGACCGAGCGTGCCGCCGACAGCTTTACCCAGCCAGCACCCCTCTATCTTGTCCCGCACCGTCGCGGTCTGTTTCAGGTCAGTCATCGTCATATGGTTTCTCCCTCAGGTTGTAAAGTCGGTGCGCCGGCGTCGTGCATCGGCCGGCACGCGATCGTTCGCGGGTCAGTTAGGTGTGAGCGTCCAGCGCTGAGCGGAGCTACCGGCCCAGTACCACTGATGAGCCAGCGCCCCATCTGCGGTACTGGAGTCGGCGATACTCAACGTCTTCCCCGAGGCCTTGTTCGCCAGAATCACCGATCCGTCGATCACGCTGAGAATCCGCCACTTCTGCGCATCGGTAGCCGCCCAGGTTCGCTGAGTCGCTGCCGACCCGTCGCTGGTCAACGGCGGCTCGATCGTCACGGCCTTACCGCTGAGCGGGCTGAGTACCTCGAAATACCCGCCCCCGACCGGCTGCAGATACCAGTGCTGAGCGGCGACGTTCACGTCGTGCCATTGCCAGAGCGTCGCGCCATCGGCCGTACTCGAGTTGTCGATGCTGAGCACACTGCCGCTGTTGACGTTCTTCAGCGAATACGACGGCGATGCTCCCGCCGTGGAACCCGAATACAGGTAGGTTATGGTCGACGACCCAGGAGCCGTGATGCTGAGCCCAGATGAGCTCACCGCCACAGCGGGCTTTGCGGCGAGGTGATCGGTGTCATTCGTGACAACCGGCGTGACGGTTCCGCCATTCAGACCCGACAGTGTGAGCGCTTGGGGGCTGCTTGAGGTGTTGGTCACGACAACCGCGTAGCTGCCGTCGGTGTTCTTATAAGCCGTCGACAAAACCGAAGAACTCGACGAGGCGGCCTCGACCCTGACCGCACCCTTATGCACATAACGGGAGTAATTGCCCATCGCCCAGAGCCGCGCAGAGACCTCATAGCTCGACGATCCGGTGATGCGAATCAGGTCTTCGTTGTCGCTATGGCTCCACGCGCCCGTCCAGCCCAGATAAGCGCCGACGCCGTTGTTCATTGCCGTGTAAATGGTCTGAGCCCAGTACTGTCCGTCGCACGAACCAGTGGAGTAAGCGATATTCCAGGTGTCACCCACGCAGGTGAACTCCGATTGCCAGCTCGGTTTGCCCGCCAGTGCCGCCGCAGGAACCGCCGCAGGTGTTCCACCATAACTATGAAACGAAGCCACCGACTGACGTGCTGCAGCCGTGGCATCGGACTCGATCGCCTGCTGATAGCTTTCAGCCGAACCCGCATCCGCGACATCGGAACTGGCGATCTTGGTCGAGAGGCCCGCAGAACTGAGCGTGGGGCCGAGAGTATCGACGAAACTCGCAAGTTGCGAACTGCTGGCCGTCATCGACTGCCAGTTCGGCGCATCCTGCGGCTCGTTGAACGGGCTTAGATAGTCGAGCGTCACGCCCTCAGCAGCATAATCTTGAACATACTTCGTCAAGTAATTCGCGTACGCCTGTCGCCAATCGCCGCTCGCGCAGCTAGTGAAGCCGCACAGGGTGCCCCCATATACAGCCCCGTTCGACTTCATGAACGCTGGTGCGCTCCATGCATCGGCGTAGATCGACGAGACGCCGCGCGCACGCGCATCTTTCGCGATCTGCACTTGACCGTCAGCACTGTGATCCCAAACATAGCTCGGTGCGCCGGCCGGCGAGGCCGGAGCGTTCGGTTCGATAGTGAAATCGGGCACGGGGGTGTTGCCGTTGGGGTACGTCTGACCGGCTCCCAACTCGACCCGGAGAATATTCAGCCCGATCCCAGAACTCGGCGAGAAAAGCAGATCCTCGACCGATGCACGGTTGGCCCCCGACAGCGAATTGAGGTTGTACGGCAATCCACTCGTGCCGGGCACCTGGTCGACCATCGAAGCGCCGAAACCATCAACCGTCTGAAACTGCAGTCCAGGATCAATACGAATCGAAACTGCGGGATCAGCGTTTGCACGTTGCGGTTGACCCGCGACAGGCCCGGCCATCACCGCCGCAAGTGCCACCACACCCATCGCCGCAGACACAGCAAAAACTCTTCGTGACATCATCGTCCCGTATTCCTTCTCGTCAATGTGGTCTCGGAAGACCTGATAAGTGAAACGGTTCATCCTTGTGCATGAACCGTTTCACCTAAAATAGAGGCTCCCAGCTGACAACGCAAGGCAAATAGGAAATCGTTCTCTTTCGAACTCATCCGTGTGGCTATGTCAAGTTGTTTGACTACCGGGGTGACGGTCGGATTCGCTACCACTGCTGGTCTGCTGGGCTTGGTGTTGTTGGGGGTCGTACACAGCGGAGGAAAAGGCCGAGTTCTTCCGCCAGCTGAAGCTGGCAACGTGTCGAAGGTCGCGAAAGAGCTCGGGTTGGTGAGGATCACGTGCTACAAGTGGGCGCATCAGGCGGGGATC
>NZ_NBXB01000038.1 GCF_003399635.1 Subtercola boreus | reverse complement strand
CGAGCTCCTCCGCAGAGGGCTCCGGCTTGTTTCTCTTCACAACATCCAGTGTCGTCATCACGGCACCTTCCCCGCCAGGCACACGCCCGACGCGTTAGGCCAGAAACACCGAATTCAGCACAGTCCCGTCCAGTACCGTTTACAGGCTTTGATGGCCGGCTTTGCGTTTCGTAGGATCGCCTGGTCGTGGTGGTTGTCTAAGACTGTTGCCAGTGTTGCTCGGTGGCGTTGGTGATGATGGTCGTGATGTGGCTTATCGCGTCCGTGAGGGCCTGGGCGGTGAGGGTGGTGTGTGAGGTCACGGCGTCGTTTGCGATGCGGATGTAGTTGCTGATGACCCAGGCGGCTTGGGTTTCGCCGTGGGGGGTGGGTTCGAGCAGGACGCTGCGCCGGTCGCCGGGGTTGGGGATGCGGTGAACGAGGTCGACGTTCTCGAGCCGGTCGATCATCGCGGTTGTGGCGCCGGTGGTGAACCGGAGGGTCGCCGCGAGGTCTTTCGGGGTTGTGGTTTGGCTCTCGGTGATGAACATAAAGGCGTCGTATTCGTTGTGGGTGAGGCCGAGGTGGTCAGCGAACCCAGTACGGAGCTTCCTGTGCCCGAGATCGAGCTGATGCAGCGCGGCAGCGTACTCTGCCGCCCCGTCCGCTGGGGCGCTGTTGGCTTCCCGCATCCTGGTCGAGGTGCGGGGGAGGGCGATGAGGTGCGCCGCTTCGGCGGCATCAGTTTCTGGGTTCAGCAAGGCCATGGGGGAAGGACTTTCGGTTGGGGCACTCAGCTAGGAACAGAGGAATTCGTTACAGGATAGGTCCGGGTTGCTGGTGAGGGTCCCCCAAAACGAGGGTGTTGCATCCACTCTCGTTTTTCTTCATAATAGAGGAGCTTGCCGATAAAGTAGATACCCGCCGGGTGTTTTATGGGGCAACGCTCCACTTCTTTCACCCTTGGGGGATCTTCATTGTCTAGTCACGCGTCTGCTCCAAAGAACAAACGTCGCCGTTTCGCACCTGTCGCTCTCGGCGCCGGTGTCCTCGGGGCTGTCCTGTTGTCGCTGAGCCTCACAGGCACGATGTCTGGGTTCGTTGCAAGTATCACCAACTCGAACAACACCGCAGCGACGGGCGCGCTCGTGATGCAGGAGCAGAACTCCGGTGCGACGGTCACATGCCTCAGTACCGACGGTGGTTCTGTATCGACGAACGCGGCGACGTGCGCGACGATCAACAAGTTCGGTGGCAGCACAACCATGACCCCCGGTAACACTGTCACCACCCCGATCACGATCAAGAACCTCGGCACCGTCGCTGCGACCACGTTCACCCTGACCCCCGGTGCGACGTGCACCCAGACGAACTCGGGCACGCAGAACGGTACCGCCACGGATCTCTGCGCCAAACTGAACGTCGTGATCACCTCAGGCGCCGCGACCGTGTTCAGCGGCACGCTTGCGACGCTTGCCGGCGCTGCTCCTGCAGCGTTCACGATGCCTGCCGCCCCGGCGGCCGGTGTCACCGTTCCGTTCTCGTTCGCGGTCACGCTCGCCCCGACCGCGGGTAACACGTACCAGGGCCTGCAGGCCTCCCTGCCGCTGACCTGGACCTTCAGCAGCTGACCCTGAAGTATTCTCTGACTATCGCGGGCTGCCTCACCACTTGAGGGCGGCCCGCGATACTTGTTCCACCACGTATCGGAAAAGATCAAGCAGAAGCTGGAGGGCTGAGCGCGTGACTACTGCCCGGACCAGCACGAGGGGTTTCCATTCCGGACCTCGCCGATGGATCCCCAGGCAGGCCCCGCTTCCCCGACCGCTTCGGGTTCTCTTCGCCGTAGCGGCCGCATTGTTGGCGGCAGTGCTCCTTGGAGCGCTGGTATTCTTCCTCACCGGTGGGCGTTGGTTTGTTGTGCAGACACCTTCGATGGGGCAGACCGCGCCTGTTGGCACCCTGATCCTCACAACCCCCACCGACAACCGGGTCGCTGTCGGGGACGTCATCACGTTCCGCCCCCCAACGTCCCCGACCGAGATCTACACCCATCGGGTCATCGCGATCACGACCGATGGTGCCATCAGCACTCGGGGCGACATCAACGGGGCGACGGACCCGTGGCAGCTGTACCCGGCCGACATCATTGGACACGCCACCGTCATCCTTCCCGCAGTCGGTTGGTACGTCAAAGCTGTCCCCATCATCGCGGTCGGGACGCTGCTGGTATGGCTGGTCTCCAGCCTGTTCCGGTCACCGACGACCCGGTCCGCGCTTCGAGTCGCCGGAATCTCCCTCGTCGTCGCGACAGCGGCATACATCCTCCGCCCCCTGATCGGGATCGTGGTGCTCAGCACTACCGCCGACAGCACCGGTGCCCACGCCGCCATCGTGTCCACCGGCATGCTCCCCATCCGGGTGCAGGCCGTCGGCGGTGACCACACCGACCTCATCTCGGGGCAGGTCGGAACCCTCACCGTCCCGAGCCTTGTCGATAGCAGCCAATACCACCTCTCCTCCGCCCTGAACCTCCCCGTGGCCGGCTGGATCATCCTCGCAGCCGTCTGCGCGATACCGCTTCTCTGGACGGTGATCGTCGGACTGCCCGCAGACGCCGAAAACGGGAGCACCGCATGAGCGGCGACACCCCCGCCACCAGGCCCCTCACGACGCGGCACGCATGGGCGGGCGCTCTCTTGGCCCTCCTGCTGGTCGGTGTGTTCGCGGTGACGTGGTTCACCCCCGGGACGAGTTCGGCGTACAGCGCGAAAATCACCAACAACACCGACACCGCGGCAACGGCGGCGAACTTCACCTGCACCGGCGCATACGCCGTCGACAAAGCAAACGCGCTCTTCCAATACCCCCTCACAGAAGCCACTGGCGCCACCACAGCAACCGACACCTCTGGGGCCGCCGCAAACGGAACCTACCAGGGTGCTATGACCGCCAGCGGCACCACTCCGATCGCCTGCCCTCGCGACGCCGGAACCTCGTACGTGCTGAACGGCAGCACCAGCTACCTCAGCACGCCCACCCAAGTCACCAGCCCGCCAACCTTCACCCTCGAGACCTGGTTCAAAACAAGCACCCCATCCGGCAAACTCGTCGGATTCGAGAGTCTCCAAACCGGAACCTCCGGCCAGTACGACCGGCAGGTGTACCTGTCACCGACCGGGCAGGTCATCTTCGGCACCTACAACGGCGGCACTCAAGTCATCACGAGCCCGGCCGGTTACGCCAACGGCGCCTGGCACCACGTCGTCGCGACCTTCTCCGCTGGCACCGGCATGAACCTGTACCTCGACGGCGCACCCGCGGCCAGCAACACCGCCTTCACCACAGCTGAAGCTCACGCCGGATACTGGCGGTTCGGGCAGGGAAACCTTAACGGCTGGCCCAACGCCGGTACTAACTCCTACGTCACCGGAACCCTCCGCTACGCTGCCGTGTACACCACCGCCCTCACCCAGACCCAAATCACCAACCACTACGCCGCCGGCCACTGAACACCGCCAATCCGAGGTCACAGGCCGAGACGCGCTGAGTCATTCCGGTGGACGATCGGCCAAGCCGGTCGATGCGCCAGACCACTACCGTGTCTCCGTCGACGACATGCTCGAGGAGCCGCATCATCGCTGGTCTGCTCGCGGCGACCTTCTCCCCGGATGTGACGCCAACATTGTCTGGCGGACCTTCCTCGGCGACCCAGGACCTGTGCGTCACCCGGAGCCGGAGATATACGAACAATCTCTTGTCGCCGACCTCCGGGACGTCGCTGCGCGCCACCCCGAGGATCAAGAGCTGGCAACAATGGTCCGGGACGCATTGATCGTCTACACACTGCCAAGCTGCGTGCAGTGCACAGCAACGAAGAGAGCACTCGACACAGCCGGCGTGCCCTATGTCACGGTCGACCTGACCGTGGATAAGACAGCCGTCGACCTCGTGAAAGAACTCGGCCACACTCAGGCTCCCGTCGTCACTGTCGGCGGTGCCAGCTGGTCGGGCTACCGGCCCGATGTCATCGCCGTGGTCGCTGCCGCGAGAGCCACAACTCCCGGCGTTCGGAAGTTCGCATAATGGCAACCTCACACCGCCGCCCCGTCGTACCAAAGCCTCGCCGCCGCGCCCTCGACCCCGACGAGAAAGCGACGCGATTCGGGCTCACCACACTGCAACTCGCGCAGCTCAGGCGTCTCGGTGGCGGGCCATCATTTGTTGCGCCCAGCTCGCGGAGTATTCGCTACATCGGCGTCAGCGTCGACGAATGGATGGCCAGGCGGCCAGCAGTGAGCGAACCTTTGTCAGCGTGACAGAACAGGCTCACGCTCGGGCGTAGCCTCGGCGGCTGGTTCGTAAGCGGTGGCGTCGGCAACAGCACGGCGCACCGTCGACGCGCTCACCTGCAAAACCCCTGCGATCGTCTCCCACGTTGCCTTCTCAGATCTCATCCGCACCGCGACCTCGATACGCTTCGGCGTCATCACCGTAGGCCGGCCACCGAGCTTGCCGCGCGCCTTCGCGGCCGCGAGTCCGGCGCGGGTGCGTTCCGAGATGATGCGCCCGTTCATCTGCGCGAACGCGGCGCAGATATGGAAGAACAACTCACCCCCAGCGGTCGTGGTGTCAAACGGTTCGGTGAGCGACTTGAACTCCACGCCCCGCTCCCCCAGCTCCGTCACGATCGTCACGACATCGGTCATCGACCGGCCCAACCGATCGGTCGAGTACACCAGGAGGGTGTCACCAGAACGGAGGAACTTCATCGCCTCGATAAGCCCGGGCCGCGCGGCATTTTTACCCGTGAGCTTGTCGGAGAAAATGTGCTCAGCACCCGCCGCCTTCAAGGCGTCGATCTGCGAATTGAGGTTCTGATCCTGCGTCGAAACGCGTGTGTACCCCACGATGCTCACCCGGGCTACCTCCGGTATCCCTGATCGTTGCTGCGCCCCTGCTGCGGCGGGAGCTGCGCGCGCCTGGCGGTCAAGCTTCCCGGCTCGGGTGCGCGGATCTCGGTCGCACTTGTCGGGAAGTTCCGGCGGGTTGCGTCGACGATGCGCTGCAGCTCCGGGGAGAGCTGGGCCGCGCTGCCGGCGCTGTGCTCTGGTGACTGTAGCCGAGCGTAAAGATAGTCGGCCAGCGGTCGATCTTGTCCAACCACGGCATTCAGTCGAAGCGAGCGGAGCGAGTCGACGTCGACGCGCTGCCAGTCGATCGGGTGGCCGGCTCGAACGGCGATCATCGTGACGTACGCAGACTGCGAGCGTGTGTTGCCGTCCCGAAAAGGATGGACAGCCGACAGCTCGCCCCAGCGATTCGCGAGTTTGTCTGCAAACTCCCTACCGCTCAATCCGGTCAGATAGTCCTCGCGGTCGAGCTTCCGAAAAACCGCTCCGAGGTTGTCCTCAAGGAACTCGGGCCGGCAATACGGAATACCCGTTCCGGTTGCTTGCGCGTCGACGTCTCGGATCTTCCCAGCTATACCCGGTGCGATGCGGCTGAACATGCGCTCGTGGATCTCGGTCAGATAATCGCGACCTGGCCTGTCCGGTATCGTGTCGGTGTAAATATCGGCCATTGCAAGGCTGGCGTAGTCGTTCATCGCGTCATCCAGACGCGCAGCGTCGCGAATGCCGAGCGAGTTGACTAGCACTCCCCCGCTGCCGGCGTAGGTGTACTTATCATCCTCGGCCATCAGCGCGAATACTTGGCGTCCAGCTCCGCGTAACCCTCGGCCGAAGTGATCTCACCCTCGAGAACACGGCGCGCACGATCCAGCGCCTCGTCGTTCGGAAAGTGGCCGGCGAGCTGCTGACCCTTCTCAATCATGGCCATAGCCTGGTCGACGTCAATACGCCGACCATCAGCAGCGATCGCGTGCGCAGTCTTGGTGGCCATAGTCAGCTCTCTTTCCTCAACTTTAATTCTACCAGAGCTGTTCAAAAACCCCTAAGCAAATGTTTAGGCAACCTTGCTCCGTAGACCTCTTGCAGGCCGCGAGAGGTCTACGGAGATGCGGTTCAGTTATGGCTTGGAGTGCTGGCGCGAGGTCGCAGGAGCAAAGGCAGGAGGCACCCGAGCCCGGCTAAAAGTGGAACAAACCCGAGGGTGGCGTATTGAATGATTGCCGGGATGCTGACACCAATCAGGATTGCACCAGTGAAAAGTAGCGCTGATGCAGCGTTGCTTGTGATCGGAGATCGTCGATTGAGGAAGACGTACCACGCGGAGATGATGGCGAGGGCTCCGAAGATGGTGATGCAACCGACCGCGAACCATCCGTAGAGGAAATGTCCCTCGGGATAGGTGCCGTTTCTCCCTGTCTCCGCCGCGGGGAAATAGATCGCGTCATTGATGGAAACCCAGACGACGAAGACCACACTCAACGCAATCGAGCCCAGAACGCCCACCGCCAATGCGGCCATAGCCGTAAACAACCCAGCTTTCGGAGTCTGTCTAGTTGATGAACGCGCGGTTTCCTCGATGCGTTCCTGTGCTGTCGTCATCTCAGAACTCCCTATTCCCGGTGGGGTAGTTGCAGCCGTAGCGCACTTCATTAGCGAAGTCTGTCCACGGGAGTTTCGTATCGAGGTTCCAATGTTGAGACTAAAACGCCCGGCCTCGCCGGACGTAACCTATTGAATGACCAAAATGAACAAAAGAAATGGAACAATAGTGGAAAACATGATGGCTATCCGGGCGCACCGACGCGGCGGCCCTGAAGTTTTGACGTACGAATCGGTTCCCCTGCCCGTGCCGAAGGCTGGCGAGGTTCTCGTTCAGGTGCATGCAGCAGGCATCACCTTCGCCGAACTCAGTTGGGACGAGACGTGGCGTTCTAAGGATGGTCAAGACAGAACTCCGATCATCCCGGCCCACGAGGTCTCAGGTGTTGTGAGCGCCCTCGGCAGCGGTGTCAACGCTTTCACGGTAGGGGATCAGGTATTCGGTCGCGTCGGTTTCAACCGAGACGGTGCGGCTGCGGAGTACGTCACGGTACCCGCGACAGACCTGGCGCGACGGCCCCTGTCCGTGAGCCACGTTGAGAGCGCGTCCATCGCAATGGCTGCTCTCACCGCATGGGAGGCGCTTGTTGAACATGCCCAATTGGTCAAAGGAGAGCACGTAGTCGTGTTGGGCGGTGCTGGCGGCGTGGGGTCGCTCGCAGTTCAGCTCGCCAAACATCTCGGCGCGCATGTCAGCGCTACTGCCGCCTCTGATAACCTTCAATTCGTCTCCGGCCTGGGCGCTGATGTCGTCCTCGACTACGCCTCGATCAGTGCAAGTAGCGCGAGCATACAAGCCGACATAGTGATAGACGCGGTCGGCGGCCCAGCCACTGCGGCAGCAATCAGAATGGTCCGCCCTGGCGGCAGGTTTGTCACACTGAGCCAGCCGGTCGATGCCGGTCTGCTAACCAACCGAGACATTTCAGCGACGTTTTTTGTCGTCGGCCCCAACTCCGAGACGCTTGCCGAGATCGCGCGACTTGTCGACGCAGGCGCGATCCGCGCGTCGGTCGCCCAGGTGCTTCCACTCGCCCAAGCACGTTCGGCTTTCGAAGAAGGACCTAGTGTGCGCATCCCGGGTAAAACCGTACTTCAAGTCCTACCGAATTGACGGCTGCCACCTCATCGCGCAGGGAAAATTTGCGTTCACCCGCGACTTGTAGGAGGCCGGTGTGGCGGCCAATCGTCAGACTGATGCTCCCCCGGCGCCTTCACACCTGTAAGTCGTCATTTGCGAGGACAGTGTTGGTTGGTTCGTCGTCGCAGTCCGCCATCATGCATTCGGTTTGTTCCACACCCCTATCCTCCCGGGGCGCCGCCCGCCTAGTTCTTCGAGGTTTTCGCTTTGCGGCGGGAGATGAGGAACACGATGACTCCTGACAGCACGAGCACCAGGCTCACACCGATCACGGGGGGCAGGATCTGGCCGATACCGGTCTCGGCGAGGGACGATGTCCCGCCTCCACGGCTGTTGTTGCTACTCGGGACCGGCCCGGCCGTAGCTGCCGCAGCCGAGGTTAATGTCGGTGTCGGAGTGGGCGCAGCACTCGGCGTCGGTGTTGCCGTGGGTGTCGGCGTTGCCGTGGGTGTCGGGGTGGGGGTCGGTGTCGGCGTTGCCGTGGGTGTCGGGGTGGGTGTCGGCGTTGCCGTGGGTGTCGGGGTGGGGGTCGGTGTCGGCGTTGCCGTGGATGTCGGGGTGGGGGTCGGTGTCGGCGTTGCCGTGGATGTCGGGGTGGGGGTCGGCGTCGGCGTTGCCGTGGATGTCGGGGTGGGTGTCGGAGTCGGAGTAGGTGTGGTTGTGATGCAGGCGGGGGAGGTGAAGGTGTTGGTGTCCAGGGATACTTGCCCGTTGCGTGCGAGTGCCCGGCCGGCGACGGTGGTGCCGGTTGTCACGCTGATGGAGGTCAGGGCCATGATCGATCCAACGAAGACGGTATCTGTGCCGAGGGTCGCGGAGCTGCCGACTTGCCAGAACACGTTGCAGGATTGAGCCCCGTTGATCAGGGCGATGGTGCTGGATGTTGCTGTTGTCAGGGTTGAGGCGATTTGGAAGATAAAGACGGTGTTCGGGTTTCCTTGCCCGTCCAGGGTCACTGTGCCACTTACCGCGATCGGGCCGGTCGATTTGTAAACGCCACCCTGGAGGGTTTGGCCTACCAGGTCGCCGGCGATAGATGCGGTCGGTGCGCGGCCGGCGGCGTCATCGAACCCGATCGTCAGGTCTGATTGTGCTTTTGCTGCGGCCGCGTCCGCGGCGTGGGTGATCCCACCGACGATCCCGGGTGGAAACCCGGTGATCGCTGTTCCAGGCGATACTCCCAGGTCCGCGTTCAACACGCTCACGCCGGTGTTCGTCACTGTCTGACCGGCCAGCACCGAGTAGGTGTCCGCTGTTCCGAGGTCGATCGGCGCTTCGGCTGCTGACGCGCCGATTGTCGCGGCGAACGCGGACACAAGCACCAGGCCCACGCTGGCGATCACGGCGACGCTCGTTATCCGCGATGCCGTTCTGGTCCGGGTGGGCGCCGCGTGGGTGGAACGGTGAACGCTCATACGAAGACCCCTCAGCTTGCATCATCATTGACAGCCGGACGTGTTTCAGTCACCCGCCCCGCACACCCCTGCAAAAGCCCCGCCCCCCTGAATGCGGGGTAGTGAACACACCGTACCCCTGCGTCACCGCAATAGACACCCCCCCTTTTTTGCGGAACGGCGAACTACCGGATTCAGGTGTCCGCCGCAATTGTGGCGGTGATCGTCACGGTTCCTGCATTGTGGAAGGCGCTGGCAAAGACGAAGCCCCAGTTCGTTGCCGGGGGACGATCGGCTAACGGAAGGTCCGCATGCGCAGGGCGCTCGTGCTGGCTTGCAGGGTGCCTTAGAGTCAAGCAAGACCGAGCCCGCCACCGGAGTTATGACGATGACGGATGTGGGCTGCCGCGAGCTTTTCGGGCAGCGGAATTGATGGTTTCTTCTACGCTGCCAGGGCTGGCTGTTGATAACCATAGTGGACTTCCTTGGGGCGTCGGTAGCCGAGGGTTGAGTGTCGACGCCGGCTGTTGTAAAACCCCTCGATATAGCGGATGACATCGGTGCGGGCTTGTGCTTTCGTGGCATAGACGGTGCGGTACGCGCTCGTTCTTGAGCCCTAAACGGCTTACCAAGGCCCGGAACTCGTCACGTCCCGCTGAGTGGTGGAGTTTCTCAATACCGTGCGGGTCAGTTGTTCTGGTTTAGGCGGCGGCGAGTTCGGGGAGGATCACCGCCTCGTCAGGGGCTTCGATGGGGTGGTTCATGGTGGCGAACTCGAGCATGGATGCTTCGGAGGAGTATCAGCGTTCTTTGTTCACCCGTTCGAGCGGGTGCGTGGACCAGATCTGGCGCCAGTGCCGCCTGGGGAACGCGGCGAACGCGAGCAGGTCGGGTTGGGCATCGATGAGCATCGCGGCGACTTTCGGGTGGGACCGGGTGAGCATGGTGGTGACTTCGCGGAACTGTTTCTCGATGTGCTCACGGTCGGGCTGGGCGAAGATGGTGCGAATGATCGAGGCGACCATGTCCTGGGATCCCTTCGGGATCACAGCGAGGACGTTGCGCATGAAATGCACCCGGCACCGCTGCCAGCCGGCGCCGTGGAACAGGATCTGTCCACGATCAAGGAGCCAACAAGTGCTCTAAGACGGTGCTGTTCTCTTCCGTTCAGACTGCAATAACCTACGGTGGTCTCGGCCTCAACTCGGTTAGCGGCGGCTAATTTCCAGCAGCAACTCCTAGAGTCCAATGAGGCGCCCTTGGCGGGTAACGCCAGGGCGCCTCATCTGCGACATATCGGAGACGTCGACGCCGACTATTTAAGTGAGATACGGTCAGACCAGATGATCCATCGCAAAACCAGCCTGCCTCAACTTCTACTACTGGTCGGAGTAAGCACACTGATGGCAACCGGATGCGCACAGACACCTCAATCAGCAAGCCCCACACCTCCTTCAGTCTCCTCCGATTGCGTAGATACAAGTCCCTTCGGATGCGATCAGTTCACGTTAACCGGAGGCGATGAGAACTCAGTACCGATCGCTTGGCTGGCATCCCAGCCCCTACGGATGAATTTCGAACTCCTCGATGGATCACTAAACGCAATCATTCAGACTCCCTGCAACGCCCTGAACATACCGCTGACGGTTGTGCAGGATCAGATTGTTACGGAACCCGACAAGTTTGTAGCAACAGCTAAGGGTTGCATTGATGACGCAGGAGAAAAAGAAGCTTGGACTACGACGTTTTTAAAAAGTCCCATCACCTTCGAGCTCCCAGATCAGGCTCTCCGTCTGACTAATTCGAGCGCGAACATCACATTCTCGCGGTCGCCCCCTGACTATCTCCATCTGGCGCCCACAGCACCTGTGAATTTTGGCGCTTGGTGGCGGCGTTTTGTGATCGCTGAATGTCGTTAGTCGGGCTGGGGTGCGGCCATGTGCGGCCCGTCAGCTTCGGTTTCTGGGTCAGGTGTGTTCGCCGATTAAGAACTGGGCACGGCCGCCGCCGAAAGACCAGTCGTCGTCGCCGTTCTCGGTGATGGATACGACCAGCTGCTCCTTGGGTACTCCAGCGCGCTCATTGAGGTACTGAGCGAGAAGGCTGGCGTCCCGTTGCAACGCCAGAACGTCCGACGGCGCACATCACCCCGTAGGACTCAGCCGCCGAGGCGTTCGGCCGGCACCGTCGTCCGGGCTTCGACCTTTTACGGTGTTACGTCGTTGGATTCGATGGTGGGTGAGTGTCGAGTCGGCGCCAGATCAGCGAGAAGAGCAGTCCGATTGACCCGCTGAGCGCGGAGATGACCATGCTGGCAGTGAGCGTCGTGTGCTCGAATACGCCTGCGATGACGAACATCGACACGAAGAATGCGACGATTCCGAGGACCGCGATGATCCGGTTCTGAAGTCGGAGCCATAACTTGGCCGAACGGCTTGTTCCGGTTTGGTCAGCGCTGCTCCGACGATCCAGGAACAGCGCAATCAGAAGCAGTGGCACGACCTGCATTGCCCCCTCGTAGAGCGAGTACTCGTTCACGATCTCTGAACCGTGTATAGCGAGTGCCTGCGCGGTTGGCGGCGGTTCAACTGGCGGCCATCTGGAAGTAGATGACGGAGATGATCGTCGAGGAAGCGTTATTGACGGCGTGGACGATGACGCCGGGCCAGACGGACTTCGTCTTCTTCATCAGCAATGCAGCCGACACTCCCACGACGAACGCAACAGGGGTAGCGAGGTTGATTCCGTGGCTGAAGGCGAAGATCGCTGCGCTGAGAATCACGGCGAGCCATGCTCCATAGCGCTTGAGCAGGTTGAAAACGACCCCGCGGAACAGGAACTCTTCGCCGATCGGGGTAAGGACCGCGCCCAGGAGAATCGCGCCGATGAAGCCGGCAACTCCACTGGTCGCGGCGGACTGGTAATTGGCCTGGACATCTGCTGCGTCGGTGGTCGCGCTGACGATGCTCGTGATCCCGATATTCAGGGCGACTACGCCGACTCCGATGGCCACAGCGATCGCAAGCCACTTCGGAGCGACACGATTGATTCCGAACAACGCGAGCTTCCGCTTGCGGATAGCGATGGTGAGGAGAACCGCGCCGAGCGGCGCGAGCCCTGAGATCGCGAACAGCGCCAATCCGCTGAGGACGGTGTCTTCCTTCGGAATTTGCAGGAAAAGCAGAATTCCAAGCGCGTACAGCACGGCCGTTGTGGCGATCGCCATTCCAAGATCGGGCCAGGTCACTCGGGTGGCCGAAGCCGCATCCTCGTGGTGGTTGGTGTCGGTGGTGTTCGGGTGCTCTAACATTTCTTCCCTCGTTGGTCGCCTTGTTCGAAGCCGCTCTGGTATCGCGGATCGATTCAAGCATACGAGACGACTCGTCTTGCGAGACCCGTCGCTAGACTTGGGGAATGGAACCTGTGGAAAGCGTTCCGAGACGGCGGAACGAGGAGTCGCATCGTGCGATTCTGCATGCCGCGATCACATTGGTGGCCGAGAAAGGGTTCGAGAACGTCACCGTTGAAGCAATCGCCAGCCACGCAGGCGTGGGTAAGCAGACCATCTACCGATGGTGGCGCTCCAAGGGCGCTGTCGTGCTCGAAGCGATCAACGATGGCTTCGCAGACGTCGCCGCCTTCCCCGATACGGGCGATATCGTGGCTGACCTCCGAACGCAAATGGAGAACGTCACGGTCAAACTCGTGACGACCGACTTCGGTTCCGCTTACCGCGGCTTGATTGCTGCCGCGCAATCCGACCCCGAGCTCGCTCGGAAACACATCGAGCAGATCATTGAACCGGCGAGTGTCGCATGCCGGGAACGCCTCATCCGGGCCCGCGATGCGGGACAGATTCGCTCAGATACTGACGTGCAGACGACAATTGACCTGCTCTACGGCGCCATCTACTACCGGCTCCTCCTCAGCACCCGCCCACTTGCGACTGAACAGGTCGCTCAAGCCGTCGACCTCGTCTTCGCCGGTATCCGCACCTTCAATTAACTCACCCTCATCCATCCCGCAGCGCCGCGGCGATTCGCGACAACAGACGCGGGGTCAGTCGAGAGCAACGAGCGCAATGCAGCGATCATAGAACTCCGCCGCTGAGTGAATAACCCCCAGACGACTTTCAAGGCCAACTCTGAAGGTCTGCCGCCGCAGCTGGGTGTATCAAAAAGCAAAAGATTTTAGAGATGTCTCGGACCCAGAGGGGTCTGTAACGTTTTCGGTGTTTCCAGCATTTTTGGTTAGTAGGTTTCTGCTGCCGGCCAGCGGTCGGCGAAGGTGATCGCGAACGCGTTCAGCGCGGGTTTCCACCGCACTGTCCAGCGTGTCCT
>NZ_NBXB01000037.1 GCF_003399635.1 Subtercola boreus | reverse complement strand
AGCCATCGTGTGGTGTCCTTTGCGTGAGAGTTTTAGTCGGTTCTCACTGACCATCACACGGTGGCTTCTCACGTCGACGATGCAACGCTCAAGAACCCGAAACCCCACCACTCACAGGGACGTCACCCAGTCATCCAAATTGATCACCTTCCATAGTGGCTAGGTGGCCCTGTTTTCAATCGGCAGAAACGGCATCACATTCGGTCGGCGTCAACAAAGAAATCCTTCGAACGCAAAAACATCCTTGTTGCTCCGTCGCCGACCATCATTGATTCTGTGATTCAGCGTACTTCCGGAATGGCCTCCGAGCAGTTGGCTTCGAGAATTCTTGCGAGAAAGGCGCGCTGCAGCCACGAATACCATGCAGCCTCTTTCCAACGTGGCCACGCTGATAGCAGTAGCCGGCGGCGAAACCGAGCGTGAATCGTTCCGGGACCCTCTGCGGGACGGATCCGACAGCCTCGGGTCGGACGTCTACCAGAATCCCTCACAGGGGCCTTTGGGCAAGGTTTGGAGCGCGATCCAACGACTGGTCTTTTTAGTGGCGTTTGATGGTTTGGGCGGGAGAGGCGGACGTGGCCAAGGCACCCTCCGGCCGGCACGGGCTGGCCGTTCACTATCCCCGGTGAGCGGCTCTGATCCTCCGCTGCAGGGGGTTGATCGTTGACACCTCCGGCGAGAACGAGCTGATACTGATCTGTTGAGATCTCGTCGACCCATCTCGCTGTCGGGTCCATACCGGGAGCGGGCATATACCCCACACTTCGGCTACGGGAAGGTCGGTGATCCCGTAGAGGCGCTGATCGGAGACGTGGAATTCTTCCCGCATCTGGTCGTAGTCCTGCGTGCCTCGGTAGGTGAGCCCGAACAGGGTGAAGCATTCGGTCGTCAGAAGGTCAACGGCTTGGGTGATCGTGATGATCGCGTCGGCGGGTTGGGCCACACCGATGAGAGGCAGCATTTTCGGTCGCGATGAGGCCACGAGGGTTACCCCGAGGTGTCGGTGCTGGAGTCGAGGTGGGATGTCCGGTGGACCGTTCGCCGTGCGCACAGGGTGCCGATCAGGAAAAAGCACGCGAGCAGCATCTCCGGCAGAAGCATTGTCCCAAGCGCCAGGAGCGGGGGCAGCTCGAGGACCGGCCGCATCACAGTTGCGTACAGCCGCGATGCTTCAGCGCTGACGCTTGGAAGCGCGAGCATCAGGGACCACCCGATCGGGAATGACAGAACGGCCAGCCCAACACCGCCCGCCAGCCGGCTACCGGACCGGCTGAACAGGAACACAGCCGCACACCCCAACACGCCGCAAGCCAGTAGAACAGCGGGCGCGCCGGCAGGGGAGAGGTAAGACACATTCAGCGCAGCGCGCGCGCCGGCCGACAGGGCTACAACGATCATCAGCGCGGAAAGGACATAGACCGCAGTAGCCGCACGTCGCGCGCCAGCTCGCTGACGTATCGGCAGTGCGACGGCTTGCTGACGGTGTTCGCGTCGGAGCTGCTGCCCACGCCAGGACAAGTCAGCACCCATGCCGAGTACCGCTCGTGACCCGATCTCGAATGCAAGTGCCCGGCGTTCGCGCGGTGTGGTCCCGGCGCTTGTGCTGTGCTCCCAGAGGTCTGATGCAAGCTCGTCGCGACGGGCGTTCGCGACGTTGGCGGGCAACCCGCGTGTGTAGAACGAAGCCCACCGCAGCACCCACACCGTCGCACGCCGATCCGCACCCGACCTCGCCGCGCTCATGAAAGCACCGGTCCCAGACTGATGCCGCGAACCGGCCTCACGGGCCGAACCGTTGCCCGTTCGGCCTGCGCGACTTCCGCTCCGTGACCTGTGACTTCGTAGAGACGCCGGCGGGGCCTGTTCTCGGCCTCCGCCGCTGCGGGGTGCTCCCACACGGCCTCAAGCAGGCCAGCCTCGGCCATTCGGCCAAGAGCTTTGTACAGCGTTCCGTGCGCGGTCAGACCTTTCGACGAGTCGGACGCGCGGAGCGCCCGCGCGAGAGAAAAACCGTAGACAGGTTCATTTCGGCTCTGCAGGTGAAGGCCCGCTTCGAGGATGTCGTACTCCAGAGGGAGCACCGTTCCAACTTTACGTCGAGGCATGAACCAAAGAATAGGAAGATACCTTCTTCAAGTCAATGGTGATGGCGGGTTTGTGCCTACCTGCGACATTGTGGGCCGAGCCCTCTTCACCACCTGGCCCGTCAGTAGATGGAGTGTCCTCGGCGACTACGGCGCAACATTCCCGCTCCCCCCGGCCACCATAAACGGCTCATCAAAGGTAGCACAACTACAATTTTGTGGTGCTTTCGTATGAAACGCTCCAAAGAACTATGAATCTGCTCCAAATTAGGTAGTATCACTACACACGTCATCGACGATGTGCGTGCAAAGGAGCCCACCCGACAATGTCTGATCAGTCCTCGACAAAGACCGTCGCATTCGACGTCGTCGGTGTGTCGAAAAAGTATCCGGGAGTCACTGCTCTCGACGATGTTTCCCTCACTGGGTATGCAGGCGAGGTTCTGGCGATCTGCGGTGCGAATGGTGCCGGCAAGTCGACGCTCGCTCGCTTGTTGGCCGGCCAGGAGCAGCCCACCGACGGTTCGATCCATATCCCGGGGTGGGACAAGCCCGTTTCAGGCCCGGCTGACGCAGCAGACGCGGGCATCCTGCTCATGCATCAGGAGCCGATGATCATCGACGACTTTTCTGTCGCCGAGAACGTCTGGCTCCGGGGGCTGAGTTCAGCGGGAAAGGTGAGACCGTGGGGCCTGGTTCCTCGCAATCGCACGAAGGCCACGCGCGAAGTGCTGGCAAAAGTCGGGCTGCAGGATGTCTCTCCCGACCGCCTCGGGCGTGAGCTCGGACCCGGGCTTCGGCAGATGCTCGCGCTCAGCCGCACGCAGGTCAACGAGCACTCGGTGCTACTGCTTGACGAGACCACGGCCTCCACCACTGAGGAGCACTTCAAAGACGTGCTTGCGTTGGTCGAGAAGGAACGCTCCGCCGGAGTCTCTGTCGTCTTCGTCTCGCACCGCATGCCCGAAGTCTTCTCCATGGCGGACCGTATCGCTGTGCTGAGAAACGGCAGACTCGTCGACGTAGTCGCCACCCGCGACACGACCCCGGCTGAGGTCATGACTCTCATGATCGGCCAGGCTGTCAGCGCCATCGAAGCGCCGACCACCGTCAGCGCGGGCGGTGCGCCTGCACTGACAGTTAATGCATTGACCTCAGGGTCGGCGACCGACATCTCGTTCTCCGTGCAGCCCGGGGAGGTTCTGGGCATCTATGGACTTGTCGGCAGCGGGCGCAGTTCGATCCTCCGTTCCATCTCAGGCAACCAGTCGCGCGACTCTGGAACGGTGACCGTATCAGGAAGGGTGGTTCGCGCGAAGAGCCCAGGTGACGCCGCTGCACAGGGCATCGCCTACCTCACTGAAGACCGGCGCCGAGAGGGCTTCGTCAAAGACTTCACCAACGGCGAGAACATGACGCTGGCGACCCTGAAGCACTTCTCGACATTCGGCATCATCAACCGGCGCAAGGAGAACGCACGCATCTCCGAACTGATCTCCGAGTATCAGGTCAAGGGCGGGCCGACAACGTACACGCGCACCCTGTCGGGCGGTAACCAGCAAAAGGTGGTCATCGCCAAGTGGCTGGAGGCCCGCCCTGACGTCGTGCTTCTCGACGAGCCCACGAAGGGCATCGACGTAGGCGCCCGTATGAACATCTACCAGATCGTTCGTAGCCTCGCCGATGACGGCAAGGCGGTCGTTGTCGTGACGAGCGAAGCCGAAGAGGCGCTCATGCTCTGTAACCGCATTCTCGTTCTCAAGGAAGGCCGATTCGTCGGCGAATTCACACCCGCAACCAGCACGACCGACGACCTCATCAGGGCGTCGCTCGCAGGAGAAACCGCATGACTACGACATCGACCGCATCTGACATCAAACCCGACGCTCGCGCCGGCTTCGACGGGCGCCGCCTTGGAGGATGGGCGAAGGAGCAATATCCCCTCTACATCCTCATTCTTCTGCTGATCATCGCTGGCTTCTCGACCAGCGCCTTCTTCACAACGCAGAACCTCACGAACCTGGTTCTTCAGGCTTCGGTGATCGGGATCGTGACCCTGGCTCAGTTCATCGTCGTTCTCACCGGCGGCATCGACATCAGTGTCGGGTCAGTGGTCGGTCTCGCGGGAGTGCTCGCGGCAGGGTTGTTCTCGGGCACGAGTGTTCCCCTCGCCATTCTCGTCGCCGTGCTGACCGGCGCTGCCATCGGCGCGATCAACGGGTGGCTGGTGGCGTTCCGGGGCTTGGAGGCGTTCATCGTCACACTCGGGATGCTCGCGCTGGCGCGCGGCTTGGTCTACGCCTACACAGAAGGCATCCCCGTCTCGCCCGACGCCACCGACTTCCGAGCCATCGCCTCCTCCACCGTGCTGGGCTTCCCGCTCATTGGCATCCTGTGGCTCCTGCTCGCCGTCGTCATCGCGTTCCTCGTGCGCCGCACCGTCTTCGGTCGGCGTGTCTACGCCTCGGGAAGCAACAAAGAGGCGGCACGGGCGGCGGGCATACCGGTTCGGTCGACCATCTTCCTGGTCTACGTCATCGCGGGAGTGCTCTCCGGGTTCGCAGGCTTTCTTCTTGCCTCGCGGGTTGGAGTCGGCACACCAACGGCGGGTACCGGGTACGAGCTGAACGCGATCGCGGCGGTCGTCATCGGCGGCACCAGTCTCGTCGGCGGCAAGGGCCGGGTCTTCGGCGCCGTCGTCGGCACGCTCATCTTCGCCGTGATCAGCAATCTCCTGGTTCTGCTGAACGTCTCCACCTACCTGCAGGACGCCTTCCGCGGCGCCCTCATCCTCGTCGCCGTGCTCCTCACGACGATCCAGTTCTCGAAGAGAAAGAAGGCCAAACAGCTCACCTGATGCACCACCAGCTTCCCCTCAGTCACACGCAGCACACATTCCTGACACATATTCGAGAGGTCAATGATGACAAAAAAGACACGGTTTCTCGGGGCCGTCGCGGCAGCGGCAGTCCTTCTCACCCTTGCTGGTTGCGGCACCGTCGGTGGTAGCACCGCGGGTAGCACCGCCGGCGGCACAAACGCCGGTTCCACCAAGGAGGTCAAAGACCTGACAATCGGGTTCCTCCAGCGCCAGCTCGACGCGCCGTACTACTCGGCCATGCAGGCGATGGCCGAAGACCTGGCGAAGAAGGATGGCTTCAAGCTGCTCTTCCAGAACGCCAGCGGTGACCCCGTCACACAGCTCGATCAGGCCCAGACCATGATGGCGCAGGGCGCAGACGTCATCGTGGTCAACGCGATCAGCCCAGACACGGAGAAAGACCAACTCACCCAGATCGCCAGCCAAGTTCCGCTGCTCTTCATCGACACCGGCATCCCGGGTGTCGGCGTGACCAGCGTCTCCTCTGACAACGCAGCCGTGGGCGCGCTCTCGGGCGAGCTGGCCGCCAAACGTTTCACCACCGGCCAGACCATCAAGGTCGGCGTACTGAACGGTGGACCCAACGATGTCATCGTCGGACCCGCTCGCCAGCAGGGCTTTCTCGACGGTCTGACCAAAGCTGGTATGAAGTTCGATGTGGTCGCTTCGACGGAGGCAGACTACGCGCAGGACAAAGCTGTTCCCGCGACGGAATCCATGCTTGCCGCGAACCCCGACCTGAACCTGATCCTGGGGCTGAACGACTCGATGGCACTCGGTGCACTGACGGTACTCGCCGACCAGAAGAACACCACCACGCTGGTCGCTGCCTCTGCCGACGGGCAGAAGCAGGCGCTCGAGCAGATCTTGAAGGGCTGCGACTCGCAGTACGTCTCAACTGGCCTGAACTCCCCGTCGCTAGCCACTGAACGCGCCTTCCAGATCGCTGAGCAGTTGGGCACGGGCGAGAAAGCTGCCAGCGACTTCAAGCCGAACGAGTACACGAAGGCTGCGGGCATCGACTGCAGCAACGTGTCTGACTACTACGACGCGAACAGCGTCTTCTAGAGCGGCGCATCCGGATCGGCCAGCGGAGCTTTGAGTTCCGGTGGCCGATCCATTTCTTTATGACGAGAGGAACAGTTTATGGATACCCACCTGCGCAGACGCGTGAAGGTCTCAGCGCCCGGCGTCGTCGAAGTCATCGAAGAAGCCGTACCTGAATTGCGTTCCGATGAGGCGCTGGTCTCGCTCCGCGTCGCGGGTGTCTGCGGATCGGACATCCACGGGATGCACGGCTCGCACCCCACGATGAAGCCCCCGTATTTCCCAGGGCACGAGGTCGTCGGTGTCATCGAGGCGCTCGGTGCGGAGGCGACCGGGTTCAGCGTCGGCCAGCTTGTGACCCCGGAACCGACGCTGCCCTGTGGGTACTGCAAGATGTGCAGCACCGGGCGTTCCAACATCTGCGAGAACCTCGAGTTCTTCGGCTGCGGATTCCGTGAGGGCGGAATGGCCGATCTGTTCACAGTTCGGGCGAGTCGCCTGCACATCATTCCCGAGGGTTTCGACCTACGGATGGCCTTTCTCATCGAACCGCTTTCGACGCCGTTGCATGCCATTCGGCTTGCTGGCGACATTCGGGACAAGGCCGTCGTGATCATCGGGTGCGGGACAATCGGACTTCTCATGCTGGCGGCAGCGAAAGCTCACGGGGCCCGGCGCATAGTCATGACCGACGTGCTCGGGTCGAAACGGGAAGGGGCCCTACGGCTCGGAGCCGACGCGGTTGTCGACTCAGGCGACGCTGACGTGGCGGATGCGGTGCGAGCTCAGCTGGGCGAGACCGCTGATGTGGTCTTCGACTGTGTCTCGATCCAGCCCACCGTCATCTCGGCCATCGAGATGGTTCAACGCGGCGGCATCGTCGTCACGGTCGGCGTACCTTCCCGGCCCGTGCAGATCCCACTGTTTGTGCTGCAGGACAGGCAGGTGCGGTTGCAGGGATCGGCGACTTATGTACGCGAGGACTACGTGAGGGCCATCGAGATCATCGCGGCGGGCGGTGTCGATGCCGCCCATATGATCACGTCGACCTACCCCCTGGAGGAGGCCGCGGAGGCGTTCGCTGCGGCCGCCGGCGGCGATCAGATCAAGGTGCTGATCGTTCAGGACGGTGTCGAACTCGGTTAGCTCTCAGTCGTCGCGCCGGAACCGGAGCAGTCCCTCTTTCATCGCCGTCAACTTGTCCATGTGGTCTTTTCCGCGGCGCAGGGCGACGGCGGTGGCGAGGATGTCGATGACCACCAGCCCGGCAAGGCGGCTCACGGTGGGGGTGTGGATGTCAGTGTCTTCGATTGTCTTCACGACAAGGGGGATGTCGCAGTGCGCCAGCAGTGGGCTGTCTTCGCCCGACATGCCGATGACGGTAGCACCGTTCGTCCTGGCGGTCTTGGCGACCTGCACGACGGACTTCGTTCGTCCCGTGTTCGATATTGCGATGATGACGTCGGTTGGCCGTGCGGTCGATGCGGCCATGAACTGCTGGTGTGGGTCTGAGGGCGCTGAGCAGGGCACGCCGAACAGTGCGGCCTTCTGTTCGGCGTCCAGTCCGATCAATGCGGATGCCCCGAGCCCGGCGAAGGTCAGTGAGGTCGATGCGATGATGGCGTTGACCGCACGGTCGACTGCTGCGGGGTCGAGAAATCGGCGTGCCCGATCAAGGCTTGACATCGTGTGATCGAATACTTTGGTGATCAGGACTTCAATTGCATCATCTCGGCCGATGGTCGAGAGTGTTGCAGGGATGCCGAGAGCGAGCGTCTGGGCGAGCGAGATTTTGAACTGTTGAAACCCTGCGAACCCGAGTGAGGTGCAGAACCGCATGACGGTGGGCTCGCTGACTCCTGCGGCCTCAGCGACCCCGGCCATTGTCGCGTTCATGACGAATGTCGGGTTGTCGGCCACGAGCTGCGCGACTTTACGTTCGGACGCGCGCAGGGTGCCGATCACATCGTTGAGATGTTCGAGGAGTGGAGCATTCGTCGGCGGGTAGGCCTCGGGTTTCATGGGTCTGCTTCCGTTCGCGCCACCGTGGCGCTTACAGTCCCAGCGTAGTGATCAGGTTGGCGACCGCTTGCTCCGTGGCCCGGCGAGTGCTCGCGTCGGTGAAACCCCCGAGATGCGGGGTGAGGATGGTGTGTTCATGAAGCAGCAGTGGGCTAAGCCTGGGCGGCTCGTTGTCGAATGCGTCGACCGCATAGGCAGACAGTCTCCCTGAGCCCAGCGCGGAGACAACGGCATCATCGTCAACGAGAGCCGAGCGGGCGGTGTTGATCAGCACGGCACCCCTTCTCATCGTCGCGAGCACTTCGGCAGTCACCAGCGGCGAACCGTCGGCCGGTGGCGGGCTGTGCAGCGAGACGACGTCGCTGCGTGCAAACACCTCGGCAAAGGTCGCGCTTGAAGCGTGGGAGGCGGCGTCGACCTCAGAGTAGGCGTCGTGCGCGAGAACGCATGCACCGAGGCCGCTGGCGAGCTCTGCGACGAGACGCCCGATGGCGCCGAATCCAACCAGACCGAGGGTGATGTCGGGCATTTCTCGACCGAGGGTGCGCTGCCATTCGCCGGTCTTCATCGCCGCGTTGGCCTCAGGCAGGTGCCTGAGACCGGCCATGGTGAGGAGAATGGCCAGCTCAGCGACTCCGCGCGAGTTGGCGCCGCGTGCGAGCGCGACAATGATCCCCCGGGCTTCTGCAGCGGCAAGATCAACGGCGTCAGCTCCGACGCCGTTGCGGCTGATGACGCGCAGCTGAGGCGCCTCGGCCAGAACTCGGGCTGAGACGACCTCGACGCCTGCGAGCCAGCCGTCGACGTCGTGCACGAGCTCGAGTAGTTCCGGCTCGGTGGGTAGCCGGCCCGCTGGCCCTGAGATCAGTTCGACGCCCCGCTCACGGAGCGGATTCAGTTCGGGCACGGAGTCGAGTCCGGCCGAAGTCATAGAGCGGGGAGTGATGAGAACGCGCATCGTCGACTCAGGCCCGGGTGCGGCCGGCTTTGGCCGAGAGCTCGTCGAACAGCGGCCCGCTGGTGGGGATCGTCACGTTGAAGACTTCTGCGATGACCTGTGTCCAGCCGTGGATGAAGTAGATCCAGCCGTCTTCGACCTGCAGCGAGCGTGCCTTCTCTGCGGCTCGGGCCTGGTCAAGGAACAGAAGGTCGCCGCGGTAGTTCAGATCCCAGACGACGGCATGCTCGGGAAAGACGACGTCATCGGACAGGGGGGAGCCCGGGGCATCTTTGCCGAGGCCCGTTGCGTTCACGACGACGGCGCGCCGACTGGCCGTCCTGAGCACAGCATCATTGTCGGCTGCTGTCGGGGCGAGCACCGCCTCGAGCGGGGTGCCTGCCGACGCCGCCTCATGGATGTCGCGTAGGGTATCGAGTCGTGCACCGCTCCTGTTCGTGACCACGATTCGCGCGGGGCGGTCAGCGCCGCGGCCGGGTCGGGAGAGGTACCAGTCGATGGCGATCGCCGAGCCGCCCGCACCGAAGACGATGACATCGGTCGGTGCTTCGGCGAAGTACCCCGCTGGGAGGAAGGCGTCGAGTGCGAGTCCGGAGGAGATCGGGTCTTTCGCGTGGGCGCGGAATCGACCGTCGCGTTTCGAGAGGCAGCTGACTTCATTCATCAGCTCGGCAAGCGGGTCGATCTCATCGAAGAGGTCTCTCGCCGCGTGGAACAGATCAATCTTGTGGGTGGTGACCAGGGCGCCCATGCTGAGGGCGTCATCTTTCAGGAACGAGACCACCCTGCGGTATTGGTCTGCGGGGGCGTGCAGGGGCAGGTCGATGCCCACCAGCTCGACCTCGCCGAGACCGAGAGACTCGGCCCAGGCGGGAAATACGGTACGGATCGATGAACTACCGGTGGTGACGCCGACGAAATAGAAAGATGGAACCGTGGCCGATTCGAGGGTGTCTGGGGTGAGGGTGCGAGGCACGAGCGCTGGTCTCTTTCTGTAGGGGTCAGGCGCCGAAAGCCGCCACCGTGGCGACGGCAGCGCGGGCAGACTGGGTGATCTCGTCGAAGCGGCCCTCGGCGATCTGGTCACGCGGCGCGATCCACGTTCCGCCGATCGCGAAGACGGTGCTGAGGGCAAGGTAACTGTCGAGATTCGACAGCCTCACCCCGCCGGTGGGCATGAAGCGAATGCCAATTGCGGCGAACGGGGCGGCGAAGGCCGAGATGACGGCGACGCCGCCCGACTGCTCGGCGGGGAAGAACTTTAGATGGGTATGGCCCAGCTCGACGGCCGCGAGGATCTCGGTCGGGCTGATGGCGCCAGGCACGAACGGCAGATCGGCGCCGGATGCCGCGGCGGAGAGAGCAGGCGTAAATCCCGGTGAGACGCCGAAGTGGGCCCCTGCCTCGACGGCGTCTTCGACCTGGGCGGGGGTGAGGAGTGTGCCCGCGCCGACCAGGAACCCGGGTACCTCTGCGTGGATTGCCTGAATGGCCTCGAGCGCGGCGGGTGTGCGCAGCGTGACCTCCGCGACGGGCAGACCGGCGGCGCTCAGGCAGTGGGCGAGCTCGACGCCCCGCGCAACATCCGTGATCTCGACGACCGGAACGATGCGCGCGAGGGTCAGCCGTTCGAGGGCGGTGCCGGTCACGACTGCTCCCTGCGGTAGCCCCGGTGCCGGGGGTTGGGAATGGTCGTCCAGCCCGATTGCGCGTCTGCGACAACGAGCGTCTTCATGCCTCCTGCTTCGGCGATGATCGCGTAGTTCTGTCCCGCGTCGGCGGCGTAGCAGAAAAGGGTAACGAAGGGTTCGTCCCCGACGTTTACGCTGCGGTGGACCCATTGGCCGGGTACGTTCACCGCTTTGCCGGGGGTGAGCTCCACTGCCTCTGTGCCTCCCTCGACGGTGTCGAGGAGCATGACACCGCGACCGCTCAGGCAGTAGTACAACTCGGCCCGGTCGGATGTTGCGTGCAGGTGGCCCCGGGTGACGGCGAACTCATCGCCGTAGGAGCCGGGGAGAACCGTGCTGGTTCCGACGATCAGGGCTCCTGGGCCGTCTTGGTACCTCTGCTCGTCGACCGAGTAGACAAGGCTGGTCTCGCCGTTGGACACCGCGTCACGCCACGCCTGCTCATCCAGATACACCCCCTGCATGTCACCGACGACTTTCTCGTAGTGGCGTGTGGCACCACTGAGCTCGCCTGACGTGAAGATCTCCAGCAGAGTGGGTTGGTCGATGGGAACGTCTGGTGGCGTCATGGGGTCTCCTCGTCGAGTGTAGGTAGTCATACTACAAGCATGGTGCCATCAACGGTCGTAATTGCGATACCAACGGATGAGATTTGCATTTTCCTGCGGTTGGTGACCGGATTGATGTAGTTTTACTAGGTACGCCGTTCGAGAATGAGGAATCACCGTGGATACAACTCGTTTTACAGACAGCCGCGTAGCCATTACCGGCGGCGCAGGCGGAATCGGGCAGGCGATCGCGCGCCGCCTCATCGCAGAGGGTGCTGAGGTCTACGCCCTCGACCGCCGCGGTCTCGACAAGCTACCGGAGGGCGTCGCGGGAATCGAGATGGATCTGGGCTCGCCCGCGTCAGTCGCTGCGGTTGTTGCCGGCCTCTATGCCGACGACGATCGCCCAGTGCACCTCGTGAACAGTGCAGGCATCGTCGAAGACGATGTCGCCGCCATCGACATGCCAATCGAACAGTTCGACGCCGTCATCGGAGTGAATCTGCGCGGGGTCTTCATCACCTGCCAGGCGTTCGGTCGGGAGCTCATCGCCCGGGGCGGCGGCGCCATCGTGAACATCGCATCGATGTCCGGAAACGCCGTCGTGAATTTTCCGCAGAAGCAGAGTGCCTACAACACCTCGAAGGCCGCCGTTACGGCTCTCACCAAGTCGCTTGCGGTCGAATGGGGCACCTCGGGCGTGCGTCTCAATGCGCTCTCACCCGGTTATGTCGACACCCCGCTTAACCACCTCAAAGCCGACATGCACGACATCTGGAAACGCGACGTGGTCGTGGGCCGCTTCGCCACGCCCGATGAGGTCGCGGCATCGGTCGCTTTTCTGCTCAGCGACGACGCGAAATACTACATCGGGGCCGAACTGCTGATGGATGGTGGCTACTCGCTGCGCTGAGCGGCCGTAGACCACCGCTCAGCGAGCGGCGAACTTCAAAGGAGAAGCATATGATCATCTCTCACGACCTCGGAACGACGGGTAACAAAGCGACGCTCGTCTCGAACGACGCTCGCCTCATCGCCGCCGTCTCGGTGAACTATGGCGCCGACTTCGGGCCGGGCGGCCGTGCCCAGCAGAACCCGCACGACTGGTGGAACGCCATGACGGAGGCCAACCGTACGCTGCTCGAGAAAGGCGGCATCACGAGCGCCGACGTCGACGCGATCTCGTTCTCGGGGCAGATGATGGGTGTCGTTCCTATGGATGCCGCGGGCGACGTCGTTCGTCCGGCCATCATCTGGGCTGACACCCGATCAGGAACACAGTGCGACACCCTCATCGAGCGGATCGGGATGGAGCGTGCCTATGCCATCACTGGGCACAGGCTCAACCCGACCTACTCTCTCTCGAAGGTGATGTGGCTGCGCGACACCGAACCTGAAGCATTCGCGCGCATCGACACCGTGATGCAGGCGAAGGACTACCTCGCCTACCGTCTCACCGGGGTGCGGGTCACCGACCCCTCTGACGCGTCAAGCACCAACGCCTATGACCAGGCAGCCAGTGCCTGGTCGACCGAGCTCATTGAGGCCGCCGAACTTGATCCCTCGCTCTTCCCCGAGATCGTCGAATCGACGACCGTCATAGGAACGGTGACGGCCGACGCCGCCCGGCAGACGGGGCTCGCTGCCGGCACCCCGGTCGTGATCGGCGGCGGAGACGGACCGATGGCAGCCCTTGGAGCCGGCATCATCGATGCGTCCTCCGGTGCCTATGCCTACCTCGGTTCATCCTCGTGGGTGTCAATAAGTGCCGATGCTCCGCTGCACGACCCGCTGATGCGATCGATGACTTTCAATCACGTCATTCCTGGTCGATTCGTGCCCACGGCGACCATGCAGGCCGGAGGGGCTTCGCTCTCGTGGGTGACCTCCCTGCTGGCGCCCGGGCAGAACGACCGCTACAAGGAACTGCTCGGAGCGGCCGCCTCAGCCGCGGCATCCGAAGACGGGCTCTTCTTTCTTCCCCACCTGCTGGGGGAGAGGTCTCCGTACTGGAACCCGGCCGCCCGAGCTGCGTTTGTTGGTCTGCTGATGCACCACGGTCGGGGCAACATGACACGCGCCGTGCTGGAGGGAGTGGCCTTCAACCTTCACACGGGGCTTCGTGCGTTCGTGGAGAACGGCACTTCCATTCCCTCGATCGATGCCATCGGCGGGGCTGCCAACTCAGGTTTGCTTCTCGACATTTTTGCTGACGTGTGGGGGGTACCGGTCAGCGCCAGGGACCTTGTCGATGAAGCCAATGCGATCGGAGCCGCCGTGGTCGCAGGAGTCGGTGTGGGCATCTTCGAAGGGTTCGACACCGCGTCGAAGTTCTCGAACCGCGCCGAACGCCGGGTGCCCGATCCCGCACGCCACGCCCGGTACGGGTCGGAGTACAGCACGTTCCTCGACGCCTACCGGCGCCTCGAGCCCTGGTTTGACGAACTGGCCAGGTGACGTCGATGAGCGTCATCCGCACAGTACTGGGTGACATCGACCCGGCATCCCTCGGAGTTCTCGACTACCACGAACACCTCTTTCAGACGTCGCCCCTGTTGCCCGGCGACGAACTCGACGACGAGAAGCGGTCCGGCGGCGAGGCCGGGATGCTCGTCGAAGGGGGGGTGCAGGCGATCATCGATGCGACCCCGACCGGTCTCGGCCGCGATGCCGAGGCGACGGCGCGCATCAGCGAGGCGACCGGATTGACCGTGGTGCACACAACTGGGGCGCACCATGGGGGCCACTACCGTTCCGGCGACGCGCTGCTCGAGATGAACGTGCGTCAGCTCATCGACCTGTTCACGATCGACGTGGCCAGCGGCTTCCGCCTCTCCGACGGAGCGCCGGCCAAGAGTCCCGGCGGAGCGCCTGTGCGGGCCGGACTCGTGAAAGCGGGCATCCGGTACTGGTCAATCGGAACCTTTGAGAGGCGCGTGATCGAGGCGGCTGCGGCCACCAGCCTCAACACCGGGTGCGCCGTGATGGTGCACCTCGATTTCGGCTCAGCAACGCATGAGGTACTGGACCTGATCGCAGCCGAAGGTGTCCAGCCCGACCGTGTCGTGTTGGCGCACGCTGACCGCAACCTCGACTCTGGCCTTCACAACGAGCTCGCCGCTCGGGGTGCCTACCTCGGCTACGACGGGATGGCCCGGCACCGTGATGCGCCCGACAGTGCGATTCTCGAGTGCCTGCTGCGGGTGGTCAAGGGCGGTGGTGCGGCCCGCCTCCTGGTCGGCGGTGATGTCGCCCGCCGAACGCGCTACATCGCTTATGGCGGAATGCCTGGGCTCTCTTATCTGCCCCTGCGCTTTCTTCCCCGACTGTCGGACGGACTCGACCCGGCGGACTACGAACTCGTGACGCGCTCGAACGGTGCGCGCCTGCTGACACTGCGTTCTTAGGCCGAACTTCGCGCCCCACCCCTTCCCGCGCTGCTCACCGAAAGGCACCTATGAAAGCCATCGTCTACAGTCAGCCCGGCAGCTTCGGACTGTCCGAGATCCCCACCCCGACGCCCGGCCCGCTCGACGTGCTGCTGCGCGTTATCGTCGCGGGTGTCTGCGGAACTGACCTGCACCTGCACGATGGGGAGTTCGGGCCTACCTATCCACTCATTCCCGGGCACGAGATTGTCGGCGAGGTTGTCGAACGCGGTGAGGATGTCGCGTCGCTCGACATCGGCGACCGGGTCACCCTCGACAACACGGCCGCCTGTGGGCACTGCGATGAGTGTCGCCGCGCTCGTCCGGCGTTCTGCCGCAAGCTGCTCGCACAGGGTGTCAACGCGCCGGGAGGCTTCGCGGAGTACGTCGTCGCATCGGCCGACCGATGCTGGGTGGTCAACGACCTCGACCCGGAGGTGGCCGTCTTCGCAGAGCCGATCGCGTGCGTCGTGCACGGCCTCGACGTGCTGGCCGTGACTCCCGGAGCGGACGTGCTGCTGTTCGGAGCCGGTCCCACCGGTCTGCTGCTCGCGCAGCTGCTGAAGTCGACGGGGGCCGGCAGGGTGACGATCGCGGCACCCACCGAAGCCAAACTCGAGCTGGCTGCTGAACACGGTGTCGATGTCACCGTACGAATCGAGCGTGGCTCTGACTTCGTCGAAGACCTGCGTGCGCGGACGGGCGGGGTCGGCTACGACATCGTTGTCGACGCCACGGGGGCTATCCCGGTGTTGGAGCATGCCATCGACCTGACACGCACTGGGGGAACGTTCTTCGTCTACGGCATGACGGCAGAGTCGGCGATACTCCCGATCGCTCCCTACGAAGTGTTCCGGCGCGAACTGACCATCAAGGGCTCGTTCGCGCAGCAGTTCTCGTTCGATCGTGCGGTCAACGCCCTTCGGAGCGGCCGAGTCGACACAGCGGGGATGATCACGCATCGCTTCACCCTCGAAGAATATGCCGAGGCCCTTTCGGCCGTGGGCTTGAGTGACTGCATCAAGGCCGTGATTCGTCCCTCCTAGTCACTTGGGCAGGTCGTCAGAGAGGAATGTCACGGAGATGCGTAGAACGGAGCATTGTGTCAGGGATGGGTCGCCATGCCCCATCTGGGTGGGGGAGGGTGTGCATGCAGAGCATGGCCGCATCAGGCGCAGTCTCTAGCGGAACGCCTTCACCGAAGGTGGCCACATCATCGGCGCGGCGGTGTTGCCCGGCTCTCCGGGCGCCTCGCACGATCTCGAGTTTCTCCGCGATCACCTTCGGGTCGCTGATTGGCCGGCCGAAACGGGTGCCGGCTGCCTGGGCGATGGCGATGCCGGCGTTGACGCCTTCGGCGATGAGTTCCCCAACCTGTTCCTTCGAAGAATGAGCTGTCTCAGAAACCTTCAGGTGTTCAGGTAGGGATCGGATCTATTCCGGGAGGATGAGGTTCCTGGTTGGCGAAAATAGAAGGGTGTGGCCGGGCTGCCGCGTTGTCTGGGCCATGAGTATCGTGGGCAGGTTCTTAGCCCGCCGAAGGGTTGCGTACCCGGACGTATTGGGTTACGAGCTCTCGGTAATTGTCGCGATCTTGTTGGTGATGATGTTGGCGATGTGGGTGACGCTTCGTACTCGTTGCGGGTGAGGCCAAGGTGGTCCGCGAATCCGGTGCTAGGAACGGAGGAGTTCGTACGAGCAGAGGTACACGGTGGGTGGGGGCGTCCCCCAAAACAGGGGTGTTGCGTTGAATGTGCTTCTTCTTCATAATGAAGGAGCTTGCCGATAAAGTAGATACCCGCCGGGTGTTCTCAGGCGCAACACACCAGCTTCTTTCATCCTTGGGGATTTCCTATGTCTAGTCACGCGTCCATGCCGAAGAACAAACGCCGCCGTTTCGCACCTGTCGCCCTCGGCGCCGGAGTGCTCGGGGCCGTCCTGCTTTCCCTGAGCCTCACGGGCACGATGTCCGGGTTCGTTGCGAGCATCACGAACTCGACCAACACCGCCGCGACCGGCGCTCTCGTGATGCAGGAGCAGAACTCCGGCGCCACGGTCACCTGCCTCAGCACTGATGGCGGTACGGTGTCGACGAACGCGGCGACGTGCGCGACGATCAACAAGTTCGGCGGCAGCACGACCATGACGCCGGGCAACACCGTCACCACGCCGATCACGATCAAGAACATCGGAACGGTCGCCGCGACCACGTTCACCCTCACGCCCGGGGCTACCTGCACCCAGACGAACTCGGGTACCCAGAACGGTACGGCTGCGGATCTCTGCGCGAAGATGAACGTCGTGATCACCTCCGGCGCGACAACTGTCTTCAGCGGTACCCTCGCGTCGCTCGCCGGCGCAGCGCCCGCTGCGTTCACGATGCCTACCGCGCCCGCTGCCGGCGTCTCGGTTCCTTTCTCGTTCGCCGTCACTCTCGCGTCGACCGCAGGCAACTCGTACCAGGGCCTGCAGGCTTCCCTCCCGCTGACCTGGGCCTTCAGCAGCTAACACTCCCGGAGTCCTCCTCACGATCGCGGGCTGCCTCCGATGGGGCGGCCCGCGATATTTCGTTTCATCAGCAGAACAACCATCAGCCGAAGGAAGTGATCCCGTGACGTCCACCCGAACGAATAGGAAGGGTTCTCATTCCGGGCCCCGCCAGTGGTTCCCGAACCAGCCCCCGCTCCCACGCCCCGTCCGAGTGCTTCTCATCGCCGCAGCAATACTGTTGGCTGTGCTCCTTCTTGCGGCGCTGGTATTCTTCATCACCGGCGGTCGCTGGTTCGTGGTGCAAACCCCCTCGATGGGCGAAACGGCGCCCGTCGGCACCCTCATCCTCACCACCCCCACGAACGGGCAGGTCGCGGTCGGTGACATCATCACCTTCCGCCCCCCAACGTCGCCGGGAGAGGTCTACACGCACGGGATCATCGCCATCAGCGCGGACGGCGCGATCAGCACCCGCGGCGACATCAACGGCGCAACCGACCCCTGGCAACTGCGGGCTGGTTCGTGAAAGCGGTCCCGATCGTCACGATCGGGACCCTGCTCATCCTCCGCCCCCTGATCGGTCTCGTGGTCCTCAGCACCACCGCAGACACCACCGGCGCGGACGCGACCGTCGTGTCCACCGGGATCCTCCCGATCAGGGTGGCAGCCGTCGGCGGGAACCACGCCGATCTGATCTCGGGGCAAGCCGGGACCCTCACCGTCCCGACCCTTGTCGATACCAGCCAGTACCACCTTTCCTCCGCCCTGAACCTATCCGTGATCGGCTGGGTCATCCTGATCGCGGTCTGTGCGATACCGCTGCTCTGGACGATCATCGTGGGTCTACCCGCAGACCCCGAAGACAACACTGCATTAACAACAACACCCTTGCTGGACGGCGCCCGACGAAACGAAACATCTCCGTCATCGCAGCGCTTGCTCTGATCCTGGCCGGGTTGTTCTGGGCGACAGCCTCCACCCCGGGAACGAGCTCCGCGTACATCGCGAAGGTCACGAACAACACCGACACTGCAGCGACGGCGGCGAACTTCACCTATACCGGCGCGTACGGCGTCGACAAGGGCAACGCGCTCTTCCAATACCCGCTCACCGAAGCCGCCAACGCGACAGCAGCTGCGGACATCTCCGGAAATAACGCCATCGGCACCTACCAGGGCTCCATGACGGCCAGCAGCACCACTCCAATCGCGTGCCCCCGCGACACCGGCACCTCGTACGTACTGAACGGCACCACCAGCTACCTCACCACCCCTACCCAGGTCACCAGCCCGGCAAGGTTCACCCTCGAGTCCCGGTTCAAAACGTCCCTCGAGAGAAACGGCTTGCGCCTTAAGCTGCAGACTCCGAATCCCCACGCCGCGCCGAACCAGAGGTGAATCGACTGAGGTATATTTACGCTGTAAAAAGCGAGACCCTCAGCCGGCCAAATCACGTCGGGCGGGCGGGCGGGTTCAGTCAACCATCTTCACCGATAGTCGTTGGAGCTCGGACTGCCCTCGAGAGCCGAGCCTGAAGAGCCGCTGATCAAACCTTGCCGTGCAGTCGACGCGTGCCGTGGAGGGATTGGTTTCCGGTGCTCGGCGTCACGCGGCCGTCGGTAGCGAGAGGTCGAATCGGCACCCGCCGGGCACGTTCCGAACGCACACTGTTCCGTTGTGTGCCTCGGCGATTCCCCGCACGATCGCCAATCCCAGGCCGGCTCCACTGGAATGCTGCCCGGTACGTGAGGTGGCATCTCCGCCTGCCGATGTTCGTGAGGCTGCGGTGGTGCGCGCGCCTGCTCCCCGCCAACCGGGTTCGAAGACCCGGGCGAGGTCGGCGTCGGGTATCCCGGCACCCCCGTCGATAACCGAAACAGATGCCCGGCCCTCGAACACGTCTGCGGAAACGGTGATCGGTGTTCCCTCAGGCGTGTGCTGCAGCGCGTTCATGAGCAAGTTCGTGATCGCGCGGGACAATTCCCGGGCATCCGCTCGCACGACGATGTCTCGCCGGAACGCTGAAGCCACACGTATCTCGCGGCCCGCCGTGAGCGGCTGCACGTCGGCGACAGCATCGCTGACGATGTCGTACAACGAGACGTCGTCAAGGTTGAGCTGCAACGTTCCTGAATCGATTTTCGAAAGCTCAAACAGATCGTCGACCATGCCGGAGAGCTGGTCGACTTGGGAGCGAATCTGACGGTAATAGCGTTGAGGGTCGTCGGCCAGCCCGTCTTCAAGCGATTCCGACATGGCGCGGAGGCCGGCGAGCGGGGTGCGGAGGTCGTGCGATATCCAAGCCACAAGCTCGCGACGGGAGGCTTCGAGCTGAGCGGATTGCGCCTGCGCTTCGGCCAGTCGCGTGCTGGCCGAGACGAGTTCCTCGCCGAGCGCTAAGAGTTCCGCTGAGAAGTACCGGCCCATCTCACTGACGCGTTCACCGGCACCGAGCTTGCGCGTCGCGGCAGACAAAGCGTGGGAGTTCCGAACGATCATCCAGCCGAGAAGGCCCGCAAGCGCGAGCGACACCACGCCTGCGATGCAGGCGACCCAGACGGCGACAGCGAGGTCATGGGTGGACAGGTACATCGCGTTTGCGACGGTGATCATGCTCGCGACAGCTGAGATCGTGACGGCTAGTATCACAATGCACAATTGCACGAACAATGACGCCCGGCGCATTGCCAGCAGGAGGCCGGCGGCGAGGCCTCCAATGATGAGCGTCGTGATGAGGGCGATGAGGGCGACATCTGCAAGGTCAGGCAACGGCATGCGTTTGCGCCTCGCCTTCGAGGCGGTAGCCGACGCCCCACACCGTCGACAACAACACCGGGTGGGTTGGATCGATCTCGATCTTCTCGCGGAGTCGGCGCACATGAACGGTAACCGTAGACAGGTCGCCGTGCGTCCAACCCCATACTGCACGCAAGAGCTCAGCGCGACCGAAGACCTGATCCGGTCGCTTAAGAAAGAAGGAGAACAGGTCGAACTCGCGGGCGGTCAGGCCCAGCGCCTCACCTGAGCGAGTCGCCGTTCGTGCTGACGGGTCGAGGATGAACTCGCCGAATAAGACCGGCGCCTGAACGGCGAATTC
The DNA here is from genome assembly GCF_003399635.1 of Subtercola boreus. Taxonomy (GTDB): domain Bacteria; phylum Actinomycetota; class Actinomycetes; order Actinomycetales; family Microbacteriaceae; genus Subtercola; species Subtercola boreus_B. Next base: position 46,307 of record NZ_NBXB01000037.1, on the reverse strand, counting down.
GATGATCGAGCGGCGCAGAATCGATTGAACGCGCAGCACGAGTTCGCGCGGTGAGAACGGTTTAGTGAGGTAGTCGTCGGCACCCGCTTCTAACCCGAGAATTCGATCTTCTTCTGCGCCGAGAGCGGTGAGAAGGATGACCGGCACCGCAGAGTTTGCCCGGATACGCCTGCACACCTGAACCCCGTCGATACCCGGCAGCATTCTGTCGAGAACAACCAGATCGGGCGGCGTTTGGCTCACGCGGCTGAGCGCGGCAAATCCATCAGCGACGGAGTCGACGATGAATCCGGCCGCTCGCAGGTACGTCGTGACCACCTCGGAGACCGTCGGATCGTCCTCGACGACGAGCACGCGCTTGTCGACCAAGGGATGGTCGTGCGACTCCGACGACAATTTACTCATTCCGTCACAGTACGTGCATGGTGCACCCCGAGCGAGGCATATCCGGAACCGTTCGCGTTCTGTAAGGGTTTCGCGGCTTCGTTGCGTGGGGCGTCGATCTACGGTGGAACTATGACAGGCGAAGCCGTGACATCGGAAGTGCTTCTTATTCGCACCTGCGGGAGAGACGACGGCGCCTTCGCAACCCTGTACACGCGCTGCTTCGGCCGGGTCTTCGAATCCGTGCGGCGCGTGCTGCGTGACCGGGCCCAGTCGGAGGAGGTCGCTCAGGAAGTGATGCTCGAGCTTTGGCAGAACGCCTCGAAATTCGACTCCGGGCGCGCCCAGGTATCGACCTGGCTGGAGGTCATCGCGCGCCGTCGAGCGATCGACCGGGTACGTGCCTCGCAATCCAGCCGAACCCGGGACCTCAGAATAGGCATCCGCGACTGGAAGGAGCACGACGACGACATCGCACTCGCAGTCGAAACGCGCCTCAGACTCGAGGCGGCGCTTCGCGCGCTTCGTACCATTCCCGTACTGCAGCGAAGGGCAATCGAACTGTTCTACCTCCGCGAATACAGCCGCGCCGAAGTTGCTCGCTCACTCAACGTGCCGCTCAGTACCGCCAACTGGCGCATTCGCGAAGGGCTCAACCAACTGCGCGCGCTCCTTGCCGCAGAGAGCGGTACCGATTCCGACGGTACAGCCGACTAGACACGACTCGCATCGCGACCACGGGGCCGCATACCCAGACGTCCCGACGGGGTCGCAGAGCGACTGCAGACCGGCCGCGCTATCTCGATCGAACTGACTTCGTCCGACCCAGCAACGTGATCCCGGTCACATTGCGAATGCAGTAGCCCTGAATGTTCTGACCCGAGGAGTCGAGTTTGCGCTCGACACCAGGGGCAACCCACGTTCCCACGACCGACCGACTCGAACGTGGTATTTCACCGACAGACGAAGCTTCCCTCAACCTCGACGAGTATCGACTCGGCAGCGAGTCCAGACACAACCACAATCGTGCTTGACGGGAACTCGTCTGTGGGAAACCATTCTGAGTAAACCTCGTCGCGCACGGCATTGAACTCGACGAGGGCGCTGCGCCCCACCGCGAAAGTGACGAGCTTGATCAAATCTGCCGGTGTCGCTCCCTGCGACCCCAGCAGGCCCAGGATCGCGTCGAAGATCAGCCGTGTCTGAGCCCCAGAGCCTGCCGCTGGCTTGCCTGTCTTGGAGACGCCGATTTGCCCAGAGAACACCGCAATTCTCGCGCCAGAGTGTGTGACGCTGAGATGACTGTATTTTCCCGATGGTGTGGGAACGCCAATGGGGGAGATTCGATGCACAACTGTCATTGATCAAACGATACTCGGCCGTCTGCGCGAGTGCTGAGTATGCGCAGTGGTGGGAGCTATCCGATATTGCTGCTCAGCGCCGCCGGTATTGCGGAAGAGAGGCAGCGACCCGCTTGCCTGGGAGCCGCCGGATTTCTTTCTGCTAGCTGGCGCGTTTCGCCAGTGCAGGTTCGTCGAGGGCTGTTCATCGATCATGACGAGGTCGTGGTCGAGGCCGTCTGAGGGCGAGCGCCTTGGTCACCGATGTTCAAGCTGCTGTGTGAGCGCCGCTTGCGCACCTTGCTCGTGCAGGACACGCAAGGCCTCGGCGTATTGCCCCGCGACGACGGGATGCGATGCCAGATCGCCGAAGACGCGCTCGTTCTGGAGGAATCCGAGCGGATTCTGGGGGTACGTGTTTGCGAGCGGAATCAAGCTCGAGGCGAGTGGGTCGACAACGTCGATCGGCTCTCCGAGTTCGTCGACGCCTTCGGCGTACCGCGCCCAACTGGCGATGATGGCGGCGGACAACAACGTCTGCCCACCATTGTCGATGTTGGAGCGAACGACCGGGATCAACCACTTCGGAATACGATCGGACGAGTCCTGACAGAGCCTCGCCAGCGTGTCCCGAATCTCGGGGTTGGCGAAGCGCTCGAGCAGCGTCGCCTTATAAACGGCGAGATCAATCCCTGGCACCGGGCTGAGAGTCGGAGTCGCCTCGTCGTCCATGTAGCGTCGCAGCAACTCGACGATGAACGGATCGGTGGCGGCCTCGTGAGCATAACGGTGACCCAACAGATAGCCGAAATAGGCCATCGCCTGGTGACTTGCGTTCAAAAGGCGGAGCTTCATCAATTCATACGGCTCGACATCACTGACCATTTGCACACCGACTTCTTCGTATGCCGGCCGCCCCAGCGTGAAGTCGTCTTCGAGTACCCATTGCACAAACGGTTCGGCCATCACCGGCCACTGGTCGTTGATGGCGAACCTTTCGGTCACGAGCGAGCGGTCGGCCTCGGTGGTGACAGGGGTGATGCGGTCGACCATAGAGTTCGGAAAGGACACATGGGTGGTGATCCACGATGCTAATTCGGGATCTTTCGCCTCAGCGAATGCACCGAACGTCTGGCGCGCGACGTGTCCGTTGCCCTGGATGTTGTCGCACGACATGATCGTGAACGGTTCTACCCCTGCGTCTCGGCGTCGTCGAAGGCCCTCGACGACCAACCCGAAAACGGTCAGCGGATGCTCGACGGTACCGAGATCGTGCACGATGTCAGGATTCGTCAGGTCGAACTCGCCCGTGGCCCGGTCGATGTTGTATCCGCCCTCAGTCACCGTCAGTTCAACGATGCGGGTCGCCGGGTTGGCGAGCGTCGCGAGAACCTTCTCCGGGTCATCCGGAGCGTAGAGGTACTGGTGAATCGACCCGATCACCCGGGGTTCGAGGGTTCCGTCGGCGTGCTTCAGAACCAGGGTATACAAGTTGTTCTGAGCGGCTAGCGCGTCACGCATGCGCACGTCGGCCGGCATGACCCCGACTCCGCAGATCGCCCAGTCGAGGGCTTCGCCCCGTTCCATCAACCTATCGAGGTACATGGCCTGATGCGCGCGGTGGAAGTTGCCTAGGCCGAAGTGCACGATCCCGGTTGTCAGCGCCGAGCGGTCGTAGTTGGGGGCGGCCGGTGAGGCGGTGTGGTCGGTCTGATCTGCGAAGAAGGTCATTGTCGTTCTTTCCGTCAGTGGATTGAGGTGTCCCGTTGAATATGGCCGGTCTCGTTCGTGGTCTCAGACTCAGCAACGGGTTGATCGGTTTCTGTGTGCATTGTGTTGACTTCTGTCTTCAGGATGCGCATGGACTGCCCAACGCTTCGCGCGAGCGCGGGCAGCTTGGGTGCTCCGAAAAGGAGTAACACGATGGCGAGGAGCACGATGAGGTGCCAGCCTTGGAGGTTTGCTAACAAGGAGTTCTCTCTTCTGTCGATCTTGCTGATTGTGCTGGGGTTGATCGCGGGCAGAGCGTCAGATGACGGTGCCGTTCGAGCGATAGGCCGTCGCCACACCGTTGGAGGAGTTGAAAATGATGTAGCCGTTCTGGAAAGTGCTTCGACGACCGAGCGGGTCACTGGTTTCGTCAGTGGTGGGATAACCGAGGACGCCCTGCTCATAGCCAAGAGAGGCCCACTTGCTGTAGATCAGTCCATAGACCATCTGGGCGCCGGTGTTGGGTGTCCAGTAAATGGCACCGTTCTGGAAGGTGTTGAAACGCCCGATTCCGTCTGCGGTTGTCGTCTCGTTCGAGGTGATGCCACCTTCTGGGCCAGCCGCGCCGCCAGAGGAGTTGTACTTCGTCGCGATCGCTCCCTGCACTGTGAACCCGCCGGTGCTGTAGTAGGCGCTGACCTCGCCGACAGAGGTGAAGGTCGAACTGCCTCCTGGAACCCCGATCACCCGCACGCCATCGCCTGACACCGGGGTGAAGGTGAAGGTGTAGCTGGCGTTCGTGCCAGCGGCCGAGCTATAGGGATATGCTGGAACCGTCGACGGGCTAGCGACATCGGTCCAGGTGTTACCGTGGCGAACTTGTACCCTCACGTTCGACGAGAACCACCCACCGTCTGGGTACATCGCGCCAGTGGTGTAGACGACCTTGTTGATCGTGTACTGGCGCGGCCAGGTGTAACCCCACCAACTGCTGTCACCCGACTTGTGTTCATTGTTCCAGTCGTCTTCGGAGTTGGTCAGGTTGCCGTCGTTGTAATACGAATTGTTCGCGAAGTGGGCGACGCGTTCGATCGGTACCGTTCCCGGGGTCTGCGCCACGTTGGTGCTGCCTGTGCTGTTCGTGGCCGCTGCGGTGGGCGCCACAGTGAGGTTGAGGGAGCGCAGAGCATAGTTGTACACCGAGGTGCCGGCTCCGCCACAGCTGCAGACGTTGGACTGCACGTACATGCTGAGTCCGTCGCTGCTCAGGAACTTTGACGGGATCGTCGTCGCGTAGCCGCCATTCTTCGACTGGGTCCACGGGTACCCACCGAAGTCCTTGGTCAAAAAATGAGACCAAGGCCCCGTCGGACTGGGCGATTCGTAGAACTCGTAGGTGTACTCGGTCCACGAGCTGTAGATGTATCGGTTCAGCGGCTTGTCGTAGAGCACTCCGCCCTGCCCGAGAACCGTAAGGTTGTGCGTCCCGGCGTTGATCAGACTTGGGTAGATGGTGCGGTCGTCGTGCAGCACGGGCTGCTTCAGAGCGATGTTCGTCGACCAGGTCGGCGTTCCACCGCTGGTTCCGGTGTAGAACTGCCAGGTGCTCCGGGTCTGAACGCTCGTCGAGGGCACCCGCGCCAGGAAAAGGTCTGTCGGGTTCGGGACGCTGCCATCAAAGGAAGTTCGCCAGTTGTTGTCGAGGCCGTAGACGTAGACGTATCCATCGGAAGCGTTTGCGCTGTTCTGTCCGAAGTCCGCGAAGAACATCGTGGTGAAGACGTGATTGTTGAACATCGGAGCGGAATGGTCCCACGTCCAAGTGACTCCATGATCGGTGGACTTCACCACGGTCGCGGCAGGAGCATCGTTGAACGAGGTGCTGAGGTCTTGTACCGCGAGGTAGATCGTGCCGTTTACGCAGACCATTCCTGTCGGTTTGCGGTTGTAGCTTCCGGCCGTCCAGGTCTGTGAGATGGCATTCCCGGTGGCCAGCGTCGACCCGGTGAGGCTTCCAGGCGTGCCGGCGATGCGGCTCACCGCAATGTCAGAAGATGGTCCGGATGTGCTGAAGCCTTTCCCGTCGCCGTTCGCCGCGTAGAGGTTGCCATCGTCGGCCCAGCACGAAGCCCAGAGGTCGCCATCACTGGAACTCTGGATCGTCGAGCTCTCCTGCGCGTTGGCAGTGGAGAAGAACGTGCTTTCGGGCGGGGGAGTGCCGGTGGCCCTGGCCGAGAGCGATCCCGCCCCGGTCAGGCCCGTCACGATGACGAGGCCGGCGATGAGGCCTCCGGCCAGCGTGCCTCGGCTGGATGATTTCTTCATTGTTCTCCTTTGAACGGTGAGGGACTGGACGAGTGAGCGACGGGGCGGTGCGGGACAGACAGAGAGACGGTCAGGAAGGGTTCAGCTGAAAATCGGCGAGCTGGTGCGAGATCTCGGAGACCTGCTCCGACAACCCGCGATAAAGGGCATACCGCTGGTCGTAGAGTGCGCTCAGGCACGGGTCGGGCTGACATACCTCGAGTTCGGGGTTCCAGCGGGTAATGTCGACGGGTTCGATGCTCGATGCCGCGAGCAGCGCTGCGCCGTAGCTTGCGCCGATGGTGATGCGCGGTATGACCTGCTGCAGCCCGGTCACGTCGGACACGATCTGGGTCCACACGGAGCCTTGGGTTCCGCCGCCGACGGCGACGATACGCGTGATGGCCACCCCGGCGGCGCGCATCGTTTCCACGTTGTGCCGCACCCCGAACGCCACCGCCTCCAACGCGGCGCGGTACAGATCACCCCGAGTGTGTTCGACGGTCAGCCCGACGATCGTTCCCCTTGCCCGCGGGTCCATGATCGGTGTGCGCTCGCCCGCGAAGTACGGCAGCATCGCAATTCCCCTGGCACCGGCCCCGGACGCTGAGGCTTCACGTGTCAGGCTCGCGAAGTCGGGCGACCCGAAGAGCTCTCTGAGCCAGCCGGTGATCGCGCCGGATGTCGCCATGCCTCCGGCGAGACTGAACGTGCCGTCGAACGCGCCCACCGTTCCCCACAGGGTCGGATATGACGTGCGCGCATCGGTCGTCGCGACGAGGAACATCGTTGTTCCGTACATGAGCATCAGGTCGCCGGGGTTCGCGGCGTCGACGCTCACGGCCTCCATCCATGCGTCGATACTTCCACCCACAACCGGGATGCCCGCGGGCAGCCCGGTCTGACGTGCCGCCTCGGCGGTCACCGAGCCGACGACGTCGCTCGGCCAGACGAGTTCCGGCAGCTCGAGCCCGGGTGCGATGGCCGACACCCACGGGTGGTACCAGTCGTTCGAGTGCGCGTCGTAGAGCGGCGTGCACTGGCTGGCGGAGTGGTGGTCGAGCACGTAGCGGCCTGTCAGGTTCCACGCCAGCCACGAGTTCGGCATATACAGCCGGCCCATGGCCTGATAGGTTTCGGGTTCCGTCTCCCTGATCCATAGCAGCTTCGGACCGATCGCCTGCGATGAGAGGTACGAGCCGCACCGCTCGAAGATCGCATCAGCATCGAGGGCGGCGTTGAGAGTCGAGATCTGTGCGAATGCTCGCGAATCTATCCCGTACAGGATCGCGGGGCGGAGCGGGTGCGACGCCGAGTCTGTAACGAGCGCGCATGGGCCCATGCCGCTGACGCCGACCGCGGTGATCGAGAACTCGTCGGAGACTATCTGTCGGGCGATGGCGCAGAATTCGTCCCACCAGACCGCGCCTTCCATCTCGACCCATCCGGGGTTCGGTCGCGTAACTTCGTGTGCAAGCACCACCGTCGCGACGATTGTGCCGGCGAAGTCGACCAGAACGCCTTTCGTGCTCGATGTGCCGATGTCGACCCCGAGCACGACGGGAGTCGTCACGGGTTCACGTCTCCACAGAGGAAGACACGAATACCCAGCCGATCGAACATCGTGGCCTTCACTCGGAGTGCTCTGTCAGCCGTCTCGGCATCGGGCGCGTAGAAGATCTGAGCGTGATTTGCCTTGTGCCTGGCCATGAACTGGTCTCGGTTCACACCGTGCAAAACGACCGAAGCCAAGGGCCACTCGGGATTCGTCAGCTGTTTGCGACGCTCGGTCTCGCTCGCCGGTAGGTCGACTACGCTCGCTCGTCCGATATCGACATTGAGGACGTTGTCGGCGATGTAGACCCGCGACCAGACAATCTCTCCGGGCTGAGAAACTCCATTGATCGTGCTTCCACCCGCGGGGAAGAAAACCGGGTCCTGGCGCCAGCCTTCTGCATTCTGGTAGCCCCCGAGGTGCGCGGGCGGTACGGAACCTGAAATCTCGTAGACCCAGACGAATTGTCCGTCGAAGTCTTCCCCCCAACGGACGTCGTGCAGCGTGGTGGCCGGGTCGATGCCCATCGCCAGGCACACCCGGTTGGTGACGAGCGCGTCGACGGCGACACCCTCGTCCGCCTCATTGAAGTGTGGGAGCGCCTTGCCCTCCCACAAGATTCTCGAGCCGTCGCGGCTTCGAACAGGCGGCCGGTCGACGTTGTTCAGCAGCCCTTCGACGAGGTCGCTCGCCGGGGAGAGGTCTTTCAGGCCCTGCTGATACTGGATGCCCACCGCATCGAGACCGAAATCGTCGCTGATCCGCAGTGCGGCGATGTACATCTTGTACTGCAGGCAGAGCTGGGCAGCGGTCAGGTCGGTCGCCTCGTTCGTGCCGACCCGAAATCTCATGCCGCGCCTGACGAGCCACGCACCGACCTCAGCCGCCTCATCATCATCGATAGTCAGCATCTCGGCCCACAGTGCACTCTGCGACAGGCGCTCTTTATACACGCCGATAGGGTTCAGGAGTTCGTCGTCGATGATCGCGTTGTACATGCCCATGCACCCCTCGTCGAAGACTCCGATGATCGCCTTCTGGGTGAGAAGCTCGTCGGCCAGCGCCTCGCCCAGCTCCTTCTCGTCGCTTCTATCCAGCGTCGGCAGGGCGAAAACGTGCGAGGCGTCGTGTGTGATCGTTCCGGTCTCGGCCCATTCGCGGATTCCGTTCAAGAACCAGTCATCGGTGAAGTCGACGCTCCAGATCGTCGAGTAAGCGACGTTCATCTTCGTCAGGCCCGCGTTCAACCCGAGCAGCCCGACCAGTCCGGGCCAGTCGGGTGCGAAGTTCGCCACCGTGAGAATGGGGCCGCGGTGCGAACGCAACCCGGCGAGCACGTGATGGCTGTACTGCCACACCGCTTCGGCCACAATCAGCGGCGCGTCGGCCGGAATGTTCTGGAAGACACTCATGCCCATTCGCTGGCTGCGGATGAAGGCGTGCCCGAGGAGGGGGTCGACGTCGTTGGCTCGTACGATTGTCCAACCCAGTGTGCCGAACGCCGTTGCCAGGTCGGTCTCGAGCGCAGCCTGCACGGGCCAGCCGGCTACGTTCGCCGACTCCCTGAGATCACCGCTTGCAACGAGATAGGCCGTTTTCTCTGCAATCTTCTGACCGGCGGCTCTTGACCGCGACGAGGTGGGCGGCAATGTGTACGTAGTAATAGGAATCTCCTCGAATTGGTGCGGCAACGAGACCGAAGAGCTCTATGGAGTTCTTTTCACGCAATCGGTTTCAAGCTAGTACTACGGCTTAAATCGACTCTGACGTGCGGCCGTTTCCTACGATTACAGAAATCGATTTCAAACGCAAGCCGCACGGTAACCTTCCGCCTGTATTCGATCCCGGTCAGCGGGTCGGGACTCCGCCGACGGCGATCGCGACCTCGTTGCGCAGAACGACAGTGCGGGGCGATTGCCGGTCGCCATTGATCCGTTCGATCAACATCGATGCGGCGGTCACACCGAGATTCCGGGCCGGCAGATGCACGATCGTCACCGAGGTGGGATCGAGAGTCGTGAACGGAAGGTCACCGATGACGGCGACGCCGAAGGCGGGGGGAGCCATACCCGCTTCAGAGAGCACCTGCAGGGCTCCGACGCCCATGAGATTGTTCGTGACGACAACCGCGTCGGGAGGATCGGCGAGGGAGAGGAGTTCAAGCATCGCAGCCCGACCGCCGTCGACACGGTAGTTCGCGTGGCAGAGATACGTCGGGTCGGCCGCACGGTCCGCGAGGTTCAATGCGTCCTGCCAGCCGCCACTGCGGTCATCGGCGGTCTCGATTCCACGTGGGCCGGCGATACAGGCGACTCTCGAGTACCCGCTGGCGAGCAAGGCGCGGGTTGCAGACAGCCCGGCTGCCCGGTTCTCCATCGTCACGACGTCGATGTCGTGGCCCGTACTGCGGTCGACTGCCACGACGGGGCGGTTGCGGGAGAGAAGCGGAGAGAGGTCAGTGTGGTCAGCCGCAGGCACCAAGATGACTCCGGCCATGTTCTCCGATACGGCGATCTCGAAGTATTTCGCTTCAGTTTCGGTGTCGTCGTCGGTGTTGCACAGCACCAGCGAGAACCCTGCCTCCCGCAAACGATCCTCCACCCCGCGGGCGAGAGCCGTGAAGAACGGATTCTCGATGTCGGGAATCACGAGAGCGATTACCTCGGAGTTCTGCTTGCGTAATGACCTGGCTGTTTTGTTCGGCGAGAACGACAGCTCTGCCGCCGCCGCTCGTACCGCGTCAGACTTGGCCGACGAGACTTTGAGCCCGTTGAGCACCCGCGACACTGTCGCCGGTGAGACTCCGGCTTTGGCGGCAACTTCGTAGATCGTCGACATAGTGACCCCTGCAGATTCGTTGTTCGAGTCGAGGATGTGCATCCGCATCGTGTCAAGATGGGCTGGCGCGTCCTCGCGGTTGACACCCCTATGGACTCACTCTACAGTGATGAAATCGATTGCAAAAGTCGGTTCCCCACACCCTTAGAAAGCCAGGAAAGTGCCCCTCCCCAGCCCAGAATTCAGCAGCATTTCCCAGCTCCGAACTCTCTCGACCCGCTCTATCAGCCCCGAGAATTTCGATGGATCCGTGGGCGGTGGTGCACGTGCGACGAGCGGAACGGGGGCCGCCAGCGCCCGTGATCTCGGCCCGGGGTGGAAGATCTCGCCGAGCGTCGACATCGCACCGGGCGAGACATTCGATCTGGCGAGCATTGCCGGGCCCGGCAAGATCACCCACATCTGGATGACCACGCACACCGACAACTGGCGCACGCTGTTGTTCCGTGCATTCTGGGACGACAGTACTGAGCCGGCCATCGAGGTTCCTCTGGGCGATTTCTTCTGCAATGGTTGGGGCGTCTTCAGCCAGGTGAATTCGCAGGCCATCGCCGCGAACCCGCACGGCGGCTTCAATTCGTACTGGCCGATGCCCTTTCGTGCTGGAGCGCGTTTGACTCTCGAGAACACTTCGGTCGTCGAGACCCGGGTGTACTACCAGATCACTTACGAAATCGGCGGGGATTATTCGAACGACGCCTACTTGCACGCCCAGTGGAGGCGGAGCAATCCGGTCGAATACCTGAAGACCCACACTCTCCTCGATGGCATCGAAGGCGCCGGGCACTATGTCGGCACGTATCTGGCGTGGGGTGTGAACAGCAATGGCTGGTGGGGTGAGGGTGAGATCAAGTTCTACCTAGACGACGATGACGAGTATCCGACCATCGCCGGAACGGGAACCGAAGACTATTTCGGCGGGGCGTGGAACTTCGACGTGCCCGGCGCTGGTTATACGGAATTCTCCACGCCGTACCTCGGGATGCCGCAGGTGCTGAAGCCTGACGGGCTGTACTTCAGCCAGCAGCGGTTCGGGATGTATCGGTGGCACCTCCTCGACCCGATCTTCTTCACCGATCGGTTGCGAGTCGACATCCAGGCGCTCGGTTGGCGCAGCGGTTGGCGCTACCTGCCGCTACAGGACGACGTGGCGTCAACATCACTTTTCTATCTCGACCGACCGGCGACGAATCGGCCACCCGTTCCCACCCCAGACGCCATGGAGATCCACATCGGCACGGATGCCGTTCCCGATGTCGGAGCGACCCCTGCACGCTCTCCCCAGTGAGCGTTGGAACGATTTGTGCAATCGATTTCAGTCGAACTGGGCCGATTGGGATTGACCTTCCGGCATGCTTATGTTTCAATGTTCAAGACCCGCTTGAAATCGATTACAAAGCCTGACAAAGCTTTTCGATTCACTTGGGGTGTTCGTAATCCTGATTCAAACTTTGTACCAATGGAGGCACAACAGTGAAGTCACCATCGTCGCAGGACGGCCCCTTTTCCGCTCTGGTAAGTCGCCGCAGCTTGCTGCAGGGCACCGCCGGAATCTTCGCACTCGGTGCTCTGGCGCCGCTGCTCTCGGCGTGCAGCACGGGTGGCCCGGCAGGAGGCGGAACAGCCAAGGAGATCACCTTCTGGAACTTCTACGGCCCGGCTCCCGACAACAACCCGCAGAGCCAGTGGTTCGTCAAGCTGGCAGACGACTGGAACGCCACCAACGAGGTCAAGATCAAACTGCGCTACATCGCTCAGAATGATTACGTCAACGGCAACACCCTTCAGACCGCGTTCGCGAGCGGCAGCGGCCCCGATGTCTTCCTGCTGAGCCCCGGCGACTTTCTTCGCTACTACAACGGCGGCGTGTTGCAGGAACTGACACCCAAGCTCGACCCGGCCGTCGTCTCGGACTTTCTGCCGGGAACTCTCGATACCCGAAAGGTCGACGACAAAGTCTTCGCGCTGCCGATGGAGAGCGAGCCGCTGGCGATGTTCTACTCGAAGTCTGCCTTCGCCGAGGTTGGGCTCACTGACGCCGATGTTCCCAAAACGTGGGACGACCTGCTGACGGTCGCCAAAAAGCTCACCACCCCGTCTCGATTTGGGGTGGGCTTTGAAACGACGCCCGGCTACTACCAGAACTTCACGTGGTACCCCTTTATGTGGGAAGGTGACGGGCAGCCCGTCAGTGCCGATGCCAAATCAAGCACGTTCAACTCGAAGGCCGTCACTGACGCCCTGACGTTCTGGGGAGACTCGATCTCCACCGGCGTGGCACCGAAGAAGCTGCTCGGCAATGGAGGCCCCGACCTGCCAGCCAACCTGGGCGCCGGGTACGTCGCGATGCAGCAGTCGGGCGTATGGAACATCGCGGCGATGAAGCAGATGGCCCCGAATGTCGACTACGGTATCTTCGAGATACCTACCCCGTCCGGCGGTACGTCCGCCACAACTCTGGGTGGCTGGTCGTTCTGCGCCAATGCCAAGGGAGGAAACCCCTCGGCGGCCGCCGACTTCATCGCCTGGGCGCTCGGTTCCATGTCGGCTGACAGCATCGAACGCGGCAGAACCTGGAACACTGTCGCCAAGACCAACATCCCCGTTCGTTCCTCAGTGCAAGACGCCGCGAACGCCAAGGGCGCCTTCTCCGACCCGAACATGGCCTTCTTTCTGAACGTGGTCGCACCCAATGGCCGCGGCGAGCCGCGGTACCCCCCGGAGATCATCAAGCCCATCGAAGATGCTATCCAGGCTGTTCAGCTCGGTGGCAAAGATGCCGCCAGTCAGGCCGCTGCGGCCTCCGACACGATCAACGCTTACCTGTCGTCCTACTCGGGAGCTCCGATCGTATAGTGTCGACAAACCTTGCCACCCGCGCTTCAGGCGTTTCCAACCCGGCGGGCGCCACCGCGCCCGCCGGCAACCATTCGGCACTGCCCGTGAAGGCCGGAGGAATGGCGAAACGCCGCCGGCGCCGAGAGGCGCGCGCAGCGTTCCTGTTCCTTCTGCCCGATGGGATAGGGCTCACGGTCTTTGTGGGCATTCCCATCCTGCTCGCGATCGGAGTCTCGCTGTTCAGCGTGAGCGGCTTTGGTGACTATGTATACGTGGGGCTGAAGAACTTTCAACGCATGGGCTCCGACACGCTGCTCTGGCAGAGTGTCGGAGTCACCCTCACCATGCTCATCGTCTTCGTTCCGGTGACCTTCGTGGTGGCCCTCGCCCTAGCGATGCTCGTCAAAGACCGGTTCCCGGGCGTCGGAGTCGTCAGGGCGATCTTCTTTCTTCCGAACGTGCTCAGCCTTGTCGTCATCGGTGTTCTCTGGCAGTTCATGTTGGTCGACAAGCAGGGCGTTCTGACAAACCTCGGGGGTATTTTCGGACTTCAAGATGTTTCCTGGCTCGGCACACCGAGCCTCGCGCTCGGCACCCTCATCGTGATCAGTATCTGGTTCACGATGGGGTACCAGATGTTCCTGTTCCTCGGCGGACTGACTGACATTCCGAACGAATACATGGAGGCAGCGAAAATCGATGGCGCCTCCGCATGGCAACGGTTCACGAAAATCACCTGGCCGCTGCTCGCTCCGACGAGCTTCTTCGTCCTCGTCGTCTCGATAGTCGCCGCAGTGACCGGCGTGCAGGCGTTCGACCTCGTCTACATACTGACGAAGGGTGGGCCAGCCAACGCGACCACTACCGTCGTCTTCTACATCTACCAACAGGCATTCACCTTCGGCGACTACGGCTACGCAGCCGCGATAACGACCCTGCTTGTTGCGTTCCTTGTCATCGTGACCGGCGCCATGTTGCTGGTAACGAGAGGCGGTCGCTTCAATGCCGACGCAGACTGAAACGGAAGTCCCAAGCATGACGCAAGCAGAATCAGCGCAAGCCCAAATCAGCCACCACGCTCCCCGCACTCTCGCCGCATCGGTTCCCCGGGCACGGCGGCGCGCCAGGTTTGCGAGTTCAGAACGCAGGTCCACGATCATCCGGGCTGTCATTGCGTGGATACTCGCCCTGATCACGATGTTCCCGATCATCTGGCTGATCATCGGGGCGCTGCGACCTGCAGACCAAACGTTCTCGCCTGGGTTGAGTTCCTCGTTCACCTTCGACAATCTCAGCCAGGTGCTCACGCAAGTGCCGTTCCCGCTCTACCTGATGAACAGCGCTATCGTCTCGATCGCGGTGACGCTGGCCGCATTGCTCTTCCACTCGATGGCGGCCTACGCGCTGGCCCGACTGCGGTTCACAGGCCGCGGCACGGTGTTCCTGCTCATGATCTCTACGATGCTGGTCTCGCTGCCGGTGATTCTCGTTCCGCTGTTCATGATCGTGAAGCAGCTCGGGCTCGTCGACACCTACGCGGGCCTGATCGTGCCGGTCATCTTCAATGCGTTCGGCATCTTCCTACTCAGGCAGTACTACCTGAACATTCCAAAAGAGCTGGAGGAGGCCGCGGAACTCGACGGTTGCGGTTATGGGGGGATATACCTTCACGTCATCCTGCCCCTCAGCAAGCCAATTCTGGCTTCGCTGGCCGTGCTCTTCTTTCTGGCAAACTGGAACTCATTTCTCTGGCCGTTGACGATCACGCAGAGCCCCAATCTCGACGTCATCCAGCTCGGCATCTCGACCCTGCAGGGGCAGTACTCCTCGGCTTGGGGCCTCATCATGGCGGGATCGCTCGTGGCCGCTGTACCGACGATCATCGTCTTTCTTCTCGGCCAGCGCTGGCTTGTGGACTCCCTCAAGACCACGGGCAGCAAAGGATGACGCATTGCTGATCGGCATCGACCCGCTCCTCACCGGGGAGCTGCTCTGGCGACTCGATGCGATGGGGCACGGCGACACGCTGCTTGTCAGTGACGCCCATTTTCCGCTTTTCGAGAATGTCGGCAGTCGACTCGCTCTGCCAGGCATCCGCGGGCCGCAAGCCGTGCGAGCGGTCACGTCGGTCTTCCCTCTGGATGAGGGCATCTGTGCTTGGGTGATGGACGCTCCATCAGCCGCTGACGCTGTGCTGAGCGAACTTCGGAATGCGGCGCATCTGCAGCCCGAAAACGTCACTTCTCTCGGCCGCGAAGCCTTCTATGCACGATCAAGAACAGCCTCGCTCCTCGTCCGAACCGGCGAGACGCGACCCTTCGGCAACATCCTGCTCACCAAGGGCCTCGTCACCAGTTAGAAGCCCTGAGCTGAGCTGCTTCCCACGGCAAAACCCGCAGGGCTGAGAAATGCATTCCGCCGCCTACCGCCTCGATCGTTTCGCGCTCGCGCAACGCATGCACCCGGCAATGCGGACGGCGAGTGGCGCGAGGATCGCGCCGGTACGTTCGAATGCGCGCGCCGGTCCCCGTGAGTGGGGTCGAACGATGATCAGACTAAGTTGGCCTGCCGACCCTCTCGTAATCGCGCTGATTGCTGCGGTTCATTTCGCCCCACCTAAGCCGATCTCGAATCACGCGGTGCGAAGCTTCTGGTGGGCGAGCGCTCTCGCTGAACACGAAGAGATCACGACGGATCCGGACTGCAGAGGAGGAAGTCCGCGCCCGGTGGCTCCGCAAGAATGCCGCCGCTACGCTCGTCGACGCAGTTGTGGAGCACGCGGGTAGAGCTGCTGTCGTGTTGACCCCGTGGACGCCCCTAGGGAGCCGCCTCGGGAACGGAACGAACACAGAACTACCCGCACGGAACAAGCAGCCCTACACTCACCCGGGGAAGCACGGGAAGACCGGTACCGCCATGTCGATTAGGGGCGTCGGGCCTGCCTAGGGGCTGAAGGGGCGTCTCTTTTGGCCGGCGTCGCGTGAGTCGGAAGAGGTCCCTTCAGAGCGCGCTCGATATTCAACGTTCAGGGGCGCAGCGTATAAAGGTAGGCGATGGAGGAGTCGAGGGCGATGCGCACGGCGCTGGAGTCGCGGCGCGTTTGACTGAGCAGTAGGCCGCCTTGAACTGCGGCGAGCAAGCTCACGGCGAGTCCTTCGGTGTCGGTGTCCTTCCGTAGCTGCCCTCGTTCGCGCATTGCGTTCAGCCCTGTGCGGAGGAGGCGTTCCCACTCGGTAAAGGAGTTCTTGAGCGCTTGGCGGGCGAGCGGGTTCGACTCGGCGAGAGTGCCGGTCAGAGAACCGAGCGGACACCCGCCCACACAATGTTGCGCTTCAAGTGAATCGACAATCATGTCCCGCCACTCGTGCAGAGCCTGGAAGCTGTCCAGGTTTTGCAGAAGCGCGCGATGTGAGCCGAGGACAACATCGGTCTGGTCCTCAACGACCGCCAGAATCAAGGCGCTCTTGTCTGCGAAGTAATGGTACAGCTGCGACGCGCTCACCCCCGCCTCGCCTTGAATCTCTTCGAGAGTCGCCCGCTCCATACCTTGTTCCGCGATCAGCCGGGACGCGGATTTGACGATCCGGGTGCGTGTCGCCTGCCCCTTCACGGTGAAAGTACGGGCGCCATGATCTCGACCTGCTGTCTTCGTCATGACGCAAGGCTACCAGTTTTGTAGTTGACACTCCATTTTTGGCGTACGACCATGGCAGTATTCACCCTTTGAGAGGATCGAAATGACCAACAACTTGACCGGCAAGACAGCCCTTGTCACCGGCTCGACGAGCGGTATCGGCCGGGCAACGGCGCTGAAACTGGCTGCCGTGGGCGCACACGTCATCGTCAGCGGGCGTGACGCCCAGCGCGGAGACGCGACAGTCGCGTCCATCCGAGACGCCGGCGGGAAGGCCGACTTCGTGGCGGCAGACCTATCTAAGGCGGGGAGCGTCCATAAGCTTGCGGAGCAGGCCCTAGGTCTCGCGGGCGGTCGGATCGACATTCTCGTGAACAACGCAGGCGTCTTCCCCTTCGGACCGACGACCGAGGTGTCTGACACAGATCTCGACACGGTCGCCGCCGTCAACATCAAGGCTCCGTTCCTGCTGGTCGCGGCACTGGTTCCGGCGATGACCGCCAACGGGGGCGGCGCGATAGTGAATGTCACCACTATGGTGGCTAGTTTCGGGATGGCCGGAATGGCGCTCTACGGCGCCAGCAAGGCGGCCCTTCAGCTGCTGACGAAATCGTGGGCAGCCGAGTTCGGTCCCGGCGGGGTGCGAGTGAATGCCGTAAGCCCTGGTCCGACCCGGACCGAGGGAACCGTCGGCATGGGCGAGGGCCTTGACCAGCTCGCCGCGACTACTCCCGCGGGTCGGCCGGGGAACCCAGAGGATGTCGCCGACGCGATCGTCTTCCTTGCCTCCGAGCAGGCCAAGCACATCCACGGCGTTGTCCTCCCTGTCGACGGAGGCCGGCTCGCCGTTTAGCGACGCCTCGTAGGTTAGCGACGCCACGTAGGGCCAGTGCGCGACCACGCTCGATGTCGACCGTTGGTTTGGCTGGGGACACCCCGAGCCCGACCGTGCAAGTCGAACCGTCTTCCAGCGCGCTGAGAAGCGCGAAATCGCACTAGCGGCCGTCGAGCTGATCCAGCCCACCGACGCCCTGTTCCTCGACGTCGGAACCACCATCGAAGCGATCGCAGAAGCGCTGCCGTCAAGCTTTCACGGAACGATCATCACCAACAGTCTGTACGTCGCCTTCATCCTCGGGGAACGCGGGAACATCCGGATTGAACTGCTCGGGGGCACCATCCGCGTCGGAGAGTTCACGACGTCGGGTCCCGATGCAGAAAAACAGACCCGCGCATTCCATGCCGACGTCGCGTTCATTGGAGCTGGCGGCGTCAGCATCGAGGACGGCGTCACGGACTATTCAGTTGAAGACACCGCCGTGAAGCAGAGCATGATCGCGAACGCCACACGCGCCTTCGTCGTAGCCGGCAGCGAGAAGATCGGCAAGAAGGCGCTGCGCTCGGTATGCGCACTCACCGACCTCGCCGGAGTCATAACCGACAGCGGCATTGAACAGCCAATGGTGCAGCGATTTGAAGACGCAGGGCTCCTACTCTTCTCACGCCAGACCCGCCTCGACACGGTCGCCCGCATCGGCGGCTAGGAGCGGCGCCCCCGGCGTATCTCTTCGTCGAATTGCAGGAACGACACGAACTCCGCAAACTCCTACCGACAACCACCGAGACCTCTACCGGCGGCTCTTCGTTCGGTGACACTGTCGGTGATGCATTCCCGCTTGATGCCGAGCTCCCTGCTTCGCTGACACCGGGCTCTCGCTGGGCTGTATTGGCACCGATGAGTCATTTCGAAAAATACCGGTTCGACTCGCGCCACGTGGCTGTCTGGCGTAGGGTCGCACCATGACTCGGCCTATAGTGCATTTCGAGATTATCGGGAGGGACCCTGAGGCCCTGCGTGCGTATTACGGAAGGCTGTTCGGTTGGGAATCATCGCCCGCGGACGCGGCATCCAGCGTCTCCGAACCAGGGCGCTATAGCTTCCACGATAAGGTCGAGACACCTGATCACACCGGAATCCCCGGTGGGTTCGGAGGGGGGTCCAGTTTCAGCCCGCGCACCCTCTTCTACGTCGGGGTCGAAGATGTCGAGGAGGCACTGCAGCGCGCGGAGAGCCTGGGCGGGACGCGAACGATGGGCCCGGCGGCCAATCCCAACGGAAGCGTGACGGTCGGCCAGTTCACCGACCCGGAGGGCAATCTCATTGGCGTCGCCGGACCGAAATAGCTGATGTCGTCCTCGGTGTGCCCGCAAAGCGGACTACCGCTACCCGTAAGCCGGTCAGTCATCGTGCACGCTGGCAATCCTCCGGCGGGTGTCAAGCAAACCGGACGCCAGGGATCATCTGCACAAAACGAATGACCCCGGAGCCCCCGGGCTGTCAGGCGGCGCTCAACCGATCGAGCAGCATGTCGAGAGTGCGTTTGACCGTGCGGGTCATGTCCACCTCGTCGGGTGAGAGCAGCCACTGCACCTGCAGCCCGTCCATCACCGCGACCAGTGTGTTCGCGGCGTCGCGCAGCTCGGCGGGATCGGAGTTCCCGGTCACCTCGGCAAGGGTGCGCTCTATCTTGTGCCGCAGCGTGCGCAACCGTTCCCTGAAGTACTCCTGGGCAGGATGCCCGTCGGTGACACTCTCGCCCGAGAGCACCGTATAAGCCTGCACCACACCGGGTCGCTCGGTGTTCTCCTTCACCGTGTCGAGGATATGACGAAGGAATGCCGGGCCTTCGACCTGCTCGCGGGCGTCGAGGCCAGCCACCGCCTCGCCGTCGCGGTACTGCAGCACGGCGACCAGCAGGCCTTCCTTGCTGCCGAAGTGGTGCAGCACGCCCGCGTGGGTCATGCCTGCGCGCTCGGCAACCTCGACCAGCGCGCCCTTGTGATAGCCGTAGGCGCCGAACACGGCCATGGCGGCCTCGAGGATGCGTTCGCGCTTCGCCGCCGTCGGCCCGTGGGGCTTCACAACGCGGTCCGCCGCGGCGGGCTGGCGGGCGGTTGCCCGGGTCGCTGCCATTGTGGCCTCCCTGTAGCGTCTGCTGCGCGCACCGCCACGCGAATTGGTGGTCCAATACTTACTGACTCATATGTAAGTATGGCGGTAGTGTGAACGCGAATCAACGCGACGAAGCGAAGACTCACACAACTTGGAGTATAGACATGAACGCTTTCGCAGCGACTACAGCCGCTTCCCGGTCGAGCGCCGCAGACGGCGACGGTCTCCGCTCGCGCATCGGGGCGCTGTCGCTGATCGAGAAGGTGCGCCTGCTCACCGGAGAAACGTCGTGGACTCTCTTCGCCGTTCCCGAGCTCGATCTCTCGCCCATCGTGCTCTCAGACGGGCCCATCGGCATCCGGGGCATCGAACAGGTCTCGACCGACGCGGCTCAGCTGCCGAGCCCGAGCGCGATCGCCGCAACCTGGAGCACCGACCTCTCTTCCCGGCTCGGCACCCTCATCGCCGGCGAAGCTCGTCGCAAGGGCATCGATCTGGTGCTCGCTCCGGTCGTCAATCTGCAGCGCACCCCCGTCGGTGGCCGGCACTTCGAGTGCTACTCCGAAGACCCGCTGCTCACGGGGGTGATCGCGTCGAGCTACGTGGCCGCCGTACAGGCGGGCGGCGTCGGCATGTCGGTCAAACACTTCGTCGGCAACGAATCGGAGACCGACCGAACGACCTACATCGCGAAGGTCAGCGAGCGGGTGCTGCGCGAGACCTACCTCGCTCCCTTCGAGACCGTCGTTCGCGAGGCGAAGGTGTGGTCGGTGATGGCTGCCTACAACGGGGTGGACGACGGCACGACAGCGGGGCCGGCGACCGAGCACGACCACCTGCTGAACGACGTGCTGAAGGGCGAGTGGGGCTTCGACGGTGTCGTCGTTAGCGACTGGCTCGCGACGACCTCGACCGTCGAATCGGCTCTCGGCGGACTCGACCTCGTGATGCCCGGGCCGGGAGGTCCGTGGCAGGAGAAGCTCGTGCGGGCCGTGACGGACGGACTGGTTGACGAGTCGGTCATCGACGAGAAGGTGGAGCGCATCGTGCGTCTCGGCGAGCGGGTCGGTGCCGTCGGCAGGCGTGCGAAGCTCTCCTCGGCCTCGGCCTCGGCCTCGGAGCGGAGCGAAAGCCGCGATGCTCCGGATGCCCTGCACTCTGCCCCCGCGACGCGCGCCCTGCTGCGGGAGACGGTTGCCCGGTCGATCGTGGTGCTCGGCAACGACGGCATCCTGCCGCTCGACCCGCACGTGGTCGAAAGCATCGCGCTCGTCGGGCCGGCTGCGGTGCAGCCCTTCGTGCAGGGCGGGGGCAGCGCCTTCGTTCAGGCACCCTACGCCTCGACGCCAGAAGCGGCGCTGCGGGAGACATTTCCGGCCGCTCGGCTCGAGGTGCTGCGTGGCGGCACGAGCAGGGTTCACGCGCCGGCAATCGTTCCCGCCCTCGTGACGACGCCAGATGGGCGGCCGGGCTACGAACTGTCGCTGTTCGACCAGCACGGGCATCCGCTCGGCGAATCACGCCTCGTCGACGGATCGGAGTCGTGGAATCGCAACGTACCGATCGAGGCGCGGTCGGCGCGCATCCGTGCCGTCATCCGGTTGACTCATCCCGGCTCGAACCGGCTCGAGGTCGGCGTCTCCGGTGCCCACGAGGTGCGGTTCGACGGTGAGCTCGTTTCCAGCGCGGCCGGGATCGCGAACGCGAACGTCATCCTGAACTCGTCAGCCAATCATCCGGTCGGCCCCGCGCGCCGATTCGTCGTCGCCGAAGACCCCGTGACAGTCGACATCGACGCCCGGCTGCAGGTGGTCGACGCAGAGGCGTACGGTACGTTCGTGCGCTTCGAACTGCGACACGAGAGCGCTGATCTCGACCTCGATGTCGAAATCACTGCGGCTGTCGACGCGGCCAGGCGGGCCGAGGTGGCGATCGTGCTGGTCGGAACCACCGAGGAGACCGAATCTGAGGGCTGGGATCGCCCCTCGCTCGACCTGCCCGGCCGCCAGAACGAGCTGGTCAGGCGGGTACTCGAGGCCAACCCGCGAACCGTCGTGGTGGTGAATGCCGGCGCGCCCGTGCTTCTGCCATGGCTCGACGAGGTTGCTGCGACCCTCTGGTGGTGGCTGCCCGGCCAGGAGGCGGGCAACGGCCTGGCCGACGCCCTCGTGGGGCGTATCGAGCCGAGCGGGCACCTGCCGTGGACGCTGCCGGGCCGATTCGACGATGTGCCGGTTCCGGATGCCCATCCCCTCGACGGCGTGATCGACTACGCCGAGGGTGGTGACGTCGGCTACCGCGGCTGGGATCGCCTCGAGCGCACCCCGGCCCGCCCCTTCGGCTTCGGAATCGGCTATGGCGCCTGGAATACTCCCGCCGTCGACACCGTCGAATGGCACAGCGACGGTTCGCTGGCGGTCTCGGTTCACCTCACGAACGTGGGGGAACGCGATTCCCGGGCTACCGTGCAGGTGTATCTCGAGTGCCTGAACCCCGACCCCGAGCGGCCGGTGCGCTGGTTGGCGGGGTTCGCTCTGCTCGACATCGGGGCCGGTCAGAAGGGGGAGACGTGCATCCGTGTTCCCCGTCGGCAGGTCGAGATCTGGAGCGTTCAGCGCAACGGATGGCTCATTCCCGGCGACGATCTCGCCGTGCGAGTCGGCCTCTCGAGCCGCGATCTCTCACCCGTCACGCCGTTACCGGATCGTGATGTATTTCATTTACAAACAAGTCAGTAAGTATGTCTAGACTGCTGACAGCACAACGACACGCATCACCGGGCCGATCACAGGAACCACCGTTGTACACACACCGACAAAGGAGTCACAGATGAAGAAACGCGTTCTCGGCGCAGCAGCGATTTTCGCCGCCGCCGCACTCACGCTCGCAGGTTGCTCGGGGTCGACCGGCTCCGGCTCGGGCGGCGACGCTGGAGGCTCGATCACCTACTGGGCGAGCAACCAGGGCACCAGCCTGCAGAACGACAAAGACGTGCTGCAGCCGCTGCTCGACAAGTTCACCGCACAGACCGGTGTCAAGGTCAACCTCGAAGTCATCGGCTGGAACGACCTGCAGACGCGCATCCAGACCGCCGTCACCTCGGGTGTCGGCCCCGACGTCGTCAACATCGGTAACACCTGGGCCACCTCGTTCCAGGCTACCGGCGCGTTTCTTCCTTTCGATGACTCGGCCATGGGCGCCATCGGCGGTGCCGACAAGTTCGCGTCGACTGCCCTGAGTACCGGCGGCGCGGCGGGCCAGACGGCCACATCAGTTCCTCTCTATGGGTACGCCTACGGGCTCTACTACAACAAGGCTATGTTCGCCGCGGCCGGCCTGACCCCGCCGACCACCTGGGAGGAGATGGTCGCCGACGGCAAGAAGCTGACCGACCCCTCGAAGGGTGTCTGGGGCACCTCGATCGAGGCGGGCAGCTACACCGAGAACAACCACTTCGCCTTCATCACGTCGGCACAGAACGGCGGCTCGTTCTTCGACGGCAGCGGAACCCCGACCTTCACCGAGAGCCAGAACGTCGACGGCATCAAGCGTTACCTCGACCTGATGCAGACCGACAAGATCGCTGACCCGGCCGATGCGCAGTACAGCACCGGCACCGAGTCGATCGCGAACTTCGCCAAGGGTACCGCGGCCATGATCTTCAACCAGAACAACGCCGAGGCGAATCTCACGGCCGATGGAATGGATGCCAGCCAGTACGGTGTCGTGCCGATTCCAGCTCCGTCCGCAGGCAAGCCCGCCGCCAGCTTCATCGCCGGCATCAACCTCTCGGTCTTCAAGAACACGAAGAACAAGGATGCTGCCCTGAAGTTCGTGAACTTCATCACCAGCGCCGACACCCAGTCGGCCCTCGGCAAGCCGTTCAGCTCCATCCCCGTACTGAAGGACGCCACACCCACGTTCACGACCGACCCGGCCATCGCCACGACGTTCTCGAACATCTACAACAACCTCTCGGAGCCGTTGCCGACGGTTCCACTCGAGGCCTCCTTCGAGACCGAGGTGGGCAATGCGATGAACACGCTCTTCGCCACGGTGGCAACGGGCGGCTCAGTGAGCACGTCTGACATCGAGAGCGCACTCAGTACCGCGCAAGAGAAGGTTGCGGCATCCAACTGATGGTGCTCACGACCGAGAAGCCGGAGGCCGCCCCCATGCGGGCGGCCTCCGGGCCGAACCGGGTGAAGCCATCCGCAAAAAAGCGGCCCAAGGGCTGGTGGCTGCCTTTCGCCCTGATCGCCCCTGCGATCGTCTTCGAACTGCTGATCCACGTCATTCCGATGGTCGTCGGAATCTGGATGAGCTTCATCAAGCTGACCCAGTTCTACATCGCCAACTGGTCGGCAGCGCCCTTCGTCGGCCTCGGCAACTATCAGATCGCGGTGAACTTCGACGGCGCCCAGGGCCAGGCCCTGCTGTCGTCGTTCCTCATCACCTGCGGGTTCACCGTTCTGGTCGTGGGCCTCTCCTGGGGTCTCGGCATGGCCGCCGCCGTGGCGCTGCAGAAGGCCTTCCGCGGCCGGGCGATCTTCAGGACGATGTTTCTGATTCCCTACGCCGTGCCGATGTACGCCGGAATCATCACCTGGAAGTTCATGTTCCAGCAGAACACCGGTGTGATCAACCAGATCCTCGGCAGCCTGCATCTCATCGACCCGAACAACCCGCCGTTCTGGTTGATCGGCAACAACGCCTTCGGTGCGATGGTGATTGTGGCGATCTGGAAGCTCTGGCCGTTCGCCTTCCTCATGCTGATGGCGGGTCTGCAGACCATCAACGAAGACCTCTACGAGGCCGCATCCCTCGACGGAGCGAAGCCCTTCCGGCAGTGGCGCAACATCACGTTGCCGGGTCTCGGTGCCGTGAACAACGTGCTGCTGCTCGTGCTGTTCCTCTGGACCTTCAACGACTTCAACACACCGTTCATCCTGTTCGGTGGCGGCGAGCCGCCCGCGGGCGACCTCATCTCGTTCCACATCTACAACACCTCGTTCATCACCTTGAACTTCGGTTTCGGCGCGGCGATGTCGGTGCTGCTCCTGCTCTTCCTGATGCTCGTCTCGGCGATCTATCTCGTGTCCATCAATCGGAGGTCCCGTCGTGCGTGAAACAACAGGATTCAAGACATTCCGCATCGTCACGCTGGCCGTCCTCGCGGTGTTCGTGGTGCTGCCGCTGTATGTCATGGT
Organism: Subtercola boreus; assembly: GCF_003399635.1. Classification (GTDB taxonomy): domain Bacteria; phylum Actinomycetota; class Actinomycetes; order Actinomycetales; family Microbacteriaceae; genus Subtercola; species Subtercola boreus_B. The sequence goes on along the minus strand of NZ_NBXB01000037.1, from coordinate 21,541 downwards.
CACCTCGGCGATGAAACCGCTGGTCGACGTTCAGGGCCAGTTCACCTGGTGGCCGACGAACTTCACCATCCAGCCGTTCATCGACATCTGGTCGACGATCCCGCTCGCGTCGTACTTCGTCAACAGCGTCATCGTGTCGACCTCGGCCAGCGTGATCAGCGTCATCATCGCGGTCTTCGCCTCGTACGCGGTGTCGAGGTACAGGTTCCGTGGGCGAACTGCGTTCACCACGACCATCCTGTCGACCCAGATGTTCCCGGGCGTACTCTTCCTACTGCCGCTGTACCTGATCTTCATCAACATCTCGCAGACCCTCGGCGTGCAGCTCATCGGCAGCTACCTCGGTCTGATCATCACGTATCTGACGTTCACACTGCCGTTCGCCATCTGGATGCTGACGGGTTACTTCGACAACATTCCGCGCGAACTCGACGAAGCCGCCAAAGTCGACGGCGCCTCCGCCATCGGCACCCTGCTCAGGGTGATCCTGCCCGTGGCACGCCCCGGAATCGTCGCGGTGCTGGTCTACTCGTTCATCACGGCCTGGGGTGAGGTGCTGTTCGCCTCCGTACTGACCACGCAGACAAGCCGCACCCTCGCGGTCGGACTCGGCGAGTACTCGACCCAAGTCAACGTGTACTGGAACCAGATCATGGCGGCCTCTGTCGTCGTCAGCATCCCGGTCGTCATCGGCTTCCTGCTCCTGCAGCGCAACTTTGTCGCCGGACTGAGCGCCGGCGCCGTCAAGTAGCCCCTCTTCACCCGCCCAGCCACACGTCTCGCCCCCCGCGGCGCACGCGCCGGTGCTGGCGGCGAACGGCCATCACGGAGGATGCCGCGCGGTCGGTCGGATGCGGTTCGCGGGCGCAGGTGACCCGGCGCAGCTTGAGGGCACGAGAACGCGCCGAAGGTGAGTGCGAGTTCGTGGACTTCATACATGCCACCGATGTCCACAGCATCGCGGACCACTCCAGGAGCCCGTTCGTGTTCTCATTGCTTCCGCGCTGCCAGGGACTCGCGGGATCGCAGAAGTACACGTCCATGTCGGTTGCTACGCGGAAAGCGACGTGCTCGGACATCTCGGAGCCTTGATCCCAGGTCAGCGACCGGCGCAACGTGATGGGGAGCTGGCTTACGGTCTTCACGAGGCCATCGCGCACCGTTTCGGCGGTGTGGTCGTGGAGAAGGTGAACGAGGCTGACGAAGCGGCTGGAGCGCTCGACCAGGGTCCCGATCGCTGACCGGCTCATCGTCCCGATGATGCGATCCCCTTCCCAATGCCCAGGGATCGCGTGGTCGTCGGCTTCCGAAGGCCGTTGGGCGATGGGGACCATCGTGTCGACGAAGCGGCCGGTTCGTTGCGCGGGATCGCGGTTCGGTTTTGAGTGCGGGACTGACCGGCAGGGAGTCATCGAAGCCGATAAGATCGGCGTACCTCGGCCGGCAGGTCGCCCAGGTACGCCGGGCTACTCGCGAAGTAGACGGAAGCTAACAGCATGGGAACCGACGCCCAATTTTTCGTCTCGGGCACGGGCGCGGGCGCCGGCAAGTGCACCGTGACATTTTTCTAGTCACGGCCAGGCTGGTCTGGCCGAGCTGTGATACGGGCCCGATGCGCTGGACGTGGCCACACGGGATGACCTGCACGCCGCCGTCAGAAGGCGAAGCGTGGCGCGTGGACCAAACATTTCTTCAACAGACGCGTACCAAATACGAACGAAGCATCGCAGCGGGGGAGAGCCAGTAACGCTGGCCCCTATCCGCTGTCTGCCGTCACCGGAAAGATGAAACCACGAACACCAACCCGGCATGAACGCCCCGGCCAACTCTCTGTTCCTGGCCGGCGCGTTGCTTGTGGGGTGTCGTGTGGAGACGCCTGCCGGGCCTCGGTTTGCGGGGCTCGGCAGGCCATCGAGGGCGGGTCAGACTCGAACGAAGTCGGTCGACGAGGCGATCAGGCGGGATGCGTCGTAATCCGCTTGGAGGTCATCGATCTTCGTGCCGATTCGGTCCATCGCGTCGGAACCAAGGATGATCCGGTGCGCGGTTGCGTTATTCGTGAGCTGCTCGAAGATGACCTTCGCCGCCAACTTCGGGTCACCCGGGAACATGACGTCGCTGAGGGCTGCCACGTTCTGCATTGCGCGGTAGAAGTTGCCGGAGGACGCGTCGTAGTCGGGGATGAGGTCGCCAGAGAAGTGGGTGCGCGCGTCGATGCCCGTCAGGAAAGAACCTGGCTCGATGAGAACAGCTTTCAGGCCAGCAGGCTCGATCTCCTGCCAGAGGGATTCGGTGATGCCTTCGAGCGCGAACTTGCTTGCAGAGTAGTAGGCGTTTCCGGGGAGGCTAGCGATTCCGTCCATGCTCGAAACGTTCACGATCATGCCTGACTTACGTGCCCGCATTCCGGGAAGCGCAAGGCGCAGCAGCGCGACGGCTCCGAAGAAGTTCACTTCGAAGATCTTCCGGTAGTCCTCCTCGCGTTGCTCCTCGATTGCGCCGAGGAAGTCGATGCCCGCGTTGTTGACGAGGAAGTCGATCTTCCCGAACCGCAGCTCGGTCTGCGCGACGAGGTTCGCCCGCTGGTCGGCATCGGTGACGTCAACGGAGAGGACGAGGGCCGTCTCCGGGTACTTCGACGCCAGCTCATTTTCATCGAGGATGCATTCCGGGCCGCGAGCGCTACTTCGTGGCCTTGGCCGAGGACGTGCTCGGCGAGGTCAAATCCGAGGCCGCTGGAGGCGCCGGTGATGATCCAGGTTGATGTGTCGTTCATCGTTTTCTCGTTCCTTTTCGTTTACTCGTTGGGTGGTCGGTTCTAGGAGGCATCGACGGGGAAGTCGGCCGATGCGCTTACGTCCGCCCACTTCTCGGTCTCGGCGGCACGTTGTTCGGCGGCGGTGCGGATCATGGCAACGGCGCCGGCGCCGAGGACGAGGCGCATGGGGAGATCTCCGGCCGTAACGGTTTCGACGATCACGTCGGCGGCGCGGGCTGGGTCGCCGGGCTGGTTGCTCGCATTCGCAGCACGGTATGCGTTGAGCGCGCCCACGGTGTCTTCATAGTCCGCACCGACTGGGTGCAACGTCATCGACGATCCTTGCCAATCCGTCCGGAAAGCACCGGGCTCGACGATCATTACTCGGATTCCGAGGGGTCGGACCTCGTTGGCGAGAACCTCGGAAAAGCCTTCGACAGCGAACTTGGCCGTCTGATACGCCCCCATTCCCGGAGTGCCGCCGACGCGGCCCCCGACGGAGGAAAACTGGATTATGGTGCCGGAGCGCTGGGCTCGCATCACCGGCAGAGCGGCCTTCGACACGTTGACGGTTCCGAAAAGGTTGGCCTCGATCTGGGCGCGGAAGTCGGCGTCGGCAGTCTCTTCGATGGGCGAACTGTTGGCGAAGCCGGCGTTGTTGACGACGACGTCTAAGGAACCGAATTGCTCCACGGCGTAAGCCACGGCGGCTTCAGCGGCATGGAAGTCGGTGACCTCCAGGGCGAATGACCGCACTCGGGCGCCATAGAGGGCGAAGAGGTAGTCGAGCTGCTCAGGTTTGCGGGCGGTTGCGACGAGGTTATCGCCGCGCTCCAGGACAGCTCGGGAAAGTTCACGGCCGAAGCCACGAGAGCTTCCGGTAATAAGCCAAGTCTTCGTCATTAAAGCAATCCAATCGATCATGGTCGAAGCAACTAACCGTTTGGATGGTTGCTGCTGCCCACTCAACACCTATCGGCTTCATCTGTCAACCATCTAGTTGGTTGTATAATCGACGGATGATCCGAGATTCAGAACGCACTAAAAAACTGCTGCTCGACGCCGCGACTTCCGAGTTCGCAGCCTCTGGCATTGCCGGTGCGCGCGTTGACCGGATCGCGGCAATCGCCGGTGTAAACAAGTCCATGATTTACAGCTACTTCGGCAGCAAGGACGATCTGTTCGACATCGCGTTCAGCATCATGGTCCGTGGCGCGCTCGAGGAGGTTCTCTTCGATGTAACGGACCTGCCTGGCTATGCGGGACGTCTGCTCGACTCCTTCGAGGACAACCCGGACATGGTCCGCCTTACCACCTGGTACCAGCTTGAGCGGCCGCACGGGGTGCCGCTTCAGGCTGTGGAGGCTTCCAACCAGTCGAAGCTGGAGAAGTTGCGCGACGCCATCGACGCGGGAGTCCTACCTGCCCGGCTGGAACCGGTGGAGATCCTTGCGCTCGTCCGGGCCGCGGCGTTGTCCTGGTTCACTACCGTGCCGGAACTGGACAGCGTCTTGCCCAAGTCGCGCGAGCGGCGGCGTGCTGTCGTCGTGGAAGCCGTGCGGCGGATGGTCGCACTGAACTGACTGTTAGGCCCGGGGGGCCGTGCCCCTCGGGCCCGTTTGGGTCAGAGGGCGGCTATGCCAGCCCGGATGCGCCGCCGCGACTGCAGCATCAGTTCGCGGGCGGTTTCCGCTGCTGGTCCGACCAGGAGGCCGTTCTCCTTCAGGATCTCGCCGGCGACGACGACCGTCTCGACGTCCGACGGACCTGCTCCCATGACGGCTGTTGCTACCGTGTCGCTGAATCCGTCGAGGTGTGGGCTTCTCATGTCCACAATCGCCACGTCGGCTTGTTTTCCAATGGCAAGCGTTCCGATCTGATCATCCATCCACCAGGCGCGGGCGCCGCCAGCAGTCGCGAGTTCGAGCATGTCGCGATGATCGAGGCTCACCTCGGTGGCGGCTTCGTGCTGTGAGGTCAGGTGTGCGTTCGCTCTGGAACGCTCTGCGGCCAGGGCGATCCTCATCTCGCTGAACAGGTCGCTGCCGGTGCTCGTCGTGGTGTCGACGGCGAGTCCGGCAGGTATCCCGCGCCGCAGTACCTCGCCGGTTGCGGGATGCGCCCCGAGCGCCATAAGCATGTCGACCGCCGGGGAGATGGCTATCGACCCTCCGGTCTCGGCGATGAGGTCGAATTCGTGGGGGCTGAGTTGGTTCGCGTGCGCGTAGTTCACGTCGGCGCCGAGAAGGTCGAGCCGCGCCAGGGTGTCAACGGAGTGCGGGAATCCGGCCATGCCCACATGGACCGACATCGGGAGCCCGAGCGCCCGTGCGTAGTCGAAGTCGGCTCGGGTGTTTGCTTCGTTGCTGAATGCAGGTCCTCGGAGCGCGAGGCCCATCGTGAGCCTTCCGCGGTTCCCGTTGGGGAAGAGTTCGTCCCTGACGCGGCGCGCATCGTCAGGGTGCCGTTGAGCATCCGGGCCGAAGAACGCTGCCGCATCAGCTCCGGGTCCTCCGAACAGGAATATGCCGCGGATGCCCGAGTCTTCCAGTGCACGAACGTTCGCGTCTGCGTGGTCCGGTGTAGGCAGGTTGTGAGACCAGTCAGCGACGGTTGTGATCCCTGCGTTAAGGGCCTGGAGGGCACCCCAAAGGGTGCCGGCATACATGTCGTCGGGAGTGTAGAGCGGAGCAACTTGGCCGATGATTTCTGCGGAGTAGCCGAGGAGGGATGACTTCCCTGTGGCCCCACCGAGTGCGCCCTGCCACAGGTGGCGGTGTGAATCGACCATGCCGGGTATCACGAGTCGGCCGCGGGCGTCGATGACCCGTGCCGAGCCGGCTTCGGCAGAGAGGTCGGTACCGATGGCGGCGATGACTCCGTACCGGATAAGGACGTCACCAACAGGCAGGTCGCCCATGGACGGGTCGAGGGTGGCGATGTAGCCGCCTCTGATGAGCAGGTCGGGTTGTGTCACTGTTGATCTCCGTTATGTGCGTATCCGGCTCGCAGGGAGTACGGATGACGCCTAGGTATACTGTTTATACTGCCCAATCAGTGTTCGCCGTTCGGGCGGGGCCCCGCAAGAGGGCAGTTTGGACTGCCCAGGTATCACCGGAGGAACCATGCCCACGTCCACGACGATGCTTCCGTTCCGGAATGCGCACCCTGAAGGATCGGGTCCGCTGCTCAGGGAGATCCTCGGCAGGATCGGGGACAAGTGGTCGGTCATCGTCATCTGCCAGCTCGATGGCGGGCCGGCGCGCTTCAACCAGCTCAAGCGTGCGGTCGATGGGATCACGCAGAGGATGCTGAGCGCCACGCTCCGCCACCTCGAACGCGACGGTTTGGTGACGCGGACCGTCTACCCGACCGTGCCGCCAGCCGTCGAATACGAACTGACGGCCAGCGGACACAATCTGCACGAAATTCTTTACGCACTCGTAGGGTGGACAGACAACAACGCCGACGGCGTCCAGATTGCCCGGGCGGAATACGACCGGAGACAGTGACTCAGGAGCCGGTGTTGCCCATGTTGGTGAGGGTCTCGAAATCGATCGGGGTACCGTCGGAAACGCTCAGGCTGAGCTCGCTCCACTTCTCATCGCTGGCCGCGAGTTCGGCGGCCACGATTCGCGCGATCGGCACCGCATCGCTGCCGAGAAGGAGGCGCACTGGGGCGTCATCTCGTCCAGCGAGGTTGCGGATGGCTTCCGCGACTCGGTACGTGTTGGTGGGTTCGCTTCCTGAGGCGGCACGCAGCATCTCAGCGAAAGCGCCCATCATCGGTTCGTACGGCGCACTACTCGGCGGGATCGTCATCGACGAACCGGCCCAGTCGGTACGCATGCCGCCCGGCTCCAAGGTGGTGACCTTCACTCCGAAGGGCGCCACTTCCTGGGCCAATCCTCCCGAGAATCCGCCAACGGCCCATTTCGCCGCCTGGTACGCGGTCAGGCCCGGTCCCGACATGCGGCCGCCGAGCGAGGAGATTTGGAAGATGTGTCCGCTCCCCTGCTCGCGCAGCACCGGGATGACAGCCTTGGAAACGTTGACTACGCCGTAGAAGTTCGTGTCGATCTGAGCTCGGAACATCTCCATCGACTGGTCCTCCACAGAGGCGAGGTCGCCGTATCCGGCGTTGTTGACCACGATGTCGATGCGGCCAAACGCGGCGACCGCGTCTGCGACGACAGCGCGGGCCGAGTCGTAGTCGGTGACGTCGAGCTGGAGGGGCAGGATCTGGTCGCCATAGGTGGCGACGAGGTCGGCGAGGCGCTCAGGGGTGCGAGCGGTTGCGGCGACGCGGTCGCCGGCAGCGAGTGCGGTTTCTACGATCGCACGGCCGAGCCCCCGAGAGCTTCCGGTGATAAACCAAACATTGTTCATGGGATTCCTTTTTGTTGAACGGTCATTTATTAGTAAGACCGTAAACCCGTTCGATCCGGGTTGTCAAATGACTGTTCAATAACTAGCATCGGGGAATGCGAGTAAGAGACCCCGAAGCGAAACAACGACGACTCCTCGACGCTGCGCTCACCGAATTTGGTGAGCGCGGCCTTGAAGGTGCCAGGATCGACGCCCTCGCGGCGCGTGCAGAGTGCAGCTCGGGGTTGGTATATACCTACTTCGGCAGCAAAGACGGGTTGTTCGACGCCGTCATGGAAGATATTTCGACACAGATGGTCGACCAGATCCCCCTGATGCCCGAAGATCTTCCTGAATATGCGGTGCGCCTCTACGACGCGCACGCTGCCAACCCCGACGTCGGGCGGTTCGTGTCCTGGTACCAACTCGAACGACGCGAGGCTGGCGCAGCGTCTATGGCCGCCGAACTCATCACAGACGAGAAGACCGGCAGAATAGCGGCCGCCCAGCGCGCCGGAATTCTCTCGAGTCGTCTCACCCCGGCAGAAATCGTGTTGGCGGTGCAGACCATTGCCCGGACCTGGTTCACGCTTCCTGCAGCCACGTTGGCCGCACTCGAACCCACCGGCTCCGACGAAGCGCGTCGCGAGATCGTCCGTCGCACCGTCGCCGCGCTCCTCGCAGCACCCTGAAACCATCCACGGCGCACAAACTGCGCCCAGTCGAAAGCAGTCCAATGAAGAAGACCTACTCTGCCCACAGTCGCATCGAGGCATCCCCCGAAGTCCTCTGGGCTTACATCACTACGCCATCGGATTTTTCCTGGCGGTCGGACGTCCAGTCGGCCTCGGACAACGGCAATTCCTACTCGGAAACGAACGCGCGTACCGGTTACGCCACTACGTTCACCGTGCTTAGTGAAGACCGTCCGCGGCACCGAATCCTCTCCATGAAGCACGCCGACGGGAACGGTTCACGAGAATTCCATCTCGTCACCGCCGATGGGGATGGCTCGGCGGTGAACGTCGAGATCGTCGAAGAGTTCGACTTTCACGGGCCCAGACTCGTGCAGCCGCTCATCGACCGGTTCCTGCGGCGTCAGCAGAAATCATTCCTGCAGGATCTTGAAGCGGCTGTGGCGCAGGACCGTGTCCCCTCATGAGAATCGCGATTTTCGGCGCCTCCGGCAGCGTCGGGCGCTACCTTGTGCCGGCGGCGCTTGACCGCGGGCATGAGGTCGTTGCGGTCACGCGACGTGCTGCCCGGATCGGCGACCATCGTCAGGGGCTGCGGGTCGTTGAGGCGCAACTGGACGACGCTGCGGCCATGGATCGGGCGCTGCTCGGAGTAGACGCGGTGATCGTATCTCTCGGCGACGCTGTCGTCGACAGCGGAACCGACGCGGTGCTTGCGGCAATGCAGCGCACAGGCGTCCCTCGGATCGAGGTCCTCACCGGATTCGGCACGAGCGCGGCAAGTCGTCGTAAACTTCCGCCGCCGATGCGTGCCGTCGTGGCGGCAGTTCGAGCGGTCACCTTCCAGGGGTTTGTGGCCAAAGAGCGGCAGGACGACGCCGTGCGTCGCTCGGACCTTCTCTTCACCATCGTCCAGCCCCCGACGCTTACCGACGGTCCGAGGTCCGGCAGCTACCGGTCCGGCGACTACTCGGGCAAGTCCATCTTCGGCAGCATTTCCCGAGGAGACCTAGCAGACTTCATGCTGGACAATCTTGATCACGACCGCTTTGTGAACGAATCGACGTTCGTTCAGTCCTGAACTCGGGCCGCCACCCAAACCGGATGGCGGCAATCCATATTCGCGCGGTCAGTCGCGGGTCAGGACGATCTCGTCGAGCGCGAGACGCGTCCGCGGCGCGGTCTCCCGGGCAGCTGCCTGTTCCCCGAGCAGGTGAGCAGCCGCCACCGTTCCTATCGCAGTCACCGTCATCGGAACGAAGTGGGACGGGAGCTCGAACGCGAGGCTCAATTTGTCGGCGTCGATTCCGCCCATCTGGTGGATGTGCAGCCCTTCGGCATGAGCCTGTACGGCGAGGCTCGCCATCGACTGGCCGAGGTCGTACTCGGCATAGCGTTGCGGCTCACCCTCGGCGTTTTCCGAAACCGCGATGCCGACGATGAGAGCGCCGGCGTTGCCAGCCCAGACCTGGTTGAACCCGAGAAGGCTGTCGTGGATCGCCGTGAAAATCTCGCCGCCACGGACGCCTGCGATGAAACGTCGGGATTGACTGTTGCCTGCCGAGGCCGTCCATCTGGCGGCTTCGAGCATTGCGGTCACGCTCGTCTCGGGGATGACGGCGGCAGGGTCGAAGGAGCGGGGGCTCCATCTCTCGTTGAGCAGGTCGACGAGAGGTACGCTGCTTTCGGCGTGACGCGCGGTTGAGGAATTGGCGGTTGCTACGGACATCAGTGTTTCCTTCTCCAAGTAGTTATCAGACCGTGAACACGCACCGCGGAATGGTTATTCCGCACGTATGTACTGCCGGTTCCGCGCTCGACAAAAATCAACTCGATTTGATCACAGCCCGGACGGGCGTGATCGACGGCTGATCGGGGCCGAACAGATTGCTTCTGCTATTCGCTCCAATCGGAATTGTTGATGACGTCGACAAAGCTGGTGTGGTGGAACGTCGGGTCGAAGTGCTCCAGGACGTCCGAGTTGACGGTGCCGAATGTGCTGTCGCTGCGATGGGCGAAACCTTCGTAGAACGCTTCGAGGATGCGCCGTTTGAAGTGCGGCCTGGGGTGCACTGCGGTAATTTCGGCGAGCTCGATGTTGCTGATCTTGTAGAGATGCAGGCCGAGGACATCGGTCTCGACGCCCGCAGTCGTCGCCGCGATCACGGGGGCCATCCTGGTCGGCACCTCCGGCGTCGTGTGCAAGGCAATCGCCGCCCAGACAAGATCGCCGTCGGCGGGGGAGAATCCGTGGGACGCGAGGAACGCGCGGGCCTGGTCGGCGCCGTCGAGCTCGAATCGCTGATCCGCGGTCCTGTAGGGCTCGACCAGGCCGAGGTCGTGGAACATCGCCGCGATGTACAGCAACTCCGGATCGGGGGTCGTGCCGAGCGCGCGAGCTTGGAGGCTGCCAAACAAAAACACGCGTCGTGAGTGGTTGAAGAGGAGTTCGTTCGTCGTCTCGCGGACCAGCTCGGTCGCGTCGATTGCGATCTTACTGTCCGGGATGTCGATACCGGCGATAGTGTCAGTCATGGCAGAAGGATCCTAACTAGGTGGTTGTCTCGTCAAGGTTGCCGCTCGTGAGGCCGTCGGCGCCCCGCTGCAGCGGGCACAAACCCCACGTATCCAGACATTGCCGGAAGGGGTGCGACATGAGTGCAACACCGCACAGGGTGGGTATCCTGGTATTCGACGGCATGAAACTGCTCGACGTCGCCGGGCCCGCAGAGGTATTCGCCGAGGCGAACCTGTCGGGGACGGGATACCAGATCAGCATGATCTCCGTTGATGGTGCCGACGTCCGCACATCCATCGGCCTGCGACTCCCCGTCGACGCAGCCGCGTCAGCACCCGGCCGAATCGACACACTCCTCGTGTCCGGTGGTGAGGTGTTCCCGAAGAAAAGGGTGTCAGAAACTCTCGCCTCGGCGGCGTTCGATCTGTCCGACAGGGCGAACAGAACTGCGTCGATCTGCACCGGCGCTTTCATCCTCGCGGATGCCGGGCTGCTGGACGGGCGGCGGGCTACGACCCATTGGAAGCACACCCATGAGCTTGCTACCCGGTATCCGGCGATACGAGTGGAGCCCGATGCGATCTTCGTCAAGGACCAGTCGACGTACTCCTCCGCCGGCGTCACTGCCGGCATCGACCTGGCCCTGGCTCTTCTAGAAGAAGACAGGGGAGACGTGCTGACGCGGAGCGTCGCTCGGTCTCTGGTTGTCTACATGCAACGGGCCGGAGGACAGTCACAGTTCTCGGCGAACCTCGAGGGTCCCGGACCCCAGACACCCGCGCTCCGACTCGTCGTCGACACGATCAAAGCAGATCCCGGCGCAGAGTACACGGTGCAGCACCTCGCCGACCTCGCCCACCTCAGCTCACGACATCTCACCCGCTTGTTCCACGAGGAGTTGGGGACCAGCCCGAGGAGGTACGTCGACCTCGTCCGCTTCGACGCGGCGAAGGCCCATTTGGATGCCGGACACAGTGTGACGGCAGCCGCGGAGCGCTCGGGGTACGGTACCGCCGAGTCGCTGCGCCGCTCGTTTATCTCGCACCTGTCGATACCTCCGTCTAAATACCGGGGCCGGTTCGCCTCTACGACGTCGGACATCTCGCCGTCCACTCGCTGACCTCTTCTGAGGGCGGGCCTGGTGTGTCGGCCTCTTCTCTCGTATAGTGTTCTAACCAGACGGTTAGAACACGCGTCTGTACACAACGCTGAGTATGAGGAAATAGGTGAGGCACAATGGTTCGAAACGCCGATGCAACACGTCAGAGGTTGATTACGGCCGCGCGATCCGAGTTCGCCGCATACGGCCAGGCCGGCGCCCGCGTTGACCGGATCGCCCGCAATTCCGGATCGAACAAGGCTCAGATCTATCACTACTTCGGCAGCAAGGAAGCGCTCTTCGATGCCGTCTGGGAGGACTTCCTCGTCACGGTGATCGGAGACCTGGAGCTCGACATCGACAATCTCGCGGCATATGCCGTCGGGCTTGCCGCGCTCTACGAGGAGTTCCCGGAGTTTGCCCGGCTCGTCGCGTGGCAACGACTCGAAGGCTCGGACAGTCCGCCTATGGAGATCTCCACTCGAAGCATCCGGCGCCACACAGACGTGATCGGGGCAGGCCAGGACAGCGGGGTGGTAGCCACATCCTTCGAACCGAAGATTGTCTTTTCCCTGATCTGCCACATCGCCTCCCTGTGGTCCGACATGAATCCTGATGTGCGTTCGGTGGTCGAGCCTTCATCTCGCTTGAGAAGACTGGAAATCATCGGGCAAGCCGCGGCCCAGCTTCTGGGCCGGACGTCGCGAGAATCAGTCGTCCAATAACCGGGAATGAAGTTCCTAACCTTTTAGTTGACATTTTTGCGCCCCACTGCGAAACTCCTAACCAGCCAGTTAGCTGAAGCGGATAACCACCGATCGCTGGGCCGGCGCATCCCTGTCAACTGAACAAGAAAGCACCGGTACCATGTCCCAATACTCGACGCCTAATCTCACGCTCCACTCCGCGCAGGGCTTCGCCTACAGCTACCGCCGCTATGGCAAGAAGGGGACAGTCCCAGTTCTGTTTCTGCAGCACTTCCGCGGCAACCTCGACAACTGGGATCCCGCGTTGGTGGACGCCATCGCAGAGGAGCGCGAAGTGATCCTGGTCGACGCCCGTGGCGTTGGTGGGTCCGGCGGCGAGGTGCCGACGACTGTGCGTGATTTCGCATTGGACGCCATCGACTTCGCTGACGCGCTGGGTATCACCGAGCTCGACCTGTTCGGGTTCTCGCACGGCGGGTTCGTGGCCCAAGAGTTCGCCCTCCTCCGGCCGCAACTCGTACGACGTCTCATCCTCGCCGGGACCGGGCCTCAGGGCGGCCGGGAAATGCACGGGTGGAACGAAGAAACGCGTGGACACGCCTACAAAGACGTGCAGGGAGCGGAAGACGTGCTGTACCTGTTCTTCAGCCCGAGCGCACAGAGCCAGGCGAAGGGCGTGGAGTTCGTGGGCCGCATCTACACGCGCCAAGACGGTCGCGATGTGGCGCCGACACTCGCGGTCCGTGACGCCCAGGCAGCCGCCATTGTCGAATGGGGAATTCGCGACTACAGCAAACTGTCACGGCTGGAGAACATCGTTCAACCGACTCTGGTGGCGAACGGTGACGACGACATCCTTGTCCCGACCGTCAACTCTTACCTCCTGGCCGGTCATCTTCCTCATGCGCGGTTGCTCATCTATCCGGATGCCGGACACGGATTTCTTTTCCAGTATCCGGTGGAGTTCGCTCGTGAAGTGAACAGCTTCCTGGCGGAGTGACAGCAGCCGACTAGCCAACTCCGGGCTCGGACGGTGGCGCCAGAATGCTCGCCACCGCCCGAGACACCGTCGACGCCCTTTCGGAGGCCTCCGGCGTGCCTACCACAACACGAACATCAGGGCTCATGTCGCCCCATAACGTCGCCAGGTGCAGGATCATCGCATAAAGAGTTCCCGCCTCGAATCGATCCGTCACGATTCCGTCGGCCTGCGCCTGGGCGATCGCTGCGATATGGGCCTCGATGTTGGAAACCGAAAGCGGCAATGAACGCCCTTCGGAGCGCTCGAGACGTTGCCATGCAATGAGACGAATGAATTCCGGATGGGCTGCGTAAAGATCCGCCAGCCTTGCCGCGTATCCGGGGAGGTCCCTGACATCAATCGTTGTCTCGGACAGAACCTGGGACACAAGATTTTGCCAGACGGCGTCGTAAAGCGCGTCCTTGTTGCCGAAGTAGTGGTAGATCTGCGCCTTGTTCGATCCGGAATTCAGTGCGATCCGGTCCACTCGGGCACCGGCTATTCCGAACGCGGCGAATTCGGTTTGGGCAGCGGAAATGAGGCGTTGACGTGTTGCATTCGCATCACGGATCATGGAACTACCTTACTTTCTAACTTTTTAGTTGACAGAATCATCGACCGGTGGCAGTCTTCTAACCACCCGGTTAGTCCAGTCTTGGAAGGATAACTTAGTATGTCTGTCACGGAAACCCGCCTCGTTCGAGAAAGCGCCCCCAATGTCTACCACCGCTGGACGGAAATAGGCGGCCACAGACTTTTCTATCGTGAAGCCGGAGACATTTCCGCCCCCAGCGTTGTGTTGCTGCACGGGGCACCGGCGAGTTCGCACATGTACCGGACGCTGATCCCCCTGCTCGCGGCGAAGTACCACGTCGTAGCCCCGGACTACCTTGGCTTCGGGAATTCAGACTCGCCCACGGTGACAGATTTCGACTACACCTTCGACTCGATCACGAATCTGACCTCTCGGCTCTTGGACGAGATCGGCGTCACCGAGTTCGCCATGTATGTCCAGGACTACGGAGCTCCGGTCGGGTGGAGACTGGCCCTGGCCCGGCCCGAGGCGGTCACCGCGATAATCAGCCAGAACGGCAACGCCTATGAGGACGGGTTCGGCGCCATTTTCTGGGACGACCTGTGGAAGTATTCCGCCTCGCCCAACGACGAGACCGAGGCGCCGCTGCGTTCAGCGCTGACCGAGGCCAGCATTCGCGATCAATACGTCACAGGTACCAGAGACATCGAACTCGTCAGTCCCGACGCCTGGCAGAACGACTACGCGAACCTGCAGCGGCCGGGGAACCGAGACGTGGCACTGGCCTTATTTCGAAACTACGTCACCAACCGTGTGCTCTATCCCGCCGTGCACGAATACTTCCGCACGACGCAGGTCCCCGCTCTGATCGTCTGGGGCGAAAACGACCCGATCTTCGTCCCTGCCGGTGCGCGAGCGTTCCTGGAGGACCTCCCGGACGCAGAACTGCACCTCGTGGATGCCGGCCACTTCGCCCTCGAAAGCGATCTCGCCCAGATCGCGCCCCTCATTCTCGATTTCCTCGAACGCACTCTGAAGGACACTCCATGAAACCCGGCACTCGAATACCGCTGAACACTCTCGCCGTCGCATTCGGCCTCGCCGGCCTCGCCGGCGTCTGGTCGCTCGCCGTGACAGACCTCGGAGCTCCAGACGGTATCGCGGAGTTCCTCTGGGTCGTCACGGCAATAGCGTGGATTTGGCTGGTCGTTGCTCACGCCCTCCGCGGACGACGCACGACTGACCGGCTCGTCGATCAGCTGCGCCATCCCGCCCAGGGACCGATCGCTGCACTCGTGCCCATCGTCATGATGCTGTTGGGCGCCCACCTGCACTCCTCCCTGCCGGCCGCCGGGTTCTGGGTCGTCGTCGTGGGCTTGGCCGCTACTGTGCTCTTCGCGGGATGGATCGTCGCCCGATGGATCGGCGGAGGGCTCGAACCCGACGCAGTGCACGGCGGCTACTTCCTACCGACAGTCGCGGCCGGCTTCATCGGCGCGACCGCGGCTGCGAAAATCGGCCTTCCGACTGTAGCCCTCGGCGCCTTCGCCATCGCCACACTCTTCTGGGTGGTCGTGTTCGCGTTGCTTCTGGCGCGTCTGGCGCTGCGCCCGTCACTTCCAGCGCCGCTGATGCCGACGCTCGCCATCATCGTCGCCCCTCCTGCAGTCGGCGGCACGGCGTGGCTCACCATCACCGGCGGCCACACCGGCGCGGTCGACTACAGTCTCGCCGCGCTGACCGTACTGATGGTCGTGGTGCAACTGGCCCTCGCGCGCTCCTACCTCGCCTTGCCGTTCACCCTCGGATTCTGGTCGTTCACCTTCCCGTTCGCCGCGGTGTCGGCATACGGCGTGGAATGGCTGGCCCTCGAGCGGCCCGCCGGCTGGCAGGTCGCGGCATGGGTGATCGTGACTCTGATCACCCTCTTCATCATCGGGATCGCCGCGCGCACACTGCGGCTCGTGTTCACCTCGGCGACGATCCTTCCCGATCTGGCCCAAGCCGAAGAGCAGCTGCAAGCCGCGGACGACGAGTCGGAAATCACAGCAACACCGGTTCCCGTCGGCTCACGAGGCCAAGGCGAATGACCAGCATCTACGGCTTCAGTCGCTCCAGCCCGGCATCGAGAGCAGCCTTCAGATTGCGGGTAGACCCCGTTGACAGCATCATCACGATGCCGCCCTGGATGCCTGCAAGCAGGGATGCGGCCGCGTCCGCCGGATCAAGAGCAGTGTCCGCACTGCCGTCCGCTTGCAACGCGGATATGCCACGGGCCAACGCGGCTTCCCATGTGTCGTACATCCGGATCACGATCGCCCGGAACTCAGGCTCGTTGGGATCCAGCTGGCTCATCAGTCCGGCAATCGAACACTTCGACCCCTTGGCCTCGTAAGCGGCAAGGAGGTCTTCCGACCACCTTCTCCACGCGTCCCACGTAGTCAGCTCGTCCAGATCGGGGCGCTGTTCTTCAAGCACCTGCTCGGCCTCGAACTCTGCGACCGCGAGCATCAGCTGCGCCTTGCCTCCGGGAAAGTAGTGAAACAGCTGACTACCGCTGGTGCCGGACGCTGCCCGGATCTGCTCGAGGCCGGCGCTGGCGGTGCCCTGTGTGATGACGACGGACGCCGCCGCCTCGACGATCCGCCCACGTGTTGCTTCGCCTTTACGGGTCAAGGGTCGGTTCATCACACGACCATATCAAGAATGGGTTTGACAATCCATTTCAAACGGTAATAATGGGTTGAAGAACCCAATTTTGAGGAGAATCACCATGGCATGGAATTTCGAAGGCAAGACCGTCTTGGTCACCGGAGGCACGGGAGGCATCGGTCGCGCCGTATCCGAGGCGTTCGGCACAGCCGGGGCGCACGTGTTGATCACAGGTCGCAACGCCGGATACGGCGAAGACCTCGTCGGGCGCCTGCGGATGGACGGCCTGTCTGCCAGCTTCATCCGCGCCGATCTCTCGGGCGGCGGCGCGGCCGTTCGCGATCTGGCATCGAAGGCACTCGAGGCGGCGGGCGGGACTGTCGACATTCTCGTGAACAATGCCGCCGCACTCGTGGCCGGCCAATCGATGCTCGACGCGACGGAAGAGCAGATTGACGATGCTCTGGCCATCAATGTCAAGGTTCCGTTTCTGCTGACAGCGGCACTCGTGCCAGCGATGATCGGCAAGGGCGAAGGCGTAGTGGTGAACATGGGATCGATGAATGGCTCGGTCGGAATGTCCATCGCGGCGCTTTACGGGGCCACAAAAGCGGGCCTGCACTCGCTGACCAAGTCTTGGGCGGCGGAACTGGCGTCGCAGGGCGTACGGGTCAACACTGTGGCGCCCGGCCCGACTCTCACCGAACTCAATGAAGCCGCGTGGCCCATGCAACGCGCCTTCACGGCAGCGTTCCCTGACGGCCGGCCGGGGACAGCGGCGGAAGTCGCCTCGGCCGTGCTCTTCCTGGCAAGCGCCGACGCGGCGCACATCCACGGGGTGACACTCCCCGTCGATGGCGGGGCGACGACACGATGACCAACACGAAACCCTCAGCCCCGGTCGTCCTCGCTATCGGAGTGCAGCGCGCAGGCGCAGTGCTGCTCATCCTCGCCGGCCTCTGGTACTTCCTGTCCGAAGCCATCGCGGCATCGGCGTGGCACAGCCCCACGTACAGCTACATCTACGGATTCATCAGCGACCTCGGGTCGTCTGAAGTCGGGACGCGGTTCCAGGGGCGGCTGGTCGACTCACCACTTCACGACGTGATGAACCAAGCGTTCATCGTTCACGGCGTGCTCTACATCATTGTCGCTGCGATCCTGTTCCGCATCATCCCGGGAAGAGCTCGCTTTACCGTGCTCGCATTCGCGCTCGTGCACAGCGTCGGCATCACGATGGTCGGTCTCTTCCACGAGTCGCCGGCGGCCCTCACGAACGGAGTGATCGTGCTGCACAGCCTCGGCGCAGCCAGCGCGATCATCGGCGGAAACGCCACCGCGATCACCGTGGGCCTGGTCTGGAAACGGCTCCTAGCACCGCGCTGGTTCGGGATCGCCGTAACCACCGTCGGCGTGATCGGAATACTCAGCTTCATCCTCTTGCAGATCATCGGCACACCTCCGGCCATTCCTATCGGCGGCCTCGTCGAGCGTGGGGCGGTGGACACCATCATGATCGCCGAGATGATCGTCGGCGTCGGTCTGCTCATCAGGCTCGGCAGACGCTCGACCCGCGCCAGTCTGCCCGTCGGCCAGCCTCACGGCCGAGTGACGACAGAGAACCGCTCATCACTACGAGGAAAACCATGAACAGTCACGCCGCCATCGTCATCGACAGACCGGGCGGCCCTGACGCGCTGAAACTGCAGTCGGTCCTCACGCGTGCGCCGGGGGAGGGCGAGATCCTCGTCGAAGTTGTGGCAGCCGGTGTCAACTTCATGGATACCGGCACGCGAACCGGGCAGAACGGGCCAGGGCCGTTCCCGGTCATCCCCGGCGTGGAAGGAGCCGGCCGCGTCCTGCAACTCGGGCAGGGCGTCGATTACCTGCACGTCGGACAAAGGATTGCCTGGCGCTTTGCGTGGGGGAGTTACGGCGAGAAGGTCACTATGTCAGCCGCCCAGGCCGTGCCGCTACCAGACAATATCGACTTCGAGACCGCCGCCGCGATTCTGCTGCAGGGGCTCACTGCCCAACACTTCACCAACGGCTTCTATCGTGTGCGCGAGGCAGACACGGTTCTGCTGCACGCCGCAGCCGGCGGGGTCGGCCTTCTCGTCGCACAGTTGGCGAAGAGGCAAGGCGCACGGGTGATCGGGCGCGTATCCGACGAGCGGAAAGTCGCCAGCGCACTCAGCGCCGGAGTGGACGACGTCATCGTCAACTCCGACGGCCACTTCCTCCACAGCGTGATGGAGCTGACAAGCGGCCGGGGCGTAGACGTCGTCTACGACGGTTCGGGAACCACGACGTACGTAGACTCCATCGCTTCGCTCAAGGTGCACGGAGTCATGGCTTACTACGGGCCGGCCGTCGATACTGCCCCGCCTGTTCAGCTCGCATCTCTGCCGAACAGCATCCTGATCGGATATCCCACAGTCGACGACCACGTACGAACGCGCGGCGAACTGCTCAGGCACTCAGCGGAACTGTTCGAGTTGGTCGCCCGCGGCCAGCTGGCGGTCGCTGTCGGGCAGACATATCCATTGCGTGATGCGGCGCAGGCACATCGCGACCTCCATGGACGACTGACGACCGGAAAACTGCTGCTCGTGCCGTAAGGCCCGCTGTTGCTATCTCGGCCAGCGACCCGCTCCAGTCTGGGGCGGAGCACCCGTCGCCGGTACAGCGTAAGAGCGCAAAACGAACGGCAACCCGATAGAAATTCGAGGAGCAATCCTCGGATCATCCACGTACACAAGGAGAAAATCATGACCGAGGATGGAGCCAGCACCGGACCGCCGACTGATGACCCGGCTTGTGATCGTCCACGATCTCTCATACGTCTTCCCGAGCCGGTAAGCATCAGTCCAGCGGGGCGATTCGAGGGTCGAAACCGCTGGCGGAGAATTCAACTAAACGCTTAGTTGACAAGCTGATCCTCGCGGGTGTACTTTCTAGCTAACCAGTTAGCTTCTTCGAAAAGAACGGAATTCCCATGCTCGGTGCAGACTCTCGAATTGCCGCCCCATCGGTGGTTTCGGCCCGGATTATGCAGGCCGCTTTCCCCTTGGCCTTTCGCCTTCAATCCATGTCGCCCGACGTGCAGTTCGCGACCAGGACTGTCGCGCGGCCGTCAGCGATCCAGATCCCCACCCGGCACGGCATCGTGAAGGCGTTTGTCTATACGCCCGCAGCGGAAGCGACGGTGGCCTTCACCTCAGCCGGTGAACGCCCCCCGGTTCACCTCATCCTCCACGGCGGCGCTTTCATCGTCCGACGGCCACTGCAGGAAGACAACGTTGCCCGCTATCTCGCTTCGGAAGTCGGAGCGTACGTCGTCGTCCCCGATTACGACACCGCGCCGAAGGTCATGTTCCCCGTGTCCGAAGAAGAGAGCTACGACATCTTCATGTGGGTGCACGAACATGGGGCCGAGCAGGGATGGGACGGCGACAGGCTCACCGTAGGAGGCCCCAGCTCCGGCGGCAAGATGGCGTTCAGTGTCGTCACACAGGCCATCGACGCCGGCAGCTTCATCCCTCTCGCAGTGTCCTCGGAATACGGAGTGGCTGATCTGTCGAGGTCGAACGAACGTCGGCAGTCGCCCAAGGAACGCCCCGTCGTGCCTCAGCAGATGATGGACCTCGTCAAAAACACCTACTTCGCCGACGCCGACGTGCAGGATCCCCTGGCTTCCCCCGCGTACTACGACCGCTTTGCCGAGTTCCCGCCGACTCTGATCATGACCGGCGAGCTGGACACCCTCAAGCACGAGATGAACGAGATCGCAATCGTGATCGCTCAAGCCGGCGTCCCTGTCACCCACCGCGAGTTCGCGGGCGTTGACCACGGTTTCACCCACTCGAAGCCTGCGGACGTAGCTCGCCAGTCGATCGTCATGATCGGGGATCACCTCCGCGCTGCGTTCGCTAGAACGACCGCCAACTAGTCCGACAACAACGCTCCAAACCAGAAAAGAGAGACACCATGAATGCAGAAGACACCAACGTCGCCGTCGTCAGACGGTTCCTCGACGAGATCGTGAACGGCGGCAAGACCGAGCTCCTCGGCGATCTGTGGGCCGATGATATGACTTGGAACGGAGGGAGCATGGGAACCTTGCACGGCATCGATGAATTCAAAGCGTTCAATGCGGCGAATTCGGGAGGTGCTTGGGAGAACATGCACCTCGCCGTCGAAGAGATCATCGCCCAAGGCGACAAGGTTGTGGTGCGCTTCACCAACAGCGGAAAGAACGTCGGCGCGTTCATGGGCTCACCCGCAACGGGGAAGACGGCGACGTGGCTCGGCATCGCGATCTACACCGTCGTCGACGGCAAGATCACCGAGGGATGGTTTGGCGAGGACATCCTCGGCATGTTCCTTCAGCTCGGCGTAGTAACGCTGCCCACGCCCTGACCGGTTCAGGCACATGCAGACCGATCATCTCGTCACCCGCACAGTCCCGGGAACCGTCGCAGAGGCCGCCGAGCGTCTCATCGGGTCGCTGACCCGTCGCGGCATAGTTGTCTTCGCAATCATCGACCACGCGGCGAACGCGCGATCGGTAGGTTTGGACCTGCAGGACGAGGTGGTCGTGATATTCGGCGACCCACAGGTGGGAACGAGCCTCATGCTGGAGGACCCCGCAGCGGGCATCGATCTGCCGCTGCGGATGGCGCTTTGGGACGACCATGGAACGACCAAGGCGGCATACCGAAACCCCGCCGTCATGGCCGAGCAGTTCAACCTCTCCGGGCACTCTGGCGTTCCGCAGAAACTGGCCGGCCTGCTGGCGCAACTCGCTGAGGAATTGGGGCAACGCCTGTCGTTGAACACCCGCGACAGCAGCCGTTCCGCCGGCGCAGGTCACGACAACCCAGCCCGTTCCTGATCTTCGGGCAGCGTCGCCGTATCTGCCGGTAGGTTGAGGACGCCCTTTGTGTCGACTGGAAGTGCCGGTCATCGGGGCCAGCCCCAATCGGGGTGACCCGACTTTCCGGTCATCTTCGCGGGAGGGCCCCAGGCGAACAGACGCCGCCCAGAAGATGTCTGTTGACGCCGACCGAAAATGGTACCAATGTTGCCGATTGAAAACGGTGCCACGTGGTGTGTTTAGTTTGTCGTAGTGGTGAGGGTTTTGTGTCCTCGGAGCCGGTAGCTGGTGCCTTTGAGGCTGAGGACG
>NZ_NBXB01000036.1 GCF_003399635.1 Subtercola boreus | reverse complement strand
CGCCGACCCGCAGACGACGGCAACAACGGCTCCAAAATAGCCCAATCGGAATCACTCAAAACAGCAGAACGGGACATCCCCACAGCATCCCAGAACACTGACACCACGTTTAGGAGACACGCCCTAGATGCTGCCCGTCACACCGACGTTCAGGCTGGATGGCCGGAAGGCCTTCATCGCTGGGGCGAGCCGCGGAATAGGCCTGGCCGCGGCCGCTGCCTTGTCGGAGGCCGGGGCCGAGGTGTTCGTCGCGGCCCGGTCGAAGTCGGAGCTCGATTCGGTCTGTGATGAACTCAGAGCCGACGGACGCAGGGCAACGTCGATCGCTCTTGATGTCACGGATTCACGAGCGGTCGACGCCGCTTTCGACGAATTCGGACCGTTCGAGATCGTGGTTCACAGTGTCGGCATCAACCGGCCCGTCGACCTCGTCGACGTGCTCGACGGCGACCTCGACACTATGATCTCCGTCAATGTGCGGTCGGCCTTTGTCGTTACGCGGGCGGCGGCGCGTAGCATGAGAGACCTCGACAAAGGCTCGATCATCCTCGTCTCGTCTCAGATGGGCCACGTCGGAAGCCCGCGGCGAACAGTCTATTCGGCGACGAAGCACGCGCTCGAGGGGCTAGCCAAATCACTTGCGTGGGAGGTCGGCGCCAACAACGTACGGGTCAACACGATCTGCCCGACCTTCATCGAGACCGAACTCACCAAGCCCATGTTGCAGGCGGTCGGATTCCGGGAGTGGGCGACCCAGCGCAACGCCCTCGGACGGATCGGTACCGTCGAGGAGATCATGGGCGCTGTCGTCTTTCTCGCCGGAGATGCGTCGAGCCTCATGACGGGTTCGTCGCTGATGCTCGACGCAGGCTGGACCGCGCAATGAATATCCCTCATCTGATCGAGCAAAGGAAAATGACATGACCTACCTGGAAGCTGATTCGCACCCGGACCTCTTCGTTCCCCATTCGTTCGAGGAGCACGTCGTCGATCTGGGGGAGATCCGGATGAACTATGCGGTTGCCGGTGACCCCGAATCGCCCGCGCTGCTGCTCATTCCCTCGCAGAGTGAATCGTGGTGGGGCTACGAGCAGGCGATGAAGCCTCTTGCTGAACATTTCCGCGTGTTTGCCGTCGACCTCCGAGGCCAGGGCCGGTCGACCTGGACGCCCGGCCGCTACACTCTCGACACGTTCGGCGCCGACCTCGTGCGCTTCATCGATCTTGTCGTCGAACGACCCACCCTCGTCAGCGGGCTCTCGTCGGGCGGCACGATCGCTGCATGGCTCTGCGCCTTCGCGAAGCCTGGCCAAATACTCGGCGGCGTCTGGGAGGACGCGCCGTTCTTCGCCTCCGAAGCCAACCCCGCCTGCGGGCAGTCCGTGCACCAAGGGATGGGCCTCACCTTCGAGCTGTGGAACAAATACCTCGGCGACCAGTGGTCGATCGGTGACTGGGCCGGCATGCAGCAGGCACTTCCCCGGGTGATGCCCCGCTCGACGCTCCAAGGTCTCGCGCGGATGTTCCCGATGCCGCCCGGGGAACGCCCCGCCGGCCCGCCGCAGAACATGAAGGAGTACGACCCCGAGTGGGGCAGAGCGTTCGCCTCCGGGTCGGCGACGGCGTCCTGCGACCACGAGAACATGATCTCGAACGTCAAAGTTCCCATCCTGATCACCCACCACTTCCGGCAGGTCGACGAACACACGGGTCGCCTGACCGGAGCGATGACCGACTTTCAGGCGCAGCGCGTGCAGGAATTGGTGCAGAAGGCCGGCCAGCCCGTCAGCTACCTGTCGTTCCCCGACATGGGGCACGCTATGCACAGGTCTGACCCCCGCCTGTTCGCTGAGACCATCATCGAGTGGGCGGCCCCCTCGCGGCCGTCGGTAGGATCGGACGGCTGACGATGGAACTCACCGGCAACACGGTACTCATCACCGGCGGCGGATCCGGTATCGGTCGCGCACTCGCCGAGGCGTTGCTCGAGCGGGGCAACACCGTCATCGTCGCCGGTCACCGTACTGATCTGCTGGCCGAGGTCAGAGCGGCCAACCCGGGAATCAGCACCTGCCTGGTCGACGTCTCGGACCCGACGAGCATCGCGGCGTGCGCTTCGGAAGTGCTGTCATCGCATCCGCAGCTCAATGTGCTGGTCAACTGTGCGGGAGTCATGATCGACGACGATCCGACAGCATCTGTCGATGAGGATGACCTGCTGCTGGTCGTGGCGACCAACCTGCTGGGGCCGATCCGGATGATCTCGGCATTCATCGAGTACCTGCGAAGTGTGCCCGGCAGCGCGATCGTCAACGTCACCTCTATGCTCGGCTATGCGCCGCTCGCGCGATCGTCGCTCTACTCGGCGACAAAGGCGGCCATGCACTCGTACACGCTGTCACTGCGCTACCGGATGCACGGAGAAGTCCCGGAGATCATCGAGATCGCTCCACCGCTCACCCGCACCGGGCTCCAAGCTGTGAACCTCACCGACCCGAACGCGATGCCGCTCGACGAGTTTCTCACCGAGACCCTGCAGGCGCTCGAGGCGGGAGAGCTAGAGGCCTATGTCGCCCGCGCGCGGGAGCGCCGCGATGCGCAGCGCGCGGACGACATCGGGATCACGAAGAAGTTCAACGACCTCATGAGCCCCCGACGCATTGACCCTCCGACGAACTGAACGGCCGACCAGGTGACCGGCCGGCCGTTCAGCCGGTCGAGGTCAGGACCGCGCGAGTTGCATCGACATCGCGAACGCTAGCTCGGCGTCTTCGAAGACCTCGCTCGGCGTATGGAAGTCGATGCAGTGCCCGCTGCCGGGCAGCAGCTCGATGTCCAGCGAGGGGGCAGATGTGAAACCCGCCCGATACTCATCGATCTCGTTCTGGTTCGTGACCCAGAGATTGTCGAACTCGCCCTGGCGGTGGAAGACCGGAACCGTGACGCGCCCGCAGGTCTCCGCGCGCCGGTTGATCCAGCCGCCCGTGACGTCGAGCAGTTCGGCCTTGGGCACGAGAGTGTTCGAGGGATAGCTGGCGGCAGGCATATCGTCGGTATAGGTGCCGGCCGGGCCGAACATGAGTTGATCCTTCAGCGGCACGGGTAGGTCGATCATCGGGATCGGGGGCAGGGCCGCCCACGCGCCCGCGGATTCGGCAGGAACCTGCACAAGGCATCCGGAGGTCGCCAGCCCGAGCAGCGGCCACACGGGCTGGCTCGCTGCGATGGCGGTGGCGATGGCACCTCCGATGGAATGGCCGATCAGTACCACGCCGGACGCGTCGCAGCCGCGCTGTGCCCAGATCTCCCCGATGGCGGCGCTGAGGACGTCGGCGTTCGCCAGAATGATCGAGTCCTCGCTCTCGAGCGGGCTGGAGCCCCCGTAGTTCGGGCGGTCCAACGCGATCACGGGAACACCCGCTGCGGTGCCCCGGTCGAGAAGCGAGTAGCCAAGGATGTCGAAGTAGGCCGAAGAGTATGTGCCGCCATGGAGGGCGACCACGAGCGGGGTACCCGCCGTCGTTTCGACGCCGTTCGAGCGGCCGGTAAATACGCGGCCGTCTATGGCCGTGTGAGTGAACGAGTTAGACATCGTTGTCCTTTCGGTTGGGCGCACATCACGTCGCTCTCGCCGAGAACCGTCGACGTGGTCTGCTATTCGCTAGGATATATCACATAAGGCAGATCTGAGAGAGCGGACATGAAAGTTTGGCCTGGGGGCGGGTTCAGGCGCGGCCGTGGTTCGTTCTCGATCGTCGTGAGACGGAGTCGAGTGCGACGGCGAGCAGGAGTACCAGTCCGGTGACCATGAATCGGAACGACGAGTCGAGGTTCAGGAGGGTGAGTCCGCTCGAGATGGATTGGATGACGATGATGCCGAGCAGCGCAGCGAATGCGGTGCCGCGGCCGCCGAAGAGGCTGGTTCCGCCGATGACCGCAGCTGCGATGGCATTGAGGTTCACATCACCGGTGCCGCTGGACTGGCTGGAGGCGGCGAGTCGTGAGGCGGCGAGGATGCCGCCGACGGCCGCGAGGGTGCTGCAGACGACGAAGACGGAGGTGTAGATGGTCTTGACTTTGATGCCTGCGCGCCGGGCGGCTTCGACGTTGCCGCCGACGGCGAAGACCGCACGGCCCCACTTGGTGCGGGTCAGGGCATAGTTCAAGATCAACACGAGGGCAACGAATAGCACGAACATCCAGCCGATGCCGCGTGCGATGTTGAGGTACCAGGCCGCGAATCCCAGGCCGACCAGCAGGGCACCGCTCTTGAGGGCGATGAGGCTGAGCGGCTGGGCCGAGAGGCCGGCGGTGCGTCTGGCCCGGGCTCGTGTCAGATCGGTGAGGAAGAGCCCTGCCGCGGCGATGGCGACCAGCACGTATGACAGCCACGCGGGTACGAAGGCGAGTTGGGCGAAGATGACGAGGGGTGAGTCGAAGGGGATGTTGATAGTTCCGATGCCCTTGAGAACGTAGAGCTGCAGGCCGAGGAAGCTGAGGAGGCCGGCGAGGGTGATGACGAAGCTCGGGACTCCGAAGCGGTTGAAGATCTGTCCATAGACCCAGCCGATGACGACGCCGGTGAGGACGGCGACGGCGATGGCGGCGAACACGTTCCAGCCGAGGTTGACGAAGAGGATTCCGACGATCGCCGACGACAGTCCACTGACGGAGCCGACGGACAGGTCGATCTGGGCGACAAGCAGCACGCAGACGATCCCGAGGGCGATGACTCCGGTGGGGCTGGATTCGAGCAGGAGGTTGACGAGGTTCGCTGCCGACAGGAACCCGTGGTTCAGGATCTGAAGTACCGTCCAGATGACGGCGAGGCCGATGACGACGGGGAGGGCGCCGAGGTCGCCGCCGCGGATCTTGTCGACGAATCCGGCGAACGTGCCCCGGATTCCTTCCCGGTTGGCGAGTCGTTCGTCTTGCAGGTCGGAGGGGCGTGGTGCGGTGGTGGTCAACGGTCGACTTCCTTGTCGGTGGGGTTCTCGGGGGGTGCGATTGTGCCGTCTGGCAAGGTGATGGGTTGGATGCTGCGGAGATCGACTTGGCTGGTGCGTCGGGTGACGGCGTTGTCGGTGGCCCCGGTGATGGCCGCGATGATCTCTTCGGGCGTCACGGTGCCCACCTTGTAGTCGCCGTTGTTGCGGCCGAGGCGCAGCACGACCACGCGGTCGGCGACAGCCTGTACGTCGGCCATGTTGTGGCTGATCATGATGACGCCGAGGCCGCGTTCCCGGAGACGTTCGACGAGATTCAGTACTTCTGCGGTCTGGGCTACGCCGAGTGCGGCCGTCGGTTCATCGAGAATGATGACTTTCGGGTCCCCGAGGAGGGAGCGGGCGATGGCGACCGTCTGACGCTGTCCGCCTGAGAGTGAGGCAATCGGGATGCGTACGGAGGGGATCTTCGCCGACAACTGTCGCAGCAGTTCCCAGGAGCGCACTTCCATGGCGATGTCGTTGAGTCGTGCGGGCCTGAGCTCTTGGCCGAGGAAGAGGTTCTCGATCACATTGAGGTTGTCGCAGAGCGCGAGGTCCTGGAAGACGGTCGCAATGCCGAGATTCAGGGCGGAGGTCGGGTTCGGAATGGAGACGGGACGGGAGTCGAACTCGATGGTGCCAGCATCCGGCAGATGCACGCCGGAGAGGATTTTCACGAGGGTGGATTTGCCGGCACCGTTGTCGCCGACGATCGCGACGACTTCACCCGCCGCCACGTCGAGGCTGATGTCAGTGAGGGCGGCGACGGCACCGAAGTTCTTGGTGACACCACGGAGGCTGAGGATGTTGGTGGTTGCGTCGGTGCGCTCGAGGGTGGGTGTGGTCATCTGGTCCTTCTGACTCGTCGTTGAGAATGGGCGGACGCGGAGCGAGAGTGTTCCGCGTCCGCCCAAGGGTGCCGGGGATGTTGCTGCTCCCGTGGCTGGGGTTACTGGATACCGGCTGCGGTGCAGCCTGCGGCGTACTCGCCGGTGCAGACCTCGGCGGCCGTCATGATCTTGCTGTCGAAGAGAACCTGTTTGATGTTGTCGAGGGTGACGACATCGGGGTTGAACAGCTGCGACGGGGTGTCGTAGAGCGTTGCCTTGCCCTCGACCTTGGTTCCCTGCGCGAAGGAGTACGCGACTTCTGCCGCGGCGTCTGCGACGATGCTGATCGGTTTGGAGATGGTGTTGTACTGGGTGCCCGCGAGAATTCGCTGCGCGGCAGCGACCTCGGCATCGTTTCCGGTCACAGGGGGCACGGGCGAGGTGCCCGCAGCCTTGAACGCCGCGATCACGCCGCCGCCGGTTCCGTCATTCGCCGCGACCACACCGTTGATCTTCGTGCCGTACTGGGTGATCTGCCCGCTGGCCCAGTTCTGGGCCTGCGCCGGGTCCCAGGCGGGGGTGTCGAATTCGGCGAGCACTGTCAGCCCGCTGGAGTCGACGGCCTCGTGGATGCCCTTCTTGATGAGGCCGGCTGCGGCGTCAGTGGGTGAGCCGTTGACGATCAGAATGCTGCCAGTCGGGTCGGTTGCCTTGACTTTGTCAACCAGCGACTGGGCGATCGCCTTGCCGATACCCTCGTTGTCGAACGAGACGTAGTAGTCAGCCTTCTGGGTGGGGATGGGTCGGTCGTAGGCGATGATCGGAATCTTCGCCGAGTTGGCCGCGACGACGATGCCGGCTGCTGCGGTGGAGTCGACGGCGTCGATGACGATCGCATTCACCCCTTGGGCGATGGCCGAGTTGGCCTGCTGCTGCTGGGTGTCGGCACTGGCGTTCGCGTTCGAGTAGAGCACCGTGCAGTCGGCGCAGAGTTCCTTCATCTTCGCCTCGAACAAGGGTTTGTCCTGTTGCTCGTATCTGGTCGATGCGAGGTCGGGCATGAGGAACGCGATCTTGTAGGCGCCCGTGGAGGAGGCAGTGCTGCTGCCCGCCTGCTCGACGCAACCGCTGAGGGCGGTCGCGCTGAGGAGAGCGGCCAATGAGGCGACCGCCATCCTGGAATAGATCTTCTTCATTGAATCTCCCTTGGTGGTGTGTATCGGCGAGAATAACACCATCAAGGCGCGAATTGTCAAAAAAACTGCGATTTTTATCATTCTGTTTGTGATGATGGGATGCCGATCCGTATAGAAGGCACCTCTATGCTGTCTTCATGGCAGAGCAGGGTGTTCCTCGTCAGACCAAAGAGTCTCGACAGCGCAAGATCGTCGATCACCTCGGTTCGGTTGCGTCAGCCACTGCCGCTGAACTGGCCGCTCTGACCGAGGTCAGCCCCATGACGGTGCACCGCGATATCGACGACCTTGCCCGGCGGGGCATCCTCAGAAAATTCCATGGCGGGGTCTCGGTCCTGCCGACCACGGTCTTTGAGAGCAGCTCCGAATTCCGGATGCAGACCCGCTCCAGTGCGAAGAATGCCCTTGCGCATGAGGCCTTGTCCATGGTGGAGCCGGGGATGTCGATCATGCTCGACGACTCCACTACGGTCTTGGCTCTCGCCCGTCTTTTCAGTGATGTCGGACCGCTGACGGTCATCACCAATTACCGCCAGGCGGTAGAGGAACTCCGTGAGAACGACGACATCAGACTGATCGTCACAGGGGGGCAGTATTCCCGCACCCATGACTCCTACATCGGTATTCCCGACCATACGTCTGTTGAGTCCTACGCCGTCGATATCGTCTTCCAGTCGACTTCGACGATGGGGACGGAGATGACGTACCACCAGGAGCAGGACATCGTGTTGATGAAGCGTGCGATGTTGCGTTCCGGCGCGAGACGGGTCCTCATGATGGACAGTTCGAAGGTGGGTCGAACGTCGCTGCACCGCTACGTGCCCGTCAGTGAGTTCACCGATGTGATCCTGACCGACGATGTCGATCCGGCCATCGTCGCCCAAATCGCGGCCCAAACCACCGTTCATCTGGCTCCAATACGCCGCTGAACGTTTTTTTCACCAAAGTGCTTGATAAAAGTACCAACTTTGGTGGTAATCTCCTCAGATCGGGTAACGGTGCTCTGGCAGTCACTCCCGCGATGTGTCAGAAAGGCACTGAGATGCCCCACATTCTCGCTGCAGGCGACCTCTTCGTCACCCCGTCCCTCTTCATCGACGCCATCAAGACCCGCACGACGGGTGACGCGGGGGTCTCGTTCGGAGAACTGACGCTGCCCTGGCCGATCGAACCGTTCGGTCCCGTCGGGTCAGTCGATGAGGCGAGCGGCGACGTTCCCTCGTTGATCGAGGCACTGGCTGGCGCGGAGATCGCGGTGACGCAGATGGCACCGTTCACCGCCGAGGTCTTCGAAAGTGCACCCGATCTTCGTCTCATCAGCATCTGTCGGGGAGGCCCGGTGAATGTTGATCTGGAAGCGGCGACACGAGCGGGCGTTATCGTTTCCTTCGCGCCCGGACGAAATGCCGTCGCCGCGGCAGAATTCGCGGTCGGGCTGATGCTCACTGCTATGCGCCGAATCGTAATCGCTGATTCGGAGCTGAAGAAGGGAGCCTGGCGAGGCGACTACTACACCTACGAGAACGCCGGTTCCGAGCTCGATGGTGCCACGGTGGGCCTCATCGGATATGGCGCCATCGGTCGTATCGTCGCCCGGGTACTGAAGGCGTTCGGTTCAACCGTTCTCACCTATGACCCATACGCGGACGCGGATGCCGTCAGGAACGACGGTGTGGAACTCGTCGAACTGTCTGAACTCCTGCGCCGGAGCAGCGTGGTCAGCCTGCATGCCCGGTTGACACCTGAGACACACCATCTCCTGAATGCCGAGAACCTTTCGCTGCTCCCTTCGGGCGCAGTTCTGGTCAACAGTGCCCGTGGAGGCCTGTTGGACTACGCGCCTCTTCCTGCGCTCCTCGCCAGCGGACAACTGGGTGCTCTCGCGCTGGACGTATACGACATCGAACCTCCCCCCGCGGACTGGCCGCTCTTTGACGCACCCAACGTCGTCTTGTCGCCGCACCTGGCCGGGGCTACGAAGCAGACCGCTGAGCGTGCCGCGAACATCGTCGCCGACGACATCGCCCTGTACCTGAAAGGGGAGCGGCCCCGGTACGTCGCCAACCCCGCCGTGTGGAACATTCTCTCGAACAGGAGTGCCTCATGATCATCGGTGTGGACATCGGTACCTCGATCACGAAGGCCTCGGCCATTTTCCACGACGGCCGTGTGGGAGCGACGGCGAGCATGCCGTCAGAGCTCATTCAGCTCAGCGGCGGCCGGGTTGAGCAGAACTTGGAGAATGTTCTGGCCTCGGTGGCCTCGGTCGTCCGGGAGATCGTTTCCGAGGCGACCGAGCCGATCGAAGCGGTCGCGCTGACAGGGCAGGGTGACGGGCTGTGGCTCCGCGACGAGGCCGGCCGCGCCGTTCGGCCCATGATCTCCTGGATGGACGCGCGCGCCGCCGACCTGATCGAACGGTGGAACAGAGGAGGCGCCTCCAGCGTCTCGCACCAGATCTTCCAGCTCACCGGATCCGGTATCTTCCCCGGCTGCCACGCAGCACTTCTGGCCTGGCTCTCCGTCAATGAGCCGGAATCGCTTCGCAGCGCCGCGGTAGCGGGTTACTGCGTCGACGCCATCATCCACAATCTCACCGGCGTCATCACCGTGGACGCCTCAGACGCATCCCTGCCGTTCATGGACGTGACAAAGCGTGAGTACGTTCCCGAAGCGCTCGAACTCTGCGGAGTAAGCCAATGGGCGCACCTTCTTCCTACGCCCACCCCAACGGGGACTCTCTTCAGCCTGAATGACCACGGCGCTGACCTGCTCGGACTGCCCGCGGGTACCATGGTAACCGGCGGTCCCTACGACCTACAGGCCTGCGGTTTCGGGTCTGGTACAACCCGTGCCGGTGAGGGCACCCTGGTCGTCGGTACAACGCTCAGTTGCCAAGTGCTGACCGCAGACCGCACCATCATCCAAGGCGCCGACCCTGCCGGAATGTGGCTCTGCACGCCCGACCCTGATCTGTATCTCCGCGTCATGCCGTCGATGGTCGGCACGGCAAGCATCGACTGGATGATGCGCCTGTTCGATCTCACCCCGAACGCCCTGAACGCCATCCTCTTGCAGAGTGAACCCGGCGCCAACGGGGTGAACGCCCTCCCGTTCTTCTCACCGGCAGGTGAGCGGGCTCCCTTCGTGGATCCACTCGCTCGAGGGCAATTCACCGGAATGCAACTACGAAACACCCGCGCCGACATCATCCGCTCACTCTGCGAGGGCCTCGCATTCGCTGCCCGTCACTGCTTTGACACGATGGGCCTCGACGGCGATGTTGCCGCCTGCGGCGGAGGTCTGCAATCCGAGGAATGGGCGCACATCTTCGCGGACGTACTCGGAAGGCCGCTCTATCTGCCTGACGCTTCTGCCGTCGGATCCCGCGGTGCGGCGTTGGTGGCCTGGGCGGCGCTCGGCAGCCCCGTCGATGACGAGCTCTGGCGGTCCCAGCGTCGCCGTATCGACCCCGATGCTTCACGCTCCACCGTCTACGACGAGCGTTACCGCGAGTACCGGGAGAGGCTCGAAAGCGC
The DNA here is from genome assembly GCF_003399635.1 of Subtercola boreus. GTDB lineage: Bacteria > Actinomycetota > Actinomycetes > Actinomycetales > Microbacteriaceae > Subtercola > Subtercola boreus_B. The sequence continues at coordinate 18,751 of NZ_NBXB01000036.1, read as the reverse complement.
ACGCGCCCTCTGGCCTCTCGGCGCACCACGCACCGGCATGGTTGCCGAATGACCGACGACGCTCTCTGGATCGGAATCGATGTCGGCACGCAGAGCGTCAGGGCGACGGTCGTCGACGGCGCAGGCACGCGTCTTGCAGCGGCCAGCTCACCGATTCGAAGCGACAGGACGCTGAGACCCCACGGCAACCGCCACGAGCAGGATCCCCATCAGTGGATAAGCTCCACTCACACCGCGCTGGCTGATGCTATGAACCAGCTGACACCATTCCAGAGGGCCTGTATCTCAGGTATCGCCACGTGCGCCACGAGTGGGAGCCTCACCGTTATCGATGGTGATGGCTACCCGGTGGCTCCCGGAATCATGTACGACGATGCCAGGGCTGGCGCTCTCGCCCATGAGGTTGTCGCCGCCGCTCCGGAACTCTGGAAACGTCTGGGCTTCCGGATCCAACCCACGTGGGCGCTTCCGAAGATCCTCTGGCTACACAGGAACGGACTGCTTGCCGTGTCTACGGAGCTGAACAGCCCGGTAGCAGGTGCTTCGCCAAACTCAGCAGATACGGCACGATTCGTCGCCCATCAAGCAGACCTCGTCGCTTCGTCGCTCATTGGTCGACGCGTCGCGTCTGACTGGAGCCATGCCTTGAAATCGGGCTACGACCTTCTTGAAGAGCGCTGGCCGGAAGTCACCCTGACGAAACTCGGAATCGATCCCACATTGTTGCCGGAGATTGTCGCGCCCGGAACAGTTCTCGGGGAGACTGATGCGCTGCTGGCCGAGACCACCGGTATCAGGGAGGGAACCCCCGTCTTTGCCGGAATGACAGACGGCTGCGCGGCCCAACTCGGCGCCGCCGCACTCGGTCTCGGTGACTGTCACACCGTCATCGGCACGACGATGGTTCTGAAGACGGTTAGCGCGGGCCTCGTCGCTGACGATGCGGGCGCTGTGTACTCTCACCGATCCCCGGAAGAAGGGCTGTGGTTCCCAGGCGGCGCCTCGAATGTCGGCGCGGGAATACTCACTGGGCTGTTTCCCAACGAGAACCTCGACGAGCTGACGGCCGCGACCACGGAATACTACGACGCGAAGCCTGTCGCGGACCTGCCCTTCAGCTATCCGCTCCCCGGCACCGGGGAACGGTTCCCGATCGTCGAACCCTCAGCTGAAGGGTTTGTCAGCGCTGGTGGCGTCGAGTATCCACTAACTGAAGCGCTCCAGCAACTCGGAAAACTGCCGACCTACGCAGCGGTGCTAGTAGGTGTGGCGTGCGCGGAAAGGCTGGCCCTCGAACAACTCAGCGGGTCAAATGAAGCACCCGCCGGGGTGTTGAGCTCCTCGGGCGGCGGCACAAGAAACGCGTGGTGGGTGCAACTGCGTTCAGACCTCCTCGGCAGAGAGATCACCGTCGCTTCGACCGCTGATGGATCGACAGGGATGGCCATCCTCGGCGCGTGGGCGGCGCAGAGGTCCCGCCCAGACCCTCACACACTCGCAGAGATCGCGTCACACATGACGCACGCCGACAAAATATACCGGCCAAATGCCGAACGCACGAAAGAGCTCAACACCGTCTATGAGTCCTTCCGCAGAAGCCTCACCAGGAAAGGGTGGTTGGCCGGGTGAGTACCCTCTACTTGGCCCGGCACGGCGAGACGATCTGGCACAGCGAGAACAGGTACGCCGGATCTTCAGATATCGAACTCACCGAAAAAGGCGTGGCGCAGAGCCATGCCCTCGGGGAATGGTCTTCGTCTCACGGCATTACCCACATCTATTCCTCGCCGCTTCTCAGAGCGGTCCACACAGCGACCCCCACGGCATCCAGGCTTCATTTGCCTCTTCGACAGGACAGCAGACTCCGGGAGGTGCATTTCGGTTCCGGTGAAGGCCTGACCACTGACGAGATGTCGGCGCAATTTCCTGACGCCCTCCGTGCCTTCCGTCACCGCCCCGCCAGTTCGCCTCTTCCGGGCGGTGAATCGGGTGCCGAGGCAATCGATCGGGTCTGGCCGGCAATTCAGGACATCGTCAAACAGCTCGTCGCCTCCGGGTCAGGTCGCGAGACGGTCGAAAAGAAGGCACTCATCGTGATGCACTCGACGCTGATGCGTCTCGTGCTCTGCAAGGTCTTAGAGATACCCCTCGACAATTACCGGCGAGCGTTCCCTCTTGTGCGGAATGTGGCAATCACGTCGATTCTTCTGCCAGACGGAGACGAAAAGGGAGCGTCACTGCTGTCGTACAACAGCACTACGTGACCCCAGGAGTCCGATTGCGTGGCTCATCGCTTCAAGGTTCTTGACGCCATGGCGGCTCCGAATGGCGTCGCGGTAGGCGCTGCCCTCAGACATCAACGCGTTCTCCGCTGCTGACTCCGTGCTAGCGCGCCGCTTCCGCTGCGCAAGCCGAGATCGTTCCCGTGCAGGCATTCTCATACGCTGAATTCTGCACTCGATCACTGTCCCAGTCGGAGGGTTACAGTCCTGGAACGAACGCGGCCGTTACTGATCGCGGCGCTTCAACTTTCGGGGACGATCAGTCTGAGCTGGTGTTCGAACTGGCGCCCACGGATGTCGCGGGGTGTGATGCGTACGTAGAGGTACTCTGCGGTTGGCGCCCATTGGGGCAGGGTCTCGTCGTCGTAGACGGGATCGGGGATCTCAGGCCCGAGGACGTCAGCGGTGCCTTTCAGGGTGACGCTCCAGGCGCCATTTTCGAGTTGCTCGTCGACTTCGAATACGACGGAGTCGTTGATGAGGAGTTCGCGGAGTTTGGTGCCTCTCGCCGTTCGGAACACGACGGATGATCCGTCGGCGATGTAGTTCACGGGGAAGATTTCTGGCTGGTTGTCGACGCTGAGACCGAGTCGACCGATGTTGGTCGCTTTGAGAAGGTTCCAGCAGTGCTCGACGGACAGCTCGGTGACGGGGCCCTGGGGGGACCATTCATTGAAGTCCTGGAATGTCATGACCATGTGGTGTTCCTTTGTTGATCTGTCGTGGCTCAGGTGCGAACGGCTGAGGGACTCGGCGGTGGGGCTGGCGATCGCGACGGGTGCGGCGGACGTTTGGGTGAGGTGCATTTCTTGGTAGGCAGAATTCAGGCGGGTACTGGGCTGTGCGGATTGGGTGTCGGGTGAGGGGTTCAGGCGGCGGGTGCTGGACCGTCGGAGGGGGCCGCATCAGGCACGGGGAGGAGCCCCTGCTCGGCGAGGGAGGCGTTGAGAATTGCCTCTTCGAGAATGTCCTCGGCCGTTCCGAGGCGGTCGGTTTCGGAAGCGTCGTTCGGGTCCGAATTCTTCATGACGGGGCGCCTGTCTTTTGCGGTTCACGGATAGCCGGAGTGACCGGCGGTGTTGTTGCGGGTGCGACCGGGTTGAAGCTTGCTTCGTGTGGTTCCTGGTCTGGTGATCCGTTTCGCCAGGACGGCTTCTTGAAGTGATAGATCAGCAGGGCGGCGCTGACGAAGATCACGAGCCCACCGGCGACGAGTGCGACATACGTGACGGGGTCACCGATCGGGAGCTGTGTTGGCGGGAAGAACGACACCAGGAGGGCGAACGCGACGGCGATGAAGCCGATGCCGGCGACGATCCACATGCCGATCTTTCCGCCCGGGATCTTGAAGGCGCGGGGGAGGTTCGGTTGGGTGTAGCGCAGCCGGATCGCGGCGGCGTACATGAACATGTACATCACGATGTAGAGACTGATCGTGACGGTGGAGATGAGGAAGAACGCCCCGCTGACGTCTGCTGTGAACAGGTAGATCGATGACACGGCGGTGACGATGATGGCCTGGAGGATGAGGATGTTCCGTTGAATACCTGCCTTGTTCGTCTTCTGGAGGATCGGTGGCAGTACCCCGTCGTGCGCTGTCGTGAGGAGCGCACGGCTGGGGGCGGAGATCCATGCGAGTGCGCCGCTGAGCGCTCCGTAGCAGACGAGCACGGCGAGGATCTGCACGAGCCAGTTCATGTTCCAGAGGCCCACGAGAACGGTGCCCATCGCGTCGAACACTCCGGTCTGCAGGACGATGTCGTTGTAGGGCACGAGGCCGGCGACGGCGATCGAGCCGAGGAGGAACACCGCGACGGAGATGCCCGAGGCGAGCAGCATCGCGGCGGGGAATCCGCGCCTGGGGTTCTTCATCTCTCCGACGTGCACGGCTTGTACTTCGACGCCGGCGAACAGGAGCATGATGTTGCCGAGGAACGCAAGGGAACCGAGGCCTGTGAGAAGGGGCAGCAGGCGCGGGGTGCTGTCACCGTTCACGACGGTCGCGACGGCGGGGTCGGTGGCGGTGGTCCAGCCCATTGCGTGCCCGGTCGCTGCCCAGTAGATGAAAAGGCCGAGCAGGGCCGCGCCGGGGACGACGGTACCGACGAGGAACCCGTACTTCGCGATCTTCGCCAGCAGGGCGTTGCCGCGGAGGGCGACGAGGGTGGCGAGCCAGTAGTTGACGATGCAGAACACGCCGACGTAGACGTGTGCCTGCGCGAGCCCTGCCTGGTTCAGTGCGTAGGCGGCGGCTGCGGCGGCGAAGGCGAGTCCGGTGGGGTACCAGACGACGTTCTGGATCCACTGCAGCCAGATGCCGACGAATCCCCAACGCTGTCCGAAAGCTTCACCGATCCATGTGTACACGCCGCCTTTGCGGTTGGAGAAGGCGCTGCCGAGCTCGGCGGAGATCAGGGCGGCGGGGACGAGGAACAGGAGTGTTGCGAAGCCGATGTAGACGAACATGGTGAGTTCTTCTTTGGCCATCACGGGGAGCCCGCGAAGGCTCGTGACGACGGCGGCCGCGGTGAGGAACGCGACCGTCGGCACGGTCATGGCGATCTTGTTCTTCTTCTTCGATTCGATCGAGGTTCGTTTGGGGCTGCTCATGAGTGCACCAGCTCACTGGGGACTGCGGCGGTTCCGGTGTGGCTGAAGCTGGGGGCTTCGGCTGCTGTGAGGGGCCGCGAGGGCGGACGGTTGTCGAGTTTGGTGATCGCGTTGCCGAGGTCCGCGAGGAGGAGGTCGGCCATATCGATGCTGAGGCCGTGCCGCACGATGATGCGCTGCACCGTCACCGCCTCCTGGTTCGGCGGAAGGGTGTACGCGGGCACGAGCCAGCCGCGTGTGCGGAGTTCTTCGGCGAGGTCGAAGAGATTGAACGAGGAGGCTTCGCCGGTGAGTTTCCAGGTGACGGCGGGGATGCCCTCCTGCGGGTTGCCGTCGAAGACGATGTCGAACCGGCCGGTGTTCTGGATGCCTGTGCTGAGGTGGTTCGCGACGGCGTAGGTCGCGGATTGCACTTTCCGATAGCCCTCTTTGCCGAGGCGGAGGAAGTTGTAGTAGGAAGCGACGACCTGGCCGCCGGGGCGGGAGAAGTTCAGGTTGAAGGTCGGCATCGACCCGCCGAGGTAGTTGACGTTGAAGATCAGTTCCTCGGGCAGGTCTGCGGCCTGCCGCCAGATGACCCAGCCGCTGCCGAGGGGTGCGAGCCCTGTTTTGTGGCCGGACACGTTCACGGATTTCACGCGCGGCAGGCGGAAGTCCCACCGGATGTCGGGTGCGCAGAACGGGGCGACGAAACCGCCGCTGGCGGCATCGACATGGATGTCGATGTCCAGACCGGTGCGCTGCTGCAGGTCATCCAGAGCCGCGCTGATGGCGTCGACGTCTTCGAACTTGCCGGTGAACGTCTGCCCGAATGTGACCACGACGGCGATGGTGTTCTCGTCGCAGAGTGCGAGGGCTTCCGCGGGGGTCATGATGTTGCCGGCGTTCATCGGTGCCTGGCGGAGTTCGATGTCGAAGTAGCGGGCGAACTTCTCCCAGCACACCTGGACTGGCCCGCAGACGAGGTTCGGCCGTGACGCGTCTTTGCCATCCGCTTGGCGGCGGGCCTTCCACCGCCATTTCGCGGCAAGCCCGCCGAGCATCGCGGCTTCACTTGACCCGGTGGTGGAGGTGCCGATCGTGGTGGCGGCGTCGGGGGAGTGGAAGAGATCGGCGAGCATGTGGATGCAGCGGGTTTCGAGTTCCGCAGTCTGGGGGTATTCGTCCTTGTCGATGATGTTCTTGTCCAGCGAGTCATCCATGAGTTGGCGGACTTCGGGTTCGACCCAGGTGGTGCAGAACGTGGCGAGGTTCATGCGGGCGACGCCGTCGAGCATGAGTTCGTCCTTCACCAGCTGGTAGACGTCTCGAGGTTCCTGTTCGTGCTCGGGGAAGTGGGTCTTGGGGGCCCGGGTGGTCATGGGGGTGGAGGCGAAGATGTCGTCCATCTCGTTGTCGACGACAACGTCGGGGTCTGTGCGTGTCATGGTCGTACTCGATTCCGGTTGGGGTGTTACGGGGATCATGGTGTGGGTCACCTGGTGTAGATGCGGGGGATGGCGGACTCAGGCGTCGTCGTCGTGCATGACGAGGACGGGGCAGTGGGCGTGTTCTGCGCACGCGGTGCTGACGGAGCCGAGGAGGAGGCCGGCGAAACCGCCGTGACCGCGGCTACCGACCACAAGCATTTCGGCGCCCTTGCTCAGTTCGATGAGCACTGCGGCGGCGTTCCCCTGTCTGACAACGGGGGTGAACCACTCCGGCGCGGTGCCCTCGAACGCGTCTTCCACCGTTGTGTTCATGATCTGTAACGCGTCGGTCTCGGGTGACCAGTCGGTGAAGTTGTAGCCCCCGTATCCGTTGGGGATCTGCCAGGCGACAACCCCCTGCACGGCCGAATGCGACCCGGCCGCGAGGGTGACCGCTTTCCGGAGTGCCGCCAGGGATGATGTGGAGCCGTCGAGTCCGACGACGATGCGGGTGGTCCGGACGAGGTTGGCTTGTTTGTCGAAGGCGATGGCGGTGTTGTCTTCGTCGGTCGTGACGCCGGTGCCGTCGACGCCGAAGCGGGATACCCCTCCGTCGGGTTCTTCTTCACCGATCGGGGGAACCGTTCGGTCATGCGTGTCGGATGCCGTTGGGAATGTCATGGTGTCAGATTCGCACCGGTCGAAGACCCTCAAACAGGGTCTTTGGTCACAACCCTCAGAACGAAACCGGCACCGCCGGGATTCCGCACGCCTGATGCGGGATTCATTCGTCGTGATCGCCGAACGGCTCGTGACCGTGAGCCCCGAGTTGATCGACTTCTACACCCGGTCCTCGATATTGAGGGTGCCCGCCGGCCGGGACTCGAGGTGAAGGATCGCGGCCTGGGTGCGGCGTTGCAGTCCGAGTTTGCTGAGCAGCCCTGAGACGTAGTTCTTCACCGTCTTCTCCGCCAAAGACAGCTTTGCGCCGATTTCTCGGTTCGTCAGCCCGTCAGCGATCAGGGGAAGGATCTGCTTCTCGCGCGCGGTGAGGGTTTCGAGTCGGCTGTCACCGGTGGGCGCCACGATCCGTTCGACCACTTTCCGCATCAGCAACGGGTCAAGAAGCTGCCGTCCAGCGGCGACCTTCCGGAGTGTCTCCACGAGGCCGCTGCCTCGGACGTCTTTCAGAACGTAACCGGCAGCACCGGCGAGCACGGCGGCGTCGATGGCGTCATCGTCGTCGTAGGCGGTGAGAATCAGGCAGCGAATAGTCGGGCTCGCCGATCTGACGTCCCGGCAGAGGTCGATTCCGCTGCCATCCGGCAGCCGGACGTCGAGAAGGACAACGTCGGGCTGGGTCGCTGCAATACGTACTTCAGCCTGGTGAACAGTACCGGCTTCACCGACGATCTCGATGTCGTCTTCGAGCCCGAGCAGGCCAGCGATGCCGCGGCGCACCAACTCGTGGTCATCGACGAGGAAAACACGGATCACAGCGATAGTCCATCCTGTGCGTCGGGCGAGAGGGAATAGGGCACACTCCACCGCACGGTGGTGCCGGTTTCTGAGGAATGGAACTCTGACGTTCCGCCCCGGAGGGCGGCTCGCTTTTCGATGTTCGCCAGCCCACTGCGGCGCGAGGTCGTCCCCGTGCCGTGTCCGTCGTCGGTGACCTCGAGGATGATCCGACCGTCTGACGCCGTAAGGGAGACGGAGGAATGTTCCGCGGAGGCGTGCCTTGCGGTGTTCGTCAGGGTTTCTCGCATCACCGCGGCGACGTCACCGGCGAGATCGCCCGTGACGAGCAGGTCGACGGGGCCGGAGAAACTGACATACGGGGTGGTGGTGAGGCTCGGGGCGAGCTCGTTGACGATGTCGATGATCGAATGCCGGATCGTGTTCCGGGACTTCTCGACCGGCGCCGAGAGAGCGAAGATCACCGTTCGGATCTGCGAGATGCTCCCGTCGAGGTTCGCGACTGCGTGCCCGATCCGCTCGGCGAGCTGGTCGTTCTGCACCCGGCCGGCGATGCTCTGCAGCTCGAGGCCTGTGCCGAAGATCTCTTGTATGACATGGTCGTGGAGGTCCCGGGCGATGCGGCCGCGGTCTTCGAGGAGGGCCAGTTTCTGCCGGTCGCCGCGTGCCCGGCCGAGTTGCATCGCGACGCTCGCCTGACCGGCGAAGTCGGCTGCCATCTCGAGGTCTGCTGCGGTAAAGAACTGGGCACCCTGGGCACGGGCGAGGAACAGCACGCCCTCAGCGGTACCTGCCGATATCAGCGGTACCGCCATGACAGGTCCGAGTTTCACTTTGCCGGGGAGGGCGATGTCGCTGTCGTCGAGGAGGCGGGGCTGCTTTCCCTCAAGCACAGTGCCGGAGACGGACTGGGCGGCTGATACCCGGGCGCCCTGCAGGTCGGACTCGCGGAGTCCTGACGCGGTTTCCACAACGAGAGTCCCGGGCTCGTCTGTCGGAAGCAGAACACACACCAAGTCTGCTCCCGATAGACCGAGGACGCGATTGACGATCAGCGAGATCGAGTCATGACGCTCACCCGACAGCAACGCAGAGGTGATCTCCGCGGACGCCGCAGACCACGCCTGACGCCTTTTCGTCTCGGCGAACAGTCGGGCGTTTTCGATAGCAATTCCCGCAGTCGCTGCCAGAGCGGTGACGAGTTGTTCATCTTCGTCAGTGAACAGCCCGTTGGCCTGATTGCTGAGGTAGAGGTTGCCGTAGACCTCATTACGGACCCGGACCGGCACCCCGAGGAAACTGTCCATCGGGGGGTGACCGGGAGGGAACCCCGAGGATCTCGGGTCATTGCCGATCTTGTCCAACCGGATCGGGTGCGGGGCATCGATCAGCGCACCAAGGAGTCCCTTCCCCTCGGGGAGGTGTCCGATAGTGCTTACCTCGTCGGCGGCCATCCCGACATGGATGAATTGATCCAGCCCGCCAGAGGGTGCGATGACGCCGAGTGCACCGTACTGCGCGCCCACCAGTTCCACAGCCGCTTCGACGATTCGGCGGAGCACGGTGGGTAGGTCGAGCTGTTCGACGACCGCCCGGTTCGCTTTCAGAAGCGCCCGGAGTCGGCTCTCCGTCGTCATGACATCGTGGGCGGCATCCACCAGCCCGACGAGTGCAACATCGAGGTCACCGCGATGCTGATCAGGGAAAGTCATCGGCTGATCATCATTCATCCAAGACACCCCGGACTCGTATCCCACGGAGTGCAGCTTCTTGACCGATCACAGTGTGCTCCTTCGGGTGTGCGGAAATGGACCGCTGCCGCATGGTCTGGAGCAACGGGGCAAGGCTACGCCCAGTCACCGTGTCACGCACAGGATCGGGACTTTCGACCCTGCCCTGCTCACGCGCTCACTGTCAGCATGTCCTCATGAGCAGGATCGCGAACACGTTCAACAACCACCCCACGGACTCGATTGTGGTCGGGGTCGATGGTTCTTCACCGAGCCGGGCTGCGGTCCGGTGGAGCATGCACCGGGCTGCCGTTGCCGGGTGCAGTGTTGTTCTCGCGCACATTGTGGAGGACTCACTGACCGTTCCCTCTGAGCACATCGAAGCTGAAACCCAGCAGACCGGCCGCGCGTTCCTTCAGGCAGAGCTCGACTTCGCGCATCTCATCGAACACCTTGTACCGGTGACCGCGCTGCTGCTCCAGGGAGATCCTCTCGAGCAGCTCGCTGCCGCATCAGAGCACATGGTCATGGTCGCCATCGGCACACACAAAACGGGCTTCGTTCAGGGTCGTGTTTTCGGGTCGAAGTTCATCCAACTCGCCGCACGCGCATCAAGCCCGGTCGCGTTCATCCCCAACTCCTCCACCAGGCGACGAGGCGGTGTCGTCGTCGGGGTGGGCGACGCCGTCGAAGGGCAAGAATCGATCCGGTTCGCCGCCGCAGAAGCCGCACGGGACGGCCACGAACTCACGATCGTGCACTGCTGGGAAGCCCCGCGAACCCCCACGCTCCAGACGTCGGACGAACAGTCCGAAGCTGCACAGTTCGCGGCGCTGCTGTCCGAAACTGTCCTCGCCGACGCGCAGGCCATCGCTCGGCAGGCGCAACCAGAACTGACGATACGAACCAGAAGCGTGCACCGGCCCGCGGCGGAAGGCCTCATTGACGTGTCCGCTGCCGCATCCCTGCTCATCATTTGCCGCTCCCACCGGAACGCAAGCCTCCCCGGAACGGTCGGCTCAACGGTCCACGACGTCCTTCTGAACCTCGGCGGCCCCACCGTCGTGATCCACGACACCCTCCCCATCCGGCACCGCACCTTCGCTCACAAAATGCGCGACACCGTGGCACCTCACTGACCACACAGAGCGCAAAGCGCATCGCGGGAGACGCCGCACGAACAGACCGGAATCGCCTGCGCACCCGCCTCGACACCGTCTGACCTCGCTCTCGGAATGGCTATCCAACACGGCCGACTTGAACTCGGACGGTCGTGGGGGGTGTGAGGTTCTGGTCAGTGAAGTAGTCCCGAAGTGCATCGTGGGCGCGTCTACAGATCATGGTGGCCGGTTCGTCAGCGGCCACCCCGATGCATGCAACAACGGTGAGCTCGTCAGCATCGCCGCTGACCGTGACAAGGTGCATGCCGACGGGGTCGTTCCGCACAGCTTCGACGACGGCGCCGACAAGAGACGGCAGCAGCGACTTCGTGGCGTACACGGTATGCACACCATCGACGTTTCGAAGAAGCCGGGTCAGTCGGGTCGGGAGGTCGTCTTCGGTGTCGTCGTTCATCGTGGTACCAGGTTCCCGTCGTCGTCGAGGTCTTCGTCGGTGATGTCGCTGTCGTGCACCCGCACGGTCACCCTTGCTACGACAAGATCGGTGTGTTCCCGAACGGTCGCGATGACGCGTTCCCGGAAAGAAGGAACAATGCGGGCGTCGTTGGTGGTAGCGAACGTGGAGACGACCACATGCACTTCGACCGGCGCGCCTGGCGTTGTCAGGTCCCCGTCCAGGCTCGTGCGCTCAACGAGCAGCCCGTCGGTTTCGTCTCCTGCCTCACGGACGAGGGCCCGGACGGCGCCTTCTGTGATGGAGAGTTCGGCGCCTGCGACGTCGTAGGGGATGGGGATGTCGCGGCCGGCGTGGGCCTGGACACCGATCTGGTCCAGGATCCTGGTGATCCAGTTCTCGTGTTTCGGTGTGAAGTACTCAGCGTCCGCATTCACGATGCGTGGGGCCACTGTGCGGAGTCGGCTGAGAGCAGCGAGAGCGTGTTGCGCGGCGGCCGAGCCTTCAATGTCGGAGTTCCTTGGCTGTCGGCCGTGGTCGAGATAGTCACTGAGCGCGTCCACGGTGAAACCGTCGAGGTTGTCGTCATCAAGCGGCGACGGCTGTACTGGCTCGGGGGTGAGGTTTGTCATCGCCAGGCCTCCATCTCGCGGACGAGTGTTTTTCGGCTGCGTACGAGGAGACCGCGGACGGTACTCACGGGTAGCCCGAGCTGTTCAGAAATCTCGGTATAACCGTAGCCCGCGATCTCGCGGAGCACCCAGCATCTCCGCTGATCCTCGGGAAGGGAGGAGAGTACGAGGGACAGGGCCTCGTCGAGCGAGGAAGCGGATGCGACATCCTCTGGGCCGTCGGCGTGATCGTGGAAGTCATGGTCGTCGATCGAATCGTGCTCACGACCCGCCCTGAGCCGGTCGATGCTCTTGCGGGTGACGATCGTCGTGAGCCACGACCGGACAACGGCAGGGTTTTCAAGATCGGGGAGTTCCTGCCACGCCGTCACGAACGTGTCCTGCACGACATCGTCTGCGTCAGCGGGACGAACGATTCGGGCCGCATAGGCGCGGAGAAGCGGGCCGTACCTGCGCATCAGAACCTCGAACGCGCGAATGTCACCGTCCGCCGCGCGACTCGCGACGGTACGGTCGTCCGCGTCGCTGAGCGAATCCCGCCCGGGCAGTGAAACCATCACAGACTCTTTCCCCAGCGGCGCAGGCCGGCCCTGGTGCAGCGCAGACCGCTGGACACGATGGAGCATATCCGCGCGATCACGCAGCGGATAGGTACCTTGACAGGCCTGATGTTTCGCATCCGGCCGAGATGCTGCCCCCGCTGGTATCAGCGAGGGCAGCATCGGAATCGAATTGAGGTCAGTTGCTGCGACGGGTGGTGGCGGCAGGGTTGGTGGCATTGCGCGCCTTCTCGGCTGCCTGCTTGGCCTGCTCCTCGATGCTCGGAGCGCTCTGCACCTGCTGTTGCACCTTCGGCGCCTCGGCCTCGGCCGTGTGCAGCCACGACTCCCAGCGTGCCTGCATCGGCTTGATGAGGCCGCCGCCGGCACCGACGATGATGACTCCGGCGATGATCGCGAGAACGGCAATCAGGATCGGTGTCGTGACGGTGTCGGCAATGCCGACCTGGTTGAGTGCGGCGGTGACGCCGAGGAACAGGATGAAGATGCTGGCGATGTTCGCAAGAAGCTTGCCGTATGACAGGCCGCCGAGGGTGCCCTGAATCAGGGTCTTCACGGCGGCAGCGATTGCTGCGGCGATGATGACGATGATGATCGCGACGAGGATCTTCGGAACGTAGCTGATGATCGCCGCGAGCAGGTCGCTGATCGGGTTGGGCCCGAACACGCCGAACGCGAACTGCAGCACGAACAGCACGAGTGCGTAGTAGACGATCTTTGCGACGATGTCGGAGGCGTCGAACTTCGAACGCTCCAGGGCCTTCTTGATGCCGCCTCGTTCCACGGCCCGGTCGAAACCGACCCGTGTCAGAAGCTTGCTGAGCGCTTTCTGGATGACCTTCGCGACGATGAGGCCGACGATAAGGATGACGAGGGCGAGGAGGAGAAGCGGGACGAATGCAATGACGGCAGCGAGGCCGTTCTGCAGGGTTGCGGGGAAATCCACCGGAGGTGCCTTTCGAAAGAGGGTGAGTAGGTGAGGGGTGTCGTCTTGGTGCTACTTAGTTGCGGTTGTCAGTTGCCGTGTTGGCGGGCTCGACGATCTCGATCTCTTCGTGGCCCACTTCTTCGGTGACCTGCTGCTGCTCGGTGACCGTCTCCGTGCCGAGAGCGACGCGCTCGACAGGAACGGTCTCCTTATTCACGACGACATGCTCTTCGGTGAGGACGACCTCGTGCTCTTCTTCACTGAGGTCAGGGCCTGCGGTGGCGTTGCCCATGTTGGCCTCGGTGATCGGCTCACGGGTGAGGGTGACCTCTTCGTGGCTGACGGGTACGGTCACGGTCTGCATCTCGGTGACGACGTGCTTCCGCAGACGGGCTCGGCCGGCTTCGACCTTCTCGGTACCGACGTGAAGCTGTTCCTCGGAGCGGGTCATCGCGTCATCCGTCGTGGGGCCCGAGGTGTCGTATCCGACCTGGGTGTTCACGTCGAGGTCACCCCGAACTGGTGCGTCGGCGAAGTTGGCACCGGCCCCGGCGGTGGAGCCGCCGGCCCCGTAGTAGGCGTAGAGGGCGTCTTCCTCGTCCTGGCTGAGGCTTCCGTCGTCGGCGATGCGAGGGGCGTCCTTCACGAACGCTTTGTCGAACGGCAGACGGAGGTCGTTGCCGTCGAAGGTTGCACTCTCCAGCGGCGCAAAGCTTTCGCCGGTTCCGAAGAGTCCGGTCTTGATGGTCACCCAGAGCGGTGACTGGGTGTCGGTGTCGACGTACACCTGGCCGACAGAGCCGATCTTGTCACCGTCGGTGCCGTAGACGGTGGCACCGGCGAGGTCGCCTGTGTTGTTGGTGTCGATCATTGTTGTTCTCTTTTCCTCCCAGGCGGACGCCCGGGAAACCAGGGGGTGGGTCAAGCGGCGACAGCGGTGATGACGCTGCCGATGGTCAGGGTGATACTTGATGGGCGAACTCCGTCGTCGTTCTGTCACACAACCCCGGAGGGGATTGACGCCCGAACGGTCGTGCCATAGTGTCTCCGGGCGGAGACGCCCCTCCGCTGAATGTCGAGAGCATCCTGGATGGCGCCCACACCGTGGCGCACTACCGAAGACGTACTTCGCTACCTGCGCCCGGGCGCCTGGCGGAACGCACCCCGCAGCGAGCTGGCGGCGGAACTCCGCGACGGAGAGAGGGGCCCGCCCGCTTCGGGAAAGCCCGGGGGAGCTAGCATTGAGCGAGATGTCAACCTCCTCCGCCCCACCCGCATCCGCCCCGTCGATCGAGCAGTCACTCGCACTCAGCGCGTTGGGGGGAACGCTCAGCGCGGAGGCGGCCGAGGCCCTGCTGCACGCGCGCGGCGCCGAGCTCGACGCACTGCTCGCCGAGGCTGGCCGGCTGCGCGATCTCGGGCTCGAGCGCGCGGGCCGCCCCGGCGTCATCACGTACTCCCGCAAGGTCTTCATCCCGCTCACCCATCTCTGCCAGGACCGCTGCCACTACTGCGTCTTCGTGCAGTCGCCGGGCAAGCTGGAGCGGGCCGGGATCGCGCCCTTCCTCTCGGCCGACGATGTGCTCGAGATCGCCCGGCAGGGCGCGGCGCTCGGCTGCAAGGAGGCCCTGTTCACGCTCGGCGACCGCCCCGAGAATCGCTGGGCCGCGGCGCGCGACTGGCTGGACGAGCACGGCTACGAGTCGACGATCGACTACGTGCGGGCGATGTCGCAGCTGGTGCTGGAGGAGACCGGGTTGCTGCCTCACCTGAACCCGGGCGTCATGACGTACGCCGAGCTGGAGTCGCTGAAGGCCGTCGCCCCGTCGATGGGCATGATGCTCGAGACCACCGCGACGAGGCTCTGGACCGACAAGGGGGAGGCGCACTTCGGGTCGCCCGACAAGGATCCGGCGGTGCGCCTGCGGGTGCTCGACGACGCCGGCCTCCTGAAGATCCCGTTCACGACCGGGGTTCTGTTCGGCATCGGGGAGAACACCGCCGAACGAGTCGATGCGATGTTCCAGATCCGGGCATCCGCGGAGCTCCACGGGCACGTGCAGGAGACCATCGTGCAGAACTTCCGCGCGAAGGACTCGACGGCGATGATGTCGACGGGCGACCTGGCGACCGACGAGTACGCGGCGGCCGTCGCTGTGACACGGCTGGTCCTCGGCCCGGATGCCCGGCTGCAGGCCCCGCCGAACCTCACCGATGCGGCCGAACTGGCGCTGCTCATCCGCGCCGGCATCGACGACTGGGGCGGAGTGAGCCCGCTCACGCCCGACCACGTGAACCCCGAGCGGCCGTGGCCGCAGATCGACGAGCTCGCGAGGCTGACGGCGGCGGGCGGCTACACGCTGCGGGAGCGGCTGACAGCGCATCCGCACTACATCCGCGAGGGCGCGCCCTGGATCGACGATGCCGTGCTGCCGGCCGTGCGCGCCCTCGCCGATTCGCAGGGCCTTGCGCGTGAGGAGGGTGTGCCGGTGGTGCCGCCGGCGACCGCGACGCGCTCGCGCTCCGCCCGCGCATTGCCGTTCCCCGCGCCTCACGCGGCGGTGCGTTCGGTGGTGTCACTCGCACTCGAGCGGGCGGAACGATCACCCGGCACGCTCAGCGACAGCGACTACGCAGCGCTCCTCCGGGCATCGGGCGCCGAGCTCGACGCGCTCACGGGCCTGGCCGACGACCTCCGCCGTGCCCGCTTCGGGGACACCCTGTCGTTCGTGGTGAACCGCAACCTCGACTCGTCGCTCGTGCGGGCGGGAGCTGACGGAACATCCCCGACCCTGGGTCTCGACGACTTCGCCGACCTGGCCGACGAGGCACGGATGCTCGGGGCGACCGAGATCTGCATGCAGGGTGCCGCGCATCCGGAGCTCGGACCGTCGGCGTACGTCGACCTCGTACGCGCGGTGAAGGCGCGGCAGCCCTCTCTTCACCTGCATGCCTTCCGGCCCGCGGAACTCGCCGACGGGGCGGCCCGCGCGGGTCTCACGTTGCCCGACTTCCTCGCCGCGATCGCCGACGCCGGGGTCGATTCCGTGCCCGGAACCGGTGCCCGCATCCTCGACGACACCGTGCGTGAGACCATGACGGGCGGCCGGGACCTCAGCGTCGCCGCGTGGCTCGGCATCGTCGAGGCGGCCCACCGCGCGGGCCTCCGGTCGACCGCCACCATGATCTACGGCCACATCGAGACCGCGCCGCAGATCGTCGCGCACCTCCGAACGCTCATCGCGCTGCAGGAACAGACCGGCGGTTTCAGCGAGTTCATTCCGATGCCGTTCATGCCGGCCGAGCATCCATTCATGCCTCCGCACCTCGCCGGCCGCGGGCCGAACCTCCGGCGGTCCCGCGCCGTGCACGCGGTCAGCAGGCTGATGCTCGACGACCACATTCCGCACCTCCAGTCGGCGTGGACGAAGCTCGGCCCGGCCGGCGCCCGCGTTGTTCTCGGAGGCGGCGCCGACGACCTCGGCGGAATCCTGCTCGACGGTTCGCTCCGACCGGATGCCGGAGCCGAGTCGGGCCGCCAGCTCACGCTCGACGAGGTGGCCGGTTTCGCCCGCGACCTCGGCCGGAGCGCCTGGCAGCGCTCGACGCTCTACGCCCCGATCGTGCCCGATGCGGGCTGACGGCCCCGCTTCTGCGACTGCGACCGAGCCCGCCCCTGAACGCGTCGACGTGTTCATCCTCGGGGCCGGCTTCGCGGGCCTCGGCCTGGGCATCCGGCTCGCCCGCGAGGGAGCGCACACGTTCGTCATCGCCGAGCGGTCCGACAGCGTGGGCGGAACCTGGCGCGACAACACCTACCCCGGTGTCGCCTGCGACATCCCCTCGCACCTCTACTCGTTCTCGTTCCGCCAGAAGCCCGACTGGTCGTCGGTGTTCGCCCCGGGGCCCGAGATCCGCGCCTATCTCGAGGAGTGTGCGCGCGAGGAGGGACTGCTGCCGCACCTCCGTCTCGGCTCCGAGCTCCTGCGGGCGGAGTGGGACGAGACCGACAGTCGGTGGTCGATCACCACGACCATCGGCCGGTACTCCGCCCGCGCTCTCGTCACCGCGGCCGGCCGACTCTCCGAACCGCGGATCCCCGCCACCCCGGGCCTCGACACCTTCGACGGCCCGCACTTCCACACCAGTCGGTGGAACCACGACGTCGACCTGCGGGGCAGGCGCGTCGGCATCACCGGCACCGGGGCATCCGCCGTGCAGGTGCTGCCCGCGCTCGCAGCCGAGGCCTCGGAGGTCGTCGTCTTCCAACGGAGCGCCCCCTACGTGGTGCCGCGGGGCGACCGCCGTTACTCCGACGCCGAGAAGACCCGCCTTGCGAGCGACCCGCAGCTGCTCGACGACTCCCGCAACACGATCTTCTGGAAGGCCGAGCAGACGTTCCCCAGCCGTCTCGGCCGGCAACCCGACCTCAGCGCCCAGCGAGATCTCTGGCAGAACCACCTCGACGACCAGGTCGACGACCCGGCCCTCCGCGAGGCGCTGACGCCCGACTACGAGATCGGCTGCAAACGCGTACTGCTCTCCGACGACTACTACCCGGCGCTCGCGCTCCCCACTGTGCACCTCGAGAAATCGGCGCTCGTCTCCCTCGACGGCTCCCGAGCGACTGCCGCCAGTGGCCGCACCCACGACCTCGATGTGCTCATCTTCGCGACCGGATTCCACTCCACCCGCCAGCCCTACGCCGAACGGATCGCAGGGCGCCGCGGCGAACTCCTCAGCGAGCACTGGGCCGACGGCATGACCGCCTACGCCTCCACCGTCGTGCACGGCTTTCCGAATCTGTTCATCATCGACGGCCCGAACGCCAGCCTCGGCCACAACTCGGCGATCCACATGATCGAGACCCAGCTCGAGTACGTTCTCGGTGCGCTGGCGCACCTGGCCGGGCATCCGGATGCCGCACTCGACGTCAGCGCCGAGGCCGAAGCCTCCTACACCGCCGACATCGACGCGGCCGCAGCTCCGACGGTCTGGCTCACCGGGGGTTGCCGCAGTTGGTACGTCGACGACCGCAGTCACCGCCTGACGCTGCTCTGGCCGGGCTACGCACACACATTCCGCGAGAGGAACGGCCGGTTCGAGGCGCGGCCGTTCGGGGTCTGACCGGTCTGTCAGCGCGCTTCCTGCCGCGGCACGACCACCCGGTTCACGATGATGAGGCCGGCCGCCGCGACGGGAACGGCCACGAGGGCGCCGAGGATTCCACCGAGGGCGGCCCCGCCGATCGCCGAGACGATGACGAGGATGAGGGCGCCGACGAACGCGACAAGGGCGAGGAGGGCCGGGGCGGGGCTGCCGACGGCCGAGGTGACGGCGAAGGTCACGACCGCGTTGGCGAGGGCGAGCAGAACCTGGCCGCCGACGTAGCGCCCGACGGACTGGAAGATCTCCTCAGCTAGGGCGTGTCTCCTAATTCCTTGACCCAGATCGTGATTGCTCTGAGCACGGCGCCTCCGCGGTAGGTGAGGGCGAGTTTGTCGTAGCGGGTGGCGAGGCCACGCCATTGTTTGAAGGTGTTGAAG
>NZ_NBXB01000035.1 GCF_003399635.1 Subtercola boreus | reverse complement strand
GAACGCGGATCAATTTCTTCCCTGGGCCGGACGGCGTGTTCTTCGATGTGGACCTGCGCGAGCTCGAAGTTCAGCGGTCGGTCGACGGCCTTTCTGACCTGATGCGGTGTCTTGGAACGGCCACTGGCCGCAACGTTGTCCTGCGCAGTGAGGGCGGAAGCCAAAGGGTTCTTCGTTACGAGGCGGGAGAGGATCAGTTCTCGCTCCCCTGACCGGCGGAGCGCGGCAACCGTGGTTCGCCATGACGGACCATCACCGGGACGAGGGCGTGGCCAAGTGCTTGCGGCGTCATCTCTCTACCGAGGACAATCCTTCGTGTGAGAAATCAGCAGGCGCAGCCGTCAAACGTCGGACGCGCTCGAAAGTATCTGGTGTTCTTGGCTTGGGGATGGCTGGTAGTCGGGGTTGGTAGCGCCGTGCTCTTCGCCTTATCCGTTATGAATGGCGAGCCTGGTTGGTGGAGCTTGGTGATGGCCCTTGTGTTTGTAGGGGGTGCTCTGGTCTTTTGGTACCTGATACGGCGACACCTGCCAAAGGCCTTCTAGAAGCTCTGCATCGGTATCTCAGACCGGACCTTTGGTGGGACGGTGTTGTTAGTCGTCCCGATACGCTGGCGACATGTATTAGGTCAGGACACAACGGGTGGTCGTTTTTTGCGGGCTCATTTCCGCGTCGCTCCTGCTGGTCTCAGCCGTGGTCCTTCTGGTTGCTCGCTATCTCGTTGCTGGCGAGAGTCTGCTTCCTCTATCTGGTCTGATGGCCATGGTCGCCCTCATAGGCCGGCGCCAGTTACGTAAGGGCGACCAGTAGCCGGACATCATGCGGGAACCATTTGGCTTGTGTCTGCGCTCAGGGCTGTCGGCTAGACGCGTGGCGTTATGGGAGTTCCTGGGCGGTGAGCAGTCCTTGGGCGAACCCCAACAATTTGATCTTCGACGTGTCGCCGGTTGGGGGGATGTAGAAGAGCAGCTGGTAGTCGTAGATGGCCTCGACGCCCTTTAGAGATCTGGTGAGTCCGGCTGCGGCCGCGACACCGCCTTCGACTGTCACGTCGGCGCCTTCCACAACGACTTTCGCAGTGACTGATTCACGGATGTTTAACGAGACAATCGCGCCAGACTCATTCGTGGCCAGAGCAATACTCTTGCCGGGTCCCGCGACTTTTCCGAACGTGAGGGTTGCTGTGTTTTTGATTCCCGTCGAGCGTTCTGCCTTGTATTGGGCACCAACGGCGGTTCGGAGGGTATCGCCTTCCGCATCGAAGTTCGCGTATGAAGGGCTTTGTTCCCCGATCGCGAGGATGTCGGCGTACCCGGCTGCCACTGTGGCGGGGGTTTCGGAAAGAAGTTTGGTGTCGTTGGGAAGGATGGCCGTTCCGACTGTTACCGGCGCCACCGGTGGCAGGACGGTGTTTGGTTCCAGGGGGATGGCGTAGTACACCTTGTAGTCGCTTCGAGGGGTGTCCTGGATCAGCGTTAGTGACATTGGCGCCACAGTCATATCGTCCGGGTTGCTGACGATAGCGAAGACCGTTCGCGGCCACTGATCGGTTGCTTGCGGGAGGACGACGGATGCGGAGCCGGAAGGTATGGGTACTGGAGCATCGTATGAGGGGTCTGTTGCCCTGATCTTGTATGTCGCTGTTCGCAACTCCAGCGCTGGACCGGTGAACCGTGCGGCGAGAGCTGTTGCGTCGGAGGCTGCATCCGCAGCAGACGCGACAGACGCGATCTTCTCGAGGATCATGTTCATCTGGGCTTCGCTCACGGCGGGCGGCGGCCCGGACTCATTCGTTGGTGCTGCCGTTGGTGCTGCCGAGCTTGAGCCCGTTTCGGTTGGCGCGGCCGAGATCGTCGGGCTGGCTGGCGCGGCTATTGAGCTAGTTGGCGAGCAGCCAGCAAGCAGGGTCAAGCTGATCAGTGCCACCGGGGCGAGCAGCCTGCGTGCCCGCGGCGCCTTGGGGCGACCTAGTGCTGTGGTGACAGGCGCGGAACATCGTACAATGACGGCGGTGAACGCCTCTGTGAGTTCCACCCATTACTCCAGACAAGGTTACGACAAGACCGATGTTACCAAAACGTCTAAGCACCAACTGGCTGCACTGACGGATCACAAGGGGTGAAATGTGGTTCGCATTCGGCCTAATCCAGACTTCGGCGCTGTGCGCGCACGGGTGGTGTCTATCTTTGAGGCCCTCGTGGCGACCGCCTGCTCCATCGGTGAACCACAAACGGGACCTTCGGAGGGACGGGCGGCGAAGACTCGGCGTTGGTGAGCTGCAGAAGACGGTCGGGCTCGATACGGTGAACCGGTGAGCAACTCCCGCGACGAAAACGAAAACCTTCAGCACCGAAAACGTCAGCTGGAGATCATGCTCCAAGCCCAAGAGCACCATTCAGAGATAATTCAAATCGTCGAGCGGGCGAGAGATCATGACGCTCTGATTGAATCAATCGCAGCCTTGCTCGACATTTCTGACGGGTACGCCCAGATGGTCCGGATGATGAGCGTGGAGCGGCTCGCCAGTGCCTACGAAAGGCGCCGAATCATCGATGAATTGGAAGAGCTAACGAAACCGCTAGGTGATTAGACCGCGTGGGGTGGCCCATTGATAGCGGGACCGCAAGCGGGGTAGTTGAATGGCTCACGGTAAGGCGAGATGATCTGTTTATGATCTCCCGGATTGATTTGGCTGCATTCTCGAAATTGTTCGAAGACGAATTGGGCACCCTCCCCGACGGCGAAGTGGAGGGTGCGACGGCAGCCGATTGGGATCGTGTCCTCGCTGCGCTTCGCGCTACCGGATGGAGGATGACTCTTCAGGATGGCTCTACACCGCTGCCCGCGTCTGTCGCGGAGCTCCCTATTCACGACTCGTTCGCCGTGTGGCCTGCATCGCGAACGCGGATCAATTTCTTCCCTGGGCCGGACGGCGTGTTCTTCGATGTGGACCTGCGCGAGCTCGAAGTTCAGCGGTCGGTCGACGGCCTTTCTGACCTGATGCGGTGTCTTGGAACGGCCACTGGCCGCAACGTTGTCCTGCGCAGTGACCCCGACCGGGTCGCCCCCAAACCGCACAACCAGCAGCTTTTGAGGCTCTCGTGACTACTTCGTGTGAGTGCTGTTCGGACGTGAGTCTGGTGCCTGTCGAGAAGCGCCTGGGGCGCCGGCGGGATCAGTGTCAAGGATCAGCGATGTCGCTGGCTCCTGAGGACTGGCCCAGGCGTCTGAAGTTTGGGGCCGAACAAACCCGTAAGCGTCAATGTCGCCGGTATTCCGGGCGACTGACCAGACACGGCGTAGAAATCTCACGAACTCATATTCTCAGAGACCGGCGTCGCCCCGTGCGTTTTCTGGCTCAAGCGCCGAGCGGTCCGTCGGGTCAGCGCGGCCCGAACCTCAGGCGCACATCGCCGCCTGGCGGAATCTGCGAGAGGCGTTCGTCCTCCAATTTGGCGTCCAACGCCATCCCCACGAACGCTGCTCTCGCAGCCGCATTCGTTCCGTTTCCCGCTCCGCGCAACCTCACGGGCTGAGGCGCGCCCTCTCGACGGTGGTGGTACTCAACCTCGACCGCGTCGCCGAGCTCCTCCGCCAGTCGCTTCGCCAACCTCAAACCCTGTTCGTCGAACGCGGAAGGATCCGTTCCTGGGCGCCATTCGAAGAAGTCGGTAAGGCTGGCGTAGTACGCGGCTTCCCACCTGACCATCTCCGCGACAAGTCCCTCGGTGAGATGCGCCTCGTCGTACAACACCGGACCCGCCGCAAACCACAAGACAGTGCCGGCGTAATCGGGAAACACCCGTACTACCGTCCTGAGGTACTCCGCCGCATCGCTCACAACTCGACGCTAACGGAGTGGCGTCGTTCAGGAACGCGTCTTGATGTAGTCCTCTTCCTGCATATCTCACGGACCCTCTGACGGTGCGGTGTTTTCGGCGTCAAGAACCTGGTCAGCAGGGGCGGTTCGGAACCGCTGTTCCGTTTGAGTCGTCCGGTGAAGAATTTCACACAGGTGCGTCTAACGGAGCACCGCTCTCACCATTGGGGGCGGCGACGTGGGTTTAGTCGGGGATGGGTGGGTATCCGCCGTCGGGGTGGGGGAGGGTGTGCATCCAGAGCATGGCCGTGTCTGCGCGTTCGAGAGCGGCCGCTGCTATCTCGATCGCGACCCGGGAGTCATGCCAGTCAACGTTCCAGCTGTCTTCGGCCATCACGATCCGGCCCTCGTCACCGAGCCGACGCAACCGCCGCAGCGAGGCGCGGATGTCCTCACGGATCGCGTCCGCGCTCACGGGTTCGGTCATGCCGTCACCCTCGATGCGACCGGGCCAGGCTCAGCCTGAAGAAGGGCGTCTTCACCCAGGGCAGGTAGCTCATCGGCGGCTGCGGCTTGCTCGTACCTATATAAGGTAGCTCTGGACCAGCCGACAAGCCGGGCAGCGTCCGCGGCGGTCTTGCCGGCCTTCCGGGCGCCGCGGACGATCTCGAGTTTCTCGGCGATCACCTTCGGGTCACTGACGGGTCTACCGAACCGGGTGCCGGCGGCTTGGGCGACGGCGATGCCGGCGTTGACGCGTTCGATGATGAGTTCTCGTTCGTACTCGGCCAGGGTGGCGAGCATGCCGAGCATCATCCGCCCGGTCTTCGTCGACGGGTCGATGCCGTCCGACACTGACTGCACGTTGATACCGGCCTGCTGCAGCGACTTCACCGTGTTCAGCACATCGATCAGTGACCGGCCGAGCCGGTCGATCCTCCAGACGACGACCGTGTCACCGTCGACGGCATGATCCAGTAGCCGGCTCATCGCTGGTCTGCTCGCGGCGACTTTCGTCCCCGAGGTGACGTCGGAGAAGATATCGCGTTGCTGGACACCGATCTTCACGAGCGCATCGATCTGCAGCTGCGCATCCTGCGCGGCGGTGCTGACGCGCGTGTACCCCAATAGCCTCATGGCGCTATCTTGCCTCAGAAACTCCTAAATGGCGTCACGAGACACGCGGGACTATGAGATGAGTTTGCAAGACAGCAGGCAACCGCGGAATCATGCGGATCTTGCAGGCCCTCCATTAGGGGAGTCGGGTGCCTCAGAAACCTTTACCTTTTCGAAACAGCTATGGCTGGCCTACACCGTCGTCGATAGGGGGAGTATCGAGGAGGAGGTGCATTCCCGTTCGGTCGGGAGCGACGTCCGAGAACCCGCGAGACTCGTACAGGCGCCGGCCCGGCGGATCGGCAGTGAGTGTCACGTACGCGCCCTCGGGCGCGAGACGGCGGATGTCTTCGAGGAGTGCGTCGAGGATCTTGCCGCCAAGCCCTTGGCCTTGGTGTTCGGGAAGGGTGGCCATGTCGGCGATGAGGAAGTACCAGCTGCCGTCGCCGACTATGCGGCCCATGGCAACGGTCTGGCCTGTTTCGTCACGTACGTGTCGGAATGACCAGCTGCCCGCGATCGCGCCTCGGGCCTGCTCTTCGGTCTTCGGGGAGAGCCCAGACTCCGTACGCAGCCGCACATAGCCTGCGACGTCCGGTGCGCCGTCGATGAGCTCGTATAGGTCTGAGGGGTGCATGGGCGGAGTCTGCCCCAGGCCAGATTCGGTCACTGAGCGGCGTCCCTTTTTGCGATGTTGGCGAGGCGGTTGTTGTATTCGGTGAGTTCGGCGTCGTCGGTGCGGTCGGCGTTCCGGTCGTAGCGTTTGGCTTCTCGTTCTTCTGAGGTGACCCATTGCCGGACGACGGCGAGGGTGACGAACAGTACGGGGAGTTCGCCGGCGCCCCAGGCGATGCCTCCGCCGACGTGTTGGTCGTTCAGGAGGGCCGTGTCGTCGGTGTAGCCGAGGGCGTGCCACCAGTCGATCGCGAAGATGGTGTCGGAGGACATGATCGCGAGCCCGAAGAAGGCGTGGAACGCGAGAGTGGCGAGCAGCAGGATGATGCGGAGCGGGTAGCTGGGGCGGGCTGGTCCTGGGTCGACGCCGATGATGACCCAGAAGAACAGGTACCCGGTGGCGAGAAAGTGCACGCACATGAGTACGTGGCCCTGGTGGGTGTCGAGGGAGAACTCGAACCAGTTGGTGTAGTAGAACACGACGAGGCTGCCGGCGAACAGGATCGCCGCGACGACGGGGTGGGAGATCACCATGAGGTAGCGGGAGTGTACGACGATGAGGATCCACTCCCGTAGGCCGCGGGAGTGATCGCGCCTCTTGGGCAGGGTGCGGAGGGCGAGGAGGATGGGGGCGCCGAGCACGAGGAGGGGTGGCACGAACATCATCAGGCCCATGTGCTGGATCATGTGGGTGCTGAAGCTGACCTGCCCGTAGACGCCCGGTCCGCCGCTGGTGACATAGAACAGCATCACGCAGCCGAGCACCCACGACACAGTCCGACCGACCGGCCACCGGTCGCCGCGGCGCCGTAGCCGACGAACGCCGGCGAGGTAGACCCCGGCGAGAACAGCGGCTGCCCCGGCGAACGCCCAGTCGATGTGCACCTGGGTCAGCATCGTGAGAAGCGTCGCGGGGGGCGGGAACGGGAACCCGAGGAGGGAGAGCTGGATGTCGACTCCCGCGACCGAGTCCTGCGAGACGGGTGGGGCACTCTTCGACAGGGCCACAGACACACCGATCGCCACAGCCATGAAGACGACTTCCGTGACGGCGAGGCGCACGAAGTGCCGATGGTTGCCGGGTTCGCGGATCAGTTTCGGGATGATCAGCTGCCGCTGCCACACCCCGGCGAGGCCCAGCAGGATCAGGATGGCCGCCTTGATGACGATGAGGAGGCCGTAGGACTGCAGGAGGTCGGCAGGGGAGGAGATCCGGAGGGAGGCGTTGATGATTCCGGAGAGCGCGACGGCGCCGAACGCCCACACCGCGAGCACCGAATACCGGCCGACAGCGGCGGGGAGGGCGGTGCCGAGCCGTCTTCTGAGCAGGATGAGGCCGGTCAGGCCCCCGACCCAGACGGTGACGCCGACGAGATGGATGGCGAGCGAGTCGACGGCGTTCGCATGTTCGTCGGATCCGGCCGCATGACCGGAGAGCGCGAGGGGGAGCAGCGCCAGGATGCTGACAGCGGCCGCGAACGCAATCACGGAGACCCTCTTGCTCAGCAGCAGCGTCATGAAAACGAGGAGCACTCCGGTGACGGAGACGAGGAGGGATTGGCCGAGCTCGATGCCAGTGGCGAAGAAGAGGAACTGCTTCATGAACCGGTCGTCGGTGAGGGGAACCCCAATCGTTGTCGCGGCGGTGAAGAGGAGCACCGCGATGCCTGCTGCCGCCCAGACTGCTGCTGCGCGGGCCGCCCACCGGGCGGCGGTCCATTGCGTGTACGACGCGACGCCCGGGACGGCGTTCTGCCCGGGAAGCACGAAGGTGGCCAGGAGGAGAAGACCGACGGTGACGGCTGCTGCGCCGTCGTGGATGACCCGGGCGATGGGGAGGCCGCGGGTGACGAGCAGCCCGGGGTCGATGAGGGTGTAGTTGAGGAATGCGCCGGTGAAGATCATCCCGCCGAGCGCCAGCGCAACCGCGGCAGGAATGCAGAGGAGCAGGATGGTTTCGGCCCACCCGATCTTCGGGAGGGTGAAGGTCATCAGCTTCGGTTCGCGGATCTCGGATGTTTCAGGGGTGCTGTTTTTCGTGCTCGAGGTCACGGTGCTACTTCTTCCGGCAAGGTCGCAAAAAGGGATGGGGGTGAAGCGCGGGCACCCGCAGTACGTGTGCCCGCGCTCAGGGGGTGATCGGTCAGCCGCGGTCGGTGCGCCTGCGAGTCAGCGCGATCACGGAAACAACCAGGGCGATCGCTCCGAGGGCGAGCCCGCCGATCCCCACCCCGATTACTGCCGCTTCGGTACCGGACGGCGAGGCTGTGGTACCGGCCGCCGGTGTCGCGCTGACGCTTGCACCCGCCGCGGTTTCATCGGCCGGGGGCGTGTCGCTGATGTAGAGCACGGGGGCCGGGTACTCGGGCTCTTCACCAGACGCGGGGGTGGCCTCGGACCAGTCCACGACGCTGCCATCAGAGTACGTCTGATGTGCCGGCAGGGTGACACTCCCGGTGTCCGGGATGGGGCCGGCGGAGATGGTGAACTGCTGGAACTCGCCCGGCTTGATCGCCGCGTCACCGGTAGCCGTCCACGTCACCTTGGTGGGTGCTTCGGTGACGGTTCCGTCGTCGGTCACGACAGGGGTGGCGAGCGTTGAGTTCGTGACTTCGGCTGTCCATCCGGGGACGGGCTGGTACGAGACGCTGCCGAACGGGGTGTCTGTGGGGAGATCCACTTCCACCTTCGTGGTGGAGGCGGTCGCCGATTCGGTAGGGACTTTGAACACGAGCGTGGAATAGCTGCCCGCAGCCGCCTGATCCGGGTTCACCCGGACATGCGCGGACGCCGCCAACGGTGCACTGATCGAGAGGAGGCCGGCTGCGGCAAGAGCTGCGCCGACACGGAGGATGGTTCGTTTGTTCATGAGAAAGAGGTGTCCTTGACTGTGCACGCAAAGCTGCGGATGTGCGCACGAAGAAATGTGATCAATGAGGGAGCCCACGCCGCGGCTTCGCGAACCGACAGAGAAGACCTGCCTGCTTGGGCGGAGCGGTGTGGGAGAAGATTCATCACCTGTCATCGTCATCAGGGCGACACGTTCGCTCAGACGGTGACAGGCCTCCCGGCCGGCGGACCACGGTGCCTCATCGACCCGAGGAACACCCAGACGTCTTTCGCACGGTCGGGTTCGAGTTCGAGAGCGTCGACCGTTACTTTGTGCGGGGCCAGCGGCTCACTAAATGGCAGGGCGACCAGGCGGCGGAGGCGCACACGCGCCGTCGCTGAGAGGCTACGGATGACCCGTTCGCCTTTGGTCAGCGCGAAGATTGTGGCAATGGCGGCGACCGTGTGTGCTGCCCACATCCAGTCGCAGCCCTGCATCACGGCGTCACCCACGCCGGAAGCTGCGCTGAACGCCACCATGCTGTCGTGATGCCCGGAGGTCACCGCGGTGACACCGGATGGAGCGCCGAGGCTGAAGATCAGGTGGAAGACGAGCTGTGACAGCCCGACCGCGATACTCAGCCGCAGTACCGACAGGGACCGGCCAGCCAACGCCACGCACACCAGAACGGCGAACGCCAGACCCAGGGCCAGACCCGCTATCCCCGGTGCGGTGCCCCCGACGGCGACGTGGGAGAACGCGGCAACAAACACGGCGAAACCTGCGGCAGAGACGCCGCGGAGAACACGCGCCGCTCTGTCGCTCATCCCATGCCCCTCACCGTCTATGCCAGCGCCAGTCTACAGAGCGTAGAAGTCACACCTTAAGTTGCACCACTACGAGCAACGAAGCTACTTGGCCCAAACCTCTCGGTAGCGCTGACAACGACAACCAACCCGCAGGAAAAAGTCGATAGATGCGGTTACCCCGTCTGGTAATCAATCGTCACCACTCAAAGCTAAACGCCCGCCAGGACCTCGCCCGAGTGTCTTATAAACCTCCAAGCGCGTTGATGCTGGCCGGCGCCAAGCATTGCAATCATGGGTCTTGCGACACGGATCTCAAAAGGGAGCCGACACAATGAGACATCCCACAAACCTTTAGGTTTACGAGGCACGCAGGTACAGAAGAGGTCCGTGTTGCATTCCTTGGGGACGTTCGTGTGGTGGCAGCAGGGCGAGAGCCGGGCGACCAGTTCCCCTTCCATTAGGAGTGGACGAGTTCCGTGCTGACTGCCCAGAGCTGCTCGGCCAGTGCCAGGTCGAGGGCCCATTCTTTGACGCCGTGGGGGTGGTCGCCCAGGCTGGTGTCGTTGGGGACGGTATAGGCCTCTTGCCCGTCGTCGAGGTAGTGGCCTCCGGTGTGAGCGAACTCGGGTCGCACGGCAGCGACCAGTGTCGATGCGGCTCCTTGCTCTATGGTCTTGTAGGCGAAGACACCGGCCGCCTCCGCAGCGTCCAGAGACGCTTTCTGCTCGGGAGTGAAGCTGCGTTGCAGCCCGGTGGCGACGCCGCCCGGGTTGACGCTGTTGGCCACGATGCCGTCTGGCGCCCAGAGGCGCGTGGCCTCGACCGCGAACAGGGAGTTCGCGGTCTTCGACTGCGCGTATGCGATCTGGGGGTCATAAGCGCGGCGCAGGAAGTGAAGGTCGTCGAAGTCCACGCCGCTGCGCATGTGCGCGGTAGAGCTCACCACCACGATCCGGGCGCCACTTCTCTCTGCGGCGCCGTCGCGCAACGCCGAGTGGAGGCCTTCGGCAAGGGCGAAGTGACCGAGATGGTTCGTCGTGAACTGGAGTTCCCACCCCTCCGTCGTCCGTTCCAGGCCGCCCGTCACCACCCCGGCATTGTTGATCAACAGATGCAATGGATGCTCCCACGCGGCGACGAACCGGGCGACCGAAGCACGGTCGGCGAGATTGAGTGGACGCACCTGCGGCGCCGGACGGCCCGTCGACGACGCAATGTCTGATGCGACTGCGCCTCCGGCCGCTGTATTGCGAACGGCCATGAACACCTCGGCCCCGGCCGCCGTCAACGCGCGGGTTGTTTCAATGCCGAGCCCGGAAGACGCCCCCGTGACCACGGCGCGAACCCCCGTCAAATCGACGCCGCGGAGGACTTCGTCGGTAGTGGAGGAGGCTGTGAACGGCGTCGTGATCAATGCGGAAGAGGTCATGATTGGACTATACACATTAATCTGTTTGTGTCTAGTTGGTATGGTTGCCTCATGGCTGATGCATTCCCCGGTGATCTAGAGCGACGATCCGACGTCCTCGACGCGGCCCTGCGCACCTTCTCTCGTTTCGGGTATCGGAAGACGTCGATGGACGACATCGCGCAGGAGGCCCAGATCTCGCGCCCAGGCCTGTATTTCCTCTTCACATCCAAGAGCGGCCTCTTCCGCGAGGCCGCCGAACGCGGCGTCGAGCTCGACCTGTCCGCGGCCGAGAAAGCGTTCACGGATCCCGGTCGGCCCGTGCAGGAGTGCATCGCCACCGCATTCGACGCCTGGGCCGGGCGCTATATCGGTCCCATCAACGACACGGCGGCACTGATAGCTGACAACCCGGACCTTCTCGGGCCCGTCGCTCTCGGCGG
Organism: Subtercola boreus; assembly: GCF_003399635.1. Lineage (GTDB taxonomy): Bacteria > Actinomycetota > Actinomycetes > Actinomycetales > Microbacteriaceae > Subtercola > Subtercola boreus_B. The sequence continues at coordinate 38,588 of NZ_NBXB01000035.1, read as the reverse complement.
CCCGGCTCGATTCGAGGCACTTCTCACCGCTGCTCTCGAGAGAACCACCCTGTCAGGGTCGGCATCCACGGCGGCACGGACGCTGATCAGCCTGTCGATCGGCATCAAACACCAGGCCGTGACGCGAGATGAATACCGCTCACGCTTGGCAGACGCCCTATCCTTTCTCCTCCCGGCTCGGCCTTGGCGCGAAGACGGATGGGTTTAGGAACGTGCACGCAAGACGTTGATCACCACGCCGGCCGCACGCGCCGTGAACCGTCCCGGTCATCTGGCGATTGCCAGCGCTGCGACGGCGCTGGGTCAGGTCGGGATGATGGGCAGTTGGATGTAACCGGGGTGATCGGGGCCGGTGTGGATTCTGTTGGTCGCTCCGTCGTGATAGCTCGGGTTGTACTCGTGGGTCAAACCGTGTGCTACGCCATCGTGGGGCTGGATGTCTACGCGGATGCGTTGACCTTTCAGGATTTTTCCGACGTTCGGAACGAGGGCGACCTCAACCGGTACGATTTCTCCATTCTGGAGGGGTGCGTAGTCCGCTTTCAGGTGCGTGTGTCTCGGCTGGATCTCTGTCGACCGGTCTTTGTCGAGTGCGCGGTGAGAGACTTTGAGCCAGCCTTTGGTGAGGGGGGCGATTCGGAACGGAAAACCGAACGTCGTAAATCCGGCGAAGTCGACTTCACGGTCTTCATGGTCGATCACACGAATGGACACGAACAGGTCGATGTCTTCACTCGTCGACTCGACCCACAGGTGCACTTTTCCGAAACCAGCGATGACCGCATCGTGGGCGAGAGGGTCGCTGATAAAGGAGACACCTGTGACGTGGGGATCAGATTCGACCGATGCGGGATCGATTCGCGGGCTTCCGATGGGGGCCCAGGGTGCGAGCTGAATTTGTGCAGAATAGCTCGCCTGAGCTGACTCGCCCGGCACCGTGGTACTGAGGCGCAGAAAGTCCGGCCGCATCCCGAAGCCAATCCAGTCAGAGGGTCGCGCGTCGAAGTACCACTTCGGGTACTCCGTGCGCGCGATCGGCCATTCGTTCTCTTCCTGAAGGTAGGAGGTGCCATCCCCGGTTCGAATCTCGAGCCGGATCGGCGGGGTGTCCATGATGCCGTTCTCGATTCCCTTGAGCCAGTAGTCGAAGAACGCTTTGTGCTGGGAGACAGCTTCCGCCGAGTAGGCGCGCTGGAACCAGTCCTCCCAGAGGTCGAGCTTCTTATGAGGTGTCGGTGTGTCTGAGTAGGCAGAGTTCCCGCCGAGCTGGTGGAGGTTCGAAAGGTGAGTCGTAGAGGCGACGGCCCAGAGTGGCACGGTCACGTCGCTGAGGTCGGGACTCATGAACACCCGGGCGCGCGGGCCGAAGATCGCGTCGGGATCCGAGTCTCGAAAGGGGCTGTCTTTCATGATCTGTACGAAGTCGACGATGTTCGGCTCGCCGATGATGGGTGGGGTGAGACCGGAGGCCCTCCAGATCGGCCAGAACTGTTCGTTCAGCACCCCGCCGTTGTAGGCGACCTCTTCGTACAGGTCGACATCGGTTCCGATCGCGATCATGGCCTTGAGGTGCTCGGGGTGGAGGCTGGCTGCTGCGTGCTGGCTGATGGCCAAGTACGACATGCCCCAGGTTCCGACAGCTCCGTTTGACCAGGGCTGGGTGCCTGCCCATTCGATCGCATCTCGGAATGCTTCGGCGCCAGCGATTCCCCAGGGCGCGAGCTGTCCTGGGCTTGCGCCCGCTCCCGGCATGTCGACCCTCACGACCGCGTAGCCGTCCGGCACCCACACCGCCGTGCTGACGGTTTCGTGGTTCTCGAACTGGAGATCGCCCGAATTGCCGAAGAAGTACTGCTCTTCCTCCAGTTCATGGTGTTCGAGGTCTGCGGCGTTGGCGATCGAGTGATGGTTGAACGCTTTCCCGTAGGGCCCGCAGTTGACGATCGCCGGGTAGCTGCCGGCCTCTGAGGGGCGGAAGACGTCGGCCAGCACGTACGATCCGTTCTCCAGGGGGATTTTCACGTCTCGAAAGCGGAGGATGCCCAGGGCGTTCCGGCGCAGTTCGTTGCGCGCATTCGCTGGGGTGCAGAGAGTGCGCGGTTCAATTTCACCGAAGACACCGGATTCGGCCAGGTCTTTCAGCAGTCGGATGACGACCGGGTCTTCCGTGAAGTGCTGGATCTTGTCGATTCGTCCGGTCGCCGAATAATCGGCGTCATGGCGAAAGTCGATGCGCCGAGCCCCGATGATGTCATGCACCTTGTGCGGGATGGCCGTGCCCTCGTCACGGAACTCGGTGCGCCCGAGGGTGAAGATCAGACGAGCGATGTTGGTGAGACCCGAATCCTTCAATTTGTCGAGATTGCCATCGACCCGTGGAACGATCTGCGCGAGGTGGAGGCGAGGGCCGGCGGTCACATAGCCGATAGCGTTCTCGCCGAGGAGGAACGTCATCCGCTCGCCCGCCTCGTATTCGAACTCGCCCCGTTCGCTTGTCAGACCCGAGTGCGTCGGGGTCTTGTAGGCGAGGCCCGCGATCGGCCCGGCCAGAACTCCGGTGAGGGCCATCAGGAACGCCGCTCGAGCACGCTCATCGAGGAGGGCCCGGCGGTGACCCCGACCATCGAGCGGCCGAGGTTCTCCAGCCAGGTGTCCACGTTGTGGGCGGCGTGCAAGCTGCCTGCGCGGCAGTTACGCGCGATCAGTTGCAAGGGCATCCGTTTGCTGATCGCAGACGCACCGGATGCACGCAACAGCGTCTCGATCGCTGTCGCGCACTCGTTCCAGATGTACGCAGCATCCGTGTGGAACTGCAGAATCTCGTCAGCGTTCGGATCCCGGTTTTCGGCGTCGAGACGATCGAACTCGGCGACGGTGGCATCCGCGAGGCGTCCCGCTGCGCGGATCTGCATCGCTGCACGCCCGATGATGTGATGGGCCACCGGCGCATCGACCTGCCGAGTGTAGGGAGAATAGGGAACGCTCCGGCGCCCAATGGACGCGAGAAAGACTTCCATGGCCTGATCTGCCATTCCGAGCGCGACTCCTGTGCTCGACACGATCGAACGTGGCAGGCCGCCGCGCCGGGGACCACGCCCCTGAGATACGAGTTCTGCCGTGCGAGCCGCCAGCTCTGCCGGAAAGCCGAACCTCTCGTCGGGTACGAAGAGCTCACCATCCGTCGCCATTGTCTGGCTGCCGGTCGCGGCGAGGCCCATTGCATCCCAGTCGTTTCGGGCAATCAGCTGCTCCTTGGGGATGAGCACCATCCCGACTTTCGAGTCGTCGGTGTCGTCGTAGAAGACGGCGAGATATCCATGTGACGCGTGAACACTTCCGGTGGCGAACGGCCAGGCGCCCTTCACCATCCAGCCGCCGTCGACTTTCGTCGCGGTGCCCGACATGTGCCTGCTCGTGCCTCCCACGGCGAACGTGCGGTTGCCCACCCACGGCGTCTCGTATACAGGGGCGACGACCTCGTCCGCGAAGGCATTGCTCCACATATTGCCGCCAGCGGTCGCCCACACCACCCACGCGGTGGCTCCACACCCTGAACCGAGGGCCCGATAGATGTCGAGCATTTCGCGGGTGGTGAAGTCGGCTCCGCCGTAGCGTTTTGGTTTCGAGAGGCTGAAAACACCAGCCTCGCTCAGACGCTCGATCGTCTCTTGCGGGATTCGGCGTTGCTGCTCGGCAATCGCCTGCTGGTCGCGCAGCCAGGGCTGCAATTCGACGACCCGAGCGATGATCTCCGCTGCCTGCGGCAGGGCGGTCGTGGTGATCATGGCCATTCCTTTCGTGAAACGGGGGTTCCTTCGAAGCCTGCGATGCGCTCTACGGCCGGGTCGTTCCCGTCCCTCCCGCTTGCCGAAGCATCGGGATGATCGTCGAACCATCCCTCCTTGGGGTACCGGAACATCCACCCGGTTGCGAGGGCGCGCTTGGCGATGAGCCAGACTCCGTCGCGCTGTTCGAACCGGTCGAGGTATCGAGCCCACAGTTTGACGTTCTCATTTGCCCACTGGTGGACCTCGGTACCCTGGTGGTCGGCGTTCAGGTACGTCTCGACGTGAGCGATGGTGGGCCCGTCGAACTCGACCAGGCTGTTGCCCAGCAGGTGCATTGTGCGAACGAATCGCGGCATCTCGCCTGAGAGGAAGGTGACGAACCCGTCGACGGAGCCGCGGTGCAGGCTTTGAGGGAATTGCACCCACGCATCAGGCCAGAAAGCGCTTCGAACCAGATCCATGTCGACCCGGTCGAGGCCGCGGCAGTACCGCAGCAGAACGTCGTGGATCTCTGCGCGTGCGCTCAATTCCTCCAGCGTCTTCATTTCTGGCCGGCCTTCGGCATGGTGATACGGATGAGACGTGCACTTCGTTGTGCCATTTTGCATTCCTCTTTGTTCAGAGATCGGGAGCGTGAGGCCCAGCGTACGACCGCAAAGTTTAGTTCTCAACAGTTGTTGAGAACTTTCTTACCTAGACTTCGAATATGTCGATTGATCAGGCTCCTTCTGCCAGAGGTCTCAGTACGGGGCCTCGGTTGGGTTCCCGTGCATCTCGCGAAGCCATCCTGCTCGCGGCTCGTGCCCGCTTTGCGAAAGACGGCTTTTCGGGTTCGACGATCAGGGGTATCGCAGGTGACGCGGGGGTCGACGCCTCCCTGGTGATGCAGTACTTCGGCTCGAAGAACGAACTCTTCGCCGCCGTCATCGCGTCGGGACCAAACACCATTTCCCGGATCGCCGAAGCGTTCGACGGTCCCGAAGCCTCTCTGGGTGAGCGGGTCACGCGCGCCTTCTTCGAGGTGTGGGATGGGGATCCAGGAGAGTCCGAGCCGCTGCAGGCCCTCCTCCGCGCCGCTATCGGAAGCGAACAGGCGGCCACTCAGCTCAGGGACCTCATTCAGGAGAGGGTGCTCGTCGACCTTGGTCCGCGGCTGCAGCACGACGCCGACATGAAAACCCGGATCGAGATCGCATCATCGATGCTCGTCGGTGTCGTCGTGGGGCGACGGTTGGTCGGCTTGGACGCACTCGTCAGGCAGGACCGGGACTCGCTGGTGGGATACATCGCCCCCGCAATCCAGGCCATTCTCTCGGCTGGAGCGCACAGCGCTCAGCTCGGTGTCGTCATGTAGCCCAGGAGAATGTCGAGCACGCCGTTGCGGGAGTGTGCTCAGCGCGTCTGCACCGGCAGCTGAAGGTAGGAGGCGTGCTCGCCTCCGGTGTGGATGACGTGCTGCCCACTGTTTGCAGGCACGAACTCCTGGATTCCAGGCATCATCGTGCCGAGCAGGTTGCGGGCGCTGATCACGAACCGAAGTTGCTCTCCCGGGTAGAAGACGAGCCCGAGCGGGAGCAGGTCGATCTCGATGTCGACGATCTGGCCCGGTGCGAGCTTCTCGACGACGTCGAACGTGTGGGCCGGAACCTCCTCGGTGCTGAGCGCACTGTCGAGGTTGCGCGCGGAAACCCGTAGCCGCCCATCCGAACCCTTGTATTTCAGGATGGTTGCGCCGTAGTCGGTCAGGTCATGGATGATCGCACTCCGGTTGGGCGTCGTGAATGCTTCGAGCGGGGTACCGTGGGCATCCAGTTTTTGGATGAGCACGAACAGATCCATGTCGTCTGCATCCCGGGCCTCCACGAAGAGGTGAGCCTTGGGATAGCCCACCAGCACGGTTTCCACATCGAAGCTGGTGAGGAATGAGACAGCATTGGGGTTCGAGGCGGCGGCGTATGCGGTCGGAACGTCGTCGGTGGGCGCGGCCGTGTCCAAGGTGCGGGTGCGACCATTCAGGTAGTACTTCGTCGAGTGCGCCTCAGCGGGCGGGAACTGGTCGGCCGCGATGGCCACCCGGTCGCCGCCTTCCAGGTCGAGCAGCGAATAACGCACTCGGGGGGTCTTGTCCCAGTCGTTCTGTTCGTCTTTCAGGTAGCGGTCGAAGAATTGCAGAAGCTCCGCTTGGTTGTCTTCGTCGTAGTAGTCGGGCCACTCCTGGCTGTTGTGCACGCGCAGCCACTTCTGCTCTGACGCCATGCGGCGCCAGGCGCGGAAGGTGCCAGCTGTATGCAGGGTGTTCGAGTAGCTCGCCACGACATAGGCGGGCACTGTGATGCGTTCGAAGTCGGGAATCTTGTTGGCCCAGAGGTCGTTGATGAGCGGATACTGTTCGACCTCCGCCACGATGTTCTCTCTGCGGTTCCTGCCGAAGAAGCTGCCGTTCTGGAGCTGCTGGCCGAACCCGATGTCGGGCATTCCGCCGCGCATGACGAGGTCGCGGTAGACGTCGCTGACCCCTTCCCACGGATTGATGGCCGCGAGGTGCGGGGGCTGCTCGGCACCGGTGAACCACTGCGTGGCCGCCAGATAGGAGGTGCCGCTCATGCCGACCTTGCCTGTGCACCATTCCTGTTCGGCAAGCCATTCGATGATGTCGTAGGCGTCGCGGCCATCCTGTCGGTCCCAGAGTACGGAGTCGCCGTCGGAGTCGACGACGCCGCGGATGTCGGGGTTGCAGATGGCGTAGCCCTGCTCCACCCAGAACGCGGGATCGGGTCCTTCGAACTTTTCGAGCCCGGAGACGATTGAGTTCGAGAGCCCGACCAGACCGAAGACGCCCATCACGCTCGGTGAGGTGCCCTGCGCTTTGCCGTAGGGGCTGTAGGCGACGATGACGGGCACCTTCTCCGGGCCGACGGGCCGGAAGATGTCCGCGTGGACCGTCACTCCGTCGCGAAGAGCGATTGCGACATCCTTCTCGAAGACGATATCGACGGGGATCGGCTTGAACGGCGGGGCGACCTGGAAGCCGGCCTCGAGGGTGCGGGTGCCGGGATCGAAGGCTGTCAGGACTCCGGTGCGAGGTGCCGGCAGCGGGCTGGACGGCAGGTAGATCTTCATGTCTTCACTCATCGTGAGCTCCTTCTTTCTACGGGCCGTGAGGCCAGTGCTGTGTGTTGTCTCCGAGCGTACGTCTGAAGATGAATTAAATCAACGTACGTTGATTTAATTCATCAACGACTGGCGGGCGCGGGAGCGAAGCGGTCGAGCGTCGTGATTCCGGCGAACTGGTGGGGCTGAATGCCCGCCATCAGTCGCCCGAAGTTCTCGGAGAGGGCCTCCAGGTTAAGTGCCCCGTGCAGGGTGATGACGCGGGCATCGCGCCACGACCGCTGGATGGGCTCGAAGTCCATGATCGCGGTCGCCCCGGAGTTGCGCTGCAGGAGCTCGATCGCTTCGGCGCACCACTTGGCGGCGTAGGCAGTCTCCATCAGCACGCGGGCGCTGAACCGCTGCATGTCGTCCGCGTCAGCCGGCGTTCCGGCGGCGGCCAGCTCGCCGAGCCGGTCGGTCTCGTCGGCGTTGGCGCGCATCATCAGGGTCGCGGACTGGATCTTTGAATGCACCTCGGCAAGCATGAGGTGCGTGAGCGGCGCCTCGAGCTGGTTCTTGTACGAGGTGCCCCGGATGCTTCGGCCCGCCGATCGCTCGAGGAAACGTTCGAGCGCGCCCTGTGCGATGCCGATCGACATGCCCGCCATCAGGCTGAAAGACCAGCCGAGAGCCGGCGCCTTCCAGAGGGAGCCGGCCAGACCGCTCTCGATGGCGCCGGAGGTGATCCGGCGGAAGTCGACCCCGCGGTACTCGGGCACGAACAGCTCATCGCTTCGCAGATTCACGGAGATGCTGCCGGTACCGCGCATGCCGGCGACGTGCCAGTCATCGAGGAAGACCAGCTCGCTGCGGGGAACCTGCGCGGCAACCAGATATGTTCCGCCGTGGTCGTCTTCGGCGATGCATCCGAGGTTCGTGTAGGGGGCCCACAGCGAGGCGGTCGCGAATGTCCAGGGTCCGCCTGAGAGGATCCAGCCGCCGTCGACTCGCTTCGCTCGGCCTCGGCTGGCGGGGAAGTGGCTCGATCCGGCGACTCGCGGGCCCGCCCACTCCGGCCCGTAAACCTCTTCGACAACGCGCGGGCCTGAACCGGCAGGGATCCAGTCGGTGGAAGCTCCCGCCCAGACGACCCAGCCGACGGAGCCGTCCCACTTCGAGGCCTCAACGATCACGTCGAGCTGTTGCCTCACCGACAGTTCCTCGCCGCCGAACTCGCGGGGGCTCGCGATATCGAATGCCCCGGTGGAGGCGAGGTCGGCGATGGTCTCGTCGGAGAGTCGCCCGGCGCGCTCGGCTTCGAGTGCTCGCTCACGCAGGGTCGGGCCCAGCGCGCGGAGCTTTCCGAGGATCTCGGTCAGGCGTTCTATCTTGTCGAGTGTGGCGGCCATGGTCACTGTTCCTTGTCTGCTGCGAGGTCTGTGGATGCTGCGTGGCTGGCGGATGCGGTGTCCGCCGGCACTATGGGCAGCTGAATGAAGCTGGGATGTTCGGCTCCGGTGTGGATCGTGTTCGTTGCTCCGGCGTGGTAGCTCTCGTCGTAAGCCCGTGAGGGGATGCCGGCGGGGGAGTAGGGCTGAACATCCACCTGCAGTCGCGACCCGCGGCGGATCAGCGCGGTCGAGGGGTACAGGCCCACCTCGGCGTAGACGACCTCTCCGGGCTGGAGCGGCCGATGGTCGGCCTCGGCATGAGACGGAACCGGCCAGTGGTCGGTCGAGCGCCTCTCGTCGAGCGTGCGGTGCGATACCTTGAGCAGGCCGTGGCCCACCGGGTGGATGTTCGCCGGATCGATGGGCGGAACGAGCGATTCGTAGCGAATCTCGCGGCCGTTCTCGTCGATGATCCGGAGGGATACGTACAGGTCGAGGTCAGAGGTCGTCGCTGACACCCAGAGCCCGGCCTTCATGTACCCGGCGAGCAGCATGTCCTCCTCGACAGGTTCGCTGACGAACGAGACACCCGTCGACCAGCGCGGCGTTCCGCCCACGTATCCCGTCGGCGCGGGGATGGGATGCCCGCGATCGAGTTCGGCGGAGTAGGACGCCGACGCTCCCTCGGTCGGGGCTGCTGGCCGGACACTCAGCAGCTCCCTGCCGTGACTGTCTCCCGACCATTCGGAGGCCGTCGCGTCGAGGTACCAGCGCTCGTAGGTGGTGCGGGCGATGGGCCACTCGTTCTCCTCGAGGACGTGGTGCCCGCCGTTGCCGGTGCGCACCTGCACCCGCACGGGCGGGCCCGCCATCACGCCGTTGTCTTCGCCCTTCAGGAAGTGGTCGAAGAAGCGCTCGTGGTCGTCGATGGTGGAGTGCTTGTAACTGTGTGGGAACCAGGCGTCGACGAAGTCGAACCTCTTCTGTTCGACACCCGTCGACCGGATGAAGGTCTCACTGCTGCCGAGCTGGTGGATGACCACACCGGTCTGCGGGCCGACGATCCACACCGGCGTCGTGACCTTCGACATATCGGGCTTCATGAAGATCGCGCCGTGTTCGCCGTACGCCTCGGGGTCGTCGAACGGCGTGGCGAGCATTCGATCGAGCCAGTCGGTCTCGGCGCGCTCGCCGTGGAAGTTGTGGCCCGTCATCGCTGCCCGCCACCAGGTCCAGAAGCCTTCGCCGTAGAGCCCACCTCCGTAGAGCGCCTCGTTGTAGAGGTCGGAGTCGGTGCCGAGTGCGACCATTGCCTTCAGGTGTGGCGGCTGCAGGCTCGCGACGGTGTGCTGGGTGATCGCGAGGTAGGACATGCCCCAGAGGCCCACATTGCCGTTCGACCAGGGCTGGGTGCCCGCCCATTCGATGGCGTCGTAGTAGTCCTCCGCCTGTTGTCTGCTGAACGGCGCCTGGAGTCCTGGGCTGTTTCCGACACCGCGCGCGTCGACGCGGATGCACACGTATCCCTTCGGTACCCATACGGCGGAGTCGACGCTCTCGTGATTCTCGTACTGGAGGCCGTCGGGGTTGCCGGTGAAGTACCGGTCTTCCAGCTCCTCCTTGGCCTCGGCCTGTTCGGGGCTGCCGATCGTGCCGTGGTCGAAGCTCTTGCCGTAGAAGCCCTGGTTCATGATCACCGGATGTTGCCGGCCGTCGTCGGGCAAAAAGATGTCGGCGCAGACATATGAGCCGTCGCGCGTGGGCATGCGCACGTCGGTCAGCTTGATGATGCCCCGGATGTTGCGCCGCAGCTCATTGCGGGCCGCCGCCGCGTTGCGGAGTCCCCGCGGCGTGTTCGCCGTGAACACACCCGGCGCGTTGTTGAGCGTGGCGAGGAGCGCGCGCACCGTGGGGTCGGTGGCGAACGTGATCGTCTGGTCGGTCGAGAACGCGACCATGGCTGCGGTACCCGGGCTCGTGGCGCCGGCCGAGGCTTCGGTCACGTCTTCGGCATCAGTGGCCGCCTGGTTGAGGTTCAGCACGGTCGGGCCGATCAGGTTGTGAACCGCCGGAGCGATGGTCACACCGTTCTCGTAGTCACCGTCGCGGTCGAGGGTCTGCACGAAACGGGCGAGGTTCGTGACCATCGGGTCGTGCAGTCGGTCGAGCTTTCCGTCGTTGCGGTCGACGAGCTGGGCGAGGTTCACGCGGGGTGCGCCCTCGGCGGAGCCCAGAACGAGTCCGCCGATCGAGAAGACCACCGATTCTCCCGCTCGGTACTCGAACTCGCCACGTTCGTTCGTGCGCCCGGTGAGGGTGGGTGTTGCATAGGCGACGCCGACTGTCGGGCCAGTGAACAGTCCGGTCGACACGGGGCCTTCAGTCGGTGGCAGGGTCATCGGTTCTCACTTTCGTCGGTCTGATTCGGCACGACGATGTACTTCGCGTGCGGAGATGCGGCCTGGGCTCGCCAGGCGCGCGGAAGGTCTTCGAGCGTGACGGTCGTGATCGCCAGGTCGAGTTCGCCGGCGCTGACCGCTTTCCAGAGCCAGGCGAGAGCTGCCTGCTTCTCTGCTGGAGGAACATTGATTCCGGCGAAGCCGGAGAGTGTGAGCTGCTTTCCGCGAAGCAGGCCGGCCGGCACTTCGGCGGTCGGGCCGGCCAGGTTGCCGACGTTCACGAGGCGCGCCCGAGGCGCAGCGACGTGGAGTGCTGCCTCGAGCGGCAGTCCGTAGATGCCGTCGAAGACGACGTCGACCGGGCCGGATACGGCGCGGATGCGCTCCGCCAGTTGCTCTGCCTCTTCGTTCGCGCGCAACTCGACCACGGCATCTGCGCCGATCGTCAGCAATCGTTCGAGCGCCTCACGGTCTCGCGCCACGCCGACCACTCGCCCGGCACCGAGCCGGTGGGCGACCTGCACAGCCAGTTGGCCGACAGCACCTGTTGCGCCCAGCACGAGCACCGTCTCTCCGGCACGGAGGGCGACGGTTTCGATGAGGGGCAGATACGCGGCGATCCCCGAATTCCCGACTGCCGCAGCTCGCACAGGATCAATACCCGCAGGAAGGATGGTAATGAGGTGATCGGCGACGAGCACGTGGGTTGCGAAGGCGCCGGGCGCCGCAGGGGAGACGTGCAGCTCGGCATAGACAGTCGTGCCGACAGGGTGCGAGTCGGATTCCAGCACAGTGCCCACGCATTCGCTGCCCGGCACGTACGGCTCTTCGTGGCGGGCTGAGTGGAAACCGCCGGAGGCGATCAGGAGGTCGAGAGGGTTGAGAGGTGCTGCCAACACGGCCAGCAACGTCAGGCCCGGTTCACGCTGCGGCAGGTCGATCGATCCCGTCCGCGGTTCGGCGCCTGGCCGGTCGATGATCGCAGCTGGAACAGCGGTCACGAGAGCTCCTTCGCTCAACATTCGCAATGGTTGCGATGTTTTCGATTATGCGCACCGCGGTAGTTCAGTGTCAAGATCTTTTATCATCACGCGATGATTTACTTCTCGGGGCAGCAAAGGCCATAATGGTTAGAGCCTTTTACGTCAGACAAAGGACATTCAGTGACGAATCCCCCGTACGAAGACGCACAGACCATCCAGAAGCTCCTGGTCGGCGTCATCGGCCTGCTCGACACGTTCTCCGCCGACCAGCGAGCGGCGGCCGTCTTCGACTTCGACGACCCACGGCGGCTCGACTGGGACATCATCCCCAAACCCGACCGCATCGGTGTCTCGCTGCACACTCTCGATCGTCACCAGAAGGTGGTCGTGCTCGACCTCGTCCGGCTCGTCGTGTCGCACGAGGTCTACACGAAAATCCTCGCGATCATGCAGCTCGAGCACGTGCTCCGCAAGATCGAGGCTGACTTTCTCGGAGTCGGGGCGCCGCTCTGGCGTACCTCCGACTCGTACTTCCTGAGCATCTTCGGCAGGCCGGGGTTCGAAGACACCTGGTCGTTGCGCTTCCTCGGCCACCACGTGTGCCTCAATGTCACCATCGTCAACCAGCGCTGGATCTCGACCACCCCCAGCGCACTCGGCCAACAGCCGGTCATCGGCGCCGGGGTGCTCAACCCTCTCGCCGACGACGAGGGTCTCGGCTTCGCGCTCATCGAGTCACTGGATGACCAGCAGCGCATCTCGGCTGTGATCCACGATGTCGCTCCCGCCGATTTCGTCTCGCGCCAGGTGTCTCACATCGGGGCCCTCGAATATCCCGACCACTACGACCTCGGCATGCCGCAGTATCAGATCACGACCGACGACAGGAAGGCGCTGGCCCTCGTGCGCGCTGAGCCCTCCGGCATCGCGGGAGATGAGCTCGACGAGTCCCAGCGGGCCACGCTCGACCGCCTGGTCGAGACGTTCCTCGCGCGTCTGCCTGCAGCGGCCGCCGCAGAATACCGCTCACAGCTCGCCGCTGACGGCCCCACGGGCATCCGCTTCGCCTGGGCTGGCGGTTTCGTTCGCGGCACGCCGCACTACTTCCGGGTACAGACGCGGTCGCTGCTGATCGAACTCGTGAATGCGGTCGACAACGGCAATCACATCCATTCGGTGATCCGCGACTTCGAGCACGACTTCGCCCACGACTCGCTGGAGGCTCACCAGGCTCACCTTGCCGAGCACGGCTCGCATCTGTCGACGCGCACGACGTCGAGTGCCGGCATGGAGCTCCGGGCCAACGACTGGTCGTGGTGATCGCGTCAAACCGGGCAACGGTTGTGACGGTTCTTGCTAGAGTGGGCCCATGAATTCGTTCGTGGGCGTAACGCGTGCAAACGTGCTGGCGAGCGAGATCGAGCAGCAGATCCTCGACCGTGAGTTCAAACCCGGCGAACTGATCGGCACGATCGATTCTCTGAGGGCGCGCTCGGGCTTCGCGCGTTCCACCGTTGCAGAAGCGATCCGTCTGCTCGCCGACCGGGGGCTCGCAGAGATCCGCCCGGGGCGCGGCGGAGGCCTCTTCGCGACCGCTGCCGGCCCGATGGTCCGCATCCGGCACACGCTGCTCGCGGTCACTGACGCTCCTGCCTCCGTCGCTGAGGCGGTCGCCGTGCGGGAGGCACTCGAGGTGTTGATCGACGCCGACGCGGCCAAGCACCGTACATCCGCCGACATCGCCGACATGAAGAGACTGCTGGCCAGGCTGAACACGGCCGCGGCGAAGGGCACGACGCCGTTCCTGCTCGCCAACTGGGATCTGCATGAACGTATTTCCCTCATCTCCCCGAACCAGACGGCCTCGGCGCTCTACCTCTCCATGACTCGGTTCGTGCGGGAGCACGCGGTTGCGGCAATGCACGATGACGCCCCGGAGTCCGCAGACGAGTGGCTCCACGTGCGCGTCGAGACCCACGCGGAACTCGTCGCGGCGATCATCGACGGTGATGTTTCGCGAACCCGCAAGGCTGTGGCGAAGCACGCCGGACTCCTCATCACGGAGTAACCGGGCGCCCTGCCACACCGGCGGCACGGGCCGAGCCCTGGTCTCCGTTCGCCGTAACGAGGATCACGCGTGGTCTGTTTTCAGACGGTGGCCGTTATCGACAATGTGGCTGGTCAGCACCCCGAGTCTCTCGATCTCGACCTCGACGACGTCGCCCGGCTGCAGCAGCCACGGGGGAGTACGCGAGTAGCCGACGCCCGACGGCGTGCCGGTGGCGAGAAGGTCGCCGGGGTTCAGGGTGAAGCTTCGCGAGATGTGCGCCAGCGTCTCGCCGACCCCATAGATCATCTGGGCGGTGCTTCCGTGTTGCACGACCTCACCGTTGACGCGCGTCTGCACCTGCAGCCCGTCTCGGAGATCACCGACCTCGGCTGCCGGCACCATCGGCCCGAGCGGCCCGGAACTGTCGCCGTTCTTGCCCATGATCCACTGCGAGGTCTGCTTCTGCGCCCGCCTCGAGGTGATGTCGTTGAACGTCGAGTAGCCGACGACGGCAGCAAGAGCCTCCTCCGGAGTAGCGTCGACCAGCCGGGATCCGACCCACGCGACCACCTCGCCCTCCCAATCCAAACCGTCCTCGCCCGACGGGACCGGCACCTCGGCGCCGTCACTGGAGAGAGATTGCGGCCACCGGGCGAAAAGGGTGGGCACCTCGGGAAGCGACTCGTCCTTGAACGACCCCTCCTTCACGTGATCGAGATAGTTGAGACCGATGCAGAGCACGCGGGCGTTGTTCACCACGGGCGGCACGATCGTGACCGCCGACAACTGAAGGGTCGGCCCGCCCGGCCCCGCCTCCAGATGTGCGGCGGGTGACGCCCAGAACGTGTCCCTGTCGGCGAACACGGTCACCCGGCCGCCGTCCTCGCTGAGTTCCCCGACGAACACGCTTCCGTCGCTCGTTCGGGCCCCGACGACGCGCATCAGTCCACCGCCCGGATGACGAGCATGCTGGCCGGGAGATGAGTCCGGTTTTCCACCGTGCGCAAGGTTCCCACGGTGAAGTGCACCGAGTCGAACGGGCCCAGCGCCTGCTCGTCGCCATCGCTGGTCATCACCAGCTCGCCGGAGAGCACAACATACACCGTTTCAGAGACCTGGGGTGCGAGTTCGGCCGTGCCGCCGGGCAGGTAGTGCGACAGCACAACGGTGAAATCAGTCGTTGGTGTGGACTCGCCGCCCTGCAGGCGCACCGGTCCCACCCCGTGGTGGCCGACCGGGTCGAAAGGCTCGGCGTCGTCGATTCTCGTCACACGCATCGTCATGATCGTGCACCTTCCTGTGTGGGTATGAATGAGCTGTGCAACCTCTCTCGAAGCGAGGTGAGCAGCGGGGCGACATCCGCGGCCATGCCGGTACCGTAGATGTAGAAGTCGGGTCGGGACAGCACCGCCGTGCATCCGTGGTTCTCGAACCAGGATCGATAGCGGCCGTCGATGTCACGCACGGGCTCTCCGGCAGAGACGGAGGTGATGGTGCCCCCGATACCGGTGAACCACTCCGACAGCTCGGGCGACAGCAGGGCCTCCGGATCGGCTTCCGAGGTGATGAGCTGCCACCGCCCCCCGCGGATGTCGTCGAACAGTGCCGCGCGGCCGTTGACCTCGACACGGGCCTGGACGGAGAGCCGCCCAGCCCAGACATCGCCGTGTCGGGTCATGGATGGTTCGCCGAGCCGGGGTTGAGGGGGATCGACCGTCACCGCGTCGGGGTCGCTCAGCTCTGCCAGCATCCTGGCATCACGTTTGGCTGCTTTCAGAGGATCGAGCTCGCAGACCGTCTGGCCGATGGCGACGGCGGCGTCGATGATCTCCCGCACGTGTGCACTCCGTTCGGAGCCGTACGTGTCGAGGATCTCCGACCCGGCAGCACCCGATTCAATGAGCGAGAGCCGCCAGGCCAGCGAACTCGCGTCGCGGAGTCCCGAACAGAGCCCCTGGCCGAGAAAGGGAGGCATCAGATGGGCAGAATCGCCGGCCAGGAGGACGCGACCGCGCCGCCATTCGGTGACCCGCGTGCCGCGAAAGGTGTAGACGGCGTGCCGCTCCAGACGGGCGTTCTCGGGCGTGACGTTCCAGGGCGCCATGAGGGCCCAGGCGGTGTCGGGGCGAGCGAGCTCGAGCGCTGTGACATCCGCACGGCGCATGAACTCGAACCTTCGGCGCCCGGGACCGCTGTTGACCGCCGTCGCCGGCTGTCGGGGGTCGCAGTACTGGGTGACGAACGCCTCCCACTCCCGGTCGTCGAGGGGCTCATAGTCGACGACCAGCCAGTCCGCCTCGAATCCAGAGTCGACGCTCTCGATGCCGACGAGATCCCGCACAGCGCTGTTCGCGCCGTCGGCGCCGATCAGCCAGCTGCCGACGAGGGTCTCCTGCTCGGCTTCGTCACCCGTTCGGCAGACCGTCAGACTGACGGTCGCGGCATCCTGTGTCACCGCGGCCACAGACCAGCCCCGGCGCACATCGACGGTGGGGATGTCGGCAGCCATCGACTCGAGCACGGCTTCGAGGTCGGGCTGGTAGAACCCGTTGGTGTTCGCCCAACCCGACTCGGCGGCGCGGTTCCAGTCGATCGCGCGAAGTAGCGCGCCTTCACCGTTGCGGATCTGGTAGCCCCCTCGTTCGCCTCGGGAGGGCTCGAACAGGTCTGCATGTTCGGCCATCACTCCGGCAGACTGCAGGATTCGCAGAGCCTCGTGATCGATGGTGCAGGCCCGTGGCAGGGGGTACCGCGCCGGCCACCGTTCGATCACCGTGACGCGATGGCCGTCACGTCCGAGAAGGATCGCGGTCAACAGACCCACCGGACCTGCTCCGGCGATCAGAACATCAGCCTTCACCGCTACTTCTTCACCGCAAGTGCGTTGAGGAAGCCGATGTCGCCTGCGGCGGCGAACTCGTGCAGTACTTTCACGTTCATGTCGGGATTGTGCTCGTTGTGAGGTTCGGGCACCGACGGGTTGCCGCTCCAGCCCTGCAGACGGCACACGCGGTGTTTGATGCGCCAACCCGCCGCCGTCCGCACGACTTCATCGTCGTACCATCCCGTTCCCGTCCAGGTGGGGCCGCCCTCGGCATCGTTTCGGACAAGGAGCCAGTTGCCGTAGCTGAAGGCGTGAGCGGTGTCGCCGTCGACCTCGACGAGGTGACCCATCATGGTGTGCTGGTGGCTGTCGAGACGGTCGTGGAATTCGGCGAAAGAAGCTTTGAACACGTCGAGGCCGTGCCAGCCTGCGCCAGCCGGGCCGAACACGGCGACCACGTCGTCGGTGAAGACCCGGTCGAACAGATCCCACTGGTGCGTGTCAAGTGCGAACGCGTACATGTTCATGATCTCGATGATTTCGGCTTTGTCGGTGTCGACCATGGGGTGTTCCTCGTCTTTGAGAGCGTCGAAGGGCTGGTGCGTCGGCGACGCAAAAGGCACAAACCGTTCGTAGGGTTTGATTGTGCTCTGCCATATCGCAGGTGTCAAGCGGCGGTCGCCGCTCGAATTCCATCACAACCGTTGACATCTTTAGCGATGGCTGATTGTATTCACGGGTCGGTCAGCGCGACCGTCGCTCACGCCTGAGTGAAGAGAGGTTGCATGTCTGCCGACATTGACCCAGTCCTGTTCCGAGAGACGTTGGGAAACTATCCCACCGGCGTAGCCGTCGTGACGGCGACCCTCGAAGACGGAAGGCCGGCAGGAATGGTCGTCGGTACCTTCTCGTCGGTCTCCCTCGATCCGCCCCTCATTGCCTTCTTTCCGATGAGGTCGTCGAAGAGCTTCGCGCGGCTCCGCACCGCTGGCGCGTTCTGCGTGAACGTGTTGGCTTCCGATCAGGAGCCGCTCTGCCGCACGCTCGCGACCGGCGGCGAGGACAAGTTCGACGATGTCGACTGGCACCCTGGGCCATGGGGTTCGCCAGTGCTCGCCGACGCCGTCTCCTGGATCGAGTGCACCTTCGACGACATCCGTGAGGCGGGGGACCACTTCATCGTTCTCGGCCGTGTGCAGGAATTCTCCGTGCAACGCGCCACGCTGCCGCTGCTCTTCTTCCAGGGCGGCTATGGCCGCTTCTCCCTCGGCTCGTTCGTGGCGGCGCCGAGCCCCGACCTCATTCAGGCCGCGCAACTAGCCGAGGTGATTCGCTCAGAGGTCGAACAGCTCAGCGCGGAGTTCGAGGTCAACTGCAGCGTGGTCGCGCGTATCGGCTGCGATTCAGTTCAGGTGCTAGCTGCCAATGACGGCGACCTCGCCGAGCCGGCACCGCTCGGTCATCGCCAGCCGCTCATCCCTCCCTTCGGCGCGATCTTCATGGCCGGCGCGCCCCAGCAGGAGATCGACGAATGGCTCGGCCGCGCGCCCGACCGCAGTCCCGAGCGCCGGGAGCTCAACGTGACTCTGTTGGGCCGGGTGCGCGAGCTCGGCTACTCGCTTCTTGCTGCCGAACCCGAAGCGCTGTCGCGCCACGAAGCGGTACTGCACGAGTTCGAATTGTCCGGAGGTCTTCCCCGCCAGGATCGTCTTGTGCGCCAGGCGACATCCGACCTCGCGGAACTCTTCACGCCCGACATCGTGCCGGGGGACAACTACGACCTCGCATCGATCGTTGTCCTTATCCCCACCAGGAGTACGCAGCCGCCGATGGCCCTCCGGATGACGGGATTGCCCGAGTCGATGCCGGCGGAACGGGTGCAGGCGCTGATCGCAGGGATGAAAAACGTCGCCCTCGCCGCAGCCTCGATGACGGGAGCCCGCCCATGACCGATTCGAAGAAGCCGCTCGCGGGCATTCGTATCATTGATCTCAGCAGAGCACTAGCCGGGCCGTACTGCACGGCACTGCTGGCCGACCTGGGCGCGACGATCATCAAGGTCGAGAGCATGAATGGCGGTGACAGTTCACGCCAGTGGCCGCCGTTCGAGAATGACCACAGCCTCTACTTCGAATCCCTCAACCGCAATAAGCGGTCTGTGTGCGTGGACTTCTACTCGAGCGAGGGCCGCGACATCCTGGCTCGCCTGATCACGGGTGCGGATGTGCTCGTCGAGAATTTCAAGCTCGGCACTCTCGACAAGCTCGGCCTGACACCTGCGAACCTCCAGGAACTCAACCCCCGTCTCGTCGTCGGCTCGGTCAGTGGGTTCGGAACGACCGGCCCACTCAAAGACGACGCTGGCCTTGATCAGGTGATCCAGGGGATGTCGGGGCTCATGTCGGTCACGGGTGAACCCGGGCACACGAACCGGGTGGGAGTGCCCATCATCGACATCACCTCGGGTATGGTCTGTGCTCTCGGAATCGTTGCTGCGCTTCTGGCACGTGGCGGAGAGAACGCCGTTCATCACGTGACGACGTCACTTCTCGAAACGGCGCTCAATCTCTCCGTATTCCAGGGCCAGCGCGCGCTCAGCCTCGGCGTGGCTCCGGTCACCCAAGGCAACAACCACCCGACCATAGCGCCCTATGGAACGTTCCGCACGGCGACGGAATCGCTGAACATCGCCGTGGGAAATCAGAAGCAATGGAAGTCGTTCTGCAGCATTCTCGGCATCGACGCGGCGGTGGATGACCTCCGATTCGTTTCGGGAGCGGATCGTTCCCTGCACCGGGACGAACTGACGGCTCTTGTGGAAGCGGCTCTCACGGAACGCCCGGCAGATCATTGGTTACCTCTTCTCTCCGAGGCGAGCATCCCGTGTGGCCCGATCTATGACTACACTCAGGCATTCGGGTCGGAGCAGGTGCAGGCGCTCGGCCTGGTGGTCGAGAGCACCAGGCGAGACGGATCGCCGCTGCCGCTTGTGCGAGGCCCGCTGAGCTTCGACGGTGAGGCCGCCGGAATCGACTCGGTGCCGCCCCTCCTGGGCGAGCACACCGCCGAAGTGCTCGGCGAACTCGGCTATTCCGAAGAGCAGATCGCCAGGCTCGAACACGACGGACGCCTCGCGACCAATCCGCATGTAGCAGTCGGGCTTCGGTGAGCGCGCCGACCGTCACCGGGCGAATCCACGCCGTCGTCACCGATGGGCTGGCGACCGTGGAAATCGACAATCAGACGCAGAGGAACGCGCTCACCCGGGCGATGTGCCTCGAACTCCAGGAACTCATGCCGCATCTCGACGCGGACCCGGCGATCACAATCATCGCCCTGCGCGGCGCCGGTTCGACGTTCTGCGCCGGCGCCAGCATCGGCGACCTTCAGGGTGTGCTTCTGGATGAGCAGGCCGACGGCCGACGGGTCGACCAGCTGAGCCTGGCGGACGCGGCCATTGCATCGATGTCGAAACCCACCCTCGCCCTGGTCGACGGTGCCTGCATGGGCGGCGGGTGGCAACTCGCGTCATCGTGCGACTTCATCGTCGCGAGCGAGCGGTCCACTTTCGCCATCACGCCCGCGAAGCTCGGCATCATCTACCCTCGACCCGGCATCGAACGATTGGTGCGGCTCGTGGGGCCGGCCGCCGCAAAGCTCATCCTGTTCGCGGCGGAGCCATTCGGGGCCGCCAGGGCGGCAGAGCTCGGTTTGGTCGCCGAGGTGGTACCGGACGAGAGCTTCGACGAGCGCGCTCGATCGCTCGTGCGCACCATCCAAAGCAGGTCGCAGTTCTCGACGCACACGCTGAAACGCCTGGTCGACGGGGCCGCGAGCGAAGACGCTGAACTCGACGACCACTGGGCGGAGGCCTGGTCGGCGATGGCGGGAGGTCCCGACATGGCCATCGGCGTGGATGCCTTCCTGAACCGGCAGGAGCCTCGCTTCGTCTGGACCCCGGCTGTGCGCTAGTCGAACCCGGGCCCTGCCAGCACGAGCTGTACGGCCGGGGCGATGAGGCGAACGAGCGTCTCGATGTCCTCATCGACCACTGGCTGAACGCGCACGATCCGGCGCCCCACGACGAGCCCGAGAAGCATCGAGGATGCTGCACTGACCCGCAGCGCGGCATCGGGGCGGCTCTCGAGGCGCGGCACAATGCCCTCAATGAACCGTGCCTGGAGGAATTCCCGCAGCTGGCTTGCCGCCTGCTCGTGGTTCACCGCGGATCGGAACATCGCCAGTAGAGGTTCGTACTCGCTCGGGCGCTGTTCCCAGAGGGTGAGATAGGCCCGCGTCACGCGTTCGCCCAGCTGGTCGGTCGGGCCGTCGAATGCTTCGGAGAGGCGCTGTAGAGCATCCGTCGGCACAGACATCGACGCCGCGAACAGGTCGTCTTTCGACCGGTAGAAGCGCATCACGAGCGCGGCGTCGACGCCGGCGTCGAGGGCGATGCGCCGGATGGTCGCGGCCGAGTAGCCGTCGGCGGCGAATCGCGATCGCGCAGCTTCGAGAATGGCCACCCGTGTGTCGTTCGGCCCCGGGCGGCGCCCGCGGCGCACGGGCGCGGAGGCGGCAAGAACTTCGTCGGGCATAGCCCTACTTTAGCTCGTTGCTTAAAACATACTTACGGTATATACCGTTAAGCATGTTAGCGCGACCCCGAACGGGTCGGACTCGCTCGCGAACCCACAATGGAGAGGGAACCACGTGCAGACAGACAACCGAGGCCGAGTGAGCCTCCAGCAGTTCATCGACCAGACGCCGATCAGCCCGCGGCAGCGGCTGATCTTCTTTCTCACCTTCCTGGTGCTCGTCGCAGACGGGATGGATGTCGCCATCGCCGGTCTCGTCTTCCCACGGTTGATCGCGGAATGGGGCACGACGATCGGCCAGGTCACGATCGCCGTGACAGGAGCCCTGCTTGCGATGGCGATCGGGGCGATCAGCTCCGGTCCGATTGCCGACCGGTGGGGCAGGAAGCCCGTCCTCACTATCGGATTCCTGATCTTCACGCTCGGCACGGCCGCGCTCGGTCTGAGTGGATCGATCGAGGTCTTCACCCTCGTGCGCATCCTGTCGTGCCTAGGGCTCGGGGCGGTGACGCCGGTGGCGATGACGATCGTAGCCGACTGGGCACCGGCGGCGCGTCGCGCGCAAATGGTTGCGCTGAGTTTCTCAGGGGTGGCGCTCGGCACGATTGTCGGCGCCTACCTCGCGGCAGTACTCATCCCCGCTTTCGGTTGGAAGTCGCTGGTGCTCATCGCCGGACTCCTCCCCGTGATCGTCGTGCCGTTCTACCTCCGCTTCGTGCCCGAGCCGCCTGCGACCCTGGTCAAGCGGGGCCGCTCCGACTCCGAGGTGAAGCGGGCGCTGGTGGTGATCGCCGCCGATCCTGCAGGCGTGGACACGAGCATCCTCACCACCGCCGGTGTCATCCGGATGAAGCCCTTCGCGGTCGTGTTGTCCCGCGCCCTTGCCGTTTCGACGGGGCTGATCTGGTTGTTGGCGTTCCTCACGCAGGGCCTCATCGTGCTCGTGCTGCAGTATGTGCCCATCCTGTTGCAGCAGCCGTCGCCCGGGCCGGGTCTCGACACCGCGCAGAGCGCCTTCATCATGGCGATGTGGGGCTGGGGGAGTCTGGTCGGGCAGATCGGGGTGTCCTTCGTGCTGAAGCGGGTCGACCGGTTCGTCACTGGCGCCGTGGCTGCGGTCTGGACGATCGTTGGGCTCTGGGTGGTGGTCGTGGCGAATCTCGGCTTTGTCGGGCTCATGCTGGTGCTCTTCGGTGCCGCGATCGGCGCTGCGGCTCTGCCCACAGTCACCAATGCGATCGGTGCGATCGCCTACCCCGACGAGGTGCGGGCCACGGGTGTCGGTGCATCGAGCTTCATGGGGCGTATCGGCTCGGTGGTCAGTGGGCTTTCCGGCGGCTTACTGATTGCTGCGGGATTCACGCTGCCCACCCTGTTCGCGGCGTTGTCGGTGCCGGTTCTCGTCGTCGGCGTCGCCTTTTTGGGGCTCCGCGCGGACACGCGTCGGCGCAGGTCACTCCTCTGCGGACCCCGCCGGTCTCGAGTCTCGGCAGCTTCAGCGGGGGCGCTTGGTGTCGAGCACAGCGAACAACAGTCCGCCGATCATGGCGAGGTTCTTCTGGAACTGCACACGCTGCAGCTTGCGGGCCAAGGGATCCTCGATCGCCCAGAAGGCGTGCCCGGCGATCGTTGTAGGAACGAGCGAGGCGGCCAGCGCTAGTGCGGAAACTCGCGGAAACCACCCGAGGGCGAGGGCGGCGCCCGCAATGGCCTGAACTGCTGCGTTCGCCTTCACGACCTGCTCGTCATCAGCTGGCAGCGGCAGAATCCGACGCATCGCTGCGATCGTCGTGCTGGCCTGGCCGACCCGGCCACCGGGTAGACGGAAGGCATCGGCCCCGAGGATTGCGTACGTCGAACCGGTCAGTATCCGGGCACCGATCCGCAGGGCCGTACTCGCCGGATGCACGATCAGTACAGTTCGGGCAGGAAGATGTCCGCCGGGATGGTGTCGGGCACGTATTCGCCCGCTCGGGCGTTCGCGTGGATCTGCTCGAAGGTGAGTCCAGCTTCGCGGGCGGCGACGAGCTTCTCGGGGTCGAAGTAGGTGCCGATCGGGTTGGATGCGAATTCCAGCGCCGACGAGATCCACTGCTTCGACTGCGCCCAGTCACCGAAGGCGTCGACCTGGATCTCGACGCCGTTGCCGTCAGGGTCCTGGTAGTAGATCGACATCGTGATGCCGTGATCGAGGGTGAGGAAGGGCAAGATGCCGTGGTTGCGCAGGCGGATGTAGTTGTCGAGCCATTCGTCGAAGGTGGCGTACTCGAACGCGGTGTGGTGCACGCCGGTCTCGTGGCTCTTGTCGGCGGGCTTCTTCAGCCCGGGAGGGGAGAGGAACGCGATCCGGTGGTTCGCATCATCATTCGTCAGCCAGGCGGCCTCGTCGCTGTGGAAAGCGGGGATCAGTCCGACCGCCAGTTCGTACCAGGCCACCATAGTGTCGAGCTGCATGGTCGTGAAGGTTGTGTGGTGAAGTTTCGGCGGATTGATTGGCCGGCCGGTAGCTTTGTTCTCTGACATTATTGTCTCCTTGGTCGGGCGGTGGCGCTACTCGCTACGCTATATCCTCGGTGTCAACGAGGGCAACCCTGCTATACGCTATATTTGCTGAACTAGCACGGGAGCGTTTGCCATGACCCTTGAACCAGCTGTCCGGTCGATCGCCCAGCAGAACAGTTCCGCGGTCGATCTTGTCACGGCCGAGATCCGACGGTCCATTCTCATCGGCGCACTACCGGCCGGCGAGCAGTTCTCCATCAGGGATCTCGCCCGGCAGCTCGGGGTGAGCCACATCCCGATCAGAGAGGCGCTCCGGCGGCTCGAGACGCAGGGCCTGGTCGTCCTGAAGCAGGCCAGGAGCGCCGCGGTCGCCTCACTGTCGACGAAAGACATGGAGTCGATCTATTCGCTGCGGTTGCGGATCGAACCTCAGATCGCAGGCGAATCGGTGCCCCATCAGAGCGAAACGCGTGTGGCTCGCCTGCGCGAACTGCTCGAACTCAGCCGGGCAGCAGATCCCGAAACGGCATGGCAGGCCCATCACGACTTTCATGCTGCACTCGTCGAGCCTACTGCGTCGGAATGGGACCTCAGGATTCTCGGCACGCTGTGGGTGGCTGCCGACCGCTACTCGCACCTCGTCTTCGACCCGACCGTCATCACCGATGAGGAGCGGCTGATCCGATACGACCGGCACGACCGACTGCTCTCGCGTGTCGTCGATGGTGATTCCGAGGGTCTGAAGAAAGAACTGCACGCCCATCTCACCCGGAACGAAGTCGAGATCCGGGACCACATCGCGTATCTCGAGCGGGCGAAGGCACAGCGCTCAGTCAGCTGACTCCTGCTGGCTTCCGTGGTTGTTCGCGGCGTCGTGGTGTGCGAACATGGCGCTATAGCGTAGCGAATAGAGAATAGCGAAAGCAGGACCATCAATGAAGATCGCTGTCATCAACTCCCGGACCAGTCTGATCGTCGACAACCACGTCGTGGATGTCGAACGTGCCAGCGAGGGTGCTCTCTCGTCTGACCCCGCCAGGATCTTCGACCAGTGGGCTGGCCTGTCGGCCCTGGCCGCCAGCGGTGTCACCGTCGCCGAGCATCCGGAACTCGACGAAGCGGAACTGCAGTTGCCGCAACCCCTGCCCGTGCAGGCGTTCGGCATCGGGCTGAACTACGCCGACCACGCTGAGGAGTCGGGCCTCGACCTGCCGGCCGCACCTCTCGTGTTCCCGAAGTTCTCAAGCTCGATCGTCGGCCCTGACGCGGTTCTCGCCATCTCCTCGCAGACGGTCGACTGGGAGGCTGAGCTGGTGGTCGTCATCGGCGTCGACTGCTTCGACGTCGAGGTCGACGACGCCTGGTCTGTCGTAGCGGCGTTGACGGTGGGGCAGGACATCAGTGACAGGGTCGTGCAGTTCGAAGGCGGTGCGAACCCGCAGTTCGGTCTCGGCAAGTCGGCGCCCGGTTTCGGACCGATCGGCCCTTGGCTGGTGTCTGTCGACGAGTTCGACCTGGAGAGCCTCGAACTCGACATTGCGTGCACTCTGAACGGTGTGACGAAGCAGGCCTCGAACACGTCGCAGCTCATCTTCGACGTGCCGACGCTCGTGTCGTATCTGTCGAAACGGGTGGAGTTGAAGGCTGGCGACATCATCTTCACCGGAACGCCGTCGGGCATCGGGTGGGGGCGCACGCCGAAAGAGCTGCTCGCCCCGGGCGATGTGCTCGAAACGACGATTGAGGGCGTGGGAACACTGCGCACCGTTGTGACCGCCCGATGAGCGACACAGCCAAGGCGACCCGCTTCCCGGCGCACACGGTCACCGATTCGGCGGACTGCCTGATCTGCCAGCTCGAAGAAGTGGATGACGAGGCGACCGTCTTTCGTGACGACCTGTGGTCGTGCGAACTTCCGACGGGCTACGAGGTACCCGGCTGGTTCTTCCTCAGGGCGCGTCGCCATGCGCTCGGTTGGCAGGAGCTCTCGCAGGGCGAACTCGACTCCCTCGGCCAGCACCTGAAAGATCTCACCGGTGCCGTCGCGGAGGCGACGGGAGCACTGGCGATCTACTCCATGAACTTCGGCGAGTCGTATGCACACTTCCATGTGCTCGTCGCCGCCCGAGGCGCTGACGTTCCGGCCGACCGTCGTGGCGGCAACATCGTCAACTTACGCGGCGAGCGGCTTGATCGCGCCGAGGCGTTGAAGCTGGTGCCGCAGGTGCGCTCCGCCTATCGCAGAGCGCTCGAGGGTCGGTAAGCGGAGCGTTCGATGAGCGGCGTGATGCGGTACGACACCAGATCGCGCATCACCAAGCCAGTGTTCGTGCGTTTGACGCCATCGATGTTCAGGATGGCGCCGGCGATTCTATACAGGTCGTCTGCGTCCCGCGCCGCGACCTGGATGAGCAGGTCGGCGACGCCCGTCAGCCCCTGCACTTCGAGCACCTCGGGGATTTCCGCCAGAGCGCAGCCTACGGCCGACAGTTTTCGCTGCTTGACCGTCGTCACCACGAAGGCCCGCAGTGGGTAACCGAGGAACGCTGGGTCGATACGCCTCTCGAACGAGCGCAGCGACTGCTCCTGCTGGTAGCGCAGTTGCCGCGACCTCACGGTGTTCCTCGCCAGCCCGGTCGTCTCAGCGAGGGCGACGGCGGTGGCATCGGGAGCGGCGTTCAGCGCCAGCAGCAGAGCGGCGTCCACAGAATCGGCCGTGTGTGGTGTGCCCATACTGCGCGTCTCCTGCCCGTCAGTCGCTCTCCGGATGATCATTCTGATCATTTTAGCACCGATCACTTGCGCAGGTAGCCCCCCGGTGGTGCACTGAAGGGGCGCATTGCGCACCAACCGGTCTACAAGGATGTAACCCATGAACCAGATCACACTCACCGACCAGCCCGTCACGGCCGACCAGCCGGGGACGACCGACACCGGCGCCTTCGGGCAGGATCCGTCGGCGCGGTTCGCCCCGCAGTACTCCATTCCACACTTGCAGGTGCTGGCCGAGGTGGAGCAGCGGGTGCTTTGGCTATCGACCGCCGTCATCCATCATGCCAACCGAGTGCGCGCGAATGCCTCCGGCATCAAGGTGGGTGGACACCAGGCGTCGAGCGCATCGATCGCCACCATCATGACGTCGTTGTGGTTCGGCCAGCTACGCCCCGAAGACCGCGTGTCGGTCAAACCGCACGCCTCACCCATCCTGCACGGCATCAATTACCTGCTCGGCAGCCTCGATGAAAGTTATCTGACACGCCTGCGTGAATTTGGCGGCCTGCAGAGCTACCCGAGCAGGGCGAAGGACCCCGACCCGGTGGATTATTCCACCGGGTCTGTCGGCATCGGGGCGACCGCGCCGATCTGGGGTGCGGTGTCCAGGCGGTACGCCGGCAAGGTCAGCGGCAAGCCCAGCATGGGGCGCCAGTACTCGCTCGTCGGCGACGCCGAACTCGACGAAGGCGCAGTGTGGGAGGCAGTGCTCGACTCCGCCACCCCCGAGCTCGGCGAGATCGTCTGGATCGTCGACCTCAACCGCCAGTCGCTCGACCGGGTCGTTCCGAACATCGCGGCAGGCAAGATCGAGCGCATGTTCGACGCCGCAGGGTGGCAGGTCATCACCGTGCGGTTCGGGCACCTGCTGGAGAGCATTCTGAACAAGCCCGGGGGAGAGGCGCTCCGCCGCCGCCTCGTCGACATGTCGAACCCGGAATACCAACGGCTGCTGCGCTGCGCTGCGACGCAGGTGCGCGACAGGCTTCCGGGGGCGGGAACGGACGCGGCCACGATCGCACTGCTGATCGACGGCATCGACGACGACACCCTGCTGCGGGCCATCCGGAACCTCGGTGGCCACGATCTCGAGTCACTGCGCGACGCGTATGCCGAGATCGACGACACGCGGCCGACTGTGATCATCGCTTACACGATCAAGGGCAACCGGCTGCCGACCGAGGGTCACCCGCAGAACCACTCCTCGCTGCTGAGCCTCGAGCAGTTCCAGACGCTCGGTGCACAGCTCGGAGAGAATCCGGATGCGCCGTTCTCGCGGTTCGCGCCCGACAGTGCAGCGGGCCGCTTGTGCGCCGAGACGGCTGGGCGGCTCGAGCGCGAACCGCAGCCCATCAACCCGCCCCCCGCCGTTCCGACGGACTTCGGACGTACGCCGTCGGGCACCGCCACCACCCAGGCCGCACTCGGGCGGGCACTGCTCGACCTGACGCGTGCCGCCCCGGAAGCGGCGGCGGCCGTCGTGACAGTGAGTCCTGACGTCTCGTCGAGCACCAACCTCGCCGGCTGGCTGAACAAGGTGGGAGTCTGGAGCGTGAACGAGCGACAGGACTGGTTCAGCGACGACGCCGAGACCATCATGCACTGGCGCGAGAAGCCCACCGGCCAGCACATCGAACTGGGCATCGCAGAGGTCAACCTGGTGAGCCTGCTGGGCGAACTGGGTGCGACCTGGAGCCGGTGGAGCCAGCCGCTCTTCCCGATCGGGGTGCTCTACGACCCTTTCGTCGAACGGGCCCTCGAGCCGTGGTCGTATGGCATCTACGCCGGCGGGCAGTCTATCCTGGTCGGCACGCCGTCGGGTGTGACGCTCGCGCCCGAGGGCGGCGCTCACCAGTCCATCAAGACGCCCTCCATCGGGCTCGAACAGCCCGGCTGCATCAGCTACGAGCCGGCATTCGCCATCGACACGGAATGGACCCTCCTGGCAAGCCTCGGCCGGCTCGGCCGACCCGACGGCACCTCGGCATACCTCCGGCTCTCGACAAAGCCAATCGACCAGCAGCTCGCTGCGGTCCCCGACGATCCGGCGGCACGCGAGCGACGACGCCAGCAGGTGATCGCCGGCGGCTACGTGCTGCGGGCGCGCGAGCATCCGGATGCCACGATCGTCACGATGGGCGCTATGGTTCCGGATGCCCTGGCCGCCGCCGACCGGCTCGAGGCGCAGGGCACCCGAGCCGAAGTCGTCTGCGTCACGAGTCCCGGGCTGCTGTACGAAGCGTTGCAGGGCAGGAACGGGCAGGACGCTGGCGCCGCGACGTGGATACTCGACCAGCTGTTCCCGCACGAGAAGGCGGCGCCCATGGTGACAGTGCTCGACGGGCATCCGCACACCCTCGCCTTTCTCGGCGGCATCAACCGGGTGCCGATGCGAAACCTCGGCGTGAGCCGTTTCGGGCAAGCCGGCGACGTGACCGACATCTACAGGTTCCACGGCATCGACGCCGACAGCATCATCCGTGCAACACTCGACGTCATCGCCTGACGGCGCTGGCAGCAGGGACACCGCAATGACTTTCACCATCACAGATACCGCCGTCTTTAACGGGCGAGAACTGCTCGCGGGCCGGTACGACGTTCGCGTCGACGGTGACACGGTCGCAGCTCTGGTCCAGGCCGGCACGGGCGACCCTGTCGGTGAGGTGGTCGACGGTGCCGGTGCGACACTGCTTCCCGGTCTTATCGACGGGCACGTGCACTTCCGGCAGGCGGTCGACTTCGAAGCCCTGCTCGCCGGCGGAGTGACCAGCGCCGCCGACATGGCGAGCTGGCCGCCGGAGCACGTGGCCGAACTCCGGTCGCACAGTGGCGGCATCGTCTTCACCACTCCGGGGGCGCCCCTCATCGGGCCGGCCGGGCCGCATTCGCACATGCCGGGCCTCAGCGACTCGGTGATCGACTCGCCGGAAGCTGCGCGACGCGAGGTCGCTGCGCGCGCCGCGCAGGGCGTCGACTACATCAAGCTCGTCCTCGAGGCGAAAGGCCGAGGCGGCCCCGAATCCGACGCCGCACACGCCGCAGTCGACGCGGCGCATGCTGCCGGACTCCGGGTCGTTGCCCACGCCAGTTCGGTGGGTGCCATCGAGCTCGGCGTGGCGATCGGCGTCGACATCCTGACCCACGCGCCGCTCGACGGCGCGGTCTCGGCAGGGACGATCAAGCGGATCGTGGAGCAGGGCATCGTTGTGGTGCCCACCCTCATCATGATGCGCACCGTCGCCGAGGCCCGCGATATAGCACCGGCGTACGCCAACGCCATTGCGTTCGTCGCGGCGATTCACCACGCGGGAGTCGTGATCGTGGCGGGAAGCGACGCCAACAGCGCACCCGGAGCTCCCGCTGCGGTCTTCCACGGCACGGGTGCGCGTGACGAGGTGGGACTGCTCGTTAATGCTGGGCTCAGCCCGGTCGAAGCCCTACGGGCGGCGACGGAGACCAGTGCGGGGTTGTTCGAGTTCATGAACAGGGGCGTGGTGCGCCTTGGCAGCGTCGCCGACCTCCTGCTCGTGAACGGCGCCCCCACTACGGACATCACGGCCGTCGGCGACATCAGGGGCGTTTGGCTCGCAGGGCGGCGCGTCTCCTAGAAGTCACCCAAAGGGACAGCCTCACCACAGGTCGGGAAGGTGCACGTCGGGAATCACCGTCGGCAGGTACTCCTCGTTGCGCGCCCGGCGATGGATCTCCTCGCCGCCCAGCCCGGCATTTCGAGCGGCGACGATCTGGTCGGGGTCGAAGAACGTGCCGACGGGGTTCAGGCTGAACTCTTCTGATTCCCACATCCACTCCTTCGACTTGTTCCAGCTCCCGAAGGTGTCGAACTGGATCTCGACTCCGTTGCCTTCTGGGTCCTGGTAGTACATCGACATCGTCATACCGTGATCGAGGCAGACGAACGGGCGGATGCCGCGTTCTGCGAGTCGCTGATAGTTGTCGAGCCAGACATGAAAGTCCCCATACTCGAAAGCGGTGTGATGCAACCCTACGGTGTGACCTTTGTCGACGGATGGCTTCAGGTCAGGCAGTGCCAGCAGCGCGATTCGGTGATTCGCCTCGTCATTGGTCAGCCACGCGCCCTCGGTGCCGTGATAGACCGGCTCGAGGCCGGCGACGGCCTCGTAGAACTCGACCATCTCATCGAGCTTCAACGTCGCAAAAGTGGTGTGGTGGAACACGGGTCGGATGATCGGCCGGCGACGATTGCGGTTCGCGGTCATGGGGTTCTCCTCCTTGAGTACCGCACGCCCATTGCGCGTTCGGCTGAGGTCTTGTGTAGCCGAACAACCACCGACACTCACAGCAGGTTGCCAATGGATGGAAGTCGGGCCGCTACCGGCTGCTGCGTTGGAGGTCTCGTGAAATGGCGCGCGCGATGGCCACCACAGCGGGCTCCAGCGCCTGAGGGTCGAGGGTGCCGTCTGCGCCGAGCGCCGAGATCGCAGCCACGCAGCGCCCTGCGCGATCGAGGATCGGTGCTGCGACGGATGTTGCGGGTTCGGGCAGCAGCCGGGCCATATGGGCAGCGCCGGTCGTTCGAGCTTCATCGAGATGTGCACGTAGCGTGAGCTCACTCATTCGGATGTGTTCGGGTTCGAGGAAGAGCTCGCGTTTCAGATACGCCTCCTGGAACTCGGGCCGACTGTAGGCGAGCAGAATCTGGCCGAGGCCGGTTCCGTGCAGGGGGACGCGCCCGCCGACGTGGTAGAGCACCCTGCCAGCCCCCGGGGCGGAGAGCCGTTCGACGATGACAGCCTCATCGTTCTCTCTGACGGCGAGCTGCACGTGCTGTCGGGTCGCGCGATGCAGGTCTTCCATATATGGCAGCGCGATGGCGCGCAGGCCATGACCGCGCGGAGCGAGCGCAGCATATTCGAGCATTCGCAGACCGATCGTGAATGAACCGTCGCTCTGCC
The DNA here is from genome assembly GCF_003399635.1 of Subtercola boreus. Lineage (GTDB taxonomy): Bacteria > Actinomycetota > Actinomycetes > Actinomycetales > Microbacteriaceae > Subtercola > Subtercola boreus_B. The sequence continues at coordinate 7,257 of NZ_NBXB01000035.1, read as the reverse complement.
GCTCGAGGGCGCCGAGGCGCGCGAGGTGCTGGGCGAGCCGCAGGGTCGAGCTGAGCGGAATGTTCGCTCGCTCGCTCAATCGCGTCAGGGTGAGGGTGGTCTCGTCGTCGGTGAAGGCGTCGAGGAGCCGAAAGGCTCGATCGAGCAGCGGCTCCCCTGAGACGGGGCGCCCACCGCGCCGCGGAGTGGAGGTCATAGCGTGATAGTGCCATCCATTGAAAGTCTGGGCAATGGTTCGACGGGTCATGGGGCACGATCAGACGTGTCGAAGAAGACAGTGCCCAGCCCAGGAGTTCCTCAATGACTGATGAAGTCGTGCCCGTACTGATCGTCGGTGGTGGCCCAGTGGGGCTGGCGCTGGCTGAAGAACTGAGCCAGCACCGTGTGCCGGTCATCATTGTCGAACCGCGGGCGGTCGTCGAACACTCCCGGCCCCGAGCAAAGACCACCTCGGTGCGTACGATGGAACATTTTCGCCGCTGGGGAATCGCTGACCGCCTGCGGGAGGTGGCACCCCTGAACAGCACCTGGTCGCAGCGGGTGACTTTCGTACAGAATGTTCTCGGACGGGAGATCACCCATGTCGATGGGTGCCTCGGCCTCGATGCTAGTGCTGATCTCACCCCCGAGCCCGCACAGCAGGTGACGCAGCCGCTCGTCGAAGAAGTGATGCGCGCCGACCTCGCACAGAAGCACGGACCCGAACTGCTGTTCGGCTGGCACGCGGTATCGGTCGAAGACGGGCCTCACCACGCACAGGTCGTCATCGCCAACGGTGCGGGCGAGAAGCGCACGATCTCCGCACTCTACGTCGTCGGCGCGGATGGGCCTCGAAGCGTCGTTCGCACGGCGATGGGTGCCCGCTACGAAGGGTCGGGGGGAGGCCGGCAGAACGTCAACATCACCTTCCGGTCGACCGAACTCGCCGCACTCATCCCGCACGCACCGTCGATCCACTACTGGGTTCTGAACCCAGACGCCCCCGGTGTGGTCGGGCCCCTGGATCACGCGGGCACGTACTGGGCGATCGCGACAGGAGCCACCCACGTCGACGACGACGCTCACGCCGCGCGCATCGTGCGATCCCTCATCGGCGGAGACGTCGACGTCGAGATCCTCGCCACCGACCCATGGCAGGCACGCCTGCTGCTCGCCGACCGGTACCGCGCGGGTCGGCTCTTCATCGTCGGCGACGCCGCGCATCAGAACCCGCCGTGGGGCGGCCACGGATTCAACACCGGCGTGGGTGACGCGGTCAATCTCGGCTGGAAACTCGCCGCCGTACTCGAGGGCTGGGCGCCCGACGAACTGCTCGACAGCTACGGTGCCGAGCGGCGCCCCATCGAGACCCAGACGATCGAGCTGGCCGCGTCGAACATGGCCTCACTCTCGATCGACCTCAGCAACCCGCTGTTGATGGCGTCGGGAGCAGTGTTCGAAGACGCACGAGAGGAACTCGGGCCGATCATCCACCGAATCAAATCTCCGGAGTTCCTGAGCTCCGGGCTGGTGCTGGGGTACGGCTACGGGCCGACCTCTCGGCTTCAGGCGGCCACCCCGGCCGACTATGAACCCCGCATCGAGCCGGGAAACAGGCTGCCGCACCGTGTGGTGAACGGGCAGGCGATCTACGACCTGCTGGGGGAGTGGTTCACCGCAATCGGTACGCGCACCGCCGTCGAACCTCTGCTGACCGAGGCCGAGCGGTGCGGCATCCCGCTGGCACATCTCGAGACCGAGGAGCCGGGTGTGGTACTGGTCAGACCCGACCAGCACATCGCGTGGGTCGGTGACACTCCTGCAGACAGCGGCGATGTGCTGAAGCGTGCCATCAGCGGATTTCCTGCCGTCACCGACACTCCCGCCACTTCTGAAAGAGCCGAAGGGGCACTCGTATGAGAATCATCGCCATCGAAGAGCACATGCTGCCACGGGACATCATCGAAGCTGCGGGCGTCGACCTGGGACTCCGTGCGGGCAAACGCGCCGCCGAACTCGACGAGGTGGGCGAGGCGAGACTCCGGGTCATGGACGACGCAGGCATCGACGTGCAGGTGCTCTCCGCCCTCAGCTACTTCGTGCAGGGACTCGAACCCTCGCTCGCCATTGACGTCAATCGCAAGATCAACAACCGGCTCGCTGAGATCGTCGCCGAAAGGCCCGACCGGTTCCAGGCGTTCGCTGCACTGCCCATGAGCGACCCTGCGAACGCAGCGGACGAACTCACGAGGTGCGTCGAGGAGCTGGGATTCCTCGGCGCAATGATCCATGGCCAGACCAACGGCATGTTCCTTGACGACCTTGCGGTGCGACCCGTGCTGGAGGCCGCAACCCGGCTGGATGTACCCCTCTACCTGCACCCCGCGCCGCCGCCCGCGGCCATCGTCGACACGTACTACTCGGGGCTGCCACCAGAGATCGCCGCCTGCCTCTCGACATCTGGCTGGGGGTGGCATTCCGAGACGGCGATGCACGTGCTGCGGATGGTCGCCCAAGGTGTCTTCGAAGAGCTGCCCGAGCTGAAGATCATCGTCGGGCACATGGGCGAAGGCCTGCCCTTCCACATCGACCGCATCGAGGACATGCTGAACCCCGTCGTCACCGGCCAGTCACTGAGTGTCGCCGAGACGCTCCGCCGAAACCTCCACCTCACGACCTCCGGCTACAACTCGGAGACACCGTTGCAGTGCGCTATCACCGCGTTCGGTGTCGATCGCATCATCTTCTCGGTCGATCATCCGTTCGCCCCCAGCAAGAAGGCGACCGACTTTCTCGCCGTTGCAGACGTCACGCCGGATGACCGCGAAAAGATCGCGCACGGCAACGCAGAAACCCTCCTCCGAATGACAGGACGATCATGACTCTCTCCGTTGACTCGGTACGCTCGACGATCACCACCCACTTCATCAATGGCGAGTGGACGGATGCAGGAGGTGCGACCTTCCCCGTCTACAACCCTCTCGACGGCGAACTCGTCTCCGAGTCGGCTGCGGGCGGCACTCTGGAGGCGAGAGCGGCCGTCGCCGCTGCTGCTGCGGCGTTCCCGGAATGGGCAAATCTGGCCCCTGGCGCACGCCAGCTGCTCTTTCTGAAGGCGGCCGACATCGTCGAGCGGCGCACGGAGGAGCTCGTGGAACTGATGGCAGTCGAGGGCGGAGCGAGCCGAGCATTTTCGACGTTCCAGATCCGACTGTCGGCCGCTATGCTCCGTCAGGCCGCAGGCTGGGGCTACCTTCCGGCCGGCGACGTGCTCCGCAGCGACGTGCCGGGCCGAACCGCTACCGTGACCCGCAAACCCCTCGGTGTGGTCGCGGGATTCACCCCCTGGAACGGCGCGTTCTACCTCGCCTGGCGAACCTTCCTGCTGCCGATGGCATTCGGGAACACCACCGTCATCAAGCCGTCGGAACTGGCTCCTCGCTCGGCGGGGCTCGTGCACGCGGAGATCCTGGCAGAGGCCGGGTTCCCACCCGGAACCTTCAACGTGGTCACCCATGCGCCAGGCGCTGCGGCAGCGATCGCCGATGTGTTCTTCGAAAGCCCCGCGGTGCGCTGTATCAACTTCACCGGCTCGGACAAGACCGCGCGCATTCTCGGAGCTCAGGCCGGCCGGGCTTTGAAGCGGATGGTGCTCGAGCTCGGCGGGTTCAACCCGGTCATCATGCTCGAGGACGCCGATGTCGAGGAATCCATCAGGGCAGTGACCTTCGGCGCGTTCCTGCACCAGGGCCAGGTCTGCATGAATTCGCGGAAGGTCTACGTTCACCGGTCGCTGCACGACGAGTTCGTGTCGGGTCTCACTGCTCGGGTCGAAGCACTGAAGATCGGCGACCCGAGGGACCCGGAAGTGATCATCGGGCCGCTCATCAACGACAGCGCCGTCGAACAGATCGTGGCGCGGGTGAAGGATGCCCTCGATCGCGGAGCGACCCTGGTCACGGGAGGCAAGGCCGACGGCCGGCTGTACCCGCCCACGATCCTCACCCACGTGCCCGCGGATGCGATGTGCACGACCGGTGCCGACGAGACGTTCGGGCCCTTGCTCGTCATCGAAGCGTTCGACGACTCAGAGGAGGCGTTCCGGGCAGCCCAGAACACGCCGTTCGGGCTCAGCGCCTCCGTCATGACGCAGGACCGCGCTCGTGGCCTCGACTTGGCTGCCCGTTTCGACACCGGCATCATCCACATCAACGCACCCACCATGGCCAGCGAGGCAGCGCTGCCGGTGGGCGGCGTCAAAGACAGTGGCTGGGGCCGATCCGGCTACTACGCCATCGAAGACTTCACCGAGCTTCGACTCACGACGATGAGCAGCGAACCCGGGAGGTACCCCTTCTAAGCAACTCCACGGGGGTATTCGCCGACGTCGATGACGACGATCGGCCACAGCAACACAGATCGCGCGAGGCGGCACTGGAGCCGCCATTCCGTCGCGCACAGAAAGGGTCTAATCATGTCAATCCGCGAATCCATCGACCGGGCTCCACTCAGCCGGTACCAGATCCTGGTGATCTCCCTCTGCCTCCTGATCGTTCTGATCGAGGGCTACGACCTCCTGCTGATGGCGTTTTCAGCCTCGGCCGTCGCCGCCGACTGGAAGCTCAACGCCACCCAGATCGGAGTGCTGCTCAGCGCCGTGGGCATCGGCCTGGTGTTTGGTTCGGCCTTCATCTCGCCTCTCGCCGACCGGATCGGCCGGCGCCGAATGACACTCCTCAGCCTCGCGATCGTCAGTGTGTCGATGGCAGCCTCTGCGCTGACGACCGACATGTTCGGGCTGGCAGTCACCAGGGTCATCACGGGGGTGGGCGTCGGAGGACTCGTTGCCGGGCTTCCGGTCGTGATCGCAGAATTCGCCCCGCAACGCCGCAGGGCAACCCTTATCGCCCTCGGCACCGCGGGCCTGCCGATCGGCGGCGTCGTCGGCGGATTCGTCGCCTCCATCGTGCTGGGCACGTTCGGCTGGCGGGCCAGCTTCGTCGTGGGAGCCGTGTTCACCGTCATCGTCTTCTTCGTCGTTCTGCTCGTGCTGCCGGAGTCGATCGACTTTCTCCTGGTCAAGCAACCCAAGAATGCGCTCGAGGCGATCAACCGCACGCTCAGCAAGATGAAGGTAGCCGCCATCAGCGCGTTGCCCGCACCCGAGCCCCGGCCGAAGAACGTGGTCGTCAGCGAACTCTTCAAGGGCAGGAACGGCCGGAAGACGGCCCTGATCGGGTTCGCGTTCTTCGTGATGATGGGTGCGTTCTACTTCGCCAACGGCTGGACCCCCCGGCTGCTACTGCAGGCCGGCTTGACGCCCCAGCAGAGCATCGGGGCAGGAGTACTGCTGAATGTCGGCGGCGCACTGGCCGCGATCATCTTCGCCGCACTGGCCATCATCTTCAGGAACCGAACCCTCACAATCATCTCGTTCGCCGGTGCCGCGATTGCGTTCCTGACCATGGGCCTCTCCTTCGGCAGTCTCGGCTGGACGCTGTTCCTCGCCCTCGCGGTCGGCGGGCTCATCCAGGCCTGTGCCACGGGGCTGTTCACCATTTCGCCCGAGCTGTTCCCGACCTCGGTGCGCACCACCGGCGTCGGTTTCGCGGTGATGCTGGGACGGATCGGCGCCATCATCTCCCCGATTCTCGCCGGAGTGCTGATCGACGGTGGCTGGAGTGCTCCGTCGCTATACCTGCTCTTCGCCGTGCCGCTGGTACTCGGCGGGCTCGCCGTCATCGCACTTCGCCAGTCCGGCGGGGCCGCCGCTCTGAACAGACGCGCCACATCCACGCCGGTGACCACCGAGGCAGCCGCGTCGGGGATCGGCAGCGCCTGATGATCGCCCATCTGAAGTCGGCCACGCGCTCAAATGGTGACGAAGACCGAGCAATTCGCGCGACAGTCGAAGAAATCATCGCTGCTGTCGAAACGCGGGGAGATGAAGCCGTACGAGAATACAGCTCCCGCTTCGATCACTGGTCACCCGAGCGTTTCAGACTCACCGATGACGAGATTGCTGGTGCTCTGAAACACCTCTCGTCGGGCCAGATCGACGACATCCTCTTCGCGCAGGGCCAGATCCGCAACTTCGCCCAGATCCAGCGGGAGAGCATGCTGGATGTCGAGGTGGAGACCTATCCCGGAGTGATCCTCGGCCACCGACACATTCCTGTCGACGCTGTCGGTTGTTACGTTCCGGGCGGAAAATACCCGCTCCTTGCTTCTGCGCACATGAGCGTGATCACAGCCAAAGTCGCCGGGGTGCAGCGCGTCGTCGCCTCTGCGCCGCCATTCGAGGGTTCCCCGCACCCCGCCATCGTTGCCGCGATGCACCTCGCCGGGGCCGACGAGATCCTGGCGCTCGGCGGAACACAGGCTGTCGCGGCGATGGCGATCGGCACCGAGAGCATCCCGGCTGTCGACATGCTGGTCGGGCCGGGTAACGCCTACGTCGCAGAGGCCAAGCGCCAGCTCTTCGGCCGCGTCGGTATTGACCTCTTCGCCGGCCCCACCGAGACGCTCATCATCGCAGACGACACCGTCGACGCAGAACTCTGCGCCGTCGACCTGCTGGGGCAAGCCGAACACGGCCCCACCAGTCCATCGATTCTGCTGACCACGAGCAGAACGCTCGCTGAAGCCACCATCATCGAGGTGGAGCGACAGCTGACGATACTGCCGACAGCCGCCATCGCATCGGTGAGCTGGGCCGATTATGGCCAGGTCATCGTGTGCGATACCGATGACGAGATGCTGAGCGTCGCGAATGACCTCGCGTTCGAGCACGTGCAGGTGATGACCGATGATCCCGACTTCTTCCTCGCCGGGCTCCGCAATTTCGGAGCAATGTTCCTCGGTCCGCGAACGAACGTCGCGTTTGGCGACAAGGTCATCGGCACGAACCACACACTGCCCACGAAGCGCGCAGCACGCTACACCGGTGGTCTCTGGGTGGGCAAGTTCCTCAAGACCTGTACCTACCAGCGCGTCACCACCGACGCGGCCAGTGCGGAAATCGGGGCCTACGGCTCGCGGCTCGCCCATCTCGAACATTTCGTGGGCCACGGTGAGCAGGCGAACATCCGCGTGCGACGGTACGGCAACCAGCCCGATCTGCCGTGGTATCAACCCGTCAACGCTGACGCCTAGGGCGTGTCTCCTAATTCCTTGACCCAGATCGTGATTGCTCTGAGCACGGCGCCTCCGCGGTAGGTGAGGGCGAGTTTGTCGTAGCGGGTGGCGAGGCCACGCCATTGTTTGAAGGTGTTGAAG
>NZ_NBXB01000034.1 GCF_003399635.1 Subtercola boreus | reverse complement strand
CAAGGAGGAGTGGTACCGCATCCAGAAACCCTCAACCCTCGACGAGTTCCACACAGGGCTGAATAATTACCTGCGCTGGTGGAACACCACCCGCATTCAACAGCGACTCGGCTACCTCAGCCCAGACGAGCACTGCGCCCAAGAGATTGCCGCCGCGTAGAGTTTCATTATCAAGTCCAACATTCGGGGACCAGGCCACTCCTTCGACAGTATTTCCCTAAAGGAACGGACCTCTCCAGGCACGCCCCCGAGGAGCGCCACCGAGCTAAACGCCCGGCCACGGAAATCACTGGACTGGGACACCCCAGCCGAGCGACTCCATGCTTTACTAGAGGCCAGCTAACCAAGCAGTGTTGCAACGATGGCTGGGGTCCAAGCCGCGGAAGGAAAGCTCTATCTCTGCGCAGTCAAGGACGTGTTCTCGAACCGGATCGTGGGCTACTCGATCGATTCACGAATGAAGTCCAGCCTCGCGGTGAACGCCCTCGAAAACGCTGCCGCGCGCCGCGGTGATATCGCCGGCTGTGTGGTTCATAGCGACAGAGGATCGCAATTTCGGAGCCGGAAGTTCCTTCGCGCGCTCGCCCGCCACGACCTGGTCGGATCGATGGGACGGGTCGCATCGTGTGGCGACAATGCGGCAATGAATTCTTCTTCAGCCTGCTGCAGAAGAACGTCCTGAACCGACGCAATTGGACCACCCGGGACCAGCTTCGGCTCGCGATCGTGACCTGGATCGAACGCACCTACCACCGCCGACGCAGGCAGCCCCGCCTGGGCCGTTTGACCCCGATCGAATTCGAGGCCATCATGAACACGCCAGCCGCACTGGCTGCGTGACTAGAAACTGTCACCTACTCGTGCAGCAGACCCCTTCGCCTATCTCGTGCTCCGCGCGGCACTCGACCACGCCCTACTCGATCCCGTCTCGATCGACGCCAACGCCATAGAGAAAGCGGCACTGGCCGGCGCCGACTCGTTCCTGCGGGCTTACCGTGCTGACCCCGGTGGGCGCCACTTACAAGGTGAGGTTCGCGTACGGCTGCGACGGAGAATAGGCGGGCAGCGTTGCAGTCGAGAAGCTACTTCGGTACCGACTACTTGGAATAAGATCCACAGTCGGCTTGTCGGAAACGGCGGATGCGCGCGGCTTCTATTGATTTGGCTGAATGTCTCGTAAACCTATAGGGCGGTGGCTCTGGGAGAGTTGCGAACCCCTGAATGACAACACAGAAAAATCTTCGACTCAATCGAGGGTGTATATCTGAGACGCCTCATCAACCTTTAGGTTTTCGAGATTCCTCTGGCGAGCTTTTCGAGTCCGCGCCGCTCGTCAGTCGTCCATTGCTGTGCTGATTTCGATGAGGATGCCGTTGAGGTCTTTGACGTAGGCAACGACCTGCCCCCAGGGTGTTGTGACGGGTTCGGCTATAGGAATGGCGCCAGCGTTGCATGCTTGTTTGTAGGCGCTCGGGACGTCGGCCGTTGCCAAGGCCAGTTGTACCCCCGGCGCTTCGTTCTCGGTGCGGTTCGGACGAATTTCAAGGCGCGAGTTTGCGGCGCCCTTCAGACGTCAGCGGGGCGTTGGGATGGGTAACGTAAGAGATGAGGGCCTCCGTGGCATCGATTGAGTGTGGTAACCCAACTGATACCGGAGGTCCTCACCTATTTAGCTCACGCCACGCACACAACCTCTATGGGAAGACACCTAGGGCGAATTCTCAGGCATTGGAGCACAGGGTTGAGAGTAGCGAGATCGCGAATTTCTGAGTGCGTTCGTGTTCCTGTCCTGAATGCCTCTCAAGATCGATGGTATTCAGTAGCCCAGTGACGAGCGATAACAGGCAGAGTGGTGACATGACGTTTACCGGATTCGGGTCAGATGCGAGTGCCTTCTTGGCCGGCCTCGCGAAAGACAATTCACGGCAGTTCTTCGATGCGCACAGGCAGCAGTATGACATCGCTGTTCGGCAGCCTTTAGAGGATCTTCTCGGCGAAGCAGAGAAGACCTACGGACCCGGTCGGGTCATGCGACCCAACCGTGATGTGCGGTTCAGTACGGACAAGTCGCCCTACAAGACCAATGCCAGCATGTGGGCTGGCTCGGTTGGGGGAGTCTATCTGAGCCTGACCGCAGATCATCTCGAGGCTGGAGGCGGTATCTACGAACCCAGCCGGGATCAGTTGGTTCGCGCCCGGACGGCCATCGACTCTGTTCCCACAGCCGCGGCGCAGCTGACGGAGATCATCGATGCCCTTGTCTCGTCGGGCTTCGAGATGGCGGGCCCGTCTCTGAAGACTGCGCCCCGGGGCTACGACCGCGACCACCCCAACATCGAGCTGCTCCGCCTGAAGCATTACGCAGCCCTCACCAGGCTTCCTGTCGAAGCTGCCCCGGAAAAGATCCGGGGCGCGTGGAAGGCTATTGAAGCTCTGATCGAATGGGGCGAGACCCATGTCGGGGCCGCCAAATCTTGGCCGTGAGAACCACGCTTCATCGCGCCTCGGCGATTTCGATCGCACTCCTGGTCGAGGCGAACTGCTGTGTTGCGTCGGGAACCCACGTATCGAGGTAGCTCTCGACGTCGGCTGCTGCATCAAGATTCATGCGCATTGCCAAGCGCCCATCCGGCCGGACGAGGACAAGGGTGGGGGCGGTGGCCCCATAAATAAATTCGGTGCGCTTCTTGATCGAGGTCGAAAAGGGTGCGCCCCTGATCGGTAGAAGAGGCGACTGGGGTGCTGTCGGTGGTGATCACATGCGTCGAGACACGCGCAGACAGCCCTTCGGTCGCATCCAAGGGGAGGGTCGACGCGTTCGGGCGCCGACCCGTGAATGCGAGCAGGGTCCACCCGCCGCGGTAGAGCAGGTCGAAAAGGTGGATGCTGTTGAACCCTTGGACGGTTTGGGAGTCCAGGGCCCGGTCGCCCGCTTTTATCCTCAAATGTGTACGCAAATGATACAGTTGGCTTTATGGACACTCTTTCGGCCTCGGTGAGCGCCCGCGACTTGCGTACAGAGCTTTCCGCAATCGTCGGTCGAGTTGCCTACGGGCATGAACGGATCGGCTTGACTCGCAATGGAAAGCTGGCCGCCGTTGTTATCGGGGTCGACGATCTGGAACTGTTGGAGCGTCTCGAAGATGCCCAGGACCTGTTGGCATACCGTGCCGCTAGGGCGGCGGACGACGGAGGACGCGTCTCGCTGGATGAACTCACCTCTGAGCTCGGGGAGTGAGCCCGTACGCCGTCGAGTTCACCACCGCGGCGGCTCGTCAGCTGCGCAAGCTCGACCCAGTCGTCCGTCGGCGCCTCCTGGCCGCGATCGGACTGCTCGCATCTGATCCGCGACCCCAAGGCTGCAAGAAGCTCGCGGGTGAAGACGTGGCATGGCGCGTGCCGGTCGGTGACTATCGCGTCATCTACGAGATCCTCGACGACCAACTCCTCGTCACCGTTCTGAGGGCAGCGCACCGTCGCGAGGTGTACTGAGGCAGTGAAGAACGACCTGGACATTGCCGAGCGGAGTGCGGTTGGATGAGCGGATGAGCCCGCCAGCGATCTTCGTCGAGATCGACATCCGCTGTTCCCTCGATCGCGTCTGGGAGCTCACCCAGCAGCCGGAGCTGCACCCGCGCTGGGATGTGCGCTTCACCTCCATCACCCCGACGGCAGCGCTCCCCGGGGAGGGCTACCGCGTCCGTTACGAACGCCGGCTTCCGCTTCACACCATTGTCGGCACGGGCACGTCCCTCGGCGAACGCAGCAGGCCGGACGGCACCCGCACCTCCGCGCTGCGGTTCACCACGGCCGATCCGTTGTCTCCGCTCGGCGACGGCCGCGGCTACTGGCGCTACCTGCCCACCGAGGCCGGGGTCACCTTCCTCACCGGCTACGACTACACCCCCGGCTGGGGCCGGTTGCTGGATGCCCTCATCGTTCGGAGACTGGTCGGCTGGGCCACAGCCTGGAGTTTCGACCGCCTGCGCATCTGGGCGGAGACCGGCGTCGAACCCGAGCGCTGGCCGCTGTGGTCGGTACTGCAGGTGTGGCGACCGGGTCGGCCCCGTGCATCCCGCTGCCGTCGTGTTCCCCGCCGGGGCCGGCCGATGGATGCCGCACCAGCCGCCCTCGAAACGTTGGAGGCCCCGTGACCAGCGTCTTCGAGCAGGCTCTCGGCGCCGACTTCCAACGGCTCTCACCGATGATGCAGGAACGTTCCGTTCACGATCGAGAACTACCCCTATCGCGATCCCTTCGGGCGGGAGACCGTCACGTTCGTGCGTCACTACCGGGTGCGCCGGCGACCGAGTCGCTTCGACGCGACGATGGTGCTGAGCGATGGCCGGATCCTCGACTATCTGGGCACCCACCAGCATCTGGCCGTCGATCTCGATCTGCACGTCGATGATAGGGGCGGCCTCCGTCTCAGGTCGGGCCGGCAGCGCTTCCACGAGGGGAGGTTCGTCTCGTTCCGGTTCCCGATGATCTTCAGCGGCACGGCCGAGCTGCACGAATGGTTCGACGACGTAGCCGGCGTCTACCGGATCAGCATGCAGGTGCACAACCGGGTGCTCGGTTTCCTCTTCGGCTACGAGGGCGAGTTCACCGGCACGTTCCCCGAGGCCCGCGACGCGCCGCAACACCTGAAGCCGGTGAGGCACGAACCCCGAGGGTGAACTTGTTACGGTAGTTGCACAGTGACAATGACACGACGGCAGCTCCGCGAGCTCGCCACGACTCAAGGCTCGGCCGTGCGACCCGAGATCCAGGCGCTGCGGGCCATCGCTGTGCTCTCTGTGGTCATCTACCACCTCTGGCCGGCGGGGCTTCCGGGCGGCTTCGTCGGGGTCGACGTCTTCTTCGTGATCTCGGGTTTTCTCATCATCGGCCACCTCCTGCGGGAGGTCGATCGCACCGGGGGCGTGCGCCTCCTGCCGTTCTGGGCGAGGCGTGCCCGCCGGCTGCTACCCGCCAGTCTCCTGGTGCTCGCCGTCACCGGGGTCGCCGTTCTCGCCGTCGTTCCCCAGGTGCAGTGGCAGCAGTTCTTCTCCGAGATCGCCGCCTCTGCCCTGTACGTGCAGAACTGGCTGCTCGCCCACAATGCGGTCGACTACCTGGCCGCCACCAATGCGTCGTCTCCTGTGGAGCACTTCTGGTCGCTGTCGGCGGAGGAGCAGTTCTACATTGCCTGGCCTGTGGTCATCGTCGGCCTCATCGCCATGACCGGTCGCCTGAAGAGCGCCGCGCCGCGCCGGTGGATCGTCGGCGGGCTCATCGTCATCACCGCCGCGAGCTTCGTCTACTCCGTCTTCGCGGTCGCGACCGCTCCTGCAGCGGCCTACTTCGTGACGCCGGCGCGGGCGTGGGAGTTCGGTGCCGGGGGCATCCTCGCCCTGTTCCTGAAGGCGTCCCCGAGTGCCCTCCCGTTCGTGCGGGCGGCAGCGAGTTGGATCGGGCTCCTCGTCATCGGCATCACTCTCGCGCTGTACACGGGCGCGACGCCGTTCCCCGGGCTCGGGGCACTGCCGCCGGTACTCGGCACCCTTCTCGTGATCTGGGCCGGCTCGCCCGCTGTCTCCTGGGCTCCGACCCTGCTGCTCCGGCTCAGACCCGTGCAGTGGATGGGCGACATCTCCTATTCGCTCTACCTCTGGCACTGGCCGTTCATCGTGCTCGTTCCGATCGCGCTCGCCCGGCCGCTGGGCTGGCGCACCCGCCTCGCCATCCTGGTCGTCTCGATTGTGCTCGCCTACGCGACCAAGCGGCTCGTCGAGGATCCGCTCCGGGTGCGGAGGAAGCTCACAAAGAGGACGGCGTGGCAGTCCCTCGCGATCACCCTCAGCGGCACGGCGATCGTGGCCATCGGCGCATCCATCGCCTTCGCCCAGCCGGTCATCCAGAACTCCCAGTATTCGGCGAGCGTGGAAGCGGCCATCCGGAGCGACCCGGGATGCACGGGGGCGCCGGCCGCGCTCAGCCAGAACCACTGCCCGGCACCGTTCGCGGTGACCAGCCTCACCAACCCGGCCTCGGCAGAGACCGACATCGGCCGGGGAGTGCAGTCGGTCGACGACTGCAAGCAGACGATCATGGCGGATGCCGTCATGACCTGCGACATCGGGGATGTCAGCACGCCGACATCCACCGTCGCGCTGATCGGCGATTCGCACGCGGGCCAGTACCTGACACCGCTCGACGAGTACGGGCAGGCCAACCACATCCACTTCATCACCTACCTGAAGTCCTGGTGCAGCGGCACGGGAGCTGAAGGGGTGGCGAACCCCGGCTACGACGTGCCCGACCGGATTCGATCGTGCACCGACTGGGGCAGGGCTGTGCTCGACAGCGTGAACCAGAATTCGGCTATCACGGCTGTGTTGTTCACGGATTTCACCCGCAGTTACCTCGAACCCCCGCCTGTTCTCGGGGGGCGGGCGATCACCCCGAACGACTTCGAGCAGGCGTGGCAGCCGTTGCTCGCCTCTGGAAAGCGCGTCATCGCACTCCGCGACCTGCCCAATGCCGACCAGCAGAAGGAGGACGTCCCCGAGTGCGTCGCGCTGCACCTCACAGACGACGACCCCTGCGCGGTGCCGAAGGCTATGGCGACGCTCGATCCCGCACAGGATCCGCTGGCGATCGCGGCGGCCCAGATGCCCGGCGTCTCCCTGGTGGATCTGACGGACACGTTCTGCGATGCCACCGTGTGCCACGTTGTGATCGGCGGGCTGATCGTCTATTTCGGCAGCAACCACATGACGCTCGCGTTCTCGCGCACCCTTGAGTCGATCGTCGGCCCACAGATCGCCGGTGCCGTCGGCCCACGCTAGCCTCTGGGTTCCGAATCGCCGACCACGAAATCGCACCCCCGAAAGGGTTACGTAGCGGCGATCAAAGTTCTAAAGTCTTATTCAGACTCTTACTTCGACGATCCAGAGGAATCCTGAACAATGACTCCAGCCAACAGTGAGACCGCCCAGGGAATGTCCCGCCGAACCGTTGTCACCGGAGCCGCGTGGGCGGTGCCGGTTGTGGCTCTCGCCGTGGCGGTTCCGGCCGCGTCGGCGTCGACCGCCGTACCCACCGACATCCAGGTCACGCTGCAGCCCACCCCTCCCGTTGCCAATCGCCCACTCCGCCTGACGTACTCGGGTACCAGCAACTTCGACCCCGTTCCGTTCCCCGCTGGATCGACGGTCACCATCACCATCGGTGGTGCGTTGGCGTCCCCGGTCTTCAACGGGTTGAGCCAGACCAGCTCGTCGGGCACCAATCCGGTCACCTACTTGTTCGCCATCACCAACCTGAATGCCTTCTACGTGCAGGGCACTCCGCAATCGGGCACGTCGATCACGGTCACGGTCTACGACGCGAGCAACAACGTGATCGGGAGCGACTCGACCACCGTCGCCTAGCCTCCGGGATCACTCCGCCTCCCACTGTGATCGAATCGAGACCGACTTCATCGCGGCCTTCGGGAACCGAACCGGTCGTGCCGGACAGTATGAAGTATGGGGACAGAACGATTCGAAGAACTGGCGGTGTGGGCGTCAGCTCGCAACGGAGACGCGGCTGCGTTTGCCGATCTCTTCGATCTCCATCGTGACCGGGTGTTCCGCCAGGCACTCCGCCTGACGCGTTCGCAGCACGATGCCGAAGACATCACCGCTGCGACTTTCTACGAGTTGTGGCGTCGGCGCGACGCCGTTCGTATCGTCGAGAACAGCGTGATCGCCTGGCTGCTGGTCACGACGAACAATGTCGCCCGCAATGTCTCCCGCAGCCGGACCCGGCACCGTGCGCTGCTCGATCGGCTCCCTCGCGAGGACGACCGGGGCGCCGAAGCATTCGAAGCGGTCGACGCGCGAATCGATTCGGAACGCGCGACCCAGAAGATCCGGAGTGCGCTGGCCCAGCTCTCGATTGCGGACCAGAACGTGATCACTCTCTGCGTGATCGAAGAACTTCCGACCGCAGAAGCGGCTCGCGTGCTGAACATTCCGGCAGGCACCGTCAAATCGCGCCTGTCGCGCGCCAAAGCACGCCTGGCTGTTCGTGCAGACCTTCTCCACGCCGAGGGATCACTGACAGGAGGCGCACAATGAACGACGAGCCGACGTTCGATCCGGAACGCAGCCGGGCTATCAGGCAGTCGCTGGTCGAAACGGTTGCCGCGGAGCCCGCCAGACGACGGCGCACTCGTCACGTGCGAGTGCTCGCCGGAATCATCGTGGTCGCCGTTCTGACCGCAGGCGGAACGACGGCGATCGCGCTCGGCGGTGGCGCCCTCTTCACCCCGGCGACGGCTCCGTCGACGGGCACGCCCGCTCCTGTTCCGCCGACCGCGCTCCCGACGACGCCGCCGATCACCTCGACGGCGGATCCGAACCCTGTGCCTGCCGTCGCGTCATCCCCGATTGCGCCGCACGACGTTCTCTCCTCCCCGGCTGGCGCATTGTGGTCGACCGACCTGCTCGGGAGCGACGAATCCTGCGTGCAGCACTACGTCTACAGCGTCTCGGACGGCTACGCGCTGTTCCAGTCAGGCCCGAAGATCACCGCAGGAGACGAACCCGACCCGTGTGATCTCACGGACAACGGTGTCACCCTCACCCTCGTCGACACGA
The DNA here is from genome assembly GCF_003399635.1 of Subtercola boreus. Lineage (GTDB taxonomy): Bacteria > Actinomycetota > Actinomycetes > Actinomycetales > Microbacteriaceae > Subtercola > Subtercola boreus_B. The sequence continues at coordinate 301,036 of NZ_NBXB01000034.1, read as the reverse complement.
CAGACGGCACGCAGGCCTGGTCGCGCAACTGGTCCTGGGACGGCGGCCCCAGTCGCGACGTCGGAGTCGACACCCTGGTGCTCGGCACCTCGGGCAGGATCCTCATCAACACCCAGGAACCCGGTTTCGGACCGGAAGAAGTCCTCGATTTGTCCACAGGGTCAGCTCTCGGATCCCTCACCCTGACCGATGGAGAGAGCGTTCGCCAGGTGCAGGCGGTCGCGGGCGATTCGGGTGAAGTGATCGCGATGATCGAGACCGTCGACTCCCGTTCGAATACGACAGGACCGTCGAGGGTGGCCCGATTCGATCCACGGGATGCGGCACACCCCGTCTGGTCGACATCGGTGGAAGGTTGGTTGCACAACATGCGGGTCGTGACCAAGGGTCTTGGCTACACCGCGCTGACGTACAGCCCCACGGGAGGGCAGACCGCGCCGGCACCCGGGCTCGCTCCGTCTGTGGACAGCGTGCTGAATCTGACGACGGGCGAGATCTCGCCACGCTCTGAAGAGCTCATATACGACTTCTTCACCGGCTACACGATCCGCCTCTCTGACGTCGACGACAGCGGAAGCGCGCTCACCCTGACCGGACTCGATGACGGTGGGAACCAGCTCTGGACGCGGAGCATCCCGACAGGCAGCGACGTCGTTCAGGTGACCACACCTCTCGTGCGGCCGGGCAGCAGCGATCTCGTCGGAAACGGCCAGTTCCTGATCGAGTCTCCCGGTGCACTCACGCTCGTCGACGGTCTGACGGGCAACACCGTCTGGTCGACCAAACTGGATGCCTGCACCCTGACCGAGACGGGTGCGTTGAGTTCCGGGGCTCTTGCCGTCTCCGACGGCCCAACGCTTCTCGTCAACGGCCTCCCTGACGCGGCGTGCCGCTTTGCGGCCACCTCCGGGGCGCCCCTCGCCGATCCTTCCCGGGCACTCTGGACGAATGCCGGTCTGACGGCGACCTACGAACTCCGCGACGGCAGAGGAACCGCGACGAACGTGCAGAGCAATGAGGTGCTCTGGTCGATCTCCTCGGACGCCTCCTCCTGGCTGTTCGCAGGCGGTCGGTTGGTCGCTCGGACCGGCAACACCATCTCCGGCCTCGGCTGAACCCGATCCGGAACCGAGTGGGCGAGCGGGCCCGAGCACCCGCGGGGATCGGCTCTGGCGGAAATTCGCAACGTCTGTTCAAATGGTGCTGTACGGCGAACTCATCGCCGTTCGATCGGAACCACAAGTTCTGAGATCGTTACGACTCGCGCCCACCGGCAGAGGAGAACACCATGAGCAACAGAGACGTTGCATCGCTTGAGCGCATCGCGCCCGAGCTCGAACCACAGTCCATTCCGACGCCCGAACGTGACGTCATCCGATTCGTGCAGAGCGACGGCTCCCTCACCGAGCTGGGGCAGAGCCGCGGTGTGGATGTCGGATTCGCCCAGTCCCTCTACCGGGAGATGGTGCTGGCCCGGCGACTGGATGTCGAAGCGCTCGCGCTGCAACGGCAGGGCGAGCTGAACCTCTGGCTGCAGTGCGCGGGCCAGGAGGCCGCACAGGTCGGATCGATCCGGGCGCTGGATGCGGCCGACATGGTCTTCCCGAGCTACCGCGAGCACGCCGCAGCTCTCTCCCGGGGTGTGACGCCGTCGGAGCTGCTCTCCCAGTGGCGCGGGGCGAGCCACACCGGCTGGGACGGCGCGGCCAGGCGATTCCACCTCTACTCGGTCGTTCTGGGCACCCAGACCCTGCACGCCACGGGATTTGCGGCAGGGTCCCGGCTGGCCGACACCGACGACATCGTGCTCACCTACTTCGGCGACGGTGCGGCGAGCCAGGGCGACGTGAACGAGGCCCTCAACTGGGCGGCGGCGATGAAGCTGCCGGTGGTGTTCTTCTGCCAGAACAACCAGTGGGCCATCTCGACCCCGTCATCGTCGCAGATGGGGGCGCCGCTGCACCAGCGAGCGGCGGGCTTCGGGATGCCCGCCTGGCACGTCGACGGCAACGACGTTCTCGCGGTGCACGCTGTCACCGAGGCGGCCGCCCTGCACGTGCGCTCCGGCCGGGGACCGGCGTTCATCGAAGCTCAGACGTACCGGATGGCGGGCCACAGCAGCTCGGACGACCCGGGACGCTATCGAGGCACCGACGAGGTGACGCTCTGGAGCGGCCGCGATCCGATCTCCCGCATGACCGCGCTACTGGGTGAGCTCGGCGCGGCGGAGCAGTTCTTCGACGAGTTGCGTGCGGAGTCGGATGACTTCGCCCGCGACATCCGTTCCGCCTGCCTCTCGATCGAGCGCCCCCGCTTCGAGGAACTGTTCGGCAACGTCTACGCCGAACCGCACCCCGTGATGGAACGGGAGCGAGCCGAGTTCCATGCGTTCGCCTCGATGCTGAACGCGGAGGTGTGACATGGAGACCATGACTCTGGGCGGAGCCCTCAACGCCGGTCTCCGCCGCGCCCTGGAGGCGGATGACCGTGTCGTTCTGCTGGGCGAGGACATCGGGCGCCTCGGCGGAGTGTTCCGGGTCACCGACGGGCTGCAGAGACAGTTCGGGGCGAATCGGGTCGTCGACACGCCGCTCGCTGAATCGGGGATCGTGGGCACGGCCATCGGGCTGGCGCTCCGGGGGTTCCGGCCGGTCTGCGAGATCCAGTTCGACGGCTTCGTCTACCCGGCGTTCGACCAGATCGTGAGCCAGCTGGCGAAGCTCCGCGCACGATCAGGCGGACGCCTCACGCTCCCCATCGTGATCCGCATCCCGGGTGGCGGCGGCATCGGCGCGGTCGAGCATCACAGCGAGTCGAACGAGGCCTACTTCGCGCACACCGCCGGACTCCGGGTGGTGTCGTGTTCGAATCCGAACGACGCTTTCTGGATGATCCAACAGGCCATCGCCAGCGACGACCCGGTGATCTTCTTCGAACCGAAACGACGTTACTGGGACAAGGGTCAGGTCGAACCGCAACCCGACCTGCCCCTTCACGGTTCACGGATGATCGGGGAGGGCGACGACGCCCTTCTGGTGGCTCACGGGCCGAGCGTCGCGCTGGCGCTCGCGGCGGCTGCTGCGGCGCACGAAGACGGCTACTCGGTCGGCGTTCTCGATCTGCGGAGCCTGTCGCCGCTCGACCTGCCCACCCTCCTCGACGAAGCGAAGCGGAGCGGCCGCGTCGTGGTGGTTCACGAAGCGAGCACGTTCGGCGGCATCGGCGCCGAGATCGCCGCGACGATCACCGAGCACTGCTTCACCGACCTGAAGTCGCCCGTTCTGCGGGTCGGCGGGTACAACATGCCGTACCCACCAGCCGGCGTCGAGAACCAGTTCCTGCCCGACATCGACCGCGTGCTTGTCGCGATCGATCGTTCACTGTCGTTCCAGGTGGCATGATGACGACCTTCACACTGCCGGATGTCGGCGAGGGGCTGACCGAAGCCGAGATCGTGCTCTGGCGGGTCGCGCCGGGTGATGTCGTGAACGTCAACGACCCGCTCGTGGAGATCGAGACGGCGAAGTCGATCGTCGAGATCCCGTCGCCCTACGCCGGAACGGTCGAGACGCTGCACGGGGAGACCGGCGCGACGCTCGCCGTGAACAGTCCGCTCGTCACCATCCGGACGGTGGGGGAGGTGCCGGTCGCTGGGGGGACCGGGGTCGCTGAGGTCACCGAGGCGGCCGGTGTCGCCGACGCCGTCGTCGCTCCGGCGCCGGCCGATCCAGAACCGAGGCCTCTGGTGCTGGTCGGCAGCGGGCCGAGTGTCGCGGCGAGCCGGCGCTTCCACCTTCCGATGCGCGACTCGGCCGTGGCCGGGGTGACCGGGGTTGTCGCTGCCGAGACTCGGGTCCCCATCCGTGGCATGCGGAAGGCGACCGCGGCCGCCGTGACCGCATCCGCGTTCACCGCACCGCACGTCACCGAGTGGCTCACCGTCGACGTCACCTCGACGCTGAACGTTGTCGCCGCACTCCGCGCCGATCGCGGCTGGCAGGGCGTGCGGGTCACCCCGCTGCTGCTCGTGGCGAGAGCCCTGGTCGTCGCTTCTCAGAGGTTCCCCGGCATCAACGCCTCGTGGGACGAAGCGACGCAGGAGATCGTCACCAAGCACTACGTGAATCTCGGGATCGCCGCTGCCACCCCGCGCGGACTGCTCGTGCCGAACATCAAGGACGCGGGGCGCCTGGGCCTCCGCGACCTGGCAGAAAGTCTCGCCGACCTGGTGGCGACGGCCAGAGCCGGCACCACCGCTCCCGCGGCACTCGCGCACGGAACGATCACGATCACCAACATCGGTGCGCTCGGCGTCGACGCCGGAACCCCGATCCTGAATCCCGGCGAGGCGGCCATCCTCGCCTTCGGCCGGATCAGGCCGATGCCGTGGGTCGTGGGAGACGAGGTCGTCGTGCGGCAGGTGGCGCAGTTCGCCCTCTCGTTCGACCATCGTCTCGTCGACGGGGAACTCGGGTCGAACGTGCTGGCCGAAGTGGGCAGCATCCTCACCGATCCCTGGCGCGCCGCCCTCTGACGCGCGTGTGCTCACAGAGAAGGGCGCTCAGGGGTGTCACAGGCCGCGAGCGAACCCGATGCTCTCGCGAACCAGCACCAGGATGAATTCCAGCTCCCGCTCGTCGCGCGGGCCGTAGATCATGAACTCGGTGCCGAAATCCTCGTACTGGTGGGGCTCGCCCCATCCCCGATCGGTGAGTTCAGCGCCCCGCTCGGCGGGCAGGCAGAGGTGGATGCTCGTGTCCGTGACCCCGTGCAGATGCACCGGCTCGAGCCGCCTTCCGGGCGCCAGAGACGTCTCCGGTGCGCGTTCGACCAGCAGGTCGGTGAGGAAGACGGCTCTGGATGACGGCGGCGAGACCTGGCTGTGACCCTCGACCACGCCATCGAGTTCGAAGACCGCGCCCACCAGTCGGCCCCACAGCGCGGCCGGGGACCGTTCCGTCAGCTGCCTCTGGGGCCCTTCGCGGGAGACCTCCGGTCGCCCGCCCGTTCTTCTCGGTTCATTCACCCGACAACGCTACCGCGGCGGTAGATTGGGGTCATGGACAACCGTGTTTCCCGAATCGCGCTCATCGTCATCGGCGTGATCGCGCTCATCGTGGGCGCCGTGTTCGCCGGTCAGGGCGCGAATCTCATCCCCGGCAGTTCGATGACCGGTGACCGCATGTGGCTGTACATCGGAGTCGTCGTCGCGGTGGTCGGCGTCATCCTGATCGTGCTCGGACTCCGTCGAAGGGGTCGAGGCCGCTCGAACACCTAGGGCCGACGCCTCAGGGGCAGACGCGGAGCCTCCGCCCCTCGAAACCGACGATGTCGCCGGGCTGCAGCTGTCGCCCCCGGCGTCGATCGACCTCTCCGTTCACGCTCACGTGGCCGTCCGCTATGACGTCCTTCACGAGCCCGCCGGAGTCGAGGATCCCAGCGAACTTCAGGAATTGCCCCAGGCGGATGATCTCCCCGCCGATCGGGATGTCGTCGACTGGGCTCGGGTTCGTCATCCCGGAATGCTAGCCGACGGACCCCGCCGGGGGGCCCGATGTGCTCACTGGGCGCGAGGCGCAGCCGGGGTGGTGTTGTCGCGTGGGGGGAACTCGCCCATGGTCAGTTCCGGGTCGGTCCCGGTCGGGTGGGGGAACCAGGCGAGGAACGTGACTCCTTCGTGCGTGGCGTCGAATCGGGTGATGGTTGCGTTGCCGGGCTCGAAGAAGGTGTCTCCCGGGCGGAGGATCACCTCGTTCTGGTCGCCGACGCGAAAATGAACCGAACCGGATTCGACGACACCGAAAACAGGCCCGTTGTGCCAGTGCGTCCCGGGATGGATGTTCGGGGCAATGGTGATCCGGCGGACATCGACAGTGCTGAAACGTGCCGCGTCTCCGAGGTCGAGAGAGGCGAGCGTGGTGCGTTCCACAGGATTCTGATTCACCTGACGATCTTGTCACCTGGGCCGGGCTTTCAGCCACTCGGATGTCATCGCCGGGTGAGGAGCGTCACGCCGTCCGAGACGTCGACGGCCCGGTAGCCGGCGGCCTGGGCCGAGGAGACGAGGCTGGTGAGAGCGTCCGCGTCGAGGGGGAACCGGTGGGGGATGGAGGTGTCGGCGACGATGAATCGGGGCTGGCTGGTTACCGTGTTGGCCAAGCTAGTGGCTTCGGCAAGGGGGATGGCGTTCATACTGGAGGCATGGCCCGTGCTCTCCTTCTCGTTGACATCCAGCTCGACTACTTTCCCGGAGGCGCGTTCCCTCTTGTCGAACCGGACGCCGCGGCTGCAGCCGCGAGCACCGTCCTGACTTCGTTCCGCCTCTCGGGCGAACCCATTGTTCACATCTTCCACGTCGCCACGGACTCCGATGCAACGTTCTTCCTGCCGGGAACACCCGGAACAGACTTTCACCCGAGCGTCGAACCCCTCGCAGGTGAAACGGTCCTCGAGAAGCACGAACCGAACAGTTTCATCGGCACAGGGCTCCAGGGCATCCTCGACGGCGCGGGAGTCACCGACCTGGTGATCGTCGGCATGATGAGCAGCATGTGCATCGACTCCACCACCAGGGCCGCCCACGAACTCGGCTTCACCTGCACGGTGATCTCCGATGCCTGCGCCGCGCCCGACTTGCGCCTGGGCGAGACGACCGTTCCGGGGGCGAGCGTGCACGCCGCGTTCATGGCTGCTCTCGACGGAAGCTTCGCGACTGTCACCCGCAGCACCGACTTTCGCTGACAGAGCCCCGCCGGGTGCGGGCGGGCCCTCCGAGCCACGGTGAATCGACGACGACGGCGAGCTCTGCGACTCCGGGGGGCTGTCCGATCGAGCGGATCGCGGCGAGCACGTGTCGCTGGCCAGGCCGTGCTGCCGGTCGTGCGCCAGCAGGGCTCCGGCGCCATCGTCAACGTCAACTCTGGGACGACTTTGCGAACGTTCCGGGAACAGGCGGCTACGTCGCGTCGAAGATCGCGCTCGAACGTCTGTCGGCCATCGCCCGGAATGAACTCGAGGGCACGGGGATCGTCGTCTCCACCATGATCCCCTTCGCGACGAGCATGGAGTTTTTGAGCTCGATCAGAGCGGCGAGCCTCAGCTCGACCTCGTCCCTTCAGCTTATGGAGGAACGCGCTGAATCGGCGCCGGCGATCAGCCCCAGAAAGCCCGCACGGCCTCGACGACGAGATCCGCCTGGCGCCGACCGGCCTCCGCGGAGGCGCGCCGGGTGTGCATCAGAAGGGGGTTCGCTCCGAACGCGAGCGTGCTCTCTTCGTCGGCCTCGACGACGAACACGTCGCTGATGCCCCTGAGGGTGTCGATGGTGGCGGGCAGGGTCGGGCCGGTGCCGCTGACAGGGGGCTCGGGGGAGCAGGCGATCACCAGGATGCTCGCGCAGTCGGCGGCGACGTCGGCGTTCGTCGACGAGCGCATTCCGCCGTCCATGTACGGATGGCCGCCGATGGTGATCGGCTTGAAGACTCCCGGCACGGCGCAGCTGGCGGCAACCGCGCTCGCGAGTTCGGCATCCGAGTCGCGGTCGAAGACGGTGAAGTGACCGGTCTCGGCGTCCACAGCGGTGATGCGGAGTTCGCCCTCCGGCCACTGTTCGCTGGGCAGAAGGGGAGCGATGCGGGCGAGGCTCTCCCTGTCGTCGGATCGCTGGTAGTCCTCGCGGGCCAGTTCGCCGATCGTGCGCCGTGCGGCAGCCTCGCCCTCTGTGCTCGCGATGCCCGCCATGATGGCCTTCATCGTGCGGGAGAGGTCGCGATCCTCGGCTCCCGCGGGCGAGGGGTCTGCCACAGGGCGATCCCCGTCGCTGTCGGCCATCAGGGAGGCGAAGGTGTCGTCGAGGGATCCGGCGCGGAGGTTGACCCCGACGACCGATCCGGCCGACGTTCCGACGATCACGTCGGCGGCCTGCAGGTCGATGCCGTGCTGCAGCAGCCCAGTCAGAAGGCCCGTCTCCCAGGCGATGCCGGCAACGCCGCCCCCGCCCAGAACGATTGCGCGGCGCGGGCCGCTCTGGTCGGGCCGGATGTCTTCGTCGCTCATACTCCAACGCTACTCCTCCGGCAGAGGGGCGGGCGGAGGTTTGCGCCCGCGAGGACCCACAGGCATGATGAACACAGTGGCGCCGGGGACCTGTGGGCCCTCGACAGGGATGGGGCCCGGATGCACGACGACACTCTTCTCGCCATCATCTACCGGGGGCGCCCGACGACGGTGCGGGAGCTCGCCGCACTCTCCCACATGACGGAGGCTGAGGCGCGGGCGGCCGTCGTCGACCTGCGCGAGCGAGGACTGCTCGGCGGGGACCGTGACGAACTCGCGTATGCCAACCCGGCGCTGTGGGCCGCCCAAGCGGTTGCGGAGCGGTCGGCGGCGCTTCGCCGAGACTCCCGTGAAGCCCTGGCGGCGCTCGAACAGATCGTCGTCGACCTCCCGGAGATGCTGCGGAACTGGTCGGTGGGGGAGACCTCGTCCGATCCGGTTCCGGTGATCACGCGCCACGGCCGCCATGCCAGCGAGGACCTCTGGTACGACGTCGTGCGCCGTGACGGCGGAACGCTCAACGCGGTGCTGCCGGAAGTCGACCGGTTCCTCCACCCGTCACCCGAACGTGCCGAACGCTTCGGCCGCGCCCTGGCGGCCAAAGACGCCGTGCGTGTCATCATGCCGACCTGGGCGGCCGACGATCAGGCTGCCCTTCTCCGAATGCAGAACTACCGCGCCGCCGGCGTCGAATACCGGCTGCTGGATGCTCCGTCGAGCTGGTTCTGGGTGGATGGAGACCATCTCGCCGTTCCGTTCGAGTGGGGAGAGAGCCGTCCGACCAGCGTGCTCGGCATTCGGAACGCTGCCCTCGCGGGAATGGCGACGCAGTATTTCGATGAGCTGTGGCAGCGGGCAGAGCCAACCGAGCCCGCCGACAAAACCTGGACGCCGCTGCTGAAACTCATGCGCACAGGCATCACCCTCGACACCGCCTCACGCCGGGTGGGCATCAACCCCCGAACCGGCAGGCGCCGGATCGCAGCCGCCATGGAGCACTACGGCGTCTCGACCCTCTTCGCACTCGGCGTGGTGTGGGCCGCCGACTCGTCGACTGCGAATGGCACAGAGAGCGTGCTCTAGCCGGCCAGGGCCTTCAGCGCAGGCGGGGCGAGCTCGAGCAGTCCGGGGTAGCCGGGAGTGAGACCAGCCGGAAGCAGGTCGTTGAGGATGACGATCGCGAGGTCGGCATCCGGGCAATAGGCGGCGATGCCGTTCGAGCCGGGGATCTCACCGGCGTGACCGAGGCAGGTGCCGACGCCGGGCACGAGGTCCCGGATCCAGACGGCCTGGTCCCGCGCGCTGCTCACCATGCCGCCGGCCGAGAAGGCCCCCGTCCACTGGGGGGAGGGCGTGGGGCTCGTCGGCGTGGCGGTCGAGGGTTTGCCGAGACAGTCGCCGCCCGTTCCCGCGGCGCAACCGAGGTCGAATCCGTCCACCGCCGCGGGGCCCTTGCCGAACCCGTCGAGGTACGTGCCGGTCAGCCCGAGCTGGTCGATGAAGCGGGTCTCCACCTGCTCGCCGTAGGGGATGTTCGCCGCCTTTTCGGCGATGCTCCCCAGGATGATGTAGCCAGCGTTCAGATAGGCGTAGGCGGTCCCTGGAGCGCTCACGGGAGGCTCGGCGAAGACGTTGTCGATGACCGCCTGGGTGGTCGCGGTTCCGACGAGGTCGAAGTCGAGCTCGGCGAGTCCGCTTTCGTGCTGGAGCAGCATCCGCACCGTAATGGCAGAGGCGTTCGGAGCCTCCGGGTACCAGCGACTGAGGGTGTCGTCGAGGGAGAGAACGCCCTCCTGGTCGAGCTGCATGATCAGCGCCGCGGTGAAGAGCTTCGTCATGCTGCCGATGTGGAAGGTGTCGTCGACGGCCAGGGGTATCGACCCGAGGGTGGCATCACCGCTCGCGACGCGGGCGACGGGCCCGGTGCCGACGGATGCCGCCACCACCGTTCCGGGTACGGCGAAGGTCATCGAACTGGTGAGATACGACGAGCGCCACGTCGAGACGGGTGCGGACATCACCGCGGCGAAGGCGGCATCGGCGCCCGGGTCGGCCGACGCGGTCGGGGAGGGCGCGGGTGCGGTCGACGTCGCTCCGGGCGATCCGCTTGCCGAGCATCCGCCCACCGACAGCAGCACGGTGGCGACGATCCCCGCCACCAATGCGATCCTCGGCCGGTTCGGTCTCGGGGTCATGTCGTTCCTTTCGGCTCTGCCCGCGGTCTGAGGTCGAGCGGGCAGGGGCCCCACAATCATGACGGCGCGGCGAGCTGCGCCGAAACGCCCGGTGCCGCCCTCTAGCGGACGTGTCCGCAAGAGGGTCTTGTCGGCGACAAATGCCGCCCGACACACTGATTGTGCCGACAAAGGGGAATCACCGTGACCGACCGAACTGCCAACGCGAGTCCCAGCCAACCCACGGTGCTGGACGCCGCCCAGCCGCAGCTCAAGCGCACGCTCGGCGGTTTCCAGGTCTTCGCGATCTCGTTCGCCTTCATCTCCGTGGCGGTCGGCGTGTTCGCGACCTATGGCGAGGTGCTTCAGACCTCGGGGCCGGTCGGCATCTGGCTCTGGGTGCTCGCCGCCGTCGGACAGACGCTCGTCGCGCTCGTCGTCGCCCAGTTCGCCGCCCGGATCGCCCTGAGCGGATCGTCGTACCAGTGGGCCTCCCGGCTCGCGAACCCGAAGGTGGGTTGGTTCTTCGGCTGGCTGAGCTTCTGGTACCTCGCCATCGCGGTTGTCACGATGGCCAACGCGATGGCCAGCCAGGCAGTGATGCCGCTCCTCGGAATGGACGCCGATGAGGGGATGGCGCGCATCCTGACCCTCGTGATCCTCGTCGTGCAGGCTGCCCTCGTGATCGCGTCGACGAGGCTCTTCGGCCTGATCACTTCGGCTGCGGTGGCCGTCGAACTCGGCATCATCGCGGTGCTCGTCATCGGGCTGCTGATCGTGCTGGCCGTGACCGGAGGTGGGGATGCCGCCACTCTCGTCTCCCGCGGAACGACTCTCGGCGACCCGAACTACTTCGCCATCGGGGGAGGCCTCACGGCCGGTGCGCTGATGGGGCTCACCACCCTGGTCGGCTTCGACTCCGCTGCGAACCTGGCCGAGGAGGCGAAGAACCCGTTCCGCACCGTTCCCCGAGCGATTGTGGGGTCGGTGATCGCGGCGAGCGTCGCGGGTCTCGTCTTCCTCATCGTTCTCACGGTCTCGATCAAGGACGTGGATGCCGTCACTGCCGATCCCTCGCCAGTTGCAGCGATCATCCGGGGCCAACTCGGCCCGGTCTGGGAGCGCATCCTGCTCGGCGGTATCGCCTTCGCGTTCTTCGGCGCCGGCATGGTCGTGATGGCGGCCTGCTCGCGGCAGGTCTTCGCGATGGCCCGCGACGGCCGGTTTCCCGCGGCACGGCTGATGAGCCGGGTCAACCCGGTGACGCGAACGCCTGTCGCAGCGACAGTGCTCATCGTCGTCATCGGCATCCTTCTGATGGTCGCGCTGCCCGGCGACGCACTGATCCAGCTGATTGTGGGGGGAACCCTGCTGCCGGCCCTGATGTACGGGGGCATCGTGGTCCTCTACCTGGTGGTGCGCGGCAAGCTCGAGAAGAAGCCCGGGGGGTTCAGTCTCGGGCGCTTCGAACTGCCGGTCACGGTGGTGGCGCTGGTGTGGGTGGCGCTGGTGCTGTTCGTGCTGGTGACGCCGCCCGATGCCTTCGTGCCGTCGCTCGTGGTGCTCGGGCTGCTCCTGGCGGGAGCGGTCTACTTCGCGTGGCTGATGATTTTCCGCCGTCGGGTTCTCGAGAGCGAATCCGACGGCGGAGCGGCCGTGGAGGCGGTCGAATGAGCGCCCTCGGCCAGACGCCAGCCGTTGTCATCCCCGACCTCAGCGAGCTTCCCGGCCGGGTCGTGCGGCCGGGCGACGACGGGTACGACGCTGCTCGCCGCTCGTGGAACCACCTCTTCTTGCACCGGCCGGCCGCTGTCGTGTACCCGCAGTCGACCCCGGATGTCGTCGCCGCCGTCGACTGGGCCAGAAACGCCGGTGTACCCCTGCGAGTGCGCGGCGGCGGTCACTGCCTCGAGGGGTGGTCGACGCTCGACGACGGCCTCGTGATCGACGTGGGCCACCTGGACTCGGTCTCGATCGACACCGATGCCCGAACGGCCACCGTCGGGGCGGGCGTGTCACAGGCGGCGGCCGTGGCCGCGCTCGGAGCCGCCGGATTCGCCGCGCCGACCGGAACGGAGGGCTCTGTCGGCCTCGCCGGCGCCACGCTCGGCGGGGGCTTCGGACTGCTCACCCGGGCCTTCGGGATGGCCTGCGACAACCTGCTCGCCGTGGAGATCGTGGTGGCGGCTGGTGCTGACGCTGGTGCGGGGTCGGATGGCGGTGCGGGGGCGATCACGGTCGACGCCGATCATCACGGTGAATTGCTGCGAGCACTCCGCGGCGCGGGCAATGGCAGCTTCGGGGTGGTGACCGCGTTGACGTATGCCGTGCATCCGCTCTCCCAGGTCTCCTCGGTCAGGGTGACGTGGCCGAGCCCCGATGTGCTGGCCGAGGTGTTCGACGTCTGGCAGCGCACCGCCCCGTTCGTCGACGATCGCCTGACCAGCCAGCTGGAGATCACCCGCGGGTCGATCGTGCTGTCCGCGGTGCTCGCGTCGGGCGACGAACAGGAAGCACTGCGGATGCTCGAGCCCCTGCTCGCGATCGACTCACCCGACGTGGTGACCGCCGACGCGCCGTGGGCGGAGACGTATGCAGGCTTCCAGATTCCGCCGGGCGACGAGCCGGCCAACTGGAAGTTCCGCTCGCAGTTCGTGACCGAGCCGTTCCCGCCTGAGGCGATTGCCGTCATCCACTCGTTCCTGGCCAGCGCTCCGGCCGACGGATGCAACTACTTCACGAATGCGTTCGGCGGTGTCGTGCCACAGAGCGAACCACGCGGCGGAAGCGCATTCGCACACCGCGACGCCCTCTTCTACGCAGAGCCTGGCGCAGGGTGGGGAATCCGCGGGGGAGTGCCTGCCTCAGACGACCCACTCACCCCGGTGTGCCGGGCCTGGGTTGCGGCCTTCGCCGCAGCGCTCGAGCCCTACACGAACGGTGCCTACCCCAACGTGCCCAACGCCGACGCCGTCACCTGGGCGACTGACTACTGGGGACCCGACATCGCGCGGCTCTCGGCTGTCAAACGGGCCTACGACCCGGCCGACGCGTTCCGCTTCGAGCAGAGCGTTCCACTTCACCCGTTCGGCTGAACCCCTTCCGCTGAACCCGTGCCGATCCAGGAGTCACCATGGGCCCATCCAGCCGCCTCGCCCGCACGACCACCGTCGTCGCCCTCGCTCTTCTGCTGGCCGGGTGCTCCACGCCGGCCTCCACCGGCGCGGAGTCACCCGCCGCCGCCACGGCTTCGGCTCCGGCGGTGACGGCCTATCCAGCCGACACCGCAGCCGCCATCAGCAAGGCGGCCACCGACGTGATGACGGCCAACGGCATCCCCGGCGCCATTCGAAACTCGTCGTCATCACCTCCACCAACTCATTGGTGAAGCTGGCCGATGGAACCCTCGTCCCGCCGAGCGCGGCCATCGCGGCAGCCGTCTCAGCGGTCGTGCCCCCCGACGCGCCGTTCGTGTTCCCGCACGTCGGCGCCCGCGTCTCCGCCGGCATCAGTCCGAGCGGTGACGCCGACGGACCCGTGGATGGCGGCGCCCACCGCCTCGCTGATACCGGCCGCCACCGGCTCCGACCCCGCCGCGCCGCAACCGGGAGCCAGGGGAGCGTCATCATCCCCAGACCTCGCCAACACCGGCGACACCACCCTGGTCTCCCTGCTCATCGCCGCCTTCGCCGCAATTCTCGTCGGAGCGGCAGCGCTCATCGTGCGGAGGCGACGGAAGGCGCGCCCCGAGACGAGAATCGACCGGTTCTAGAGAGCGTGGGCGATCAGCGCGTCCAGTTGAAGGGTGTGGTCGTGGACACTTTCACGAGCCCGGATCGCTCGAGAATCGGCCGGGAGTCTTCGGTCGAATCGCTGTGCACGAGCTTCTTGCCCCTCTCCAGCGCCGACCGGGCTCGCGCGGCCGTCAGGGCCCGGTAGATCCCTCGACCGCGGTAGGCAGGAAGCGTCGCACCACCCCAGATGCCGACGAAGTCTGTGCCTGGCACGGGTTCGAGCCGGCCACCGCAGACCATCACTCCATCGGTCTCCGCCACCCAGAGCTCCATCCCGTCACCGCGATCCAGGCGCGCGATCAGGGCATCCGCGATCCGGGTGTCGACGCTGTCGCCGAACGCTTCGTCGACCATGGCGCTCATCGCCCGCACCTCACCCTCGCCGACAACACGACGCACGGTCACGCCGCTCGGCATGGGGGCGTTGTCGCACAGTGCCTCGAGGGGCCCGATCATGATCGACTCGGGCTCGTCCGGTTCGAACCCGCTGGCGATCAGGGCTTCCCGGAGCCCCGGCGCGCGGTCGTGCCCGCGGGTCTTCCACTCGACGCGTGAGATCTCGGGATCGGCCTGGAAATGCTCCAGGCCGTTTGCGACGAGCTCGGCGACCCGGTCTGCATCAGAGTCTCCCAGGTCGCGATAGGTGATGAATCCGCGGCCGCCGGCGAACGTGACGAGGCGCAACGGACCCAGCCGCGTCACGCTGACCGCGCTCGGCGTTTCGGCGTCGGTTCGCAATTGTTCGTCGTAAGCGCGGAGGTACTGCTCAGCGGAAGTCATACTCGTCAGGCTAACGCGGGCCGCAGGCGTCATCCGGGCGAGAGCCGACCGGGAGATATTGAATATCGATACAGAGCGCGCGATCTTCGATATGCTCTCCCCATGACTGGGTTTGTCGATGTGTTCCTCCGCGTGTTGCTCATCGCGCTTTTCGGCGCGTGTGTCGCTGTGCAGATCTGGGCGGGCTCGCTGGCCGCGCCGATCGTCGGCGGTGTGTCCGGTGTCGTTCTGGTCTGCCTCATCGTCGCCGGCGCGCTCTGCGTCGAGGCCGTGCTGATCAGCGTCTGGATGCTCGCGGGCATGGTTCGCGACGCGTCGATCTTCGACGGCCGCACCCGCGCCGACCGGTGGACGAACACCGCGATCGCCGCGCTCGGCCTCGCCGCCGTGTTCGCGGCATCCGGGTTCGTCTACTTCCTCGTCAGCCAGACGCAGCCGTCGCACCAGGCCGAGGCGGTGCTGGCCGTGGTTGCGGCGGCAGCCGTGGGCGTCGCCGTCGCACTGGCGCTCGTCGTGGTGGTCATGCGGCGTCTGCTACAGACCGCGATCCAGTACCAGTCCGAACTGGCCGAGGTCATCTGATGCCGATCGTCATCAACCTCGACGTCGAACTTGCCAAACGGAAGATGTCCGTCACCGACCTCGCCACAGCGATCGACCTCGCCGTGGCGAACGTGTCGATCCTGAAGAACGGGCGCGCCAAGGCCATCCGGTTCACGACCCTCGACGCGATCTGCGAAGCGCTCGGCTGCCAGCCCGGCGACATCCTCAGCTACGTTCCCGACGAATGACCCGGTATCGAAAAGCCCTCCTGGCGGGCATCGTCGCTGCTGCGCTCTGGATGCTCGTCAACGGGCTGAACATCGCCCTGACCTTCAACAGCACGCTGCCGTCGTCGCTTGCCGACATCGTGTTCCCCGCCGCGATCCGGTCGGTGACCTGGGTCTCCGACCCGCCCTGGAACGTCGTCACCCCGATCGTGTCCGCTCTGGCGGTCGGCGCCCTGATCGTCATCGGATCGCGACTGACGGCGGGCCCGGGCCCGGGCTCGGAATCCGGATCGGATCGCGGTACCCGCCGTGTGCCCCGGACGTTGACTTCGTGGTTCACCGCCCTCCTCGCGGCCGGCCTCGTGGGCTTCGCCCTGGCCCTCGGGCAGACCTTCCACGATTGGCCACCGAGCCGGGTCTGGAACGCGTTCGACGGCTTCCCCGACGCCATCCGGTCAGGCGTTCTCTGGGGTGTCGTGTGGGGCTGGATTCCGGCCGTGCTGTTCGCCCGGGTGGATGGGGCCGGGCTCTCGTCCCGGGCATCCGCACGGAAACGCGGCGGTACCTCACGGATGCTCGTCGGGGCGGTCGCTGCCGTGTTCGTTCTTGCAGTGGTCGTGTCCTCGTCGCTGACGGGATACAGCGTGCCCGCCGAGCCATCCGACCCCGCACCGATCGTGCAGCCGACAGGGCCCGCCGTTCCGCTGATCGCTGAGGGATCACCCGTCGTCGATCCGCAGTGGTGCAGCGACGACCAACTCGCCTTGGAGGCCGGCGCGGTCGACGGTGCTGCCGGGCACCGCTCCCTCCAGCTGTTGGCGACCAACCACACCGGGGTCGACTGCGTGTTGGACGGGTATCCCGACCTCGCGTTCGCCGACGCGAACGACTTCCTCCTCACCCTGCACCTCGTGCACGGCGGATCCTTCACCTCCGACGACCCGGGCCCCGCCCCGATCATCCTGAGTGCCGGCCAGTCGGCGACCGCCCGGCTCGGCTGGGACGCCCAACCCAGAGACCCCGACCACACGGTCGCCTACCTCCATCTCGCCCCGTATCCCGGCGCGGAACGGATAGCGCTGCCGATCAGGGGCGATCTCATCCAGGATGCCGACGTCGCGGTCACCGCGTGGGCCGGCACTGCTCGGGTGGCGGTCCCGGTCGACTCCGGTCCCCGGCAGGCAGCGGAGGGAGACGTCACCTACGACGCATCCGGTGCCCCGATCTCCTACACCGTGGCGGATGGCGACAAACTCGGTGCCATCGGAGACCGATTCGGCCTGGACGTCGTCGAGCTGACCCATCCCGACGGTTCGCGCTACGACTACAGCAACGTCATCATCCAGCCCGGCGATGTGCTCGGATTCGCAGCCTGGTCACCCGCCTGTCGAAGCAGTCCCACCACCTGCTGACCCCACGGGTCTGGCCTCAGCGGGCGGTCTGGCTCACTCGGCGACGGCGGGGAGGGCATGCGAGGTGAGGTGAGCAACCATGTGGACTCGGCGTTCATACCGGTCGAGACCATGTTCCGCCTCGACGTCGATGAGAGAGCGGTGGAACGGCGTCGTCGGCTCCTCCTCGATGAAGCCTGCCGTTGCGTAGAACGGAGCGTTCCAGGGGACATCGGCGAAGGTACGCAGTGAGATCTGCGCGTGGCCGCGCATCCGCGCGTGCTGCTTCGCAGCTTCGACCAGCATGCGACCCACGCCCTGTCGCGCATGCTCGGGTGTCACCGACAGCTGTTCCAGGTGGCAGAAGCCTTCTGTCTCCAGGACGTGCGCGAAGCCAGCGACGCTGTCGTCAGCGAGTTCGGCGACGAGCAGGAAGCCGGGCTGGGACGCCCGAGCAGCTCCCGCTGGAGCGGCGGGCCAGCCGTCCGGGTGGAACTGGTTGATCAGCAGCTGGTCGGCCCGGTTCTCGATCTGCTCGATCGCAGACAGGTCACGTGCCTGGGCGAAGCGAACACGCAGAGGCATGACACAAGCGTACGAGCCGGTCGGCAGATCGCAAGTACTTGCAATAATGGCAAGTACGTGCGATGATGGGATCAGACGAGAGGAACACCAATGGACACCACACCCACCATCACCGCCACGGAGGCCCAGCGCCTCCTCGATCAGGCAGATCGGCTGAGTCGCTCCGCGCACAACGCCACCCGCTGGCCCTACATCGCGTTCATTCTCGCGCTCGGCGTGGCGACGTCGATGGGAACATTCGCGATGGCGTTGGCCACAGGAGACGCCTTCGGGCTCGCCTACGTGGGCACGCTGGCTGTGATGTTCGCGCTCGTGATCTTCTTCATGGTGAGCATCCAGGGCCGATCGGCGTTCGCTCGCAGCCGCCGCTGGACCGGGTACATCGTCAGCTGGTTCATCACCTACGCTGTAGCACTCGCCGTCGTCATCTGGGCACACGGATCTGTTCTCCTGGCCGGCACCGCGTCCGGACTGGTACTCGTGGTGGCGATGATCTGCGCGGCACGGGAGGCGCGCTCGTGACCGCCCTCGAGCAGCATCCCCGACACCGGCTCGACGATCTCCTGCAGAACCCCGTTCGCTTCTCGATCGTGGCAGCCCTGGACCGCGCTGGTACGCTCGGATTCGGAGAAGTGCGCGACGCGGTCGAGATCACAGACTCGGCGCTGAGCAAGCAAGTCTCGTCGCTGGAATCCGCGGGGTATCTCTCCGTGGGCAAGTCGTTCGTCGGCAAGATGCCGCGCACCTCCCTCACCCTCACCCGTCACGGGCGCTCCGCCTGGGCGGCCCATCTGGCTGCACTCCGAGAGATCGCCGGCGAACCGGGCCGGTAGCGGGCCGCGAAGGGGGCGTCATCGCTGGCGGCTGGCGGGCAGCGCGACCAGCGACAGCAGCGCTGTGAGTGCGGATGCGGCGAGCACGATCCACGTGATCGCCGAGGTGCCGGACGCGCCGATCGCCACACCCGCCGCGAGTGTGCCGGTGCCGATCCCGAGAGTCGTGCCACTGACGATCCAGCCGTTCGCCTCCGTGAGGGCAGCAGGCGCACTGAGCTGCGAGATGCGTTCGAAGACCTGGCCGAGCGTTGGAGGGAGCATCAGTCCCGAGATTCCCGCGGCGAGGATGCAGGCCCACGTCGGGAGCCGCGTGATGGCGAGCGCGAGGTACCCGACAGCGAGAAGGATGCCGCAGAGGGTGAGCAGGCGCTCGGGCGAGGAGCCGAGCGGGCGGCTCGATTCTCAGTCGACCGGGCTGTTTCTGCTCCGCCGGTTCGCGCGCGCCAACCGGATGCGCGTGAAGCTCGAATGGGAGGCCTCCGTCGCGAGCGTGCGGGCGGTCGGCACCTCGGTACCGGGTTTCCCCTGCACGATGTTCTCGCCTCCCGGAGGCCGGGCCGTCGTGGTTGTGCCGCTCCTGGTGTCGGACAGCCCGCGGGTCTCGTCGTGCTGCTCGGTGGCCCGGCGGTGCTGTTCGTGGTGGCAGCGCAGACGCACGGGTAGCCGCTGTCTAGCTGCGTCAGAGTTCAGCCCCGACGAGCCGGCCCACACGCGTGATCTGCTGTTCGTTCCGCTGGTAGTGCGACCACTGTCCGATACGAGTGCACGTCACCAGGTTCACGCGCTGCAGCGTGGCCATGAACTGCGAAGCGGTCGACTGGGAGACGTTCGCCCGAGCCTGGATGTGTTTCAGGCACACCCCGACCACCTCTGCGGGCTGGTCCTGCGGAGGGAACGACGACGGTTCCTTCAACCACCCCAGAATCGCCAAGCGGGTCGGGTGGCCCAGCGCCTTGAAGACCGCCACCATGTCATCGACCGACTCACTGTTCATTCTCCGACTGTATCGCAGTATCGCGATTTACCGATGTTGTGCTAGACAGTACATCGTAGAATCGCGGTTTGACGATGGAGGCAGGATGCAGAAGACGGCGCTGGTGGTGGGAGCACGCGGAGTGATCGGCGGCAACCTCGTCGCGCACCTCGAACGGGAAGGCGATTGGCGCGTGATCGGACTGTCTCGCAGGGGCGGAGACGATGCCGGGGTCGTGCGTAACATCGCCGTCGACCTGCTCGACCGGAACGACACGGCCGCCACGCTCGCCCCGCTCACCGAGGTGACTCACGTGTTCTACGCCGCGTATCAGGACCGTCCCAGTTGGGCAGAACTGGTGCCGCCGAACCTTGCGATGCTCGTCAATGTCGTCGACGCGATCGAGCCCGTCGCGCCGAGGTTGGAGCACATCAGTCTGATGCAGGGGTACAAGGTCTACGGCGCGCACCTCGGCCCGTTCGCCACTCCTGCGAAGGAGGATGACCCGCCCCACATGCCTCCGGAGTTCAATGTCGATCAGCAGGACTTCCTCGAGCGTCGGCAGCTCGGCGCCTCGTGGTCGTGGTCGGCTCTCCGGCCATCCGTCGTCGCAGGTGTGGGGCTCGGCAATCCGATGAACCTCGCCATGGTGATCGCCGTCTCCGCCTCGATCAGCAGGGAGCTGGGGATACCGCTGCGGTTCCCGGGCAAGCCGGGTGCGTACACGAGCCTGATCGAGATGACCGACGCGAATCTTCTCGCCCGGGCCACCACGTGGGCCGCCACCAATCCGGGAAGCAGGAACGAGGCCTACAACATCACCAACGGCGACATGTTCCGGTGGTGCACCATGTGGCCGAAGATCGCCGCCTTCTTCGACGTCGACGTGGCGCCGCCGCTTCCCATGAGCCTGACCGAGATGATGGCAGACAAGGCCGACCTCTGGAACACGATGGTCGAGAAGTATGGCCTTCTCCCCACCCCCTACCAAGACGTGTCGTCGTGGCAGTTCGGGGACTTCGTCTTCAGCTGGGATTACGACGTGATCGCAGACACCTCCAAATCACGCCGGGCCGGGTTCCACGACTATGTCGAAACCGAAGCCATGTTCCTCCGCATCTTCCAGAACCTCCGCGACCAGCGGATCATCCCCTGAATCCGCCGGATACTCCGCGGCAAGCCGCTTATGGAGCGATTCCCCAGCCGGCGAATGCTCCGTCAGCCGGCCCAGGGCGCGGATGAGAACCTGCTGGTCAGCGTCGCTGACGGCCGCATCGATCGAGTCGTAGAGCCGGCCTTCGATTCTCCGAACCCGCTCAGCTGTGCTCGCGCCGAGGCGGCTGGCGGAGAGCCGGATCTGGCGCCTGTCCTGCTTGCCGGGATGCCGTTCCACGAGGCCTGCCGCGACAAGTCGGTTGACGATTCGGCTCGGATTCGTTCCGCTGTCGCAGACCAGCATGTCGCCGAGTTCGCTGAGCGCGAGAGGGCCGTGGTCGGAGATGAGGCCGAGCGCCTCCGACTGCGCCGGCGTGAGGTCGAGCTCCGTCAGGAGCGCCTGAAGCACCCGGTTGCCCTCCCGCTGCGCTGCGAGGATCAGGTAGCGGAGTTGCTCTGCTGTTCTCACCGGGTCAGCCCCTGGCCCGCAATAGTGCTGACACGAGCAGACCTGCGGCTGCCGGGTCGTGGGCCGCAAGGATCGGCATGGTGGGGTGCCGGAGAGCCAGCTCATTGACGCGTCGGGTCGTCTCTTCGAGGACGGTCCTTCTGCCGACCCCGGGGACACGGCCGGCGGCAAGGAGTTCGGCGTCGTAGGTGACATCGCCGACGAACAGCATGACGGGAAGTCTCGCGCTCTGGAGGAGCAGCGACAGCGAGCCCGGCGTGTGGCCCGGTGTCGGCAGGAGGAGTAGAGAGCCGTCGTCCATGACGTCGTAGGCGTGAGTGAACGGTGCGATCGAGTCCCCGGGGAAGGGTCGCGGAGTGATCGGGACCCACTCGAGGCCGGGGATCTGGATGTGATCGCGCATCACCCCGTTGAGGATGGCGAACCGCTTCTGCAGTCCGGCAAGTTCGATGTCACTGGCCATCACCCGCGCCGACGTCGGCAGTTCACGCAGGCCTCCGATGTGGTCCTGGTGCAGATGGGAAAGGATCGCGGTCTGCACGTCGGCGATGTCGTAGCCGAGGTCGTGCAGCTGGTCGGTGAGTGTGGCACCGTGGGGGATGTCGAACGTGGCAAGGCGTCGATAGAGGTGCCCGGGTATGCCGCCGGGGAAGTAGTCGGGATCGGTGACAGAATTCTGGTCCTGGCCCGTGTCGAAGAGCACGAGCCCCTCCGCGTGCTCGATCACATACACGTTGATGGGGCGAGGCGTCGTCCAGTGACGAGACGTGTTGAGCCACCACAACAACGGCGTGCCGCGGGTCTCCACGTGTTCGGGGCGGATCTGCACCGTTCCCGTGCTGATAACCGAAACCCGTCGGATCTCTGACACGGCGCCTCCTCAGTGCATGATGCGACATATGTGTCATGACATACATCATAGGGTATGCGGGCGCTCGACCTCGTCAATCTGCGGGTCGGCGGGTTCGACCATCCCGAAGCCTGATCGATCGCCGAGCCGTTCACGGAGCTCGACACGATCGGCGGTTGACGCTAGGCGGGCACCCGCACGTCGAGGGCGCTGGGCTCCACCCACGCGTTGAAGGCCGTGGCACGGCCGAAGGCATCGCCGTCGAGCTCGATCTCCTCGGGGCGGGACAGGCGGGCCGTGAACTTCTTCACGGTGCTGTATTCGAGTTCGTGGTCGTTGCGGTGCTCGCCGACGAGAGTCCTGCCGAGCTTCGTGCGACGCACCACGCCGTTGACCCAGGCGACCTTCGTCCAGATGCGGAGCCACCCGAGCACTCCGCCCGGCCGCATGACGAGCAGATCCAGCGAGCCGTCGTCGACGACAGCATCGGGCATGAGCAGGATGTTCGCCGGCAGCGATCCGCAGTTGCCGATGATGAGCGTGTTCGCCTTCTCCCGCACCACCGGTCCGTCATCCTTCCGGAATCGGAGGTGCAGCTCGTTGGGGTCGCGGAGTGAGGTCACGATGGCGCGGACGTACGCCGCCCAGCCGGCTTTCGCCTTGAGGTCGTCGTCGGTGTTCTGGATCATCTTCGCGTCGATGCCCATGCCGGCCATCACCACGAAGACGTGCCTGTCGCGTGTGCCGCCCTGCCGCTCGATGTCGATCACGCCGAGGTCGATGGGCCGGTTCGTGCCGGTGAAGGCGGTGTGCACCGAGTGCTCGAGGTCGTTGAGGGTGAGATCGAGGTTGCGGGCGAGCAGGTTGCCGGTGCCCGATGGCAGGAGTGCGAGTGTGACTCCGCTACCCCGCAGGGCTTCCGTCACCGCACGGACAGTGCCATCGCCGCCCGCTGCGAGCACGAGGTCGACGCCCGCTGCGAGGGCCTCCTTCGTGGCCTCCTGGCCCACATCCTCCACGGTGGTCTCGAAGAAGAGCGACTCGCCCCAGCCGGCAGCCGACGATTCGGTGGCGACGATCGTCTTCAGCAGGTCGACATCGACCTTGATCGGGTTGTAGACAACAGCGGCTACTCGGGTGGCGGCGGGTGTGGCGTCGGGCACGCGGGTCTCCTAGAGGTCGTCGAATTCTTCAGTGTAGGCAATCGGATCTGCGAGGCCCGCAACGTTGGCGCTCCGCAGGCGGGAGGTCTGCTGGTCGAATTCGGCCACCAGGGATGCGTCGATCAACTCGTCGTGCTCGCTGTCCTCGGTTGAGGAGATGATCTGGCTCGCCGGGCCGACGAGAAGGCGCACGCTACCGGTGGTGCCATCGGCGTGCAGGCAGGGGATGACGACCGTCTCCGACCCATTGGTGGCTGCGAGCGCCCCAGCGTAGTCGAGCAGTGCCCTGGCGATCTCCGATCCCGTCAGGATCGAATCGCCCGAATAGTGGATTCTGTCCATGCCTTCTTTTTACCCCACGCAGGGGATCTACCCCGAGGCTTGCGCGGTGGGTGCGGATGCCGTAAGCCTCCGCCCCCGGCCTCCACCGCTCGACCGTGCGGGCGCAACGGGGAAGGTTCAGGCGGCGTTGGTCGTCACGCGCGGGCCCATCCAGTCTGGCGGTCGGCCGGTCGGTCGGTCGGCCGGCGCGGTGCTGCGGCACACAACGGATGCCGTGGCCGGGGGCATCCGTTAAGGCGTTCTTCACCTGCTGTCTCCGAGCGCTCTGCGGGCCGTACGCGCCCCCCTCCTAACGTGTGGATGTCGCCCCGGTGGCCCAGCAGCCCGCACCCGAACGCGGGCACCACCAACGATGTACCGGAGGAATCTTGTTCACTTTTCGTCGCAGCACGATGGGAATCGCCGCCCTCGCGGTCGCTGCACTCGCGCTGACCGCCTGCTCCTCGACCGCCTCGACCACCGGCAGCTCTGCCGCTGCCGTCGACGCCCAGACCGCCACCAGCGTCTCGGCGTTCGGTGACCTCGACGGGCTCGTCGCCGCAGCCAAGGCCGAGGGCTCACTCAACGTCATCGCCCTCCCGGACGACTGGGCGAACTACGGCAAGATCATCGAGGCCTTCAAGGCGAAGTACGGGATCACCGTGAATTCGGCGAGCCCCGATGCATCCAGTGCCGAGGAGATCACCGCGATCACGAGCCTCGCCGGCCAGGACACCGCGCCCGATGTGGTGGATGTCGGCCCGGCGGTCGCGCTCGCCAACACCGACAAGTTCGCTCCCTACAAGGTCTCCGCCTGGGGCGACATCCCCGACGAGAACAAGGAGTCGACTGGCCTCTGGGTCAACGACTACACCGGTCTGATGTCGATCGGCTACAACTCGAACGTCATCAAGACCGCCCCGGCGAAGCTCGACGACCTGCTCGGCGCCGACTACAAGGGCAAGGTCGCGATCAACGGCGACCCGACCCAGGCCGGTGCAGCCTTCGCGGCTGTGGGGCTCGCGGCTGTCCAGTCGGGTGGCACGCTCGACGACTTCCAGCCCGGGATCGACTTCTTCCAGAAGGTGAACAAGGCCGGCAACTTCCTCACGGTCGACCCGACCCCGGCCACGATCGCCTCGGGTGAGACCGCCGTCGTCTTCGACTGGAGCTACAACAACCTCGCGGCCGCCGCGGCGACCCCGGGCTGGAAGACCACCGTTCTGCCCGGCACGGCCTACGGCAGCTACTACAACCAGGCGATCAGCAAGGACGCCCCGCACCCCGCGGCCGCCCGCCTCTGGCAGGAGTTCCTGTACAGCCCGGATGCCCAGAACCTGTACCTCGCAGCGGGAGCGTTCCCCGTTCTGCTCGGTGCTATGGAGACGGCCGGAACCGTCGACACCACGGCCGAGGCCGCTGTTGGAAAGATGCCCGAGAACTTCGTCTCGCCGACGTCGGACCAGAGCGCGGCGGCTGCTGCGCTGCTGTCGACCAACTGGGCAGCGGCGATCCAGTAAGCAGAGGCACGCCTTCACCCCATGACGAAGAAGCTCGCCGTCCTCGGCCTCACACCGTTCGCGCTGTACATTCTGCTGTTCCTCGCGATCCCCTCGGCGCTGGCGATCACGACGGGCTTCTTCGACAAGGCGGGGGCGTTCACCCTCGACAATGTGGGTGCGCTCTTCTCCCCCCAGATCCTGCAGACCTTCCTGAGCTCGTTCTGGGTCTCGGGGGTCACCGCGGTGATCGGGGCGGTCGTGGGAGCGCTCGTCTGCTACGCCTTGCTCGGCACCAGGCCTGACGGGACGTTGCGGTCCACCGTCAATTCGGCCGCCAGCGTGCTCGCGCAGTTCGGCGGGGTGATGCTCGCCTTCGCGTTCATCGCGACGATCGGCGTGCAGGGCGTCATCACCGTCTGGCTGAAGGATGCCGGACTCGACATCTACGGCAACGGCGTCTGGCTCTACCAGGTGCCGGGCCTGCTTCTGCCCTACCTCTACTTCCAGGTGCCGCTCATGGTCATCACGTTCATGCCCGCGCTTGAGGGCCTGAAGCCGCAGTGGGCCGAGGCGAACTCCAGCCTCGGCGGCAGCCGGTTCACCTACTGGGTGCGGATCGCCGGCCCGATCCTCCTGCCGTCCTTCCTCGGCAGCCTGCTGCTGCTGTTCGCCAACGCGTTCTCGTCGTATGCGACGGCTGCCGCGCTGATCAGCCAGGGTTCGCAGATCGTTCCGCTGCAGATCCGGTCGGCGCTGATCAGCGAGACGGTGCTGGGGCGCGCGAACATGGCGGGCGCACTGGCGTTCGGGATGATCGTGGTGATGGTCGTGCTCATGTTCGGCTATTCACTGCTGCAGTCCCGCACGGCGAGGTGGCAGCGATGAGCGGGGCGCGGGTGGATGCCCGTGGTGCCGCGACGCGTGGCCGCACGGCCGAACCACGGGTGGGGGCGGCGCCCTCGCGGCTGACCCGCACGATCATCCTGAGCGTGGTCGGGCTCGTGTTCGCGATCCCGATCGTGGCCATGATCCAGTTCACCTTCCGCGACGGGTTGAGCGGTTCGTACACTCTCGGCCACTGGACGGGCCTCGCCGACCCGGCTGTCAACACGAAGTACGCGCCGCTCGTGACGGCGCTCGGCAACTCCGGTGTGCTGGTCGTGGTGACCGTGCTGCTGGTGCTCGTCCTGCTGCTGCCGACCATGGTGCTCGTCGAGCTGCGCTTTCCGCGGCTGCGGCGCGTGTTGGAGTTCGTCTGCATCGTGCCCATCACCGTGCCGGCAATCGTGCTGGTCGTCGGGCTCGTTCCGGTGTACAGCGTGGTCGTGAAGGTCGCCGGCAGCTCGATCTGGTCGCTCGGCTTCGCCTACGGGGTGACGGTTTTGCCGTATGCGTACCGTGCCATCCAGGCGAACCTCGGCACGGTCGACGTCATCACGCTCAGTGAGGCCGCGCGGTCGCTCGGGGCGGGCTGGGCGACCGTGCTGTTCCGGGTCATCCTGCCGAACCTGCGGCGCGGGATGCTCGCGGCGGCGTTCATCTCGGTCGCGGTGGTGCTCGGGGAGTTCACGATCGCGTCGCTGCTCAATCGCGTCAACCTGCAGACGGCGCTGGTGCTGATCTCGAAGAGCGACCCGTACGTCGCCGTGATCTTCTCGCTGCTCGCGCTCGGCTTCGCTTTTGTCCTCCTGCTGCTGATCGGGCGGTTGAGCACCGTCGGGGCTGGCCGCACCCACCGCCCGCGTCGCCCGTCGGACGCCGGGAACGTGGCGCTCCCGGTAGCCGCCGGCTCCTTGTCGCCGGCCACCGTTGTTCTCCCCGCCGCAGTCCTTCCAGCTCCCGGCGCAGTCCCGCCGGTCCCCGCCGCAGAAAGAGCCAACCGATGACCTCACTCACCGCACCCGCCCCCCGGGCCGGTCTCGCGCCCACCGTCGGCGCATCCGTCGAGCTCATCGACGTGGTGAAGGACTACGGCACCGGCACCCTCGCGCTCGACTCGCTGAACCTGCACGTGCGACCGGGTGAGTTCGTCGCCCTGCTCGGCCCGTCGGGCTGCGGCAAGACCACGGCCCTCCGCTCGGTGGCCGGGCTCGAGAGCGTCACCAGCGGCGGCGTCGCGATCGGCGGCGTCGACGTGACCGACCAGCCGACGAACCGGCGCGACCTCGGGATGGTCTTCCAGTCGTACTCGCTGTTCCCGCATCTCGACGCCGCACGGAACGTCGAATTCGGGCTCCAGATGCGCAAGGTTCCGGCGGCGCTCCGCCGCACGCGGGCGCTCGAAGCCCTCGAGATGGTCGGCCTCGGCGGCTACGGCGACCGGTTCGCCCACCAGCTCTCGGGCGGGCAGCAGCAGCGCGTCGCGCTCGCCCGCGCCCTCGTCACCCGGCCGCGCGTGCTGCTGCTCGACGAGCCGCTGTCGGCGCTCGACGCCAAGGTGCGGGTGCAGCTGCGGGACGAGATCCGCCGCATCCAGACGGAGCTCGGCATCACCACGCTGTTCGTCACCCACGACCAGGAGGAGGCGCTGGCGGTCGCCGACCGGGTCGCCGTGATGCGTGCCGGCACGATCGAGCAGATCGGCACCCCCGAGAGCCTCTACACCCAGCCCGCGACGACGTTCGTGGCGGAGTTCGTGGGTCTCAGCAACCGCCTGCCCGGGGTGGCGGCGGGCGGCTACGCCCTCGTGCACGGGATCGAACTGCCCCTGCTCGACCCGACGGTGGCGCCGGGGCCGGTGACGGTGTACGTGCGGCCCGAGGACCTCGAGATCGTGCCGTCCGGCACCTCGGCCGTGCCGGCGGATCCGCTCAGCGGCACTCCCGCCCTGACCGGCCCCGCTCCGGTGCTTGTGGGCACGGTCGTCTCGACCAGCTTCCTCGGCTCGATCCGCCGCTCCACCGTGCGTCTGCCCGACGGAGGTCTCATCGCCGTGCAGCACGGGGTCGGCGTGCGACCCGCCCCGGGCGAGCACGTGCACCTGCGCTTCGGCGGCGCCTGCGTCTCGGCCACCCCCGCCCCCTGACCCACCCTCCCCTCTCCCACCCGCTCGCCCGGGCCCGCGCCCCCGCGAAGGGACCCATATCGTCCCAACCGGGCCGCGGTGGCGCGTTTCGGGTCCCTTGACGGGAGCCAGCCCACCCTCGCACCCGCTCGCCCGGGCCCGCGCCCCCGCGAAGGGACCCGTATCGTCCCAACCGGGCCGCGGTGGCGCGTTTCGGGTCCCTCGCCGGTAGCCGGCCGCGGGGTTCACCCCATCGGGGGGTGCACACCAGTGCCCGCAGGTCGCTAGTCTCAGCCTGCGCACCTGCGCGACACCCCGAACAGAAGACGAGCATCGGTCATGCCGCGCAGAAGTCACCGCCTCCGCTCCCTCCGCTCCTTCCGCCTCCTGCGCGTTCCGGCCGTGCTCGCGATCGGGGTGGTCGTCGGCACCGGCGGCGTCGTCGCAGCGCCGGCTCCCCAAGCCCAGGCGGCCACCTCCGTGGTGTCGAGCACCAACACCTGGATCAAGACGATCACGAGCGTTCTCGGCCCGGCCGGCAAGGTGTTCGGCTTCGACACGGCGCCGCTCGACCTCGCCGCTGCCTTCATCGGCCCGCTTCTGTCGATCATCCTCGGTGACGACGGCGGGCAACCCAAGGGCCCGCAGATCCAGGATGTGCTCGACCGGCTGGAACAGCTGAACGACATCGAGAACAAGATCGACATGCTGCATGACGACCTGGCGACCATCCAGAGCCAGATTCTCGACACCGATCAGCACGTGCTGATGGGCACCTGCACGGTACAGACGACGCAACTGAACGCCTATCTGACGAAGCTGCAGTCGGCGCAGTCGAAGTACAAGACGATGCTCGAACGGGTCGAAGACCTCAGGGCGCACGGCGGAGACGGCGGCGAACTGCAGCTCGCCGTCAACGAGTTCGTCGACTACTCCCTCGGCGACGCCGGGCGAACGGCTGTCGTCGGGACGCCGCTCGGTGACGGGGTCATGTCGGTGAACACGGCGCTCCTGACAACCGGGGGAGGCCCGGGGCTGATCAAGAGCTGCGGGGAGGCCTACCTCGCCGCGTGGCGGAACGGACAGGCGCACGCCGGAGCCGACGACGCGGGCCGCTGGCTCGACGACCGTACCTACTACGAGCCCCTGCAGAACCTGGTCGAGTTCTGGCAGACCGCCAGCGCGCAGGGTGCCTTCCTGGTGGAGGAGGCCGCTCTTCTGAAGTCGGCGCGCACGTGGGTCGGTGACGGCAATGCGCTCGCACCCGAAGACCAGGCATCGGTGTGCAAGCTCGCCCTCAGTGCGACCGGTTCGACCACTTCGGCCAAGACGCGAGCGATCTGCCGCGACGGATCCGTGTTCATGCAGACCTTCTACAACGGGCTCGCCGCCGAGTGGCGAGAGGTCGGGATGCCGCTCAGCAACGATGACATGGTGCTGAGCCCGGGTTCCGACGTTACGGGCGTCGTCTACAACAACAGGGTCGTCCCCTCGACGCTCTGGGCCCGGAACCCCTCCACCTTCCCCGCATCGTGGACGAGCGGCACATGGACCACGTCCGCCACGCCGGTCACCGTCGACAGCATCCCTGGGTTCGCGCCGGCGACAGAGTCTCAGTGGCTCGACCTCAGTTCGGGTTACGCGGCCACCCACCCGTCGAACCAGCCGGCTGTGGCCAAGCCGTTCAACAGTTGGGACGCCCAGAAGAACCCGTACAAGGCGGCTGAGGTCACGCCCTTCGCCCCGGTCGACGTTCTGGCCCAGATGCGGAACAGCGTGCAACCGGGGGCGCCAGCCGCCGACGGTACCCCGACCACGACGCACCTCTTCGACCTGACGGGGGTGACGTCGGCGTGGATCCCGAACCAGACGGCGAGCCACACGTTCCCGATGTTCGTCGGCCGCGAGCCCTTCGAACTCGGCAAGGCCGACGGATTGACCTTCCCGCCATCGTCCTTCCAGGACGGTTTCAATCAAGCCGGGCAGTCCGACTACGTCTACGACGACAACGGGCTCGCGGTCAAGTGTTTCGTGGCTCCCGTCGACGGCGTGGTCTGCAACGACACTGTCGGTTCGTGGTTCATCGCTCGGGAATCATCGGAGTACAACTACCTCGAGGCCTTCCAGGCCTTCTCGGTCATCCCGGGGGCGACGGAGACCGGTCGGCTCGTGATCGCCTCCTACCCTGACTCGGGATGCTTCGGTATCCCCTCCGAGTGCGCCTGGCGCGTGACATCCATCGACCACACCTACGACCTCCCCTCCTGGCTCGCCCCGTTCACCACGAAGTCGGGCCAGAAGTACGAGGGCGACCCGACCGCGAAGGCGACTCTCTGGCCGGTGGCCGCAGTTCCAAAGGAATGCGGGACGACCAGCTGGGGCGTGCCGACCCAGTGCCGGGCGAGCATCGATGCGTGGCTGAAGGCGACCATCCCGAACCCGAGCATCCCGGGCCCGGTGGCGACGTCGGCGGCGACGGTCAGCGACCATGACTTCACCGACCGCGCCTACTGCGAGGTGCCGAGCTGGCAGCCGAACGCGAGCGAAGCCGGGGTCGCCATCACGACCGGCGAAGTGACCTGGACGGGCTGGAAGACGGACGGCGTCACCTACACCGTCACGACCGCCGCCGCGGATCCGCTCGCGCTGACCGATTTCGCGCGAAAGGCGGGCTGGTACTCCGACGCCTTCGCTGGCGTACGGGAGTCGTTCACGCTGCGGTGTTCGTTCGCGGCCCGGTACACCGATCTCGCGACGGAGACCACCGTGCAGAGCGCCGTGGCGACCGCGACGCGCGTGGCGGGAGCGAACACGTTCCTCCTCACGGGGGTCGGAGCCGGGGACCCGGGTGCGGGGTCGGGTTCGGGTTCGCCGGGCACCGGTACGGGCGGTTCGCTTGAGCCCGTAGTTGCAACGAACCCGAACCAGGCCTCTGCCGGCCAGCTTGCCGCCACGGGGAGCGAGGCGGGCCTCTGGGTGCTCCTCGCGGGCGCTCTCGCCCTCTTCGGGGTCGTGGCAGCGCTCATGGCCCGACCGCGGCTGCGTCGCCGCCGCTGACGGGTCGACGTCCGGTACGGGATACTGGGGCGTGCGCCGTGCCCGAACAGTGGGCGCGGCGAAGCCCAGCCAGCGGCCCCGCGCCGGCTGCGAGAGACGAGGAAGACCGTGACACCCGACCGCCGCTGGATCACCGAGGCCATCCGCGAGCTGAAGGCCGACAGCACCCGGAGCGCCGACACGCACCTGCTGCGCTTCCCCGTGCCGGCCGACTGGGGCGTCGACCTGTACTTCAAAGACGAGTCGTCGCATCCGACGGGCTCCCTCAAGCACCGCCTCGCCAAGTCGCTGTTCATCTACGGCCTGGTCGGCGGGCACATCGGGCAGGGCACGACGGTGGTGGAGGCATCCAGCGGCTCGACCGCCGTCTCGGAGGCCTACTTCGCCCGGATGCTCGGGCTCGACTTCGTGGCTGTGATGGCCGCCTCGACCAGCCGCCGCAAGATCGAGCTGATCGAGGGCTACGGCGGCCGCTGCGTGCTCGTCGCGACAGCCGGCGAGGTGTACGCCGAGGCCGAGCGCATCGCGCGGGAATCCGGCGGGTACTACCTCGACCAGTTCACGAACGCGGCTGTCGCGACCGACTGGCGCGGAAACAACAACATCGCCTGTTCGATCTTCGAGCAAATGGCGGGGGAGCGGCATCCGGAGCCCACCTGGATCGTGTCGGGCGCCGGCACCGGCGGCACCACGGCGACCATCGCCCGCTACGCCCGGTACGCCGGCGTCGCGACGCGCGTAGCGGTCGGCGACCCCGAGGGTTCGGTCTTCGAGGAGGCGTGGCGCACCGGGCGGACGGATGTCACGGGCCGAGGCTCCCGCATCGAGGGCATCGGGCGGCCGCGGGTGGAGCTCTCGTTCCTGCCGTCGGTGATCGACTGGGTGCAGACGGTTCCGGATTCGGCGTCCATCGCCGCGATGACGGTGGTCTCCGACGTGCTCGGCCGGGCGCCCGGCCCCTCCACGGGGACGAACCTCGTGGTGGCGCTCGACCTCGCCCGGGACATGGTGGCGCGCGGCGAGACCGGCAGCATCGTGACGCTGCTCTGCGACGGCGGCGACCGCTACTCGGACACGTACTACGACGCGGGCTGGGTGGCGGCGCAGGGCTTCGACGTGGCGCCGCCGCTCGCGGCGCTCCGCGAGCGCCTCGCCCGCTGACGCGCCCCCGCCCCCGCCGCTCTCCGGGTGCTGCGCTGACCCCGCGCCGCACGTGAAGCGCGCCCATTTGTCGCTTTCGCGGGTGCGCGCGCAGGCACGGAAGCGACAGACGTGCGCGGAAGCGTGCGACTGCGGGGATGCAGCGCACGGCTGGGGCGCGTTTAGGCTGGGAGCAGAGCGACGAGAGGCGATGACGTGCAGCACGAGATCCATCTGGCGGGGTACGGCATCCGACTCGAACCTATGGCGACGGCGCACGCCGAGGCTCTGCAGGCCCTCACCGACGACGCGCTCTGGGCGGGCATGACGTCGCCAAGGCCGCTGGATGCCGCCGCCTATGCCGCACACATCGACGCCCAGCTCCAGACGCCCGGCACGTTCGCCTTCGTGGTGCTCGGCGACGACGGAACCGTGCGCGGCACCACGAGCTTCTACGAGTACTCGGCTGCGCAGCGCCGCATCGAGATCGGCAGCACCTGGTACGGCCGGGAGTTCTGGGGCGGACGCACCAACCCCGCGGCGAAACGCCTGCTGTTCGGCCACGCGTTCGACGAGTTCGGCGTCGCGAGGGTGGCGCTCCGCTGCGATGCGCGCAACACGCGGAGCGCCGCCGCGATCCAGCGTCTCGGAGCGGTGCCGGAGGGTGTGCTGCGCTCGCACCGTTCCTCGCCCGACGGCAGCCGCGGCGACACGGCCTACTTCTCGGTGCTCGAGGCGGAGTGGCCGAATGTGCGCCGCGGCCTCGACGAGCGGCTCGACGAGCAACTGGCGTGAGTGCCGTGACAGCGGCGCATCTGCATGGCCGACGGGTGACCCGCCTGCTCGCCGCCGCCGCCGGCGTGTCGGCCTTCGCTCTCGTCGCCCTGGTCTCCCTCGCGCCCCCGCCGCAGGCTCCGGGCACGATCGACGCCTACGGCTACGTGCAGGCCAGCGCCCGGGGGTCGCTGCAGATCGTGACGGTTCCCGGGGATGCGGCGGGGGTGACGGTCACCCGCGACGACTATTCGGCCACGGCGGGGGTGAAGACCCTCTCCGCCGGAAGCACCAACAAGGACTGGGCCACGCTCGTGCTGTTTCTCGCCGGGTTTCCGATGACCGAGTCGAACGTCACCGTGATGATGCGATGGATGCGGCAGGAGAACGGCCCACCCGACTGGTGGAACCGCAACAATCCGCTGAACAACGGCTGGGGTTCGGGCGGCGGCAGCGGCTTCGGCAGCTACGACACCCTGGTCACCGCGGCGGCGAACTGCGCGGAGGCCCTGCACAGCGTGGGCGGCTATTCGGCGATCGTCGCCGGGTTCGCCGCCTCCGCCCCGACGGCCCAGATCGAGAGCGCCATCTGGGCGTCACCGTGGGCGTCGAGCCACTACGCGAACGGTGCCCACTGGTCGTACGCTCCGGTTCCGGTCGTCGCCTCGCCCTCGGGCACCTGGTGAACGCCGCGCGGCGGCCGAGTCACGCCGTGCGGAGGTCCGCGACGGCGCTCTCCGAGGTGAGCGACGCGATCAGCCCCGGAAAGCGCGCCTCGAGCTCGTCGCTCCGGAGGGCTATCCGGTGACTCCGGCCTTCGATGACGACCGTGGTCAGCCCGGCCTCCCGCAGCGTCTTGAAGTGGTGCGAGAGCGTGGACTTCTGGATGTCGAGCCCGAACGCTTCGACGTTGCAGGCGTGGTACTCACCGTCGGCCAGCACCTGCACCATCTTCACCCGGCCGGGGTCGGCGAGGGCGCGCAGGATGCTCGTGAGCCGGATGTCGTCGGCGTCGGGCTGCGGGAACGGATTGTCGGGCATCCGGGAGACCTCCAAAGTAGTTCGACGCATGTCAAACCGTCTGCTAGCTTATCGGTATGACGAACATCGAACGATCTTACTCCGCCAGGCGGCCCGACGGGCGGCTCGTGCTGCTTGCCATCGGTCTCTTCGTCGTCGGGACGAACGCGTTCGTCATCGCAGGTCTGCTGCCCGCCATCGCCACGACGCTCGGAGTCGCCGCGAGCGACGTCAGCTACTCGATCACCGCGTACGCGATCGTCGTGGCGGTGGCCGCACCGGCCGTCGCCATCCTGCTGCCGCGCGTCTCGCGGACGACTCTCATGGCGGCCGGCCTCGTGCTGATCGCTCTCGGAACCGTGCTGGCCGCGGCATCCACGACCCTGCCGCTGTTCACGACGGGCCGTGTTCTCGCCGCCCTCGGTGGGGCGGCTCTCGTCCCTGCCGCCACAGCCGCCGCCGCGAGCCTTTCGACGCCGGCCGCCCGTGGCCGCGCCATCGCGTTCGTCTCGCTGGGCTTCACGGCGGCCACGGCTCTCGGTTCTCCGCTCGGCACGGCCCTCGGAGCCCTCGGCGGCTGGCAGCTGCCCCTGCTGATCGTCGCGGGCATCTCGGCGGCGCTCGCGCTTGCTGTGGCGCTCTTCGTGCGAGGCATCCCTGTCGGGCACCCCGTGTCTCTCCGGGCGCGATTCGCGCCCCTCGCCGACCATCGCATCGTGCTCACCCTCGCCGCGACCCTCTTCCTCATGGCCGGCTTCAACATCGTCTACATCTTCAGCTCGTCGATCACTGCCGGTGCGACCGGCGGCAGCGGCAGTCTGCTCGCAGTGCTGCTGCTGGTCTACGGCGTCGCCGGAACCGCGGGTAACGTCGCTGCCGGCCGGCTCACCGACAGGCTCGGCAGCAGGCGCACGGCGACACTCTCCCTGGCCGTGCACGCCGTCGCCCTGGTTGCGCTGCCGATCATCGATGCGAACTACCTCTCCACGGCCGTCGTCTTTGCGATCTGGGGTTTCGCCGCCTTCGCAGCGGCTCCCGCTGTTCAGCACCGGGTGATCGTCATCGACCCCGCCGCATCCGGCCTCGCCCTGTCGTGGTACACGACCGCCATGTACGCGGGCATCGCGATCGCGCCGCCCCTCGGCGCCGCGGCCCTCGGCCTCAGCGGGACCCAGGCGCTTCCCCTCGTGGGAGCTGCGGCCGTGGTTCTCGCTCTCGTGCTGTTCCAGCTCGGCTACCTCGCGAAGCCCGGGCGCCGCGCCGGTACGCGCGAGTCTCAGCCCGGGATCGGGTCTCCGGCCCCCGCGCCGCGCCCCTGACAGCGCCGCACGGGCAACAGGCCCAGCGCGAGCGGGGTTCGGGTCAGGGGGTGAGGGTGAACTCGAAGAAGGCGCCGTCGGCGTCGTGCACGATGCGGGCCGCCCCCGCGAATCCGGCGAAGTCGCCGGTGCCGGTGCCGGGAACGATGTAGCCGAACGCAGACGGATCGCCCGGATGCTGCAGGGCGCCGTGGTGCACGGTGAATGAGCCGGAGCGGCCATCGTCGAGGGTGCCGGTGATGCGCTCGGCGGCGAGGTAGCCACGACCCGACTCCTCATCGCCCGACGACAGGAACTCGGCGACGCTCTCGCCCACGAGGCCAGCGGTGTAGGTCTTCCGCATGATGATCGCGCCCACCCACTCGCCGTCGCCGTCGAGTCCGCTGAGGGATGACGGGTCCCAGCCCGTCACGGAGAAGCGCGCGGTGAGGGTGGTGGGCGTCTGCGCTGGGTCGGTCATGCGAACAGCCTACGGAGCGGAGTCGCCGGAGGGAACATTCGGAACTTCCGTGGTGTCGGGAGCGCCCCGCTTCTTCTTCTGGAACCGCTTGCCGGTTTCGAGGTCGACCGCGATGAGCCCGGTCGGCAGGTTCGACAGGTCACGGGCGATCACCGTGGTCTCCTCAGAGTCAGGCAGCCGGATGCCCACCGGGTAGTGCTCGCCGGCCAGAATCAGGTCGCTCCGGCGCTCGAGCGTCTGGCCCTTGAAGAAGGCGGGGCTCCGCCAGCGCATGATCAGCATCAGGATGACGCCGAGCACGAGCGACCCGACGCCGACGACCGCGACCGCACCGATGCCGAAGATCGTCACGTTCTCGTCGTTCTCGTCGGTGAGCCAGTCGGGCAGCGCGTACTGGATGAGGCCGAAGATGAAGACGGCGGTGAGCATGAGCCCGCCGAGCAGCGGGATCACCCCGCGCATCATGAAATCGCGGAACGTCGCCGTGAGCGTTCGGCGGTAGTACCAGACACAGGCGAAGCCCGTGAGGCCGTAGTAGAACGCGATCAGCAGCCCGACCGATCCGATCAGCGCGCTCAGAAGTGTTGGCGAGATGAGCGTGAACAGCAGGTAGAACGCGGCCGAGATGACGCCCATCCCGATGGTCGACCAGGTCGGCGTGAGGAACTTCGGGTGAATCTTCGCGAAGTTCTCGGGCAGCGCTTTGTAGACGGCCATCGAGAGCGAGGTGCGGGCCGTCGGCAGGATGGTGGTCTGCGTGGACGCCGACGCCGAGGTCAGGATCGAGATGTAGAGCAGTGCGAGCATGATGCCGCCGAAGGCCGAGTCCCCGAACAGGTCGGGGCCGATTGCGCTGAAGACGTCGCTGGCATTGTCGGGGTTGCCAAGGCCCACACCCTCGGTTCCGACCCCGGCGAACGCGATGGTCGCAACCGCCACGAGGGCGTAGGTCACGAGCAGCAGAAGTGTCGAGATCACGGCTGCGCGACCGGGGGTGCGGCCCGGGTCATCGCTCTCCTCGTTGATGGAGACGGCGGTGTCCCAGCCCCAGTAGATGAAGACGGCGGTGAGGATGGCCGGGGCGATCACCGTGCTGAAGTCCAGGTCGAACGGCAGGAACCACGAGATGTCGGGCATCAGGGAGTAGCTCTCGGCGGTGCCGGTGTACACCTTCACCAGTGCGAACACGGCGAAGACGACGAGGATCACGACCTCTATGCCGAGAAGGGCATATTGGAGCCGGGCGGAGACCTCTATGCCGCGATAGCAGATGTAGGTCATGATGGCGATCCAGGCGAGACCCGCCACCGTCGACCAGAACACGTCTCCGGAGAGGGCGCTGATCGCGTCGTCGTTGAAGAGCTTGCCCACCAGCGTGAACGAGTACGACCCCGCAATCTGGGCCAGGTTGGCCATGACGATCACGTCGGCGGCGATGATCCCCCAGCCGCCCATCCAGCCCGTCTTCGGTCCGAACGCCCGCGAGGCCCAGGTGAAGGTGGTGCCGCAGTCGGGCTCGGCCTTGTTGAGCTCCTGGTAGGCGACGGCGATGAAGTACATCGGCACGAAGGCCAGCAGGATGATGCCGGGCGACTTCACCCCGGCGAGCAGCGAGCCGCCGGAGGCGACGATGAAACCGAGACTCGCGGCCAGAGAGTAGGCCGGTGCGGTCGAGGCGACGCCCACCACCACGCTGCCGACGAGACCGAGGGCGCCGCCCTTCAGCCCCTTGCTCTCGACATCGGTGCTGCCTCGTGCGGGGGCTGTTGTCATCGGGCACCACTCTCTTCCGGCGGTTCACCGGCGTCACCGGGATAGACAGACAGTAGTGCCCGCGGGCCCCTTCGCGCCAGTCTTCGGAGGTGTACGTGTCGAAACGCTTCGGAATCGGTGGTGTCGGGAGCGATCACAGCCGGAAAGCGTCGTCTGGGAAAGCGAGGCAGAACCGCGATTGCGCGCCGAGGATTTACTACGCCTGGAAGGCCGAGCTCGGCAGATCCTTCTCGTTGGCGACGATCGCCTGCACGATGCGGTCTGCGACAGCGTCGGGGTCGAGGCCTGCGGGGAAGGCGGGTGCGGTGCCGGCGAGCGGATGCCGCGACAGCTCAGTCTCGGTGTGCCCGGGCCGTGCATCCAGAACCCGCACGCCCGCTCGCCGGAGCTCCCGGGACGCCGCCTGCACGAAGGCGGCCAGCCCGGCCTTCGACGCGGAGTAGGCCGCCATGCCGGCCGTGGGAGACTCGGCGACGATGCCGCTGATGGTCACGATGAACGGACTGCGGTCGGCGGCGGCCGATTCCGCCAACCGCGGGAGCGCACCGCGGATCAGACGGATCGGCGCTGTCGTGTTGACCGCGAAGAGCGCATCGAGGGTCTCGTCGTCGAGCTCGCCGACGGGCCCGAACGCTACGGCGCCCGCCGCGATCACGATGCCGTCGAGGTGTTCGGGATGTGCGGCAGCGGCGGCCAGCAGCAGGGAGTCAGCCGCTTCGGGCGCCCGCAGGTCGGCCAGGAACGCGTCGGGCCCGGCCAGCGTCACGGGGTTGCGTGCGGCGCGCACCACGGTCGCGCCGGCATCGGACAGGCGGCTCGCGATCCTGCCGCCGAGTCCGCCCGACGCGCCGAGCACCAGCACCACTGCACCTTCGAGGTTCGTCATGCCCTGAGCGTATCCGCGCGCGCCGGGACGACGGCACCCCTTGCGGAGGCCGCCCGTCGTCCCCAACGCGAGGAGGTTATCGCGTCGCTGTGGCGGCCGCGACGGCCTGCGTCACGATGGTCGGCACGTCGGCGTCGATCGAGAGGCTGACGCCCCGTTCATCCGGGTCCAGAGGCTCGAAGGCCGCAAGCTGGGAATCCAGCAGGGCGGCCGACATGAAGTGGTTCGTGCGCGCGCCCAGACGGCTTTCGAGCAGTTCGCGTGACCCGGTGAGCGTGACGAAGAAGGTGTCGGGAGCGGCTTCCCTGATGGTGTCGCGGTAGTGGCGGCGGAGGGCGGAGCAGGCCATAACGAGGCCGTCGTTGCGGCTGCGCTGCAGTTCCGCCC
The DNA here is from genome assembly GCF_003399635.1 of Subtercola boreus. Taxonomy (GTDB): domain Bacteria; phylum Actinomycetota; class Actinomycetes; order Actinomycetales; family Microbacteriaceae; genus Subtercola; species Subtercola boreus_B. The sequence continues at coordinate 262,398 of NZ_NBXB01000034.1, read as the reverse complement.
CGATGCGCACGAGCCACGGTGCGCGATCCTCGTCGGTGAGCGGCGTGCCGCCAGCCATCTTGGAGACGTTCTCGGCCGAGTGCAGGGAGTCGGCGTCGGCGAACGGGATGCCGAGCTGCTCTGCGAGGGCGAGACCGATAGTCGACTTGCCGGCGCCCGACACGCCTGCGACCACGATGAGCGGCGTCATTCGGAGTCTCCCATGGGCTGAAACACTACCGGCTCGAGCCGGGCGGATGCCGCACGTTCCAGCTGCGTCTGCGCTCGGGTTCGTGCTGTGGAGCTATGCCGTCGCGCGGCTCCCGGGCACCCCGTCACCGGGGCACCCGCCAGTCGAAGCGTGATTCGGACGGATCAGGCCGTCGCGGTCGCGCGCACGCCCTTGGTCAGGTTCTCGACCAGCTCGTGCCTGTTCTGGCGAACCACGTAGGCGGGCTGGTCGCGCTCGACACGCCAGCTCTCCGAGAGCGGGCCGACGTTCACGGTGTCGAAGCCGAGCTCGTCGTAGAGGTTCGTCACCAGCTCGGCGGCCTCCTCGAAGTCGCTCGCGGTCGCAAGCGCGCGGCGGTTCTCGGTGCCGGCGGGGGCACCGTCGGTGGTGATGTCATCCGACTTGATGTGATTGAAGCCCTTGGCGACCTTGCTCTCGACGAGATGGCGCTGCAGTATGCCCGACACGGTGTCGAGACCGTTGTCAAGGGCGGCGATGTGGCCGTCGCGTTCGAAGTAGTAATTGTTCGTGTTGATCACGATCTTGCCGACGAGCGGTGCGACGGGCACGGCCTCGTAGGCCTTCAGCGGCACCGTCACGACGGCGAAGTCGCCGGCCTCGGCGGCCTCCTCTGCGGTGGCGGCGCGCGCCTTCGGGCCGAGGTCTGCTACGAGGTCTGCGAGTGTCTCCGGACCGCGCGAGTTGCTGATCACGATGTCGGAGCCCGCCGCGATCGCCGCGCGTGCGACCTGGCTGCCGATGTGTCCTGCTCCGATGATTCCGATTGTTGTCATGTGAGAAGTAACAGCGCGGGGCGGCGTGGCTATTCCCGCCCATCCCGCAGCTTCGATCGGTCGAAGGGAAGCACACTGCTCGAAGGCGCGGTCTTTGGGACAGTTTGCGTCCTCTGCTCCGTAGTTTGCGGGGTGCCTGCGGAGGGTGCCGTGCCGGCCCGGGGCGGTGCGGTACCGTGTTGGCATGGCAGAGTCGGGCGGGCCTACGGGCGCAGAGTCGGGTGGGCAGTCGGGTGCGCGATCGGGTGCGCAGGGGGTCGGGCGGAGCCGGTTCGCGGTGCGCCTCGATGCGTCCGGCTCGGAGCCGCCGTTCGAGCAGGTGCGACGACAGGTCGCTGAAGCTGTGCAGTCGGGCATCCTGGTTCCCGGATCCAAGCTCCCCACGGTGCGCGCCCTCGCCGACGAGCTCGGGGTGGCCGTGAACACCGTGGCGAAGAGTTACCGCGAACTCGAGGTGGACGGCATCATCGAGACCCGTGGCCGCAGCGGATCCTTCGTGGCCGCATCGGGCGACCCGCGGATGCGCGAGGGCCACGCGGCGGCCCTCGCCTTCGTCGGGCGGGCGCGGCACCTCGGCTTCGACGCCGACGAGGTGCTCGACCTCGTACGGAGCGCGCTCCGCGCCTGAGCCCGCGGGTCACCCGCGGACCCGCGCCGCGCTCCGCGCGTTACCGCCCCAAGTTCGCGGTCACCCGCGCATCCGCACCGCACTCCCCGCACCGTGTCAACCCGCCAACCCGCACCGCGTGAGCGCTCCCGCCCTCGGCCCTGACCCGCAGAGCGCCCGAATCGACGTCGAGGGACCCACGTCGGTCCGGGTCACGTCGAAGGGACCCATTTCGTCCTGGGCCACCGGGGGTGGAACGATATGGGGCCCTTCGCTGCGCAGCCGCGGGGCGGGGCGCTACGACTCGGCGGCCCGCCCGCGGAACGCCACCATGTTCATGCGGTTGCCGCAGCGCACGCTGCAGAACCGCTTCGAACCGTTCCGCGACAGGTCGAGCAGCAGCCCGTCGCAGTCGTCGGCAGCGCACGCCCGCAGCCGCCCGTTCTCGTCCGAGCGGATCACGTCGACGAGAGCCAGCGCGACCTCCACCCGGATGCGCTCGGCCAGGGGTGCCTCGGGGTCCGTGGCGTGCAGGTGCCAGTCGAGCGTGTCGTGCCGCACGAGCTGGGGGAGTGCGCGCGCGTCGGAGAGCATCGCGTTCACCTCTCCGACCGCGTCGGTGCGGGCGAGCATCCAGACCCGGCGGAGCCTGGCGCGTGTGGCGCGCACCTCCGCGAGTTCGAGGTCGTCGAGGTCGATGCGGCCGGAGTACTGCCAGAAGGTCAGGATGGCGCCGAGTTCGGGAGGTGTTGCGAGCTCGTCGAGGCCGCTTTTCGTGGCGCCGACGACCGTGTTCATGAGGTCGACAGCGAAGCTCAGAGTGTCTTCGGTGTCAGGGGCAAAATGCAATTTGACTCCTTACTGTGGACGATACTACCGTCAAGACCAGGGTGTGAGCGAGAAGAGCGGTGAGGAAGAGCATGGCGAAGACGTCGATGTCGAAGGGGCTCGCTGTCGCGATCCTGGCCGCAGCCACATTCGGGGCGTCCGGAGCGTTCATCAAACCGCTGCTCGAGGCCGGGTGGAGCCCCGCCGCCGCCGTCACCGTCCGTGCCCTGATCGGCGGATTCGTCTTGCTCCCCTTCGCGCTCCTCTCGCTCCGGGGCCGCTGGTCGGCACTCTGGCGGGGCCGCTGGCGGGTGCTCGCGATGGCGCTGGTGGGTGTCGCCGGCACCCAGCTGGTCTACTTTGCGGCCATCCAGCGCATTCCGGTCGGCACGGGCATCCTGATCGAGTACATGGCGCCCCTGTTACTGGTGGCGAGCGTCTGGGCGATCACCCGCCGTCGACCCAAGGTCGTCGTTCTGGTCGGCTCGGTGATCGCGCTGGTGGGTCTCGTGCTCGTGGTCTCGCCGGGCGGCGGCGGGTCGATGGATGCCCTGGGGCTCATCTTCGCCCTCATCGCCATGGTCGGCTGCGCCCTCTACTACGTGATCGCCGCGCGACCCGCCGACGGCCTGCCCGCAGTGGCGCTCGCCGGATTCGGGCTGCTCCTCGGCGGAATGGTGCTCGGAGCGGTCGGGCTCACCGGCGTCGTGCCGTTCACGGCGACCTTCGGCCAGGTCGGTCTGCTCGGCGGCGAAGCGCCCTGGTGGATCCCGTTGCTCATCGTCGGTGTCATCAGCACCGCGATCGCCTACGCGGCGAGCATCGCGGCGAGTGGGATGCTCGGCTCCCGCCTGGCGTCCTTCGTCGGGTTGCTCGAGGTCGTTGCCGCCACGTTCTACGCCTGGCTCCTGCTCGGCGAAGCACTCTCGGTGGGACAGCTGATCGGCGGGGCGCTCATCCTCGTCGGAATCGGATTCGTGCGCTCAGAGAAGCAGACGGCGGAACCGCTGGCGCCCGGCGCCTCCGACCCGCAGTTCGACGCCGAGCAGTTCGCCAAGGCGTAACGGGCGGGGCCGCGGCCTGCGGCGGCGCGAGCGCCGAGCCGGGCATCCGCGAGCCGAAGGCAGCCGGTACGGTTGCATCACGGACACCGTCGACCAGGGGGAGTGCAATGAAGCTCGAACGCATCGGCGAGGTGTTCGTCATCCGCCTCGACGAGACCGAGAACCGGTTCAATCCGGGTTGGGTGGGTGACTACCTCAGGCTGCTCGATGAGGCGGAGTCCGCGTCGGGTCCCGCCGCGCTCGTCACTGCGGGCACCGGCAAGTTCTTCTCCAACGGACTCGACCTCGACTGGATCACCACACACCGCGCTGGAGCGGCCGCACTCCTCGGGGACGTGCTCGAGCTTTTCGCCCGCGCTCTCGAGTCGAGCCTGCCGACTGTCGCCGCGATCCAAGGCCATTGCTATGCGGCCGGCGCGATGCTCGCGATCGCCCACGACTACCGCATCATGCGGGAGGATCGCGGTTTCCTGTGCTTCCCCGAGATCCACATCCGGGTGCCGTTCACGCCGGGCATGGCCGACCTCGTTGCGGGGAAGCTCACCCCGCAGGCCGCCCGTGACGCGATGCTGTTCGGAACGCGGTACACGGCTCCGGATGCCCTCCGAGCCGGCATCGTCGACGAGGTCGCCGCGGCTGACGCCGTCGCCGACCGCGCCATCGCGCTGGCCGCCTCGCTCGTGGGCAAGGACGCGGCCACCCTCCGCGCGATCAAGCGGGCCGTGCACGCCCGCGCCCTCGACTCGCTGCGGAACGACCCCGCGAACACGGCTCTCGGCGGCCTGTTCGCGGACTGACGCGGCTGCGCTGCGCTCGTCCGGATAGGCACGGGATCGCTCATCCGGGAGGAGCTCAGCCCAACCGATGCGAATACGGCGGAGGATTGCCCCACCTCCTCCCGGATGGGATGGCGGTGCTGGCAGCCCAGACGAAACCGTGTCCGATCGGGAGGAGCTGAGGTGATGTTCGGCGTTATTCGCGCGACCCTTGCTCAGCTCCTCCCGTTCGCAACGCCGGGTGGCACGCGGGTCACGCGGGCGTCGCACAGCGGCGACGCGCGCTACGTGAGGCGCGAGTTACGCGGAGCGCAACGCGAAGCGGCGAGGGGCGGAGCCTACGCGGGGTCGGCCGCGCCGAGGTGCGAAGCGCTCCGCGAACGCTCCTGTTGCACGCGGAGCGCCGCGTCATAGCCGGCCGACCAGTCCTCCTCGACGGGGATGCCGAGACGCTCGGCCTCCTCGATGCTGAGTTCCCGCGGAAAACCGTTGGTGTCAGAGAGCCGGAAGATGTCTTCGCCCGTCAGGGTGCGCCCGGAGAAGCCTCCGATCATCCGGAGACCCGCCTCGAGGGTGCGCCGGAACGACTTCTCCTCCCGAAGCAACACCGCCACGATCTCCTCGCGCGACGTTCGGATCTCGGGGTAGTCGTTCTCGTAGAGGTCGGCGATCTGGCCGACCACGCCCTCGAAGAACGTGTCGCGCAGATTGATCGAGTACGCGGTGCGGATGGCGCGCCTCAGCAGCCGGCGCATCACGTAACCCTGCTCCTTGTTGGAGGGCCGCACGCCGTCGACCGCGAGGAACACGGCACCCCGCAGGTGGTCGGCGATGATGCGGAACGGCTTCGGATCGGCCTCGTACGAGGCGCCCGACAATCCCTCGAGCGTCTGCACGATCGGCCACAGCAGGCTGATGCGGTACACGTCGGGTGTGTCCAAAGCTGCGGCGGCGATGCGCTCGAGACCTCCGCCGAAGTCGACGTTGCGCTGGTCGAGCGGGGTGAACGAGCCGTCCTGCTCGCGGCGGTACTGCATGAAGACCTGGTTACCGATCTCCATGAACTGGCCGCTGTCGCTCGCCGGGTGCGCCTTGCCGAAGCACGCGTCGTGATGGTCGGGGCCGAAATCGTAGAAGACCTCGCTGTCGGGCCCGCAGGGGTCGCCGAGCGGGGTGCCGAGCAGGCTCCCGCCGCGGCTCCACCAATTCTCGCCGGAGTCGTAGAAGAAGATCTTCTCGCCGGGTTCGACCCCACGGGCATCCCCGTCGGCCTGGCTGCCCACGACGGCGATGCCCGCTTCGATGCCGTGCTCGGCGAAGACGGCCTGCCAGATCGCCGCGGCCTCGTCGTCGCGCGGGATGCCGTACTTCTCGTCTCCGATGAAGCAGCTCACCGCGAGCTTCATCGGGTCGAGGCCGACGACATCCACCAGAAAGGTGAAGAACGCGCGGATCTGGTGCTCTTTGAAGTAGTCGCCGAGGCTCCAGTTGCCGAGCATCTCGAAGAACGTGGTGTGGCGGTTGTCGCCGACCTCCTCGATGTCCTGCGCGCGGAGGCACGGCTGGCTGTCGGTCAGCCGGATCCCGTCGGGGTGGTGCTCGCCGAGCAGGTACGGCAGGAGCGCCTGCATGCCGCTGCCGGTGAAGAGCGTGCTGCCGTCGCCCCGCGGCACGAGGTTCGCGCGCGCGATCTGCACGTGCCCGCGGTCACGCTGGTAGGCCAGGTAGGCGTTGCGGATGTCGTGTGCGTCCAAGGGGTCCCCCGTGATGTGGTCGAGATTCGCTGCAGGATGCTCGCGCCGAGCGTGGGCGGCTGTGTTCGTGCTCGGTCGTGGCTGGTGCTGGGTGGTGGCCGTGCTGGGTGGTGGGCTACTGCTGGGTCGTGCGGTCGATGCTCATCACGAGGATGACGCGGTCGGCCGAGTCGGGCGGCGGAGTCTGCTCGGGGTTGCCATACCGTTTGCCGAGCACGACGTAGAACGCACCCGTCGGGTCGGGGACGACCTCGGACAACCGGCCACGCACCTCCAGGTAGCGGAAGGGGTTCTGCGGGTCGATGACCGCGAGGCTCATTGATGGGTTCTGCATGAGGTTGCGGTACTTCGCGCGTTTCGTGGTGTGGGTGAAGCGCAGCGTCTCGCCGTCGAACAAGAACCACATCGGGTTCACCTGCACGGTGTTGTCGGGGCGGACGGTTCCGAGCGCGCCATAGTTGGGGTCTTCGAGCAACCGGACGTAGTCCGCGGGGATCTCAGCTGTCATTGGCCCAGCCTGCCAGAAGCGCCAGACACTGTCACGGGCCGGGGCGCACGCCTGGCCTCCGGCACCGGGCGCCGGCGTCAGACGCCGGCGGGAGCCCAGCCGAGCAGCGGTGCCAACCGCGTAGCGATGTCGGTGAGGATCTGCACGTAGTCCTCGTGCTCGAACGAGAACGGCAGGGCGAACACCACCTCGTCGACAGCCTGGAACCCGGCATGCGCCTGGAGGGCATCCGCGATCTCTGCCGAACTGCCGACGATGTCGGGGGCGAACAGCAAGCGGCCGGGGCCCTGGGGGGTGAGGGTGCGTTCGAAACGGCCGTCGGCGTACGCGCGGTACTTCGCGACCTGCTCGGGGCTGGCGCTGTCGGTCGGGATGACGACGAGCCCCTGGGAGGCGCGCGCCGCGTCACCAAGCGGATGCTTCGAGCGGAACAGGTCGATCTGTGCCCGTTGGATGCGGGCGAAGTCGTTGTCCTCCTCGGCTCGCACCACGCTGCTCGACAGTAGGTTGAGCGCGTGCTCACCGGCCCAGGCCGCCGACGAGAGCCCGGCCGCGCCGTACCAGATGCGTTCGGCAAGACCCGCTGCGAACGGCTGGATGCGCCCAGAGTAGGCTTCGATGCCCTCGGTTCCGGTGAAGGTGCTCACCGATTCGCCGCGGAGGTTCGCCAGCAGACGCTCTGCCCGCTCGTGACCGAAGTTCTCGTCCTGCCATGAATCCGGGTACAGGTGCTCCCTGATGGCTTCGAAGTGGGTCGGCGCTCCCACGCTGATTCCCGGATTCAGTCGCCCACGGCTGAGCACATCCACCGTCGCAAGGTCTTCCGCCAGCCGGAACGGGTTTTCGAATCCGAGCGGGATCACCGCGGTGCCCAGCTCGATGCGGCTCGTTCGCTGTGTCGCGGCGGCAAGCACGGCTATGGGTGACGAGATGCCGAACTGCAGGTGCCGATCCCGCAGCCACGCGCTGTCGAAGCCGAGCTGTTCGCCCAGTTCGATGATCTGGAGGGTGCTCTCGTGGCCGCCGAGCGGATCGTGCTCGTCGAAGAACCCGATGGTGAGGAAGCCGAGCTTCACGAGCGGGCGCGTTCTGCTGCTGGTGTCGGTCATGGGCTCCTTCTGGGTGCGGTTCAAGCCTAAACCGATGCGCTGGGCCTGATACGCGAGCGGGCGCGCGGTGGCTCGGCGTGGGATGATCGGCTCATGACTGGGCGACTGATGCTCCTCGACACCGCTTCGCTCTACTTCCGCGCCTTCCACGGCGTGCCGGACACGGTTCGGGCGCCCGACGGATCCCCGGTCAACGCCGTGCGTGGCCTGCTCGACATGGTCGCCAAGCTGGTGGCGGACTTCTCGCCCACCGATATCGTCGCCTGCTGGGACGATGCGTGGCGGCCTTCGTGGCGGGTGCGCCTGATTCCGTCGTACAAACAGCACCGCGTTGCGCAGGAGGTTGCCGGGGGAGTCGACGTCGAGGAGGTCCCCGAGCTCCTGACGCAGCAGATTCCTCTGATCAGGGAGGTTCTCACGGCCTTCGGCATCCCGATCGTCGGGGCGACCGACCACGAGGCCGACGACGTGATCGGCACTCTCGCGACCCGGGCGACGGGCCCGGTCGACGTCGTCACCGGTGATCGCGATCTCTTCCAGCTGGTGGATGATCGCGCCCAGGTCCGCGTCATCTACACGGCGCGCGGAATGAGCCGCCTCGAACTCGTCACCGATGAGGTGATCGTGTCGAAGTACGGGATCTCGCCCCGTCAGTATGTCGACTTCGCCGTCATGCGGGGAGACGCCTCGGATGGACTGCCCGGCGTCGCCGGCATCGGGGAGAAGACCGCCGCGACCCTGCTCGCGGAACACGGCGACCTCGCGGGCATCGTCGCGGCGGCGGCCGATCCCGCTGCCCCATTGTCAGCGTCGGTGCGGGCGCGACTCGCCGCGGCGAGCGACTACCTCGCGGTGGCACCTCGAGTGGTCGAGGTCGTGCGGGACCTGGATCTCGACCCTGACACCGCTTCAGGCTCGGACCCCGCCTCCGACCACGCCTCCGCACTCGACGCTCATCTCGTCTCCCAGGAGCCAGGCCGCCACTCGTCGAGCATCGGGGTCCTCACGCCCGAACAGCTCTCGACCATCGACGCTTTCTCAACGAAGTGGGGGCTCGGCGGCTCGTCTGACCGTGCGCTCCGGGCGCTCAACCGCCCAGCCTGAGAAGTCGCTGCCCGCTGGGCCGCCGCCCCCCACCCGGGCCGCAGCCTCCACCCGGGCCGCCGCAGCCCTCCGGCCGGCCGTCACAGACGTCCGCGCGCCGCGACGGTGACCGACGCCCACCCGATCAGCGAACCGTCGCCCGCGTAGACGGCAACGGGATGCACGCCGGGGCTGTAGCCCGCAGGGATCCGAACTCCCACACGGCCACCCGCGACGACTCCTGTCGTGAGAGGCATCTGCGGTGCGTAGCCGACGACGCTGACGGTGCGACCCTCGTGCCCCGCGACCTGCACCTGCACCGTGGTTCCCGCCGCTGCCGCAGCCGGAGTGATGCTCACCGCGCCGAAGTTCTGAGCGTTCCCGTCCGTCAGCGCGGAAGCGGCCAGCGGGGCGACTGCCCGCACAGTGATGGGCACGTCGATCGACGTTCTGGTCGCAGGCACCCGCACGGTCAGCACGGCGCCTCCTGCCTCACCGTCGCCCGGAAGAGTCGCGGTGACGGTGGCGCGACCCACCTCGTCGGTCGTGTCCACCACGGCGGGGTCGATGGCTGACCGGCCGATGACCTCTCCACGGTAAAGGACTTCGACGCTGCCGGCGGGAGCCTCCCCGCCGCTGAAGAGCAGCGAGGACAGCGCCATCGTGACGGTGTCGCCCGGGGCGAAACCACCCATAGCACTGGCGCCCAAGTGCACGCCGACAGCGCGTTGTGCGAGATCGGGGCTCACCGCTGGGTGTTTCGTGAAGGAACCGATCATCGAATCCAGGTCGATCCTGCCAGTGTCGGAACGATTCGTGCCGCCCGTGAAGGACGTGAAGTTGTCACCGCCGTCGGCGAGGTACTTGTTGGCCACCACCCGGTAGGTCGTCGTCGCGCTGAGAGCCGCACCGTTGAGCGTCATTCGGAGCACACGGGAGCCCTTCGGGGCGGTCGGGTCGTAGAGGTACTGGAAGCCCCGCGACACTCCGAGCTTGAGGAACGGTCGTCCGCCCCCGGTGGGCTGCCACTGCTGCTCCAGCACGGCCTTCAGCTGGGCGCCCGTCAGGTCGAGAGCGATGAGGGTGCTCGCGAAGGGCTGCACAGCGTTCGCCTCGCTGTAGGTCACATTGCCGTCCGGATCCTTGGCGGAGCTCGAAGCGTAGGTGAGGTTGACCCGCAGTCCGCCGGGGTTCATCAGCGCGATCTGGGTGCCGATGTCTGCCGTCGCCTCGAGCTGCGCATCGGCCACGAAGTTGCCGAGCGTGGATTCGCCACCCCGGTTGTCGCTTCCGTCGGACTGCCTCGCCTTGTTCAGGTCGGCGGTGATGGTGCCGACCGTGACGGAGCCGGGCACCGAGGCGTAGGCCTCGGCCGCCGAGACGATCCCCGCGACAGCCGGGTCGGGAGTGAACCGTGGTGTCTTGTTGGGATTGGTGAGGGGCACCAGCTCTGCAGTCATCGCCTGCGGCCGGTGCGTCGCACCGTCGACCACCACGGACAGGTGGCCGATCGTCTCGCCGTATTCCCCGGCCTGTATCACGGGACGATCAAGCCCGGCCGGCCACCCTGGAACCGGAATCGTGTGGGTGTAACTCTGGTGCGTGTGCCCCGACACGATGGCATCGACGTTCGCGTCGGCGCCTGAGACGATGCGGCCGAAGGTCGACGTGTCCGTCGACGAACCCACACCGGAGGTGGCCGCTCCCTCGTGCACGAGCAGAACGACCACGTCGGCCTCTCCATTGGCAGCGTCGCCATCGGAGAGCCGGTCGGCCACAGCGTTCACCTCCGGAACAATGCTCCTCACCTCGAGCCCCGGTAGAGATCCTGCGCTGACCAGGGTCGGCAGCTGCTCTGTCACCGCGCCGATGAAGCCCACTCTCACACCGTCGATCACGGAGATCGAGAACTGGTCGTAGGCCGGTCTGCCGGTGGCTGTGTCGTAAAGGTTGGCTGCGAGGTACGGGAAGGCGGCGGCGGTGCGCACGCGCCCATCGATGTCGGCCCGACCCCGGTCGAATTCGTGGTTGCCCAGCGCAGACGCAGCGAGTCCCATCGCGTTGAGAGCATCGAGCGTCGGCTTGTCCTGCTGGATGAACGAGGTGAACGTCGAAGCGCCGATGTTGTCTCCGGCTGAGATCAGTCGCGTGTCGGGATTCAGAGCCGTGTAGTGGTTCACGGCCCCCGCCAGAACCGCGGCCCCGGCGATGACGCCCTCGGCGGAGAGCCTGCCATGGAAGTCGTTGATGCTCAGCAGGTCGATGGTGACGCTCGATGCGGCCGAGGCGCTGGTTGCCGTGAAGGCACCCAGCCCGGCCGCGCTGGTGAGGCCGAGCGTTGCAGCGAGCGTGAGGACGAGGGCGCGTTTCATCGTGATTCTCCAGCCGGGGGGTTCGGAATGGTGGGTGGCGTGTGCTGCGGCAGAGCGAGACCGACGACGAGCGGGTCGTGATCGGATGACCGGAACGGGTCTTTCGGATTCACGAAGGTCGAAACGTTCGCATTGGCGGCCGAGTACTGGCGCACCGGCGCTTCGACCGAGTTGATGTTCCAGATGTCCGTTCCGGTGACCAGGGCCTGTGCCTCGGCGGAGGCGAAGATGTGGTCGATCGATCCTGACTCCCCGGAGAAGCTGTAGGAGGCCTTGCCAGTGCCGGCCCCGAGATCGGCGAACCCGGCCGCCATGATCGCGAGCACCGGATCCTCGTGAGACAGCGCGTTGAAGTCGCCGACGAGGAAGACGCGGTCGGTGCCGCTCGCTCTGCTCACCGTCTTCGTGAAGTCGAGCAGCGCGAGTGCCTGCCTGGTGCGGTCGCCGTTGAAGGCGCCCTGGCCGGTGTCGACGTTGTCGCCCTTCGCCTCTGAACCCGACTTCGACTTGAAATGGTTGGAGACCACCAGGAACGTCTCCTCGGCGGTCGCGTACACCGGCCGGAAGGCCTGCGCGTCGGGTTCCCTCGCGTTGTCGAAGGGAGCCGATCCGATCAGGATCGACGTCGGGCCCACCGGTTCCGCCACCGAGGACCGATAGACGAATCCCGTTCGGATCAGGTCTTCGTCTGCGAGGGCTGGAACCGCGGCAGGGGAGGGCACGAAGCGCCAGTCAGCGCGACGATCGGCCGCGTTCAGGGCATCGACGAGTACCCCGAGCGCATGGTCGCGGGGCATCCCGAGCTTCGCAGAGTTCTCGATCTCCTCCAGCGACACGATGTCGGCACCCAACGCCAGGATCGCACTCACGATCTTCGACTGCTGCTGCAGGAAGTGGGCGCGGGTCGCCGCGCCCCTCACTCCGCAGCCCGGGGCGTCGCTGTTGTTCACGGTGACGGGACTGCCCGCGCGGTCGGAGAAGTACGTGCATCCGGAGCGTTCGTCGCCTGTGGTCGGAAAGAAGTTCAGCACGTTGAACGTGCCCAGTCGGATGCTGCCTCCCACGTCTGTGGGCGCCGCTGTGCGAGTGGAGCCGAACCGGGCGGGAGAAGCGGTGGCTTCGTTCGCGCCGGTCACCTCGGTCGTGGGCTGGAACCGCCAGGCGCTGTTGCGGTAGTCGAGCACGACCGGGTGGGTGAAGGTGACGGGTGCGCCGACACGAACGGGGCCGGAGAGATAGGGGAGAGGTTTCGCTGAACCGGCCGCAGAAGTGAACGAGGTGGTCGCCCCGTCATCGAGCCAGACGGCCCTGGCCCTGTTGTTCGAGACGGTGGCCGCGTACTCCGCGCTGCCGACGGCAGCGACACTCGCCGGCGCGGCCAGGGGAACGGTGCCGGCGGCGAGCTCGATCTGCCCGTACTGGGCCGAGGACTGCAGGCCGGTGACCGTGAAGTCGCCAGCAGGCTGGATGAGCATCCCTTCAAGGGATTCCCGATCGCTGTCTGTGGCCGGGTACTTCGTCGCTGCGGGTAGGGGCGGAGTCACGCCCGTCGGGTCGAGCGGAACTATCGCGCCGGCGGTGGGCGGCGACAGCTGGGTGAGACCGCCGAACTCCGAGACGAGGCCCGACACCTGGAGATAGTCGCCGATCCGTGCGGAGAGGGGTGTGCCGGCCAGGTAGACGAAAATGCCGTCGGAGGCGCGATGCGTGCGCGGGTCGACGACGCCTCCCGTGCCCGCCGACTGGAGGAAATACCCGTTCAGCCCGCCGGTGGCATAGGCGGCGGTCACGAAACCGGTCGTGGTGACGGAGCTGCCGACGAACGGGCTGGACGCGGACGTTCCCTGGATGGTCGCGATCGAAACGGACGCCGCCTCTGCCCGCGGCATCGGGGACACGAGGTTCACGGCGGTGAGCGTGGCGAGCGCCACGGTCGCGACGGCAACCTTGTTGGAAAGCTTCAGGCGGAGGCCCGCGGGCCGCTTCTGGTGTGGATCGTGAGGCATTGCGACCCCTTTCGGGAGGATCATCGGCTGGGTGGACTCGGCCCTCCGACGCGACGTCGCAGGCCCCCGGCCGAATGACTCCCACAGGAATCAACACCTGAAATTACCTCATTAAATACGGATTGCGACAAGAGCCTCGCAGAACTTCTTGCCGATCTGGTCTGCTGTCGGAGGTTCGGTTTACGATCTGGCCGTGGCAGAGAACATCGAGGCATGGTGGGCGAGGCGCCAGCGCTCGAAAGAGCGCGACGTGCCCTATGAGATCGGGGCGTACCGCACTGAATGGGAGCGCTACCCCGTGCTCGTGCGCCAGTACCACCCCGACCTGAACCGCAACATCACGCTGACGCAGATCCCGCCCGCCGCCGAGGTGTACCTCACCTGGCAGTGCGACGCCGGACACGTGTTCGTGGCGACACCCGACGAGCAGCGCCACAGACCGGGCGGGGTTCGCCGCAGGTCATCGTGGTGTCCCGACTGCCTGGCGCTCGCGGCGCCGAAGCGGATCGTGAATCGTCAACTCCCGGTCGACCAGCAGGCGGCTCCGGATGCCCGGAGAGTCGGTCCGCGCTCTGCCGTCGGCGGCGTCCCACCTCCCCGCCCGACCAGCACCCCGCCGACCAGCACCCCGCCGACCCACACTTCGCGGACCCACTCTCCACCGACGCGCACCACCCTGGCGGCCCACCCAGCGGGTGAGGCGTTCCACAGCGGGCGGGCCCCACGACCGGCATCCGCCGCCGAGGGCGATCTGCGCAGCCGGCTCGCCGAACGGCTCGACATCGACCTCCGCGCAGCGAACGCGGTGCAGGTGCGGAGGCCGTTCTTCGCGCACAGGGAGGTGTGGCCCGACATCGTTCTGGTAGAGCTGAAGGTCGCCATCGAGTACGACACGATCGGAAAGTTCGGGCTCGAACATGTGGGCACCCGCGAGGCCACGGACCGCCGCAAGGACCGGCTGCTTCGCGAAGCCGGCTGGGAGGTCATCCGGGTGCGCTGCGGCAAGCTCCGGCCGCTCGGCGGGTTCGACCTCGTGGCCGGCGGGGTGACGGCCCCGCTGATCGAGCGCATCCTCGAGCGTCTGCGGGAGATCCGGGGGGACCTCATCGTGAACGCCTACCTGCGCTGACCTGTGTCGTCGCCTGTCGCCGCTGGTCGCCGCCGAGGCGGGCGACTGCGGGTCGGCGCGGGGCGTACAGTCGAACGGATGACCGACTCTCCCACTCCGTACGCGTTGCTCCTGCGCGGAACCAACACTGCCGACCATGGGGTACAGGTCGCTCTGCCGATCGGTGCAGACGGTGAGCCCGAGCGCATCCTCCGGTATCAGGGCGAGGCCTGGGAGCTGCTCACGCAGTCCGTCACACGGGGTGGCTTTTTCGAGTACGGCAACCCGCGAACACTCTGAACGGCGGGTACACGGGAATCATCCCCGGCCGCAACCGGTTCGAGCGACTATGACTTCTGCGAACACCACCACCGAACCCGGCATGGGCACGCTCCTCGAGGGCGCGGATCCGGCCCCTCTCTTCACCCCGTTCACCGCGGGTGAGCTCAGCCTGTCGAACCGCCTCGTGATGGCGCCGATGACCCGAGCCTTCTCACCGAACGGCGTGCCCGGGCTTGACGTTCGCGACTACTACGCGCGGAGGGCCTCGCACCTCGGACTCATTGTCACCGAGGGAACCTACGTCGATCATCCGTCGGCCGGATCGAGCGACCGCATCCCGACCTTCTACGGCGACGAGGCGCTCGCGGGCTGGAAGAGCGTGGTCGATGCCGTGCACGCTGAGGGCGGACGCATCTTCCCGCAGCTCTGGCACCTCGGCGTCACCAGATCCGAGGGCGCGGCGCCGCATCCCGATGCCCCCGTGATCAGCCCGTCCGGGCTACGGGCCAATGGCACTCCGAAGGGCGACGCGGCGACCACGAAGGACATCGATGACATCATCGCTGCCTTCGTGCAGGGCGCTCTGGATGCCCAGCGCATCGGTTTCGACGGCATCGAGCTGCACGGAGCGCACGGGTACCTGCTCGACCAGTTCCTCTGGGAGGCCACGAACCGTCGCGGCGACCGTTTCGGCGGATCCACCGGCAACCGCGCCCAGCTCGCGGCGGAGATCGTCGCGGCGATCCGCTCCGAGGTGGGACCTGAGTATCCGATCGACTTCCGGTTCTCGCAGTGGAAGGGCAACGCGTACGACGCCCGCATCGCGTCGACGCCGTCGGAACTCGAGCAGATCCTGACGCCCCTCGTCGACGCCGGGGTGTCGATCCTGCACGCCTCGACCCGTCGCTACTGGCTGCCGGAATTCGAAGATTCTACGCGCACACTTGCGGGGTGGACCAAGCACCTCACCGGGCTGCCGACCATCGCCCTCGGCTCGGTCGGCGTGTCGGCGCCGTTCCTCGCCGGGGAAGACGAGCAGCAGCCGTCGCTGAGCATCGCGCCGCTCCTCGAGTTGTTCGAGCAGGGTGAGTTCGACATGGTGGCGCTCGGACGTTCGGTGCTCGCTGACCCGGAGTTCACCGAGAAGCTCCGCACGGGTCGGGCCGACGAAATCAGGCAGTACCAGAAGAACGACGAGGCGACGCTGTACTGATTGCCCTCATCGGTTAGAGGGTTGCACGCCCCGTTCGCCTGGGCCTCCGGATGCGCGGCTTTCGCCGAACGCGAAACCCATGCGTCGGGGGTCGACGGTGTCGGCGGCAAAACCTAGGCTTGGCGACATGAGTGGAAGCAGGAAGCGAAGCGATTCGCGCCTGAACGTGGCCCGCTTCCAGGTGGACGGCTCGCTGCAGGGAGACGGCAAGGCCGAAGCCGGCAAGGCGGAGGCGGAGGACGACACCGCCCTCGCCGGGCAGCGATCGATGGAGGCCCGGGCGCAGTACGTCGAGATCTCGATCCAGCAGGCGATGCGCCGGGGCGAGTTCGACAATCTGCCGGGCTCCGGCAAGCCGCTTCGCAACCTCCACGATGCCTACGATCCCAACTGGTGGATCAAGCAGAAGATCGAACGCGAGAACATCACGGGTCTCGGACCGCCCGCACTGACGCTCCGGAGTGAGAGTGCGGGTCTCGACGAGAAGGTGGATGCCGCACCCTCCGAGAAGCGCGTTCGCGAGTTGCTCGACGACTTCAATGCCCGGGTCGTCGAGGCGCGCCGCCAGCTGAAGGGCGGCCCACCGGTCGTCACGGCGACGCGGGACGTCGAAGCCGAGATCGAGCGCTGGCGCGAGCGGCGTGACGCACGGTTCGTCGCCTATGAGCAGCAGCGCGCAGCCGATGAGGCCGCCTACCGGTCACTGCCGTGGCGCGAGCGTCGTCGCGCACGCCGCCCCGGTGCGTAGCGCTCGCCCGCCTTCCGCCCGGCCCGACCGGGACAGGTCTCAGCCCACAGCGGCGGACGAGCCGACGGGCGCCTTAACCTTCTCGAGCCGCACCACGATCGCCTTCGAGACCGGCGTGTTGCTTTCGAGGGCGGCGCTCGCCAGGGGGATGAGCACGTTCGCCTCGGGGAAGTAGGCCGCCGCACAACCCTTCGCCGTGGGGTACGAGACCACACGGTAGCCGCGCAGTTCCCGGTCGGGTTCATCCTTCCACTCGCTGAAGATGTCGACCGTGTCGCCGTCGGCCAGCCCGAGTTCACGGATGTCGTCGGGGTTCACGAACACGACGTTCCGGCCCTTCTTGATTCCGCGGTAGCGGTCGTTCAGGCTGTAGATGGTCGTGTTGAACTGGTCATGCGAGCGCATCGTCTGGAGGATCAGTCGCCCCGCCGGCCGCTCCAGCGGCTCGAGGTGATTCACCGTCAGCATCGCCTTGCCCGTGGCGGTGTTGAACGTACGTGAGTCGCGCGGGCCGTTCGGCAGGACGAACCCACCCTTTCGGCGCACGTCGGCGTTGAAGTTCTCGAACCCCGGTACCACCCGCGAGATGGATTCCCTGATGGTGTCGTAGTTGTTCTCGAACCCCTCCCAGTCGACGGGACCGTCGTCGCCGAGAACGGCGCGCGCCAATCGAGTGACGATGGACACCTCGGAGAGCAACGTGGGGGCGACGGGCGGAACGGCGCCGTGCGTGGCGTGAACGGCGCACACGGTGTCTTCGACCGAGAGGAACTGCGGCCCGGCCTTCTGCAGGTCGACCTCTGTGCGACCGAGCGTCGGCAGAATGAGTGCTTCGCGGCCGATGACGGCGTGCGAGCGGTTGAGCTTCGTCGAGACCTGCACGGTCATCTCCGTGCCACGCATCGCCGCTTCCGCTGCGGCGGTGTCGGAGATCGCGGCGACGAGGTTTCCGCCGAGGCCGAACCAGAACTTGATCTCGCCGCGCTGCATCGCCTCGATGCCCTTCAGCGAGTCGACGCCGTGCGCACGGGGCGACCGGATGCCGAACTCTGTGTCGAGCGCGTCGAGGAAGGTCTCGGGCATCTGCTCCCAGATGCCCATCGTGCGGTCGCCCTGCACATTGCTGTGGCCACGGATGGGCGACGCTCCCGCCCCCTGGCGCCCGATGTTGCCGCGCAGCAGCAGGAGGTTCACGACCTCCCGGAGGGTGTCCACCGACTTGCGGTGCTGTGTCAGCCCCATCGCCCAGGTGATGATCGTTCTCTCCGAGGCGATGTACCGGTCGGCGAGCTCGTCGATCTCGGCGCTGGTCAGCCCGGTAGCTTCGAGCACGGTGTCTTCGTCGAGGTCTGCGAGATGCTCCCGAAGGGCCTCCAGACCCTGGGTGTACGTCTGCAGGAACCCGTGGTCGAGAACCGTGCCCGGGTTTCGGTCCTCGGCCTCCAGGACCCGCTTCGATAGCGCCTGCAGCAGAGCCATGTCGCCCCCCAGCCGGATCTGCACGAACTGGTCGGCGATCGCCGTTCCCCGCCCGAGCAGGCCGCGCGCCGTCTGCGGATTCTTGTACCGCAGCAGCCCGGCTTCGGGCAGCGGGTTCACGGCCACGATCTTCGCGCCCTGCTTCTTCGCATCTTCGAGAGCCGTGAGCATGCGCGGATGATTGGTGCCGGGGTTCTGGCCCATGATGATGATGAGGTCGGTGTTCTCGAAGTCGTCGTAGGCGATGGTCGACTTGCCGACGCCGATCGTCTCGCCGAGGGCCGTTCCGGTGGACTCGTGACACATGTTCGAGCAGTCCGGCAGGTTGTTCGTACCGAAGGCGCGCACGAAGAGCTGGTAGACGAAGGCCGTCTCGTTCGCAGCTCGCCCCGATGTGTAGAAGGCGGCCTCGTCGGGGGAGGCGAGCCCCTTCAGCTTGTCGGCAATCAGGCTGAACGCCTTCTGCCAGCTCACCGGCTCGTAGTGGTCATTGCCCGCAGGCTTGTAGACGGGTTCGACGAGGCGCCCCTGCATGCCGAGCCAGTATTCGCTCTTGGAGAGCAGGTCGGTCACCGAGTGCTCTGCCCAGAACGAGGTCGGAACCGTGACGGGCGTGGCCTCCCACGTGATGGCCCGCGCCCCGTTCTCACAGAACTCGGCCACCTTGCGGTGGTCGGGATCGGGCCACGCGCAACTCATGCAGTCGAAGCCGTCTTTCTGGTTGACCTTCGTGAGCAGCGTGAACGCCCGCCCCGGGCCCATCTCCACGAGGGCAGGCTCGCTGGCCGAGTAGATGGCGGGAAGGCCCACCGCCCACTTCTCAGGCGGATGCACCGTCATGTCGTCGTAGTCGGGGTCTTCGACGGGAGGCTTACGGCTCATCGGGCGATCACTTTCTGCTGCAGTTCGGGTTCGGCACGTTCATCCTGTGCCCTCGGTGCCAGCGCAGGGGCGCGCCCGGCGGAATCTGTGGAGAACCCGTCATCGACACGCTCTGTGCAGGAGTAGACGTTCATCGACGACCCGCGCAGGAATCCGACCAGCGTGATCCCCATCTCGACCGCCAGTTCGGCCGCGAGCGAAGATGGCGCCGACACGGCGGCCAGCATCGGGATCCCGGCCATCGACGCCTTCTGCACCAGTTCGAAACTGGCTCGCCCCGAGACCATCAGCACGGTGCCCGAGAGCGGGAGCCGATCGGCGGTGAGGGCCCAGCCGACCACCTTGTCGACGGCATTGTGCCGCCCCACATCCTCACGCAGCACGAGCAGCTCGCCCGATCGCCCGTCGAACAGCGCGGCAGCGTGCAGTCCGCCGGTCTTTTCGAAGACGTCCTGCTGAGAGCGCAGCACGTCGGGGAACGAGGCGAGCAGCTCCGACGAGACGACGAGCGGGTCGCCGGCCGCTTCGTGTCTCGAGAGGGTGCGTACGGCGTCGATGCTCGCCTTGCCGCAGAGCCCGCACGAGCTCGTCGTGAAGAAATTGCGTTCGAGGCTCGGATCCGGCGGTGCCACGCCTGCGGCCAGCACCAGGTCGAGCACGTTGTACGTGTTCAGCCCTTCCTCGGTGGCGCCCGCGCAGTATCTCGCCGATGCGAACTGGTCGCCCCGCCAGATGACGCCCTCAGAGACGAGAAAACCCGCGGCCAGATCGAAATCGTGGCCGGGAGTGCGCATCGTGATCGCGAGGGCGCGGCCGCCCACCCTGATCTCCAGCGGTTCCTCGGCAGCGAGAATGTCTTCGCGGGAGCGGCCCGGCTCGCCCACGGTCACGCGGGTCACACGGCGTCGAACGGTGATTCTGCCCATCATCCAGAGGTATCACCGAACCCGCTTCCGCACAATGCTGCGCGCACAGGCTGGGGATGTGCATCCGCTCACCCTCGTAGGCTGGACGGCATGATCTTTGACGCGATCGTGCTGGCCGGAGGGCGGAGCTCCCGCCTCGGCGGCGTGCCCAAGGCCCTGCTCGCGCTCGGAGAGGAGACCCTGGCCGGGCGGGCGCTCGATGCGGCTCTGGATGCCCGTCAGCGGGTCATCGTCGGCGATCGCGACGCACTGGCCGGGGCGCTCGGCGGCCGCGCGGTGCTGTTCGCGCGGGAGAACCCGCCCTTCGCGGGGCCGGCAGCGGCTGTCGCGGCCGGCCTGGATGCGCTGGCGCTCGTCCCGGCGGGCGGGTCCGCGCCAGCGCCGGCCGACTTCGTGCTGGTGCTCGCCTGCGACATGCCGCGGGTGACCGCGGCGGTCGTCGCGCTGCTGGCCGCTGCCGCCGCTGCCGCCGCTGCCGCCGCTGCCGCCGCTGCCGCGGCTGCCCCAGCCTCTGCCGCCGCTGCCGCCGCTGCCGCCGCTGCCGCGGCTGCCCCAGCCTCTGCCGCCGCTGCCGCCGCTGCCGCCGCTGCCGCGGCTGCCCCAGCCTCTGCCGCCCCTGCCCCCGCAGATGCCTTCGTCGCCCGCAGCCCCGACGGGCGGATGCAACCCCTCGCAGCCCTGTACAACTCCATCGCTCTGGCTTCGGCGGTCGGCTCTCATCGTGCCGCCGGCGACCTCGAGAACCTCTCGATCAGTTCTCTGTTCGCCGGCCTGGGCACGCAGCCTGTCGACGTCCCATCGGGTTCCACCGACGACATCGACACTGCGGCCGATGCCGAACGGTCGGGAATCCGACTACCGTGAACACCGAGCCGGTGCGCGGTGGATCCGGCGCGACCCGACGAACGACCTGACACCTGACCGACCTGGAGCACCCATGACCCGCACCGACGACGACGCCCAGCGCGAGACGCTCGAGGAGTGGAGCGCCGATCTCCGGGATGCCCTCCGTCTGGCCGGCCTCGACGTTCCCCTGGCCGTGGATGTCGCGGCCATCCTCTCGCTGGCCGGCGACGCCGCGCATGCGGTTCTCCGTCCCGCCGCGCCGCTGACCACCTTCATCGTGGGATTCGCGGCCGGGCGCGCGGCGGGAGGGGGCGCCGATCCCGCCATGGCTGTGGCGGAAGCCCTCGCCGCGACCCGCACCCTGCTCGCCGAACGCCAGGCCTACGAGGCAGATGCGACGGCCGACCCGGCCGAACCGGCGGCAGCGGCCGCAGCCCTCACCGACCCCATAGCCCCCAAGGCCCCCGCCGCGCCCCCCGTGCCCGCGCCGTGAGCGCGAAGCCGCCCACCCCGCACTCCCGCCCCGACTGGCAGACTGCCCGGAACATCGCCAACCGGGCGCCCGCCCGGCTCCCTGCGGCTGTCGTTCCGCTCGCCGATGCCGCCGCTCGCATCCTCGCCAACGACGTCGCCGCGCTCGCCGACGTTCCGCATTACGCCTCATCGGCGATGGACGGGTGGGCGGTCTCAGGCGACGGCCCGTGGATGCTCGTGCCCGCCCGCCCCAGACCGGTGGCGGATTCTGCCGCTGAACCCGATCCATCGTCCGCCCAGTTCACGGCGACCGTGCTTGCCCACGGCACGGCCGCGCTCATCGTCACCGGCGGGCTGGTTCCCGCCGGTGCCGACCGCGTGGTGCCGAGTGAACGCGGAACGGTCGACGTCGGCCTGCTCGCCGAGCAGAGCGGCCCGGTCGGACGCGACCACATCCGTGCAGCGGGCGAGGAAGCGCGGCAGGGGGACATCGTGCTCCACCGGGGGCTCCGGCTGAACCCGGCCCACATCGCGGTCGCGGCGTCGTGCGGACATGATGAACTGCCGGTGCGCGCGCGCCCGAGGGTGGCACTCGTGCTCACCGGTGACGAGGTGCAGTTGACGGGCATTCCGCAGCCCGGTTTTGTTCGTGACAGTTTCGGCGTGACGCTCCCATCTCTCATCGGATCTCTCGGCGGCGAGGTCGTGTCGCTGCTGCGTTCTCGTGATTCGCTCGCCGATCTGCTGGGTGCGCTGCGGGACTCCCAGCGCGGTGCACCCACCCCGGATCTCATCGTCACCACGGGCGGTACGGGAGCGTCCGGTGTCGACCACCTGCACGAGGCCCTCCGTGGACTCGGTGCCGAACTCCTGGTCGATCGGGTCGCCATGCGCCCGGGCGGGCCGTCGCTGGTGGCACGCCTGCCGAACGGATGCCTGCTGCTCGGTCTGCCCGGCAACCCCCTCGCAGCCATGGTCGCGCTGGTTGTCCTCGGGCATCCGCTCCTCGCAGGGTGTGCAGGCGAACCGCTGCCGCCGGTCTCGACGGTCGTGACCCGCGATGCCCTCGAAGGTCGCGCTGGCGCTGTTCTGCTGAGCCCGTACCGCCTCATCGACGGTCAGGCCGTGCTGAACGCCTTCACGGGCTCGGCGATGATGCGCGGCCTCGCGGACGCAGACGGCCTGCTGGTGTGCCCCGCCGAGGGCGCCCCTGCGGGCGCGACCCTCGATGCCCTCCCTGCCCCCTGGAACGCCTGATCCGCCTCACGGGCAGCCCGCTGCATCGCCGCGCGTCCACGCCACCCACAGTCGAGCGGGAATGACAAGGGCTGCCGGTGGGCGGCCGTGGATGCTCGACTGGAACAATGACGGTGGCGGCGGAGATCTGGCGGGTGGAGCTCCGTCGGCGTTCGCTCGAGGGCTGGAAGCGCACCGGGTGGGGGTCGAGGGCTGTGGTCTCCGCGTTCGTCGGGCGAGCATCCGGAGCAGCCGACCTCATCTTCTTCAGCGTCGACGACACGAGGGTCGTGCATCTGGTGCCGGCCGGGGATGAGGAGCGTTCCGAACGGTTGCTCGCTGCCGCGCGCCGGGACCTGCTCGAACTTCCCACCGGCGAGTTCGCCCAGCAGTGGGGCTTTCCGCCCGGCATCTGAACGGCACCCGAAGCGGCACCCGAACCTGTGTGAGAATCAGCGGGATGAGGGAGTGTGGGGAATGAGCAGAATACTTCGTGCGGAAACACTGAAACCCGATGTGCGCCGGTGGACGGGCATCTCCGCGATTGCGGTCGCGGCCCTGATGGCGGCCGAGTTCGTGACGCAGGTGACGACGGTCGGCACGCGCCCGGAACTCTACCAGGAGGATGCCCTCGCCGAGTTCATGACGGCAGCGGCGAATCCCACGCTGTTCGTGATCTTCCTCGACACGTTCCTGATGGCGGCGTTGATCGTGTTCCTCGCGAGCTTCCGCCAGTTGATCACGCACACCCGGCACGACATGCAGTGGGTGGCCGACCTCGGTTACGGCGCGGGCCTGGTGTTCGTGGCGATCACCCTGGTGGGCGATGCGATGGATGCCGGAGCCGCGCTCGACACCGTGAAGCAGCCGGCCAGTGGAACGGTCATCCGCGCCCTCACCGAGGGCCACATCGTGATGTTCGGATCGATCGGCTGTGTGCTGACGGCGCTGGTCGTCGCGGCGGCCGGCTACGTGACGTTCGCCTCGGATGTGCTGCCGCGCTGGACGGGCTGGCTCGCGTTCGCGGTCGCCGCCTCCAACCTGGTCACGGTGCCGACGATGTTCAGCGGCACCAGCGCGACCGATCTGTTCTCCGCCGGTGGCGGCGGAGTGACCGCCCTCGCGACGTTCCCGTTCCTGGCCTGGGTTGCCATCGTGGGGATCGTGACGATCCGCGGCCAGCGGCACCACGCGGCCAAGCGCACCGCGGCAGCCGTCGGCATCGCCTTCGTGAAGTAGGTCGCGTCTGACGCCCCGTCGACCTTCCCGTCTGCAGAGAGACCCGGAGATCTCGGGGCGCAGACGGGAAGGTCGGCAGCGGGAGTGAGGCCTAGGCCTCGCTCATCACGGCCTGCTCGCGCTGGCCGCGGGCGGCGAGGGCGGCGGCGCGGGCGGCGAGACGGCGGGCCTGCTCGGCCTGGCCGGCGTCGAGCACGTCCTGCGGAACCTCGACGCTCTCGACATGGTTCACGCCGTTGTACTTCTCGATGTACGCGTCGAGCTCGGGGCCCGACTCCCACGACGTGATGAGGCAGTAGCGCGGGTCGGGGCCGGGGTGCGTGGCCGCATGCCAGAGACGCTGGGTGTCGACGATCAACTGCGCGCCGGCGGGCAACGCGATGCGGGTCTCGCCCTGTGGGTCGGTGCGGTTCTCCCGCAGCACGAAGTAGCTGGTCGCGTCATCCGTGAGGTTGAAGAAGCCGCGCACCACCCAGCCGGTGCCGTCGGGGTTCAGGCGGTTGTTGTCGTCCTGGTGGAGGTTGTAGAGGGTGTCGGCGTACTCGTTCGGCTGCAGCTCGATCACGCGGCAGCGACCGACGTTGGCACCCGGCTCCTCGGCGCGACGCGTCAGGTTGGGGGCCTTCTCGATCTGGGAGTCGATCCAGACGCCATCCTTGTCGGTGCGCGGCGGCTTGTGGTTCCAGAAGCCGTTGCACTCGATCGCTCCGAAGGCGCTGGCGAGAGGAGCGAAGCGGGTGTCGCCCGACGACTTCCAGTCGTTGTATTCGATGTCGAGCCACTCAGTGGGGTCGAGTTCCTGGTTGTAGCGGTCGAGCACTACATAGCCAGTTTCTTCCAGAGCGGCAGATTTAATGTATCCCATGGTGAGATCTTGCCCTTTCTTCTTGGACCAGCACGTTTTAACAGGTCCAGGTTAGGTCAGCCTAACATCCGGCCCCTGTGCGGGCCATGGCCGCCGCAACGTGTCTGTACGTGTCTGTACGATCGGAACCATGTCCAGCGCCACCAACGTCGAAGCCACTGCGGTCAACACCGTGCAGTGGCTCTCCGCCCCCCAGACGTCGATCGTCGTTCCGGTCTACCAGCGCCAGTACCGGTGGGACATTGGCGGCTGCGAACAGTTGCTCGGCGACATCCGGGCGGTGGCCGATTCGGATGATCGCCACAGGCACTTCATCGGGTCGATCCTCTCGACGGCCGCGGGCGACGATGCCCCGGGATCCGGCGCGGCCGCTTCGCCGGAGGAACTCGTGCTGATCGACGGGCAGCAGCGCATCACGACGCTCATGCTGCTCGTGGCGGCGCTTCACCACACTGTTCTGCAGCAGGACACAGAGGGGTCGGGACTGGCCCGTGAACTCGAGGCCGTGCTCGTGCGGGCCTCCGATCCCGACCGCACCAAGCTCCGCCCGCACCGGGCCTGGGCCGACGTGTTCGAGAGCGTGGTGCTCGATCGTCGCGCATCGGGCGACCAGCTGCGCGATTCGCGATTCGACGACAACTACGCGTTCTTCCGCAGCCAGGTTCTCGCCGAGGAGGTTCCGCGCATCTGGCGGGGGCTGCAGAAACTCGAACACGTGGCGATCACCCTGGGTGCCAACGCGAACGCCCAGCAGATCTTCGAAAGCCTGAACTCCACAGGCGAGCCGCTCCGCGACCACGAACTCATTCACAACTATGTACTTATGGGGCTCTCGCACGCCGAACAGAACGAGATAGAGGATTCGTTCTGGCTGCCGATCGAGCAGAACACGGGCGAGTCGATCGCCAGCTTCTGGCGCCACTACCTGGTCATGATCACCGGTCGGGAGGTCGCCGTCACGGGTGGGCGTGGGGTGTACGACGCCTTCCGCCAGCAGTTCCCGCGACTCGACGTCGACACTCTCCGCGCGCGGGCGGCCGAGTGGCGGGACCTCTCGGCCGACTACCGCGTGCTGCTCGAGCCGTCCCGGGCCCCCGACGGGGAGGTCGCCCGCCAGCTCGCGTTCCTGAACACGTTCGGCAGGGGGATGTATCCGCTTGCCCTCCGCGCATACCGGGACTGGTCGCGCGGAGACATCACCGCCGAGACGCTCGTCGGGGGGCTCGAGCACATCCAGTCGCTGGTGCTGCGGCGAACCGTGGTGGGAGTGGCGACGGATCGGCTGGTCGCGAGGCTCTGCCGCGCACGTGAGCTCGGCCCTGACGCCCTTGTGCTGGCGATCGCGCGGATCACCCCGTCAGACGAACGCGTTCGCGTGGCACTGAAGTTCAGCGACCTTCCGCACCCCGGTTACGTACTGGGGCGCATCGCCGACCGCACCGGACGGGGGATGGATGTCGCGGGGGCAGGTCTGGCCGGTGGCGCCGGGCTCGACGGTCTCGCCGGGTTCGACGTCGAGAACATCTTTCCGCTCGCACCCCCCGACGCGTGGAGCGGTGACGGCGTGAGCCAGTGGGCTGACTACACCGACGACGAGCAGAACAGCCACCGCGCCCTGGCGCAGACGCTCGGCAATCTCGCCCTGCTCGAACAGCCTCTCGCCGAGCGTGCCGTCGACCGGTCGTTCCCGGTGAAGCGCGCGCTCTACGAGTCCAGCGTCATCGCGACCACCGAGGAACTCGCTGAGGCATCCGAATGGGGCACCGCGGCCATCGCCCGGCGCACCGCCCGGCTCACCGAGGTGTTCCTTGAGGTATGGGCGCGAGCGGCCACCGTCGGGATCGACGACGACGGCCTCACGCCCATCCTCGACGTCGAGCGGCGGCGGGGTTGGCCGCGTGGCTGGGAACGGGAGTTCGAGTACGTCGAGTACCGCGGCGAGCACTGGGAGGTCTACGACGTCAAACACCTCTTCAAC
Source organism: Subtercola boreus (assembly GCF_003399635.1). Taxonomy (GTDB): domain Bacteria; phylum Actinomycetota; class Actinomycetes; order Actinomycetales; family Microbacteriaceae; genus Subtercola; species Subtercola boreus_B. Next base: position 236,010 of record NZ_NBXB01000034.1, on the reverse strand, counting down.
CGCATCTTCAAACGGCTGTGGGCGGATGCCCGGTCGAGCGTCGTCGCCTTCAGCGCCGATCGCGGCGGCCCGATCTACAAGGCCCAGGCGTGGAACGGCCACTGGGATGCCCTCGACGAGTCGCACTACCTCTACATGGGCTGGGATTCGAAGTACATGCTCACCGCTCTGCAGGGTGTGCTCGACGAGGCCGGCATCGCGGCCGAGGTCTTCGTCAAGTACTCCTACATCGGGGCCCTGATGTAGCGCCACGCGTTGCGCGCTCATGCTGTCTGATATATACCCATGATGTCTTCTGCGCTAGCGGAGGAAAGTGTGCTCGGTGGCCTTCCGGACGGTTGGCGCACCGAGTTTCGCGTTTAATCGGACAGGTCGATCACGTCGACGATCATCGGCTTGATTCGCGTGTTCCATTCGCCGCCTCGCGCGAACGCTCAGGCGACCGCATCCGGAATCCGGAATCCAGAGGATGGGTTCTGAACTCGCGACATCATGCCGGTAACCGACCCGGGAGCCGCTGGTATGTGCGAGAGCGCGACCGAGAATCAGCCGGTCGAGCTTCTCGATCGAATCGTCTCCCTCGAGAACGATCCACCTGTAGGCGTTCGAAACCGAGTCGCACGCGATGGCTCTGAGGCACCGCTCGCGAGCCACCGCGTTCTTGAGGCCGGTCGCGCGATAGACACGAACGCGAACGCCCAATCCGCAGAGCGTCGAGAGGATGTGTCTCCGACGCGAGTCGCTTTCCTTCACCATGTGCACGCGAGCCTGACCGCGCTTCCGACGTTTCGATATCTCCTGGCCCAGGATCCTGATGTCTTGGGTGGGGACGATCGCAGCTACGACGGTGTAGCCCTTCGTCTTGCTTTCGTCGATGAAGACGGTGTTCCTACGCCTTCCACCACTGAGTTGAGTTTGAGTCAACTATAGCCGACGGGTGGTATGGCGCCGACAGCGCCGCGGCAGGTTTTGACGTGCTGTCAGGCCTTCGGGATGGCGAGTTGCACCGCGCTGGTGCCCTTGTAGTCGGCGGGGTCGCCGTCGAACACCAGGCGATCGGGCACGACCCCGCCCGGGAACACGTCGACAGAGCACTCCACATTGACGACGTTCGTTCCGCCGAACTGGCCGGTCACCGGGTCGGAGCACTTCTCGTACTCGGCGGGAACGAGCAGCGTGCTGCCGGTCTCGCCGCTGGCCGAGTCGACTGCCGAGATCGACTGAAGGGGGCTCGCGTTCTCCGAACCTTCGAGCACCACCCAGGCGTAGTTGATGTAGTACGGCGTGCCTACGGCGGTGTCGCTGGTGCCGTTCATCACCTTCAGATCCTTGAGATCGTCGGCGTCGCCCACACGGAGCAGACCGGCCTTCAACGCGAGGGTGGATGTCGCACCCTCGCCCGAGTCGTCCGCGATCCGCACGACAGCCCACTCGTCTGAGGGAACCGCGGTGCCGGCCGGGGTGAGCGCCGACGGATCGGGCATGCCGGTGGCGGGAGCCGGTGACGGCCCGCCGAGGGACTCCTCCCGCGCGGAGAGCCCCCCCGAGCATCCGGAGACCAGCAGAAGGGCCGCCAGCCCGAGGGTCATGGCGGCGAGGGTGCGGGGGCGTGCGGCGGAGAACGTGATCGGGGCCTCTCGTTGGCGTGTCAGCAGTCCTTCCAACTTATCGATCGGATGTCGCCGCGGCCGAATCCGGTGCAATCGTAGGTGCCCCGAGCCTCGGGCGCATAATGGGCTCATGCTCACCGGCCGACAGCTCCCCGACACCCACATCTTCGAGATCGACTACGCGGGAGCGGTTGACGCCGCCGAGTTCATCGCGCTGCGCGACGCTCTTGCTGCGTTTCTCGACGCGAACGACCCGGCGGACATCCTCGGCATCTACTCCGACCTCGACCTCACCAAGATCGAGCCGAAGGCGCTCTGGGAGGACCTGAAGTCGGCGGGCCTCGAGAAGAAGGTGCGACGCGCGGCGCTGCTGACCGGTTCGCTCATGCTGAAGACGCTGGCGCGGGGCGCGAGCCACTTCATCCAGGCAGACGTGCGCGTCTTCGGCCTCGACGAGCGCGCGGCGGCGCTGGAATGGCTGGACTCCTAGCCTCTTGCGGCGACTCGGGTTCGTGTATATATTGCGTTGTATAAGCGAAAGGGAGGCGATCATGACCGTGACGTCCATAGATATCGACCCGGATCTGCTCTCGACGGCTCGAACACTCATCGGTGCTGCGAGCAACAGGGACACCGTTGACCGAGCGTTGAAGACACTGATCGCCATGCAGCGCCAGCCAACCGTGATCGAAGAAATCATTGCGCACAAGTTCTCCACAGATCAGATCGATGCGCCCACCATCGAGCCCGGGGGCCAGTACTCTTCTGTCGCGTGAGCACATATCTTGTCGACAACAGCATCTGGCAGAAGGCCGGCCGGAGCGCTCGAATATCGAGGAGACTGCGGGAGATCTCGACGTTCCACGTCGTTATGACCTGTCCTCCGCAGGTGCTCGAATACTGTCACTCGGCTCGAAGCGAGTTCGAGTATTTCGTCCTTCGCGGGGAGATGGGGCGACTGTTCCCTGCCGGAATCCATCCGTCGGAGGCCGACTCGCTCGACATCCAGGAGGCGTTGTGGAGTACCGGCCGCGTGCGGGCCGCCGCCGCGTTCGATTGCCTCATCGCTGCGTACGCCATCAGGAATGACGCGATCGTCCTGAACTCGGATCGTGATTTCGGTCACATCGCCGACGCTGTGGGCCCGGAGTTCCGCCAGGAGTACGTTCCGGAATGACACGCAGCGAACAGAGGGGTGACGGCGCGGCTCTCGTCTCGTAGGCTCAGAGGCGGGCAAGGTCTGGAGCACGTGTGGACGGGATCGAAGAGGTTCTCGAGCAGTTCACGGCCGACGACGTGCAGGCGAATGCGGCATTGCGCGATCGGGTTGCGGGAGCGCTGGTGGGGCACGGTGCGAGAGCCGGCGGCCCCGGCGTCAGCGGGTGCGGCGCCTCGCCCGCGGTGTTGCGCCTCGTCGATGCGGGGTCGTTCCGGCACGGCACTGCGGTTCGGGGGGCGAGCAGGTTCGACGTGTTCGTCGTGCTGGGCGGCGCGCGGCCCAAGTCCCTCGGACGAGCGCTCGCCAGCATCCGCCCGACTGTTCAGAATGCTCTGTCCGACCTGGTCGTGACCGTGACATCCGACTCGGTGCTGGTCGACGCGCCCGCGGAGGCTCTGGCGGAGGGTGGGCTCGGAGACGATTCCGCCGCGCCCGCGGTTCGGTTGCGACTCATCCCCGCGGTCGAAGCGCCGGGCGACGCCGGCAGCGCTGTCGTCTCGGTCCCCGATGCCGCTAGGCGCTGGGTGCTGAACCGGCCCGGCGCCCGCGTGCAGCTGATCGACCGGATCGACGACTCGCACCTCCGGTCGCTGATCCGGCTCATGCTCGTCTGGAAGCACATCAACCGAGTGCCCGTGTCGTCGTACTACCTCGAGACCGCGGTCGTTCGGCAGGCCCTCCGGCAGCCGTCGTTCAACCTGCTCTGGGATCTCTGCTGGGCCTTCGAACAGCTCGCCCACGATGACCTGGTGAACCTGCCCGACCTGTCGAGTCCGTCGCAGGTGCAGAAGGTCCGCGCGGCGGAGACCCTTGGCCGGCGCATCGAGGCTCAGGGTCCCATCGATCGGGCGGCTGTTTATGCCCGGGCCGCCGTCAACGCCTACCTCGACGACGACCGCATGGTGGTGGATGCCCGGCTCGCCGCCCTCTTCGGCACCAGTTTCGCGGCCCTCGACCGCTGACCCGCCCCCGCCCTCGCACTGATTCGGGAGGAGAGCGCCGCCGGCGCTCCCACAGCGTCCGCGCCTCCCTCCTCCTGAATTACGCACGCCCGCTCTCTGCGCAGATAGCGGATGCGGCGGATGCGGCGCACGCGCGGGAGCGCCAGCGTCAGCGCGCGGTCGGGAGGGCGGCGCGCGCGGCCTCGAATGAGGCGAGCCGGCCGGCTGCGGTGGGCGCGAGCGGCTGCGCCACCACGGTGGTCACGCCCGATGCGGCGAGGGCGGCGAGGCGCTCGCGCACCCGCGACTCGGTGCCGATGAGCGACGACGCGAGCACGAGATCCTCGGGCACGGAATCCGCTGCCGCCGCCTTCTCGCCCGAAAGGTACAGTTCCTGCACGCGCGACGCCTCGTCGGCGTAGCCGTAGCGCACGGCCAGATCGTTGTAGAAGTTGGCTCCGCGGGCACCCATTCCGCCGAGGTAGAGCGCCATGCGCTGGCGGTAGGCGTCGAGCATCCGGTCGCCGTCGTCGCCGACGTAGAGGGGCAGGCCCACGATGACGTCGAGCGGGCCGAGCGAGGGGTCGCGCAGTGCCGTGCCCTCAGCCAGGGCCTCGCCCCAGGCGGCAGCAGCACGCTCGGGGTGGTAGAGGAACGGGAGCCAGCCGTCGGCGATCTCCGCCGCCTGCTGCACGGCGCGCGGGGCGAGGGCTGCGATAGCCACGGGGATGGATGCCCGAACCGGCCGATTGATCAGCTTCAGGGGTTTTCCGAGCCCGGAGCCCTGCCCCTCAGCGAGCGGCACCGTGTAGTTGCGTCCCGAGTGCTCGAGCGGCTCCCGGCGCCAGACGGAACGGCAGATCTCGACCGTCTCCCGAAGATGCCCGAGCGGCCGCTCGAAGGGCACGCCGTGGAAGCCTTCGATGACCTGCGGGCCGGAGCTGCCGAGCCCGAGCTCGAAGCGCCCTCCGGAGACGGAGTCGAGGCCGGCAGCCGTCATGGCGAGGAGGGCCGGTGTGCGCGAGTAGATCGGCAGGATCGACGACATCAGCGTTGCCGTGCTCGTGACGGCGGCGAGGTAGCCGAGGCGGCTGACGGCGTCGAACGAATAGGCCTCGGAGACAGCGATCACGTCGGCACCCGCGCGCTCGAAGTCGCGCACCTCCGTGGCGGCGCCCGCGAAGTCTTCGGCATAGTCGATGGTGATGCCGAGCCTCATGCTCACTCCTTCGTGATGGATCCGGCAGAGCGGTGGCTGCCGTCCCGGCCGGTCACCACCAGCGTAGCGACGATGACCACCAGCAGCGCCGCCGTGAAGATCTCGGCAGCCGGAAGCAGCGCGCTGGCCGCGATCGCCACCCCGGCGAGGGGGATGACCACGTTGGCTACAGCGGTGGCCGAGGGCCGCACGGCGGTCAGCCACACCGCCAGCACGAACACGGCGACCGGCACGGTGAGCGTTGCAGCAGACGCGACCGCCGGCAGCTCGGTCTCCTGGCCGTGGAAGTCGACCAGCACCTCGATGCCTGCGGACATCGCGGCTGCCGCGGCGAAGATCACGTAGTGCGCGTATCCCAGCGTCAGCGACTGGCGGAGCGTGCCGAACCGGCTGTGCAGGGGGGTCGCGAAGTACAGCCACCACATCGCTGCGACGATCAGCAGCGAGCAGCCGGCGAGGGCGACCAGCGGAACGATGTGCTCGGTGTCCTTCAGCGAGTCGATGATGGCGTTGGCCGATCCGAGCAGCCCCTCACCGAGCACGACCAGGGTGAACAGGCCGAAACGCTCGGCGATGTGATGGTTGTGGAACGGGGTGACCTGACGGTGTTCCGCCCAGACGGGCACGCAGACCTCCGCGACCGCCAGCACGACGAAGCTGATCGCCCCGGCCTCCTCGGGCAGCAGCAGTCTCAGCAGCCAGGCCGCCTGTACGAGCGTGATGCCGGCGGCGTAGCGGAGAGCGGTCTGCCGATACTCCGGCGAGTTCGCGGCGGCCCGCAGCCACTGGCTCACCATCGCGAGCCGCATGATCACGTAGCCCCAGGTCACCGCCGTGAAGTCGCTGTGCACCATCGCCGCCTCGACGCCCGCTGCCAGCACGAGCACGCCCGCCATCTGCGCGATCGTCGTGACCCGGTAGAGCCAGTCGTCGTTGTCGAAAGCTGTGGCGAACCACGTGAAGTTCATCCACGCCCACCAGATGGCGAAGAACACCATCAGGTACGCGCCCACCCCGACCACCACGTGCTGTTCGGTCTCGAGGTGGTGGAGGGTCTGGGCGGCGAGCGACACGGCGACCACGAACACCAGGTCGAAGAAGAGTTCCAGCGTCGAGGCGACACGGTGCGGTTCGCGCTTGTCCCGGGGCCGCACGGGCCGCAGGTCGAGTCGGCCGAGGATGCTCGTCACGAACGTCTCCCGTCAGCCGACGAGCTCGGCCTCGACCGCGGCGCGGAGCGACTCCGGGATCGGCACGGGGCGGTGCGAATCCCGCCCGACGAACACGTGCACGAACTCGCCGGTCGCCACCTGCGCGCCGTCGCTCGCGCGGAACATGTCGAGCACCCACGCGATGCTCGTCGTCCCGATCCTTCCGGCCCGCAGCGTGACATTCAATGTGTCCGGGAACGCAGCCGGTTCAATGAACCGGCAGGACGACGAGACGCAGAAGGCGAGCACGTCGGACGTTCCGATGTCGAAGTGCCCCTCCGTCACGAGCCAGCCGGTGATCGTGGTGTCCATCGCGGTGTAGTAGACCGTGTTGTTGAGGTGACCGAAGACGTCGTTGTCGTTCCAACGGGTGGCGAAGGGGCGGCTGATGCTGTTCACGTCGAAACTCTACCCGGCGGCGGCGGCGGCAGTGGCGGCAGCGATGACGTAACCGAACGCGACGAGGCCCGCGACCAGCACGGCGGCGGCAACGACGGCCGGCAGCACCGCACCGGGCAGCTGCGTCGGTGTGGCGGCGGGCGGCGCGGCGGTAAGCGGAGCAGCCGTGGGCGGCGCGGGGCTCAGCGCAGTGGTCAGTACCCGGTGCACGTGCCGGTGCCGGATGCCCGACCGCACGAGCACGAACAGCCCGAGCAGCACGCCGGCGACCCCGAGCCCGATACCCCACCAGCCGGCCCCGGGAGCGAGGAGGCGCGCGCCCACCAGTGAACCGGCGGTGATGGCGAGTCCGGTGCGCTGCCACGAGAGCGCGGTGCGCTCGACCTGGAGGCCGTCGTCGAACCGTTCGCGGCTGGAGGGATCCGGGGTGCCTCCGGCGGTCATCCGCGAGCCCTCGTGCCACGGGCGCCGGTCATCCGATCGCCGCCGCTCATCTCAGCGCGTACCCGAGCAGGAGCAGCACGCCGACCACGCTGACCACCACCGCGAGCGGGGCCGTCAGCACCGACCCGGGCAGTGCCCGGCCGAGCCGCATCGCCTGTTCGACCCGCGCCCAGCCGAACCACGCCTGCAGCGGCGCAAGGATGCCCGCGAGCACCAGCACGAGTGAGGCCGCCAGCCGCAGCCCGGGCTGCATCGGCAGACCGAGTGCCTCGAGTGCCACTCCGCCGGCGATCAGGGCCAGCGAGGTGCGGATCCAGGCCAGGAACGTGCGCTCGTTCGCCAGGGTGAACCGGGGATCGGGTTCGGATCCCCGGCCGAACACGCGACGCGGAAACCGGCTGCGACCCGGGCGACCCGTGTCGCCCGTGCCGCGTTCCGCGCCGCTCATACCGCTGTCACCGCCGCTCATGCCGCGACCGCCGCGGCCGGTGCCGCGAACCTCGCCGCCCACGCCGCGACCCTCGCCGCCCACGCCGCGATCACCGGCGCGTCACCCCGTCGAGCAGGCCCGCGAAGTCCTCTTCGCGGAACTCGCCACCCCGCCGTTCTCCGGAGCGATCGGCCTCGACTTCGAGCATCCGCAGATCGACTCGGCGGATCTTGCCCGAGATCGTCTTCGGCAGCTCCGCGAACTCGATCCGGCGCACCCGCATGTACGACGGCATCGTCGAGGCACTGTGCACGAACAACGCACGCGCGGTTTCGGCGTCCGGAGCCCAACCGTCGGCGAGCACGACGTACGCCTTCGGGGTGGTGAGCCTGGTCGCATGGGGTGCGGGCACGACCGCGGCCTCCACGACGGCCGGATGCTCGATCAGCAGGCTCTCGACCTCGAAGGGCGACACCTTGTAGTCCGACGACTTGAAGACGTCGTCGGTGCGGCCGATGTAGGTGATGTGGCCGTCGGCGTCCCGGGATGCGACGTCGCCCGTGTGGTAGTACCCGCCGACGGTGACCTCGGCGTTCCGTTCCGGGTCGTCGAGGTAGCGGGTCATCAGGGTGAACGGGCGCTCGGCGAGGTCGAGGCAGAGCTCGCCTTCGTCGGAGGGTTCGCCCGAGACCGGATCCACCAGCACCACCGGAACGCCGGGGAGTGGGCGCCCCATCGAGCCGGGCTTCACCGGGCTGCCGGGGGTGTTGGCGACCGTGGCGGTCATCTCGGTCTGGCCGTAGCCGTCACGGATGGTGAGCCCCCAGCGCGCCTCGATCCGGCTGATCACCTCGGGGTTCAGAGGCTCGCCCGCCGAGAGCACTTCGCGGAGAGCGTGCGGCCTGACGGCATCCGGCGCCTGGATGAGCATGCGCCAGACGGTCGGCGGCGCGCAGAAGGTCGTGACCCCGGCGCGGTCGAGTTCGGCGGCCAGCTTCACTGCATCGAACTTCGCGTAGTTGTAGATGAACACCGTGGCCTCGGCGATCCAGGGAGCGAAGATGAGGCTCCAGGCGTGCTTGGCCCAGCCCGGCGAACTGATGGCGAGGTGCACGTCGCCCGGCCGCATTCCCAGCCAGTACATGGTGGAGAGGTGACCGACCGGGTAGGAGGTCTGGGTGTGCTCGACCATCTTCGGCTTGCTGGTGGTTCCGGAGGTGAAGTAGACGAGCAGGGGGTCGCCGGAGGCGGGTTCCGCGCGCGGGAAGTCGGGGGAGGCGTCCGGGGTTCCGACGTTCGCTTCCGGGGCTCCGGATGACTCACCCCCGCCATCCAGAGCGTCGCCGTAGTCCAACCACCCCTCCGACAGAGCCCCGGTGCCCACCGCGATGCGGGTGTAGTCGCCGTCGACACCGTCGAACTTGCCGGCATCCGCCCGGTTCGTGAGAACGTGGTCGATCCGCCCGCGCGCGATCCGGTCGACGAGTTCGCTCGGGCCGAGCGCGGTCGCGCCGGGCACGATGACGGCCCCTAGCTTGCTGAGGGCGAGCACGCTCTCCCAGAGCTCGACCTGGTTTCCGAGCATCACCATCACCCGGTCGCCCTGCGCGACTCCCTGGGCGGCCAGCCAGGCGGCGACACGGTCGGAGCGTTCGGAGAGCTCGGCGAAACTGAAGATCGCCTCGGTGCCGTCCTCTTCGACGATCCAGAGGGCGGGCCGGTCGTTGCCCTGGGCGATGACGTCGAACCATTCGGTCGCCCAGTTGAAGGTGGGCCCGATCTCCGGCCAGCGGAACTCGGCGACAGCGCGGTCGTAGTCGTTCGCGAGTTCGATCAGCTGGTCTCGCGCGGTGCGGATGTTCCGCGTGTTCCGGGTCTCGCTCATGACGTCATCTCCTCAAAAGTACGAAGGCGTGGCGGTGCGGCGTTTCGTCTCTTCAACCGCGCCCGGCCAGCCTCAGTGTACGACTGCCGTGTGCCGAGCTCCGCCTGCAGAGGGATGCTCAGAGATCGCCTGCTTGCTAGCGTGGCGGCATGGCTGTACGCACCGTGAGTTCCGGCACCTGGGAGCGCCCCCGTCCGTCCGCGCAGGCGCTCCGGCGGGATGTGCTCGTGGCCGGCCTGCTCGTGCTGGCGACGGCGGCCAGTGCCTTCATCTACTCCTCCATCGTTCCGTCTCCGCCCGCGGCCTGGTGGGTCACGGTGCCGTGGGCGATCGTGATCGCCGGATCCCTGGCCGCACGTCGACGGTTCCCCGCTGTGGTCGCCGTCGTCGTGTCGGGCGCCTTCCTGGCCGGCCAGCTGATGGTCGTTCCCGAAGTGCTCTTCAGCAACATCTGCCTCTACCTCGCCATCTACTCTCTCGGCGCGTGGGGGGCGAACCGCAGAGTCGCGACCATTGTCCGCGTGGTGATCATCGTCGGCATGTTCCTCTGGTTGTTCTCCTTCCTGCTGCTGAATACGTCGACACCGTCGTACATCGACCAGGTGGGCGGCCACGGGATGCTGGATCCGTTCGTCGCCTTCGCCGCTTTCCAGGTAATGCAGAACCTGCTCTACTTCGCCGCGGCCTACTACTTCGGCAACGGCGCCTGGTCGTCGGCGCTGGCCCGGCACCAGCTCGAGACGCGCACACGCGAACTGCAGGCGGAGCGCGAGATCAGCCAGGCGCAGGCGCTCGTGCTCGAGCGGGTGCGTATCGCCCGGGAACTGCACGACGTCGTGGCGCACCACGTCTCGGTGATGGGGGTGCAGGCGGGTGCGGCCCGGCGTGTGCTCGCCACGGTGCGGGGCGACGGCTCCGCGGATCCGGCGCAGCTGGCCAAAGCTGTCGCGGCCGTTGCCGTCATCGAACAGAACGCGAGGCAGGCGGTGGATGACCTCCACCACCTGCTCGGGGCCCTCCGCCAGCCGGGCACAGGCGAGACCTCGGCTGCCGACGACGCCAGCACGCACGGAGTGGAGCAGCTCCCCGCGCTCATCGACTCGTCCCGCCGTGCCGGCCTCGCCGTGGACTTCTCCGTCGTGGGAACCCCCCGGCCCGTCTCGCCCGCCACCGGTCTCAATGTCTACCGTATCGCCCAGGAGGCTCTGACCAACTGCCGAAAGCACGCCGGAAGTGCAGTGCGGGTGGATGCGCGCCTCCGCTATCTGGATGACGCCATCGAGATCGAGGTGGGCGATGACGGTCATGGGTCGGTCAGGCCTGCTGCGTCGATCGGTGCCGAGCCTCGGGGTCTCGGGCTGGTCGGGATGCGCGAACGAGTGGATGCCGCTGGAGGCATACTCGAAACGGGTCCCAAAGCCCGCGGGGGATATGTCGTACGCGCGAGGCTGCCCCTGGCTCCGGCGGAGGTGCCGGCGTGACCGCCGATCCGATCCGCGTCCTCCTCGTCGACGACCAGGAGCTCGTGCGCGTCGGGCTCCGGATGATCCTCGAGACCGAGGAGGGCATCGAGGTTGTCGGCGAGGCCGCGGACGGCACCGGCGCAATCGCGCTCGCGCTCGAGCTGGCCCCGGATGTGATCTGCATGGACGTGCAGATGCCGGGCATGGACGGGCTCGAAGCGACCAGGCGGATCGTCGCGAGCGGGTCGGCCGCGGGCATCCTGGTGCTGACGACGTTCAACCGGGACGACTACCTGTTCGACGCCCTGAAGGCCGGCGCGAGCGGATTCGTGCTGAAGAATGCGACCCCGGAGAGCATGGTCGAGGCCGTGCAGGTGGTTGCGCGGGGGGAGGCGCTGCTGTCGCCCGATGTGACCCGCACCGTGATCGAGCACCTGGTCGGCGGTATCGCCGCCGCCCCGCGCGGCCCCGACCGTCGCCCCGCGCAGGCGCCCCAGCTCCACGACCTCACGGAGCGTGAACGCGAGGTGCTGGGGCTGCTCGCGGCCGGGCGGTCGAACGCCGAGATCGCGCGGGAACTCTACCTTGGCGAAGCGACGGTGAAGACGCACGTCTCGAAGATCCTCTCGAAGCTGGGCCTCCGGGACCGCATCCAGGCCGTCGTCTTCGGCTACGAGAACGGGATCGTCGTGCCCGGGGTTCCGCCTGCCGGGTGAGGCCAGCCCGTCTCGCGGCGGATGCGCTCGCGATGCGAGGTTCGTAGCGTGGAAGGACCACGAGAGATCGGAGACAGCATGCTCGAAGTCGCGAATGTGTCCAGGTCGTTCGGGGGCCGCCGCGCTCTCGATGATGTCAGCTTCACGGTCGGCGACGGCCGGATGACCGGGTTCGTCGGCGGCAACGGTGCCGGCAAGACGACCACCATGCGCATCATCCTCGGGGTGCTCTCGAGTGACGCCGGTTCGGTGTCGCTCGACGGCCGCACGCTCACCCCCGCCGACCGCGCGCTGTTCGGATACATGCCCGAGGAGCGGGGGCTCTATCCGAAGATGAAGGTCGCCGAGCAGATCGTCTACCTGGGCAGACTGCACGGGATGTCACGGGCGGCGGCCACGACGAACACCGAGCGCCTGCTCGACAGCCTCGAACTCGGAGAACGCGCCGGCGACACGGTCGAGAGCCTCTCACTCGGCAACCAGCAGCGCGCCCAGATCGCTGCGGCGCTCGTGCACGAACCGGAGGTGCTCGTGCTCGACGAACCGTTCTCGGGACTCGATCCGATCGCGGTCGAGACCGTGCAGGGTGTGCTCGCCGAGTCCGCCGCCCGCGGGGTTCCTGTGCTGTTCTCCTCCCACCAGCTCGACATCGTGGAACGGATCTGCGACGACCTCGTTGTGATCGCGGGAGGCTCTGTGCGGGCCAGTGGCTCGAAGGAGGAGCTGCAGTCCCGGCACGGCGGCTCACGCTACGAGATCGAGCTGTCGGTCGATGCCGGCTGGCTGCGCGACGTCGACGGGGTCACGGTCATCGACTTCGACGGCGGCTACGCGCTGTTCGAGGTGCAGGGTGCGGCGGAGGCCGGCATCGCCACCAACGATGCTGACGCCACCAGCGCCGGCGCCGCCACCAACGACGCTGCTGCGGATGGCGCCGCCCAGCGCGTTCTCGCCGAAGCCCTCCAGCGCGGCAGCGTGCGACGCTTCGCCCCCGAACACCTCTCCCTCACCCAGATCTTCAAGGAGGTCATCCGATGACTGCCACCCGCTCGACCGGTACCCGCTCGACCGTCCCACGCCTGGCCGCGCCGCGCTTCCCCACCCCGCGGTTCTCGCAGAGCGTCTGGCTCGTCGCCCAGCGCGAGATGTCCATGAAGCTCCGCAGCAAGGCGTTCCTGATCTCGACGGGCATCCTGATGCTGGCCGTGCTCGCATCTGTCGTCATCGGCGGCCTCGTCGGAGGCATGAGTTCGGCGCCGAAGGTGAGTGTCGTCGAGGGGTCGAGCGTTGCGACCACCGTGCAGGCCATGGAGGGTCTCGACGTGCGGGTCGCGCCGTCGACGGATGCCGCGGAAGCGCTCGTCCGCGACGGCACCGTCGACGCGGCAGTGCTCGGCGCCGACGCGGGAGCCGGAGCATCCGGAGCCTCGCCGTTCACGGTCGTGGCACTGGATTCCGCGCCATCGGCAGTCGTGCAGGCACTGAGCGTCGCGCCCACGGTGCAACTGCTCGAGCCGAGCGACCAGAACCCGCTGATCGTCTACTTCGTGGCGCTGGCGTTCGGGCTCGTCTTCTTCATGTCGGCGATCACCTTCGGAACCACCATCGCGCAGAGCGTGGTGGAGGAGAAGCAGACCCGCGTCGTCGAGATCCTGCTGTCGACCATCTCCGCGCGGGCGCTCCTCGCCGGCAAGGTGCTGGGCAACAGCCTGCTCGCCTTCGGGCAGATCGCTGCGATCGCGATCCTGGCCGGCACAGGGCTGCTCGTCTCCGGCCAGACCGCGCTGCTCGGGAGCCTCGGGCCGTCCATCATCTGGTTCGTGGTGTTCTTCGTCTTCGGGTTCGTGCTGCTCGCGTCGCTCTTCGCGGCGACCGCTGCTCTCGTCTCCCGGCAGGAGGACATCGGATCGGTGACCTCGCCGGTGATGATGCTCGTGATGATCCCATATTTCCTGGTGATCTTCTTCAACGACAACGCGCTGGTGCTCGGCATCATGTCGTACGTACCGTTTTCGGCGCCGGTCGGGATGCCCATGCGGCTGTTCCTCGGCACGGCTGAGTGGTGGGAGCCGCTCATCTCCCTCGTGGTGCTGGTGGTCATGACGGCCGGGGTCATCGTGCTCGGTTCCCGCATCTACGCCAACTCGCTGCTGCGCACGGGCGCCCGCGTGAAACTCTCGGACGCGCTCCGCGGCTGACACCCCCGCCCTCCGTTCTGCGTCCCGCTCCGCCCCCTCCGTCCCTCTGCTCTCGCCCTCGCGGCTGAGTCGTCCGCCCCCCCCCCGCCCTGCCTGCGCACGAAGGGACCCAAATCGCGTCAAGCGTCGCGCGTTGGAGCGATTTGGGGCCCTTCGCTGGGTGCGCGAGCGCGCGGTGTGGGGTGCGGGGGCAGGAGTGCGGCTACGCGGCCGGGGCCTGGGCGGGGCGCTACGCGGCGGGGGCGGTGATGCGCAGCATCACGCGGGGCTTCTGGCGGCGGGCGACGATGCGCTCGACGAGCATGAAGACACGGTACTCGAAGCCGTACTTCGCCCGGAACGCGGCCGCCAGGCGCTCCACCTCCGCAGGGTCGGCGACGATCTCGGTCTCGCCGGCGACGGCCTCCGCGCCGTCAGCAACCCGCCCGCGGCGGTCGCAGGGCCGGAGCTCCACGCGAGGGTTGTTGCGGAGGCGCTTCACTTTTCCGCTTTCCGACGGCGTCACGACCAGGAGCGCGTCGCCGTCGCGGGCGACCCAGACCGGCGTCGACACCGGCACCCCGGTCTTCCGGAACGTGGTCAGCGACACGAACGACTCGCCCGCCAGCGCGAGTGGGGTGCCGGGCGCGGGGAAGGGCGTGGCAGCGGGCGCACCGGAGGGGGTCACGACCCTGAGCTTACGGTCCACCGGTGCGGTCACACCGCTCAGTATGCTGCCGGCGTGACTGAGTGCGCGCCGGGCTTCCGGGGTCCACGGCGCCCCCACGAAGACGTGGAATGCCCCGCTGTACAGCCTCAGCTCGATCCTGCCTCCCGCCGCGGCGACCCTCCCGGCCAGCACCTTCGCATCCGGCGCAAGCAGATCGCGGGCACCCTGGTAGACGTAGACCGGCGGCAGGCCGCCGAGGTCGGCGAAGAGCGGGCTGAGAAGCGGGGATCGGGGGTCTGTGTCATCCGCCCACCACTGGCCGGCGGCCACCAGTCCGTCGCGGGCGAGCATCGGGTCGAGCTTCGCCGCTGCGGGGATGTCGGGGTTCGAGAGCGTGATGTCGAGCCAGGGTGAGAACAGGATGACGGCCGCGGGAGGGGTGAGCCCGGCATCCCGGTACCGGATCGCCTGCCCGAGTGCCAGCGCACCGCCGGCCGAGTCGCCGGCGAGGAACACCCGGTCGCCGTGGGTTTCGACGGCCGCGGCGTAGACGGCGTCGAGCAGGGTGTAGGCCTCGTCAACGTGATGATCCGGTGCGAGACCATAGAACGGCACCGTGACGACCGCTCCGCTCGAGGCGATGAGCGCGGCGATGATCGGCCAGTGCGGGGCGACCAGTGGGTAGACGTAGGCTCCGCCGTGCGTGTAGACGAGGTGCGCGCCGTTTGCGCCGGATCGGGGTGTGAGCTGCACGACACGCCGACCTTCGACGCTCAGCTCCCGAACGGTGGCGACGCGGTGGATGGCCCGCGGGATCGGGGCGGCGGGCTTCCGGTCGGCGAGCCGGTCGAGCACGGTGGCGGCATCCTTCGTGCCGACCGGTCTCGTGCGGAGCAGCATCCGGGTCACGGCCATCGAGATCGACATCTGCACTCCTCCTGCTGGTGTCTTCCCGATGATACGGGGCACCGCGGGAATCGGATGCCGCCATCCGGAGCAGTATTGTTGGACTCGGTCCATTAAAGCTATACTCGCTCCATGGTGGACATTCGGGAACTGGGCGTCGGGCACGAACTGGTGCCGTACACGAAGGCGCTGGCGCTGCAGCGCAGCACGCACGCGGGCGTCGTGGCGGGTGAGGCGGGCGGCACGGTGCTGCTGCTCGAGCATCCGTCGGTCTACACGGCCGGCAGGCGCACCGACCCGTCGGAGCGGCCCGACGACGGCACCCCGGTGATCGACGTCGACCGGGGCGGCAAGATCACCTGGCACGGCCCCGGCCAGCTCGTCGGCTATCCGATCGTCAGGTTGCCGGAGCCGATCGACGTCGTACAGTACGTGCGAGACCTCGAATCCGTTCTGATCGCGGTGCTCGCCGACCTCGGTGTCGACGCGCGGCGGGTCGCTGGCCGATCCGGTGCCTGGGTGGGAGAACCCGGAGCCGAGGACAAGATCGCGGCCATCGGCATCCGCGTCGCCGACGGCGTTGCGATGCACGGCTTCGCGCTCAACTGCAGCAACAGCCTCGACGCCTACGCCCGCATCGTGGCGTGCGGCATCCGCGACGCGGGCGTGACCACGATCTCCCGGGTCGTGGGGCGGGAGGTGACGCCGGCCGAGGCGCTGCCGTTCGTGGAGGAGCGGCTCGCCCAGCTCTTCGAGCGGTGGGTGGATGACCGGGCCGCCGCCGAGCGTCTCGTGAGCGATCGCGCCGCGGCCGACCGCCGGGTGAATGACCGGGTCGCCGCCCGCGCCACCACGGCCGGTGCGGCCGTCGCCACCGCGCCCGTCGCCACCGCGGGCGTCGCCGCGTGAGTGCCGAGGTGCCCGCGGGCCGGAAGCTCCTGCGCCTCGAGGTGCGGAACGCGACCACCCCCATCGAGAAGAAGCCCGACTGGATCAAGACGAAGGCCAGGTTCGGCCCCGAATACCGGCAGCTGCAGGAGCTCGTGAAGAGCGAAGACCTGCACACCGTCTGCCAGGAGGCCGGCTGCCCCAACATCTTCGAATGCTGGGAAGACCGGGAGGCGACCTTCCTCATCGGCGGGTCGCAGTGCACGCGCCGGTGCGACTTCTGCCAGATCGACACCGGCAAGCCCGCGGACTACGACACCGACGAGCCGCGCCGGGTCGCGGCATCCGTCTCCGCCATGAAGCTCCGGTACGCGACGGTCACGGGTGTGGCGCGCGACGACCTGCCCGACGAGGGGGCGTGGCTGCACGCCGAAACGGTGCGGCAGATCCACGAGGCGAACCCGGGGACCGGGGTCGAGATCCTCGCCACTGACTTCTCGGGCAATCCCTCGTTGCTCGCCGAGGTGTTCTCGTCGCGGCCCGAGGTGTTCGCGCACAATGTGGAGACGGTGCCGCGGATCTTCAAGCGCATCCGCCCGGCGTTCCGCTACGAGCGGTCGCTCGACGTGCTGACTCAGGCGCGCGCGGCGTCGCTCATCACGAAGTCGAACCTGATCCTCGGGATGGGAGAGGAGCGCGCGGAGATCAGCCAGGCGCTGCACGACCTCCACGACGCGGGAACCGACATCATCACGCTGACGCAGTACCTTCGACCTTCGCCCCGGCACCTGCCGGTCGCGCGCTGGGTGCACCCGTCGGAGTTCGTCGAGCTGAAGCAGGAGGCCGAGGAGATCGGGTTCCTCGGGGTGCTGGCCGGCCCGCTGGTGCGCTCGTCGTACCGGGCGGGCCGTCTCTGGGCGCAGTCGATGCGTGCGAAGGGATGGGCGATGCCGCCCGCGCTCGCGCACTTCGCCGAGGAGCCGGCCTCGTTCCTGCAGGCCGTCTGACCGCCTCCTGCTGTCCCGCTTATTTACACTAAGGTCGTTTAGTGTAAGTAAGGAGCAGATTATTCACCCCTACGACGTGCCGGGCGACTCGTGGCCGCGGGTCCAGACGGAGGCCGTGCCGTGGAGGGGTTCCGTCGCGGCCGACCATGTGACGCGGCGCGTCTGGGAGGAGATGCAGCAGCCCTACGAAGCGGCCGTGGTCCCGGCGATTGCCGCCGCCCGAGCCCCGCTGTCGTCGGCTCTGCTGGCAGAGGTCGACGACGCGACAGCGGAACTCGCGCGATTCGACGCAGAGATCGCTCAGCTCACCGCGCCGTACGCGTTCATTCTGCTCCGCAGCGAATCCGCCTCGAGCTCGCAGATCGAGAACCTCACCAGCGGTGCCCGCGCGATCTCCGAAGTCGACCTCGGCGAGCGTGACCAGGGGAACGCAGCTCTGATCGTCAGTAACGTGCGGGCCATGAAGGCGGCCATCGATCTCGCCGACGATCTGTCGGATGAGACGATCATCTCGATGCAGCGACTGCTTCTCGAGACGTCCGAACCGGAGCTGACCGGGCGATACCGCGAGCAGCAGGTGTGGATCGGCGGATCGAACTTCAGCCCGCACCGGGCCGCTTTTGTGCCGCCGGTTCCCGAGCGTGTGCCGGCTGCTATGGCAGACCTGTTGACTTTCGCCCGCCGCACCGATCTTCCGTCGCTCGTCGGAGTGGCTCTCGTGCATGCACAGTTCGAGACGATCCATCCTTTTCCCGATGGCAACGGCAGAACGGGCCGGGCGCTTGCGCAGTCGATGCTTCGCAGATCGGGGGTCACGCGCCACGTCACGGTGCCGATCTCGTCAGGGCTGCTCGCCCAGCGGGACGCCTACTTCGCGGCGCTCACCACCTACCGGCAGGGTGACCTCGCCTCCATCGTCGGGGTGTTCACCGACGCCGTCTTCCTCGCGGTGGCGAACGGCCGTCGTCTCGCGCATACCATCGCAGATCTGCAGGCCGCCTGGGGTGAGCGGCTTGCCGACACAAAATCGACCTCGTCGGCGCATCGTCTCGCCGTGCTCGCCATCCAGCATCCGGTGCTGAATTCGTCGTTCGTCGAAAAGGCGCTGGGGGTGCCCCCGAAGACCGCCCTGGCGGCTCTCGCGCGCCTGGAGGCTGTCGGCATCCTGCGGCCGGCCAGCGCCGCCTCGCGCAATCGGGTGTGGTTGGCGTTCGAGGTCATCGCGGCGCTCGACGCGTTCGCCGACCGCAGCACCCGGCGATTCTGAGGGGTCGGGGAGAGTCACCGCGCTCAGGGTCGACCGGCGCTGCGTCAGGCCAGCGGCAGGTAGGGGTACTCGGGCGAGCGGCCCTGGAACTCGAGGATCGCCTCGTTCCGGATGCGCCCCTCGTCGATCTCGATGGCCCGGGTGATCGTATCCGACTCCGCCCAGGCCGCCCGCCCCGACATCACGGGCCGGAGGAACGGCATCAGGGCCTCGCTGATCTCCCAGGTGGTCGAGTTCCAGAGGAACGACGGGCTGTGATCGACCGCGTAGTAGTTCGTGGCTCGCCCCACCGTGAACATCGGCTCGGCGAACGTCGTCGGGCGCGCCCAACTGAAACCCATGCCCTCGTCGACCGAGACATCCACGATCAGACTGCCGGGCCGGAACGCATCGAGGTCTTCGAGACGCAGGTAGGTGAGCGGCGCGTTCGGGTCCTGCAGGGTGCAGTTCACGACGATGTCGCGCTCGGCGAGGAAGGGTGCGAGCAGCACGGGGCCATCCGCCGAGTTCACGATGCTCTCGTAGGGTGCTTCGGCATTGTGCTCGAACTGGATGATGTCGACCGACGGTATCGGTGAGCCGACGGCCGCGATGCTGCGGTTGGTCAGCACCTGCACGTCGTGGATGCCGAGGGCGTTCAGCGCCGTCACCGCACCCCGGGCGGTCGCGCCGAAACCGATCACGATGGCGGTCAGCCGGCGACCATAGTCGCCGGTCGATCCACAGAGCTGCAGGGAGTGCAGCACCGAGCAGTACCCGGCGAGCTCGTTGTTCTTGTGGAACACGTGCAACCCGTAGCTGCCGTCGCTGTTCCAGTGGTTCATGGCCTCCCACGCGATCAGGGTGAGGTTCTTGTCGATCGCGAGCTGGGTGATCCCTCTGTCCTGCACGCAGTGCGGCCAGCCCCAGAGCGTCTGCCCGTCTCGCAGGTCTTCGAGGTCGCTGACCTGGGGTTTCGGCAGCAGCAGAACATCGGCCTGCGCGATGATCTCTTCGCGCGTGCCCAGTGCTCCGACAAGTGGCGAGAGTTCGTCATCCGAAATTCCGAAGCGTTCTCCGTAGCCGTACTCCAGCACGATGTTCGCGCGCACGTCTTCGTCGATGCGCTCGAGGTGCTCGGGATGAAGCGGTAGCCGCTTCTCGTCCACTTTCCGTGAGGTGTGCAGAACTCCTAGCCGGAGGAGGGGCTGTGAGGGAGAAGTGGAGCCTGTGGACGAGAGGTCAGAAGCTGTCGGGGCCATGGGCTGAGGCTACGCCACGCAGCTCATTGCCGGGTTTTCGTGCGTAGGCTTGGAGCCATGACGACCGCGTACCCCACCCCGCTCACCCCGGCCCTCGAAACCCTGCTCGCTTCTGTGGAGGAGGCAGGGGCCGTCGAGACCACCGCCGTCACCTTCGGGGAGTTCGGCGGGTTCCTGGCCAAGCCTGCGGCAGTGGATGCCCGCCCGGCGGTCCTCATCATCAGCGACTGGTCCGGGCTTAACAACCACGCCCGGGTGCGCGCGGAGATGCTCGCGCGGCTCGGCTACATCGCCCTCGCAGGCGACGTCTATGGCGACGGCCGCGAAGTCGGGCAGGATGAGGCGCCCGCGCTGGCGGGAAAGTTGTACGCCGACACTGACCTGTTCCGGGCGCATCTCGCAGCGAACCTCGAGCGGCTGCGCACGGAGCCCGGTGTCGACCCCGAGCGCATCGCGGTGATGGGCTACTGCTTCGGCGGATCGGGCGCGCTCGAACTCGCCCGTTCCGGGGCGGACATCGCTGGGGCTGTTTCGTTCCACGGCCGGCTCGCAACAGAGACCCCGGCCGAGAATGGAGCGATCACCGCACCCCTCCTGGTATTGACCGGTGCGGCAGACCCCGTGGTTCCCGACGACCAGGTCGTCGACTTCGAGAACGAGCTCCGCGCCGCCGACGCCCCCGACTGGCAGGTCGTCAGCTACAGCGGAGCGATGCACGCGTTCACGATGCCCGACACGAACGCCCCCGACTACGGTGCAATGTTCGATGCCACGGCCAACGCGCGGTCCTGGGTGGCCATGCGGGCCTTCTTCGACGAGATCTTTGCGTGACAAGGATCGGGATCATCGTTTGAACAGGGACACCAGCGGCCGGCCGTTCAGCAGCCAGCCTTTCGGCGGCGCGAGCCTGGAGGTGCTGCGGGCCGAGGCGCGTGAGGAGCTCGACACCGTGGTGCACGAACGGTTGCTGGGCGGCGAGGATCCGTGGCAGTTCATGGAGGAGCTTCCGACGGTGGATGAGCTTGTCGTGTACCTGCTTCGCGCAGAGGCCATCGAGGCGAATGGGGGCCAACGAGCATCCGGAGCCCGAGAGTACCGGGTGCTCCGTCAGATCGCGATGCAGCACCCCGACCTCACGAAGACGGTCTGGCGGATGCTCGGGGAGCACGGTTGGCAGCCGGAGAGGGCCCAGAACCACTGATGTGGCCGGCGGCGTGAGCGGGGGCTGCGGTCGGGTAGAATAGCACTCTGTGCTCACTGTGCCATGCTTTTTTTGCTGGCAGTCACCGGGATTCTCGTCGAGGGGGTCTGCTGGGTGGGCCGAGACGATTTGAACAGAGGCAGTCGTAATTGAAGATTGAAGTCGGCGAGACACTCGTCTACCCCCACCACGGCGCGGTCACCATCACGGCCATCGAATCACGCGACGTCAAAGGCGAGCAGAAGCGGTTCATCACGCTGAATGTGCACACCAGTGAGCTCACCATCAAGATCCCGGTCGACAACATCGACCTGGTCGGCGTGCGGGACGTCATCGACGACGCCGGTGTGCAGGCCGTCTACGACGTGCTGCAGAACCCGTTCGTCGAGGAGCCGGGCAACTGGTCGCGCCGGTACAAGGCCAATCAGGAGAAGATGGCCTCCGGTGACGTGAACCGCGTCGGCGAGGTGGTGCGCGACCTCTGGCGCCGGAACGAAGACAAGGGCGTGTCGGCCGGAGAGAAGCGCATGCTCGAGAAGGCGCGGCAGATCCTGGTCTCCGAGCTGGCCCTCGCGCAGTCGCTCAGCGATGAGAAGGCGTCGCTGCTGCTCGACGACGTGCTGGCCGCCGTCAAGTAGCCCCCTTGCCCCGCTGCGCGTAACGTCGAGTCGCCGCCCAGCGGCAGGCTGGCCGGATCGAAGGGACCCATATCGTGCATCACCCCGCGGGGTGGCGCGAGATGGGTCCCTTCGTCTTTGCTGCGAGCAGCCGAGATTCAGCTTGTGCACATTCGTGGGGCTGGACAGTCGATTCTGCTCGAAAGGTGGCCGAATAGCGCGTCAGTGTGTACATTCGGAGGAAGAGATCGACGGATGGCAAGGGAGGCGACGGTGGCATCACGCGCGAGCGACCGGGCCTACGAGCTGCTCCGCGACGAGATCCTCGAGTGGCAGCTGCAACCCGGCACCACCCTCGGCGAGGTCGAGACGGCCGCCCGCCTCGGCATCTCCCGCACTCCGCTCCGTGAGGCGCTCGGCCGGCTGCAGGCCGACGGTCTGCTCGCCGAGTCCGGCCGGGGGCTGGTCGTCACCGCCGTCTCGACCGACAACGTGGCAGAGCTGTTCGAACTGCGCCAGGCGCTCGAGCAGCAGGCGGCGCGTCTCGCCGCCGCCCGCCGCGATGAGAGGGTCTTCGCCGAATTGCTGGCGCGATTCCGCACGGCGCCGGCACTGCTCGCCGCCGACGATCCCGGACGCCACGACTACTTCGAGCTCGTGCGCGAGTTCGACCGCGCCGTGGACGGGGCCGTGCGGAGCTCCTACCTGGTCTCGGCCCTCGCGAATCTGCGCATCCACCTCGCCCGGGTGCGCCGCCTCTCGCAGGACAACCCCGATCGACTCCTCGAAGCAGCAGGCGAGCACCGGATGATCGTCGAGGCCATCCTCGGCGGCGACGCCGACCTGGCGGCTCACGCCACCCATGTGCACCTGCACAAGTCCCTGCAGGCGATCCTCTCCACCGCAGCCCACCCTCGCGCAACATCCTGATCGAAAGGACCCATCCGTGGTCGAACACCTGAACGTGCGCACCTACAAGAGCGACGAAGACCTGCCCCGCGAGAACCAGCTCGCCCACCGCATCGCACGGGTCGCAGCCGACCCCGTCGAGGTCACCCCTGAGGTGATCGACATGGTGATCAACCGCATCATCGACAACGCCAGCGTCGCAGCCGCCTCCCTCACCCGGAAACCCGTCGTCTCCGCCCGGTCGCAGGCCGAGGCCCATCCCTACACTCCCGGTTCGACCGTCTTCGGCCTGCCTGCCGGCGAGACGAAGAGCCCCGAGTGGGCCGCCTGGGCGAACGGAGTTGCGGTTCGCGAGCTCGACTTCCACGACACGTTCCTCGCCGCCGAGTACTCGCATCCGGGCGACAACATCCCGCCGATCCTCGCCGTGGCGCAGCACGCGGGCAAGACCGGTGCCGACCTCGTTCGCGGCATCGCGACCGGCTACGAGATCCAGATCGACCTCGTGAAGGCGATCAGCCTGCACGAGTTCAAGATCGACCACGTGGCCCATCTCGGACCGAGTGCCGCCGCCGGCATCGGCACGCTGCTGGGCCTCGACGTGGAGACCATCTTCCAGGCCGTCGGCCAGGCCCTCCATGTGACCACCGCCACCCGCCAGTCCCGGAAGGGCGAGATCTCCAGCTGGAAGGCGCACGCCCCCGCGTTCGCCGGCAAGATGGCGGTCGAGGCCGTGGACCGAGCGATGCGCGGCGAGACCAGCCCGACCCCCATCTACGAAGGCGAGGACGGCGTGATCGCCTGGCTGCTCGGCGGCCCCGACCGCGTCTACGACGTCGCCCTCCCCGCCCCGGGCGAGGCCAAGCGCGCCATCCTCGACAGCTACACGAAGGAGCACTCGGCCGAGTACCAGGCGCAGGCGTGGATCGACCTGGCCCGAAAGCTCCACTCCGAGCATCCGGAGCTCGTCGACCCGGCGAACGTCACGCAGATCGTGCTGCACACCTCGCACCACACGCACTACGTGATCGGATCGGGTGCGGGCGACCCGCAGAAGTACGACCCCACCGCGTCGCGCGAGACGCTCGACCACTCGATTCCGTACATCTTCACGGTCGCGCTGCAGGACGGCACGTGGAACCACGAGGCGTCGTACCTCCCGTCGCGTGCGGCCCGGGCCGACACGGTCGAGCTCTGGAACACGGTCACCACGGTCGAGGATGCCGAGTGGACCCGCCGCTACCACTCGAACGATGTCGCTGAGAAGGCGTTCGGCGGCCGCGTCGAGATCGAGCTCGCGAACGGCGAACGCATCGTCGACGAGATCGCCGTAGCGGATGCCCACCCGCTCGGTGCCCGGCCGTTCCAGCGTGCCGACTACATCCACAAGTTCCGCACGCTCGCTGCGGGCGTTCTGGAAGAGACCGAGATCGAGCGCTTCCTCGCGCTCGCCGAGCGCACCTACGAGCTGACCGCCGACGAAGTGCGCCAGCTCACCATCGTCGCGAAGCCCGGCCTCCTGGCCTCCGTCGAAACCCCGAAGGGACTGTTCTGATGCTGTACGCCACTAAGACCCCGGCCGCCAAGCGCGCCGACTTTCGCGCATCGCTCGCGACCGGGAAGCTCCACCGCCTGCCCGGCGCCTTCAACCCGCTCTCCGCCAAGATGATCCAGGCCAAGGGCTTCGAGGGTGTCTACGTCTCGGGCGCCGTGCTCAGCGCCGACCTCGGGCTCCCCGACATCGGCCTCACCACGCTCACCGAGGTCGCCGGCCGCACCCAGCAGATCGCGCGGATGACCGACCTGCCCGTTCTGGTCGACGCCGACACCGGCTTCGGCGAACCCATGAACGTGGCCCGCAGCATCCAGACCCTCGAAGACGCGGGTGTGGCAGGCCTGCACATCGAGGACCAGGTCAACCCGAAGCGGTGCGGTCACCTCGACGGCAAGGCCGTGGTGGAGCTGGATGTCGCGCTGAAGCGCATCCGCGCCGCAGCCGACGCCCGCCGCGACCCGAACCTGCTCATCATGGCGCGCACCGATGTGCGGGCGGTCGAAGGCCTCGCCGCCGCGCAGGATCGAGCCCGTGCGCTCGTGGACGCCGGAGCCGACGCCATCTTCCCCGAGGCTATGGCCGACCTGACCGAGTTCGAGGCGATCCGCGCGGTCGTCGACGTTCCGGTGCTGGCGAACATGACCGAATTCGGTAAGAGTGAGTTGTTCACGACCACGCAGCTCGAGAGTGTGGGCATCAACATCGTCATCTACCCGGTGTCGCTGCTGCGGCTCGCGATGGGCGCGGCCGACCGGGCGCTCGACGCGCTGAACGCCGAGGGCTCGCTGAACAGCGTGGTCGGTGAGATGCAGCACCGCGCCGACCTCTACGAACTGCTCGACTACGAATCGTACAATTCGTTCGACTCGTCGGTCTTCAACTTCCAGATCCAGCGCTGACCCGCGCACCACACACCGAAGGAGCTGTCATGGGCGACACCACCAACGCACCATCCACCACCGCCGCTGAGCCGGAGATCCGCAAGGGCCTCGCCGGCGTCTACGCCGACCACACCGCCGTCTCGAAGGTCAACGCCGAGACGAACTCGCTGCTGTATCGCGGCTATCCGGTGCAGGAGCTCGCGGCGAACTGCTCGTTCGAGCAGGTCACCTACCTGCTCTGGCACGGTGAACTGCCGACGGCGGCGGAGCTCGAGGAGCTGCAGCACGTCGAGCGGTCGTTCCGCTCGCTCGATCCCGAGATCAAGCAGGTCATCGACATCCTGCCGACCAGCGCCCACCCGATGGACGTGCTCCGCACCGCGGTGAGCGCCATCGGCGCGCTCGATCCGCATGCCGACGATGCGAGTGTCGAGTCGAACCTCGCGAAGTCGGTGCAGCTGTTCGCGCAGATCCCGGCCGTGGTCGCCTACGACCAGCGTCGCCGCCACGGCCTCGACATCATCGAGCCGAACGACGAGCTGAGCTATGCCGAGAACTTCCTCTACATCACGTTCGGCGAGGTGCCCGACAAGGTCGTGGTCGACGCGTTCAACGTGTCGCTCATCCTTTATGCCGAGCACTCCTTCAACGCGTCGACGTTCACGGCGCGGGTCATCACGTCGACCCTCTCCGACCTGTATTCGGCCGTCGTCGGCGGCATCGGCGCGCTGAAGGGACCTCTGCACGGCGGCGCGAACGAGGCGGTCATGCACATCTTCGACGAGATCGGCACGGCCGACAAGGCAGCTGACTGGCTCGCGGATGCCCTGGCCCAGAAGCGCAAGATCATGGGCTTCGGCCACCGGGTCTACAAGAACGGCGACTCGCGGGTGCCCACCATGAAGGCGTCGCTCGACACCCTGGTGGACTACTACGAGCGCCCCGACCTCTCGGAACTCTACGACACCCTCGAACAGGCAATGACCGGCGGCAAGAACATCAAGCCGAACCTCGACTACCCCTCGGGCCCGGCCTACCACCTGATGGGATTCGACACCCCGACGTTCACCCCGCTGTTCGTCGCGGCGCGCATCACCGGCTGGACCGCCCACATCGCCGAGCAGCTCGCCGCCAACTCCCTGATCCGCCCCCTCAGCGCCTACAACGGCGTCGACGAGCGTCACCTCGAGGTGTAGCCCCCCGCCGCCGCGCTCTGCCCTTCTGCCTGCGAATCACCGTCCATCCACCGAAATCTGTCGCTCTGCGACGCTCTGACCGACAGATTCCGGTGGATCGATTGAGTTGAGGGTGGGGGTGGGGAGGAAGGTGACGGGGTGGGGAGGGTGGCGACATCCGGATCGCTCACGCCAGGTAGCGCTCCCAGTCACCGTTCCGCACGCGCCCCGAGTGCATCTCGGTCTGGGCGAGGGCGGAACGGCGGTACGCGCCCTGCAGTCCGTCCCAGCCGGCCGTCCAGTGCAACTGTTCCGCGACCTGCCACACGCTGGCTTCCGGATGCCCAGCCAGCACGGCCGCGGTCTCCCGCGTGCGGCGGTCGTGGTGTTCGGCCGACTCACGGCGGCGCTCGCCGAGCCCGCTGAACCGGTACCCGTGGCCCGGCAGCACCTCCCAGTCGTCGAACGGCGCGAGGCTGCCAAGCGAGTCGATGTAGGTCGAGACCGGATTGCCGGTCATCCGGCCCCCGAGCCCGATGCCGGGGAAGATCATCGGCAGCAGGTGGTCGCCTGTGAACAGCATTCGGTCATCCGCGTCGACGAAGCAGACGCTGCCGGCCGTGTGGCCCGGGGTGGCGAGCACGCGGATGCTGCGGCCGGGGATGTCGAGAGTGTCGCCGGGCTCCAGCAGCAGGTCGGCGCGGGTGTCGACCACGGCGGCATCGGAGAGGGACGTCTCGCGGAGCATCGCGCGCTCGACGTCAGGGACTCCCCAGCGGGCGAAGTCCTCGTCGCCGTACGTGACCGCCGGCACCTGCAGCTGCTGCTCGATGGCCTCCTGGTCGATGCGGCTGAGGCCGATCCGCGCCTCGAAGGCCTCTTGGAGACGCCCGGCAATGCCGATGTGGTCGATGTGCATGTGCGTCATGGTCGCGCTCGCGATGTGTCTCACCGAGCTGCTGATCTCGATGAGGGCCCGCCTGAGCGTCTCGAAGTTCGCATCGGAGTTCCAGGCCGGGTCGATGATGTGCACCCGGTCCTCCGCGTCGACGATCAGGTAGCTCAGCGTGTACGGCAGCTGCGGGTTCGGCTTGGCCTGTGGCAGGGCCCAGATCCCGTCGCGGATCTGCTCGAGCGGCGGCACGGCGCCGCTCTCGGACGCGGCGTACTGGATCGGGCTCGTGGGCTGCATGCCCTTCACGCTATCGCGCCCCTCCTCGCCTGCCTGGTCTCCCGTAGAGCATTTCGTTCATGATCGCCGGGTCCAGCGGAGGATTGAGGGATCCCAGACGCCGTGTTCGACGGTGCCACTCAGGATGGGGTCGAGGAGCGACTTTGCCAGCGAAAGTGCATCCTCGACAGTTCGATAATTCATGAGAAACATGATCTGCCTGGCGAGACGAGCGTAGGCAGGTCCCCAGCTTGCAGGAATCCGGAATTCGACGGGTGGATCAAGCCGGCGCAGAATCATTTCGGTTGCCAGCGCTTGATGGAGTGCATGAGCGTCGATCTGTTCGTGAAGCGCGATTGTGACCAGGTCGACGAGATCCTTCTCCCGCGAGGGCGCTTTGCCAGCGACGCCATAGGAGGTGAGAGTGGCGCAGGCCTTGTCGGCGATCTGGTCGGCGATGGGGTAGAGCAGGTAGTCATGCGATCTGAGGCGGGGCAACGGCAATCGGTTCGCCGGGGCGCGTCTTTCGACTCTGCCGGTCGGAGTGTGCCCGGCGGCTAGATCGATCGACAGGTTTCCGTGCTTGGTGACTCCGATGTAGACGTCGAAGGTGAGATTGGTGCCCGCGGTGTAGGGCTGGTTCTCTCCGCCGATCTGGGTGCGGCGACCTGCGAACGCGAATCTGAAGTGGTCGCCCAGATCGATTCTCGAAAGGGTGATCAGATCCGCGACGGCGGCCTCGGTTTCGGTGTCAATGCTGGCGAGATCGACGTCTCGCGTGCTTCGGGCATGGGCGACTCGCGCGAGCATCCCTGTGCCGCCTTTGAGGAGGAACGTGCTGTTCGGGTCCGAGAACACCCTGCACAGGAAGCGGTCGTACGTTGCCTGCTGAACGAGGGTGCCGACGCTCGGGTTCAGATCTTGAGCCGCCATCCGGGCCGCCGACTTGATGGCGGACCGGACAGCGTTGCCGTCGGAGTACCCGGGAAGCACCTGGATCATCGTCGCTCGGTCCTTTCGTCGGTGCGATCGCCACTCAGCGGATCTGACGTGTGCTCAGCCCCATCGCCCGGCGTTCGCGACCGAAGTACGTCATCCATGCCGCCTCTTTCGAGCAGGTCTTCGAGCAAGCCGCGTCCATCGCCTGTGCGGTGACCGTTACGGGCGGAAAGCGGATCCAGCAGTTCGACGAGGTGGCCGAGGCGGACGGGGGCACGGCGAACGGCGTCCCCGAGAACGTCAACGACCAGACTGAGGTCCTCGCGATCCATTACCAGGTCTGCGATGGTGCGTTCTGTTGTGCTGACGGGAAGTCCCTGGACGATTGTGATGTCGTCGGCGGCCAGCGTGCGTCGGCGGTGCCGTATCTCCGGTCGCTGTGATTGGTGCCGGGTCTCACTTAAGAAGGTGAAAGGCTCTGGCTGCAGATTCCCGATCTGATGGAGGAACGCCGCAGTGGCACCACCCACCACAACGCCGCCCGGGCCATCGTTCGCCCGGTCCTCGGCGGTTCTGGATGGATCGGTGCTCAGCCAAGCCGCTCGGAGGTCGTCGTATTCGGTCGGGGGGCTCCCTGCGTCCCGGTAGACACCATGGCTCAGGCGCTCCAGGCCGCCTGCGGCGGCGAATCTCCCGAGCTGCAGTCGGTCGACGCCTTGACGAACAGCTTGAGCGGTTGTCAGCATGCCCCATTGCGCAGACGAGAGGTGTGCCAGAGCTTGGCGAGCTTCTCCCTGTTTCATGCTTTGAATGTATCACTTGGAGATACATTCAAAGCATTCCGCCAATCTGGCGAGGGGTGCTTCGCGACGGTCAGGCGCCGAGCGCCATGCGGAGGCCGAGCGCCAGCATCACCACGGCGATGAGGGCGTCGAGCACGCGCCAGGCACCGGGGCGGGCGAAGACAGGGCGGAGGAGGCGCGCACCGAAACCGAGGCCGAAGAACCAGAGGAAGCTGGCGAGGATCGCCCCGCCCACCCACCACCAGCGCTCGGACGTGCCCTGCTGGTTCGCCACGGAGCCGAGGAAGATCACGGTGTCGAGGTAGACGTGCGGGTTCAGCCAGGTGAGGGCGAGGGCGGTAAGGGCGGCGGTGGAGAGGCGTGTCGCAGGCCGGCTGTCGGTGGAGGCCGAAGGGTCGAGCGCTTTCGGACGGAAGGCACGGTAGGCCGCGAAGAGCCCGTAGACGATCAGGAACCCCGATCCGACGATCCGGATGATCACCAGAACGGCGGGAGCAGCCGAGATCAGCGCTCCGATGCCGAGGGTTCCGGCGACGATGAGGACGGCGTCGGAGAGGGCGCAGATCGAGACGACGACGGCGATCATCCGGCCCTGCCCCTCGATGCCGAGCCGCAGCACGAAGGCGTTCTGGGCACCGATGGCGATGATCAGTGAGAGGCCGGTGAGGAGGCCGAGCAGCGCGGGCAGGAGAGTCTCCGAAGCGGGCACGGTCTGACAGTAGAGGCCCGTGCGGAATGAATCCAGCTAAAGATTTTCAGCAAGCCTAAGCTCAGCTTATGGACGGATTCGCGCGGGAGCAGTTGGAGACCCTCATCGTGCTGGTCGACGAGGGGACGTTCGAGTCTGCCGCAACCCGCCTGCACATCACCGCATCGGCGGTCTCGCAGCGGGTGAAGGCGATGGAGCAGCGGGCGGGCCAGATCCTCCTCGAGCGCAGCAATCCGGTGAGGCCGACATCGGCGGGGGATGTGGTGCTGAGGCTCGCCCGCCAGGTGCAGCTGGTCGAGGCGGAGGCGCTCGCCGATCTCGGCCAGGCGGGAGCGGGCCCGGGCGCGAAGTGGCCGGCGATCCCGGTCGCGGTGAACGCCGACAGTCTCGCGACGTGGTTCCTGCCGGCGCTGGCCGACGCGGCCGGGCGCCTCGATGTCGTCTTCGATGTGCGGCGCGACGACCAGGGGTACACGACGGCCATGCTGCGCTCCGGTTCGGTGATGGCGGCGGTCACGTCGAACCCCGAGCCGGTGCAGGGATGCTCGGTGACGGCGCTCGGCGTGATGCGCTACCGGGCGGTGGCGAGCCCGTCGTACACCGGGCGGTGGCGGGGCGCTTCCGGTGACCTTGCTTCGTGGCTGTCGACCGCGCCGCACATCGATTTCGACCGGCGGGACGAGCTGCAGAGCGGGTTCCTCCGCCAGCTGGTTCCGGATGCCCGGGCCGCTGCTGCTCCCCGGCACTTCGTGCCGACCTCGGCCGACTTCGCACGTTCGATCGTGGCCGGGCTCGGCTGGGGGATGCTGCCCGAGCAGCAGTGCGCGGCCGAACTCGCCCGTGGCGACCTCGTCGAGCTGGCTCCGAGCCAGCCCACCGACGTGCCACTGTTCTGGCAGCGCTGGAACCTGGCGTCGACGCTGCTCGATGCGCTGACCGTCGCTGTGCGGAAGGCGGCGGCCTCGAGCCTTCGCGCCGTGTGACGAGGACGCTGCGGCACGACGAGGCTTCGTGACGAAGCGACGGCACGGTGAGGGTGCGGCACGGTGGGGCTGCGCCGCGGCGGGGGCTGGTGCCTAGGCTCATGGTGTGCCTAGGCTGAGGGAGGGCATCCGGAACGGGCGGTGAGGGTTTGAAGCGCAGCAGGAACGAACTCATGACGCTGGAGGAGGCGACCCGCATCGAGGCGCAGGTCGCGAGCGGCTCGCTCGATCTCAGCCTGCCGGGCACCCAGCAGCTCGTCGATGAGGCGCATCGGGTGCACGTCAGCGCATACATGTGGGGGACGACCCGCGGTGAGTCGGGGCGGAAGCGGCTGCACACCGGCATCGCCGTCGGAATCGGGATGGTCGTGGTGACGGTCGGTGGGTTCTGCGTGCCGTTCCTCGAGGCGCGCTGACGGGGCGACGGTTCGGGGGCCGGATGGCCTGCCATCCATAGCCGAAGCCGAAGCCATAACCGAAGCCGCGTCAGCCGAGATCGACCCGGACCAGCGCCCGGTCCGCCCCCACCTTTATGGTGTACCGGCCGAGCCGGTCGAACAGCGGCCACACCGCCGGATCGATTCCCCGTCGCCGCGTGTCGGTGAGTGCGAACACCACGGTCAGGGGAGCGACGCCGGCCCCGGCTGATCCGGCGAAGGCCAGTTCGAGCACGGGCGCGGTCGCGGTGGCTGCGCAGAGCCAGGTCAGGGCGAGCAGGTTCCGGCGACGGCCGGGTTCGAGTGTCGCCGCGAGCAATCCGGGGTCGTCGATCGTGACCGATCGACTGAGTCGTTCCGATTCCGTCACCGCGATCTGGAGCCAGGTCTGTTCGTGGTCGGAGAGCAGTGCGAGCCGGAGGTCGTCGCCGAGGAGCTCAGCCTTCGCGGCCGTGTCGGCATCGATGGGGTGGTCGGCCGGCAACCGCGACACAGAGGCCAGAAGCGTCTCCGCTGCGCTGTCGAGCCGCCGCAGTTCCGAGACCGAACCCATTCCGTGGCCCACGGCGGATGCGGTGACGAGGCTCTCCGTGACGGCGCGGTCGATCTTCCGCCCGAGATACCGATCCGAGGCACCGATCATCGAGATTCCCGCCACGACGGGTGTGAGTCCGAGGAGGAGGCCGGTGACCCCGGCGGAGAGACTGGACGGGTTGAACAGGTAGCCGACCACCAGTGCTCCGCCTCCGCCGACGGCCAGGCAGACCGCGCCGACGACACTGCGCCGGAGCGGTTGCAGGGGGAGGCAGGCGAGCAGGCAAGCCCCGAAGCCGATCATCGTCGTGGGGTAGAGGGCTGTTCTGCCGCCGTCGATCGTGAAGGCCGCGAGGTCGACAGCGATGCACAGCACTCCAGTGCCGGTGAGGAGCCGCGAGAGGCGACCGGGGATGATTCCCCCGTTCCGCTTCGCCGCCAGCACTGCCCCGATGAACAGCACGATGAGCAGCCCCCAGGCGAGGAGCGTCAGCCAGCGGAACGGTCCGCCCGACCAGGACCACCCCAGAGAGACGAGTCCGCGAACCATCAGCAGCCCACCGAGAACCACGAAACCAAGGCCAAGGTAGCCGGCGCTCACATTCCTGTCCTGGCGGATTCGGGCGCGCAGCCGGCTGATCGCCGCCGGCCCACCGCTGGTCGCCGCGATGAGCTGCGACAGAGTGCTGGTCGCGTCGGGCGCGGGGGATGTGGACGGCTCAGACTTAGCGGAGGCAGCGCGGTCGAACCGCGTACTCATCGCGGAACCTCCAGGAGCACCGTGGTGCCGCGGCCGGGGGAGGAGAACACCCGCGCGACTCCGCCGACGGCGGCGATCCTGGCCTCGACCGATTCGGCCAGCCCGAGGCGACCCGCGGGAACGAGGGCCCGCTCGAAGCCCGTGCCGGTGTCTGTCACGACCACACGCACGAGCGCCTCATCCTCGCTGACGGTGATCTCGGCGACGGTCTCGCCCGAGTGCCGGCGCACGTTCTCGAGGCACTGGATGACGGCCCGGGTGAGAGCGTCGAGCTGGGCGGATGTCGCAGCCAACCGGGCCGGGCCGTACCAGGTCACGCTGAAGTCGCGGGCGGCGCACCACGTCTCGACCTCTGCGTGGAGCTCGCTCGGTGGATGCTCCGCCAGCGACTCCGGGGAGTCCAGCGACTCCGGCAGCTCCGCCGACTCCGCCCTCACCGGCAGGGGAGCAGCGAGAGTGCCCGCCGTGCGGAGCTGCGCGAGCAGAGCGCTGTCGGCGGCAGCCTGTTCGCGAAGCGCGCCCGGACGCACCCCGACGCCGGAATGGGCGATGACCGTGAGCGTTGCGAGCACTGTGTCGTGCAGCATCCGTGCGCCGTAGCGGAGTTCCGCTTCCGTCTCGGTGGACCGGCGCTCGGCTGCGTACCCCTCCCTCAGCCGTTCGACTCCTGTGTCGGCACGCCGGACGCTCCGTGCCAGCCACAGCCCGGCGAAGGTCATCGCGATCCAGCCGCCCACCACCGCCACCGCGACGAAGGGCGCACGACCGGAGGGGGCGGTCACGACGACGGCGAGAACGAGCATGGGCACGAAAGAGGTGAGCGCGACGACCGGCAGTGACCGACGATCGGCGACGGCCACGAGCAACGACGGAACGGCCATCGACGAGAGGGCGGTCACCGTGGCGAGTGTCGCCGAGGAGTCGACGCCCACACCAGGGAGGAGGAAGGCGGTCATTGTGGCCAGGCCGGCACCGTAGACCAGTACCGCACGCACGGCGGTCTGGCGGCTGCCGAGAACCACGAAGCCCGCGATCATGAGGGCGATCCCGAACAGGGCGGGGGCAAACGATCCCGCCCTGTCCAGCTGCGGCACCACCAGGTTGAGCATCGCGGAGAGACAGAAGACCACGCCGAATCCCCGCGCACAGACAGCGCCGAGCCGAAATCCCGCAGGAGGGGCCTCTTCGGGGGAACCAGGGCGACGGCTGGCCCCAGAACGTGTCGTCACCTCTGAAATCTACCCCGGGGGACCCCGAAGTGCACCGTGGCTGGTGTCGCTCGCCTGCGCCCCCCTTCCGGGTGTCGTTCCGGCAGGATGGCTCCCTCCGATCTGGCAGGATGCCTGTATGGCACCAACGGGAATCCGACTCGCGATCGTCGATGACCATCGGATGCTCCTGACCGCCCTCGGCGAGTGGATCAGGGCCGCGACCACCGACATCGAGCTCGTCGCCGCGGTGAGCAGCTGGCCGGACCTGCTGGCGCATCCGCAGTTCCCGGTGGATGTCGTGCTGCTCGACCTCGACCTGCGCGACAACCTGCCGATCTCGGTCAAACTCCGGGCCCTCGGAACCGTCGGCGTCAGGACGGTGGTGATGAGCACGTACTCCGAACCGGCCGTCGTGCGTGAAGCGCTCGCCGCCGGCGCCCTCGGCTACCTCGTGAAGAGCGAGCAGGCCGAGAACATCGTGCTGGCCGTACACGCGGCCCACTCCGGCGAGACCTTCGTGTCTGCCCGGTTGATCCCGCAGCTCGAGGCAGGCGACGACGCGTCGCGGCTGTCGGCGCAGGAACGGCGGGTGATGGCCCTCTACAGTTCGGGAGACTCGGCGAAACGGATCGCGACGCTGCTGCACATCAGCGAGGAGACCGCGAAGTCGCACCTCAAGCGGATCCGCCGGAAGTACCGGCTGGCGGGAATCGACGTCGGCACGAAAGTGGCGCTTCGCGAGGAGGCGATCCGCAGTGGGCTGATCGGGCCGGATGACCGGCAGCGGCTCGAACGCTACGAATCCTGACCTCTCGGCGGGCGTCGACCGGCCGCGCTGCTCACGGTGACGGTCCCGGCCTCTCTCCGCGCTAGCGTTGCAGTGCGAGCGCAAAACCGTTGCGCCGCCGTTCGGTGGTCGCACATCGCGAACCCCCGCGCCGTTCGACCTGCTGGGAGGCAGAAACATGGTCAGTTCCGTTGCGGCAACCGAGAGCTACGAGAACCTCGCCGTTCTGATGCGCGATGAGGAGGGGGTGGCCGTGACCGGCGACGGTCTGACGGTGCACGGCACGGTCTTCGCGTTCCTCGACGGCGACGACCTCGTGGTCGAACTGCCCGCCGCGCGTGGCGCCGACCTGCAGGAGCGCGGCATCGCCCGGGCGCACGCCGCCGAGGGCAGCCCGGCCCGCGACTGGGTGCGTGTCGACGACCAGCAGCTCTGGCCGGAGCTCGCCGGCGAGGCGCACACATTCGTGGGAGAGCCGGCTGTGGGCGGAGACTCGTAGCGCACTCCACAAGGGGCTTGCCTGTGGCGGGTCCGACGGCGAGGGTGTGAGTCAGAACCCCGACGCTGGAGGATCCGGATGCACGACAACCCTGAGAACGATGGCCCCGATTCCGCTCACCTGCGACCGGAGGGCGTCGACGACAAGACCGTCGAGGCACTCGGCAAGCTCAGCGAGGCGCTCGAGGTGGTGGAGAACGCCCGCGGGCTGCTCTACGGGTTCCACCGGATGACCGGCCAGGCCGATCTCGCCCTGGGGGAGGCCGTGGCGCTGCTGCGTGAGAGCGGGCATCCGGAGCTCGCCGACCGGATCGACGACGAGCTCGTCGGGCGCAACGTGATCGACGGGCGGTGGACGTTCCAGATCGTCGAAGACTACGACGCGAACTACTGGTCGGCGTTCCGCGAGCTCGAGCAGGCGGCCCGCGACGCCCTCGTGGATGGCCGGCGGCACCTGTTCGAGGCCGAGATGAAAGAGGGTCGGCGCACCCACGGACGCCCGCACCACGAGGCGCAACCCCCTGAGCGAAATCGTTCCGCGGGTTAGCGTTAGTGCGTGCCCGCAGACACCGAGAACCCGACAGACGCTGAGAACCCGACAGACGCTGAGAACCCGACAGCCGCTGAGAACACTGTCGACGCCGACGGCGGTTTCACCGCAGAGCGACGCGAACAACTCCTGACCGCGCCGAAGGCCGACGAGCTCGACGCGGCACCCCGCATCGCGGTCACCGAGGTCGCGCCGCACACGAAGCGCATCGACGTGCGTGACGACGCACCCTACCGCCCGGGCGGCTGACCTGTGATCGCAGCGGGCCGTGTGCTCACCGTCGGTGGGCTGCAGTTCCGGGTGGTGCAGAGCAGCCTCGAGGGGCGGATGAGCCGGCCGGTGTTCGTCATCGTGCACGGTATCGGGTCCTCGCACCGGTACGGCACGCGGCTGCAGAACGAACTCGCGCTGGCGGGGGAGTCGCTCTCGCTCGACCTGCCCGGCTTCGGCGGGATGCGGACCCCCGGGCATCCGCTCAGCATCGAGGCCTACGCGAGCATGATCGGCCGAGTGTTCGACGCGCTGCACCTGCCGAATGCCGTGCTGATCGGGCACTCCATGGGGGCCCAGATCGTGACCGAGCTGGCGCTGCAGCGACCGGAGCTCGTCTCCCACCTGGTGCTCATCGGCCCCGTCGTCGACCCGTCGCGGGACACCCTGCTGCGACAGACCGCCGCCCTGGCGCGCGACAGCCTCGGCGAGCCGCTGTTCGTCAAACGCACTGCCCTTGCCGACACGGCGCGGGCGGGCCTCCGGTGGTTCCTGCGGGAGACGTCGCCGATGCTCGCCTACCCGCTGCGGGAGCGCCTCTCGGGGGTGCGGGTTCCGGTGCTGGTGGTGCGCGGAACGGATGATCCCATCGCCCGGCACGAGTGGTGCGCCGCCGTGGCAGGGTCGGTTCCGGGTACCCGCCTGGTTGAGGTGTGCGGGCAGCGCCACGTCGTGCATCTCACGGCGCCACGGCGTGTGGCGGCGCACATCCTGGGCCTGGTGCGGCCGATTGCGGCCGGGCCGGGGGCGTCGCGGGGAGGGGTGGGCGCGCCGGCTGCAGAGTGCGTGGAGGGTGCGGAGACTCCGGAGGGCATTGAGGCTGCGGAGGGGGAACGCCGATGATCGGCGGCACCTGGGCCTCGCGGGGCGCGCGGGTGCTTGCTGAGGCGCGTTGGTGGGCGCTCGACTACCTCTACGCTCTGACGTGGCAGGCGCGGGCCGCGGTCTCGCGGGCCGACCCGCGCCAGTACCTCAGCGGTAGCGCGCGCCCCGTGCTCGTGATCCCGGGCATCTTCGAGACCTGGCAGTTCCTGCGGCCGACGATCGAGGCGCTGCACTCGGCCGGGCATCCGGTGCACGTGGTGACAGCGCTGCAGAACAACCGGGTGCCGCTCGATGCGGCCGCGCGGATCGCCGCCGACTACCTTCTCGCGCGCGACCTCCGCGGCGTGGTGATCGTGGCGCACAGTAAGGGCGGGTTGGTCGGCAAGCGCCTCATGTTGCTGCCGTCGACCGCCGCGCGCATCGACGGGATGGTCGCCGTCGCGGCGCCGTTCGGGGGGTCCCGCTACGCACGGTTCCTGCCATTGCGGTCGCTCCGAGCGTTCCGGGCGACGGATGCCGGACTCTCCGCCCTCGGCCGGGACCTCAGTGCGAACGCGCGGATCGTCTCCGTGTTCGGCGTCTTCGACCCGCACATCCCCGAGGGCAGCGCACTCGCCGGGGCCGAGAATGTGCGGCTGGACACGGGCGGCCA
The DNA here is from genome assembly GCF_003399635.1 of Subtercola boreus. GTDB lineage: Bacteria > Actinomycetota > Actinomycetes > Actinomycetales > Microbacteriaceae > Subtercola > Subtercola boreus_B. Next base: position 198,850 of record NZ_NBXB01000034.1, on the reverse strand, counting down.
CTTCCGCGTGCTGGCCGACCCGCGCACCGTCGCGGCGGTGCTCGCCCGCGCCGCCGCCCCCGCCGCGCGCTGACGCCCCGCCCGCCGCCGACCGCGCTCTGACGCCCCCCGCCGCGGCAGTCCGGAGAACGGACACGTTTTCGGCAATCGTCCGCAGCATGTGGCGAGGATCGCCAGAACCGTGTCCGTTCCGAGCGCCGGACGTGGCGCCCGGGGGACCGCGGGCGCGGGAGCGGCGCGGAGCGTGGCCGTTTTCGCCAGAACGGGAGGAGATACGCGGCTGTACCGCTCTATTCGCCCCACCTTGGCCCAGCTCCTCCCGAAGTGCCGAGAGGCGGCGGCGGGGCGCGGGCGGCGGCGGGGCGCGGGCGGCGCGGGCACGCTACGCGCGGGCGGCGGGCAGCTTCAGCAGGGCATCCTCGAGGGCGACCCAGGCGAGCATCGCGCACTTCACGCGGGCGATGTACCGCGACGTGCCGCCGAGCACGACGGCATCGCCGAGCAGGTCCTCGTCGGGCTCGAGCTGGCCTTTCGAACGCATCGCAGTGCGGAAGGAATCGATCCGCTCGCGCATCCCCGGCACATCGATGCCGGGCGCGAGGTCGGAGAGCAGCGAGGCCGAGGCCTGCGAGATCGAACAGCCCTGCCCTTCCCAGGCCAGCCGCGAGACGGAGCCGTCATCACCCAGATGCACCTGCAGGGTGATCTCGTCGCCGCACGTCGGGTTGACCTGGTGCGACTCGGCGTTGTCGCCCGGCAGGAGCCCGAAGCCGTGCTTCTCACGAGCATGATCGAGGATGACCTGCTGGTAGAGGCCCTGCAGTTCGCCCGAGCTCATGCGCGAGCATCCTGAGCGGCCGCGCCCAGAACCGCCGTCGCGGACGCCGCCTGCGCAGCGGGCGGCGCGAAGAACATGATGGCGTCGGCGACACCGGCGAGGAACTCGTCCACCTCGGCCTGGGTGTTGTACAGGTACGCGCTGGCGCGAGTCGACGCCGTCACGCCGAAGCGTCGGTGCAACGGCTGCGCGCAGTGGTGGCCGACGCGCACGGCGATGCCCCGGTCATCCAGGAACTGGCCGACGTCGTGCGAGTGGATGCCCGCAACCTCGAAACTCGCCAGCCCCACCCGTTCGCGGCCGGCCGCCGGGCCCAGCACGGTGACGCCGTCGATGGCGCTGAGACCTGTGACAAGCCGCTGGCCGAGGAACGCCTCGTGCGCCTCGATGCGGTCGAGGCCCACCGCCTCGAGGTAACCGACCGCCGCGCCGAGCGCGATGGCCTGCGAGACGCGCTGGGTTCCGGCCTCGAAACGTTGCGGGGCGGGCAGGTATTCTGCGCCATCCATCGTGACCGTCGTGATCATCGACCCGCCGGTCAGGAACGGAGGGAGCGCGTTCAAGAGCTCACGGCGACCGTAGAGCACGCCGATTCCGGTGGGAGCGAGCATCTTGTGGCCCGAGAATGCGGCGAAGTCGACATCCAGCGCGTGGAGGTCGAGGGCCAGGTGCGGGGCGGACTGGCAGGCATCCAGCAGCACGAGTGCACCGACGTTGTGGGCGAGGGCCACCAGTTCGGCAACAGGATTGATGGTTCCGAGCACGTTCGACACGTGGGTGAAGGCGACGACCTTCGTGCGTTCGCCGATGATCCCGGGCGCGAGGTCGAGGCGGAGCGTGCCGTCGTCGGCGAGCGGGATGAACCTCAGTGTCGCTCCCGTTCTGGCCGCGAGTTCCTGCCAGGGAAGGAGATTCGCGTGGTGCTCCATCTCGGTCACGACGATCTCGTCGCCCGGCCGCAAGGCGAACCGCTCGGCTGCGCGCCCGCCGCGGCTGACGCTGGCGTTCGACATCGCGTAGGCGACGAGGTTGACCGCCTCGGTGGCGTTCGACGTCCAGACGATCTCGTCGTCGTCGGCTCCGACGAACCGCGCGACGGCATGCCGAGCATCCTCGAACAGCTCCGTGGCCCCGGCCGCGAGCGTGTGCGCCCCGCGGTGCACGGCGGAATTGCGGCGGAGGTAGTAGTCGCGCTCGGCATCGAGCACGGCGAGCGGTTTCTGCGAGGTCGCGCCCGAGTCGAGGTAGACGAGTGGATGCCCGTTCACGTGTTCGCCGAGGATCGGGAAGTCGGCGCGCAGTGCCTCGAGCTCGGCGGCGGTGAAGGGTGCGGCGGCTGTGGCGGGTTCGGCGGGGGCTGCGGCTGTGCCGGCTCGTGGTGCGACGTCTGTTGCGGGCGTGGTGGTCATCGACCGGACCTCTGCTTTCTGATGCCCTTCCAGTCTAGACAGCGCCTCGGGCCCGGGGCCCTTCGTGATGCGGCGGGCCGGGCTGCCCTGCAGCACGTTCAGGCGGAACGGCCGCGTGCCGTCGCCGTGCGACAGGACCTGCGCCAGCACGTCGCCTCCGAGGCCGCGGCCCTGGTGCGCCGGTGCGAGGTAGAAGTGCTTGATCCACAGGGCGTCCGGCTCGGGTCTCACGGCCACGAGCCCGATCTCGCGCCCTCCGCTCAGGATGACGCGCGTGTGCTCGGGCACGAACGCGTCGAGGAACCGCTGCCGCACGCGGTGCGGCGGTGCGTCGCCGGCGGGGCTCAGCCCCAGCCGCCGAAGTACGCCGCGAGACCGGGCTCGTCGGCGAGGGGGAGGGCTGAGCACGTGGCGGAGAGGTGCGGGAACAGATCGCCACGCCCCCACCGCGCCTCTCGCGCACGGGCCCGCTGGGAGGCGAGCAGGGCGATCCGCCTGCCGTTGGTGAGTTCGAGCGAGCCGAGCTGCTCCACAGCCATGCGTTCGACGGCGGCACGAAGCTCGGGCACGTCGAAACGCACGGAGACGGGCACCTCGATGGTGATCCGCGACGACACTGCTCGTTCGAGAGGCCCGATGCGATCATCCGACGCCAGAGCGGCTGTGAAGACCGCCGGAACCCGCACGATTGCACCGGGGATCGCCTGCAACACCGTGTCGACGCAGATCACGAGCGCCGCAAGGGATGGAGCAGAATGGACGCTCACCAGCACATCGGTCGTGGGCACGCCGGCGTGCGTGCCCAGCATCACGACGCCACCTGGCCGAATCGCCAGCGGCCGCGAACCGGCGACGGGAATCCGCGCAGCGAGCGCCAGCGTCTCGGCGTTCTTCTGCGCCAGACCCGCGGTGTCACCCTCGCGGCCCGCCCATTCCGGCCCGTCGTGCCACGCCACGGCGCCGGGAACGTGCGCGAAAACCGCGCCGGCGGTCCAGGCGCGGTGGGCCCACTCCCAGTCCTCGCCGCCGTACTCGGTGAAGGTCTCGTCGAAACCGCCGACCTGATCGAACAACACGCGGCCGCACGCGATGACTGCGCCGATGATGAAACGGTAGGAACGGTCATCCGACACCAGCAGGTTCTGCGAGTCGGCGTAGGCGCGCTGCAACCACTCGGGGGAGGGCAGCTCGCGGAGCGGCGCCTCGACCTCGACCGGTGCGTCGACAGGCAGGCCCGTGAAGTCGCTGTGCCGCCTCATACCGACCGTCACCACGTCGGGGGAGAGCGCGGGCAGGCGCGTGAGAGCTTCGAGGTAGCCGGGTTCCGGCGCTGTGTCGGCGTCGAGGAAGCAGAGGATGTCGCCATCGGCCGACCCCGCTCCGAGGTTGCGTGCGGCGGCCAAGCGGAAGCCCCGGTCGTCTTGGCGCAGGACCCGCACCCCGGGCGGCACCCGTGGAGGCTCGATGGAGCCGTCATCCACCACGATCACCTCGGTGCGGTCGGCGGGATGGGTCTGGCGGCCGAGGGCGGCGAGCGTGCGATCGAGCTCCGCCTGCTGGTTGTAGTGGGCGACGATGACCGAGACCGACGGCGGTTCGGCCGGGGTGAGTCCGTCGAGCGGGCTCCAGTCGTTGCCGCGGAGGGGGATGCCGCGGGGGGCGGTGCCACGGAGTGCGGGGCCGTGGCGCGATACCTCGGGCCGGCCGTTCGGCGCTACCCCGCTCATCCGAGGCCCTCCCACCAGGCGAGGTACCGCTCGGCGGTGTCCGCCAGGTGTGGGCGGATGCTCGTTCCGGGCGCCAGCCACGTCGACGCCGGCTCGGCGGCCGCCACGGCGAGAGCCAGATGGAGCAGGTCGGGGTCGTACAGCGTCACCGTGCCGGGGCGGAGCTCAGCCAGCTCGCGGGTGTAGCGGCCAGTCGGAACAAGCGGACGCCGGCCCGCTGCGATCCACGTGTTGATCGAGGCGGAGGCTGAGAGGTGCTGGTGGGCCGCAACCGGCACGGCGACGCGTTGGCAGCGTTCGAGCAGTTCGGCGTCGGCGAGGTACCCGGTGGACTCGAAGCGCACACCGACCTCGCTCGCCGACACAGAGACGGCGGCGAGCTCGGCCTCGTGCCCGGGCGCGGCGGTGCCGAGGGCCGTGACGGTGACATCGAGCCCGCTCCGGGCGACGGCGTCGATGAGTTCGGCGTGCCCTTTACCCGGGTAGAAGTACCCCAGGATCGCGGCCTCGTCGCGCGTCGGCGCCGGCATCGACAGTGATGCCGCCGCAGCCGCCCTGCCGGGGTCGGTGGCTGGTGTGCCGATGGTGGCCGCGGCGCTTCCTGCGGCGCTGCCAGCAGCGTTGCCCGCGGCGCTGCCTCCATCCCCGACGGGCAGCGGTATCACGGCGACTTCGCGCGTCAGCCGCGGCGCGGAGTACTCGGCGAGCAGCAGGGCCTCGTGCCGGCTGTTGCACACCACACCCGCTGCCGCCTCGGCCACGCGGGCATACGCGGCAGCTCGCCGGGGAAGGTTCTTCGCCCCATCCGAGGGCTGCGGCAGGTCGTGCAGCGTGACCGTGACCCGCGCCCTCCGGGCGAGCTCCTCCACGAGGTCGGCGGCGAGTTCGGGCGCCTGGCCGAAGAGCCGGTCGGTGAACTGCAGGTGCAGGTTCTGGATGCCCGCCACCGCCCCGATCGCCTCGCTGGCCGTCTCGGCCCTCACCGCGCTGCCCGCCGAGTCCACCGCCACTGCCATCGGGGAACCGGCGACACCCACGAGCGCATCGATCGCTTCGGCCAGGTCGGACGCGTACCTCGTCACGGCGTGCCTCAGTGATCCGAGCACGAGGTGCCGCGGGAGGGTTGCGCCGCCGCCGCCGCCGCGGCCCGCCCTCACGCGGCCGCCCCCGCAGCCAGCAGCCCCAGCGTCTCGAGCGTGCCCCGATGGCGCGCGATCGCGGCGTCGATGATCGCCGGGTACTCCGCGTACCAGTCGAGGTGCGCCTCCACGACGTCGGAGGTCGCGACCGTGCGGCCGTCGACGATCCAGTCCGGCTGCGGGTCGGTCTCGAGCCCGAATGCCTCGATCACGACGGCCTCCCGCGGCGCGTGCACCGCATTCAGGAGCGGCCGGCCCGGGTCGACGACATGCTCGGCGAGCGAGAGCCGCGATCGCACCCGGCTGGCCGCGGCCGACCAGATCGCGTTGCCCGGGTGGTTGATGGTGCGCATGAGACCGAAGTCCGGTGCGGCGAACAGGTCGGACAACACGACCGTGTCGTGGAACACCTCCCGCTTCGACAGCTCCGCGATCGACTGCCGTGCGACGGCCCGGACCTGCTCGACGGTCGCGGCTGCGACAGCCGAGGCGGCACCTGCTGCACCCGCGCTGCGCCCCGCGCCCGCGCCGAGCCTCGCCCCAGGTGCTGCGCCAGCGCCCGCGCCAGACACCGCGCTCGCACCCGCACCCCGCTCCTCCCGCATCCGCCACGCCCGCATCACCGTGCGGAGGTCGTGGTACTCCACCACCGGCGGCACAAGCGAGAGGTCGAACGGCGGCCGGACGATCGCGTGGAAGGGATACAGCCCCGCAAACCGCACCACGGGCATCCGCACCACGCGTGCGCCCGATGGGAGCAGCGCGGCGAGCTGGGCTGTGCCGAGCGGGAGGTCGTGGTAGTCGTCGTGCACCGGCTGGGAGACGAAGAAACGGGTTCGGGCGAGCAGCCGGGCGAGGTGCGGCAGGTCCGAGGCGACCAGTTCGAACACGGGCGGAATGCGCACCGTGCGGAGGTCGGGCCCGTCGAGCATGATCCGCAGTGATTCGGCCTGGCAGTTGCCAGAAACCACGGTGAGGGGAGCGTCATCTGGCAGGGGAACGAGCCCGTAGAACTCGCCATAGTGCGCCTGACGCGCCGTCGACCCCTGCTGTACACCCCGGTGTGGTTCGCTCGCACTCATAGTCACCTTCCGGTTTGCGCGGATCTGCCTCTCGTCAACCCCCCATCTGCCTTTCGGGGGAACAGGATCCACGTCATACATTGGAGAAAGCTGGGCCTCACTCACCGCCCGATGCACCGCATTCGCACGCCTCGGCTCCACTTCCGCTAAGGAACCCTACCGCCATGTCACTCCACGATTCAGAAGCAGGGAACCCCTTGCGCATCGCGGCCGTACCCGCCGGTCATCCGTACGCCCAGCACCTGCTCGACCCCGCAGCAGGGCCCGGCGACGGCATCGTTCTGCTGCCCGATCCCACTCCGACGGGAGCCGCAGACGGTCAGTGGTGGCCGCCAGTGATGCTCGAGGCGGAATGGATCCGCGCGAACGCGCACACCTTCGATCTGCTGCACCTCCATTTCGGTATCGAATCGTTCACCCTCCCGCAGCTGCAGGCGGGTCTGGATGCCCTCCACACCGCCGGCCGACCGCTGGTGTTCACCGTGCACGACCTCACGAACCCGCAGCTCGTCGACCAGGCGCCGCACCTCGCGCAGCTCGACCTGCTGGTGCCGGCGGCCGACGAGATCATCACGCTGACAGCGGGCGCGGCGGCCCTGGTCGGCGGGCGGTGGGGGCGCGAGGCGGTCGTGATCGAGCATCCGATGCTCGCCGCGCACGCGACCACCCCGAGCGCTCCGGGCGCGGCTGCGAAGGCTCCCCGTACGTCCCTGATCACCATCGGCGTGCATCTCCGCGACCTCCGCCCCAACATCGACGCGCTCGGCACGGTCGAGACGCTTCTGGATGCCGTGGGAGTGCTCCGCGAGAGCGGGCTCGACCTCGCGGTGATCGTCGACCTGAACGAGCGGGTGCGGGACGAAGACGCACGGCGGGCGCTCCGCCGGCGAACAGCAGACGAGCCGGGAGTGGAGCTCCGCGAGCATCCGCGACTCAGCGACAGCGAACTGGCCGAGGCACTCTCGCAGGTCGACGTCGAGGTGCTGCCCTACCGGCACGGAACACACTCCGGCTGGCTCGAACTCTGCTGGGACCTCGGCGTGGCCGTCGCGGCACCCGCCGTCGGCTTCTTCGGCGAGCAGCATGGGGGTCAGGACGAGGTCGCGGTCTTCCAGCCGGGTTCCGTCCCATCGATGGTGCAGGCACTGCTGCAACTGATCACGCCCATCGAGGCGGCGGGCGCCGAGCGCCGTGCAACCCTGGTGCGCGAGCGGTCGGCGTGGCGTGCCGAGCAGCAGCGCGACATCCACCGGGCGCACCTTGCCGTGTACCGCCGGGCGCTCGCGGCGGTCGCCGTATGAGGCCCACCGCGCATCCCCTCCGCATCGCGGTCATCGCACCGCTCCGCTACCCGATCCGTGAGCCGCACGCCGGCGGGCTGGAGTCGTCGATCTGGCACCAGGTCGACAGCCTTCGCCGACGGGGCCACCGGATCACTCTCGCAGCGGTCGAAGGGTCGGACTTCCTCCACGACGGCCCGCCCGAATTCGTGCTGCCGCCGGTGGTCTGGGGTTCCGATGAGCAGCCCAACGACGTCGACTATCCGGCTGGCTACGAGGCGCACGCTCTCCCGGCGCTGGAGCGCGCCCTGGCCCACATCGCCCGGCACTCAGACGAATTCGATGTGGTGCACAACCACAGCCTGCACGGCACTCCGCTCGCCTGGGCCGGGCGGTTGGGCGTGCCGATGGTGTCGACGCTGCACACTCCGGTGCTCGTCGACCTCGTGCAGGCGCACGCCCGTTCCGCAGCGCCGACGAGCCAGTTCACCGCTGTGAGCACGCACACTGCAGACGAGTGGATGCCCGCCGGCATCTCGTCCACCGTGGTGCCCAACGCGGTCGACGCCGAAAGGTGGCCGCTCGGCCCCGGCGGCCCGGATCTCGTCTGGTTCGGGCGCATCGTCGAGGAGAAGGGGGCGCACCTGGCGATCCGGGCGGCGCGCCTGCTCGGTCGGCGCATCGTACTGGCCGGGCGGATCGGCGAGCCCGACTACTTCGAGAACGACGTGCAGCCCCTGCTCGGGCCCGACGCGGAATACGTGGGCGAACTCCGACCCGACGAGCTCGCACGCCTCGTGGGCCAGAGCAGCTGCGCCCTGGTGACGCCGGTGTGGCAGGAGCCGTTCGGCCTCATCATCGCCGAGACCATGATGACCGGAACCCCGGTCGCGTGCTTCGAGACCGGTGGCGTCGCGGAGGTCGTCGGAGCGGTCGGAGCCGGCTCGTCGTCTGCGCGGCTGGTGCCGATGGGGGATGTCGCGGGCCTGGCCGTCGCGGCCGCAGAACTGATCGCCCGGGGCGAGGCGGATGCGGGCATCCGGCTCCGTACCAGGGCGGGAGCGGTCGCGCGGTTCTCGCTCGACGCCCGGGTGCTCGAACTCGAGACGATGTACCGGCAGCTCGCGCTGGATGGGACGCTCGGGGTGGTCGGGGTGGCGGCGGCTGCTCCGGTGCCTCCCGGCCGCGACGCACCGGCGGGGACCCTCTCGTGACCGCGCGCCGCCCGCTCGTCGGCTGGTACCTGCACCACCAGGGCGCCGGGCACCGCACCCGCTTCGAGTCGGTGCGGCGTGAACTGGACGCCGACGTCGTCGTGTTCTCGACCCTTCCGCCGCCGACGGTCGTGCCCGAGCACACGCTCTGGGTGATGCTCGACAGAGACGACGAGGCCGAGCGCCTGGCGGGCGGGGACCGGCTCGATCCGGTCGATGCCGATCCGACCGCGGGCGGAGCGCTGCACTGGGCGCCCGTCGGCCACAGCGGGCACGCCTCGCGGCTCGGTGCGATCGCGGCCAGCCTCACGTCGCAGCGCTTCGACTGCTTCGTCGTGGATGTCTCGGTCGAAGTCACCCTCCTGGTTCGCCTGTTCGGGGTGCCGGTCGTCACCGTGGCGCAGCCCGGGGAACGACAGGATGCCCCGCACCAGCTGGCCTACTCCCTGGCCGAACGGATCATCGCACCGTGGCCGAAGACGTTGTACGCCCCCCGCTCGCTCGAGCCCTTTGCCGACGCGGTGCGTCATGTCGGCGGCATCAGCCGGTTCGACGGGCGGGCACGGCCGACGGCCCCGTCGTCGGCTGGCACCGTTCTGCTGCTCGTCGGGGCCGGGGGAGCGTCTGTCGGCCCCGACGATGTCGAGGCGGCCGCCGTGGCGACGATCGGCGCTTCGTCGGGCACCGTCCGGAGCTCGTGGATGGCGCTCGGCATGCCCGCCACAGAGCACGTCTCGTCGGCGGGCTGGCAGGCCGATCCGTTCGAGCTGTTGCACTCCGCGGATGTCGTGGTCTCGTTCGCCGGACAGAATGCCATCGCCGACCTCGCTGCCGTCGGTGCTCGCGCCATTGTGATCGGCCAGCCCCGCGCCTTCGGCGAACAGGAGGCGACGGCAGACGCGCTCGCGGCCGCCGGACTCGCGATCGTCGCCCCGTCGTGGCCGGAGGCCTCGGAGTGGCCCGAGCTCCTCGCCCGGGCCCGCGCCTCGACGCCGGACTGGTCGGCCTGGGAGGTCGCGGGTGCCGCGGGCCGCGCCGCCGCGGTGATCGCCGAGGTCGCCGCGCTCCGCGCCCCGGCGCCTGGCGCACCGACGCTCCGCGCCGCCGCGCTCGTCGACGACGCGGTGGCCGCTTCCGCCGCGCGGGTCGACGCGTCGCCGGCCTCCACCCGGATCGCGGTCGTCACCCTCTTCTCGGCGGCCCGGCTCGAGCACGCGCGCAACCAGTTCGCGTGGCTCGCTGGCGCCGCGGCATCCGAACGACCAGACCGGGTCATCGGCGTCTGGCTCGATGAGGAACCCCCGCCTGCGATCGACGGGGTCACGGTCATCCACCAGCCGCCCGGTGCCGACGGACTCAGGCTGGCCCGGGGCCGGAATGCAGGTGCGGCCTCGGCGATCGAGGGTGGTGCCGAGATTCTGGTCTTCCTCGACGCTGACTGCCTGCCCGGCCCGGATCTGCTCGGCCTCTACGGTGAAGCTGCTGTCGGGCATCCGGAGTCGGTGCTCTGCGGGCCGGTGACCTACCTGCCCGAGGGAACCCAGCCGCTCACACCGGATCAGCTGCGTGCGGCGACTGCTCCTCATGGGGCGCGGCCGAACCTGCCGACCGGCGAGACCAAGGCGGGGACCGATGGAGAGTACGACCTGTTCTGGTCGCTCTCCTTCGCATGCATGTCTCGCCTGTGGCTCCGGACGGGCGGTTTCGACGAAGCCTACGAGGGGTACGGTGCCGAGGACACGGATTTCGCCGCACGGCTGCGCTCGTCGGCCATCGAGCTGCGGTGGGTGGGCGGAGCGCACGCGTACCACCAGTACCACCCGACGTCGTCGCCTCCGTGGCAGCATCTCGACGACATCCTGCGGAATGCAGCGCTCTACCGCGAACGGTGGGGGTCGTGGCCGATGGAGGGGTGGCTGGCGGCGTTCGCCGAGGCCGGGGCGATCATGCTGGTGAACGGGACGTGGCGGAGAACGGCGGTTCGCGACATCGAGTCCACCGGGGTTGACAATGCGGGACTACTTTTGCGAGAGTAGTCACATGTCCTCCATTCGTCTCTACATTCTCGGTTCGCTCGCGCAGCGCGGCGAGATGCACGGCCACCAGCTGAGGCTCCTGGCCGAGGAGGAGCATGTGCACCTCTGGACGGACATCAGCGTCGGCGCCCTCTACGGTGCGATCAAGCGGCTGGCCGCAGAGGGTCTGATCGACGTCGTGCGTGTCGAGCGGGAGGGCAACTTCCCCGAACGCCAGATCTACGAGATCAGCGACGGGGGGCGGGAGGCGCTGGCCGGCCTCCGGCTCGAGCAGTTGAGCACGTTGACGTTCCGGTCGGATCCGTTCGACCTGGCTCTCACCCGTCTCGATGGCGACCGGCTCGACGATGTTCCGCACATCGTCGAGGGTCGGATCCGTGCGCTCGAAGTGCTGCTCGAAGAGACGGAGGAGGCGAATTTCCGCGCCCTGCCGTACCTCACCATCAGCGAGACGTTCGCCATGGAGCATCGCGAGCACCGCATCCGGTCCGAACTCGACTGGTTGCGCGGGCTCCTGGCCCGCGTGCCTGACATCGTCGCCGACGAGCAGAGACGGAACGCCTGGGGGCGTCCGCCGCTGCCGACGAAATCTCACTCGCACCACACGGTGCATGCCGTTCCGGCGTCAGATCAGCCCATAGACCCGAACCACCACACCGTCACCCCGCCCGGAAAGGCCTCCACTCATGTCTGAAACCACCGCGAGGGCCCCGCAGGCCGCGCCCGCCATCCCCAAACACGCCTGGCAGGCGCTCGTCGTCCTGCTGCTCGGTATGTGCATCGCCCTGCTCGACACCACCATCGTGAACGTCGCACTGCCCACCATCCGGCAGACCCTCGGTGCCAGCGAGTCGACTCTGTCGTGGATCATCTCGGGCTACGCCCTCGCCTTCGGCCTCGCCCTCATCCCGGCTGGCCGACTCGGCGACCGGATCGGCCACAAGTGGGTGTTCTTTACAGGTATCGCCCTCTTCACTGCGGCGAGCTTCGCCTGTGGTTTCGCGGCTAACGACACGCAGCTCGTCATCGCCCGTGTTGTGCAGGGCCTCGCCGGAGGTATCTTCGTTCCGGCCGTCACCGCGTTCATCCAACTGCTCTTCCCAGCGCAGGCGCGCGGCAAGGCGTTCGCCATCATGGGCGCCGTCATCGGAGTTTCGTCGGCACTCGGCCCGATCATCGGCGGCCTGATTATCCAGGCTTTCGGGGAGGAGAACGGCTGGCGGGGAGTGTTCTTCGTGAACCTGCCGATCGGTGTGGTCACGCTGGTCGCCGCGGTGTTCCTGCTGCCGGCACGCCGCGAGCTCGCAGCCGGTGCTCCGGATGCCCAGCCGCGCGGCGGCATCGACTGGATCGGTCTCGTGCTGGTCTCCGGCGCGTTCGTGGCGCTGCTGGTGCCCCTGATCCAGGGCCAGGACGAGGGCTGGCCCCTCTGGACCTACCTCACCATCGCCGGCGGTGTCGTTCTGCTCGCCCTCTTCGGGCTGTGGGAGGTCTCGTACACCCGGCGTGGCAAGTCCCCGCTGGTTCCGCCCACGCTGTTCAAGCACCCCGCCTTCACCGGCGGAGTGATCCTCGCCCTCGTCTACTTCGCTGCGTTCACCAGCATCTTCTTCACGATCTCGCTGCTCTGGCAGTCGGGGCTCGGGCACACGGCGCTCGAGTCGGGTGCGGTCTCGATCCCCTTTGCGATCGGCAGCATCCTCGGCTCGTCGCAGAGCAACCGGCTCTCGCAGAAACTCGGACGCACCGTGCTCACCATCGGTACCGCCCTCGTCTCGATCGGGCTCATCTGGCTCTGGCTCGTGCTGGTGCTCATTCCGGCCTCCGACCTCACGAATTGGGAGCTCATCGCACCTCTGTTCATCGCGGGCGTCGGCAACGGGTTCTTCATCGCCCCGAACGCCCAGTTCATCGTCGCCACGGTCGACAAGCGCGACGCCGGGGCGGCCAGCGGTGTCATCTCGGCGGTACAGCGAATCGGCAGCGCTGTCGGCATCGCGATCATCGGCAGCGTGCTGTTCGGTTCGCTCGTCATCTCCGGTCCTTCGCAGGATGCCGTGGCCACCGGGTTCACGCACGCCGCCGGCTCGGCGATGATGGTCAGCGCGATCTTCGCCGTCGCCGCGTTCCTGCTCGTGTTCGCCCTGCCGAAGCGCGTCGCCACCTGGGGCGGTGGCGCCCCCGCTGCCGCCGGCAGGCCTCCCGCTCCCGCCGCCGGCAAGCCCGGCGCCCCCGCACCCGCCCCCGCCGCCGGCCCTCCAGCGAGGTCTGGCGCCCCCGCCGCTGGCAGGCCTGGCGCCCCCGCCGCTGGCGTTCCCGTGCACGCGCCGTCGGAGAACCCCACCGGACGCGAGTAACGCCACCGGGCGCGAACGCGCCGAGCGTCAGCGCTGGCCTCCGGCCCGCCCGGGGCCCCGGCCCTCCCTGGCCCCGTGTCGGGCTGGCCCCGTGTCGGGCGCGCCCCGTGTCGGGCGCGCCACGGGTCGGGCTCGCCCCGACCATCCGGACCCGTGCTCTGCAACCGTCCGCGCCCCGCCCGCCTCGCCCCACCGTCCGCGCCCCGCCCGCCTGGCCCCGCCAGCGTCCCCGCCGCGGCGCGGGATCGAGGGGGCAGTTCCGTCCCCGAGCTCGGAGTTTCGGGGCCCGAACTGCCCACTCGGTGGGGGATTAGGGTTGGGGGCATGACGAGGAGCACGACGGGCGCGCAGGGAGCGGCGGGTGAGCAGGGAGCGGCGGGTGAGCAGGGAGCGGCGGGCGCGAAGGGCGTGCCGGCCGAGCGCGAGATCGTGTACTGCGCGAGCGCCGAAGACTGGCACGTGTGGCTTCGGCAGAACGCGGGGTCGAGTGACGGCATCCGGCTCGCCATCGCGAAGAAGGGCGGCGCCCACGACGGCGTGAGCTATGCCGAAGCCCTCGACGAGGCCCTCTGTGTGGGCTGGATCGATGGTCAGAAGAACCGCCTCGACGAGCACCACTTTCTGCAGAACTTCGGCCCCCGCCGCGCGCGCAGCATCTGGTCGCAGATCAACCGCGACAAGGCGCTGGCCTTCATCGAATCCGGACGCATGCAGCCCGCGGGCCTCGCCGAGGTCGAACGCGCGAAGGCCGACGGTCGATGGGAGCGAGCGTACGCCGGTTCGAAGACGATCGAGGTTCCGGATGACCTGGCCTCCGCCCTTCTTCAGAACCCCGATGCCGCCGCCTTCTTCGAGACGCTCTCGAGCGTGAACCGCTACGCGATCCTCTTCCGCATCGGTTCGGTGAAGCGGGCGGAGACCCGGGCGCGGAAGATCACGCAGTACGTGCAGATGTTGGAGCGCGGCGAGACCCTCCACCCCTGACCGCCTCACCCCCTGCCGTTCCCCCGCCCGCCCTCTCGCGCCGCGCCCCGGCGCCCCGACTTTCCCCCGTCCCCCCGTCCGCCCCTCTCCCGCCCCCCGCTCCGGCGGGTTGCGCTGTCGTTTGTCGCTTCCGCGCCACGGCGCGCAGGCGCGGAAGCGACAAAGTGGCGCGGCAGCCGCTGGCGACTGTGGGAGGCGGCTGCGAGGGAGTCGCGAGCGGGGCGAGCGGCGAGGGCGGCGCGGGAGCGCCGCGGATGACGGGGGAGGAGAATGGCGGGATGGGAACCTTCACGCTCGGTGCGCTCCAATCCGTTCCGGTCAGCACGCGACCCGACCTCGTCTCGCCCGGTGTCGGCGCCGCGATCGAAGCGCTCGGGATCGGCGACCGGGTCGGCGTCGTCGAGATCGATCCGGAGCTCTCCGACACCGCCGCGACCCAGGCCGCCTACGATCTCCCGTCCGATGCCCTTGCGAATTGCGTCATCGTCGCCGGCCGGAGGGAGGGCGAGCAACGCATCGCCGCGTGCCTGGTGCTCGCGACCACCCGCGACGACATCAATACCGTGGTCAAACGCCGGCTCGACGTGCGGAAGGCCTCGTTCCTGCCCCGCGATGACGCCGTCTCGCTCACCGGCATGGAGTTCGGCGCCATCACCTCCATCGGACGTCCCGAGGGATGGCCGGTTCTCGTCGACGGTCTCGGCCAGCCGCTCGCCCCCTGACTCGCCCTGCAGATCCCCACCCGGACGAGCCTCGGCCGGCACGCGGCCGTCTGCGGCGGTGTGCCGCCCGAGGTTCGTCCGTTCGTACCGGCCGGCGTCAGCCGAGCGGCAGCTCGAAGCAGAGCGAGTTCGGGATGGCCTCGATGTACGGCTCGTACGTCGGGATCGGCGTGTAACCGAGCCGGGTGTACAGCGCGACCGCCTCGGGCTGCCGGTCACCGGTCTGCAGGATCAGGCGCCGGGCATCCGGATCCGTTTCGCGCACGACACGTTCCAGTTCGTTCATCAGGGCACGGCCGACCCCGCGCCCGCGCTGGTCGCCGTCGACGATCACCCGCTTAACCTCCCAGTCTCCGCGGAGGAGCCGGAGCGCCGCGTGCCCGATCGGCGTACCGCCCGCACCCCGGTCGCTGCCGTCACCACCGCTGCTGTCGCCGCCCTCGCCCCCGTCTTCGCCCCCGCCACCGCCCCCGTCGACCACCAGAACGGTCGCCCGCACCGTGCCCGGGTCGACCGTGAGGGCGGCCACAACGGCGGCATCCATGGGCACGCCGGAGTCGTACCGCTCGCCCATCTCGACATCCATGCGCGCGCGAAGCGCAACCGCGCGCGGGTCGTCCCACGCGACGTGCTCGAAGCGGAAGGGACGGGGCGTGGGAAGTTCTGTGGTCACCGTTTCAGCGTAAGCCCGCGGCGAGCCGGGTGAAGTCCGCGACCTCCGGCCGTGGCGCTCCCTCGCCGGCCCAGACCAGCGCGCTGGTGCGCTCACCCAGCCCGTCGACGGGTACGAGCACAACGTCGCTCCGCTGCTCGGCTTCGGCGACCGGTCGAGGGAGGATCACGATCCCGTTTCCGGCGGCGACGTGGTCGAGTTGCAGCCCGACGGTGGCCAGCGACCCGAGTTCGAGGCTCTTCCGCTTACCGATCGTGCGCCCGCGGAGCTCACGGGCGATCTCTCGCCATTCGGGCACCGTGTCGGGGTTCTGAAGCAGGTGGTGCTCGCCGAGTGCGGAAAGATCGACACGGTGGAGAGTGGCCAAGGGGTCGTCCGGTGCCAGCGCCACAACCGGGTGCGCCGCGCCGAACGGAGTAGATCCGAGCCCGCGGAGGTGCTGAGGCAACCACACGGCGCTGAGGTCGGCTCGGCCCCCACGGAGGGCGCGCACGCCCGCGCGCGAGACGGTGAACTCCACCTCGACCAGGGGGTTGAGAGCCTTGAACCGGGTGACGAGGACGTCGAGGGGGATGCCGGGAGCCGCGGTGATGCGCAACACCGGGCTCCGGGCATCCGGAACCGAGGCGCGGAGCGCCCGCGCGGCAGCGACCAGGGCGTCGCCTTCTGGAGTGCCCGCGTGACGCGCGGCGGCGGAGACGAACTGGTCGAGTTCGGAGAGGGGGTTGTTCGTTGTCATACGGTCTCCTTCGACGTCGACTCCGACAGCGTACGCCTGCCAGCCGTGAGTGCGCCACGTGCCGGCGGACGCGCGACAGGGCGCCTCGCCCCCCGCCTGAGAACTAGCGCTGCACCCACGCGTCGTAGAGCGTCGGCGTCGACACCGTCGGCATCGCACGCACACCCTTCACCGCCGAGCGCAGCAGATAGTGGTTCTGCTGATCGTAGAGCGGCAGGATGTAGAACCCCTCGAGCACGATCTTCTGCACTTGGGTGTAGAGCGTGGCGGCCTCTGCCCCATCGGTCGTCTCGGAGGCGCGGGTCAGCAGGGCATCCAGAGCAGGATCCTTCACCTGCGCGTGGTTGGCGAAGTACCCGCTCGGCGCCGGCACCGTGCCCGAGCTGTCGAACAGGATGCGCAGCACGTCGGGCCCGACCTTCGTGTAGGGCGCGCTCACGAGGTCGTACGAGTTCGAGCCGAGCGCGGCGTACCAGCTGGACAGATCGAGCGGCGCGAGGTCGACCTTGAAGCCGGCCTGCTTCGCGGTGGCCTGCAGCTGTTCGAAGAGGGACTGCTCGGCGGGGATCGACTGGTTCGTCGACACCGGGAACGCCAGCTCGAGCGTCTTGCCGTCTTTCGTTCGGTAACCGTCAGCGTCGCGGCCCGTCCAGCCCGCAGCATCCAGAAGCGAACCGGCTGCCGACTGGTCGTAGGTGAAGAGGTCGGGCTCCGAGATGCCGTCCTTCTCCACGCTCGACAGGGCCGAGTACGAGCGGGTGGCGGTTCCGAAGAAGAGGCTCTTCACGGCACTGTCGACGTCGGCCGACCGGATGAACGCCTCCCGCACCTTCGCATCGTCGAACGGTGCCTTGCTGGAGTTCAGTTCGAGGCGATTGGATGCGCCGGGCCGGGGAGCGTCTATCGCCACCACCGACGAGTTCGAGGCCGCCTGCGAGAGGATGTCGGGCTGCACATTGTCGATCATGTCGACGGTCGAGGTCTGCAGGGCCGCATAGCGCGACGTCGAGTCGGGCAGGAACGTCCAGTCGATCTCGTCGAGGTACGCGGGGCCGGTGTGGCCGGCGTCGGCGGGCGGCGAGGTGTAGCTGTCGTTCCGGGTCAGGATGATCGACTGCTGCCGGTTCCACTGCTTCACCATGAACGGGCCGGTGCCGACGGGCGAGACGCAGTTGTCGGCCTGGGGGCGGGCGATCGCGGTGGGCGACTCCATCGCGAGCCAGGGCTGCGAGAGCGAGTCGAGCAGGGCGCTGTCGGGCTCCGACAGGTCGAAACGGGCGGTCTGGGCATCCAGAGCCTCGACTTTCGCGACCTTCGCCAGCGCGAGATAGCCGGTCGACGAGCCGGTCGCCGGGTTCTGGATGTGCGCCACATTCGCGGCGACAGCGGCAGCGTCGAAGGGAGTTCCGTCGGTGAAGGTCACCCCGGGCTTGAGGGTGAACGTCCAGCTGAGGGCGTCGTCGGAGACCTTCCAGTCGGTAGCGAGCCACGGGATGACCGTGCCGTCTGTGTCTTTCGAGACGAGGGATTCGAGGTACTGCGTCGCGACGAGCGCCTGCGGGTAGTTGCCGCCGACGTGCGGGTCGAGGCAGGTCGGCTCGGCGTCGCCGCTCGCGTAGACCAGTTTTCCGCCGGCGACGGGCGTGGAACTCGTGGCGGCCGGGGTCGACGTGCACCCGGCGAGCAGGGTGGCGACGGCGAGGCCGGCGAGGAGGGGCAGGGCGAAACGGCGCACGGGGATGACTCTCTGACTGGCTGAAGGGGATTGCTGGACTCAGTCCACAATCCTACGCGCCCCGAACACTCCCTTTACCTGGTGGCTTCTGAAGACGCGAGCCTACGCTGCCCCTGGTGCAGTCCCGCGAACACGGGCGACGAATTCCCGCACGCGGCCCGGGTCCGGGTAGTCGAGGCCGGTGAGCCGGCGAAATCCGGTGAGGATGGTGGTCGCCGAGATCCCGTAGGTCGCCTGACCCACTGCATCCCGCGCACCCAGAATCGCCTGGGGTCCTCGCACCACAGATTCTCCTCGGTGAACGCGAGCCCGGCTGCTCCGGAGAGTTCGATATGCACACGTGTGCTCGCCGTCATGCTGACCCCATTCGACGACCGGGTCTGGGGTCGTCGTGCACAGAGGTTCAACATCGTTCGTGAGCGCTGCCACTCGGCGAATCGGGCGCCTATCTGCCGGTGGTTCCCAGATGTGGAGATCTGAGGTATGTTCTGTTGGCCTCAGATCACCTCGTCGGAGAGCGTGCTGGGTGCGCCGAACCGGTGCCGGGTGATACTCACGGCCTGCTCGTGAAGGAACGGCAGCAGTTCGAGCCGGCCGACGGATGTCACGGGGTTGTCGTAGATCGCAAGGTCGGGGCGCCCGCCCGTGGCCGCTGCAAGGGCGCTCCTGCTGCCCCCGATCAGCCGCACGCGCTGAGCGCGGAGATCGGATGCCCCGGCCAGCCATTCCGCGTCGGTCTCGACGCGCACGCGCACGGCACCGGCCTTCGCCGATCCGATCGCCCCGGCGAGCGTCACCGCCCGCACCTCGACGGCACTCGACACGTCGACGGGTGCGCCCGCTGTCGCTGCGGCAGAGAGCACGCGCAGCAGCAGTTCGACGGGCTGGCCCTCACTCAGTCGCACGGTGACCGGAAGCACCCGGTAGCGGAACACGTTGCGCTCGGCGGTCAGCGCCGAGACGTCGTGGTCGATGCCGAACTCGGTGGCCCATGCCACCCGGTCGCTCGCCTGGGAGCGCGCGAGGAAGTCGGCGGCGGGCGTTGCGGCGGCGTGCGCCCCTTCGGAGGGTGTTGCGGCCGCCGCCCCGGCGGCGGCGTGCGCCCCGGGGGCGGGCGCGGCATCCATCGCTTCGTCAGTGGGCAGCCATGACCCCAGCCCGATCAGGTAGTTCGGGCCGCCGGCCTTGGTTCCCGCGCCCACGGCCGACTTCTTCCAGCCGCCGAACGGCTGCCGGCGCACGATAGCACCGGTGGTGCCGCGGTTCACGTACAGGTTGCCGGCCTCGACCGTGTCGAGCCAGAGTCGGAGCTCCTCGGGGTCGAGCGAGTGCAGCCCTGCGGTCAGCCCGTAGTCGACCTCGTTCTGGATGGCGATGGCCTCCTCGACCGTTGCGGCGGTCATGATGCCGAGCACCGGCCCGAAGTACTCGGTCAGGTGGAACTGCGAGCCGCGTGCGACGCCCGTGCGGAGGCCGGCGCTCCAGAGCCTGCCGGTCTCGTCGAGCTTCTTCGGCTGCACTGCCCACCGCTCGCCGGGCTGTAGGGTGGTGAGGGCATCCAGCAGCTTGCCGCTCGCCGGTTCGATGATCGGGCCCATCTGGGTGGTCGGGTCGGCCGGGTAGCCCACCTTGAGGGCGCGCACCGCATCCACGAGCTGGTTGTTGAAGCGCGCGGAGGTGGCGGCGGACCCGACGAGGATGACGAGTGAGGTGGCCGAGCACTTCTGGCCCGCGTGGCCGAACGCCGAGGAGACCACATCCTTCACGGCGAGGTCGAAGTCCGCGCTCGGGGTGACGATGATCGCGTTCTTGCCGCTTGTCTCGGCGAGCAGGGGCAGGTCGGGTCGGAACGAGCGGAACAACTCGGCCGTCTCGAACGCGCCGGTGAGAATGACGCGGTCGACGCGCGGGTCGGCGATCAGCTGGCGGCCGAGCTGCTGCTCGTCGACGTTCACGAGCTTCAGCACCTCGCGCGGCACCCCGGCCTGCCAGAGCGCTTCGACGAGAACGGCGCCGCAGCGTGCGGCCTGGGGGGCGGGCTTGATGACGACAGACGACCCGGCAGCCAGCGCGGCGAGAGTCGACCCGGCGGGAATAGCCACGGGGAAGTTCCACGGCGGCGAGACGACCGTCAGCGCGGCGGGAACGAACCGTGCCCCCTCGACCTGCTCGAGTTCGAGCGCCAGTTCGGCGTAGAACCGGGCGAAGTCGATGGCCTCGCTGACCTCGGGGTCGGCCTGGTCGAGTGTCTTGCCGGTCTCGCTGGCCATCACCTCGAGCAGGTCTGCCCGTCGCTCGGCCAACCGGTCGGCGGCACGATTCAGGATGACCGCCCGTGCGGCCCCGCCGCGAGCGGCCCAGGCGGTGGCGTGCTTCTCGGCATCCGACAGCACGGCGTCAAGCTCGGCCTCGGTGGTGAGCGTGGTCTCGGCGACACCCGCGCTGCCCAGGGTCGACACTTCGACGCGGGACAGGATGTCGCGGCCCCAGGCTCGGTTCGCAGGCAGCGCGGGGTCGGTGTCGGGGGTGTTCTCGAACGGGGGAAGGGTGGTGGAGTCATCCGGTGCCGTGTTCGACGGCGTTGCGGCACCGTTGTGCTCGGTCGCGCGGTTCTGGCTTCGCCGCGGTGCAGGGATGCTCGAATCGAGCCGTTCGAGGGAGCTGACGAAACGCTGGCGCTCCCGATCGAACAGTACTTCGTTCTCGGTCAGCTCGAAGACGGCCGACATGAAGTTGTCCTGGCTGGCGCCCTCCTCGAGGCGGCGGATCAGGTACGCGATCGCCACGTCGAACTCCTTCGGGTGCACCACCGGCGTGTAGAGCAGCAGCCCGCCCACGTCACGTTTCACGGCTTCGGCCTGGCCCTGCGCCATGCCGAGCAGCATCTCGAATTCGATGCCCGCCTCGACGCCACGCTGCTTCGCGAGAAGCCAGGCGAACGCGAGGTCGAACAGGTTGTGACCGGCGACGCCGATGCGCACGTTGCCGATGTGCTCGGGGCGGAGTGCATACCCGATCAGGCGCTTGTAGTTCGTGTCGGAGTCGCGCTTCGTGCTCCAGGTGGCGACGGGCCAGTCGTGCAGCGACGCTTCGACGAGTTCCATCGACAGGTTCGCACCCTTCACGATGCGCACCTTGATGGCCGCTCCGCCCGCGGCGCGCCTCGTCGCCGCCCACTCCTGCAGTCGCACCATTGCGGCGACCGCGTCGGGCAGGTAGGCCTGCAGCACGATGCCCGCTTCGAGGTTCTTCAGGTGCGGCAGGTCCAGAATGCGCGTGAAGACCGCGATCGTCAGGTCGAGGTCTTTGTACTCCTCCATGTCGAGGTTGATGAACTTGGGGGTGGGGAAGGATGCCGCCTTCTCGAACAGCGGGGTGAGGCTGGCGACGACGTGGTCGACCGCCTCGTCGAAGGCCCAGACGGAGTGCGGGGCGACCGTTGAGGAGACCTTGATCGAGACGTAATCCACATCGGGCCTGTCGAGCAGGCGGTGGGTGCCCTGCAGGCGGCGCTCCGCCTCGTGCTGGCCCAGCACGGCCTCGCCGAGCAGGTTGACGTTGAGGCGCACGCCGGGGGTTCTGATCTTCGCGATGGCGGCGCCCAGCTTCTGGTCGGTCGCATCGACGATGAGGTGCCCGACCATCCGGCGCAGCACCGTGCGGCTCGCCGGAACGATGACTCCGGGGAGCGCGGGGGCCATCACGCCGCCGGCGCGCACGGCGGCCTTGAGGTACCAGGGCAGAAACGCCGGCACCTTCGGGGCGAGCTCGGCCAGATTGCGGGCCGCGACACGCAGGTCTTCGGGTCGCACGACGCCGTCGACGAAGCCGACTGTGAAGGCGAGCCCGTTCGGGTCCTTCAGTACGCCCGCGAGCTGGGTTGCCGAGGAATCGACCGGTACGGCCTGCGACTCGGTCAGCCAGCGCCGCACCAGCGCGACCATGTCGGGCACGAGGGCGATGGCCTCCTCGCGCAGGGTGTCGGGCTGCGAGGGCTGGGCGGCATCGGTTGCGGGTGTGGCGAGGTCGGTCATCGGGTGCTCCTGCAGTCAGAGGTGCGTGCGTTTCGTCCAGTCTCCGGCTGTGGTCTCGTCAGGTAAAGCGATGTTTTCTTATTGGTAGTGATAAGTTCTGCTTACCGGATTTGTCCACAGCTCCCATGATCTCTTGACAGTTCGGATTCCCCGCCCTTCGACCATCGGATGATCGTGCTCGACGTTCGCCGCCTCCGGCTCCTTCGTGAACTGAAGCTCCGCGGAACGCTCGCGGGCGTCGCGCTCGCGCTCAACCAGAGCCCCTCCTCCGTGTCGCAGCAACTCGCGCAGCTCGAGGCCGAAGTGGGCGTGGAGCTGCTCCGTAAGAGCGGGCGGCGGGTGCAGCTCACCGCGCAGGCCGAGATCCTCGTGGAGCACACGGCGGCGGTGCTCGAACGGCTCGAACTCGCCGAGGCCGATCTCGATGCGTCACTCCACCAGGCCACCGGTGTGGTTCGCATTGCGGTCTTCCAGTCTGCGGCGCTCGCGCTGATGCCCGCAGCGCTCAGCCTGCTGGCATCCGAACATCCGCGGCTCCGTGTCGAGATGACACAGCGCGAACCCGAGACCGCCCTCTACGAGACGTGGGCGCGCGACTTCGACCTCGTGATCGCGGAACAGTACCCCGGCCACGCGGCCCCGCACCACCCGGAGCTCGACCGGCTGAACCTGACGACGGATGCTCTGCGGCTGGCGGTGCCCGGCGCGCCTGCGGTGGCTGCGGCGGCCACCTTCGCCGAGCCGGCCCCCTTCGCCGACCCGGCCGCTTTCGCCGACCCGGCCACCTTCGCCGAGCCGGCCACTCCGGGCGGCCACGACTTCTGGCGCATCACCTCGCTGGAGGAGGCCACGGGTGCGGCCTGGGTGATGGAGCCGCGCGGTGCGGCATCCAGACACTGGGCCGAACAGGCCTGCCGCCAGGCCGGCTTCGAGCCCGACGTGCGCTTCGAGACCGCCGACCTGCAGGCCCAGATGCGCCTCGTCGAATCGGGCAACGCCATCGCGCTGATGCCGGACCTCGTCTGGACCGACCGCGGCACGACGGCCCGCCTCATCGACCTCCCCTCCGCCCCGCGCCGAAGCGTTTTCACCTCAGTGCGGCGCGCCAGCGCGGCCCGCCCCGGCATCCTCGCGTGCCGTGAGGTGCTGGCGCGTGTGGCCGCCGCCCCTTCGACCGGCCCGCCCCTGCCGTAGCCCGTCCGGTCTGGCGTCGGGGCCCTCCGTCACCGGAACGGATACGATTCCGGCGAACCTCCGCACTTTCTGTCGAGGATTGCCGAAACCGTGTCCGTTCTCGCGGCGCGCTGGATCAGGGGCGCTCGCGGATGCTCGTGACGATGTCCACAAGCGTCGGGGCGGCGGGCGCCGAACCGAAC
Source organism: Subtercola boreus (assembly GCF_003399635.1). GTDB lineage: Bacteria > Actinomycetota > Actinomycetes > Actinomycetales > Microbacteriaceae > Subtercola > Subtercola boreus_B. The sequence continues at coordinate 175,505 of NZ_NBXB01000034.1, read as the reverse complement.
CCGAACGTGACGGGCGGCTCCAGCCGCTGCATCCCGCCCAACGCGGAACCCTCCCACGCAGCATCCACCGCCGTGATCGCGCGGGCCTGCGTGACCCCGTAGAACTCACGCCGACTGCCGCCCGCGGAGCCGCTCGTACGAGCGCCGGGCACGAGCATCCCGGCCAGCGGATCGATCGCCTGCAGCCAGACCGGACGCAGGGCGAGCGCCCGCGGAACGCTTCGAAGCAGCCTCCCGATCGCCGTCGGCCCGCCGATCTGCAGCGTCGCGTCGAGTGGCCCTGCACTTACTCGAATGCGCCGGGCGGGATCGCTGCCAGCGCTCGCTCCCGCGCCGCCCGCATCGGCCGAGCCGCCCGTGCCTGCGCTGTCACCCGTCCCGCTGCCGTCGCCAGCCGCGCCGCCCGCGCCGCCACCGCCGCCCGCGCCGCCACCGCCTGCGTCATCCGATCGCGCGCCACCCACCCCTGCCGTGTGGTCCCGCACCCGCCCGAACCGCACCTCGACCACCCGCACCTCGTCGAACGTGTAGGTGCTCGACACGTACTCGGCCACTGCCTCACTCGGCGCCAGCAGCAGGCGGTGCCCGCCATCCGACTCCACCATCACGTCGGCGAACCGCCCGAACGGCGACCGCTCCCACATGCCGACCACGATACGCGGCCCCGCCCCGGTGCCGAACCCGGCGATGCGCCCCTCGAATCGTGTCAACCGCCCTGCTCGAATCGAATTCACAATTCCAGCCTACCCAGACATATTTGATGAATACTCAAGTACGATGGGGTGCATGCCGAAGCAACTCCCGCGACACTCTACCATTCGGGTTATACCGAGTTATACTTCCAACATGAAGACAGCCATCTCGGTGCCAGACCCTCTGTTCCGGCAAGTTGAAGCACGCACAGCTCAACTGAAGATAAGCCGGTCTGAGTTCTATTCGACTGCAGCTACTCACTACCTTCGTGAGCTGGAACGTACCTCGATCACGGAAGCCATCAACGACGCACTGAGGCGCTCACACGACGCAGGCCGCGAAGAGTCCAACGAATTGACGGCATACAACAGGCGAAAGATGGCGGAACGGCTGGCAGACGACGAATGGTGATGTCGCGCGGTGTGATCGGATGGGCCGACCTCGGCCCCGTGACAGGAAGCGCTCCAGCGAAACGTAGACCCGTGGTCGTCGTGCAGTCGAACTCCTTCAACCGGAGTTCTGTCGGAACCGTCATCGCCTTGTCACTGACCTCGAATACCTCCCTCGCCGATGTTCCGGGGAATGTCTTCGTCCCCTCCGCAGCATCCGGACTGGCGAAAGACTCGGTAGTGGTCGTCACCCGATGCTCCACAGTGGATCGGTCAGACGTCACACTGAACGGTTCACTGATGCCCGCCTACCTCATGTCGGAGATCGATGCCGGACTGAGGCTTGTGCTCGACCTCTGATCACGGGAGCGCGGCCGGCCTGCGACGACGACAACCGTTCTACGACAGCACATCCTTCGAGGCGAAACGGCCGTAGGCGAGAGTGCCGAATACGGCCAGATAGGCGAGTTGCAGCAGTGTGTTCGTGCCGAACGACGACCACTCGATGGGCTGGCGCAGCAGATCGGCGAAGTCGAGCCAGTAGTGGCTGAAGAGCCACGGGTGCAGGGCGCTCAGCTGCGGCAGCGAGTCGAGCACCTGCGACACGATCGAGATGACGACGGTCGCAGCCATTGCCCCCACAGGAATGTCGGTGAGCGTCGAGATGAACAGGCCGATCGCGGTCAGCCCGAGCAGGGAGACCGTGACATATCCGGCGATGAGCAGCGCACGGAGGGCCGCCTCACCGGATCCGATGGTGTCGCCGGAGAGCAGCGTCACCGGCCCGACCGGGAAGAGAGCCGCCCCGATGAGCACACCCGCCAGCACGATGACGACCGTGGCTGCCAGGCAGAACGCCATCGCAGCCACGAACTTCACGAGCAGCAGTCGAGCCCGGCCGACGGGGGAGACCAGCAGGTAGCGGAGGGTACCGAGGTTGGCCTCGCCCGAGATGGTGTCGCCCGCCACGACGCCCACGGTCAGCGGCAGGAAGAGCGGGATGCAGATCGTCAGCGCCACCAGCGCGACGAACAGCCCGTTCTGGCTGATCTGCTCGATGAACGCTGGGCCTCGCCCCGAGGAGCCGGCCGACGAGATTCGCACGGCGACCGCGACGAGCACCGGGATGAGCGCCAGCGCAAGCAGCATGACCCAAGTGCGCCGCCGCCGGAACAGCACCGCGAGTTCCGAGCCCATCAGGGCCCAGCCGGCTGTGGGCCGACGGGTGAGCGGCCGAGTGGCTGGCGCTCCGGATGCTGCGGGGGAACCCGCCTCGTCACTGGGCAACGTCGAACCCCTCCCCGGTGAGCGCGACGAAGAGATCCTCGAGGCTGGCGCGCTCGACGGCGAAGCCGCGCACGCGCACGCCCGCCGCGACCAGCGCCGCGACGATGCGCTCAGGATCGAGCGGCCGGTCGGTCCGCGTTCCGGCATCGATCGGCCCGTCAACCCAATTCCCGGCGTCGAGCGGTGCCGTCACGGACTCGCCGTCGAGAGGGTGTGTTTCACGGCCATCCGCATCAACCTCCACCGCCAGCCCGAGTTCAGCGAGCACGCGCCTCGCCGGGCCGGGATCGGGCGTCAGTACCCGCACGCGCGACTGGCCGGCCTGCCGCAGTTCGTCGAGGCTGCCCTGGGCGACGAGGTTTCCGGCCCGCATCACCGCGGCGTGGGTGCACATCTGCTCGATCTCGGCGAGCAGATGGCTCGAGACGAAGACCGTCGTGCCCTCGGCAGTCAGCGAGCGGACGAGGTTCCGCACCTCGCGGGTGCCCTGGGGGTCGAGTCCGTTCGTCGGCTCGTCGAGCACGATCAGATCGCGCGGGGTGAGCAGGGCATTCGCGATGCCGAGCCGCTGCTTCATGCCGAGCGAATAGGCCCGCACCTTCTTGCCTGCGGCATGCGTCAGCCCGACCCGTTCGAGAGCCTCGCCGACCCGGGCCGTGCGGGTCGAGGTGCGGGCGAACCGATCGGCACTGTCGAGTCGGCGCAGGTTGGCCGTACCCGAGAGGAACGGGTAGAACCCCGGCCCTTCGATGAGCGCCCCCACCCGGGGGAGCACGGTTCCGGCGCGTTTCGGCATCTGCTGGCCGAGCACAGTGATCTCACCGCTCGTCGCGGAGGCGAGGCCGAGCAGCATCCGGATGCTCGTGGTTTTGCCCGATCCGTTGGGGCCGAGGAAGCCGAACACCGAGCCGCGCGGCACCGAGAGATCGATCCCGTTCACGACCGTCTGGCGCCCGAACACCTTCGTCAGGCCCCGGGTCTGGATGGCGAGCCCACCCTCAGGCATGACACCGCTCACTGGGCGGCGGCGGCCTCGAGGGCTTCCGCCGAAACGGATCCGGCGAACATTCGACCGTCGTCGGCCACGAAGACGTTCAGCAGGGTGGTCGAGAGCAGGTGACCGCCGCTGACCGGCGTGGTCAGCTGCGCGAGCAGCGGAGAGGAGGTGAGGGCTGACGATTCGGAGCCGGCGGGCAGCTCGACGATCGAGCTCCAGCCCGATCCGGTCATGACAGGCTTCGGGGCATCTGACTCTGAGTGCGAGGGTTCAGTGGCACCGCCGCTGGCCGCAGACGGCTTCTCCACAGCCTTCTCGGTCACGGTCGTGCCGGCCGGGGGTGTGAACGAGAAGAGGTCTGCCGACGGGGTCGACAGGTCGAGCGAGGTGAACGAGCTCGAGAAGGCGGGATTGCTCGCCCCTGCGGCGGTGACCTCGACGCGGAGGGGGAGCCCGGTCTCGGAGTCCACGGCGATCGACACGGCACCGATGAGCGTGCTGCCGGACTGCGGGGTCAGCACCAGGTCGTAGGCCGAGCGGCCTGCCACGGTGACATCGCCGCCGACCGAGACGTCGGTCGTCGATCCGGCCGCCTCGAGGAACTTCTCCGCCAGCTGCTGGGGAGTCGCGGTCTGCTCGGGACCGGTGGGAACGGCATCCGGAGTCGCCGTCGGGGTCGCGTGCACCGCCGTCTGCTTGCCGGAGTCGTAAAGCCAGAGCGTGTCGCCCTGCTTGATGACGTCACGTTCGGCAAGCCGGTCGAGAACCTGCACGCGGAGGTTGCCCGAGCCGGTCGTGCCGTCGACGTACACGCGCGCCGTGTGGGTGCCCGTGAGGAGGTCGAGGGCCGAGGATGCCGCGGCGGCGGTGCCGGCGCTGCCATCGGAGCCGGACGCGTCGCTCGTGGACGCCGCGCCAGAAGTGGATGCTGAGCCAGAACCCGATCCGGTGCCCGACGGCAACGTCGGCAGGCCGAGGTCGGAGGTCTGCTCCACTGTTCCCGAGAAGGCGGTGACCGTGCTGCCGGCGACGAGCGCCAGTACCTCCTGTGGGGACTTCTCGGGCAGACCCGACGTCGCACCGGCCGAGAGGGGTACCGCAACGGCCGCTCCGGCCACCACCACACCGGCGACTGCCGCAGGGATCCAACGCTTCCACACCGTGCTCATCGAGTTCGCTCCTTCAGATCTGTCGGGGACACTACACCCGTTTTCTGCGAGTTCCGCTGGATCTTCCGAAGGGACGCACATCGCGCCAACAGGGACTGTCCAGCGCGATTCGGGTCCCTTCGACGCGGGGTGCGTCCGCCGCTCCCCGTCCCACTCGCAACACTGTCCCCACAGCGACCCCTTCCGCCCGATTCGGGCCACCGCCACCCTCTGCCGTAGGCTCGTTTCGGACCCAACGCCGGGACCCTCCGCGGTCGAACCCGCGGCATGGCGGTATCGCGGCTTCGCGGCACCGCGCGAGAGAGAGCTGCACATGACGTACCTGCCCGAGCACGCGAAAGCTGCCGACAGCCAGGCCGACGAGGTCTCCGCCGAGATCGCCCGTTCCTGGCTCCTCGTGAACGCCACAAAGACCGACACGTTCGACGCTGCAGCGGCCTCGAGGGCAGACCAGGTCATCCTCGACATCGAAGATGCCGTCGACCCGGCCGCCAAGCCGACTGCGCGGGCGGATGTCGCGTCGTGGCTCGACAACGGCGGAAGCGCGTGGGTGCGCATCAATGACCGCACGACCGACTTCTGGTCAGGCGATGTGGATGCGCTCAAGGGCATTCCCGGGCTCCGGGGCGTCATGCTCGCCAAGGCCGAGTCGGGCGCGCATGTCACCGAGACCTTCGACCGTCTGGGCGGCAGCACCCCGGTGATCGCGCTCATCGAGTCGGCGCTCGGCATCGAGGAGGCGCGCTCCATCGCTGAGGCGCGCGGTGCCTTCCGGCTCGCGTTCGGCAGCGGCGACTACCGCCGCGACACCGGAACCGGCGCGGATGACCTCGCCATGGCGTATCCGCGTTCCCGCCTCGTCGTGGCGAGCCGCATCGGCAAGCTGCCCGGCCCGATCGACGGGCCGACCGTCGGCAGCAGCCACCCGGTTCTGCGGGAGCAGTCGGCGCTCGCCGTGACCCTAGGACTCACCGGCAAGCTCTGCCTCGACGTCGAGCAGCTGCCGGTCATCAACGAGGTCATCAGCCCCACGCGCTCGGACGCCACGTGGGCCCGCGACTTCCTCGCGGACTTCGAGTCCCGCGGGCGGGTCATCCGCGACGGCAGCGACCTGCCCCGCCTCGGCCGTGCCCAGAAGATCGACAAGCTGGCGCAGGCGTTCGGCATCCGCCCTCTCTGACGCTCGCCCCGCCCCGTGGCCTCCGCCCCTACGCTTTGGCTGGGCGGCGAGCGGCGGCTGGGAATGAACGGATGCCCGGCGGCGCTGTACCCGTCGTGAACATCCGCCTCTACACGTCCTCGTTCTGCGGGGCCTGCGCCCAGGCCCGAGCCGTCGTCGACCAGGCCATCGGGCTCGTGAGCACGGCGACCGTGACCGAGGTCAACGTGGCGTTCCGCCCGCATGAGGCGGAGCGCGCATCGATCGTGGCCACCCCGACCATCGTGCTCGAGAACGGCGCGGGCGTCGAGGTGTTCCGCGCAGAGGGTGTGCCGACCATCCATCAGGTGCTCGCGGGACTCGTGCTCGCCGTCTGACCGTCTGAACTCAGCGTCGGGAGCGCGCGGCGCGGCTCGGGTCAGCGCTGGTAGCTGGTGAAGCGGTAGCGGATGCCCGTGTGCGACTCGAGCCAGGGCGACTCCGCGACCCGTGACCAGGAGGCGTCGATCGCTGGGGCGAAGGTGTCGCCCTTCACCCCGAGGTCGAGTTGCGTGACTTCGAGCCTGGAGGCTTCGGGGAGGGCCTGGCGGTAGAGTTCGCCGCCGCCGATCACCCAGAGGTCGGCAGCGTCAGACCCGTCAGACCCGTCAGGCCGGCGCTCTGCGAGCAGGGCGCGAAGGTCGTGCACGGGCTCAGCGCCCGCGCTCGACCACGTGCGGTCGCGGCTGAGCACGAGGTTGCGGCGGCCGGGAAGAGGCCGGAACCGTTCGGGGAGCGAGTCCCAGGTGCGTCGCCCCATCACGACGGCGCTGCCGGTGGTCAGCTCGCGGAAATGTGCGAGATCCTCGGGCAGATGCCACGGCATCGTGCCGTCGTAGCCGATGACGCCGCCCCGCGCCTCGGCCCAGATCAGCGCGAGGCTCACGCGGGAATCCTCACACCGCCACCGGCGCCTTGATCGCCGGGTGGTGCTGGTAGCCGACCACCTCGAGATCGTCGTAGGTGTAGTCGAAGATGCTCTCCGGCACTCGGTTCACACGCAGCGTCGGCAGCGCGAACGGCGTACGCGTGAGCTGTTCGGCGACCTGCTCTCGGTGGTTGTCGTAGATGTGGCAGTCGCCGCCCGTCCAGATGAAGTCGCCGACGCCCAGGCCGGTCTGCGCGGCGACGAGGTGGGTGAGCAGGGCGTAGGAGGCGATGTTGAACGGCACCCCGAGGAAGAGGTCGGCGCTCCGCTGGTAGAGCTGGCAGCTGAGCTTGCCGTCGGCCACGTAGAACTGGAAGAAGGCATGGCAGGGCGCGAGCGCCATCAGCGGGATCTCGGCGACGTTCCAGGCCGACACGATCATCCGGCGGGAATCCGGATCGGTCTTGATCGTGTCGATGACCTGGCTGATCTGGTCGATGTGTTCGCCGCTCGGTGAGGGCCACGAGCGCCACTGCACGCCGTAGACCGGGCCGAGTTCGCCGTCGGCGTCGGCCCATTCGTCCCAGATGGTGACGCCGTTCTCACGCAGCCAGCCCACGTTCGACTCGCCGCGGAGGAACCAGAGCAGCTCGTACGCAATCGACTTGAAGTGCACGCGCTTCGTTGTGACGAGCGGGAACCCCTCGCGGAGGTCGAACCGCAGCTGCGCGCCGAAGACGCTCGTCGTGCCCGTGCCCGTGCGGTCGGACTTGGCGATCCCCGTCGCCAGCGTGTGCCGCAACAGATCTTCATAGGGAGTGCTCAGTGACGTATTCATCGCACCCAGCCTATTTGACGCGGGGCGGGAGTAGCGTTTCCCTATGCCCACAAAAATCACCGTGATCTACGACAATCCGACCGATCCGGCGGCCTTCGAGGCCGGTTACGCCGACGGCCAGGTCGCTCTCGCCAAGAAGCTGCCCGGCGTCGTGCGCTTCGAGAGTTCGAAGGTCTGGCCGAAAGAGGACGGCACGGCGACTCCGGCGTACCGGATGATCGACCTCTACTTCGACGACTACGACTCCGCCAGCGCGGCCGTCGCCACGGCTGAGGCGGGCGAGCTGTTCCCGTCGATTTTCGGTCTGGCGACCGGCGGCGTGCGGATCCTGTTCTCCGACATCGAGGAGGGCTGAGCTGTGGCCGACATCAACGACATCCCGCTGAACGACATCCCGATCGCCACCACGACCGGCGCAGACACCTCGCTCGCCGAGTTCGACGGCAAGGTCAAGCTCATCGTGAACGTGGCCTCGCGCTGCGGGCTCGCCCCGCAGTACGAGAAGCTGGAGCAGCTACAGAAGACCTACGGTGAGCGCGGCTTCACGGTGCTCGGTTTTCCCAGCAACCAGTTTTTGCAGGAACTCGGAACCGCCGAGGCGATCAGCGAGTACTGCTCCACGACCTGGGGCATCACGTTCCCGATCTTCGAGAAGATCAAGGTGAACGGGCGGAGCGAACATCCGCTCTACACCGAGCTGAAGAAGGCGCCCGACGCCGAGGGCAAGGCGGGCAAGGTGAAGTGGAACTTCGAGAAGTTCGTCGTGACGCCCGACGGTGACGTGCACCGGTTCCGTCCGCGCACGGAGCCGGATGACCCGGCCATCGTCTCGCTCATCGAGCAGTCGCTACCCGAGGCCTGAGCAGCGCCCCGGGGGCGGTGGCCCGGCGGCGCCCGCCTGCGGCCTGTCACCACCCCCGCACGCTCAGACCGCCGTCGACCCCCGCACCACCAGCTCGGTCGGCAGCATCGTCACGCGGGCGACGTCACGCCCCTCGATCACCCTCACCAGCACGTCGGCCATCTTCGCCCCGAGTTGGTTCGACGGCTGGCGCACGGTGGTGAGCGGGGGCGTGGCGGTCGCTCCGAAGAAGTTGTCGTCAAAACCGACGACAGCGATGTCCCCGGGGATGGACAGGCCGCGCTCGTTCAGCACGGAGTAGACACCGGCGGCCATCTGGTCGTTCGCCACGAAAAGGGCGTCAAGCGGGATGCCCCGGTCGAGCATCCGCGTCATCGCTGCCGCCCCGGACTCCGGAGTGAAGTCGCCGGCCTCGACGAACGAGTGGTCGAGGCCGCGCGCCTCCAGGGCGTCGCGCCAACCGGTGAGCCGGTCGAGGCCCGGCGGCATGTCCTGCGGGCCGGCGATCGTGCCGTGCTGGCGCAACCCTCGCCCGATCAGGTGTTCTGTGGCGGCGCGGGCGCCCGCGTAGTTGTCGACGTCGACGAAGTAGGTGGCGGCGGTGCCCTCGACGAGGGGCCTGCCGCCGAACACCACGGGGAGGGTGCGGCTCACCTCGCCGAGCGAATGGTCGCCGCTGTGGTGCGAGACCACAAGCGCCCCGTCGACGTTGCCTCCGAGCAGATAGCGCTGGGTCTTCTCTGGGGTCGCATCCGACGCGATGAGCATCGTGAGGGTGTACTCGGTGTCGGCCAGGTGCAGGGCGATGCCCTGGGTGACGCTGGCGAGGAACGGGTCGGAGAACAGTCTCGCCGTCGACTCTGGCATCACCAAAGCGATGGTGCGGGTTCGCCGGCTCGCGAGGCTGCGGGCGGCCCGGTTGGGCACATAGTTGAGCGCGGCGATGGCGTCGTTGACCGTGTCGGTGACGCGCGGGGAGACCTTGGGGGAGTTGTTGACGACCCGCGAGACCGTCGCCCGGGAGACGCCGGCGAGGGCCGCGACCATCTCGAGTGTCGGTGAGCCGCCCTGGATCCCGGTCACGTGCTCTCCCCACCTCCGGTCGACGCCGATTGTCTGCCCCCCAGTGTAGGGCGCGGCCGATCCGGTGCTCAGGGAGCGCTCCGGCCGTGCATCCTGCAACACTGGTGCCATGCAGCACACAGATCCCGCACCAGAGGTGACCGAGGGCGACCGCGCCCCCCGTTTTCCCCGCCTGCGGGAGCTGGTGAACCAGCGCCGCGGCTTCTCCGACAGCGAGAAGACGGCTGCTGCCCTCCTTCTCATTGCAACTGTTCTCGCGCTGGTCTGGGCGAACCTCCCGCTCGGCAGCTCCTACGACGACTTCTGGCATTCGACGATCTCCCTGCAGGTCGGCACGAACATGCTGGAGCTCGACTTCCGGTCGCTCGTCAACGAGGGCCTGATGACCCTGTTCTTCTTCGTCGTCGGGCTCGAGGTGAAACGCGAGTTCGCGCTGGGGGAGCTCAGCGTGTGGTCGCGGGCGGTCGTTCCCGTGAGCGCAGCGGTGGCCGGCCTCGCGATCCCGGCCGTGATCTTCGTGCTCATCAACGACCAGGGCCCGGCCACGCGCGCGTGGGGTGTCGTGATCTCGAGCGACACCGCCTTCCTGCTCGGGGCTCTCGCGATCGTCGGCCCGCGCCTGCCCGGTCACCTCCGCACCTTCCTTCTCGCGCTGGCCGTGGTGGACGACATCGGGGCGCTCGCGGTGATCGCCGTCTTCTACACCGACGAAGTGCATTTCGTGCCCCTGATCGTGGCAGCCGTGACCCTCGTCGGAATCTGGGCGCTGCGGTACGTGACCTTCGCGCAGGGCCCGCTCTACGTCGTGCTGTCGATCGTGGTCTGGGTCGCGTTGCTCGCGTCGGGCGTGCAGCCGACGCTCGGCGGGGTGGCGATCGCGTTGCTGATCCCCGTCTTCACTCCGAGGCGGATGGAGGTCGAGAGGGCTGCCGAGCTCAGCCGGGCGTTCCGCCAGTCGCCGAATCCCGCCTATGCGCAGGCGGCCGTGCGCGGGCTTCTGAACTCGGTCTCGGTCAACGACCGTCTGCACACCCTCTACATTCCGTACACGAGCTTTCTCATCCTGCCGATCTTCGCGCTCGCGAATGCGGGAGTGCACCTCAGCGCGGAGACGCTCGGGGCGGCCATCCGTTCGCCCCTCACCTGGGGCGTGATCGCGGGCCTGGTGATCGGCAAACTGGTGGGCATCACCGGGATCACGGCGCTGATCAGGATGTTCAAGGTCGGCGTTCTCGCGCCCGGGCTCACGCTCGGGCGGATCGCCGGCGGCGCCGCACTCTCGGGCATCGGCTTCACGATCTCCCTGTTCATCATCGACCTCGCCATCGAAGACCCGCGGCTGCAGGATGAGGCCCGCGTGGGAGTGCTCGCCGCCTCCCTGATTGCGTTCGTGCTCGGCTGGGCGATCTTCCGCATCGTCGACAGGGTGCAGCCGCCGTCCCGCCTGAGTCTCGTGCTCGCCCGCCCGGTCGATCCGGCCCGCGACCACATCAGGGGGCCGGTGGATGCTCCGCTCACGCTCGTCGAATACGGAGACTTCGAGTGCCCGTTCTGTTCGCGCGCCACGGGCTCGATCGACGAGGTGCGGGCGCACTTCGGGGAGAGCCTGCGATACGTCTGGCGGCACCTGCCGCTCACCCGCGTGCATCCACACGCCCTGCTCGCAGCGCGGGCGAGCGAGGCTGCGGCGAACCAGGGCAAGTTCTTCGAACTGGCACCGATCATGTTCGCCCACCAGGATGCGCTCGAACTCGATGATCTGCTGGGCTACGCCGCGTCGCTCGAACTCGACCTCGACCGGTTCGAGGAGGACATGAGATCGAGCGAGGTCGTCAACCGGGTGCGCGACGATGCGATCGATGCGGAGTTGATGGATGTGCACTCCACTCCGACGTTCTTCATCTGCGGCAAGCGGCACTCGGGCCCGTACGACGCGGCCACGCTGATTCGCGAGCTGTACGAGTCGGGGCAGGCGGCGCCGGCGGACGGGTCGACCTCTGAGAACGCTGGCTTAGGCTAGAAACATCCGAACGCCACCGAGCAGCGAGGAGTGCGTGTGAACAGGATGACCGGAATGCAGATTCGGCATTCGATCGTCAACGGCTCCGCGGCCGAAGTCGCGAACATCGTGCTTCCCTCCGACTTCGTCGAACTCGACTGGGCCAACCTCGACTTCCTCGGCTGGCGGGACTCGCACTCGCCGCACCTCGGGTACATCGTCCGTTGGAACGGTGACGAGCCGGAAGGCATCATCGTGCGGGAGGCCGACGGCCCGCTCTCACGGCGGCGCATGATGATGTGCCAGCTCTGCCGAGCCACTCACACCGAGCACGGCGTCTCGCTGTTCAGCGCGAAACGTTCGGGGGAGGCGGGTCTCGCCGGCAACACGGTCGGAACGTACATCTGCGCGAACCTCGGCTGCTCGGCGAACATCCGCGTCGAGGTTCCGCACGCGTCGTACTACGCCGACCCGCAGAGTGTGCTCGACCAGAAGGTCGAGGGGCTGGAGTCGCGGGTGAGCGGGTTCCTCCGCGACGTGATGCGGCCGCTGGACTGAGACTGCGCGGCGCGGCGCGTCCGCTGGACTGAGACTGCGCTTCGCGGCGCGTCCGCTGGACTGAGACTGCGCTTCGCGGCGCGTCCGCTGGACTGAGACTGCGCTTCGCGGCGCGTCCTCTACGCGTTGGCGGACGTTGCGCTCGGTGCGAACCGCTCCGTCGGCCGGATTGCGCCGCAGGCGTTTTCGCGCAATTCAGGCACAGAGCCGGGCGAGGCACCATTCGAACGCGGTGGCCCGGTGTGCCTGAATTGCACGCACAGAGGGGGCGGCTGGCGCCGATCAGAGGCCCGCTGTGCCGAACAGCAGGCCGAGCAGGTAGGTGACGAGGGCGGCGCCGTAGCCGATGCCGAGCTGGCGGAGCGCCCGGCGAAGCGGCGGACCGCCGGACAGGATGCCCACGACGGCGCCCGTGCCGAGCAGGGCGATGCCCACCAGCACGGCCGCGACGATCAGCGCCGCGAGGCCCTGCAGGCCGAACAGGTAGGGCAGCACCGGGATGATCGCGCCGGAGGCGAAGAAGCAGAAGCTCGAGACGGCGGCGCTCAGGCCGGTGCCGACCGCTTCGTGTTCGTCGACCTCCTCATGGGCGGCGGCGTCGGCTGTGCCTGCTGTGCCGGCTGCGCCGCCCGCGGTGCCGGCTGCGCCGGCTGTGCCGCCCGCGATTCCGACGGCCGCGACATCCGGAGTCGCCTTTGCGGCCGCCGTGAGGTCGATCGCGCCGGTCATCACCGCGTGCCCGCGGAGCACCTCGGTCGCGTGGGCCTCGGCATTCTCGGCGCTCATTCCCCGCGCCCGGTAGACCAGGGCGAGTTCGTTCGCGTCGACGTCGAGATGGGGTACCGCGCGCGTGGCCTCGGGGTTCGGCGTGGAGGCCTCGAGCAGCTCGCGCTGCGACCGCACCGACACGTACTCCCCGGCCCCCATCGAGAGCGCGCCGGCCAGCAGCCCGGCCAGCCCCGTCACCAGCACCACCGCGTTCGGTACCCCGCTCGCCGAGATGCCGATCACCAGGGCGAGATTCGACACGAGGCCGTCGTTCGCTCCGAACACGGCGGCGCGGAACGTTCCCGACAGGCGATTGCGTCCGCGCGCGGCGAGGCCTCGCACCACCTCCGCGTGCACCTGCTCGTCGGCGGCCATCGCGGGCGTCGCGTCGGAGTCGTTGGCGTAGGGCGAACGCGTCTCAGCGCGCTGCGCCAGCGCCAGCACGAACACCGAACCGAACCGCCGGGCCAAGAAGCCGAGGATGCGCGTGCGGATGTCGCCTCGGTGCGGGTTGCCGATGTTGTCGCCGAGCAGGGCGCGCCAGTGCGCTTCGTGCCGCACCTCCGCCTCGGCCAGGGCGAGCAGGATCGCGCGTTCCTCACCGGTGCGTCGCTCGGCCAGGTCGCGGTAGACGGCTGCCTCGGCTCGTTCGTCGGACAGGTACTGCCGCCAGCGCCGGATGTCGGAGGGCCGGGGTTTCGCTTCGGCCGTCAGATCGGGACTCATCCTCCCATTATCGCCGGGAGGTCGCCGCGGTGGCTTCGGGTCAGGTCCGCTGGTGACGGCTGCCCGGTGCCCGGTGCTCGTGCCGGAGCCGGTTGTGGCGGCGAACCGACACGGATTCGGCATCCTGATCACTATTCGCCGAGGATCGTTGAAACCGTGTCCGTTCCGAGGACCGGAGTGGCTTCACACCAGCTGGCACGGGTGATGGGCGGCTGGCTGGGGCGGGCGGCTGGCTGGGCGGGCTCGGCTCAGCGCGGTTTCGGCGCGATCGAGTTCGGGTTCGTGCGCGCGTGGCGCTCGGCCCGCTCCTTCTGCGCAGCCTTCTCGGCGCGCTCTGTCTTGATGCGTGCGTTGTCGTCCATCACGCCGGCCTGGCGGGCACGCTCCACGACCAGCCACTCCGGCGGGGCCTCCAGCAGCGCCTTGATCTCCGGCGTCGTGAACGCCTCGTCGACACCGCCGCGCGTGAGGCCTGAGATCGAGACACCGAGCTTACGAGCGACCTCCTGTCGCGGGAACGGGCCGTTCAGTCGCAGCTCCACGAGCCACTCCGGCGGGGACTCGAGCAGTGCGTTGAGCTCGGCACGCGTCACATCGCCCTCCTGGAAGTCGGCCGGCGCCGCGGGGAGGTAGATTCCCAGTTTTTTCGCCGCTGTGGCGGGCTTCATGGTCTGGGGTGATTTCGCGGGCGTCATGAGGCCAGCGTATCCTGACCAGTGTTGCTGGCGGATGATCGGGGCGTGACCATGACGAACGAGCACTCCGGCGATGCCGCCCCCGTGCCGGCACCGGATGTCGCCACGGCGCGCTCGCGCACCGATGATGCCGCACCAGCGCACCCGCGCACCGACGATTCCGCCCCAGCCGAGGGCACCACCTCTGGCGAGGACACCGCCCCGGCCGACGGCACCGCACCGGCCGCGATCGCCACCCCGGGCATCCGGCCGTTCTCCCTCGCCTTCGCCGCCGGCGTCACCGTCACAAAGTGGACCAGGCTCTGGGCCGAACGCCGCGCCGAGACCCCGCTCGAGGTCTTCCGCACGGAGACCGACCAGCAGGTCAGAGTGCTCCATGAGCACTCGGCCGACGTCAGTTTCGTGCGGCTCCCTGTCGAACAGGAGGGACTCAGCGTCATCAACCTCTACAGCGAGGTGCAGGTCGTCATCGTTCCGAAGGATCATCCGGCCTCCGTCTTCGACGCTGTCACCGTCTCCGACCTGGCCGACGAACACCTGCTGCAGGATCCCGACGACGTGCCGGAGTGGCGCGACGTCGCCACCGAGATGGCCGACGGTTCGCGGAGGCCTCTCCGCGACATCCGGAGCGTCGACGACGCCGTCGAACAGGTTGCAGCGGGTGTCGGCATTCTGATCGTGCCTCAGGCGATCGCCCGGCTTTCCAGTCGCAAAGACGTGGTCTTCCGCCCGGTGACGGATGTCGCGGAGACCCGGATCGCGCTCGCTTGGCTGACCGAGGGCACCACCGCCGATATCGAGGAGTTCGTCGGCATCGTGCGGGGGCGTTCGGCGTCGAGTTCGAGGGCTTCGTCGCGGGAGGCCGACGATGCGGCTCTGGATGCCCGGGTCAAGAAGATCGGACCGGTCGCCAAAGCCAAGGCCAAGGCGCGCGCTGCGGCGGAGGCCGAGGCGGCATCGGCCAAGCGCGCCGGGGCGAAGAGACCCGCCGTAAACCAGCCCGCCCGGAAGAAGAAGCAGTCGGATGCCGCCAATGCCGCCCAGGCGCGGAGGCGTAAGTTCGGCGGGAAGCGCTGACCCTCGGGCTCTCCTCCTTCCTCTTCTCCTTCCTCTTCTCCTTCCTCTTCTCCTTCCTCTCCTCCTTCCTCTCCTCCACAGGCTGCACATCCGTCGGGTATTCCACAATCGACCGCAAGAGGCAGCGCCGATCTTCGTGTGCTGGCAGTGTGGGACGTGACGAAAGGCAGGCCATGAAAGCCGTTGTTTACTCCCGCACAGGCGGGCCAGAGATGTTGGAGCTCGTAGACCGGGAACTCCCCGCGGTCGAGGCCGGCGAGGTGCGCGTGCAGATCGCGGTGTCCGGCGTCAACCCGACCGACTGGAAGTCGCGGGCGGGCTCGGGAACCTCGGCCGAGGTCGATCCAGAGCAGGTGCCCAACCAGGACGGCGCCGGTGTCGTCGACGCCATCGGGCTCGGAGTCACGCGCTTCGCCGTAGGTGACAGAGTGTGGGTGCGGGACTCCGCGTTCCAGCGACCCACCGGCACCGCGGCCGAGTACACGGTGCTGCCCGACCACCTCGTGAATCCCCTGCCCGACGGTGTCTCGTTCGACGTGGGCGCGTCGCTCGGCATCCCCGCACTGACGGCCCACCGTGCCCTCACGGCGCGGGAGTCCGGCCCCGCACGACTGTCGCCGGGCTCGCTGGTCGGCACGACCGTCCTCGTCGCCGGTGGCGCGGGAGCAGTCGGCCACGCCGCCATCCAGCTCGCCGTCTGGGCGGGCGCGACGGTGATCACGACCGTGAGCAGCCCCGAGAAGGCCGACCTGGCAGCGGCGGCCGGTGCCCACCACATCGTGAACTACCGCACCGAAGACGTGGTCGCCCGGGTGAAGCAGCTCGCCCCGAGAGGTGTCGAGGTCATCGTGGAGGTCAACCCACTCGCGAACATGGCCGACGATGTGGCCGTCGTCGCCCGTGGCGGCACCGTCGCGATCTACGTCTCCGGCGAGCCCGATGCCATTCCGGTGCCGGCTCGCGCGAGCATGACGAAGAACGTCCGGTTGCAGTTCGTGCTGACCTACACGACGAGCGAGGTCGAGAAGTCCAACGCGGTTGCGGCGGTCACAGCCGCTGCAGCAGCAGGTGCTCTCGAGGTCGGCGACGACCATGGGTTGCCTCTTGTTCGCTTCGTGCTCGCTGAGACGGCAGCGGCCCATGCGGCGGTGGAGAGCGGTGCTGTCGGCAAGGTGCTCATCGACGTGGCCGGGCTGTGACCGAGCCGACCGTGCCCAGTGAGTCAGCGACCGAACGCGCGGCAGCAGAGCCGGACTGGGTCAGCCACGCCATCCTGTGGCAGGTCTACCCGCTCGGCTTCACCGGTGCCCCGGTCTCCGCCCAGGCGCAGGATGTCGCACCCGACCGCGGCGCTGACGGAACGCATTCGCTCGATCGGCTGGTGGTCTGGCTCGACTACGCCGTCGAACTGGGGGTGTCGGGCCTCCTGCTCGGCCCTGTCTTCGCTTCCGAGACGCACGGGTACGACACGGTCGACTACTTCCGGCTCGACCCGCGCCTGGCCGGCACGACCGGTGAGGACAGCTTCCACGTGCTTCTCCGGGAGGCGCACGCGCGCGGGCTGCGGGTGGTGCTCGACGGGGTGTTCAACCACGTCGGGCGGAGTTTCGAGCCGTTCCGCCGCGCGCTCGTCGAGGGGCCGGCAGCGCCGGAGTTCCGCTGGTTCCGGGCGATCGGTGACCCGCCGGCCGATCCGTCGCACCAGCAGTTCGAGAACTTCGAGGGCCACGATGCGCTTGTGCGCCTCAACCACGACGAGCCGGCCGTGGTCGACTTCGTCGCAGAGGTCATGAACCACTGGCTCGCCCGCGGAGCCGACGGCTGGCGCCTCGATGCGGCCTATGCGGTTCCCCCGGCGTTCTGGGCCCGGGTTCTGCCGCGGGTTCGGGCCGAGCATCCGCAGACGTTCGTCTTCGGCGAGGTGATTCACGGCGACTACTCTGCGATCGCGCGCGCGTCGGCGTTCGATTCGCTGACCCAGTACGAACTCTGGAAGGCGATCTGGAGTTCGATCTCCGACGCGAACTTCTGGGAGCTCAGCGCGGCCCTCCAGAGGCACAATGGGTTCCTCGAGAGCTTCGTGCCGGTGACCTTTGTGGGCAACCACGACGTGAACCGTCTCGCGACCTCGATCGCCGACGAGCGCCACCGCGCCCACGCCCTCGTCGTGCTGATGACCGTCGGGGGCACGCCCACGGTCTTCTACGGCGACGAGCAGGGGCTGGCGGCGGCGAAGGAGGAGCGCGAGGGAGGTGACGATGCGATCCGGCCCGAGTTCGCTCCGTCCGGTCCGGATGCCCTGCCGCCCGGGGGCTGGCCGGTGTACCACCTGCACCAGGAGCTGATCGGCCTGCGTCGACGGCACCCGTGGCTGCACTCCGCGCTCACGACGAACATCACCCTGACAAACGAGTTCTTCGCCTACGAGGTGGCGGCACCGGGCGGGTCCGAGCGGCTCGTCGTGATGCTGAACCTCGGCGACACCGCCTCCACGCAGGCGGTGGGCGGAGGGCTGAGTGTCGCGGCCGGAGAGGCTTCGCTCACGCCGGGTGATGGCGGGGGGACCTCCGTCACGGTGCCACCGCACGGCTGGGTCGTGCTCGACACCGCTTGACCCGGCGAGAGGGACGCGCACTACTGAGCGGTGTTGATGAGCCCGGGGGTGACGAGGTGGCCGCGGGCGTCGACCACGGTGATCCGCGGGGCGGTGCCGGCGTGCGCGCCGGTCTCGGTCCACTCGCTCGGAGCCGCGCCCGCCCCCACGGCGACGATCACGGCGTCGTCGATCACCAGATAGCCGTCGCCGAACTCGTCGTCGGCAGCGGTGACGGTGACGGTGTGGGCGTTCCGGATGATCGTGCGCTCGGTCATGCGTTCACGCTAGCGGGTGCGCCCTGCCTCCGCCGCCCGGCGCCGCCCGCTGTCACGGGCGGAACCACTCATTTGGCGACGAGTGTCGTCTCGAAGCTGTACATGTCGGGGCGGTAGCAGTGGTGACCGTACTCGATCGCCTCTCCGGCGTCGTCGAATGCGATCCGCTCCATGGTGAGGAGCGGCCCGTGCCGTTCGACGCCGAGCAGTTCGCTCTCGTCGTGCTCCGCTCGCCGCGCGCCGATCCGCTGGTTGGCGACCCGGATCGTGACGCCCCGGGCGCGGAGGATCTGGTAGAGCCCGAGTTCCTGCAACAGTTCGGTGGTGATGTCGGCGAAGGCGGCCGGGAGATAGTTCTCGAGGATGGCGATCGCGATGCCGCCGGTCGTGCGGAGTCGTCTGAGGTGCACGACATCGGAACCCGGCTCCACCCTCAGTCGCTCGGCCACCGTCTCGCTGGCGGCGGAGATCTCGTGCAGCAGAACCCGGGTGCCGGGCTCCTGCGACGTGTTCTTGAGGTCTTCGTACAGGCTCGTGAGCTCGACCTGACGGGTGATCTGGCCCTGCACGACCTGGGTGCCGATTCCCCGGCGCCTGACCAGCAGGCCGACGTCGACGAGTTCCTGGATGGCGCGTCGAACGGTCGGGCGGGACAGGCCGAGCCGCTGGCCGATCGCGATCTCGTTCTCGAGTCGAGATCCGGCAGGCAGCTCGCCGGACCGGATGGCCGTCTCCAGTCTGCTCGAGACCTGGAAGTAGAGCGGAACGGGGCCCGTGCGGTCGAGATCGGTGAACAGGTGCTCGGGCCAGACGGTGTCGGAGCTGACCATGGGGGCATCCAATCTCGACCTGAGCACGTACGACCTATTGTCGGAACAATATTACATGCCCTTGCCCAAACGGCCCCATGTGCTATTGTTAGGACATTCCAAGCGGCCTGCCGCGAACCTCCACACAAGAGAGTTCAGACCTGAGAATGACGACTTCGCCTCCTCACAGTGACGTGCTGGCCTTCGGCCGACTCGGCGTCGACATCTACCCCCTGCAAGACGGCGTGGGCCTCGAAGATGTCTCGACCTTCGGCAAATACCTGGGCGGGAGTGCGGCGAACGTCGCCGTCGCGGCGGCACGCCACGGCCGGAGCGTCTCGCTCATCTCCCGCGTCGGCGACGATCCCTTTGGCCGGTACCTGCTGAGGGAGCTCGATCGGCTGGGAGTCGGAACCAACTTCGTCGCTGTCGACCCGGAGCTGCCGACACCGGTGACGTTCTGCGAGATCTTTCCGCCCGACGACTTCCCCCTCTACTTCTACCGCCAGCCCAAAGCGCCCGACCTGAACGTCGAGGCGAACGACATCGATCTCGACGCGGTGCGCGCAGCGACCATCTTCTGGTTCACGGCCACTGGGCTCAGCCAGGAACCGAGCTGCGGAGCGCACCTGGCTGCGCTCGAAGCCCGGCAGCGGGCATCCACAACCGTCTTCGACCTCGACTACCGGCCGATGTTCTGGGCCGACGCCGAGACCGCCTCGACGCATGTCGCTGAAGCTCTCGCCTTCGCCACCGTCGCGGTCGGCAATCGGGAGGAGTGCGAGATCGCGGTGGGGGAGACCGAGCCGAGGCGCGCAGCTGCCGCGCTGCTCGAGCGCGGGGTCGAACTCGCGGTCGTGAAGCAGGGGCCGAAGGGTGTTCTTGCCATGACGCGATCGGAGACGGTGGAGGTCCCGCCGTACCCCGTCGACGTCGTCAACGGTCTCGGCGCTGGGGATGCCTTCGGCGGGGCGCTCTGCCACGGGCTGCTCTCCGGCTGGGATCACGAGACCATCCTCCGTTTCGCCAACGTCGCCGGGGCGATCGTGGCTTCCCGCCGGGAATGCTCCACCGCCATGCCCACCACCCGGGAGATCGACGACATCCTCCTGACAGGAGCCCGACTGTGACCGACGGAATGCTGACCGGTGCGGACTTCGACCGGCTGCGAACCATCCGGGCCACGCGGCCCCATGCCATCCGCGAGGCGCTCGTCGCGCGTCGCCGCCGGGAGGTGACCCGCGGCGATGGTCGCCTCTTCATCGTGGCGGCCGATCATCCGGCACGGGGAGCGCTCGCCGTGGGCAGCGACCCGATGGCGATGGCGAACCGCTACCTGCTGCTCGATCGGCTGGCCATCGCCCTCAGCAGGCCCGGTGTCGACGGGGTGCTCGGCACGCCCGACATCATCGACGATCTCGCTGCGCTCGGACTGCTCGACCACAAGATCATCGTCGGCTCGATGAATCGCGGGGGCCTGCGGGGTGCCCGCTTCGAGATGGATGACCGGTTCACCGGCTATGACGTGCCGACGATGGTCTCGTCGGGCATCGACTTCGCCAAGACCCTGTTGCGCGTCGACCTCGACGACCCGGGCACGGTGACGACGCTGGAGGCCACGGCCCGCGCGGTGAGCCAGGCCTCGGCTGCGAGCCTGCCCATCATGCTCGAGCCCTTCCTGTCGCGGCGCTCGGACGGCCGCATCGTCAACGATCTGTCGACAGAGGCCGTCATCCTCTCGATCGCCATCGCCTCGGGCCTCGGCGGCAGCAGCGCCTACACGTGGATGAAACTCCCGGTGGTGGCCGAGATGGAACGGGTGATGGAGGCGACCACGCTGCCGACCCTGCTGCTCGGCGGTGACTCCGGTGCCGACCCCGACGAGACTTTCGCGGCCTGGGGCGATGCGCTCTCCCTGCCGGGCGTGCGCGGGCTCACCGCCGGCCGCACCCTGCTGTACCCGCCTGATGGGGATGTCGCGGCGGCGGTCGACACGGCCGCGTCGCTCGTGCACTCTGCCGGCGTGCTCGCCCTCTGACCCTCTGTTTCGAACCGTTCCCGCTTCCCCTTTCCTCTCCTCGTAAGGAACCCGCACCATGAGCACTGACACCCTCAGCACTGACACCCTGCCCGTCGTCACCCACTGGATCGACGGCGCACCGTTCGAGGGCGACAGCGCCCGTTTCGCCGATGTCTACGACCCCGCTCTCGGCGTCGTGACCAAGCACGTCGCGCTCGCCGGCCGGGCCGAGATCGACGCGGCGATCGCCTCGGCCGACGCCGCCTTCCCGGCCTGGCGCGACACCTCCCTGGCCCGGCGCCAGACCATCCTCTTCAAGTTCCGCGAACTGCTGGATGCGAAGAAGGGCGAGCTCGCCGAACTGATCACGAGCGAGCACGGCAAGGTCGTCTCCGATGCGCTCGGCGAGATCTCCCGAGGCCAGGAGGTCGTCGAGTTCGCCTGCGGGCTGTCGCATCACCTGAAGGGCGAGTTCAGCGAGCAGGTCTCCACCGGTATCGATGTGTACTCGCTCCGCCAGCCGCTCGGTGTGGTGGGCATCATCTCCCCGTTCAACTTCCCGGCGATGGTGCCGGCCTAGTTCTTCCCCATCGCGATCGCAGCGGGCAACACCGTCGTGCTGAAGCCCAGCGAGAAGGATCCCTCCGCCGCCAACTGGATGGCCGCACTCTGGAAGGAAGCCGGTCTTCCCGACGGCGTCTTCACCGTGCTGCACGGCGACAAGGAGGCTGTCGACGGACTCCTCGAACACCCGGACGTGCGGTCGATCTCGTTCGTCGGCTCGACGCCCATCGCCCGCTACGTCTACGAGACCGGCACCCGCAACGGCAAGCGCGTGCAGGCGCTGGGAGGTGCGAAGAACCACATGCTGGTGCTTCCGGATGCCGACCTCGACCTCGTGGCCGACGCCGCCATCAATGCGGGCTTCGGTTCGGCCGGTGAGCGCTATATGGCCATCTCGGTGGTCATTGTTGTGGATGGGCCCCTGCCGGCCGGTTCCGACGCGTCGCACAGCGACGTGGCGGCCGTGCCGGTAGGGACGGTGGCCGACGAGTTGCTCTCCAAGATCAGCGACCGGATGGCCGGCCTCCGTATCGGCGACGGCCGCCGCGGCTGCGACATGGGCCCGCTCGTGACCGCCGCTCACCGCGACAAGGTGGCCTCCTACATCGGCATTGCCGCAGACGACGGGGCCTCCGTGGTGGTCGACGGCCGCGACGTGAACCCGGACGGCGACGCGAACGGGTTCTGGCTCGGCCCGACGCTTCTCGACAACGTGCCCACCACCTCCCGCGCCTACACCGAGGAGATCTTCGGCCCCGTGCTCTCGGTCGTGCGGGTGCAGACCTACAAGGAGGGCGTCGACCTCATCAACTCCGGCGCCTTCGGCAACGGCACGGCGATCTTCACGAACGACGGCGGAGCCGCCCGGCGCTTCCAGAACGAGATCCAGGTCGGCATGATCGGCATCAACGTGCCCATCCCCGTGCCGGTCGCCACCTTCTCGTTCGGCGGCTGGAAGGACTCCCTGTTCGGCGACACCAAGGCGCACGGTGCGGAGGGTGTGCGATTCTTCACCCAGCAGAAGGCCATCACGAGCCGCTGGCTCGACCCGAGCCACGGCGGCATCAACCTCGGTTTTCCGCAGAACGACTGAACTCTCTTCCCTTCCTCGAAAGCAGGAGTCAATGACGACAACCGATGATCGCTGGTTCCACCGCAGGGGCGGCCTCTCCCGCGAGGGCTGGGAGAGTGTCGTCGACGGCGCGATCGACGGGTGGCAGCACACGGGGCTGCGGGTGGCGGTGCTCGCCGACGGCGACGTGCTGGCGCTCGGCGAGACGGGTGTCGAACGCATCGTGGTGCCGCTCTCCGGGAGCTTCACGGTGACGCACGGGGCGACATCCGGAACGGCGGCCTCCGAACGGAGGGAGACGATCCTCGCCGGTCGCCCCTCCGTCTTCTCGGGCCCGACCGACGCGCTCTACCTCTCGGCCGACGAGACCGCTGAGCTCCGGGGCGAAGGACGAGTGGCGGTGGCCGAGTCGCCGACCACCGAGCTGCACCCCACCCGCCTGATCGCCGCGAGCGAGACACCGGTCGAACTGCGGGGGGCCGGGGCATCCAGTCGCCAGGTGCACAACTTCGGCACGCCAGCGGCTCTGGATGCGGCGCGGCTCATCGTCTGTGAAGTGATCACGCCGGCTGCGAACTGGTCGTCGTATCCTCCGCACAAGCACGACCAGCTGGTGCCGGGCCACGAGTCGCGGCTCGAGGAGATCTACTACTTCGAAACGGCGCCGGTGGCGGGCGCGCCATCCGCAGCGCAGGATGCAGCGGATGCGGCCTTCGGCCTGTTCAGCACCTACTCCTCCCCGGCCGGGCAGATCGACATCAACGCGATGGTGCAGATGGGCGACATCGCCCTGGTGCCCCACGGTTACCACGGGCCGGCCGTCGCGGCACCGGGGTACGACCTGTACTACCTCAACGTGATGGCCGGACCCGACCCCGAGCGGGTGTGGCTGATCAGCGACGACCCCGCCCATGCGTGGGTGCGCGAGACATGGAACGACCAGCACGTCGACCCCCGGCTGCCCTACGGCTCCGACCCCACCCAGACACCCGAAGAGAAAGGCCGGCACTGATGGCGGCAACACAGCGCATGACGGTCGCCCAGGCCCTCATCCACTTTCTGGCGAACCAGTACACGGTCGACGGCGACCACCGGGAGCGCACCATCCCGGGTGTCTTCGGCATCTTCGGGCACGGCAATGTGGCAGGCATCGGTCAGGCGCTGAAGCAGGTCAACGTGGATTCACCCGCGCTGATGCCCTACTACCAGGCGCGGAACGAGCAGGCGATGGTGCACCAGTCGGTCGGCTACGCCCGCATGCACCGCCGCCTGGCGACGTTCGCCTCCACTGCCTCCGTCGGCCCCGGGGCCACGAACATGCTCACCGGCGCCGCCCTCGCCACCACGAACCGTCTGCCCGCGCTCCTCCTGCCGAGCGACACGTTCGCCACGCGGGTGGCGGATCCGGTGCTGCAGCAGCTCGAACAGCCGCACGACATCGGGCTCACGGTCAACGACGCCTTCCGGCCGCTCTCGAAGTTCTTCGACCGAGTGCAGCGGCCCGAGCAGCTCTACTCGATCGCCCTCGGCGCCATGCGCGTGCTGCTCGACCCCGCCGACACGGGAGCGGTGACCATCGCGCTGCCCGAAGACGTGCAGGCCGAGACGCTCGACGTGCCGACGGCGTTCCTCGAGGAGCGGGAGTGGTACCTCCGACGTCCCCTACCCGAGCGTCTGCCGCTCGCGCGCGCGATCGAGGCGCTGCGGGATGCCCGGCGCCCGCTGATCGTCGCCGGCGGAGGCGTGCTGTATTCCGGTGCCGAGACGGTGTTGCAGGCGTTCGCCGAGAAGACGGGCATCCCGGTCGCCACCACCCAGGCGGGCGGCGGTGCCCTGGCCTGGGACCACCCGCAGTACCTCGGCGGCATCGGCGCGACCGGCACGACAGCGGCGAACCGGCTGGCCGCCGAGGCCGACCTCATCATCGGAATCGGCACGCGCTACAGCGACTTCACGACCGCGTCGCGCACGGTGTTCCAGAACGCGGGCGTGCGGTTCGTCAACATCAACGTGGCCCCGTTCGACGCCTACAAGCACGGAACCCAGCTGCCGGTCGTCGCCGACGCCCGGGAGGCGCTCGACGAACTGCTGGCCCACACCGACGGTGTTGCCGTGACGGCCGACTACGCCCGTCTCATCACGCGGGAGAAGGCGGAATGGGATGCCGCGGTCGACGCCGCGTTCGCACCATCGGGCCTCGACCGGCCCGGCCAGCCCGAGATCATCGGTGCCGTGCAGGCGGCCAGCGACCCCACCGACGTCATCGTGCAGGCGGCCGGTTCGCTGCCGGGCGACCTCCACAAACTGTGGCGGGTGCGCGATCCTCTGGGTTATCACGTCGAATATGCCTTCTCGTGCATGGGTTACGAGATCGCCGGCGGGCTGGGGGTGAAGCGCGGGGCGCTCGCCGACGGCTCCGACCGCGACGTCATCGTGATGGTGGGCGACGGGTCGTACCTGATGCTGAACAGCGAGCTCGTGACCGCTGTCGCCGAGGGCATCAAGATCATCGTCGTGCTGATCCAGAACCATGGCTACGCCTCGATCGGACACCTCTCGGAGACAGTGGGATCGGAGCGGTTCGGCACTCTCTACCGGCACTACGACCCCCAGGCGCAGAACTTCCAGAACGACCTTCCTCTGCCGGTCGATCTTGCGATGAACGCCCGCAGCTACGGTATCGATGTGATCGAGGTGGAGCCCGGAGCCGGTGCGATCGACGACCTCGGCCGGGCCATCCGCACCGCGAAGGCGTCGACCCGGTCGACGTTCATCCACATCAACAGCGACCCACGCATCTATGGGCCCGACGGCGGGGGCTGGTGGGATGTGCCGGTGGCCGAGGTGTCGACCCTGCCCTCCACCCGGGCCGCCCGGGCCGAATACGAAACCCTGCGCGCCGCCCAGCGGCCGCTTCTCGGAGAGGAACACGCACAGTGAAGGCAACAGTGGCCGGCGCACCGGTCAGTTTCGGCGTGTTCGAGCTGACGCCGGAGGGGGCGGAGACCGTCGCGGCCGACGACATGCTCGACATCCTCGCAGCCTCCGGCTACGGCGGGGTGGATCTCGGGCCCCTGGGGTACTTGGGCCGGGGGGCGCAGCTGCGCGAGCGCCTCGACCGGTTCGGGCTCGAACTCGCGGGCGGCTGGGTGCAGTTGCCCTTCTCCGACGATGAGGCGTTCGAGGCCTCGCTGCCGAGCCTCGACGAGGCGCTCCGGGTGTTCTCGGATGCGGCGGAGTCCGGGCCGGCGCGCCTGCCGCTGCCGACCCTGGCCGACGACGGATCGGCGCCGCGCCGCGCCGCTCCCGGGCGAGGCGCCAGTGAGGATCCGCTCTCCGACGACGGCTGGCAGCGGCTCGCCGCGAACGCCGGGCGCGCCGCGGAGCGGGTGCGAAAGGCCGGCTTCGAGCCCACCTTCCACCACCACGCCGGCACCTTCGTCGAATCGCCCGCCGAGATCGATCGCTTCCTCTCTGTCGTCGACATCGACCTCACGCTCGACACCGGCCACCTCTTCATCGCCGGCGGCGACCCGATCGATGCCGCCCGCCGCTGGGGCGATCGCATCAACCACCTGCACCTCAAAGACGTCGACCTCACCGAACTCCGGTGCGTGCTGGCCGCGGGAGGCGGGATGCGGGAGGTCTGGTCCTCCGGGTCGTTCGTCGCCTTCGGCCGCGGCGACATCGACCTCGCGGGCGTCATGGCCGCCATCGACGAACGCGGTTTCGACGGCTGGGTCGTGGTGGAACAGGACGTACTGAACGGTGCTGACCTGTCGCTCACGACCTTCCAGCAGCAGCGTGCCGACGACCAGCGACGGAACCGCGACGCGCTCAGCGCGTGGGCGTGACGCGCACCAACTCACCCCCAGCCCTCACCACCCCCCCCCAACGAAGGAACAGACGCACGTGACCCAGAAACCCCTCCGCTTCGGTCTCATCGGCACCGGCCGCATCGGCATGGTGCACGCGGCCAGTATCGCCGCGTCGCCGAACGCCACCCTCAGCTGGGTGTGCGATCCGTTCATCGACGGCGCGAAGACGGCCGCAGCGACCCATGGTGGCCGAGTGACGGACTCCGCCGAGGAGGTCTTCGCCTCGGGTGAGGTCGACGCCGTGCTGATCGCCTCGCCGACGGCCACCCACGTCGACCTCCTCTCCGCGGCCATCGACGCCGGCATCCCGGCGCTCTGCGAGAAGCCGATCGACCTCGACATCTCGCGGGTCGACGCCCTGCGCGGCCGGGTCGCGTCCTCCGGGGTCCCGATCGCCCTCGGCTTCAACCGCCGGTTCGACGCAGGGTTCGCCGAGGCCCGCCGCCGGGTGGCCGCCGGGGAGATCGGCGACATCGAGCAGCTCTCGATCATCAGCCGCGACCCCTCGGCTCCGCCCGCGGCCTACGTCGGCGTCTCGGGCGGCATCTTCCGCGACATGACGATCCACGACTTCGACATGGCCCGCTTCTTCGTCTCCGACATCGTTGAGGTGAGCGCCACGGGAACACGCACGTTCGACCCGGGCGCACGGGAGCACGGCGACTTCGACACCGCCGTGACCGTGCTGCGCGCAGCATCCGGAGCCATCGTGACCATCACGAACTCGCGGCACAGCGCCGTCGGCTACGACCAGCGCATCGAGGCATTCGGTGCGAAGGGCATGCTGCACGTCGCCAACGAGGGCACCAGCCTCGTGAGCGTGTCGACGGC
Source organism: Subtercola boreus (assembly GCF_003399635.1). GTDB lineage: Bacteria > Actinomycetota > Actinomycetes > Actinomycetales > Microbacteriaceae > Subtercola > Subtercola boreus_B. The sequence continues at coordinate 148,253 of NZ_NBXB01000034.1, read as the reverse complement.
AGTAGCCGTGGAGGCCCGCCCCCCCTACCAGGACTTCTTCCTGGAGCGTTACGCCGGGGCCTACGCCGCGGAGCTCGAGGAGTTCATCCGGCTTGCACGCGGAGAGGCCTCGACCAGCCCGACCTTTGAGGACGGCCGCGCGGCGCTGATCCTGGCCGACGCCGCCCAGCGCTCGGCCGAGCAGCGTTTCTCGGTGGCTGTGGACCTCGCATGACGTTCCGGCTGGCCGCCTCGGCTGAGATGCTCTACCTCGACCTGCCGTTCGCCGAACGGGTGTCGCGCCTGCACCAGCGCGGCTTCGAGGTGGAGATCTGGGACTGGAGCACCAAGGACCTCCCCGCGATCGCCTCGACCGGGGCTGTCATCTCGTCGATGACCGGCTACCTGCGGGGGGATCTCACGAGCGACGACGGCATCGCGGAACTGCTGTCGACCGCGGCTGAGTCCCTTCGCCAGGCGGAGGTCGTCGACTCGCTCCGGCTGAACCTGCACGGCACCGGACTCGATTCCGGCGGCCTGCCGGTGCTGCCGCGCCTCGCGGTCAGCGGTGGGAACCTCGTCGAACTCGTGCGGCAGGGGTGGAGGGGCGCCGGTCGGGCGGTGGGGGCCCCGATGCCGGCCACCGACCGCCAGCCGGTCCGCGGCTCAGGCCGTCGTCTGCCCGACGTTCACCCAGCCGCCCGACGCCGCGCTCGACTCGGCGGCTGAGACGATCTCGGCCGCAGCCCAGGCGTCGGTCGCCGACGCCGAGTACTGCTGCTTCTCCAGAACCGAACGGAGGAACAGGGCCGCCTCGACGGTCTTGAGGTCGTCGAACCCCATCGCGGTGCCGGCCCCCGGCTGGAAGCGCGCGAACTCGCCCATCCCGGGGGCCATCAGCACTGTGCGGTAACCCGACAGGTCGTCGGCGATCCCGAGCTCGTTCATCCGCTGGAAGTCCCAGCGGAGCGACCCGTTGGTGCCGAAGACCTCGAGCACGTACTGGGCGCGCGGCCCGACGGCGACGCGGCTCGACTCCAGCACCGCGACCCCACCGCCGGCGAAGCGCGCCAGGAGGGCTGCGTAGTCCTCGTTCTCCACCGGGCCGAGCGGGGCATCCTCTGCACCCCGGCTGAAATGACTGGCTGCGCCACCCGCGGGGAGCGGCCGCTCGCGGATGAACGTCTCCGTCATCGCCGTCACGGAGGAGATCGGCCCCACCACGTACTGCGCGAGGTCTGCGCCGTGCGAGAGCAGATCGCCGAGCACACCGCTCCCGGCGAGCTCACGTTTGAATCGCCAGGTCAGAGCGCCGAGCGGATCGGCCGAGTAGTCGGCCAGGAAGGCGACACGCACATTCGTGACCGTGCCGAGCGCGCCGCTCTGCACCAGATGCCGGGCGTGTCCGATTGCGGGTGCGTGCCGGTAGTTGAAGCCGACGGAGGAGACGAGGCCGGCGGCCGTCGCGGCCTCGGCGATCTCGCGGGACTCTGCGACACCCCGCCCCATCGGCTTCTCGATCCAGAACGGCTTGCCGGCCGCGATCGCAGCGAGGGCGATCTCGTGGTGGAGGAAGTTGGGGGAGCAGATGGAAACGACGTCCACGCGCGGGTCGGACAGCACCTCGCGGTAATCACTGACAGCATCGAGGTAGCCGAGCACATCGGTGGCGTGCTCCCTGGAGGCGGCATCCGGATCGGCGGCTGTGACGAGTTCGGCCCGAACCGGGAGCTCCGGGTAGTGGTGTGCTGCTGCGAGGTAGGCGCGGGAGTGCAGGCGCCCCATCCATCCCACAGAGACGAGTCCCACTCCGATGTGTGTACGGTCGGTCATCCGGTATCCCCAGTTCTTCGTTGGAAGCGATCGAGAGTACCCAGAATACGCCTAATGACAGAATGTATGGACAAACTATTGACAGCCGGTCTGCCGGTAGCGCAGACTCATGCCGACACAGACGTCGCCCACACGAAGGAACGCACCCCATGAAGAGACTCCTCGCAGGCATCGGCATTGCCGCCGTTGCCGGTCTTCTGCTCACAGCCTGTTCAGGAACAGGCCAGACGACGAACACCGCAGCCGCAGGTGGTGGCACGTTCACCTACGCGGTCATCACCCACTCCGGACCGGGCGACGCCTTCTGGGACCGCGTCAAGTCCGGCGCAGAACAGGCCGGCACGAACTACGGCTCGACGATCACCTACAACTCCGATCCCGACCCGGCGAAGCAGTCGCAGCTCATCGACAATGCCGTGGCCCAGAAGGTCAACGGCATCGTGGTCTCGATGGCGAACCCCGACGGGCTCGAGTCGAGCATCAAGAAGGCCGTCGCCGCCGGCATCCCCGTCGTCACCATCAACTCGGGCATCGAGCGCTCCGCCGAATTCGGAGCCATCACCCACATCGGGCAGAGCGAGACCGTCGCCGGTGAAGCGGTGGGCGCCAAGCTCAGCGATTCCGGTGTGAAGAACGTGCTCTGTGTCATCCAGGAGGCCGGCAACGTCGGGCTCGAAGAGCGCTGCAAGTCTGCGGCGTCGAAGTTCTCCGGCACCATGACCAACCTTCAGGTCGACGGCACCAACGACTCCGAGGTCAAGGCGACCATCAAGTCGAAGCTGCAGGCAGACCCCAGCATCGACGGTGTTCTCACCCTCGGCGGCCAGTACGCCCTCGACGCCGTGGGCGCCGTCAGCGAGTCGAGCAGCAAGGCGCAGGTCGCGACCTTCGACCTCTCCGAGGACGTCGTGGCCGACATCCAGGCCGGCACCATCCTGTTCGCGGTCGACCAGCAGCCCTACGTGCAGGGATTCCTCGGCGTGACGGCGCTGTACCTCGACAGCATCAACGGGAACATCATCGGAGGCGGTCAGCCCGTGTACTCCGGCCCTGCCTTCATCACGAAGGACAACGCCGCCTCGGTTGCGGAGTTCGCCAAGAACGGCACGCGCTAACACGCTGGTCCAGACGGAGGGGCGGCCCGTGGGCCGCCCCTCCGCATCCCTCTCCCGAAAGGACACACCGTGACCACGACCGACATCATGACGATCGCCCTCAGACCTCGTGTCGAACGCCGCCCGATCCGGCGCATTCTCGCCCGGCCCGAGACGGGGGCCTTCGTTGCCGCCCTCGCCGTTCTGGTCTTCTTCTCGATCTACACGAACACCTTCCTGACCCTCCCCGGGGCGGGAGTGTGGCTCGAATCCGCCTCCACCTTCGGCATCATGGCGGTTGCCGTGGCCCTGCTGATGATCGGCGGCGAGTTCGACCTCTCCGCCGGCGTCATGACCGGTTTCACCGCCCTGATAGTGGGCATCCTGACCACCCAGTTCGGCCTGAACATCTGGGTCGCGGCCGTCATCTCGCTGATCGTCGCGCTCGCCATCGGCGCCCTGAACGGCTACGTGGTGATGCGCACCGGGCTGCCGAGCTTCATCGTCACCCTCGGCACCTTCTTCGTGCTGGCCGGGGCCGACCTCGCCGTGACGAAGCTCCTCACCGGCCAGGTCTCGATCCAGGGCATGGCGAAGGTTCCGAACTACGACTCGATCCAGCCCCTGTTCGGTTCGTCGATCACGATCGGCGGCGGGGTGTTCTACGTCTCCGTCGTCTGGTGGATCGTCGTCACGGCGATCGCCACCTGGGTGCTGCTGCGCACCCGCGCCGGCAACTGGATCTTCGCCGTGGGCGGCGCCCTGAACTCCTCGCGCCAGGTCGGTGTGCCGGTGATGAAGACCAAGATCGGTCTGTTCATGACCACCGCGGGTGCCGCTTGGCTGGTCGGGATGATCTCGCTGTTCCGCACCTCGACGGTGCAGGCGAACACGGGTGTCGGCCAGGAGTTCATCTACATCATCTGCGCGGTCGTCGGCGGCTGCCTGCTGACCGGCGGATACGGATCGGCGGTCGGCGCGGCACTCGGCGCGCTGATCTACGGAATGGTCTTCCAGGGCATCACTTTTGCGCAGTGGGACACGAACTGGCTCCGCACGGTGCTCGGCGCGATGCTGCTGCTCGCCGTCTTCCTCAACCATTGGGTTCGCAGACGAGCTTCAGGAGGAGCCCAGTGACCAGCACAGAACCGAAGACCCGGGTCACCATCCTCGAGGTCAACAACATCGGCAAGAGCTATGGGGCGGTCAACGCCCTCGCGGGCATCTCCACCGTCGTCAACGCAGGGCAGGTCACCTGCGTGCTCGGTGACAACGGGGCCGGCAAGTCCACGTTCATCAAGATCCTCGCCGGCGCTCACACGCCGAGCGAGGGGCAGCTGCTGCTCGACGGCGAGCCCGTCACCTTCTCGTCGCCGAGGGCGGCGCTCGACCGGGGTATCGCCACGGTGTACCAGGACCTCGCCGTGGTTCCCCTGATGCCGGTCTGGCGGAACTTCTTCCTGGGTTCCGAGCTGACCCGCGGCTCGGGTCCGTTCCGTCGCCTCGACGTGAAGGAGATGAAGCGGATCACCCTCACCGAGCTCCTCAACATGGGCATCGACCTCCGGGACGTGGATCAGCCGATCGGCACCCTCTCCGGCGGAGAGCGCCAGTGCGTGGCGATCGCCCGGGCGGTCTACTTCGGTGCGCGGGTGCTCATTCTCGACGAGCCGACCGCCGCACTCGGCGTCAAGCAGTCCGGAGTGGTGCTGCGCTACATCGCGAGGGCCCGCGACCGCGGGCTCGGGGTGGTTTTCATCACCCACAACCCGCACCACGCCTTCCCTGTCGGCGACCGGTTCCTGCTCCTGAACCGCGGCGAGAGCATCGGCGACTTCGAGAAGTCGAAGATCACGCTGGGGGAGCTGACCAGCCTGATGGCGGGCGGCGCGGAACTCGATTCGCTGACGCACGAACTCGAAGGGGAACTCGGGACGGACTCGCCCTTGGTGAAAGAGCTGGAAGCCGAGAACCGGCAGGCCGAATGACCCCGCGGCACAGCTGGCGGCGATCCTCCTCCGCGCTCATTCGCGGCGGATCGTCGCCAGCTGTCCGCCGGTGACGGCCAGCAGGTCCTCCGGCCGCACCTCGATGTCGAACCCCCGGCGTCCGCCCGAGACGAAGATCGTGTCGAACAGGATGGCGAGGTCATCCAGAACCGTCGGCAGCGGTGTCTTCTGGCCGAACGGGCTGATACCGCCCAGCACGTAGCCGCTCTTCCGCTCGGCGACAGCCGGTTCGGCCATCGCGCCACGTTTCGCGCCGATCGCGCCGGCCAGGGCCTTCAGATCGAGCTTCGAGGAGACGGAGACGATGCCGATCGCCAGCCCCCGGTCGGTGTCGACCATGAGGGTCTTGAAGACGCGCTCCGGGTCGAGGCCGAGGGCCGTTGCGGCTTCGGCGCCGAAGTCCGTGGTCGCAGCGTCGTGCTGGTAGGGGTGCGGGGTGAACGCGACCCCGGCTGCGGTGAGGGCGACTGTGGCGGCCGTCGTCGGGCCCTCGCTCGACCCCGATGATCGTGCCACGACAGGGAGCCCCGTACGCTCGGTCGCCGCTAGCCGCGAGCTTCGGTCGCTGCCGCAGGCGCCGGCGCAGTCGCAGTCGCCGATGCCGGCGCGTCGTCGGGGTCACTCAGGCCGAGAGCTGCCTGCAGGAAGACCGTGACGTCGCCGATCTCCTCCTGCGACACCCCGTGCAGGATGCCGGGGTAGAGGTTCGCCGTGAGGGTGGAGTGCCCAGGCAGCCACGCTTCGGTGCGCGCGACGGCCTCGGCGGTGATGATCGGGTCCGCGACATCCCGGCCCCAGAACACCGGGGGCCGCGTCACGGCCAACACCTGGTCGCCGGGCGCGTCGCCGGTGACGGTGAAGCCCGACAGGTTCACCGCAGCGGCGAACCGCGCGGGTGCCGTGCGCAGCAGGTGCACGGCCATGGCTCCGCCCTGCGAGAAGCCGAGGGTGGTGATGCTCGGCGCGGTCCCGTAGGCCGCTTCGACCCGGTCGAGCCACTCGAGAACGGATGCCGCGGCGTCGTCGAGTCCCGAAATCTGAGGGTTGCCCGGCTGGCCGATCGTGAACCACGCGAAACCGTCGACGATGGGCTGCGGCGCGACCAGCGGTGCACGCAGGGAGGCCGCGATCGTCCCCTCGGGAAGCAGCGGTGCGAGCGAGATCAGGTCGTTCTCGTGCGAGCCGTAGCCGTGCATGATGATGACGAGGGGGCTGGTCGGCAGGCGATCGGCCAGTTCGTCGGCCGGAACCGACCAGACGACCACGGCATCGTCGATGGCTGCGCGGAGGGGAGAGTCGGTCACGACCCCGAATCTACCAGCCGGCTCGCCCGACTACTCGCTGCGGTTGCGGCTCAGTTCGAAGATGCGCACCAGCTCGTCGATGGCCTTCTCGCGCCCGCGCAGTTGGCCCTCGACGATCTTGGTGCGCTGAAGCGCCCGCTTCTTGATGCTTCGATCACAGGTTCACCCTATTGGCCACCGCTGGGAGCTGCGGCCGGCGAGCCGCGTGCACGGTGTTCTGCGGGCGGCCCGCGCCCCGCGCCTCAGGTCTGGCAGCGCGGGCACCAGTACGTGTCGCGCAGCGAGAGTTCCGTGGCTCCGAGCTTGCCGTTCAGGATCGTCGTACCGCACCGCCGGCACGGCTGGCCTGCCCGGTTGTAGACCCAGACCTGCTTCCCCGGCCGGAGGTCGCCCGTGGTCGTGCGCTCCACGCGGTCGCGGTTGGCAAGAATGAGGCGGGATGCGAGCCCGACGACCGCGTCGAGCTTCGGCACCTCGCCGACGGGCCGTGTGGGCAGCACCCCGCGCAGGAAGCACAGCTCGTTGGCGTACACGTTTCCGAGCCCGGCGAGGTTCCGCTGGTCGAGCAGGGCGACGTCGATCTCGCGGGCAGGGTCGCTCGCGAGTCGTCGCTCGGCCTCAGCCGCATCCCATTCCGGCCCGAGCAGGTCGGGCCCGAGGTATCCGACGGCCTCGTCCTCGCGGTCCCGCGGCAGCACCTCGACGAGCCCGAGTTCGAAGCCGACGGCCGTCCATTCCGCGTTCGACAGGATCGCGCGCGCCTTCCACGCCGGCTTCCGCCAGCGGGTTCCCTGCCGGTAGAGGTGCCAGGTGCCTTCCATCTTCAGATGCGAGTGGATGCTGAACTCCCCGACCCGCATTAGCAGGTGCTTGCCGCGGCTCACCACGTCGTCCACGGTCTTGCCGGTCAGGTCGACGGTCGCGAACTTCGGAACGCGGATGTCGCAGCCGGTCAGCACCGTACCGGCGAGCACCGCGTTCAGATGCTCCGCCGTGCGGTAGACGGTGTCGCCCTCAGGCACTCCGCAACCTCAGCCCTCTGGGGGTGTTGCTGAATCCGGAGACCTCGAGCATCCGGCCCACTGATGTCCCCACCGAGAATTCGCCGTTGATCTTCTCGATCGTGAGCTTGTCGACCCGCCCCGACACCACCGTCTGGGCGAGTGAGTCGGCTGCCTCGATGAGCGCCTCCTCGTTCTCGATGAACGCCAGCACGGTCTTGCCTCCGCGTTCGACGTAGAGCGCCAGCTCCCCGTCGACGAGCACCACCAGTGCGCCGGCCTTCCGTCCCGGGCGGTGCCCTTCGCCCTGCGGCCAGGGCAGCGCTGCGCCGTACGGATTCGCGGGGTCGGTGGCGGCGAGTGTCAGCGCCCGTGTGCGTTCGCTCGCGCGGGCGGTCCGCCCTGCCTCGGACGCCATTGGCGCGCGCGGGTCGTGGCCGAGCATCCCGCCTCCTGTACCTCCGCTGCTCGCAGAAGCCGCGTCGCCGGACTCACCGCGCTGGTCGCGCAGGATGTCGGCCGAGAAGGCACGCAGTCGGTCGACGGTGCCTCCGGTTGCGAACTGCGAGGCGCCGAGGCCCTCGATGAAGTAGCCGCGCCGGCAGCGCCCGGTCTCCTCGAACTGGCTGAGAACGCGGTAGGTGAGCGCGAAGCCGCCGGGCTGGTGTTCGCTCATCACGGACCCTCGGGTGACCACGCCGTACCGGTCGAGCAGGAACTCGGCGGTCGCGTGGGCGCGCAGCGTCGCATCCCGCTCCGCTCGCGGAAGCATCGACCAGCGCCCACCGGCCGTCGGAGGCCCCACCCGGGTGGCCATCGTCGGTCGCGAGTACGCGCGCCCCCGGTACATGCGCGCCCGCGGTGCAGAGCGCTTGACGGTGTGCGCCGACGCGCCTCCGCCTGTGAGCGTGCGGAGCGGCGCGAGGGTGTCGTTCGTGATGCGGCCGGCCCAGACGAGATCCCACAATGCGGTCACGAGTTGCTCGTCGGTGAAGAATCCCGCGCCGGGCAGGGCGGCGGGCACCGGATGCACGGGGCTGGCGCCCACGGCCGCAGCCACGAGCTCGCCGCCGTCTGACCCACCAGCGCCGGTCCCACCTGACCCGATGCCCGACTTCGGCGTACGCCGCGGATTCTTCGGCCGGAGCGACTCCGCCAGGGCGCGCTGCGCGTCGGCGGCACTCTCGGCCGCCTCGACCCGCGCCTTCTCGGCCGCGCTGCCCAGCTCGTCGGCGACTGCGTCGGACAGGTTCCGGAAGAAGTACGCCCCGCCACCGGCCAGTGTCTTCAGCACGGCGGACTGCAGGTCGCTCGGCTCGAGTTCGGGCATCTCGGGCAGGGTGACGCGCACCGTGTCGGCCAGGTGCAGTGAAACCCAGCCGTCGCTGCCGGCCAAGGATCCGCTGCCCGACCAGACGATCTCGCCCGCCGCCGTCAGCTCATCGAGCATCGCGGGGCTGTAATCGCGCACGCGGGAGGGGAGCACGAGCGTCTCCCAGGCAGAGGCGGGCACGGGCACCCCAGCGAGCTGCTCGATGACGGTGAGAACGCCGTCCACCCCTCGGAGGTTTGCTCCGACGTGCTGCCAGACCGGCAGGAAACGGCCGAACGCCGCGGCATCGACAGGCTCGACCTCGTGCCGCAGGGCGGCGAGCGAACGACTGCGGAGTCGCCGCAGTACCTCGTTATCGCACCACTCGCTCGACGCGGCAGCGTGAGCGAACCGCGAGAACTCAGGCGTGAGCGGGATGACCTCCGCAGCCTCCCCGCGAGAGCCGACGCCTCCGGCAGCACGGCCGCCACCGTCGGCTCCGTCGACAACACCCGCGCCGACAACACCCGCACCGCCAGCCCCCCGCGCCCCCGGCACCCCGGTCGGCCGGAACTCACCCTCCACCACCCGCCGCGCCGCCTCGAGCCGCTTCAGCGTCTCGTGCACCACCGCCGACCCGAGACCGAGCCGCACGCCCACCTCCGGCGCCGTGAACGGCCCGTGCGTGCGCGCGTATCGCCCGACCAGGTCGCCGAGCGGATCTTCCACCGGCTCGATGAACGCGTCGGGCACACCGAACGGAATCGGCACGCCGAGGGCATCCCGCAGCCGGCTCGCGTCTTCGATGGCCGCGAACCGGGCGTCACCCGCGATCGTCACCGCCAGCACCCGCCGGGCGTCGAGCAGCGCGGCCACATGCAGAGAGGCGGAGTCCCCGTCGGTCAATCGCTCAGCGAGTTCGTCGATGCTGAGTGGCCCGAGCATCCGCACCAGGTCGGCGACCCCTTCGACACCCGTCGCCTGCCGCCCCGAAGCGACCCGCTGCAGTTCGCGCTCGGTCTGCTCGATGACGCCGGGGTCGAGCAGCTCGCGGAGCTCCGCACGCCCCAGCAGTTCGGCCAGCAGTGTCGGGTCGAGCGACAGCGCTGCGGCCCGGCGCTCGGCCAGGGGGCTGTCGCCCTCGTATACGAACGAGGCCACATATCCGAACAGCAGCGACCGTGCGAACGGCGACGGCTCGGGCGTCTCTGTCTCGATGATGCGGATGCGCCGGCTCTCGATCTCCCTGGCCAGCGCCTTCAGCGAGGGCAGGTCGTAGACGTCTTGCAGGCACTCACGAACGGTCTCGAGGATGATCGGGAACGTCGGATACCGCCGGGCGACCTCCAGCAGCGCCGCCGACCGCTGCCGCTGCTGCCAGAGCGGCGACCGCTTGCCGGGGTTCTGCCGGGGCAGCAGCAGCGCCCGCGCCGCGCTCTCCCGGAACCTCGACGCGAACAGTGCCGACCCTCCCACCTCGGTGGTCACGAGCAGTTCGAACTCGTCGGCATCGAACACGAACAGGTCGGCGCCGGGCGGCTCGCTCTCGGTGTCGGGCAGTCGCACCACGATGCCGTCGTCGCTCGCCACGACCCCGCCGTCGACCCCGAACCGCTCGCGGATGCGCGCCCCGATGGCCAACGCCCACGGCGAATGCACCTGCATCCCGTAGGGGGAGTGCAGGATGACGCGCCAGTCCCCGAGCTCATCACGGAACCGCTCGACCACGAGCGTCTGGTCGCTCGGCACGTGCCCGGTCGACTCGCGCTGTTCGGCGACGAACGTCACGAGGTTCGTCGCCGCGTTCTCGTCGAGGCCGGCCGAGCGGGCCAGCTCCAGGGCGCGCGCCTCGGTGGCTCCGCCCACAGCCCGTGTGAACGCCCCGATCGCGCGGCCGAGCTCAGCGGGTCGCCCGAGCCCGTCTCCGCGCCAGAACGGAAGCCGGCCCGGCTCGCCGAACGCCGGAGTCACGCGCACCTGGTCGTGCGTGATCTCCTGGATGCGCCAGCTCGTCGCCCCCAGGGCGAACACGTCGCCGACGCGCGACTCGTAGACCATCTCCTCGTCGAGTTCACCGACACGCGACGCCTTCTCGCCGACCATGAACACGCCGAACAGGCCGCGGTCGGGAATCGTTCCGCCGCTGGTGACGGCGAGCCGCTGGGCGCCCGGCCGGCCGGTGATCGTTCCGGCGTCGCGATCCCACACGATGCGCGGGCGGAGCTCGGCGAACTCGTCGGAGGGATAGCGCCCGGCCAGCAGGTCGAGCGTGGCCTCGTAGGCCGAACGGGGGAGCGCATTGAACGGAGCGCTCCGCTTGACCTGGTCGAACCACTCCTCGACGTCGATCGACTCGAGCGCGCACGCAGCCACCGTCTGCTGGGCGAGGATGTCGAGGGGGTTCTTCGGAACGCTGAGCGTCTCGATGAGCCCCTTCGTCATGCGGTCGGCCGCGACGGCCGAGTGGATGAGGTCGGCCCTGTGCTTCGGGTAGATGACCCCGCGCGAGACCTCCCCGACCTGGTGCCCGGCCCGCCCGACACGCTGCAGTCCGCTCGCCACCGACGGCGGGGACTCGACCTGCACCACGAGGTCGACCGCGCCCATGTCGATGCCGAGTTCGAGGCTCGACGTCGCAACCACACAGCGGAGCCGCCCACTCTTCAGGTCGTCCTCGATGATCGCCCGCTGCTCCTTGCTCACCGAGCCGTGGTGCGCGCGGGCGAGCAGCGGCAGGGCGCCGCCAGTCTGGCCGCTCTGCGCCATCACCTGGGCGGGCGGTTGCACCGGACGCTGGGCGGTGGATGTCGCCTCCGAACCCGCGCCCTCGACACGCTGCACGAACCCGTCGTCGTCGACGTCGAGACCCTGACGCTCGGCGTAGATCTCGTTCAGTCGTGCTGTCAGTCGCTCGGCGAGTCTTCGGGAGTTCGCGAACACGATCGACGAGCGGTGCTTCAGCACCCTGTCGACGATGCTCTCCTCGACGTGCGGCCAGATCGAGCCCTGCTGAGGTGTCGCGGCTGCGGCGGAACCCTCGAGCGCCGGGGCGGCACCGAGGTCGCTCATGTCCTCGACCGGCACCACGACCCGCAGGTCGAACTTCTTCGTCGAGACAGGCGCGACGATCGTCACCGGCACTCCGCCGGCCAGGAACCTCGCCACCTCCTCCGGCGGGCGAACAGTGGCGGACAGACCGATGCGCTGCGCCGGGCGCTCCAGCAGGGCATCCAACCGCTCGAGGCTCACGGCGAGGTGCGCGCCGCGCTTCGTGGCGGCGACCGCATGCACTTCGTCGATGATCACCGTCTGCACATCCGACAGCGTCTCCCGGGCCGCAGACGTGAGCATCAGGAAGAGCGACTCGGGCGTGGTGATCAGGATGTCGGGCGGATTCTTGATCATGGTGCGACGGTCACTCGCTGTCGTGTCGCCCGAACGCACCCCCACGGTCACGGCCGGCGGCGTCGTACCGAGGCGTTTCGCGGTCTGCGTGACGCCCACGAGCGGGGCGCGGAGGTTCCGCTCTACGTCGACGGCGAGGGCCTTCAGCGGCGAGATGTAGAGCACGCGGGTGCCGACGGGTGTCTCTTTCGCGACCGCCGGAGTTGCCCCGCCGCTGGTCGGCGTGGCGGATCGCGCACGCGATCGGCGAGCCGCCGCATCCGGGGCCGCCGGAGCGGTCGCCGCAGACTTCACCGGCTCGACGATCAGCCGGTCGATCGCCCAGAGGAAGGCCGCCAGCGTCTTGCCCGACCCGGTGGGCGCCACCACGAGGGCGTGCGCACCCTCCGACACGGCCTGCCAGGCCCCGATCTGCGCCTCCGTCGGCGCGGCGAAGGCGCCGGCGAACCACTCGCGGGTCGCGGGCGAGAACCGTGCGAGCACGCTGGATTCCGCCTCGCCACGTGCCGCTGTTCCCGTCTGCTTCTTCACCCCTCCATCCTCCCCGATACCACTGACACTCGCCCCGTTCGGCCTCAAGTGAGCGGCAACCCTTGCGGGATGGGTGAGAATGAAGCATGAGCGTTCGCACCCCTGACCCGAACTCCGGCTGGTTGAGTGACCAGGAGCTTGAAGAGATCAGACGGCGGTTGCCGTTGCTCTACGTCGAAGCGGTTCCCGTGCGGGTCGACGGTCTCGGGCAGGTCACCGAGGTGGGCGTGCTGCTGCGTGTCTCCTCGAGCGGCAACATGACACGGACGATCGTCTCGGGCCGCGTGATGTACGGCGAGACCCTGCGCGACGCCCTGTTCCGCCACCTCGAGAAGGACCTCGGGCCGATGGCGTTCCCGCAGCTGCCCACCAGCCCGATCCCGTTCTCGGTGGCCGAATACTTTCCGATGCCGGGTGTCAGTGCCTTCACGGATGATCGCCAGCACGCGGTCTCGCTGGCCTACGTCATCCCGGTCACCGGTACCTGCGACCCTCGCCAGGATGCCCTCGAACTCACGTGGATGACGCCCGAGGAGGCGTCGAGCGACGCTGTGCACGCAGAGATGGAAGGCGGCCGGGGCGCCCTGCTGCGCGCGGCGCTCGCGTCGGTGGGCCGGCTGGCCTGACGGTTGCGCGCGCCGGCACCTGCCCTCGCCGGCAGAGCCCGCGCTCCTGCGCCTGCGCTCGCCAGCAGTACCTGCGCTCCTGCGCCTGCGCTCGCCAGCAGTACCTGCGCTCCTGCGCCTGCGCTCGTCGGCCGCGCGCCGGCGCCCCTGCCCTCGCCGGCGCCGGCGCCCTCGCCCTGGCTAGTCGAGCAGCGCGACCGTCCGCAGGAACAGTTCGACGTAGCGTTCCGCGTCCACCTCGAGGGCGACATCCGTGAGCCCGACGGCCGAGTGCAGCCCGTGCATCCGGTCCTCTCCCGGAAACTGGCGCCGGTCGACGACCGTCTGGCCGCGGCTCGCTCCGGCGAGCTCGACGAAGACCGGCAGCCGTTCGATCCGCAGGGCACCGGGATCCACGAGAGCGCACACCGCGCCCGCGTCGCCGATCAGCCCGGTGTAGACGGGTTGCTTGCCGGGCCCCATGCCGATGCGGTGCGAGAGCAGCGCCCCCGCCAGCCGCTCGGCCCGCTTCCCGCTTGTCTGCAAGGCCTCGGTCGTCTCGAGCGGAACAGCCACCCGGTTGAACACGTCGAGACCGTACATGAACGTCTGGATGCCCGAGTCGAGCACGATCGCGGCCGCCTCGGGGTCGTGCCACACGTTGAACTCCGCGGTGGGCGTGGCGTTCCCGACGCTGGCGGATCCGCCCATGAACAGGATCCGCTCGATCCTCTCCGCGACCTCCGGATGCGTACGGAGCAACAGCGCGAGGTTCGTCTGCGGCGCGAGAGCGATGATCGTCACGGGCTCGGAGCTCGCGAGCAGTTGCTCACGCAGCATCGCGACGGAACCCTGGGCCACCGCCCTGCGGGTCGTCGGAGGCAACTCGATGCCGCCGAGCCCGTCTGAGCCGTGCACGTGCGAGGCATCCCGGGCCGGCGCCAGGAGGGGGCGCGTCGCTCCCGCGGCAACCGGGATGTCGCCGGCCCCGGCCGCGTCGAGGACCTTCAGCGTGTTCTCCACGACCTGCGGCAGGGCTGCGTTGCCCGCCACGCAACTCACCCCCAGCAGATCGATCGCGGGGTGGGCGACGGCGAACAGGATCGCCATCGCGTCGTCCACCCCCGTGTCGACGTCGAGCAGCACCTTCGTGGTCTCCATCCCCCCAAATTACCCCACCCCCATCCACCCTCTCGCGCCCTGCACGGCAAAGGGACCCATATCGTCCCAACGCCGGAGCGTTCGAACGATATGGGTCCCTTCGCTGACATGTAGACCCTGCGAGTGGCCCGGGGTAGGGGGGATGAGGAGGGGGCTAGCCCTGAGCGCGGCGCGGAGCCGAACGCTGCGGGCGCGGAGCCGTCTGCGATCCGCCGGCACTCGACCACACCGTGGTCGAACCGCCCTGGCCACCGCGACCGCCGCCGCCCTGGCCGCCGCCGCGACGGGCGCCGCCACCGGCACCGCCCGCTCCGCCCGCGCCGCCCGAACCGGCACCACCGCGGCGCGGACGGTCGGAACCGGCCCCCGCCCCGGCACCGGCCGCAGCGCCGTCACGCAGACCGCGCTTCCGCTGGGCGTTCGCTCCCTGCGAACCGCCGCCGTCACGCGAGCCGCCACCCTGGCCGCCGCGTCCACCGCGACCGCCACCGTTGCCACCGTTGCCGCCGCGCGAGCCACCACCCTGGCCGCCGGAACGGCCACCCCCGGTGAGCGTAACGGGGGCCTCCGACGGCTTGACGTACGCAGCCACCTCGCCGACGAGCTCGTCGACAGAGGGCGAGTCGAGACCGACGCGCTCGACGGCAACGGAGATCGCGGCCTTCCGCATGAGCTGGTCGAGGTCCTTCCGCTGGGCGGGCAGGATGATCGTCACGACGTCACCCGCGCTGCCGGCCCGAGCCGTGCGGCCCGAACGGTGCAGGTACGCCTTGTGCTCGGCCGGCGGGTCGACGTGGATCACGAGTTCGATGTCGTCGACGTGCACACCGCGGGCCGCGACATCCGTCGCCACCAGAACGCTCACGTCACCGGCGCTGAACGCGGCGAGGTTGCGGTCACGGGCCACCTGCGACAGGTTTCCGTGCAGGTCGACGGCCGGGATGCCCGCGTCGATCAACTGGCGTGCCAGCTTCTTGGCGTGGTGCTTCGTGCGCATGAAGAGGATGCGGCGGCCGGTACCCGAGGCGAGCTTCCGAACGAGAGCGGTCTTCGCTTCGGCGTCGTGCACCTCGAACACGTGGTGGGTCATGGCCGCGACGGGGGAGTTGGCTTCATCCACCGAGTGCAGAACCTCGTTATGGAGGAACCGGTTCACGATCTTGTCCACACCGTTGTCGAGCGTGGCCGAGAAGAGCAGGCGCTGGCCGTGCTCGGGCGTCTTCGACATGATGCGGGTCACGACGGGCAGGAAGCCCAGGTCAGCCATGTGGTCGGCCTCGTCGAGCACTGTGATCTCCACTGCGTCGAGCGACACGAAGCCCTGCTTCATGAGGTCTTCGAGGCGGCCGGGGCACGCCACGACGACATCGACGCCGGCCTTCAGCGCGGTGACCTGGCGGCCCTGCGAGACGCCACCGAAGATGGTGGTCGACTTCAGTCCGTAGGCGTCGGCGAGCGGCTGCAGCACGGCCGAGATCTGGGTGGCGAGCTCACGGGTCGGTGCGAGGATCAGCCCGACCGGGTGTCCCGGGCGACGCTTGCCACCGGCCAGCGCGCCGGCGAGGCGGGCGACCATCGGGATCGAGAATGCGAGTGTCTTGCCCGAGCCCGTCTTGCCGCGACCGAGCACGTCGCGCCCGTTCAGGGTGTCGGGAAGGGTGTCGACCTGGATCGGGAACGGGCTGGTGATGCCCTCGGCCGTCAGCTTGGCGACGATCGGGGCGGGAACGCCGAGGGTGCTGAACGAAGGGCCGGTGGCTTCGGATGCCGCGGCCGCGGTGGTGGGAGGAGCAATGGTCATGGGGGTTTCGGTGCCTTCCAGGCATCGGTTCCGCCGGAGAACTGCGCGTGCCGGGCACGTTCTGGTGCCTGGCGGAGTGCGTCTGCGCGATCTCATTCCGGCTCACGTGGCCTCAGCTCTGGGCTGGGCGCACGATTGCGGCCGGACTTCGGTGGAAGTGTGGCGAAGGTGCCGGTGGGCACATCCGTTCGCCGTGAGAATTCATCGCCGTGACGAATGCCTTCTGGGGGCCATTCCGTGACGGAGAGGTGCGTTCTACGACGCAGGGAGCGCGCGATTGCGCTCGCAAGTGGTTCCAGTCTAGCGCATTGGACCCGTGGCGCGCTTCCGCGCACACCGGGCGCCCAGGTCGGGCCGCTGCCTCCAGGCTTCCCAACCGCCCCTCCGCGACCGCTCCCCCGTGGCCTCCCTCCGCTGCCCTCCGTCAGCGGTCAGCTCCTCAGTGGTACAGCTCACCCACCGGGATCTCGACACCCACTCGGTTGCCGGCCGGGGCCAGCGGGCACGCCCACGCGGGGTCGTAGGCGCACGACGGGTTGTACGCGAAGTTGAAGTCGAGCACGAGAGAGGCAGGAGCGGCCCCTTCGCCGAGAAACGCGCCCTTGATCGTGTCGAGCAGGTACCGGCCGCCTCCGTAGGTGCCGCCGTCCCGCCCGGCCAGGGCATCCCGCACCGGCAGGAACAGTCCACCGCCGTAGGACTGCAGCCGCCACACATCGAGGAGGCCCACGCCAGGCACATCCGTGCGGCCCACCAGCTCGAACGGAACGACCCCGTCGGTGCCGGTCTCGAAGTCGAAGCGGGCGGGCTCCTCGGGTGCGACGAGTTCGACCTCGAACCGCCACGCCGGGTCGTAGTCGGCGACGGGCAGGCCCGCGAACCCCTCCCGGTCCTCCGGCAGCAGCGGGGTCTGCGGATGCGTAGCGAACAGTTCGTCGCGCGCTCCCCGCCAGAAGCTGTGCGCCTCCACGGCGGGGGCGGTACCGTGCGCTCCGACCGCTGTGCCGGGGCCGGCCGCCAGCCTTCTCGTCTCGGCATAGAGCGCGAACACCTGCTGGCGCCAGTCGAGCGTCTCGATCGCGGTGCGGGCGTCGGCCATCAGAGCGCCGCCCCGCCGTGGGATGCCGAGGGGGCGCTTCCCGCCGTGGGCTCGTCCCCTCCCGACGCGCCATCCCCGGCTGCCGCCGCGCCACCGGCCGCCACCCCATCCCTGGCCGATGCCGCGCCACCGTCCGCCACCTCGTCCACGACCGGCGCCGCATGCTTCGGCTCGAACGACCACGTCGGCGCGAGCTGCTGCAACCGGATCCCGCGGATCTGCCAGAACGCCCACATGCTCACCCAGATCGCCGGGGTCAGCGCGCCCGCTCCGATGATCAACCGGTCGCGGTACAGCGTCTTCGACGGGTCGTACGGGTCGGCCGACACGGCCATCCGGTGATCCCACGTCTTCATCAGTGTGAGAGCGCCCGATGCCCCGTACCCCTTGTCGTGGATGATGCGCACCCCCGGGTGCTGGGTGCGCGTGCGGTCGATGTCGATCACCTGCCGGCCCATCGGAACAAGGCCGAGCGCTTCGATCTCCACCCGGTTCTCGCCCTCGGGCCAGGTCGTGCTGAAGCCGCCCTCCTCGAGCGACACCACCTTCAGCAGCGGCGCAGACACCTCCCGGAACACGGTCGGGCTCTGCAGCGCCCGCCATGCGGCGTCGACGGAACAGTCGAGAGTCAGTTTCAGCATCACCTTCATGCCCCCAGTCTCACTCACCCCGGCCCCATCCGCGCCCTGTTGACAGCACTACGATTGTCGGGTGAACACGAGTGAGACCGACCTGCAGCCCGTTTCCGAGGCTCGCGCCATCGCTGCGCAGACCCACTACCAGGTGCGGTTCGGCAGGGGTGCCGGGGCGCTCGAGACGGTAGGCCGGCAGGCGGACGTGCTGGTCTGGGTGGATGCCCTCCCCGACGTCCCGGCCGCCGGCCGACCGCTCGCGCCCATCGTGTTGCCGACGCTCGAGGGCGTGCCGGTCATCCATGCCGATCTCCGAACGCGCACCCGCGCGGCCCGGTGGATGCTCGAACAGCAGGTTCTGGCCGGCGACCGGGTCTCGGTTGCAGTCATTGCCGCGGAGGACACCGTCGAAGACACCCTTGCCGCCGGAGCCGTGATCGACGCGCTCGCAGCGCACGGGATCGACTTCTCCTCGCCGGAGGCCGCGGTCGCGTGCGCCTCGTTCACCGGCCTCGAGCGTGCGGTCGGGCACCTGTTGTCGGCATCCGTTAACGGGCGCGCGCTCGTGGCGGCCGGCTACGCCGAGGTGATCGCCGAAGCAAGCGGTATCGATTCACAGAGCTGAGTGGTTGCATGGTGGTGAGCGGCCGATCGGAGGCCGCGAACGATCTGGAGGTCACCCATGAAAGCTGTCATCAACGGAACCGTCATCGCTGAGGCCCCGAAAGAAGACCTGATCGCCATCGAGGGCAACTGGTACTTCCCGCCGTCGAGCGTCAACTCGGACTACCTCGTCACGAGCCCAACCCCCTACACATGCCCGTGGAAGGGCGAGTGCCAGTACTTCAGTGTGAAGTCCGGCGACGAGACGCTGAAGGATCGCGCCTGGAGCTACCCGACACCGTACGCGTCGGGAATCGACCGCGTCGGCAAGGACTTCAGCGACTACGTGGCGTTCTGGAAAGAAGTGAACGTCACCGAGTAACCGGCGCGGGGCGCTGCGCAGAGTGCAGCGCCTACCGCGGGGTTCCGGCCGGTCGCCTCGATGCGGCCGGGATCTCGCGGTGCGCCCACTGGATGACGTGGGCCCTGTCGAAGCGTTTAGAACACGCACCGCAGGCCAGCACCCGCGCCGGCTTCCGGTAGCGGTAGTGCAGGTGCCCGCTCGGGCAGGTGCCGATCCACGGCGCCAGTTCGTCGGCGATTGCTCCCTGGTGCAGGCGTTTGCCCTCGTAGCCGAGCTCCTTCGCCACGGCCCGCCACTTCGGGCCGTGGCCGCTCCGGGATCCGGCCACGGCGTGGGCGATCTCGTGCAGCAGCACCTGGTGGATCTCGTCGTCTTCGTAGCGCGCCGCGAGGTAGCGCGAGACCGTGATCCGTTTGAGGGAGTAGTTGCACTGGCCGGCCCGGGTCTTCGCATTGTCGAACCCGAACGACCACCGGCCGCGGGTCGGATCGCTGCGGGTCTGATCTCCGCGGTTCGTATCACTGTCGAGGTGCAGCGCGATGAGGGCTTCTGCCCAGGTTCTCACGCGGTGTAGGTCTGCCACGCCTGAAGCCTAAGTCACCCGGCCGACATCGCCGCCGAACCTCGCCCTCGTTCCCGCCGAAGGGGCGCACATCGCGCAACCGCCCGCACATTGGCGCGATCTGCGTCCCCTCGGCCGCGCCGCGGGAGGCGGTGACCGCACCACATCAGGCGGTGACCGCACCACATCAGGCGGCTACTTGCCGAGGAACGCCTCAGCCACGCCGATCGCCACGAGGGAGCTCTCGAGCTGGTCCATGGAGGCGCCAGCCTTCTCCCACAGCACGACCGCGTTCTTGAAGTCCGCGAGCGCCTCCCGGTATTCGCGCAGGTCGAAGAGCACCCGCCCGCGGTTGTGGAGGGCCGTGGCCTCGAGCGCCGTCCACTCGTGACCGTGCGCCTCCTCGGCGCAGATCGTCAGGTCGGTGAGAGCCGGCACGAGCTTGCCCTGGTACTGCTGAACCTGGGCGCGGCGGATCCGGGCGGCCAGGCCCTGCTCGCGATCGCCCGAGAAACGGGCCTGGCGGAGCGCTTCGTTCGCGATGTCCCAGGCCTCATCGAGCCGCCCGAGCAGGCGCAGCAGACTGAGCTTCTCGTTGAGTGCCGACAGGCTCCGGAGCGAGCCGAGTTCGGTGAGCCGCTGCTCTGCGGCGGCCACGTCGACGGTCTCGCGCAGGGTCTTCGGGTCGTAGCCGGTGATGATGCTCAAGGGTGGGCGCTCCTGGTTCGGTTCTCCTTCAGCTTACGGCTCAGGATGTGCCGGGGGAGAGAGCAACACGGACCAGTCGGTCGTCTCCAGCCTGTGGAGAACCTCTGCCATCGGTGTTGTTGGTGACGAGAAGAAGCCCGGTGCCGTCGGCGGTCACCGCCACGTCCCGGATCCGCCCGAGCGTCCCCTGGTAGTAGCTCGTCACGAGGGTGCTGTTCAAGGCCGGAGTGTCCCCGCTCGGGCTGATCGACCACAGGCGCTCGCTGCCGGTCTCTTGGCTGGAACTGCGGTCCTACCCCGCACTGCCCGGTTTCACTTGGAAGATGCTGCGTGCAGGCGGTGGCGACGGCACGGCCGTCTGGTCGGTCACCACCGGCGCGCTCTGGATGAACGCCCGCAGTTCCGCGCCGTCGACGACCTTCGAGGGGGTCGGATCGCTCGCCACCAGCCGGGGCATCCGCTCGAACGGCAGAGGGGCAGCCGACGCGAACATCACCACATTGCCGAACCGCCTGGACTTCAGCACCTGCGGGTCGACGACCAGGGCGACGTGCGCGAATACCGCCGAGAGCGTCGCGGCCTGGCTGCGCGCGAAGGCGAGTCCTGCGCCGTCGGCCACATTGGCGGCGAGGATACCCGTCGATGTCATCAGCGCGGATGCCAACGTATAGAACTCCACACTTGTCACGTGTGCCGGTGTGCGAGCCCCGGAGAACACATCCACCACAAGGAAGTCGATCGTGCCCTTCAGCCCGGGCGGCAGCTTGCCGAGCACCTCCCGCGCGTCGCCATGCCGCACCCGGATCTGCGCGCCCTGCGGCAACGGAAGCTGCTCCCGCACGAAGTCGACCAGCTCGCTCTCGAGCTCGACGACCTGCTGCCGTGACCCGGGCCGCGTCGCCGCCACATACCGGGGGAGCGTGAACGCTCCGCCGCCGAGGTGCAGCGCTGTGATCGCCTCGCCCTCCGGCGCCACAAGGTCGATCCCGTGCCCGATGCGTCGCACGTACTCGAACGCCAGGTAGGTCGGGTCGTCGAGTGCCACATGCGACTGCGGCGTGCCGTCGACCACCAACGTGAAGGCCCCCGGCTGGTGCCGGTCGGCCTCGACCACCGCGCGCATCCCGTTCCCGAGCGTCACGCTGGGATGCCCGCCCTGCTCCGCGCGTCGTCGCCCCTGTCTCTCGCTCACCCTCCGACCCTAGCGCCCCCCGCCTCGCCCGGCCCGGCCCGGAGCTCCCTCCTCTTTCCTCCCACCGTCACCGTCACCGTCCTCGCCTCCCGCAACCGCTCCTACCCCGCCCGCAGCCGCCCCCCGCCCCACCGGAGCCGCCCCACAGGAGCCGCCCCGCCCCCACCGGAGCCCCCCACCCCCACCGGAGCCGTATTCAGGCACCGAGCCGGTCTATGCAATATCTCGACGCCGTCCCGTGCGCTGCCTGAATTGCGGCTATTGCTGTGGCCATCACCCGGCCCGCGGGCCGCCGCCTCGGTCTGGCAGGTCTCCTCCACAGACGGCGGGACAGCGCGAGTTCTCCACAGACCGACAGAACGAGCGGTCGCGCGGCTTCCCAGACCCGCACACTCGATGCCATGTATTCGGATCCGGGTGTGCAGCGTTACGCGACACAGGCAGTACGCCACATCTCGCAGTTGAGGCGCGAAGGCTTCACGCGGCGAGAGGTCGAGAGAGCGATCGAGTCGGGCGCCCTCCGCCGGATTCGCCGTGGCTGGTACGCAGCTCAGGATGCTCATCCCGATGTCGTGGCGGCAGTGCGCGTCGGGGGATCCCTCACCGGCCCGAGTGCCGCTGTGCTCTATGGCCTCTGGGTGCCTCCCGACGTTCGGCTCCATGTGTCAGTCAGCCACAATGCCAGCCGCCTCCGCGCTACCGAGGAAGGTCATCCGTCGGCGTGCATCCATTGGCGGCGGTCGCCGGACTCCGTGCTCAACGTCGTCGAGTCGCTGCCGTCCGCGCTCAGAGACGCTGTCGGGTGCGTTCCCGAAGAAATGGCCGTCGTCCTGGTCGATTCGGCCCTCAACCTGGCCATCGGTGACCTGACTCTGCACGATCTTCGAAGGAAGTTCGCCGGTCAAGGTGAGAAATACGCGCGGGTGCTCGACCGGTCGGACGGCGGTAGCCAGTCCGGCCTGGAGACGCTCGTAAGGCTGCGCTTGCGTTCACACGGGATCGCGGTGCGCACGCAGGTCCGTCACCGTGGCGTCGGCGCGGTGGACCTCTTGGTCGGCGACCGGCTGGTCATCGAGCTCGACGGGCGCGAGCACCACGACAACGCCGACGGTTTCGTGTCGGACCGGAGGCGCGATCTGGTGCTCTTCTCCGGCGGCATCGAGAGGCTCCGACTCACTTACCACCATGTGATGCACCAGTGGCCCGAGACGGAGCGCGTGATCCTCGACTTCGTGCGGCGGCGTCGCCACCACTGGCGGTCGGGAGACCGGCCCGCCGACCATCTTTTCAGGCATGCGCGGCCGGGAGGCACTATCTGAACGCCGAGAACGCCCCTGCCTGAATTGCGGCGCGGGCACGGGCGCCGGCACGACGGAGGCAGAGGACGTGGGGAATGGCGGGCGGGGGAGCGCGGTTATACCGCAGAGCGCGAAAATGGTCAAGATTCGAGTGGACAGCGGGCCGGGAACGGCATATAGTTGATCTTTGCGCTCCCAGTACTCCTATGCCTTCATATTGCGGTTGGCTCGCGCTGCAGAATCGTCTTCGTCAGGCGACTCCGCAGCATCACTCCAAAACCCCTCTGCACATCACAAGGCAGGCGGGTTTTGTTCGAGGGTCTGGCGAGTTCGACCAAAAGTAAACCCAGTACTGAGACCCGACGGGGTCCACGGAGGTTATTTCCTTGGCTGCTGCGAGCAACGCAACCACCACCACACCCAAGAACGGTCGCGGAGCATCGCGTCTCTCGTTCGCCAAAATTTCTGACAACCTGACTGTTCCCGATCTGCTTGCCTTGCAGACCGAGAGCTTCGACTGGCTCGTGGGCAACGACGTGTGGAAGGCACGCGTCGCTGAAGCGAAGGAGCAGGGTCGTAAAGACCTTCCTGAGCACTCTGGCCTCGATGAGATCTTCGAGGAGATCTCCCCGATCGAAGACCTCGGCGAGACCATGCAGCTCAGCTTCACGAGCCCGTTCCTCGAGCCCGAGAAGTACACCATCGACGAGTGCAAGGAGCGCGGCAAGACCTACGCCGCCCCGCTCTACGTCGAGGCCGAGTTCATGAACCACCTCACCGGTGAGATCAAGACCCAGACCGTCTTCATGGGCGACTTCCCCCTGATGACCGAAAAGGGAACGTTCATCATCAACGGCACCGAGCGTGTCGTCGTCTCCCAGCTCGTCCGGAGCCCGGGTGTGTACTTCGACCGCCAGCTCGAGAAGACCTCCGACAAGGACATCTACTCGGCCCGCGTCATCCCGAGCCGCGGAGCATGGCTCGAGTTCGAGATCGATAAGCGCGACCAGGTGGGCGTACGCATCGACCGCAAGCGCAAGCAGAGCGTCACCGTGTTCCTGAAGGCCCTCGGCCTCACGAGCGAGGAGATTCTCGAGCAGTTCAAGGGCTACTCCTCCATCGAGGCGACCCTCGAGAAGGACTCCATCCTGACGAAGGAAGAAGCCCTCAAGGACATCTACCGGAAGCTCCGCCCGGGCGAGCAGGTTGCCGCCGAGGCCGCGCGTGCGCTGCTCGACAACTTCTACTTCAACCCGAAGCGCTACGACCTCGCGAAGGTGGGTCGTTACAAGATCAACCGCAAGCTCGGTCTCGAGAGCGAGCTGTCGAACTCCGTTCTGACGAACGCCGACATCATCGCGACGATCAAGTACCTCGTGGCCCTCCACGAGAACCAGACCACGCTCCCGGGTACCCGCGGTGGCAAGGCTGTGGAGATCCGTCTCGACATCGACGACATCGACCACTTCGGCAACCGTCGCATCCGTGCCGTCGGCGAGCTCATCCAGAACCAGGTCCGCACGGGTCTGTCCCGTATGGAGCGGGTGGTGCGAGAGCGGATGACCACGCAGGACATCGAGGCGATCACCCCGCAGACCCTGATCAACGTGCGCCCCGTCGTCGCCGCGATCAAGGAGTTCTTCGGTACCTCCCAGCTGTCGCAGTTCATGGACCAGAACAACCCCCTCGCAGGCCTGACGCACAAGCGTCGACTGTCTGCGCTCGGCCCGGGTGGTCTGTCCCGTGAGCGTGCCGGCGTCGAGGTGCGCGATGTGCACCCCAGCCACTACGGCCGTATGTGCCCCATCGAGACCCCTGAGGGCCCGAACATCGGCCTGATCGGTTCGCTGGCGTCGTTCGCCCGCATCAACTCGTTCGGTTTCATCGAGACCCCGTACCGTCGTGTCATCGACGGCGTCGTCTCGGAGACCATCGACTACCTCACCGCGAGCGAAGAGGATGAGTACGTGGTGGCCCAGGCCAACGCACCGCTCACCAAGGAGGCCCGCTTCGCCGAGCCCCGCGTGCTCGCCCGCAAGAAGGGTGGAGAGGTCGACCTCTTCCCCATCGAGGACATCGGCTACATGGATGTCTCCCCGCGCCAGATGGTCTCCGTCGCGACATCCCTCATCCCCTTCCTCGAGCACGACGATGCGAACCGCGCCCTCATGGGTGCGAACATGCAGCGCCAGGCCGTGCCGCTCCTGATGAGCGACAGCCCCCTGGTCGGAACCGGTATGGAGGGCTTCGCGGCCGTCGACGCCGGTGACGTGGTCACCACCCAGCACGCCGGTGTCGTGCAGGAGGTGTCGGCTGACGCCGTCTCCGTTCTGCTCGACGAGGGCGGGGTCGAGACCTACTACCTCCGCAAGTTCGACCGCTCGAACCAGGGCACGAGCTACAACCAGCGCGTCATCGTCAACGAGGGTGACCGCGTCGAGGTCGGAGAGGTCATCGCCGATGGCCCCGCCACCGAGAACGGTGAGCTCGCGCTCGGCAAGAACCTCCTCGTGGCGTTCATGCCGTGGGAGGGTTACAACTTCGAAGACGCGATGATCCTCAGCCAGAACCTGGTGAAGGACGACACTCTGTCGAGCATTCACATCGAAGAGTACGAAGTGGATGCCCGCGACACCAAGCTCGGCAAGGAGGAGATCACCCGTGACCTCCCGAACGTCAGCCCGGAGCTGCTCGCCGACCTCGACGAGCGTGGAATCATCCGGATCGGCGCAGAGGTCCGCCCCGGCGACATCCTCGTCGGCAAGGTCACACCCAAGGGTGAGACCGAGCTGAGTGCCGAGGAGCGCCTGCTCCGCGCGATCTTCAACGAGAAGAGCCGCGAAGTGCGCGACACCAGCCTCAAGGTGCCCCACGGTGAGCGCGGAACCATCATCGCCGTCAAGGAGTTCTCTGCCGAGAACGACGACGAGCTCGGTTCCGGCGTCAACCAGCGCGTGGTCGTCTACATCGCCCAGAAGCGCAAGATCACCGAGGGTGACAAGCTCGCGGGCCGCCACGGCAACAAGGGCGTCATCGCGAAGATCCTGCCGGTGGAGGACATGCCGTTCCTCGCTGACGGCACACCCGTCGACGTGGTCCTGAACCCGCTCGGTATCCCGGGACGGATGAACTTCGGCCAGGTTCTCGAGATCCACTTGGGCTGGATCGCCAAGCAGGGCTGGAAGGTCGAGGGCAAGAGCAACAAGTGGGCCGGCCGTCTCCCTGAGGCCGCGCACGAGGCTGCCCCGAACACCAAGGTCGCGACCCCGGTGTTCGACGGCGCGCTCGAGGAGGAGATCGGTGGTCTGCTCGACTCGACCCTCGTGACCCGCGACGGCGACCGTCTCATCAACGGCACCGGCAAGGCGACGCTTTTCGACGGCCGCTCCGGCGAGCCGTTCCCCGAGCCCATCTCGGTCGGCTACATGTACATCCTGAAGCTCCACCACCTCGTCGACGACAAGATCCACGCTCGTTCGACCGGTCCGTACTCCATGATCACGCAGCAGCCGCTGGGTGGTAAGGCACAGTTCGGTGGGCAGCGCTTCGGTGAGATGGAAGTGTGGGCGCTCGAGGCCTACGGCGCCGCATACGCACTGCAGGAGCTCCTGACGATCAAGTCGGATGACATCCTCGGCCGCGTGAAGGTGTACGAAGCGATCGTCAAGGGTGAGAACATCCAGGAGCCGGGCATTCCCGAGTCCTTCAAGGTGCTCATCAAGGAGATGCAGTCGCTCTGCCTGAACGTGGAAGTGCTGTCTGCCGACGGCACCGCGGTCAGCCTGCGCGACACCGATGACGAGGTGTTCCGCGCTGCGGAAGAGCTCGGCATCAACATCTCCACGCGGTTCGAGAACTCGTCGATTGATGACATCTAAACCTCACCCCCTCTTTAGCTGACGTTTTTCCAGGAGAGAAGAAAAAATTGCTCGACGTTACAACATTTGACGAACTGCGGATCGGTCTCGCTACGGCTGACGACATCCGCAAGTGGTCGCACGGTGAGGTCAAGAAGCCCGAGACGATCAACTACCGCACGCTGAAGCCCGAGAAGGACGGCCTCTTCGGAGAGCAGATCTTCGGGCCGAGCCGTGACTGGGAGTGCTCGTGCGGCAAGTACAAGCGAGTGCGCTTCAAGGGCATCGTCTGTGAGCGCTGCGGTGTCGAGGTCACGAAGTCGTCGGTGCGCCGTGAGCGCATGGGCCACATCGAGCTCGCTGCCCCCGTCACGCACATCTGGTACTTCAAGGGCGTTCCATCCCGCCTCGGCTACCTGCTCGACATGGCTCCGAAGGACCTCGAGAAGGTCATCTATTTCGCGGCCTACATGATCATCTCGGTCGACGAGGATGGCCGTCACGAAGACATGCCCGGCCTCGAGAACGAGCTCCGGCTCGAGATCAAGGCCCTCAGCGACCAGCGCGACAGCCGGATCGCCGACCGTCTCCAGAAGCTCGAGAACGACCTGGCTGCCCTCGAGGCAGAGGGCGCCAAGAGCGACCAGAAGCGTCGTACGAAAGACGGCGCCGAGAAGGAGATGGGCCAGGCCCGCAAGTCCTTCGACGAGCAGATCGCCCAGCTCGAGCGTGTGTGGGAGGACTTCCGCAGCCTCAAGGTCGGCGAGCTGAAGCCCGAAGACTCCGTGTTCCACGAGCTGCAGGACCGCTACGGCCAGTACTTCGAGGCCTACATGGGTGCCGAGGCGATCAAGAAGCGCCTCGAGGCCTTCGACCTCGCGACCGAATCTGACACGCTGCACCTGCAGATCTCCGAGGGCAAGGGCCAGAAGAAGATCCGCGCCATCAAGCGCCTCCGGGTCGTCAACTCGTTCCTGATCACCGGCAACTCGCCGGCCGCGATGGTTCTCGACGTGGTCCCCGTGATCCCGCCGGAGCTCCGCCCGATGGTGCAGCTGGATGGTGGCCGCTTCGCGACCTCCGACCTCAACGACCTGTACCGCCGCGTGATCAACCGCAACAACCGCCTTCGTCGTCTCCTTGACCTCGGTGCCCCCGAGATCATCGTCAACAACGAGAAGCGGATGCTGCAGGAGGCCGTCGACGCACTGTTCGACAACGGTCGCCGTGGTCGCCCCGTCACGGGTACCGGCAACCGTGCCCTGAAGTCCCTGAGCGACATGCTCAAGGGAAAGCAGGGTCGTTTCCGCCAGAACCTGCTCGGCAAGCGCGTGGACTACTCGGGCCGATCGGTCATCATCGGTGGCCCCCAGCTGAAGCTGCACCAGTGCGGTCTGCCCAAGCAGATGGCTCTGGAGCTGTTCAAGCCGTTCGTGATCAAGCGCCTGATCGACCTGAGCCACGCTCAGAACATCAAGGCCGCGAAGCGTATGGTCGAGCGGAGCCGTCCCCAGGTGTGGGATGTGCTCGAGGAGATCATCCGCGAGCGTCCCGTGATGCTGAACCGTGCACCCACGCTCCACCGACTGGGCATCCAGGCTTTCGAGCCCCAGCTCGTCGAGGGCAAGGCGATCCAGCTGCACCCGCTCGTCTGCACCGCGTTCAACGCGGACTTCGACGGCGACCAGATGGCCGTGCACCTTCCGCTGTCGGTGGAGGCCCAGGCCGAGGCGCGCATCCTGATGCTCGCGTCGAACAACATCCTGAAGCCGTCCGACGGCCGCCCGGTGACCCTGCCCACACAGGACATGATCATCGGCCTGCACCACCTGACGACTCTCCGCGAGGGTGTCGTCGGTGAGGGCCGTGCGTTCTCGAGCGTTGCCGAGGCCATCCTGGCGAAGGACCAGGGCACCCTCGACCTCAACGCCAAGGTGCGCATCCGCCTCGAGAACATCACCTTCGCTGAGGGTGAAGCTCCCGAGAACGCCGTGCTGGCCGAGGGCAACCACGCCCCCGGTGTCACGCTGGTCGAGACATCTCTCGGTCGCGCGCTTTTCAACGAGACGCTGCCGACCGACTACCCGTACGTCGAAGCCGTCGCAGACAAGGGCCAGATCTCGGCCATCGTCAACGACCTCGCCGAGCGGTACCCGAAGGTCGAGGTTGCTGCAGCGCTCGACCGCATCAAGGATGCCGGTTTCTACTGGGCCACCCGCTCAGGCGTCACCGTTGCTCTCTCCGACGTTCTGACCCCGCCGAACAAGCGCGAGATCGTTGCGACGTACGAGAAGCTCGCCGCCAAGGTGCAGACGCAGTACGAGAAGGGTCTGACCACCGACGCCGAGCGTCGCCAGGAATTGATCCAGATCTGGACCAAGGCGACCGAAGACGTCGCTGAGGCCATGCAGGCGAACTTCCCGGCGAACAACACCATCAACCGCATGGTGACGTCGGGTGCTCGTGGTAACTGGCTGCAGATCCGCAACATCGCGGGTATGCGAGGCCTGGTGAACAACCCGAAGGGTGAGATCATCCCTCGCCCGATCATCTCGTCGTACCGTGAGGGGCTCAGTGTTGCTGAGTACTTCATCGCGACGCACGGTGCTCGAAAGGGACTCGCCGACACCGCTCTGCGTACCGCTGACTCCGGGTACCTCACCCGTCGTCTGGTGGATGTCTCGCAGGATGTCATCATCCGTGAAGACGACTGCGGCACCACCAAGGGCCTCGACCTGGCCATCGCGGCGCATGACGCTGCCGGTGTGCTGGTGAAGGACTCGAACGTCGAGAACTCCGTGTTCGCACGGAGCCTTGCTGCTGACGCGGTGGATGCCTCGGGCACCGTCATCGCGGAGGCCGGCGAGGACATCGGCGATGTGCTGATCGACAAGCTGGTCGAGGCAGGGGTTGAGAACATCAAGGTGCGCTCGGTGCTGACCTGCGAGTCGGCCGTCGGTGTGTGTGCTGCCTGCTACGGCCGCTCGCTCGCCACCGGTCTGCTGGTGGACATCGGAGAGGCCGTCGGCATCATCGCCGCACAGTCGATCGGTGAGCCCGGTACCCAGCTGACCATGCGTACCTTCCACACGGGTGGTTCCGCATCGGCCGACGACATCACGCAGGGTCTGCCCCGCGTGCAGGAGCTCTTCGAAGCGCGTACCCCCAAGGGTGCGTCGCCCATCGCAGAAGCTGCTGGCCGCATCACCATCGAAGACACCGACCGCAGCCGCAAGCTGATCCTCACGCCCGACAACGGCGACGAGGCCATCGCCTACCCGGTGCTGAAGCGTGCGAGCCTCCTCATCGAGGACGGCGACCACGTGGAGCTCGGAACGCAGCTGCACATCGGTGCGATCGACCCGAAGGAGGTTCTCCGGGTTCGAGGCGTCCGCGCCGTGCAGGAGCACCTCGTCGGCGGTGTGCAGGGCGTCTACCGTTCGCAGGGTGTACCGATCCACGACAAGCACATCGAGGTCATCGTTCGCCAGATGCTCCGCAAGGTGACTGTCGTCGACCACGGTGACACCGACCTGCTCCCCGGTGAGCTCGTCGACCGCCAGCGCTACAACATCCTCAACCGCGAGGCGCTGACCGAGGGTCGCAAGACCGCTTCGGCCCGCCAGGAGGTCATGGGTATCACCAAGGCCTCGCTCGCGACCGAGTCCTGGCTCTCCGCCGCTTCCTTCCAGGAGACCACGCGTGTTCTCACGCAGGCCGCCATGGAGGGCAAGAGCGACCCGCTGGTCGGGCTCAAGGAGAACGTCATCATCGGAAAGCTCATCCCGGCCGGAACCGGACTCCAGAAGTACCGCAACGTCACCGTTGAGGCAACCGAGGAGGCCAAGGCCGAGCGCTACCCGAACCGTATCTTCACCGATGACGCGGTGTTCTCGGAGGCTGACCTGTCGTTCGTCGACTTCGACAGCTTCTCGAGTGACGACTACACGCCCGGTACCTACAACTAGGCGCTGGCAGCGTGATCGGAAGGGCCCTCTCACTTCGGTGAGGGGGCCCTTCTTCGTTCGGCACCTAGACTTGCCTGATGACTCTGACAGGATGCACGTGCTGAAGAACTTCGGTTGGTCGTTCGCCGTGCTCCTGGTGGGCCTCGCGCTCGGTTTTCTCTACGGCGGCCCCGCAGCCCTTGTGCTTGTGGTGGTGCTGAGCGTGCTCGAGATCTCGCTCTCGTTCGACAACGCGGTGGTCAACGCCACCATCCTCGAGCGCATGAACGCGGCCTGGCAGCGCATCTTCCTCACGGTCGGTGTCATCATCGCGGTCTTCGGCATGCGGCTGGTCTTCCCGTTCCTCGTCGTGGCGGTGACGGCCGGGCTCGGGCCGGTGCAGGCCGTGCAGTTGGCGTTCGAGAAGGGTGACCCGGCGGTTCCGGGCACCTACGGTTTCATCCTGAACGCAGCTCACCCGGCGATCGCCGGTTTCGGCGGGATGTTCCTGCTGATGCTGTTCCTCGACTTCATGTTCGACGAACGCGAAGTGCTCTGGATCAAGCCGGTCGAGAAAGTGCTGCAGACCATCGGACGGGTTCCGGGGGCAAGCGTGATCGTCTCGATCATCGTGCTCGTGCTGGTCTCCCAGTTCGTGGCCGAAGACCCCGGCACGGTGTTGCTGAGCGGCGTGATCGGCATCGGATCGTTCCTGCTCGTCACCGCCCTCGGCAAGGTGTTCGAGCAGACGGCCGAGGAGGGCGGCGGCGAGGACATCGACCCCGTCAAGCCCGGTCGGCAGGTCAAGGTCGTCGTGGGGCGTGCGGCGTTCTTCCTCTTCCTCTACCTCGAGGTCCTGGATGCGAGTTTCTCGTTCGACGGCGTCATCGGCGCCTTCGCCATCACGTCAGACCCGATCGTGATCGCCATCGGGCTCGGTGTCGGGGCGATGTTCATCCGGTCGCTCACGATCTTCCTGGTGCGCCAGGGCACCCTCAGCCAGTTCGTCTACCTCGAACACGGAGCGCTCTGGGCGGTCGGAGCGCTGGCGGTCATCCTGCTCGTCTCGATCAGGGCTGACATCCCCGACATCGTCACCGGGCTCGTGGGCATCGTGTTCATCGGGGCGGGATTCCTGTCGAGCATCGTGCGCAATCGGCGCATCGGAGCGAGCGATGCCGCCGAGCCGGTGACGGTCAGCTGAGCGCTTCCAGCACCTGAAGCGCCACCAGCCGGCCCGCACGGTTCGCGCCGATCGTCGACGCCTGCGGCCCGTAGCCTGCGAGGAACACCCGGGGGTTGCGCACGGCCCGGCCCTCCGTCGCGGCCACTCCGCCGCCCGGCTCCCGGAGGCCCAGGGTGTCGAGATGGCCGAGCTCCGACCGGAAGCCCGTGGCCCAGATGATGACGTCGGCCGGCTCGAAGCTGCCGTCGGCGAAGCGCACGCCACCCGGTTCGATGCTGGTGAACGGGGGCCGCGCCACCAGAACGCCCCGCCGGGCCGCGCCCAGGTTGCGGGCGGTGGCGGGCAGGCCGGTGCCGCTGATGATGCTGGGCAGCACGCGGCCGGCCCGTGCCGCGTCGTTCTGCTGTGCGACCGCGGCGAGCCGGCCCTCGATGCTCGCGCTCGCCTCACCCGGCTCGTCGCTCGCGAACGCGACCGGGCGGCGGGTGACCCAGGTGGTGGATGCCGCGATCCCCTCCAGCTCGAGCACGAAGCCCACGGCGGAGGTTCCTCCGCCGACCACGATCACCCGCTGGCCCCTGAACTCGGCGGCCGAACGGTACTCGGGGGTGCTCAGCTGCCGGCCGCGGAACGTCTCGATTCCGGGGATGTACGGGCGGATCGGTGCACCCCAGGTGCCGGTCGCGTTGACCAGCACGTCGGCGATGACGGTGCCGCGGGTCGCGTCGTCGCCCACCCCGCGAAGGTAGTCAATGCGAAGGGACCCCGACCGGGGAGCGCCCCGGGCGGCCTCCCGCACCGACGTCACCGCCACCGGCCGGAACACAGCGAGCCCGAAGTGCCGCTCGTACTCCGCGTAGTACTCACCCACCACGTCGCGCGCCGCGCGGCCCTGGTCTGCGGTCTCGAAGCTCAGCCCGAGTTCCCGCATGCCGGGCAGATCGTTGACCCGGTGGGCGGTGCCGAGCCGCAACGACTCCCAGCGGAACTGCCACGCACCCCCGGCGGCGGGGGATCGGTCGAGCACGACCAGATCCTGACCGGGCGCCAGACCTCCGTGCGCCAGGTGGTGGGCCACCGAGAGCCCCGCCTGCCCGGCACCGACCACCACCACCCGGGCGTGCGCGGGGATGGCAGGCAGAGGGGAGCCGTCGGCCGGGCCGGCGGCGCCGGGGGAGTGCGGCTCAGCCATGGGCATCCGGAGCATCCTCGGCTGTCCGCCCACGGGCATCTGGAGCCTTCCCGGTGACCCGCGCGCGGCGGTTCCCCGCGCGGGAACCCGACACGGCAGCATCCCGCACCGGGCGCGCAGCACCGATGAAGGCGGCCAGGCGGTCGGCACCCACCAGTCCGCTCGGGTGCGGGCCTGCCGCCTGGAGCCCGGCCTGCAGCGAGGCGAGGCCACGCCAACGGGAGGCGAACAGCACGGCGTTGCCCTCGTCGAGCTGGTCGGTGAGTCCCGACGCGCCGGCGACCAGGACCGTCGGGAACACCTCCGCGAGCGTCGCGGCGGCCGCCCGGGCGACAGGCAGGCCCGCATCGTCGGCCACGTTGACGGCGAGGACCCCGCCGGTGCTGAGCAGCGCCGCGACGTCGCGGTAGAACTCCACACTCGTCAGGTGGGCCGGTGTCGTCGAGCCGAGGTAGACGTCGGCGACAATGAGGTCGTAGCCGTCGGTTCCGGATGCGCGGTGCAGCCCCTCGCGAGCGTCGGCGATGATCACCCGGAGCTCGGTGCCAGGCGGCAGCGGCGCCACCTCGGTCACGAAGTCGAACAGGTCGGACTCGTATTCGATCACGGTCTGCGGCGAACCCGGACGGGCCAGCGCGAGGTGGCGGGCCAGCGTCAGGGCGCCTCCACCGAGATGCAGCACCCGGAGCGGAACGCCCGCCGGTGCGAGCAGGCCGGCGAGGTTCGCGATGCGGCGGAGGTAGTCGAACCGCAGCTCCAGGGGGTCGCCCGTGAAGACGTGCGACTGCTGTTCGTCACCGATGTAGAGGGTGAAGCCCGCGCCACCGAGATCGTCGGCGCGCAGTTCCGCGGCCAGCCCGCTCAGGCGGAGTCGGCGGTGCACCGGGGGAATCATCCGCACCAGCCTATGGTGCGCAGCCGGGCGCGCGCCCCACCTTCGGGTGAACCTCGCTGTCTGTTTTTGCTTCTCAACTTGGCTGTCCGCTATCTTGAGCGTTGAGCACCCCGACTTCCGAAGTCATCGCCTGGTATGACCCTCGCTGGGTGCCATCTGACGGGGGCCATGATGGCTGTACTGCTGTATCGGATCGGCGCGTTCGCAGCCCGGAGACACTTCCTCGTCATGGGTGTGTGGCTGCTGATCGTGGTGGCCGCCGTGGGCGGCGCCCTCGCCTTCCCCGGCAAGGGTTCGGCTGCGGTCGAGATCCCGGGAACGCAGTCGCAGACAGCCATCGATCTGCTCGGCAGCCGGTTCCCCGCAGCCAACGGCGGCAGCTCCAAGGTCATCTTCGTCGCACCCTCCGGGCAGAGCATACGGAGCTTCGAATCGCAGATCTCCGGTGTGGCGGCGCAGATGAAGACGCTGCCCGGCCAGTCGAGTGTCACCGATCCGTTCGACACCTCGGGTGCCCCCGCCGTGGCGGCCGCCGCTGCCGCGCAGATCGCCCCCGACAACTCGATGGCCTACATCTCGATCGCCTACTCTGTGCCGGCCGCTGATCTCACCGACGCCGACACCGAGGCCCTCGAGTCGATGGGCGACAGCATCGCCGAGAACGGCCTGACCGTCGCCTACGCGGGAGTCAAGGCGCTCGAGCCCGCATCGGACCCGTCGCAGGAGGCGGGCAGCCTCGTCGTCGCCCTGATAATCCTGGCCATCACCATCGGCTCGCTGCTGGCGGCCGGCATGCCCCTGATCACCGCGATCTTCGGAGTGGCCATCTCGACCTCGTCGATCACGATCGTCTCGGATTTCGTGACGATCTCCTCGTCGGCGCCGATCCTCGCCCAGATGCTCGGCTTGGCGGTCGGCATCGACTATTCCCTCTTCATCGTCTCGCGGCACCGCTCCCAACTCGCGGCCGGCGTCCCGGCGCGGGAGTCCGTGGCCATCGCGAACTCCACCGCCGGCAGCGCTGTTGTCTTCGCCGGCATCACCGTGATCATCGCCCTGATCGGCCTGTCGGTGGTGAACATCCCGTTCCTGTCGATCATGGGTCTCGGTGCGGCGTTCGGCGTGCTGCTCGCCGTCGCCGCGGCGCTCACCCTGCTGCCCGCCATCCTCGGACTCCTCAACACGAAGCTCGTTCCGAGGCCCGATTCCCGAACCGCGAGGCGCGAACGGGAGATGCAGAACCCCGCGCCGGGCACGAAGCCGACGCTCGGCAGGCGGTGGGTGCGGGTCGTCACACGTCGACCGCTGATCACGGTCGTCATCGTGCCGCTGGCCCTGCTGGCGCTGGCGTTCCCGGCGCTCCACCTCGCTCTCACCGTGCCCGATGCGGGCTACCAGGCCCCCGGCTCCCAGGCCCGTGTCGCCTACGATCTGCTCGACGCGGGCTACGGCCCCGGCTTCAACGGCCCGCTGCTGATCACTGCGGACATCGGATCGGTCGAGGCCCAGAACCTGCAGGCTGCGCTCGATGCCCTCGGCAAGCAGTTCACCGGCATCGCCGACGTCGACTCAGTGAGCCCGGTCATCCCGAACAGCGCCCTCGACATGGCGATCGTCTCGCTGACGCCGTCGAGTGGCCCCGATTCCGATGCCACGAAACAGCTCGTCCAGACCCTCCGCAACGACGCCCCTGCGTTCGAGGCAGCGAACGGTTTCACCTACATGGTCACCGGCCAGACCGCCGTGGCGATCGACATCTCCACACAGCTGGGCGACGCCCTGCCGATCTTCGCCCTCGTCGTGGTCGGGCTCTGCCTGGTGCTGCTGACGATGGTGTTCCGTTCGCTGGCGGTGCCGATCAGTGCGACCCTGGGCTTCCTCCTGTCTGTCGGCGCCTCTCTCGGTGTCGTGACGCTGGTCTTCAATGACGGTGTTCTTGCCGACCTGCTCGGAGTGCAGAAGGTCGGGCCGGTGATCAGCTTCATGCCGATCCTCGTGATGGCCGTGCTGTTCGGGCTGGCGATGGACTACCACGTCTTCCTCGTCTCCCGCATGCGCGAGGAGTTCTCGCGCACCGGCGAGGGGCGGGCATCCGTTCTCGACGGTTTCAGTGCAGCGGCACGCGTGGTGACCGCGGCGGCCCTCATCATGTTCAGCGTCTTCGCCTCGTTCGTTCCGGGTTCGGGCGCTGCGGTGCAGCCGCTCGCCTTCGCGCTGGCTGTCGGCGTGCTCATCGACGCGTTCCTCGTGCGCATGACCCTCATCCCCGCGGTCATGGCCATGCTCGGAACCCGCGCCTGGTACCTGCCGGCCTGGCTGGGTCGTCACCTGCCGAACGTCGACATCGAGGGCGAGAAGGTGCACGAGCTGATCGCGGCCCGCGACTGGCGGCCGGGGGATGCCGAGGCGGCCGCGCTCGCGCACGGCTCTCCGGTTCCGGATGATCGGGGTGCAGGTGCCGCGGGTGCCGATGCCAGCACCGGGGCCAGCACAGAGGCCCGCACCGACGGAGGCGCCGACGGCAGTGCCGGCGCCACGGATGCTGCCACCGACGTCACAGCGCACAACCTTGCTGCCCGCGACGAAGCCCCGGCCCCCGTCACACGCTCAGCTGCCGCCGCCGAGAGGCGGATGCTCGCAAAAGCCGCCGCAGCCGAGGCGAAAGCTGCCCGGAAGGCCGCCCGGGAAGCGCAGCTCGCTCCACTCGTCCCGCGCCCCGCGATCACCGACGCGGTCGCGGCCGGATCCCTCACGCTCGCAGGTCAGCAGCCGTTCGACCTCGCCGTCGAGTCCGGCGGGATCGCGCTGGTGTTCGAAGAGCCGGGTGCCGAGTCCCACCTCGGTGCCGATGTGGCCGGGGCCGCCGTGCTGGCCGCTCTGACGGGCAGGCTCCCTCGCTTCGCCGGTCACCTCAGTGTGCTGGGTCATCCGCAGCCGTTCGAGGCTTCCGCCCTCCGTCGGCGCGCCCGGCTGGTGGTCGACGCCGACGGGTCTGCGCTGACGGTCGGCGAGTACCTCCTCGGCGAGGTGAGGCTCGACGCCCCGCGAGGCGAACGGCCCAGGCAACTCGAGCGGGTCGGCGCCCACCTGCGAGTGCTGGAGGACGTGGTGGCGGGTGTGGCAGATGCCGGTGCACCCGCCACAGCATCCGACCAGTCCACACAGCTGACCGCGCTCGGCGTGCCGGCGCGCTGGTGCATCGACGTCGCACTCGCCCTGGCCTCCTCGGCCGAGTTGATCGCCATCGACCTGCGCTCCCTCCCCTCGCCGCTCGTCGCCGAGCTCCTCGCCGCGGTCGCCGCCCAGGCAGGTCGGGACGTGACACTGGTGTGCGCCGTCCAGGGCTCCGCTGCCGGGTTCCCGCAGCAGATCCTCGATCCTCACCGGGGCGGGCACGCCGACACCCCGGCCGCACCCCTGTCCCTCACGGGCCGCTCCCTCGTCATCCTGCAGCTCGCTGCCGCACCGATCCCGACCGAACAGGGAGCCCTCGTATGAGCATGCTGTCGACACTCCTGAAGTCCGCCGACCGTGCCCCACGATCATCCGTCACCCGGATGATCGCCCTGGTGCTGGCCGTTGCGACACCGCTGCTCGTGGCGGGTGTCGCCGTCTCCGCCTTCTCGAACACCGCAGAGGGGGCGACGGGCGCGCCCAACCTCCCGGCCGCCATTGTGAACCTCGACGCCACGACCAAGACTCTGGTGAACGGTGTCGAGACGACGGTTCCCGCCGGAAAGCTCCTGACCACGCAGCTCATCAGCGGCCAGGCCGGCAGCGGATTCAGCTGGAAGCTCACCAACGCCGACGACGCCACAGCGGGCCTCGACTCGGGCGCCTATTCGGCGGTCGTCACGATTCCGAGCAACTTCTCCGAGCTCTATGTCTCGACCGGTACCACCAGTCCGGCCGCCGCCTCTCTCGAGGTGAAGACCAATGGTGCTCAGAGCTACGTGGCCGCCCTGCTCGCCTCGGCACTCGCGACGAACGTCAACGAGGCGCTCTCGGCGAGTGTGACCCAGAGCTACGTGAAGGGACTGCTCGGCGGGTTCACGAGCATCCACGACCAGCTGACGACCACCGCGGAGAAGAGCGGAGAGCTCGTGACCGTCGCCGGCCAGGTGTCGACGCTCGGCGCGGGCATGGCCGACGGGATCGGCAAGCTCTCCGGAGGCGCCGAGACCCTCAGTTCGGGCCTCGAGAAGGCGTCGACATCGCTCGCACCTCTGCCCGACGCCACCCGCGGACTGGCCGAACTCGCCGGTGTCGCCCGCGACGGCAGCGCGCTGCTCTCCGACGGGATCACCGACACGGCGAAGAAGCAGGACAGCATCGAGGCGCGGCAGCTGGAGCTGAACGTGAAGATCGCCGCCCTGTCGACCGATCTGCCGAAGCTCTCGACGGCCGAAGTGGCCTCGCGGGTCGCCGCCATCAAGAAATTGTCCGATGACGTCGCCCTCTCAAGCCTCGACGTGGGACTCTCGCTCGACGCTGGTGCGGTGGCAGGGGCGCTGTTGAAGGATGGCAACGCCCTGATCTCGAAGGGCACGACCACTCTCGCCGACAGCATGCCGGCCCTCGTGACCGGCATCGCCGGGGCAGCCACGGGCGCGGCGGGACTGACCAGCGGGCTCCAACAGCTGAACGGGTACGCGCCGCAGCTCGTCCAGGGCACGGCCGGCGTGGCCTCGGGAGTCGGCACCCTGTCGTCCGGCCTCGGTTCCGCGGCGGCAGCGGTGCCGAGCTACACGGCCGACCAGCAGGCGACGTTCGCCACGGTGGTGGCCACCCCGGTGGTGACGACCGTGACCGACAGCCAGGCCCTGCCGAGTGCCCAGGTCGCGACCGCGTCGGTGATGATCCCCGTCGCGCTCTGGTTGGGGGCGTTCGCGCTCTACCTGCTCCTGACTCCGTTCACGGCGCAGGCGCTGTCGTCGTCGGCGGGTGGATGGCGCATCCTGAGGCAGTCGCTGCTGCCGGCTCTCGGGCTTGCCGTTGTGCAGGCGCTCGCCGTGATCGTCGGGCTGCAGCTGATCGGGGTCTCCTCGGCGAACCCTCTCGGGAGCGCCCTCTTCGTGCTGGGTCTCTCCGTCGCTTTCGTCGTCGTGCACCAGGGGCTCATCGCGCTGTTCGGACGGGTGGGCCGGATGCTCTCGCTCGCCTTCCTCGTTTTGCAGGTCGCCGCTGCGGGCGTCCTGGTGCCCGCGGCCCTCAGCCCGGGCTGGTTCCAGACGCTCTCGTCGATCCTGCCGCTCTCGGCCGCCGTGCGCGGGATGCAGGGACTCCTCACCGGTGCGGGATCCGACGGTGGAGCGGCAATTGGGGGAGTCGTCGTGACGCTCGTCGTGGTGACCGGGCTGGGCCTGGCGTTCACCCTCGTCGCGATTTCCCGGCGGCGCAGCGTGACCTCCCTCAGCTGAGGCGCGACTGTGAGTAAAGTGTGCGCATGAGTACAGACGACCGCACCGAAGACGACGCCCCGAACCGGGTCGAGAACGCCGGGCCGCCGCCCGCAGGCCCGGGCGCGCCGGGCCCGGCCTTCGCCGGGGAGCCCTCCGCCGACAGCGTCTACGCGGAAGCCGAGTACCCCGCCGACGGTGCGTCGGGAGGCGCGGATACGTCGGGCGGTTCGGATGCGTCGGTCGGTTCGGATGATTCGGTCGACGCGGCCCCCGCGGCCGACGCTCAGCCGGTCTTCGTGCCGGCCACGACTCCCGCGCCGATCGCCGAACCCCTCACGGAGGGCTCGGAGGTCTTCGACGCGCCCGCTGTGCCGGAGACAGCGCCCCACTGGGAGGCGCCGGGTGGGCAGACGCCTGCCTCGTCCGTGCCGGCAGACGAGGTACCCGCGTCGGCCGCCTACGCGCAGCCCGCGGCGACTCCCGAGACAGTTCCCCGCTATCCGGCTCCGGTGACGGGCACCGGCGCGCCGGTCCAGCCCCCGGCTGCGGGCGCCCCTGTCGAGTCCCCGGTTGCGGGCGTTCCTGTCGAGTCCCCGGTTGCAGACGGCCCGATCGAGTCCCCGGCCGCTGCCGCGCCTGTCGCCGTGCAGAGTCCCACGGAGTCCGCAGCGTCGGCCGCCGACACCGGTGCCGTCGCGTACCCGGCGGCGGCGTTCATCCCGCCACCCGCCGCCTTCGCGCCTCCTGTCCCGCCCGCATCGGCCTCGCAGAGCACCCCACCCGCCTCAGACACCGCGGTGTCCGGGTCGGCACCGGTGTCGCAG
Organism: Subtercola boreus; assembly: GCF_003399635.1. Taxonomy (GTDB): domain Bacteria; phylum Actinomycetota; class Actinomycetes; order Actinomycetales; family Microbacteriaceae; genus Subtercola; species Subtercola boreus_B. The sequence continues at coordinate 108,457 of NZ_NBXB01000034.1, read as the reverse complement.
ACCGCAGGGGCTCCCGCACAGGGCGCTTCCGCCGAGACGGCCGCCGTCAGCCCGAACGGCGTCTATCCCGTAGCGGCCTTCGCGGCGCCCACGGCGATCGCCGTCCCGATCCTGACGCCCCCGAAGCGCCGCAGCAACCGCGGGTTCGGCATCCTCGTCTCGCTCCTCGCAGCCCTCGTCTTCGCCGTCGTGTACGCCGCTGCGGCAGCCGCGATCCTCGCGTTCTCGGTGCCCGGCTCGCGACTGGTCTCCGTGGTGGGCCAGTTCGCGGCGAGCCCGGCGTTCTACGTTCCGGTGATCTTCTTCGCCCTCGCCCTCATCCTCACCGTGGTGATCGTCAACCGTGCCGGCTGGTGGGCCTACGTGCTCGGAGGCTTCCTGATCGGTGTCGTCGTCTACGGCGCCACGATCCTCGGAGCACTGCTCGCCGTGCAGGCGTGGACTCTGTCGGGCTCGGACATCACCAGCTTCGTGAAGTCGCTCGTGATGGATCCGCTCACTCTCGCCGGTGCGTTGGTCGCCCGCGAGGTGCCGATCTGGGCAGGGGCCTGGATCGCCTCACATGGTCGCAAACTCAAGGCGAAGAACGCACTCGCCCAGGAGGAGTACGACACGAAGCTCGCCGAGACGCCGGTGGCGCAGTACCCGACGGGGGAGCCGCAGTACGCTCCGACCACCTAGCTGAATCGTCTTCGCTTAATGAGCTAAGCTCAGAGAGTGAAGAAGATCCCGTTCCTGGTGCTCGGCGTCATCGTGGTGGTCGGCGCGGCGCTCGGCATTGGGTTCGCGATCGCCGCGCCCCCGAATCCGGGTTCCACCCCGCCCGCATCGGCGTCAGCATCCACCTTCCCGACCCCGACGCCGAGCGTGCCTCCGACGCCCCGAACGACCGCCCCGACACCGACCGCACCGTCACCGAGCGCCCCTGCCACCGGTCCGTCCGACGCCGGAGATGCGGCTCAGCCCGCCTTCGGGTCGGGTTCGGCCACGGCCAGTGTCACCTGCCCGGTGCCGGGTGAGGGCCCCACCGGCTCGACGGCCTCGTCGCCCGACGTGCAGCTGAGTTGGTCGAGCAACGGTGCCGAGACCGCCTTCGTCGGCGTCGACACGACCGATGCCCGAGCCGAGCCGTACTCCGAAGTGAGCCCGGGCGGGTCGATCTCCATCCCCTTCGCGTGCCCCGCGCAGAGCCACACCTACACGATCACCCTGGTCGGTACGGGTGGGCAGCGCAGCAAGACGTTCACGGTGCAGAACACCGGCTATCGCGGTTAGTGCAAGGCCCTGCCGCCATTTGACCCGGGCTGTCACAACGGGTAACATTTCCGGGGTGTGCGCTTTGTCGTGCTCTCGTGCTGTGCCCGCCTCTGGTTCCCACCAGCGGAGGGCGGTTCCGGGCCAGACATGCATCATACAAAGCAGGGCTCGATCGAAGGGTGCCGGTTCCGCCGGCCCGAAGACTCGGCCCCCACGGCATACCTACCCCCGACAGGCGCCTGAGACCTCGGTCCCGCGTGTTTGCAGGTAGGTCCAAATGAACTCGACTGACAAGGCCCAGGCTTTGACGCGTTCGAATGCTAATCATCAGTAGCAGCTGTCACCGTGCAGTAAACACAAGGAGTCATGTAGTGCCTACCATTCAGCAGTTGGTCCGTAAGGGCCGCTCGCGCAAGGTCACGAAGACCAAAGCGCCTGCTCTCAAGTCAAACCCGCAGCAGCGCGGCGTGTGCACCCGTGTGTACACCACCACCCCGAAGAAGCCGAACTCGGCTCTCCGCAAGGTCGCCCGCGTCAAGCTCTCCAACGGCACCGAGGTCACCGCCTACATTCCCGGTGAAGGCCACAACCTCCAGGAGCACTCGATGGTGCTCGTTCGCGGCGGTCGTGTGAAAGACCTCCCCGGCGTCCGTTACAAGATCGTCCGCGGCGCCCTCGACACCCAGGCTGTCAAGAACCGCAAGCAGGCTCGCAGCCGTTACGGCGCGAAGATGGAGAAGAAGTAATGCCTCGTAAAGGACCCGCTCCCAAGCGCCCCGTCGTCGCAGACCCCGTCTACGGCGCCCCGATCGTCAGCCAGCTCGTCAACAAGATCCTGCTCGACGGCAAGAAGGGTCTCGCCGAGCGCATCGTCTACGACGCACTCGAGGGCGTGTCGACCAAGAACGGTGCCGACGCCGTCGTGACCCTCAAGAAGGCGCTCGACAACGTGCGCCCGACCATCGAGGTCAAGAGCCGCCGTGTCGGTGGCTCGACCTACCAGGTTCCCGTCGAGGTCAAGCCTCACCGCGCGAACACGCTGGCTCTTCGTTGGCTCACCACCTACGCGAAGGGTCGTCGCGAGAAGACGATGACCGAGCGTCTCACCAACGAGATCCTCGACGCGTCGAACGGTCTCGGCGCTGCAGTCAAGCGTCGCGAAGACACCCACAAGATGGCCGAGTCGAACAAGGCCTTCGCGCACTACCGCTGGTAAGCCGCAGGCTCACCCGCATGATGCGGTGGATGTTCGTTCCGAGCATCCACCGCACCTCACACCCGTAGCAATCCAATCGGAGGAAATCCGTGGCACAGGACGTGCTTACCGACCTGAACAAGGTCCGCAACATCGGCATCATGGCCCACATCGATGCCGGCAAGACCACCACTACTGAGCGCATCCTGTTCTACACGGGTATCACCCACAAGATCGGTGAAGTGCACGACGGTGCAGCGACGATGGACTGGATGGCGCAGGAGCAGGAGCGCGGCATCACGATCACGTCGGCTGCCACCACGTGCTTCTGGAACAACAACCAGATCAACATCATCGACACGCCCGGTCATGTGGACTTCACGGTCGAGGTGGAGCGTTCGCTCCGCGTGCTCGACGGTGCCGTCGCCGTCTTCGATGGCAAGGAGGGCGTCGAGCCCCAGTCGGAGACCGTCTGGCGCCAGGCCGACAAGTACGACGTGCCCCGCATCTGCTTCGTCAACAAGATGGACAAGCTGGGCGCCGACTTCTACTTCACCGTCGACACGATCGTCAAGCGCCTCGGCGCCCGCCCGCTCGTCATCCAGCTCCCCATCGGTGCTGAGTCGAGCTTCGAGGGTGTGGTCGACCTCGTCGAGATGCGCGCGCTGACCTGGCGTGGCGACTCCAAGGGTGACGTCGAGCTCGGTGCGAAGTACGAGATCGAGGAGATCCCGGCCGACCTGGCCGAGCAGGCAGCGGAGTACCGCGAGAAGCTCATCGAGGTCGTTGCCGAGACCAGCGACGAACTGCTCGAGCGTTACCTCTCCGGTGACGTCGACTTCTCGGTCGCCGAGATCAAGGCCGCCATCCGCAAGCTCACCGTCAACAGCGAGATCTACCCGGTCCTCTGCGGTTCCGCGTTCAAGAACCGTGGTGTCCAGCCGATGCTGGATGCCGTCGTCGACTACCTGCCGAGCCCGCTCGACGTGCCGAGTGTCGAAGGACACGACGTGCGTGACGAGGAGATCATCATCTCCCGCGGTGCGAACTCGACCGACCCGTTCGCCGCTCTGGCGTTCAAGGTCGCGGTCCACCCCTTCTTCGGTCGCCTGACCTACATCCGCGTCTACTCGGGTCACGTCGACTCGGGTGCGCAGATCATCAATGCGACCAAGGGCAAGAAGGAGCGCATCGGCAAGATCTTCCAGATGCACGCCAACAAGGAGAACCCGGTCCCCTCCGTGACGGCCGGTCACATCTACGCCGTCATCGGCCTGAAGGACACCACCACCGGTGACACTCTGGCCGACCCGGCGCACCCCGTGGTACTGGAGTCGATGACGTTCCCCGAGCCCGTCATCGAGGTCGCGATCGAGCCGAAGACGAAGGCTGACCAGGAGAAGTTGGGCCTGGCCATCCAGAAGCTGGCCGAAGAAGATCCGACCTTCCGCACCGAGCAGAACCAGGACACCGGCCAGACCGTCATCAAGGGAATGGGCGAGCTCCACCTCGACATCCTGGTCGACCGCATGCGTCGTGAGTTCAACGTCGAGGCCAACGTGGGCAAGCCCCAGGTGGCCTACCGTGAGACGATTCGCCGCACGGTCGACAAGCACGACTACACGCACAAAAAGCAGACCGGTGGATCGGGTCAGTTCGCCAAGATCCAGATCTCGATCGAGCCGCTCGAAGTGACGGCCGACAAGGTCTACGAGTTCGAGAACAAGGTCTCCGGTGGCCGCGTGCCGCGCGAGTACATCCCCTCGGTCGACCAGGGAATGCAGGCAGCCATGGCGGTCGGCGTGCTCGCGGGTTACCCGATGGTCGGTGTCAAGGGCATCCTGCTCGATGGCGCGGCGCACGACGTCGACTCTTCGGAGATGGCGTTCAAGATTGCTGGCACCATGGCGTTCAAGGAGGCGGCTCGCAAGGCGAGCCCCGTGCTCCTCGAGCCGCTGATGGCCGTCGAGGTGCGTACGCCCGAGGAGTACATGGGCGACGTCATCGGCGACCTCAACTCCCGTCGTGGCCAGATCCAGTCCATGGAAGACGCCACCGGCGTGAAGGTCATCCGTGCTAACGTCCCGCTGAGCGAAATGTTCGGTTACGTCGGTGACCTGAGGTCGAAGACCTCGGGCCGCGCTGTGTACTCGATGACGTTCGACAGCTACGCGGAGGTCCCGAAGGCAGTTGCCGACGAGATCATCCAGAAGAACAAGGGCGAGTAACACACTCGCCTGCCGGCCCCTCCCGGGCCTAGTAATATAACTAATCAACACCCCGCTGAGCAGCCGGTCGACACTCTCGATCGGCCGCTCAGCATGAAAGTCCTGAGGAGGACCCAGTGGCCAAGGCCAAGTTCGAGCGGACTAAGCCGCACGTAAACGTCGGAACAATCGGTCACGTCGACCACGGAAAGACCACGCTCACCGCGGCCATTTCCAAGGTTCTGGCTGACAAGTACCCGGCGTACAACAAGACCTTCAACTTCGACCAGATCGACTCTGCGCCCGAAGAGAAGCAGCGCGGTATCACGATCAACATCTCGCACATCGAGTACGAGACCGAGAAGCGTCACTACGCCCACGTCGACGCCCCGGGTCACGCTGACTACATCAAGAACATGATCACCGGTGCGGCTCAGATGGATGGCGCGATCCTCGTCGTGGCCGCCACCGACGGCCCCATGGCTCAGACCCGTGAGCACGTTCTGCTCGCCCGCCAGGTGGGCGTCCCCTACCTGCTCGTCGCGCTGAACAAGTCCGACGCTGTCGACGACGAAGAGATCCTTGAGCTCGTCGAGCTCGAGGTTCGCGAGCTGCTCTCCAGCCAGAACTTCGACGGCGACAACGCTCCGGTCATCCGCGTCTCCGCGCTGAAGGCCCTCGAGGGCGACCCCGAGTGGACCAAGTCGATCGAAGAGCTGATGGACGCGGTGGACGCTTCCATCCCCGACCCGATCCGCGACAAGGACAAGCCGTTCCTCATGCCCATCGAGGACGTCTTCACGATCACCGGTCGTGGAACCGTCGTCACCGGCCGTGCAGAGCGCGGAACCCTCGCCATCAACTCCGAGGTCGAGATCGTCGGCATCCGCCCGACGCAGAAGACCACGGTCACGGGTATCGAGATGTTCCACAAGCAGCTCGACGAGGCCTGGGCCGGCGAGAACTGTGGTCTGCTCCTTCGTGGCACCAAGCGCGAAGACGTCGAGCGCGGTCAGGTCGTCGTCAAGCCCGGTTCGGTCACCCCGCACACCGGCTTCGAGGGCACCGCCTACATCCTCTCCAAGGATGAGGGTGGCCGTCACAACCCGTTCTACACGAACTACCGCCCGCAGTTCTACTTCCGTACCACCGACGTCACCGGCGTCATCACGCTGCCCGAGGGCACCGAGATGGTCATGCCCGGCGACACCACCGACATCAGCGTTGAGCTCATCCAGCCCATCGCGATGGAGGAGGGCCTCGGCTTCGCCATCCGTGAGGGTGGCCGCACCGTCGGCGCCGGAACGGTGACCAAGGTCACCAAGTAGTCCCAGCACCACTGGTTCGCCCACCGGGCGACACCGAATGAAGGGCCGCACTCCTCCGGGGGTGCGGCCCTTCATTCGTCCCCCGCCCCTGCCTCCGCCGGCTCCGGCCCCGCCCGCTCCGCCCGCTCCGCCCCCGCGGGCGTCTCAATTGCGGCCCTCTTTACCCGCCTGTCTTGTCGTCCACACTGTGCGATGCTGCGGGGTTGTCCACCGGGTCATCCTTCGGCGCCCGGGGCGATCGAGAGGAGTGCGAGCCTTTCCCTATGGACCATGTTGGGGCGGCCGGGCGTCTGCATCTCGACTTCGCGGGTGACCGCGTCCGAGCTCTCAGGATGGATGATCGGAGCCTGCGTCGCTCCCAAAAGCAAGGTTCGGCGGTCAGGGTGCGCCGTGGCGTCTACGCCTCCGCCGCAGAGTGGCGCTCTGCTTCGAGCTGCGATCGGCATATCGCCCAAATCATCGCGGTCGCCGCCACCCGTCACGGCGTGGTGGTCGGCTACGAATCCGCCGCTGCGTTCTGGGGGTTCCCGCGATTGGGTCATTGGCCGAGCGAAGTCCAGCTCGTCTCGCGGCCGGGATCCGGCGCGCACAGCCGGGCTGGAGTTCGAGAACACCGAGTCGCCCTTCCTGATGACGATGTCGTGGAGGTGGACGGGATCCGGATCACCACCCCGGCTCGCACCCTCATCGACGTGGCCAGATCGGGCAGCACGCTCGATGCCGTGGTGATGATCGACCACGCGTTGAATCCAATGGTCTGTCACCTCCCTGTGACGGTTGAGCAGCGTGAACTGCTCGAACTCGCCGGCGACCGGGTGGGGAGGAGGGGGCGGTCCAGGGTCCTGGCTGCGATCGGCGCGTCGAGGGTCGGGTCGGCGAACCCGGGAGAGACGTGGGGCCGCCTCCTGATCGAGCGGTTCGGGATGCCCGAACCCTGCCTGCAGGTCCAACACGTCAATCCGCGCGGCGGGTTCTACTACACGGACTTCGAATGGCCCGAGCTCAGCATCATTGGGGAGTTCGACGGACGGAGCAAGTATCTGAAGCCCGAGTATCTCGGCGCTCTGACGCCGGGTGAGGCGGTCGTTGCCGAGAAGATCCGAGAGGATCATCTTCGACTCGAGGGTTCCCGGGTGGTGCGGTGGATGTTCGACGGCCTGAGAGACCCCTCCCGTCTGCGCGACATCCTCACCGCCGTCGGCGTGCCCGCCCGGCGTGCGCGGGAGTCTCACGCCCGGCGAGCGTGAGACGTCTACGCGCAAGGGAGACCCGCGTGCGCCTCTCAACTGTGCGCCGGAGTCTCACGTGTGGTGGGTGCAACAGGGCCGCAGCGCGGTCGTCAAGGGAGAGCGGGCCAGACCCGGGCGGCGGTAGGGTCGGGGAATGGTCAGGTTGCGGCGGAGCGATTCGAGCGGGCGGGGGTTGCGGAGGCTCCGGGCCGGCAGGGGGTTCACGTACCAGGATGTCGATGGTGCCACGCTCCGCGACGGGGAGCTTCGCGCCCGTATCCAACACCTCGCGATTCCACCAGCGTGGACCGACGTCTGGATCGCGCCGCATACGAACGGCCACATCCAGGCCACCGGCATCGACGCTGCGGGCCGCCGCCAGTACATCTACCACCCGACCTGGCGTGAGCAGAAGGACCGCATCAAGTTCGACAGGGCGCTGAGCCTCGCCGAGTCGCTCCCGCCCGCACGGCGGAAGGTCACGATGGATCTCCGGCACGAGCGTCCAGACCGTGAGCGTGCGTCTGCCACGGCCTTCCGGATGCTCGACCAGGGCTCGCTGCGGGTCGGCAGTGAGCGCTACGCCGAGCAACACGGGAGCTACGGCCTCTCGACCCTCCTCTGCGCGCACGTCGCGGTGCGGGGTGACGTCGTGCACCTCGCGTTCCCGGCGAAGAGCGGGCAGCCCTGGGAGTCCGACATCCGTGACGCCGAACTGGCGCGTATCGTCGCGGGTCTGAAACGTCGCGGCCCGAACGCTCACCTGCTGGCATTCCCGGATGACCGGGGGCGCTGGCATCCGCTCGGCGCCCTCGACATCAACGCCTATGTGAAGGAGCAGACCGGGGGAGACTTCACCGCCAAGGACTTCCGAACCCTCCACGGCACGCTCGCCGCCGCGGTCAGCCTCGCGAAGGCCGGCCCGCAGCCGACGGAGTACCGGCGCAAGCGCGCGCTCGCCCAGAGCATGCGCGATGCGGCCGCGGTGCTCAGCAACACCCCCACCATCGCCAAGAACAGCTACGTCGACCCCCGCCTCGTCGACAAGTACACCGAGGGCCTGACCATCGACCCCGCCCGGCTGGCGTCCGCCGAGTCCGAACTCCGCGCCCTGCTCTTCGAGTAGCGGGACGTCAGCAGCCGAAGGAGTCTCACCAGGTGAGGCCGGCGGAGGGGCCGGGCACGAGGGCGACCTCGTCGGGGGAGACGGCCGCCCCCGTGTCGTCGACGAACGCCAGCTCGACGTGGTCGCTGGTTCCTGCCCGCTGCACCAGCGACACTCGTCCACCCGGCCACGGGGTGTAGGAGTCCCCCCATTCCTGGAGCGCGACCAGCACAGTCTTCAGCGCGCGGCCGCGTTCGGTGAGGTGGTAGCTCGAGCGCTCGCGCGCCCCCGGCTCACGGTATGCGCGTCGCTCGAGCACGCCGGCCTCCACGAGGGTCGCCAGGCGAGCGGTGAGGATGTCGCTCGGCACGCCGAGCGCGTCGCGGAACTCCGAGAACTTCGTTTGGCCCCGGAAGGCGTTCCGGATGATCAGCAGCGACCACTTCTCCCCGAGGATGTCGAGGCTGCGGTGGATCGAGCAGGCGTGTTCCTTCGCGGGCCGGGCCGGGGTCTTCGGGGGAGTGCTCACTGCATCAGGATAGGTCCTCCCACCTAGATTCACTATTCCAACCGAGCGGAGTAGGGTGGGCGGATGACCCCTCGACTATCCCGGTTCCAGAAGCGCGGCTCCTTCTGGGCATCCGCTTCGGTGCTCGCCCTCTGCCTCTGGGCGAGTGGAGCCCCGTCGGTGCTCTACCCGACCTACGCCGCCGAATGGGAACTGTCGTCGACGGTGATCACGACGATCTTCGCGACCTATCCCGTCGTGCTGCTGGTCGTGCTGCTCGTGTTCGGCAGCATCTCCGACACGATCGGCAGGCGCCGCGCCATGCTCATGGGTGTCGGCCTGATCCTCGTGTCGGGGCTGGTCTTCATCGCGGCTCCGGATGTCGCGTGGCTGTACATCGGCCGCGCCCTCCAGGGCGCGGGGGCGGGGCTTGCAATCGGGGCCGCCAGCGCCTCGCTCGTCGAGAACAACACCTCGTCGAACCCCCGCCTGGCCAGTTCGCTGACCGCAGCATCCACTGCCCTCGGTCTCACGCTCGCGCTGCTCGTGTCGGGCACGCTGGCGCAGTACGCACCCCTTCCCGAACAGCTCAGCTACGGGGTGTTGGTGGTTCTCAGCGGCGTGGTGTTCGTCGCCGTCTTCGTGATGCCGCTGCAGGCTCCGGATGCCCGGGCCACCCCGTGGCGCCCGCAGGCGATGCACGTGCCGAGGCCGGCTCTCGGCGTCTTCGTCGTGGCGACTCTTGCCGTGTCTGTCGCCTATTCGGTCGGAGCCGTCTTCCTCTCCCTCGGAGCGTCGATCGCCCGGGAACTCACCGGCACCACGAACCTGCTCGTGATCGGCGCGCTCCTCGCGATATCGTCGGTCATGATCGGCACAACGGCGATCGTGCTGCAGCGCATCCACTCGCACGTCGCGGTGATCGTGGGGGCCGTGGTCTCCCTGGGCGGGCTGGCCCTTCTCGAACTCTGTGCGTCGACGGGGTCGATCGCCCTGTTCCTGCTCTGGTGCATCGTCGGCGGCATCGGCTACTCGCTCGTCTTCATGGGCGGGCTCGGCCTGATCAGTCGTGCGACGGAGCCCCGGCACCGGGGAGCGACGCTCTCGGCGCTCTACCTGTTCTCCTATCTCTTCCAGGCAGTGACAGCCATCGGTGCGGGCGTTCTCGCGACCGCACTCGGCCTGGCCGTCTCCGTGGACATCATCGCCCCGCTCGTCGGGATCCTGGCACTCCTGACCGCGGTTCTCGCGGCCGTCGACTGGCGGGTGCGAGTGCGGCCTGAGGTGGCGCTCGCCCAGTAACGACGCGACACGCCGACGCGACACGCCCGGGTTGCACGTGGCCATTCCATGTGGCAGACTCTCATAGTTCAGTAATACGGGTGGAAGTGTGCCCGCATCACTACCAGGCAGTGCATAGCTATAGATCCTCGATCTTGTAGGGCTAGGCCGCGGGTAGCAGGACACGGCTTGAAATACCCCCTCAGAACCCAGCGTTCCGCTGTGCGTCCGGGCGGGTCTTGGCAGAACAACAGTGGTAATCGCGTCCAATGCGACGAGGGACAATCTCCCGAGCGTAAGACGCAAGACAAGAGAGATGAGTCAAACATGGCGGGACAGAAGATCCGCATTCGACTTAAGTCGTATGACCACGAGGTCATCGACAGTTCGGCGCGCAAGATCGTCGACACAGTCACTCGCGCAGGAGCAACCGTGGTCGGCCCCGTGCCGTTGCCGACGGAGAAGAACGTGATCGCAGTCATCCGTTCGCCCCACAAGTACAAGGACAGCTTCGAGCACTTCGAGAAGCGCACTCACAAGCGCCTCATCGACATCATCGACCCGACGCCCAAGGCTGTCGACTCGCTGATGCGCCTCGACCTCCCAGCCGATGTCAACATCGAGATCAAGCTGTAGGACGACTGATGGCAAACACAACCAAGACTTCCAAAGGTCTGCTCGGCATCAAGCTCGGCATGACCCAGGTGTGGGACGAGAACAACCGTCTCATCCCCGTCACCGTCGTTCAGGTCACCCCGAACGTCGTCACGCAGATCCGCACCCCCGAGGTCGACGGCTACGAAGCCGTTCAGATCGCCGCGGGCCAGATCGATCCCCGCAAGGTGAACAAGCCCGAGACCGGTCACTTCGACAAGGCGGGCGTCACGCCTCGCCGTCACGTCACCGAGATCCGCACCGCTGACGCCGCCGAGTACACGATCGGGCAGGAACTCACTGTCGACGGCGTGTTCGAAGCCGGCAAGAAGGTCGACGTCGTCGGCACCAGCAAGGGCAAGGGTTTCGCCGGTGTCATGAAGCGTCACAACTTCAAGGGTGTCTCCTCGTCGCACGGTTCGCACCGCAACCACCGCAAGCCCGGTTCCATCGGAGCCTCCTCGACCCCCAGCCGTGTCTTCAAGGGCATGCGCATGGCAGGGCGCATGGGTGGCGAGCGTGTCACCGTACTGAACCTCGTGGTGCACTCGGTCGATGCCGAGAAGAACCTCATCCTCGTCAAGGGCGCCGTTCCCGGTGGCCGTGGCCGTCTCGTATTCGTCCGTACCGCAGTGAAGGGGGCGTAGTCCATGACTGACGCGAACATCACCACTGTCGACATCATCGACGCCAAGGGCAACAAGGCCGGCACCGTCGAGCTCCCCGCTGAGCTCTTCGACGTGGCCACCAACGTGCCGCTCATCCACCAGGTCGTCGTGGCCCAGCTCGCCGCTGCGCGGCAGGGCACCCACAAGGTCAAGGGCCGGGGCGAAGTCTCCGGTGCCGGCCGCAAGCCGTTCAAGCAGAAGGGAACCGGTCGCGCCCGCCAGGGCTCGATCCGCGCCCCCCAGATGACCGGTGGTGGCATCGTGCACGGCCCGACCCCGCGCAGCTATGACCAGCGCACCCCGAAGAAGATGATCGCTGCAGCACTGCTCGGTTCTCTCTCCGACCGCGCCCGTGGCAGCCGCGTGCACGTCGTCGACTCCCTGACGCTCGGCCCGGTCCCGTCCACGAAGACGGCCATCGAGCTCCTGACGAAGATCGCGACGTCCAAGCACGTGCTCGTCGTCATCGAGCGCGGCGACGACATCGCCGTGAAGAGCGTGCGCAACCTCCCCGAGGTGCACGTGCTGACCTATGACCAGCTGAACGCCTACGACGTTCTGGTGAGCGACGACATCGTCTTCACCAAGGGCGCCATCGACGGCTTCATCGCGTCGAAGACGAAGAGCAAGACTGAGGAGGTTGCAGCATGAGCGGCAACAACAAGGATCCCCGCGACATCATCATCTCGCCGGTCGTCTCCGAGAAGAGCTACGGACTGATCGACGAGGGCAAGTACACGTTCATCGTGGCGCCCACGTCGAACAAGACCGAGATCAAGCTCGCGGTCGAGAAGATCTTCAACGTGCAGGTCGCTTCGGTGAACACGATGAACAAGATCGGCAAGACCCGTCGCACCAAGTTCGGCCTGGGAAAGCGCAAAGACACCAAGCGTGCCATTGTCACCCTGAAGTCCGGAACCATCGACATCTTCACGGCTGTTGGCTGAGTCGGAATCCAGAGGATAAAAACATGGCTATTCGCAAGTACAAGCCGACCACTCCCGGTCGTCGTGGCTCGTCGGTCTCAGACTTTGCTGAGATCACCCGCACCACGCCGGAGAAGTCGCTGCTCCGCCCGCTTCCCAAGACCGGTGGTCGTAACAACGCCGGCCGCATCACGACCCGTCACATCGGTGGTGGCCACAAGCGCCAGTACCGCGTCATCGACTTCAAGCGCAATGACAAAGACGGCGTGAACGCCAAGGTTGCCGAAATCGAGTACGACCCGAACCGCACGGCTCGCATCGCGCTCCTGCACTTCGTCGACGGCACCAAGCGCTACATCATCGCCCCGAACAAGCTGAGCCAGGGCGACATCATCGAGTCGGGCGCCGGCGCTGACATCAAGCCCGGCAACAACCTGCCGCTGAAGAACATCCCCGTGGGTACCGTCATCCACGCGATCGAGCTGAAGCCGGGCGGGGGCGCCAAGATGGCGCGTTCCGCTGGTGCCTCCGTTCGCCTCGTGGCAAAGGACGGCCCCTACGCGCAGCTCCGTCTGCCCTCCGGTGAGATCCGCAACGTGGATGCTCGCTGCCGCGCAACGATCGGTGAGGTCGGCAACGCCGAGCAGTCGAACATCAACTGGGGCAAGGCCGGCCGCAAGCGTTGGCTCGGCGTCCGGCCCACCGTTCGTGGTGTCGCGATGAACCCGGTCGACCACCCGCACGGTGGTGGTGAGGGCAAGACCTCCGGTGGACGTCACCCGGTCAGCCCGTGGGGCCAGAAAGAGGGCCGCACCCGCCACATCAACAAAGAGAGCGACAAGCTCATCGTTCGTCGCCGCAACGTCGGCAAGAAGCGTAAGTAGGAGTCGAGAAGATGCCACGCAGTCTCAAGAAGGGGCCCTTCGTTGACGACCACCTGCTCCGCAAGGTCGTCGTACAGAACGAAGCTGGATCCAAGAACGTCATCAAGACCTGGTCACGCCGGTCGATGATCATCCCGGCAATGCTGGGTCACACGATCGCCGTCCACGACGGTCGTAAGCACATCCCCGTGTTCATCACGGAGACCATGGTCGGTCACAAGCTCGGCGAGTTCTCGCCGACACGCACCTTCCGCGGCCACGTGAAGGACGACAAGAAGGGTCGTCGCCGCTAACGCGGTGACGGAAGGAGGAGAGAAATGGTGGAGTCGATCGCACGCGTGCGTCACATCCGCGTCACCCCCATGAAAGCTCGTCGCGTCGTCAACCTGATTCGCGGCAAGCAGGCCATGGAGGCCCTGGCCATCCTGAAGTTCGCCCCGCAGGGCGCAAGCGAGCCTGTCTACAAGCTCGTCGAGTCTGCGATTGCGAACGCGAAGGTCAAGGCCGACAAGGACAACAGCTACCTCGACGAGCAGGATCTGTTCGTCTCGGCGGCTTTCGTCGACGAGGGTACGACCCTCAAGCGTTTCCAGCCCCGTGCACAGGGACGCGCATTCCAGATCCTGAAGCGCTCGAGCCACATCACGGTCGTCCTCTCGACGCCCGATGAGGTCGCAGCATCCGCTCAGGGTTCCAAGAAGGCAGGGAAGAAGTAATGGGCCAGAAAGTAAACCCCTACGGTTTCCGTCTGGGCATCACGACCGACCACGTGTCGCGTTGGTTCTCTGACAGCACCAAGGTAGGACAGCGTTACAGCGACTTCGTCGCCGAAGACGTGAAGATCCGGAACCTGCTCACGAAGAGCCTCGACCGTGCAGGCGTCGCCCGCATCGAGATCGAGCGCACCCGTGACCGCGTCCGTGTCGACATCCACACCGCCCGTCCGGGCATCGTGATCGGTCGCCGCGGCGCCGAGGCCGAGCGGATCCGCTCCGACCTCGAGAAGCTCACCAAGAAGCAGATCCAGCTGAACATCCTCGAGGTGAAGAACCCCGAAGCCGAAGCGCAGCTGGTCGCCCAGGGCATCGCCGAGCAGCTCAGCGCACGTGTGGCCTTCCGCCGCGCAATGCGCAAGGGCCTGCAGGGTGCACAGCGCCTCCCGAGCGTCAAGGGTGTGCGTATCCAGGTCTCCGGCCGTCTCGGCGGCGCCGAGATGAGCCGTTCGGAGTTCTACCGCGAAGGCCGTGTGCCGCTGCACACGCTCCGCGCCAACATCGACTACGGCTTCTACGAGGCCCGTACGACGTTCGGTCGCATCGGTGTGAAGGTCTGGATCTACAAGGGCGACATCACCAACAAGGAGCTCGCCCGCGAGCAGGCAAACCAGAAGTCATCGCGCCCCGAGCGTCGCGACGACCGCCGCGGTGGCGACGACCGTCGTCCCCCGCGCTCGGCCGCCCCTCGCGCAGATTCACCCAAGGCTGACGCTTCGCCCGTCGCAGCAGCAGGAGTTGAGGCATAACCATGTTGATTCCACGCAGAGTCAAGCACCGCAAGCAGCACCACCCCGGCCGTAGCGGCCAGGCGACCGGTGGCACCGAGGTGTCGTTCGGTGAGTGGGGCATCCAGGCCCTCACGCCCGCCTATGTGACGAACCGCCAGATCGAGTCCGCTCGTATCGCGATGACCCGTCACATCAAGCGCGGTGGGAAGGTGTGGATCAACATCTACCCCGACCGCCCGCTCACGAAGAAGCCGGCTGAGACCCGCATGGGTTCCGGTAAGGGTTCGCCCGAGTGGTGGATCGCGAACGTCAAGCCGGGTCGCGTGCTCTTCGAGCTCAGTGGTGTCAGTGACACCATCGCTCGTGAAGCACTCACCCGTGCAATCCACAAACTGCCTCTGAAGGCACGCATCATCAAGCGCGAGGAGGGAGACGCATAATGGCGATCGGTTCCAAGGAGCTCACCCCCGTCGAGCTCGACACATTCGAAGATTCACGCCTGGCCGAAGAGCTGAGGAAGGCCAAGGAGGAGCTGTTCAACCTGCGCTTCCAGTCGGCCACCGGCCAGCTCGAGAGCCACGGCCGCCTCCGCGCCGTCAAGCGCGACATCGCCCGCATCTACACGATCGTGCGTGAGCGTGAGCTCGGCATCCGTGCCACGCCGGCTCCGGTCGAGGTCGCTCCGGTCGAGGCTGCACCCAAGAAGACCCGCAAGCCGAAGGCCGCTCCTGTAGAGGAAGCAGCTGATGCCGACGCGAAGGTCGACACCAAGACAACCGAAACCGAGTCAACCGAGGAGGCCAAGTAATGGCTAAGACTGAGGCAGCTTCAGCTGCACCCGTCGAGACTGTTGCCGCGCCCGTCCAGGAGCGCGGCTACCGCAAGACCCGTCGTGGCTATGTCACGAGCGACAAGATGCAGAAGACCATCGTCGTCGAGGTCGAAGACCGCGTGAAGCACCCCCTGTACGGCAAGGTCATCCGCCGCACCTCCAAGGTGAAGGTGCACGACGAGGCCAACAGCGCCGGCATCGGCGACCTGGTGCTCATCTCCGAGACCCGTCCGCTGAGCGCCACCAAGCGCTGGCGCCTGGTCGAGATCCTCGAAAAGGCCAAGTAAGCGCCCCCGCGCTTACTTACGTAAGGAGTAGAAGTGATTCAGCAGGAATCCCGGCTCAAGGTCGCCGACAACACCGGCGCCAAAGAGCTGCTGACCATCCGTGTACTCGGTGGTTCAGGACGCCGTTACGCCGGCCTCGGTGACATCATCGTCGCCACCGTCAAGGACGCCATCCCCGGCGGCACCGTCAAGCGTGGAGACGTCGTCAAAGCCGTCATCGTGCGCACCAAGAAAGAGACCCGTCGCGTCGACGGTTCCTACATCAAGTTCGACGAGAACGCAGCGGTCATCCTCCGCGCCAACGACAAGGAGCCTCGTGGTTCCCGTGTCTTCGGCCCGGTCGGCCGCGAGCTGCGCGACAAGAGCTTCATGAAGATCATCTCGCTGGCACCGGAGGTCATTTAATCATGGCGAACATCAAAAAGGGCGACGTCGTCCAGCTCATCACCGGTAAGAGCCAGGCTCGCGGCGGAGACCGCGGCAAGCAGGGTCGTGTCATCGAGGTGCAGGTCGAGAAGAACCGCGTCATCGTCGAAGGCATCAACTTCGTGAAGAAGCACGTTCGCGTCGGCCAGACCCAGCGCGGCACGAAGACCGGTGGCATCGAGACCGTCGAGGCCCCGATCCACGTGTCGAACGTGGCGCTCATCGATCCTGAGACCAAGAAGCCGACCCGTGTCGGTTTCCGCGTCGAACAGGTCACCAAAGACGGCGTGACCAAGAATGTTCGCATTCGTTACGCCAAGAAATCAGGTAAGGACCTGTAATGACTGACACTGCAACTGCGCCCGCGGCTGGCAAAATCCAGCCCCGGCTGAAGCAGAAGTACCAGACCGAGATCATGTCCCAGCTCGAGAAGGACTTCGGTTTCACGAACATCCACCAGGTTCCCGGCCTCATCAAGGTCGTTGTGAACACCGGTGTCGGTGAAGCAGCCCGCGACGGCAAGATCATCGATGGGGCCGTAAAGGACCTCACCGCGATCACCGGCCAGAAGCCGCAGGTCACCAAGGCCCGCAAGTCGATCGCCCAGTTCAAGCTGCGCGAGGGCCAGCCCATCGGTGCACACGTCACGCTTCGTGGCGACCGTGCCTGGGAGTTCCTCGACCGCCTGATCTCGCTGGCGCTTCCCCGTATCCGCGACTTCCGTGGTCTCTCCGACCGCCAGTTCGACGGATCGGGCAACTACACCTTCGGTCTCACCGAGCAGTCGATGTTCCACGAGATCGACCAGGACAGGATCGACCGCGTGCGTGGTTTCGACATCACCGTCGTCACCACCGCGAAGACCGACGACGAGGGTCGCGCGCTGCTCAAGGCGCTCGGCTTCCCGTTCAAGACCGCAGAGAACTCCTAGTTCTCTGCTCCCGCAGTAAAGCAACACCGCAGTAAGAGAACATCAGCAGCACCCCGGCTCAGCAACTCGGCTGAGCCGGCCAAGACCACAGGTCGGCATCCTTGCACAGGGTGTCGAAACCAGGCCAGAAGGGCACCACTTCCATGACAATGACAGATCCGGTCGCAGACATGCTGACCAGACTGCGCAACGCGAACTCGGCATTCCACGACACCGTGTCGATGCCGCACAGCAAGCTCAAGTCGCACATCGCCGACATCCTCAAGAGCGAGGGCTACATCGCCTCGTGGGATGTCAAAGACGCAGAGGTCGGCCAGACGCTGACCCTCGCCCTCAAGTTTGGCCCGAACCGTGAGCGTTCGATCGCGGGCATCAAGCGCGTTTCGAAGCCCGGCCTTCGGGTCTACGCAAAGTCGACGGAGATCCCCACGGTTCTCGGTGGACTCGGCGTCGCAATCCTCTCGACGTCGTCCGGTCTGCTGACCGACCGACAGGCTTCCAAGAAGGGCGTGGGTGGGGAAGTCCTCGCCTACGTTTGGTGATCACTGATGTCACGTATCGGCAGACTCCCCATTCCGATCCCTGCGGGGGTCGACATCTCCATCAACGGCCAGCTCGTTCAGGTCAAGGGCCCGAAGGGTGAGCTCATGCTCACCGTCAAGGCCCCGATCGAGGCGAAGGTCGAAGACGGCCAGATCCTGGTCACCCGGCCCGACGACGAGCGCGAGTCGCGTTCGCTGCACGGCCTGACCCGCACGCTCATCGCCAACCAGATCATCGGTGTCACCGAGGGCTACTCCAAGGGCCTCGAGGTCGTCGGAACCGGTTACCGCGTTGCCGCCAAGGGCGCGAACGTCGAGTTCGCTCTCGGTTACTCCCACTCCATCACCGTCGAGCCGCCCGCGGGCATCAGCTTCACGGTGGAGGGTGTCAACAAGCTCACTGTCAGCGGTATCGACAAGCAGGCTGTTGGCGAAGTAGCTGCCAACATTCGTAAGTTGCGCAAGCCCGAGCCCTACAAGGGCAAGGGTGTGCGCTACGCCGGCGAAGTCGTTCGTCGCAAGGCCGGAAAGAGCGGTAAGTAATCATGGCTACTGGAACTAGAGGCAAGAGCAAGGCCGCAGCACGCGGCCGTCGCCACGACCGCCTGCGCAAGAAGATCGAGGGCACCGAGGTGCGTCCGCGCCTGGTCGTCACCCGTTCGGCCCGCCACGTGTTCGTGCAGGTCGTCGACGACAGCAAGGGTTTCACCCTCGCGTCGGCTTCGACACTCGAAGCGGATCTGCGCGTCTTCGACGGTGACAAGTCCGCAAAGGCCCACAAGGTCGGCGAACTGGTCGCCGAGCGCGCCAAGGCTGCCGGCATCGAAGCGGTCGTCTTCGACCGTGGCGGCAACCGCTACGCCGGACGCGTCGCGGCTGTGGCCGACGGCGCCCGAGAGGGTGGTCTGGACCTGTGACCGACGAAAAAGCAAAGGAAGCTACCGTGGCAGACGCTACGAGCACTGAAGCCTCAGCGACTGAGGCTCCCGCAACCGAGACCACTGCCGCTGCCCAGAACGAGCCCCGCGAGGCTCGTCGTGGCGGCCGTGAGCGCAACCCGAACAAGGACCGCGGATCGCGCGACTCTGACAAGAGCCAGTTCCTTGAGCGTGTTGTCACCATCAACCGCGTCTCCAAGGTGGTGAAGGGTGGTCGTCGCTTCAGCTTCACCGCTCTCGTCGTCGTCGGTGACGGCAACGGTCTGGTCGGCGTCGGCTACGGCAAGGCCCGCGAGGTGCCCACCGCGATCTCGAAGGGTGTCGAGGAGGCGAAGAAGAACTTCTTCCGCGTCCCCCGCGTCGCCAACACGATCCCGCACCCCGTTCAGGGTGAGGCTGCCGCAGGCGTCGTCCTGCTCCGCCCCGCTGCTGCCGGTACCGGCGTCATCGCCGGTGGTCCGGTTCGCGCCGTGCTGGAGTGCGCCGGTATCCACGACGTTCTGAGCAAGTCGCTCGGTTCGTCGAACACCATCAACATCGTTCACGCGACCGTCGAGGCGCTCAAGCAGCTCGAAGAGCCTCGCGCCGTGGCAGCACGTCGTGGCCTGACGCTCGAGCAGGTCGTGCCCCCACGCCTGCTCCGTGCCCAGGCAGACGCCGACGCGGCCGCCGGTCTCGCAAAGGCAGGTGCCTGATGGCTACGAGCCTGAAGATCACGCAGATCAAATCCAAGATCAGCGAAAAGCAAGACCAGCGCGACACCCTGCGTAGCCTGGGCCTTCATCGCATCGGCCAGTTCGTTGTGCGTGAGGACAACTCGCAGAACCGCGGCTACGTTCGCCACGTCGCTCACCTGGTGAAAGTCGAGGAGATTGACTAATGGCTGAAGAAGCAACCGAGTCCGCTGCAGCAGCGGCTCCCAAGAAGGCAGCGGCCCCCAAGAAGGCCACCGTCAAGAAGGCTCCCGCCGCGACCGACGCCGCCGCAACGACCACCACGGTCGTCGCAGCTCCCGCCGAGGCCCGCGAGCAGGTGCTGAAGGTCCACCACCTCCGTCCCGCAGCCGGTGCCAAAAAGGCCCGCCAGCGTGTCGGTCGCGGTGAAGGCTCCAAGGGTAAGACCGCGGGCCGTGGTACCAAGGGCACGAAGGCACGCTACAAGGTGCGTCTCGGGTTCGAGGGTGGCCAGATGCCGCAGCACATGCGCACGCCGAAGCTGCGTGGGTTCAAGAACCCGTTCAAGGTGTACTACCAGGTCGTCAACCTCGACCGACTCGCTGAGCTCTACCCCTCCGGTGGAGACGTCACGATTGCCGACCTCGTCACCAAGGGTGCGGTTCGCGACAACGAGAAGGTCAAGGTTCTCGGCAACGGCGACATCGCAGTCAAGCTGAACGTCACGGTCGACAAGGTCTCGAGCTCTGCGGAGCAGAAGATCGTTGCAGCCGGCGGTTCCGTCAAGTAACACTTCAACACGCTCGTCGCGGGGGCGGCTACCTTCGGGCAGCCGCCCCTTTTGGCCTCTCGGCCCGAGGAGTATCGAGTAGAGTCTGTGTGGGAATTCTTTCCTGTTGAGGATTCTGCCCGCAGAAGTCTCGTATCCACCTAGCAGGAGGCCTTTTTTTGTTCAGAGCCGTCGGCAGGATCTTCCGTACTCCGGATCTCCGCCGGAAAATTCTCTTCACGCTGGGCATCATCGCGCTGTTCCGGCTGGGGTCCTTCATTCCTGCGCCCTTCGTGAACTTCGGAAACGTGCAGGCATGTCTTGCCGCGAACCAGAGCACCTCGGGCCTCTACGAACTGGTCAACCTGTTCAGTGGTGGGGCACTGCTGCAGCTGTCGATCTTCGCGCTCGGGATCATGCCCTACATCACGGCATCGATCATCGTGCAGCTCCTTCGCGTCGTCATCCCGCACTTCGAGACCCTCTACAAGGAGGGTCAGTCCGGGCAGTCGAAGCTCACGCAGTACACGCGTTACCTGACGATCGCGCTAGGCGTGCTCCAGTCGACGACGCTGATCACCGTGGCGCGAAGCGGCGCCCTGTTCGGCAACAGCACCACGACCCAGTGCAGCAACCTGATCACCGACAGCTCCTGGTACGCCATCATGCTGATGGTCATCACCATGACCGCCGGCACCGGCCTCATCATGTGGATGGGCGAGCTCGTCACCGAGCGCGGTATTGGCAACGGCATGTCGCTCCTCATCTTCACCTCGATCGCCGCTCGCTTCCCGGGTTCGCTGCAGTCGATCTGGCAGCAGCAGGGCGTCGAGATCCTCGCCGTCGTGCTCGTCATCGGCGTCGCGACCATGGCGGGAGTGGTGTTCGTCGAACAGTCGCAGCGCCGGATCCCTGTGCAATACGCGAAACGGATGGTCGGCAGGCGCACGTACGGTGGCAACAACACCTACATTCCGATCAAGGTCAACATGGCCGGCGTCGTACCTGTCATCTTCGCGTCGTCGCTGCTGTACCTGCCAGCCCTGATCGCGCAGTTCAACCAGCCGACAGCGGGCCAGGAGCCCGCCGCATGGGTGACCTGGGTCACGAACTACCTGACCAAGGGCGATCACCCGCTCTACATGCTGCTGTACTTCCTGCTCATCGTGGGCTTCACCTACTTCTACGTCGCGATCACCTTCAACCCTGAAGAGGTCGCTGACAACATGAAGAAGTACGGCGGGTTCATCCCCGGTATCCGTGCCGGCAGGCCCACGGCCGAGTACCTCGACTACGTGTTGACCCGCATCACGCTTCCCGGTGCTGTCTATCTGGGTCTGATTGCGCTCATTCCGCTCGCTGCGTTCTCGCTGATCGGAGCCAACCAGAACTTCCCGTTCGGTGGCGCTTCGATCCTGATCATCGTCGGTGTCGGGCTCGAGACGGTGAAGCAGATCGACTCCCAGCTCCAGCAGCGGCACTACGAAGGACTCCTGCGATGACACGTCTCCTCCTGATCGGACCGCCCGGTGCGGGCAAGGGCACCCAGGCAGTCCGACTCTCGGAGGCGTGCGGTGTGCCCGCGATCTCGACCGGTGACATCTTCCGTGCGAACGTGGCGGAGGAGACCGAATTGGGACTGAAGGCGAAGCAGTTCATGGATGCCGGGAAATACGTTCCCGACAGCCTCACCAATGACCTGGTGCGCTCGAGGCTCCACGAGGCAGACGTTGCGGGCGGGTTCCTGCTCGACGGTTACCCGCGCACCACCGCACAGGTCGACGAACTGGACGACATCCTCGCCGCCGGCGGTCACTCGCTCGATGTGGTGGTGCTGCTGGTGGCCGACTCAGACGAGATCGTCAGCCGGCTCTCGAAGCGGGCGCTCGACCAGGGCCGGAGCGACGACACCGAAGAGGTCATCCGTCATCGCCTCGACGTGTACGAGGAGCAGACCGCGCCTCTGATAGACCTCTACCAGGGCCGAGACCTCGTGGTGACGGTCGACGGCCTCGGCTCGGTCGATGCTGTGACCGCGCGCATCACCGACGCTCTGCTCGAGCGCGGCATCGTGCTCACGCTCAACTAGGCGAGACCGCCTGTGGCGTTCCGCAAGTCGATCTACAAGACCCCGGCCGAGCTCCGGCTGATGATCGAGCCGGGGCTCGCAACACTCGCCTCCCTGGAGGCGGTGCGCGCGATCATCCGCCCGGGGGTGACGACGCTCGAGCTAGACCATGCCGCCGATCTCGCCATTCGTGCCCGTGGCGGTCGATCGAACTTCCAGATGGTGCCCGGCTACCGGCACACCGTCTGCGCGTCGGTGAACGACAATGTCGTGCACGGTATACCGGGGGAGCGGGTGCTGCAACCCGGCGACATCGTGTCGATCGACTCCGGTGCCGACGTGGGCGGCTGGAGCGGAGACTCCGCGATGACCGTGGTGCTCCCCGACGCGACGCGGCCGGATGTCGTCGCGGAGCGGCAGCGCCTCAGCGACGTCACGCAGGCGTCGCTCTGGCACGGCGTCGCGCGGCTGGCGACGGCCCGCCACCTCAACGAAGTCGGCGAGACCATCGAGGAATACATCGAGTCCCAGGGCGAGTTCGGCATCCTGACGGACTACATCGGGCACGGCATCGGACGCAGCATGCACGAGGAGCCGCCCGTCTTCAACTACCGGGTGCGCGCCCGTGGCCCCGAGGTGAAGCCCGGCCTGGTCGTGGCCATCGAACCGATGGTGACGGCCGGCGGCATCGACACCTTCACCCGTGACGACGACTGGACGGTCGCCACGGCCGATGGCAGCATGTCATCCCACTGGGAGCACTCCGTGGCGGTTCACGCCGGTGGAATCTGGGTGCTCACGGCGGCGGACGGGGGAGCGGCCGACCTCGCGCCGCTCGGAATCACCCCGGTACCGATCCCTTAGCGCTTATTTGTCCATCAGGTGCACGAGTTCCTCAATGAACGCGGCGAAGTCCGTCGATCCGCGAATCAGCTGGAGCACGTCGTTCCGCTCGGAGAAGACCTCGACGAACTGGTCGAAGATGCTCTGGAACGAATTGCGCCCGCTCGAGGAGAAGGCGATGAGCGCGATCACGTTCACCCGGTTCTCGCCCCAGTCCATGGCCCTGTCGTTCACAGCGATCGCGATCGCAGTGCGATTCGCGCTCATCAGCATCGAATGCGGAACGGCGACGGAGTCGGTGAAGGCGGTGGACGACATCCGCTCGCGTTCGATCGCCCCATCGATGTACGGCTGGTCGATGATGCCCTGCGCGAGCATCCGGTCGCCCAACTGGGTGATCATGTCAACCTCGTCGGCCGCCGCCAGGTTTCGCACGAAGAGTTCTTCGCTGAAGTAGAGCAACAGGTCGTCCTTCAGCTGCCGCCGTCGCTGGTGCCGGCGCACCCGGCGTACCGCTCGCCGCACCGTGTCGATGTCGTCGTCGGTCAGGAACGTCTGCACCAGCACCGCGTTGTCGCCGAGGGCGAGCGCCGGCACCGTCGTGATGGTGAGGTCTGTGGTGATCTCCGAACGGTCCACATCGGTGCGGGTGATGATCTTCTCGACCCGCACGTCTTCGCCGAGAGCCTCCTCGAGCCGGCGCAGCATCATCAGGTGGATGTCGTAGTAGTTCGGGAAGATCAGGGTGCACGTGACCCTCTCTTCGCGCCTGGCCTGGCGTTCGAGGTGGGATCCGACGTGCAGGGCGATGTACGCGATCTCGTCGTCGTTGATCGTGATGGACTCTTTGCGCTGGATCTCGCTGGCGATGAAGACGGCGAGTTCGTAGGTCATCGGGTACGACGTCTTGATCGAGCGCGTCATCGGGTTGCGCGAGTACGAACTCACCCGCGCCCGCGCCACGAGGTTCCGCACATGCAGGGCGAGACGCACGGCGAACTCGTCGCCGTCGAGGTCGACGAGGTACTGCTGCCCGGCCTTCCGGGCGATCCGGCGCACGAACTCGATGTCGTCGGTGAGCCCGAGGGTTTCCGTCTGCTCCTCCACGGGCAGGTCGTGCCCGGGCGTGATCACCCGTGTCGTCAGCAGCAAAACGAGGTGGTCGAGGTCGGCATTCGACAGTGTCACCGTGAAGTGGGTGCGCATGAGGCGATGGATGCCCGCCCCGAGTTCGGCGGGCGGCACGGATGCCCCGGGGCCGGCATCCGCGGCCCCCAGCACCAGGTCCTTCTGGGTGCGGTCGACCGCGATCGCCACGTGCAGCAGCACGCTGTCGAGACCGAATTCGTTGACGAAGTAGCCACCGGAGTCGAGCAGGGCCAGGAGGTCGGTCTTGAAGGCCGTGAGGTTGGCCGACCCGAACTCCTTCTGGATGCGCTCGACCTCGATGAAGCCCCGAGCGCTCTCGTCCCGGAACATGCGGCTCACGAGTCGCCGTCGGTTCTCCTCGCCGCCCTGGACCGAGACGCGGCTGCCCTGGCGGGCCAGAATGAGACCGGACTCCTCGAGCAGTGGCCTGACCTTCCGGAGGTCGGCTTCGATGGTCGACTCGCTCACGAAGAGGCTGGCGGCGAGCTCGTAGACGTCGACCCCGTCCGTCGACTCATTCAGGCGCCTCACAACGTGGTGCAGCCGGTCACGCGGTGAATCCGGGCGGCCCAGCCAGTTCGCGTAGGCCTCACGGTTCAGCCGGTAGCCCTCGGCCGACGACGAGATGATGTCGAGCGGTTCTGCCGCGGCCTTCGCCGCCGTGACGTAACTCCGGACGCTGCGGGTGGTGACTCCCAGACGGTCGGCGAGCTGGCTCGACGTCGTCCAGCCATCGTTCTCGGCGAGGAAGTCGAGCAGCAGTTGACGTCTGTCGCTCATGGCCTGAAACTCTACAGGCCGAACCTCATGGCGCTTTCCGCGGGGGCGGAAAGTTTTCTGCTGGAACACACGGCTCGTTTTCAGCACACTTGCTTGAGTACCTGTTCCGGGGCCTTTTGGATGCGGCCCGCACGATCGCGCAAGGAGGCGAGAACCGTGAAGAACATCCTTGTCGTCTGCGGTGCGGGCGCCTCCAGTACGTTTCTCGCCCATCGCATGCGCACGGCGGCGAAGGCCCGTGGATTCGAGGTCACCGTGAAGGCCGTGAGCCAGTCTGCGATCGATTCCCGGATGCCCGGGATCGACGTCCTGCTGGTCGGGCCGCACCTTGCGGATGAGCTGTCGGTTCTCACAGAGATCGCGGCCGGGTACAACGTTCCCGCCGCCCTGCTGCCCGACGACGTCTTCGGCGCCGGTGGCGAGGAGGCCGCACTGGACCTCGCGATCGAAACCCTCGGCGCCTCTGACCCTGTCTTCTCGACCGCCCCCTCCTCGCCTGCCCCAATCTCGACCATTCGCCCCGACACCCACGGAGAACCTCTCATGACCGAACGCACCGCCCAGATCGCCTCGTCGCACGGGCTGCATGCTCGCCCCGCCTCGCTCTTCACGCAGGCTGTCGCCACGTCCGGCGTGAAGGTGAACATCGCCAAGGGCGACGGCAAGGCGGTGAACGCTGCAAGCATCCTCGGCGTCATCTCGCTCGGTATCGAGTCGGGCGACACGGTGACCATCTCCTCCGACGACGCGAACGCCGACCAGGTCCTCGACGACCTCGCCGCAATGCTGGGGCGCGACCTCGATGCCGAGTAGTTCCGCCACCACCCTGCTTCACGGGGCAGGTATCGGCCGCGGCCTGGCCATCGGCCCTGTCGTGCGGATGCCCGCACCCCTGCCCGAGCCGGAGGCCACCCCGTCGACGCTCACTCCGGCCGCCGAGCTGGAGCGGGCAGCCGCTGCCCTCCGGGCGACGGCTGCAGACATCAGGGCCCGCGGTGAGCGCGCAGGCGGCACCGCGCACGACGTCCTCGAGGCCCAGGCGTTCATGGCCGAGGATCCCACCCTGGCCGACGACGTCGAGGCACGAGTGCAGGGCGGATTGACCGCCGAGCGCGCTGTCTTCGAGGCGTTTGCGAGTTTCCGTGACCTGCTGGTGAGCATGGGCGGCTACATGGCCGAGCGTGCAACCGATCTCAACGACGTTTCGCAGCGGGTCGTCGCGAACCTCCGCGGTGTGCCCGCGCCGGGCATCCCCGACCCCGACTTCGCGTTCGTGCTGGTGGCTAGCGACCTGGCTCCCGCCGACACGGCGCTGCTCGACCTCGACAAAGTGCTCGCACTGGTCACCAGCGAAGGCGGACCGACGTCGCACACCGCCATCCTCGCCCGGGACAAGGCGATCGTGGCCATCGTCGGCGCTGCAGGCGCACGGGAACTCACCGACGGGCAGACCGTCATCGTCGACGCAAGCACGGGTTCGATCACCGCCTCCCCGAGTGACGACGAAGTGGCCCGCGCCGAGCAGACCCTCGCCGAGCGGAAGTCCCGGCCCGTCGCCCCGACCGGGGCCGGCAGGCTCGCCGACGGAACCCTCGTGCCGCTGCTGGCGAACCTCGGCTCCGCGGATGCCGCAGCCGACGCCGTGGCGAAGGGTGCCGAGGGCGTCGGACTCTTCCGCACCGAGTTCCTCTTCCTCGACTCGACCGCAGCTCCGAGCGTCGAGGCGCAGCAGGAGCAGTACACCAAGCTGCTGGCGGCATTCCCCGGCAAGAAGGTCGTCGTGCGGGCGCTCGACGCGGGAGCGGACAAGCCGCTCAGCTTCCTGAACGACTCCGACGAGGAGAACCCGGCGCTCGGTCTCCGAGGCCTGCGGGCCCTCCGTGCGAACGAGCAGATCCTGCGCGACCAGCTCACGGCGCTCGCCAATGCCGCAGCCGTCACAGAGGCCGATCTCTGGGTGATGGCCCCGATGGTGTCGACCGTCGAGGAGACGCGGTACTTCACGGCTCTCGGCCGCGAACTCGGGCTGAACACGCTCGGTGTCATGGTCGAGGTGCCCTCGGCGGCCCTGCTCGCCGACCGGATCCTCGCCGATGCAGACTTCGCGAGCATCGGTACCAACGACCTCACCCAGTACACGCTCGCAGCCGACCGTCTTCTCGGTTCGGTTGCGGCGTTCCAGGACCCGTGGCATCCGGCTGTGCTCCGACTCGTCGGCGAGGTCGGCCGGGCCGGCCAGACGCTCGGCAAGCCGGTCGGCGTCTGCGGTGAGGCGGCGGCAGACCCGCTGCTCGCCGTCGTGCTCACCGGACTGGGGGTGACGTCGCTTTCGATGCCACCCGCCGCGCTGGCGGACGTGCGTGCGGAGCTCGCGCTCTACACGCTCGACCAGGCACAGGAGTTCGCCACTCTCGCCCTGGCGGCGAACTCGGCTTTCGAGGCCCGCGCCGCGGTGCTCGAGGCCACCACAGCACCATCCGAATGATCCGTATGACACTCAGAACCCCCAGCACCCACCCCCACGAAACCCCCGCACACAAAGGAGACAGGTCATGACGACGACGTCACAAACCCAGACCGGCGCCCCCGCCGGCGCCGACACGAAGGGAGGAGGCCGAGTAGCTGTCCAGCGGTTCGGTACCTTCCTTTCAGGCATGATCATGCCGAACATTGCAGCATTCATCGCGTGGGGACTCATCACCGCGCTGTTCATCAGCACAGGTTGGCTTGCCGGTCTGGGCATCTCCGTACCTGAGATCGGTGGGTTCCCGAGCCCGGACGGCGCGACCCACATCGGGATCGTCGGCGCAATGCTCACGTATCTCCTGCCCCTTCTCATCGCGAACACCGGCGGCCGGATGATTTACAACACTCGAGGCGGGGTCGTAGCGGTCATCGCGACAATCGGTGTGATCGTCGGCAGCTCCATCCCGATGTTCATCGGTGCGATGGTCATGGGCCCCCTTGCGGCTTACCTGATGAAGAAGATCGACGCACTCTGGGCGGGCAAGATCAAGCCCGGATTCGAGATGCTGGTCGACAACTTCTCGGCAGGCATCTTCGGTGCCATCCTGGCTGTAATCGGTTTCTTCCTGGTCGCTCCGATCATCACGGTGCTGAGCAACGCGCTCGAGACTGCCGTGAACTGGCTCATCTCGCTGGGGCTGCTGCCGCTTGCATCCATCCTCGTCGAGCCGGGCAAGGTGCTGTTCCTGAACAATGCGATCAACCACGGGGTCTTCACCCCCCTCGGCGCTCAGCAGGTGCAGGAGACCGGCAAGTCTGTTCTCTTCCTCATCGAAGCGAACCCCGGCCCCGGCCTGGGTATTCTGCTCGCCTTCTCGCTTTTCGGTATCGGTCTTGCAAAATCGAGTGCGCCGGGCGCGATCATCATCCAGTTCTTCGGCGGCATCCACGAGATCTACTTCCCGTACGTGCTCATGAAACCGCTGATCATCATTGCGGCGATTCTCGGAGGCATGACGGGCGTGTTCGTGAACGTGCTTTTCAACACCGGACTTCGCGCTCCGGCATCTCCCGGATCCATCTTCGCCATTCTCTTCCAGACGGCTCCGGACAGCTATGTCGGTGTGATTCTCTCGGTGATCGCCGCGGCTGCGGTCTCGTTCATCGTGTCCGCGGTCATCCTGCGCGCCTCGCGCAAGCGTGACCTCGCTGCAGAGAACGCCGGCGACCTGAGCGCCGCGATCGCGCAGACCCAGGCCAACAAGGGCAAGCAGAGCTCGGTGCTCGGCCACCTGCAGGCAGACGGACTCGCGAACGAGGCGGGCGGCCTGGCCGACCTGTCGACCCGCGACCCCGAGTCCGCCGAAGAGGCGTCCCGGGCCCAGGAGGCGCAGTCCATTCCCGCCGTGCACAACATCGTGTTCGCCTGCGATGCAGGAATGGGCTCGAGCGCGATGGGAGCATCCGTGCTTCGCAACAAGATCAAAAAAGCCGGCATCACGGACGTTACTGTGGTCAACAAGGCGATCTCGAACCTGACCGACGACATCGACCTGGTCATCACCCACCAGGACCTGACCGCCCGAGCAAAGCAGCAGTCCCCGAGTGCCGAGCACGTCTCGGTCGACAACTTCATGTCGAGCCCGAAGTACGACGAAATCGTCGGGCTGCTCGAACGCCAGCACAACACCGAGAAGGCGTAAGCGCAAGCCTCGCCTCACCCGCACAACGCATGACAAGGAGACGGAATTCTCATGAGCGACGTATTGACGCTGAACTCGATCAAGATCCACGGAACGGCCGAGACCAAGGAGGACGCGATCGCCGAGGCGAACGATCTCCTGCTCGCGGCCGGTGCGGTCACGAACGACTACCTGGCGTCGATGCTCGAACGTGAGACTTCTGTCTCCACCTACATGGGCAACTATCTCGCGATTCCGCACGGCACGAACGAGGGCAAGGATGCGATCCTCGACTCTGCGCTCTCGTTCGTGCGGTACTCGAAGCCCATCGACTGGGATGGTGAAGAGGTGCGCTTCGTCGTCGGCATCGCCGGCAAAGACGGAGGGCACCTCGACATCCTCTCGAAGATCGCCCTCATCTTCAGCGATGAAGACGAGGTCGAGAAGCTGCTGAAGGCACCGAGCGACGAAGCCGTGTTCGAGCTTCTCTCCCAGGTGAACGAAGACTGATGAAGGCCGTTCACTTCGGTGCAGGCAACATCGGCCGCGGATTCGTCGGCCTGATCCTGCACAACGCCGGCTATGAGGTCGTCTTCGCCGACGTCAACGCCTCTCTCATCGACGCACTCGCGGCCGCGCCGACCTATGACGTCTTCGAGGTCGGACTGTTGCCCCGCACCTGGACGGTCGACAACTTCCGGGCACTGAACAGCTCGACCGATGAGGTAGGTGTGGTCGCCGAGATCGCGTCGGCCGACATCGTGACGACGGCCGTCGGTCCGAACATCCTGCGGTTCGTGGCGCCCCTGATCGGGCGGGCTCTCCAGGCCCGGTCGGCATCGGACGCGCCGCTGCAGGTGATGGCCTGCGAGAACGCGATCAACGCGACGGATTCTCTGCGGGGCCACATCGAGACCTCCCTCGGTGACGACTTCGCCGCCGTCTCGGCGCGAGCTGTCTTCGCGAACACCGCCGTCGACCGCATCGTGCCGGGACAGGCACCGGATGCCGGACTCGACGTCACCGTCGAGGACTTCTTCGAGTGGGCGATCGAGTCGGGCCCGTTCGGAGACGCTCTGCCGAGCATCCCCGAGGCGCACTTCGTGCCGGACCTCGCCCCCTACATCGAGCGGAAGCTCTTCACGGTGAACACCGGGCATGCTGCGACGGCGTACTTCGGTGCGGCAGAGGGAATCGCTCCTGTCGCCGAGGCGATCGCGGTTCCCGACATCTTCACGAAGGTCAAGGCTGTACTCGAGGAGACGAAGTCCCTCCTCGTGGCCAAGCACGAGTTCGATTCGAGCGTCCAGGAGGCGTACCTGGAGAAGAACCTCCAGCGCTTCGCGAACCCCTACCTTCCCGACACCGTCGACCGCGTCGGGCGCGCACCTCTCCGCAAGCTCAGCCGCAATGAGCGGTTCATCGGGCCGGCCGCGCAGTTGGCCGAGCGCGGGATCGAGCCCGTGGCGCTGCTGGTCGCCATCCGTGCCGCACTGACCTTCGACGTGCCGGCCGATCCGGAATCAGTGCAGCTGCAGCAGATCCTGGCCGGCAGCTCTGCCGAGGATGCGGTGCGCGAGGTCACGGGTATGGCCGAGGGGCACCCGCTCTACGAGTCGCTGGTGCAGACCTTCCGATCGGTGATGTCCCAGCGCTGAAAGTCCCAGCGCTGAAAGCTGTGGTAGGCTCGATCTTTGGTGTCACGACACCGAAACAATACACGCACGACC
Organism: Subtercola boreus; assembly: GCF_003399635.1. Lineage (GTDB taxonomy): Bacteria > Actinomycetota > Actinomycetes > Actinomycetales > Microbacteriaceae > Subtercola > Subtercola boreus_B. Next base: position 77,594 of record NZ_NBXB01000034.1, on the reverse strand, counting down.
AGTAATCAATACTTATACAGACAGTGAGTTATGGCCAAAAAAGACGGTGTCATCGAGATCGAGGGCGCAGTGGTCGAGGCTCTTCCCAACGCGATGTTTCGTGTTGAGTTGACCAACGGACACAGAGTTCTTGCCCACATTTCGGGCAAGATGCGACAGCACTACATCCGTATCCTCCCTGAGGACCGCGTGATCGTGGAGCTCAGCCCCTATGACCTCACCCGTGGTCGTATCGTCTATCGCTACAAGTAGCGGTCACAAGTAACGAACGCTGGAAAGTAACGGCCCGCCGCTCTCGGTGGGTACGAAGACAGCGATAGGAACAGAACAATGAAGGTCAACCCCAGCGTCAAGCCGATCTGCGAGCACTGCCGAGTCATTCGCCGGAACGGCAACGTCATGGTCATCTGCAAGTCCAACCCCAGGCACAAGCAGCGCCAGGGCTGAATTGTTGACAGATCCGCGGTCAATAATTCAGGTGCCAATTGGTTTGGAAGCGCGAGCGCTTCCAAACAGGGCCACCACTGAACACCGATTGAAAGCACGACCAGAACCGGATCCGTCCGGGGACACCTGCGGTTGGAGGCCGCAGCACAGGTCGTGCCCCACACCTCCACTCACTAACAGGAGCATGCCACCATGGCACGTATTGCAGGAGTAGACATTCCGCGCGACAAGCGCGTGGAGGTCGCACTGACTTACATCTACGGCGTCGGCCGCACGAGGGCCCTTCAGACCCTCGCCGACACCGAGATCTCGGGTGACGTTCGCGTCAAAGACCTCACCGACGAGCAGCTGGTCGCCCTGCGCGACCACATCGAAGGCGCGTACAAGGTGGAGGGTGACCTCCGCCGTGAGGTTGCAGCCGACATCCGCCGCAAGGTCGAGATCGGCAGCTACCAGGGCATCCGTCACCGTCGCGGCCTGCCCGTGCACGGCCAGCGCACCAAGACCAACGCTCGTACCCGCAAGGGCCCGAAGCGCACCGTTGCAGGCAAGAAGAAGGCCCGATAGCCAACACTTCCGGGTCCAGGCCCCGAAGCACGGCATCGCCATAAACGTTTTAGGAGAACATCATGGCAGCACCAAAATCGGCCGCTCGCAAGCCGCGGCGTAAAGAGAAGAAGAACATCCCCGTGGGCCAGGCCCACATCAAGTCGACGTTCAACAACACCATCGTGACGATCACCGACCCGTCGGGTGCCGTGCTGAGCTGGGCCTCGTCGGGCACCGTCGGCTTCAAGGGCTCCCGCAAGTCGACTCCGTTCGCAGCCCAGCTGTCGGCCGAGTCGGCCGCCCGCCAGGCGCAGGAGCAGGGTGTCAAGAAGGTCGACGTCTTCGTCAAGGGTCCGGGTTCGGGCCGCGAGACGGCGATCCGTTCGCTCCAGGCCGCTGGCCTCGAGGTCGGAACGATCAACGACGTCACCCCGCAGGCGCACAACGGTTGCCGCCCGCCCAAGCGTCGCCGCGTGTAGCGATTCCTTTCCACAGCCCCAGCGGCGTGACTCCTCCACGGGGTCACGCCGCTCAGGCCGTTCAGCTGCGGTGCGCAAGCACCGTGAAAACTCAATAACGTCGGGCTCGCCACCCTGTACGCAAACGCAAGTGTCATATAGCGGACACTTAGCCGAAAGGAATCAACAGTGCTCATTGCACAGCGTCCAACGCTCACCGAAGAGAACATCTCGGAGTTCCGTTCACGGTTCGTCATCGAACCGCTGGAGCCCGGCTTCGGTTACACCCTCGGTAACTCCCTCCGTCGCACCCTGCTCTCCTCCATCCCGGGTGCAGCTGTCACGAGCATCCGCCTCGACGGCGTGCTGCACGAGTTCAGCACGATCCCCGGTGTGAAGGAAGACGTCACCGAGATCATCCTGAACATCAAGGGACTCGTCGTCTCGAGCGAGCACGACGAGCCGATCACGGCCTACCTGCGGAAGCACGCATCGGGCCAGGTCACGGCAGCCGACATCTCGGCTCCCGCCGGTGTCGAGATCCACAACCCGGAGCTCGTCATCGCCACCCTGAACGACAAGGCGAAGTTCGAACTCGAGCTCATCATCGAGCGCGGCCGCGGCTACGTCTCGTCGACCCAGAACCGCAGCGAGTTCAGCGAAGCGGGCCAGATCCCGATCGACTCGATCTACTCGCCCGTGCTCAAGGTCACCTACCGTGTCGAGGCGACTCGTGCCGGTGAGCGTACCGACTTCGACCGCCTGGTCGTCGACGTGGAGACGAAGCCGGCCATCACGCCGCGCGACGCCATCGCATCTGCCGGTCGCACGCTGACGGAGCTGTTCGGTCTCGCCCGCGAGCTCAACACCGCTGCCGAGGGCATCGAGATCGGCCCGGCTCCTGTCGACGCCGTCCTGAGCTCGGAGCTCGCCGTTCCGATCGAAGACCTCGACCTGTCGGTGCGTTCGTACAACTGCCTCAAGCGCGAGGGAATCAACACCGTCAGCGAGCTCGTAGCGCTGAGCGAGACCCAGCTCATGAACATTCGCAACTTCGGTCAGAAGTCAGTGGATGAAGTCAAGGACAAGCTCGTCGAGCTTGGCCTGTCGCTGAAGGACACGGTGCCCGGGTTCGACGGCGCCCACTTCTACGGTGGCTACGACGACGAGAACATCTAACCCCACTTGATTCCGCTTCGGCCCCGGCCGGACGACTCACGACCTACTCACTGGAGAAAACGAAATGCCTACCCCCACTAAAGGGCCCCGCCTCGGCGGAGGGCCGGCGCACGAGCGCCTGCTGCTCGCGAACCTGGCTGCCCAGCTGTTCACGCACAAGAGCATCAAGACCACCGAGACGAAGGCCAAGCGCCTCCGCCCGGTAGCCGAGCGTCTCATCACGTTCGCGAAGAAGGGCGACCTGCACGCTCGTCGTCGTGTTCTCGCGACCATCGGCGACAAGACCGTCGTACACGAGCTCTTCACGGAGATCGCTCCCCTCGTCGCCCTGCGCGATGGCGGTTACACCCGCATCACGAAGCTCGGCTTCCGCAAGGGCGACAACGCCTCGATGGTGCAGATCGAGCTCGTTCTCGAGCCTGTGACGCCGAAGGTGCGCTCGACCCGCAGCTCCGCCGCCGCGGCACCTGTCGCCGACGACACCGTGGTTGACGAGACGGAATCCGACGAGGCCGCTGTGCCCGCCGAGGAGACCGAGGCTGTCGAGACCAGCGAGCCCGTCGCCCCGGAGGAGTCCACCGAGGCCGCCGCCGAGGTCGAGGGTGACGCGGCCGAGAAGGCCGACGACGCGAAGTAGTCCGCTCTTCTGATCGCCTGGAGAACCCCGGTTGCCGAAATCTGGCAGCTGGGGTTCTTTTTGCCTTCAAAAGATAAGATATACTCATATTCACTTGTCATGGGGGCCAAAAAGGTGGAGTACGAATGAAGAAGCGCAGTCTGTTCTCGGCGAAGATCGCAGCAGGATTCGAGGGGCCCGAGGTCGGCCTCGACGGTAAAGACGTCGCCCTGCTGAGGGAGCTGGCGAGGGATTCCCGGCAGTCCCAGCGGGCGCTGAGCCGCAAGGTGGGCATGTCGCCGCCGGCCGTTGCAAAGCGGCTGTCGCGATTCGAGAGAACCGGCGTGGTGAAGCAGTACTCCGTCTCGATCGACTGGTCCCGTCTCGGGCTCGGGGTCATTGCCGTGGTGAACATCACCCTCGCACCCGAAGCCGACCGCCAGTGCACCATCGAGGCGCTCGGCGAGCTGCCCGAGCTCGAGCAGCTCACGATCGTGACGGGCCGCTACGACCTCACGGCGCGCTTCCGGGTGAGCGACCAGCCGCACCTCCGCGAACTGATCCTCGAACGTGTGCCGGCGCTCCCGGGCATCCTGCGCACGGAAACCCTGCTGGGTCTTGGTACTGTCGACACCGACGACTTTGCGTCGAGAATGTTCGAGACGTACCCCGAGGGTGCCGAGCTGGGGGCAGTGCCCGCGATCTGAGAGGCGGGAGTGCGTGGTCGGCGTGGCTGGTGCGGTTCGGGTGCGGTTCGACCTGGCCTATGAGGGAACCGACTTCGCCGGTTGGGCGAAGCAGCCCGCCCTCCGCACCGTACAGGGTGAGCTCGAAGGAGCCCTCCGGCGGTTGTACTCGGGGCTCGGCGTCCTGCCGTCGCTGGTGGTCGCGGGTCGGACGGATGCCGGGGTGCACGCCAGGGGTCAGGTCGTGCACCTCGACCTGACCCCTGAGCAGGCCAGCAACATCGAGATCAGCAGGATCGCCCTGAGCGTGAACGGCGTTCTGGGTCGACCCGCCGACATCGTGGTGCGCCAGACCTCCGTCGCCGGTGAGGGCTTCGACGCGAGGTTCTCCGCCCTGTGGCGCCGTTACGAGTACCGCATCGCCGACAGCCTTCCGGTGCGGAGCCCGCTGACCCGTCGCACGACGGCCTGGACGACGAAGGTACTCGACGTCGAGGCCATGCAGGAGGTGGCCGACGAACTGCTGGGGCTGCACGACTGGGCCTCGTTTTGCAAGCCGAGGGCGTTCGCCACGACCATCCGCACCCTGCAGGACTTCCGGTGGACCCGGGCCGACGACGGAGTGGTGACGGCCACCCTGCAGGCCGACGCCTTCTGCCACAGCATGGTGCGGGCGGTCGTCGGGGCGTCGGTGGCCGTGGGTGAGGGGCGGCTGGGGCTTGCGGAGGTGGTCTCGCTCCGGGACGCCCTCGAGCGCACCAGTGCCTTCAAGGTGATGCCGTCGCGAGGTCTGACGCTGATGGCGGTCGGCTATCCGGATGCGGCGGGCCTGGCGAGACGGGCTGAGGAGACGAGGGCCCGCCGTTCCCGCGAGGCGCTGGCCGAGGCGCGACTGGAAATGATCCGCCAGATAGGCTAGTGTCGACCCTTGGTGTGCAACAGTTCTCTGCGCCGCCCGAAGTTGAGCCCTCCACGGGCCCGTTCTCTCGCCCACGAAACCGTCATTCGGTGTGGGCGAACGGAATCGGCCACGGAGTGGGATTCACGGACACCTCATTTCGACCAAGAAAGCACTATCACTGTGACTCGTACCTATTCTCCCAAAGTGAGCGAGATCGTTCGCAACTGGGTCATCATCGACGCGACCGACGTCGTGCTCGGCCGTCTGGCCAGCCACGCAGCGATCATCCTGCGCGGCAAGAACAAGCCGACCTTCAGCCCGCACCTCGACGGCGGCGACTTCGTGATCATCATCAACGCCGAGAAGGTCGCCCTGACCGGCTCCAAGGCTGCCCAGAAGATCGCCTACCGCCACTCCGGTTACCCGGGCGGCCTGTCGTCGATGAACTACACCCAGCTCCTCGAGACGAACCCGACCCGCGCCGTCGAGAAGGCGATCCGCGGCATGCTGCCGAAGAACTCGCTCGGCCGCGCACAGCTGACGAAGCTGAAGGTCTACACCGGCAGCGAGCACCCGCACTCCGCCCAGCAGCCCGTTCCCTACACCTTCGACCAGGTCGCGCAGTAGCGCCCGCCGGTCATCAGACTTCAGACAAAGGATTCGTAACCAAAGTGGCGAAAATTTCAGACCAGATCGACGTGGCTCCCGAGAGCTACTCGACCGAGACCCCGACCGAAGAGACCCCGAAGGCTGCTCGCCCCGTGCTGAGCGTCGGAGGAGCGGCCGTCGGCCGTCGCAAGCAGGCCATCGCCCGCGTGCGTCTCACGCCGGGTGCCGGCACCATTGTCGTGAACGGCCGTGAGTTCGAGGACTTCTTCCCGAACAAGCTGCACCAGCAGCTCATCAACGACCCGTTCAAGCTGCTCGACCTGCTCGGCAGCTACGACGTCATCGCGAAGATCTCGGGTGGTGGCCCCTCCGGCCAGGCCGGCGCCCTGCGCCTCGGCATCGCCCGTGCCCTCAACGAGATCGACGAAGAGAACAACCGCGCGACCCTGAAGAAGGCCGGCTTTTTGAGCCGCGACGCGCGCGTCAAGGAGCGCAAGAAGGCTGGTCTCAAGAAGGCCCGTAAGGCTCCCCAGTTCTCCAAGCGCTAATCGCCCGCGGCGTTTAGTCCTTCGTTTTGGCTCGCCTCTTCGGCACCGACGGTGTGCGTGGGCTCGCGAACAGAGATGTCACGGCAGATCTGGCTCTTCGCGTGGCCCAGGCCGCCGCAGTGGTGCTCGGCGCATCGGCACGCACAGCCGGTCGTCGACCGATCGCGGTTCTCGCACGAGACCCGCGTACCTCCGGTGATTTCATCGCCGCAGCGGTCGCGGCCGGCTTCGCCAGTTCCGGCGTCGACGTCTTCGATGCCGGTGTGATTCCCACGCCGGCTGCCGCCTATCTCGTCGCCGATCTCGGTGCCGACTTCGGCTGCATGATCTCCGCGTCGCACAACCCGGCGCCCGACAACGGCATTAAGTTCTTCGCGCGGGGCGGCAAGAAGCTCGACGACGAGATCGAGGAGGCCATCGAGGCCGCCCTCGGTGAGCCGTTCCTCGTGCCGCTCGGCGGTGACGTCGGGCGCATCCGCCGTTTCGCCGACGCCGAAGACCGGTATGTCGTGCATCTGCTCGGCACCCTCCCGCATCGGCTCGACGGGCTGCATGTCGTGCTCGACTGCGCCCACGGCGCTGCAGCGGGTGTCTCGCCCGACGTCTTCACCGACGCCGGCGCTCGTGTCACCGTCATGGGCAACGACCCGAACGGCGAGAACATCAACGACGGGGTGGGTTCCACCCATCTCGCCGGCCTGGCCGCTGCGGTCGTCGCCGAGGGGGCAGACCTCGGCATCGCCCACGACGGAGACGCCGACCGGTGTCTTGCGGTCGACGCGACAGGCGCTGTCGTCGACGGAGACCAGATCATGGCCATCCTCGCGACCGCCCTCGACTCCCGCGGTGCGCTCGTCGAACGCACGCTCGTGGCCACTGTCATGTCGAATCTCGGTCTTCGCCGCGCGATGGCTGAGCAGGGCATCCGGATGCTCGAGACCAAGGTCGGCGACCGGTATGTGCTCGAGGCGATCAACGCCCACGGCTACAACCTCGGCGGCGAGCAGTCGGGCCACATCATCTTCGGCGACTACGCCACCACGGGCGACGGGATCCTGACCGGTCTGCAACTGGCGAGTCACATGGCGGGTACGGGCAAGACGCTGGCCGAGCTCGCCAGTGTGATGACGGTGTACCCGCAGACGCTCATCAACGTCTCGGGCGTCGATCGGGAGCGGTCGACGACCGACGAGGTCCTGGCTGCGGCCGTTCTTGAAGCGGGCGAGGCCCTCGGTGAGACCGGGCGCGTGCTGCTCCGCCCCTCCGGTACCGAGCCGCTGGTGCGCGTGATGGTGGAAGCCGCTGACCAGGCGACCGCCGACCGTGTCGCCGGCGAGCTGGCCGCCGTGGTGCGCGAGCGCCTCGCGCTCTAGCCGCCCCCGGAAGTGAGACGCCTCCGGACAGGTGAGACGCGCACGCCGGTCTCACGTGTCCGCAGGTGTCTCACGAACAAGTGCGGGGGCGCGGGGGGCGCGGGCGGCGACGGGTCAGAGCTTGCGGACGAGCACGCGCTTCACGGCGTGGTTCTCGCCCTTCTGCAGCACCAGGGTCGCCCGTGACTTTGTGGGCAGCACGTTCTGCACCAGGTTGGGCTGATTGATCGACGTCCAGATCGAGTGGGCGGTACGCCTGGCCTCCTCCTCGGTGAGGCTCGAGTACCGGTGGAAGTAGGAGCTCGGGTTCGCGAAGGCGCCGCGCTGGAGCTTCAGGAAGCGCTCCTCGTACCAGTGCGCGATGTCGGTGGTGCGGGCATCCACGTAGATCGTGAAGTCGAACAGGTCGCTGACCGCGAGCCGGTGGCCGGGGGAGGGGGGCTGCAGCACGTTGAGACCCTCGACGATGAGGATGTCGGGCTGACGCACCACGATCTGCGCGTTCGGCACGATGTCGTAGCTGAGGTGCGAGTAGAACGGCGCACGCACCTCCTCGGCGCCGCTCTTCACCGCGCTGACGAAGCGGAGGAGCGCCCGGCGGTCGTAGCTCTCGGGGAAACCCTTGCGCTCCATGATTCCGCGGCGGTTCAGCTCGTGGTTCGGCAGCAGGAACCCGTCGGTGGTGACGAGTTCGACGCGGGGGGTGTCGTCCCAGCGGGCGAGCAACTCGCGGAGCAGGCGCGCGATGGTCGACTTGCCCACGGCGACCGATCCCGCCACGCCGATGACGAACGGGGTTCGCCTCGCCCGTTCGCCCAGGAAGTCGGCCGTCTGGCGGTGCAGGTTCTGCCGCGCCGCTGCGTACAGGTTGAGCAGCCGGCTGAGCGGCAGATAGACCTCGCTCACCTCCGTCATGTCGAGCGGCTCGCCGAGGCCGCGCAACTGCACGATCTCCGTTTCGAGGAGGGGATGGGGGGTGGCGGGGGCGAGGGCCGCCCAGTCCGCCCGGTCGATCTCGACGTAGGGGGTGGTGTGGCTCACGGTGGGAATCGACGCGGAATCAACCATAGGAGTCCATTGTGCCTCAACACACAGATGGCCCCTGTAAAATCGGATCCATGTGTGGAATCGTGGGCTACGTCGGACGACCAAAGAGCCTGGAGGTTCTTCTCGGAGGACTGCGGCGACTCGAGTATCGCGGTTATGACTCCGCCGGGGTGGCGATCATCACCGAAGAGGGCGACCTGGTCACTCGGAAGCGCGCGGGCAAGCTGGCTGTGCTGGTGGATGACCTGGCCGCCGAAGCGCTCACCGACGGTTCGACGGGCATCGGCCACACCCGTTGGGCCACCCACGGCGGGCCGACGGACGGCAACGCGCATCCGCATCTCAGCCGGGACGGCAAGCTCGCCCTCATCCACAACGGCATCATCGAGAACTTCGCCGAGTTGAAGGCCGAGCTGCTCGCCGACGGCTACACCTTCGAGAGCGAGACCGACACCGAGGTCGCGGCGAAGCTGCTTGGTCGGGAGTACGAGGCCGGCGGCGGGCTCGCCGCAGCGCTCGGCCGCGTCGTCGTGCGCCTCGAGGGTGCGTTCACGCTGCTCGCCCTGCACAAGGACGAGCCGCTCGTCGTGGTCGGTGCGCGCCGCAACTCCCCGCTCGTGATCGGGTTGGGCGAGGGCGAGAACTTCCTGGGCTCGGATGTCGCGGCCTTCGTCGAGCACACCCAGCGCGCGGTGGCGATCGGCCAGGACCAGATCGTGACCATCACGCCCGACACCGTGACGGTGACGGACTTCTTCGGCACCGAGGTGCAGCCGACCGAGTTCCAGGTGTCGTGGGATGCGTCCGCCGCCGAGAAGGGCGGCTGGTCGAGCTTCATGGCGAAGGAGATCAGCGAGCAGCCCGAAGCCGTGGCGAACACGCTCCGCACGCGCATCCATGACGACCATGTCGTTCTGCCCGATCTCGCCGGGCTCGAAGAGTCGCTCGCCGACATCGACCGCATCGTGATCATCGCCTGCGGCACCGCCAGCTACGCCGGGATGCTCGGCAAGTACGCCCTCGAGAAGTGGGCGCGCATCCCGGTCGAGGTGCAGCTCTCGCACGAGTTCCGCTACAGCGAGCCGGTGCTGTCGCCGACGACGCTCGTGGTGTCGATCAGCCAGTCCGGCGAGACGATGGACACACTCATGGCCGTGAAGTACGCGATCGAGGCCGGGGCGAAGACCCTCTCGATCTGCAACACGCAGGGCGCCACGATCGCCCGCGAGTCGGATGCCGTGATCTACACGCACGCCGGCCCCGAGGTCGCCGTGGCGTCGACGAAGGCGTTCGTCGCCCAGATCGCTGCGCTCTACCTGTTCGGCCTGCACCTCGCCGAGGTGCGCGGCACACTCTCGCCCGAGGCGACGAAGGAGGCGCTCGACGAACTGTCGAGCATCCCCGAGAAGCTCGAGCAGGTGCTGCTCACGAAGGAGCGCATCCAGGAGCTGGCGAAGTGGATGTCGGACTCCCGCGCCGTGCTGTTCCTCGGCCGGCACGTGGGCTACCCGGTGGCGCTCGAGGGTGCCCTGAAGCTCAAGGAGCTGGCGTACATCCACGCCGAGGGTTTCGCCGCCGGTGAGCTGAAGCACGGGCCGATCGCGCTGATCGAGCCGGGGCAGCCCGTGTTCGTGGTCGTTCCGAGCCCGCGCGACCCGAATTCGCTGCACGCCAAGGTGGTCTCGAACATCCAGGAGATCCGGGCCCGCGGTGCGCGGATTCTCGCCATTGCCGAGCAGGGCGACGCTGCGGTGCTGCCGTTCGCCGACGAGGTCATCCCGATCCCGTTGGCGGGCGCACTGTTCGAGCCGCTGCTGGCCGTCGTTCCGTTGCAGATCTTCGCAATGGAGTTGGCGACCGCCAAGGGACTCGACGTCGACCAGCCGCGCAACCTCGCCAAATCGGTCACGGTCGAGTAGCCGGGAGCCGAGACTCGTGATCATCGGTGTCGGCGTCGACATCGTCGATGTGCCGCGGTTCAAGCGCCAGTTGACGCGCACTCCGGCGTTGGTGGAGCGCCTGTTCGCTGAGAGCGAACGCACGCTGTCCCTGCGTTCCCTGGCCGCGAGGTTTGCGGCGAAGGAGGCGTTGGTGAAGGCGGTCGGCGACCCCACCGGGTTCCGCTGGCACGATGTCGAGGTGGTCTCCGACGAGCTCGGGCGACCGTCGTTCAGGCTCGCGGGGTACGCGGCTGAGTCGGTGGCGGCGCACGGGATCGACACGCTGCATCTCTCGCTGAGCCACGACGGTGACTCGGCCTGTGCGTTCGTGGTGGGCGAGGGTGGTGTGCGATGAGTGACGAGAAGCCAGTGGTGGTCCAGCCGCGGGTGGCGGCTGAGGGGCGGGGGCCGTCGCAGCAGGAGGCCGAGCGGCAGCCGTTCCGGCTCGCCGACGTCGACCTCGGGGCGATCCGGCACAATGTGCGCACCGTCGCCGAGCTTGTCGGGCCGGGCATCGCCGTCATGGCGGTCGTCAAGGCGAACGGGTACGGCCACGGCGCGGTCGAGGTGGCGCGGGCGGCTGTCGAGGCGGGCGCGACCTGGCTCGGGGTGGCCGATGTCGACGAGGCGGTGGCGCTCCGGGATGCCGGACTCGACATGCCCGTTCTGGCCTGGCTGCACGGCTCGAATGCCCAGTTCGATGAGGCGGTTCTGCGCGGAATCGACGTCGGGGTGAACTCGGTGGCGCAACTGGAGGCGGTGGCGCGGGCCGTCGAGGCGGTGCGCGGGGGCGTTGCAGATGGCGCGGGCGAACTGGTGCCGCGCGCTGGAGACGCCAGTGACACGGGCGGCGAGCTGCCGGGCGCCGGCGGCGCGGGCCGAACCGCGGCACGGGTGCAGCTGAAGCTCGACACCGGTCTCGGCCGGAACGGTGCCGAGCGGAGCGAGTGGGCCTCACTGTTCGGCCGCGCCGCAGAGTTGCAGCAGTCCGGGGTGCTCACGGTCACGGGCATCTTCAGCCACCTGTCCAACACGAACGACGACGAGGATCGTGCGCAGCTCCGACTGCTGACGGTCGCGGCCGAGGAGGCTCGTGCCGCCGGGATCGAGCCCACGGTCATCCACCTCGCCTCGACGGCAGCGACGCTGAGACTGCCCGAGACCCGGCTGTCGATGGTGCGGCTCGGCATCGGGATGTACGGGCTCTCGCCGTTCGACGATGCCACCTCGGCCGACCTCGGGCTGCGGCCGGCCATGCGGGTCGAGGGGCGCGTGATCTCGGTGAAGCGGGTTCCGGCAGACAGTGCCGTGTCGTACGGGTACACCTACCGCACGGCGGGTGAGTCCACGCTCGCGCTGGTGGGGCTGGGCTACGCCGACGGGATCCCGCGGCTCGGGTCGAACCGTGCACCAGTGTGGATCCGGGGCAGCCTCTACCGCGTGTCGGGGCGCATTGCGATGGACCAGTTCGTGGCCGATGTGCACGACGAACCCGTCGAGGTGGGCGACAGGGTGGTGCTGTTCGGGGATCCGGCGGACGGGCATCCATCAGCCGACGACTGGGCTCGGGCTGCCGAGACCATCAACTACGAGATCGTGACGCGCATCGGCCCGCGGTTCGAGCGGAGGTACGAGTCATGAGTGGAGCAGCTCCCGAGCGCGTGGCGCGCATCAACCTCGACGCGTTCCGGCACAACGTGCGAACGCTCGCCGCGCTTGCCCGGCCGGCCGAGACGATGCTCGCCGTGAAGGCTGACGCCTACGGGCACGGGATGATCGAGCTCGCGGGTGCGGCCCTCGAGGCCGGGGCGACCGCTCTTGCGGTGCTCGACATCCCGGCTGCGCTGGAGCTCCGCGCGGCCGGCTTCACGGTGCCGATCTTCGCCTGGATGCACGCGCCCGACGCCGACTTCGACGGGGCGGTGGCCGGAGAGATCGACCTCGGTGTGTCGGCGGAGTGGCAGCTGGAGCGGATCGCGGAGGCGCGGGCGCGGCTTGTGGCGGGTGTGCGGGCGGCTGCGTCTGCGGATGGTGCCGCGGCGCCGACTGGGGCGGGTGTGCGGGTGGATGCGGATACGTCTGCGGATGGTGCCGCGGGTCCGACGGGGGCGGGTGCGGCAGGGCTTCCTGCGCCCACTCGGGTGCACCTCAAGATCGACACCGGGCTCCACCGCAACGGCGCAACGGTCGAGGACTGGCCGGGGCTCGTGCAGCGGGCGATCGAGCTGCACAACGAGGGCGCACTCGAGCTCTACGCGGCCTGGTCGCATCTTGCAGATGCTTCGCCGGCCGACGATCGCGATGCGCTGACGCAGTTCCGCGTGGCGGTCGACGTCGCGCGGGGGCTCGGCGCTCCATTGCAGAAGCTGCATCTCGCGGCGAGTTCCGCGGGCATCCGGATGCCCGAGGCACGTTTCGACATGGTGCGCTTCGGCATCGCCGCCTACGGGGTCTCGCCGTTCGACGACGAGACGGCCGTGGAGCTCGGGCTCCGGCCGGTGATGACGTTGGTGGCACCGGTGGTCTCGGTGAAGCGGGTGGCTGCCGGGCACGGGGTGTCGTACGGGTTCGACTACCGCACCGAACGCGAGACGACGCTGGCGCTGGTGCCGCTCGGCTACGCGGACGGGATTCCGCGGGCCTCCGGCGGCCACGGCGAGGTGTGGATCGACGGTCGGCGGCACCCGGTTGCGGGGCGGGTGGCGATGGACCAGATCATGGTGGATGTCGGTGACGCCGTGGTCTCGGTGGGCGACGAGGTCATCGTGTTCGGTGAGGCGCCTCAGGGTTTCGGGGCGGAACGCGAGCGCGCGAGTGTGCCGACGGCCGAGGAATGGGCGGGATGGGCGCAGACGATCGGCGACGAGATCGTGGCCCGGGTCGGTCCCCGTGTGGTGCGCGAGTATGTGACCGACGAACCCCGGGCGACCTCGGGCGGCGGCGCGGCGGCTCGTGCCGTGGCGGTGGCCTACGATGGCGAGATCGCCGCAGGCGGGGCAGGCGACGAGCGGGCGGAGGCCGAGTCTGCAGGGGTCGACTCTGCGGAGGCCGAGTCCTGGGTGATCGCCGATCCCGAGCGGATGCGCGCGTTCGGTGTGGAGTTCGCCAGCCGTCTTCGCGCCGGGGATGTGCTCGTGCTGACCGGCGAGCTCGGGGCGGGCAAGACGACGTTCACGCGGGGGCTCGGCGAGGGGCTGGGAGTGCGGGGCTCCGTCACCAGCCCGACGTTCGTTCTCGCCCGGACGCACCCGAATCGGGCGACCGGGGTTCCGCTGGTGCACGTCGACGCCTACCGGCTCGGCAGCGCGGCGGAGCTCGACGACCTCGACATCGACTTCGCGCATTCGATCGTGGTCGTGGAATGGGGTTCGGGCATGGTCGAACGCCTGGTGGACGGGTACCTCGAAATCGTGATCGAACGGCCGCACGGGGCCGCGGTGGGCTCCGGCGACTCCGACTCCGGCGAGACCGACTCCGGCGAGACCGACGTCGACGAGCCCATCGAACCGCGCCACCTCACCCTGTACCGGCGAGGCACGCTCGACGGCACGGAAGCACGCAGTTGACCGGCCGATCCGAGCTGCTGCTGGCGATCGACACGTCGGCAGGCACCAGCGTGGCTGTCGTGCGGGGTGGGGCGGGCATCCAGAACCCGCAGGTGCTCAGCCAGGCCGACGGATTCGACACGATGAAGCATGCCGAGGTGATCGGGCGGTTGATCGAACGGGCGCTCGCGGAGGCCGGAGTCGAGGTGCGGGAGCTCACCGGTGTCGTCGCAGGGATGGGCCCCGGCCCGTTCACCGGGCTCCGGGTCGGCATCGCCGCGGCGCGGGTGTTCGCGCTGGGGGCGGGCGTGCCGGTGCTGCCGGTGGTCAGTCACGACGCGATCGCGTTCGCCGAGGCATCCGATGGCCGTACCGGCGAGCTGCTGGTGGTGACGGATGCCCGGCGGCACGAGGTCTACTGGTCGCTCTACGACCTCGGCACGGTGCCGGTGAGGCTCGGGGGGCCGGGCCTGTCGAAGCCGGATGACCTCCCGCACCCGCACGCCCGCAGAACCGATGGCGCGCACGTCTCGGCCGGGCAGCTCGGTGTCGTCGCTCTCGGCCTGCTCGATTCGAACGGACCCTTCGCCCCCGACGAAGCGCTCTACCTCCGCTCGCCCGACGTGACTGTTCCGACCGGAGTGAAGCGGGTGACCCAGTGAGCGAGGAGCCAGTGAGCGCGGAGCCTGTGAGCGAGGAGCCCATGATCGAGCAGTTCGTGCTGCGCGTTGCCACCCCCGACGATGTCGATGCCATCATGCAGCTCGAGACCGCGACGTTCGAGAACGACGCGTGGTCCCGGGCGATGATGCTCGGCGACCTGTCGCAGACGTACTGCCACTACCTCGTCGCCACGCGGCCAGGCGACGGCCCGACGACCGCGCTCAGTGGGTACGCCGGGCTGATGAGTGCGCGGGGAGCGGTGGATGCCGACATCCAGACCATCGCCGTTGCTCCGGATGCGCGGCGGCGCGGCCTCGCGCGGCTGATGATGACCACCCTGATCGCCGAGGCGGTCTCGCGGGGTGCCAGGCGGCTGTTCCTCGAGGTGCGCGCCGACAACCCGGGTGCCCAGACGCTGTACGAGAATCTCGGGTTCCTGCCCATCGGAGTACGTCGCGGCTACTACCAGCCCGATGACGTCGACGCGGTCGTCATGCGGCTCGACCTGCCCGCTGGAGGTGCCGCATGAGTGCTGAGAATCCCGGCCGTGGCGCGGCCGCCTTCGACCCGGCCGCCTTCGGCCCGGGCGCCTTCGGCGCGGGAGGCCGCGAGCCCGTCGTGCTCGGCATCGAGACCTCGTGCGACGAGACCGGCATCGGTATCGTGCGCGGCACCACGCTGCTCGCCAACGCGATCGCATCGTCGATGGACGAACACGCCCGCTACGGGGGAGTGGTACCCGAGATCGCCGCACGGGCCCATCTCGAGGCGCTCACCCCGACCATCCATGCCGCACTTGCCGAAGCGCAGCTCACGTTCGACGACATCGACGCGATCGCGGTCACCTGCGGGCCGGGGCTCTCGGGCGCACTCATGGTGGGCGTGGCCGCAGCGAAGGCGTTGGCGCTCTCGACCGGCAGGCCGCTCTACGCGGTGAACCACCTCGTCGGACATGTGGGAGTGGATCTCGTCACGCCCGATTCCGAACCGCTGGAATACCCCACCGTCGCGCTGCTGGTGTCGGGCGGGCACACCTCGCTGCTGCTCGTGCGCGACCTGGTCGCCGACGTCGAGCTGCTCGGTGAGACCATCGACGACGCGGCTGGCGAGGCGTTCGACAAGGTGGCGCGGGTGCTGGGGCTGCCCTACCCCGGCGGGCCGCACATCGACAGGGTTGCAATCGGTGGCAACCCGAAGGCGATCCGGTTCCCGCGCGGTCTCAGCCTGCCGAAGGACCGCGAGAAGCACCGCTACGACTTCTCGTTCTCGGGGCTGAAGACGGCTGTGGCCCGCTGGGTCGAGGCGCGCGGCGACCGGGGCGAGGAGGTGCCGGTGGCGGACGTCGCGGCGAGCTTCCGTGAGGCCGTCGCCGATGTGCTGGTGTCGAAGGCCCTTGCGGCGTGCGCCGACCTCGGCGTGCCCCGACTGCTGCTGGGTGGCGGCGTCGTGGCGAACGCCCGGGTGCGTGAACTGGCGATGGAACGGAGCGCGGCGGCCGGGGTGGCGCTCCGCATCCCGCCGCTCTCGCTCTGCACCGACAACGGGGCGATGATCGCGGCGCTCGGCGCGCAGCTGATCCTCCGCGGACACGCGCCGTCGGGGCTCGACTTCGGGGCGGACTCCACGCTGCCCGTGACCGACATCCAGGTCGTCTGAGCGGCTCGTCGTTGACAGCCGCTCAGCGTTCCTGCCACGATGAAGCACCAACGAAGGAGATCCGCCATGTCCACACCCGCCTCGTATTCCGCTTCCGGAGCTCCCGCTCGTAAGACGAATGTCATCTCGATCGTGGCGCTTGTCGTCTCGATCATCGGCTTCACGGTCATCGGGATCGTGCTCGGCTTCATCGGGCTCAACCAGGTCAAGAAGACCGGGGAGGCCGGCCGAGGGCTCGCGATCGCGGCGATCATCATCGGCTTCGTCGAGCTGGCGCTGCTGATCATCTACATCATCTTCGTCGTGGCGGTCGTCGGGGCCGCTTCGGTGTCGAGCAACTACTAACAGCCCGCGCAAGACATCGCCCCGGGCGGCGCGTGGTGCCCCAGGCCAGGGGCTTCTCGCTAGGCTCGGAGCAGTTCTCACAACTGACGAACGAACAACCGGAAGGAACCGTCACCATGACCGATCCCCAGAACCCCACCGGCGAGGGTACCTCCCACCCGGCTGTGCCGCCCGTCCAGGGCTCGGACACGCCCCCGCCGGCGCCCACTCCGAGCGAGGCGCCGACTGCGCCGCCGGCCCCGCCGACCGCTCCGCCCGCGCCCCCTGTGGCGCCGGCCTACTCGGCTCCGGCAGCGTCTGGTGGCGTGCCGCTCGCGAAGGACGTTCCGCCGGCACCCCCTGCCTACGCACCGGTCGCCCCCGCACCGCCCGCGGCTCCCGCGTACGGCGCTCCGGGCGCTCCCGGATACGGTGCACCGGGTGCAACGGCCTACGGTGCTCCGGCCCCCACGAAGACGGCTGTCCTCAGCCTGATCGGCTTCATCGCGGCGATCGTGGGCATCCTGATCTCCGCGATCAGCATCGGTATCGGCGGATTCATCTTCTCCGTCGCCGGCGTCGTTCTCGGCTTCATCGGTCGGCGCAAGGAGCCTGCGGCCAAGGGCTTCTGGCTGACGGCGATCATCGTCGGGTTCGTCGGCGTTCTGCTGTCGATCGTTCTCGTCGTGGTCTTCATCATCGCCATCGCGATGAGCGTGAACGACAGCAGCAACTACACGTACTGAGACCCTGTCGTCTCAGGAGGGCGTCCGGCTTCGGCCGGGCGCCCTCCTGCGTGTGACGGGGCCGGCGCCGCGTCTCAGCCCAGCCGGTCGGCGAGGATCGCCGTGTGCCTTCCCGCCACCCGCGTGACAAACAGGGTCGCCTCCTCGGAACCCTGCAGGGCCAGTTTCGGGCGGAGCGTCGCCGGGTCGATGTCCACCCCCCGCTTCTTGATCTCGAGGCGGCCGATCCCGCGGGCCTTCAGCTCCTTCTTCAGCGCGGGAATGGCGAACGGGAACACCTCCCGCACCCGGAATGCTGATGCGAACGGCGTCTCGAGCAGGCTGTCGGCGGTCAGATAGGCGATCTGTTCAGTCACCATCCGGGCGCCGATGCTCCGGGCGAGGTCTCCGATCAGACGGGCCCGGATGACGCTCCCGTCGGGCTCGTAGAGGTACTCCCCGAGCTCGCCGGCGTCGACGTCGTCGGAGTCTCCCGCGGCGTGTAGTTCGTCGCTCCGCCCCTTCGCGATGACAAGCGCGGAGCGGCGGATGCCCTCCCGCGCCAGAGGGCCGAACCAGAGCCCCGTCTCCACCACATGCCCGTCGACCGAGACCCACTGAGCCTCCGCGTTTGGCGGCAGCAGGTCGCGATCGAGCCCGGGGCCGAGTTTCACACCCACGGGCATCCGCTCGCCGAGGCCGAAGACATGATCGAGCGACGGGCTGTAGTCGGCGGGGTCGGTGAGGCGCGAGGTGTTGGTGTGGCCGGCGGTGCGGCGGGCCGGGTCGAAGTAGAGGCCGTCGACCCGGGAGGCGTCGAACGACTCCGCGTCGCCGTGTTCGACCGTGGCGGTGTCGAAGGGGGCGAGGTTGTAGGAGGCGATGGCGGCGGTGACCTCGTCCCGGTCGACTGCCGTGACGTCGAGGCCGAGGCCCGCGAAGGCGAGGGCGTCCGCTCCGATGCCGCAGCCGAGGTCGGCGACGCGGGCGATGCCGGCAGCGCGGAAACGGCCGGCGTGCAGGGCCGCGACGTTCAGGCGGGTGGCCTGTTCGAGCCCGGCCTCGGTGAAGAGCATCCGGTCGGCAAAGTCGCCGAACTTGGCCGTCGCCTTCGCCCGGAGGCGGGCCTGGGTCATGACGGCGCCGACCAGGGCTGCGGAGTAGCCACGCTTTCGGAGATCGGCCACCGAGCGGACGATGTTCGCCCCGTTCGTGTAGGGCGGGAGCGAGTCGAGCAGGTTCAGCCCCTCGGCCGTCATCAGCTGTTCGAGCTCAGTTCTCTGCATGGGCCAAGTTTAGAGGCGGGGGTGCAGAGCGCTGGCACTCAGGTTGACCGAGTGCCAGCAGCACCCCTAAAGTGGAGTTAGCACTCTCAGTGTGAGTGTGCCAAAAACATGACTTTTGAATCGAAGAAAGAAGAGGTCAACTGTGTCGGTCTCCATCAAGCCGCTCGAGGATCGCATCGTTATCAAGCAGGTCGAAGCCGAGACGACCACTGCGTCGGGTCTCGTCATTCCTGACACGGCCAAAGAGAAGCCGCAGGAGGGCGTCGTCGAAGCTGTCGGCCCCGGCCGCATCGACGACAACGGAAACCGCGTTCCCCTCGATGTGAGCGTCGGCGACAAGGTCCTGTACTCCAAGTACGGCGGAACCGAGGTCAAGTACAACGGCGAAGAGTACCTCGTGCTCTCAGCTCGCGACGTTCTGGCTGTTATCGTTCGATAGTGAGTTCTTCAGAGAAGCCCGGGCCGACGCGGTCCGGGCTTCTCTATGCCCTCGGCGCGTACCTTCTGTGGGGGCTGCTGCCGATCTACTTCGTTCTGCTGGCACCCACTGGGCCCTTCGAGATCGTGGCCTGGCGGGTGCTCTTCTCGCTGGTCTTCTGCCTGCTGGTCATCGTCGCCCTCCGCCGCTGGCGCCAGTTCTTCGCCGTCTTCCGGCAGCCCCGGCTCGTGCTCGTGATGGGTCTGGCCGGCGTGCTGATCTACATCAACTGGCAGACCTTCGTGATCGCCGCGACGGGCGGCCAGATCGTCGAGTCGTCGCTCGGCTACTTCATCAATCCGATCGTCACGATCCTGCTCGGCGTCTTCTTCCTGCGCGAGCGGCTCCGGCCCCTGCAGTGGGTGTCGCTCGGCATCAGTGCCATCGCGGTGCTCGTGATCTCCATCGGCTACGGCGCCGTGCCGTGGATCTCGCTCATCATCGCGTTCTCGTTCGGGCTGTACGGCCTGGTCAAGAAGCAGGTCGGCCCCCGCATCGACGCGGTGAACGGTCTGACGCTCGAGTCGATGTGGCTCGCACCTCTGATGATCATCCAACTCGCCGTCGTGGGAACGACGACAGGGATCACCTTCGGGCAGGGGAGTGGCTGGCACACCGTCGGGCTCGTCGCTGCCGGTGCGGTGACCGCGATCCCGCTGCTGCTGTTCGCCTCGGCGGCAAAGCGGCTCTCGCTGGTGCACATGGGGTTCGTGCAGTACCTGACCCCCATCATGCAGCTGTTGACCGGGGTGTTCATCCTCGGGGAACCGATGCCGCCCGAGCGACTGGTCGGGTTCGGGATCGTATGGCTCGCACTGCTGGTGCTGACCATCGACCTCATTCGCGCGAGCCGTGCATCCCGGTTACGAATTGCTAACGATATCCCCACGGCACGTTCAGAAAACATCCTCGAAACATAACGACCCTAGGTTGTACCTAATGAACGCGAGGGGCCGTCGCTGTGGGGGCTCCAGACTCGCGAGCACTATGAAAGGGTTCCACAGGATGATCAAATCCAAGTACGCCCTCCGGACGTCCGTTCTGGCTGGAGCTGGCATCATCGCCGTCATGCTCTCCGGCTGTGCCTCCGGTGGCAGCACTACTACTTCGACCTCCTCCGCTTCCTCGACAGCTTCGGCGACGTCGGCGGACTGCGCGAGCGACGCCACGACCGCGAACAACCTCGTCGTCGGTACGATCCTTCCCGTCACGGGCAGCCTCGCGTACCTCAACCCGCCGGAGCAGGCGGGTGTCGGCCTGGCCGTCTCCGACATCAACGCTGCTGGCGGAGTCGACGGCAAGCAGGCATGCGTGCTCGCTGCAGACTCGGGTGACTCGACCGACCTCAGCGTCTCGACCGCGAGCGCCCAGAAGCTGATCGCTGCGAAGGTCTCGGTCGCCATCGGTGCCGCTTCCTCGAGCGTCTCGCTGAACGTCGTCGACTCGTTCGCCTCAGCGAAGATCACCGAGATCTCCCCGGCCAACACGTCGGCGAAGCTCAGTGGCTACGGTCCGTTCTACTACCGCACTGCACCGCCGGACTCGGTCCAGGGCTCGGCGCTCGGATCGCTCATCACGGGTGACGGCAACTCGAAGGTCGCGTTCCTCGTCTTCAACGACTCCTACGGAACCGGTCTCCGCGACTTCACCCAGGCCTCGATCGAGTCCTCGGGCGGAACCGTCGTCTATGGCGCCAAGGGTGCAGGCCAGGAGTTCCCTCCCGGCCAGACCACGTTCTCGGCTGAGGTGACCGCGGCGCTCGCTGCCAAGCCCGACGCGATCGTCATCCTCGCCTTCGACGAGACCAAGTCGATCATCCCCGAGCTCGTCGCTCAGGGCTGGACGATGCCGAAGACCTACCTCTCTGACGGCAACACTGCCGACTACAGCAAGGACTTCCAGGCCGGAACGTTGGAGAACGCCCAGGGCACGATCCCGGGCGCGAATGCGAACCCCGACTTCAAGGCGTCGCTGGTCAGTTGGTACAAGGGTGCAGAGAACGCAGACCTCAAGGACTTCTCCTACGCTCCTGAGGCCTACGACGCGACCACCCTCACCGCTCTCGCAGCGCTGAAGGCCAAGTCGAACGTCTCCGCCGACCTGAACAAGGAACTGGCAGCCGTCTCCGGTGCGAACGGTGGCACCAAGTGCGCCTCGTACAAGGAGTGCGCGCCGCTCGTCTCCGCCGGCACCGACATCCAGTACACGGGCCAGTCGGGCATCGGCCCGTTCAACGAGAAGAACGAGCCCTCCAGCGCGTACATCGGCATCTACAAGTACAACGCTGACAACACCTACACGTTCCAGTCGGCCATCGAGGGACAGACCTCCTACTAAGTGAGCGCGGCGGGACGCCCTGAACGGGCATCCCGCCCCAAGCGCGGCACGAGCTTAGAAGAAGTCTCAGCCACCTCAGTTCGACAGAAGCCCCCCGCTCGGTTCGCCGGTCGGGGGGCTTCTGCGTGCACCCGGCCCGCCGAAGGGACCCAAATCGCGGTTACGGATGACCGGAAGAGCGATATGGGTCCCTTGGGGCCCTGAGCGGAGGGTTGGGGACGGATTTCGTGCCGGCCACGGCCCCTTGGCGTTCTCGGACTGCGAGGGGGACGCATAAGGCCCCGCCACCGGGGGACCGGGGCGGGGCCTGGAGGGCGCCGTGAGGCTGGCGCGGTGGGTCAGATGACGCCGGGGGCGTTCGCGCCCTCTTCGTTCTCCACGTCATTGGCGAGGGTGCCGAGGTAGAGCTCGATGACCTTGGGGTCGTCGGCAAGCTCCCGGCCGGTGCCGGTGTAGGCGTTACGGCCCTGGTCGAGCACGTAGCCGCGGTCGCAGATCTGCAGGCAGCGGCGGGCGTTCTGCTCCACCATGATGATCGAGACGCCGGTCTTGTTGATGCGGCGGGTGCGGATGAAAGTCTCGTCCTGGCGCACAGGGGAGAGGCCGGCGGAGGGCTCGTCGAGCAGCAGCACAGACGGGTCCATCATCAGGGCCCGGGCCATAGCCACGGACTGGCGCTCACCACCGGAGAGCGAACCCGCGCGCTGCTGGCGGCGATCCGCGAGCACGGGAAAGAGGTCGAAGATCGCCTCGAGGCGTTCCTTCAGCATCTTCGGCCGCAGGAACAGCCCCATCTGCAGGTTCTCCTCGATGGTGAGCGAGGGGAAGACGTTGTTGGTCTGCGGCACGAAGCCCACGCCGGCCTGCACGAGCTTGTTGGCCTTGAGCCCGGTGATGTCCTCGCCCTTCAGCGTGACAGAGCCGGAACGCACATTGACGAGCCCGAAGAGGGCCTTCAGCAGCGTCGACTTGCCGGCGCCGTTCGGGCCGATGATGCCGATCAGCTCGCCGGGGTAGACGTCGAGGTTGCAGCCGTTCAGGATGTTGATCCCGGGCAGGTAGCCGGCGACGAGGTTCGACGCCTGCATCACGGGTACTCGGGTTTCGGTCGTTTCGGCCATGATCAGGCTTTGCCCTCCGCGGTCTCTTCGGCAGTGACTTCGGCCGCCAGTTCTTCGGCCACCTCGTCGGTCAGGAGCGAGTCGTCGCCGAGGTCGGTGTTGTGGTGTGCGCCGAGGTAGGCGTCGATGACGGCGGGGTCATCCATCACGGTGCCTGCGGGCCCTTCGGCGACGACGCGGCCCTCGGCCATGACGACGACCCAGTCGGAGATGTGACGCACCATGTGCATGTCGTGCTCGACGAAGAGCACGGTCATCCCGTCGTCCCGGAGAGCCTGGATGTGCCCGAGCAGGGATTGCGTGAGCGCGGGGTTGACCCCGGCCATCGGTTCGTCGAGCATGATCATGACGGGGTCGCTCATCAGCGCGCGGGCCATCTCGAGCAGCTTCTTCTGGCCGCCCGACAGGCTGCCGGCCATGTCGTCCTTCTTCTCGAGCAGCTTGAACCGGGCGAGGAGGTCTTCGGCCTTCAGCGTGATCTCAGCTTCGCGCTTGGCCCAGAGCGGCTTGATCATCGCGACGAACAGATTCTCGCCGGGTTGGTCCTTCGCGCCAAGGCGCATGTTCTCGAGCACGGTTAGCTTCGACAGCGCCTTGGTGAGCTGGAAGGTGCGCACCATGCCCTGCTTGGCCACCTTGGTGGCGCCGATGTTGCCGACCTCGTTGCCGTTGAACGACGACTTCGCCGCCTCGCCGGCCTTGGGGCCACCGATGAGCTTCGGCGCCGAGCTCGGCTTGTCGAATCCGGTGATCAGGTTGAAGAACGTGGTCTTGCCGGCACCGTTGGGGCCGATCAGGGCGGTGATGATGCCGCGCTGCACCTCGAGGTGCTGCACGTCGACCGCGGTCACGCCGCCGAAGCGGCGTGTGACGTGATCGACCGTCAGGATCGCATCGGGCTTTGCCACTCCGGGCTCGTGGGGCACATCGGCGACACTCGCCTTCGCTGCCGCGCCCGCCGCCGTGATGGTGGCTGTGGTGGTGGGGACGTCACTTGACATCGAAGCTCAGCTCCTTCTTGTTGCCGAGAATACCTTGCGGTCTGAAGATCACGACGAGCATCAGTGTGATGCCGATGACGATCCAGGCGAACTGTTCCGTCTGCTGCCCGTTCATGATGGTGCCGGGCACGAACTGGCCCGCCAGCCCCTGCACCAGCAGGCGCAGTGCGAAGAACACGATCGCACCGAGCACCGGGCCGAAGACCGTCGCTGCACCGCCGAGCAACAGGGCGGTGAAGATGAAGTAGGTCATCGATCGGCCCATGCTGTCGGCCTGGAGCGATGCCGGCAGGATGTACACGATGCCGGCGATGGCGCCGATGACGCCGCCCAGGATGAGGGCCTGCATCTTGTAGCTGTAGACGTTCTTGCCGAGCGCGCGCACGGCGTCCTCGTCTTCGCGGATGCCGCGGAGCACACGGCCCCAGGGGCTCCGCATGATCGCCCAGACGAAGAGGCAGAGGAGGGCCACCACGAACCAGGCCGTAGCGATGAACCACCAGCCGTTCGAGCCGGTCGCGTCGTAGTTCCACGGGCCGAAGTCGATCCGGCCGTCGCCGAAGAACGACAGATCGGTGAAGGGGCCACGGTACTCGTTGCCGGTGATGCCGTTCGAGCCGCCGGTGATGTTCGTGAGCAGGGAGGACCGCCCGACCATCCGCACGATCTCCGCCGCGCTCAAGGTGACGATCGCCAGGTAGTCCCCACGGAGCTTCAGGGTGGGGATACCCAGGATCAGCGCGAAGAGCACCGCAGCGACGAGGGCGATGAGGAAGGCGAGGATGATCGGCAGGCCACCGATGATCGAGATCGCGAAGGCGTAGGCCCCGATCAGCATGAACCCGGCCTGGCCGAAGTTCAGCAGGCCCGTGTAGCCGAAGTGGATGTTCAGGCCGATGGCTGCGATCGCGAGTGCCGCGGTCTGGGGCGAGATCGCCGAGTTGAGGATGGCGACCAGAGTGGTGAGGAATTGATCCATGAGTGCAGCCCTTCTAACCGATGCGCTCTCGGCGCCCGAAGATTCCCTGTGGTCTGACCAGCAGCACGAGGATCAGGATGACGAGTGCCGTGGCGTACTTGAAGTCGCCCGGCAGAACGAGGTTCGTGAGCTCCACGACGAGACCGATGATCATGGCACCGGCGAGAGCGCCGAATGCCGTGCCGAGGCCACCGAGGGTGATCGCGGCGAACATGAGCAGTAGCAGTTGCAGACCGGTCTGCCAATTGACGCCGTTCAGCACCAGCCCGAGCAGCACGCCAGAGAGGCCGGCGAGGGCCGTGGCGCTCGTCCAGACGAGACGGATGATGCGGTCGACGTCGATGCCCGACGCCGCCGCAAGCGACGGGTTGTCGGAGACGGCACGCGTTGCCCGGCCGATGCGGGTCTTGACCAGCACGAAGCCGACCAGCGCGATCACGACGATGGCGATGGCCATCGAGACGAGAGACTGCTGGGAGAGGGCGACCGGGCCGAGCTGCACCGTCACGGGGTTGGCCATGTCGATACGAACGGTCGAAGCTCCCAGGAAGTACTGGAACGCATACTGCAGCGCGATCGAGAGCCCGATGGTCACGATCATCAGCTGGGTCGTGCCGAGCCCCCGCCTGCGCAGGGGTTTCCAGATCGCCGCGTCCTGAAAGTACCCGGTCGCCGCACAGATCGCGACCGAGATCACCGCGGCGAGGATCAGGTTCAGCCCCAGCACATTCGCGAAGAGATAGGCCAGCAGACCGCCGAGCGTGACCTGCTCGCCGTGGGCGAAGTTGGAGAGCCCGGTTGTGCCGAAGATCAGCGAGAGGCCGACGGCCGCGAGGGCGAGCAGCAGGCCGAGCCGGATGCCCGAGACGAGCTGCTGCAGGAAGCGCTCGAACGAGACCCCTGTGGACACATCCGTGGTCGGAGTCTGCGTCGTGGTGCCGTCGTCGGCGGTGGTGCCGCCGACGATCTTGAACACGAAGCCGACGTTCTTTTTGAGCGCACCGTTCACGGTCGCCGGGTTCTTGGCGGCCGAGTCGAGCACGGCGCCATCCGGGATCGACGACGTGTCGAGGTTGATCGTGTAGGGCCCTGCGACGGTGATCGCCTGGCTCCACTTGCCGTCGGACCCGGTCGTGGCGACGGTGTCGAGGTCGCCGCCCTTGATCTCCAGCTTGATCCCGACGGCAGGGTCGCCGCTCGGCAGCTTGATGGTGCCCTGGAGGCAGCCGGTCGTATCGCTCGTCGCACAGGCGGCAGCCGCTGTGGGTGGCGGGGTGGTGGTGGCGAAGGCGGGAGTGGTGCCGAGGCCCACCAGCAGCAGCACCGCGGTGATCGCCATCGTGATCATCGCAGCGAGTCGCCAGACCCTCACGCGGCCCTCGGGCCTTTTCGGCACGGTCAGTGTCGTCAAGTTTCAATTCCTCCAGGACGAGCGCGCATCTTTGGACGCTGCGAGCGAGTTGCAAGTGAGCTTACGTTATACACGGTTTGTGTCATGCGTGTTTCGGGTGCGTGCGGAATAGGCACGCCTTTCGGCTCGTTAGAATCAGCACAAGAGTAGAGATGTACAAAATCGTGGGAGAAGAGCAGCAATGGAACACAATGACCCGTTCGGATTCATCGGCCTGACCTACGACGACGTGATGCTGCTGCCGGGCCACACCGATGTGATCCCGAGCGAGGCCGACACCACTTCGCGTCTCACGAAGCGCATCTCACTCGCAGCGCCCCTCCTCTCGTCGGCGATGGACACCGTCACGGAGTCCCGCATGGCCATTGCCATGGCACGGCAGGGCGGCTTCGGCGTGATCCACCGCAACCTCTCGATCGAGGACCAGGCGTCGAACGTCGACCAGGTGAAGCGCAGCGAGTCGGGTATGATCACGAACCCGGTGACGACAACGCCTGACGCGACCGTCGCCGAGGCCGACATGATCTGCGGGCAGTTCCGGGTCTCCGGGCTTCCGGTGGTGGATGCCGCGGGAATCCTCGTCGGCATCATCACCAACCGCGACATGCGTTTTGTCGCCGCCTGGGAGAAGAGCACCACGCTGGTGCGCGACGTCATGACGAAGGCGCCCCTCATCACCGCTCCCGTGGGCATCGATCCCGACGGCGCGATCGCCATCTTCGCCCAGCACAAGATCGAGAAGCTACCGCTCGTGGATGCCGCCGGTCACCTCCGCGGCCTCATCACGGTGAAGGACTTCGACAAGAGCGAGAAGTACCCGAACGCCACGAAGGACGAATCCGGTCGGCTGCGCGTCGGTGCCGCGATCGGCTTCTTCGGCGACGCCTGGGAGCGTGCGATGACGCTGGTGGATGCCGGGGTCGACGTCCTGGTGGTCGACACCGCCAACGGCGACAGCGCCGGTGTGCTCGAGATCGTCAAGCGTCTGAAGGCGGACCCCGCCGCATCCGGAGTCGACATCATCGGCGGCAACGTCGCCACCCGCTCAGGCGCGCAGGCTCTCATCGACGCCGGTGTCGACGCGATCAAGGTCGGTGTCGGTCCCGGATCCATCTGCACCACCCGCGTGGTCGCGGGCGTCGGCGTTCCCCAGGTGACGGCCGTCTACGAGGCGTCACTGGCGGCGCGCGAGACCGGCGTGCCGGTGATCGCGGATGGTGGCCTGCAGTACTCGGGCGACATCGCCAAGGCTCTCGTGGCCGGTGCCGACACCGTCATGCTCGGCTCGCTGCTGGCCGGCTGCGACGAGAGCCCGGGCGACCTGGTGTTCGTCAATGGCAAGCAGTTCAAGAGCTACCGCGGCATGGGATCGCTCGGGGCCCTGCAGACCCGCGGCGAGAGGACCTCGTACTCGAAGGACCGCTACTTCCAGGCAGACGTTCCGAGTGACGACAAGCTGATTCCCGAGGGCATCGAGGGGCAGGTTCCGTACCGCGGTGCGCTCTCGAACGTGGCGTACCAGCTGCTCGGTGGGCTCCGCCAGTCGATGTTCTACGTGGGTGCGCGGTCGGTCGAGGAGTTGAAGGCGCGGGGCAAGTTCGTGCGCATCACGGCCGCCGGCCTGAAGGAGTCGCACCCGCACGACATCCAGATGGTGGTCGAGGCGCCCAACTACCGCCGTTGAACCGGGAGCCCGGTCGGCTGACCGATAGGCTTGCCGGGTGAGTATGGAAAGAGAAATCGGCCGGTCCAAACGAGGCCGCAGGGTCTACGCGTTCGACGACATCGCTGTCGTACCGTCGAGGCGCACCCGCGACCCGCAGGATGTCTCCACAACGTGGAGCATCGACGCGTACCAGTTCGACATCCCCGTGCTCGCGGCCCCGATGGACTCCGTCGTGTCGCCCGCCACCGCCATCGCGATGGGGCGGCTCGGCGGTCTCGGCGTGCTCGACCTCGAGGGCCTCTGGACGCGGTATGAGAACCCCGAGCCTCTGCTCGCCGAGATCCGGGAGCTACCCGAGGGCGCAGCCACCGTGCGCATGCAGCAGATCTACGCTGAGCCGGTCAAGCCCGAGCTGGTGACGGCCCGCCTGGCCGAGATCCGGGCATCCGGAGTCACCGTCGCAGGCTCTCTGTCGCCGCAGCGCACGCAGGAGCTCTACGAGACCGTCGTCGCAGCCGGGGTCGACCTGTTCTTCATCCGCGGTACGACCGTGTCGGCTGAGCACGTCTCGAAGACCGTCGAGCCGCTGAACCTCAAGAAGTTCATCTACGACCTCGACGTTCCCGTCGTCGTGGGCGGAGCCGCCACCTACACCGCCGCGCTCCACCTGATGCGAACGGGTGCCGCCGGTGTGCTCGTCGGTTTCGGTGGGGGAGCGGCCTCCACGACACGGGCGACCCTGGGCATCCACGCGCCGATGGCGACGGCTGTGGCGGATGTCGCGGGAGCACGCCGCGACTACCTCGACGAGTCAGGCGGGCGTTACGTGCACGTCATCGCCGATGGTGGCCTCGGAACGTCGGGCGACATCGTCAAGGCGATCTCGGTGGGCGCCGACGCCGTCATGCTCGGCACGGCTCTCGCCCGGGCCACGGATGCGCCGGGCGGTGGCTACCACTGGGGCCCTGAGGCTCACCACAGCCAGCTTCCGCGCGGAAATCGGGTGCGTGTCGGGGCCGTTGCGCCGCTCGAGCAGATCCTCTTCGGGCCGTCTCCCGTCGCCGACGGAACGGCGAACCTGATGGGCGCGCTCCGGCGTTCGATGGCGACCACCGGCTACTCCGACCTCAAGGAGTTCCAGCGCATCGAGGTCGTCGTGGCCCCGTACGCAGCGCGCTGAGCGCACCCTGGCCGGGTGGGTCCACCCCCACCCGCGGGTAGACTCGAAGTTCGACAGACCAGCACACCAGGGAGATCAGTCATGGTTGATGTACGACGGGTCAAGCTCCCGGGAGTCGGTGTTCTGCACACGTTCATCACCGACGACGGCGGCAAGGTCGGCGTCATCGCCCACCGTTCCGGCCACAGCGACCTGATCACCTTCGCCGACGAAGAAGACGGCGCGGAGTCCAACAAGGTCTCCCTCCGTCTCAGCGAAGACGAGGCGCACACGCTCGCCGAGCTGCTCGGCGGCACGCAGATCACCGAGTCGCTCACCCAGCTCGACCAGATCCCCGGGCTCTCGATCGACTGGTTCACCGTCGACTACGAAGACCACATCGCCGGTCAGGAGCTCGGTGATCCTGCCGACCGCGGTGTCGTCGGAGTCACCGTCGTCGCCGTCGTGCGGAACGGTTCGGCGAACCCGGCCCCGGCCAGCGACTTCCGCGTCTTCCCGGGCGACACCCTCGTGGTGGCGGGCACACCGGAGAAGGTCGCGAAGGTCTTCAACTTCTTCCGCAGCGGCCAGTACAAGGCCAAGACCGCCGTCGACGCGCCGCCCGGAGGTTAGGCGATGCAGCTCGTTCTCGCAGCCACCGGGGGCGACACCACACATCTCGGTGGTGACCTGCTGGTTCTCGGCATCCTCTTCGTCATCGCCTACATCCTCGGGCGTCTCGGCAAGGCCGTCGGGCTGCCGGCCATCCCCATCTACATGGTGGTCGGCCTCCTCGCGAGCCCGAACTTCCATCTGTTCCCGCTGAACTTCATCAACTCGGACTACATCGCGCTCATCGCCGTGTTCGGGCTGGTGCTGCTGCTGTTCAACCTGGGGCTCGAGTTCGACCAGGACGAATTCTTCGGCAACGCGGGCAAGCTGATTGTGTCCGGCGGCTCGTACATCGCCATCAACATGGTCGCCGGCTTCGCGTTCGGGTTCCTTGTGGGCTGGGGTACGCGCGAGGCGCTGGTGATCGCGGGTATCACCGCGACATCCTCGAGCGCGATCGTCACGAAGCTGCTGATCGAACTGAACCGCCTCGCGAACCCCGAGACCCCGATGATCCTGGGGGTGACCGTGGTGGAGGACATCTTCATCGCGATCTACCTGGCGATCGTCTCAGTCGTGCTCAGTGGGGAGACGGCCGTCTGGCCGGTGATCGCGAAGCTGGGCATCTCGTTCCTGTTCCTCGTGGTCATGTTCACGGTCGCCAGGTTCGGCGGCAAGTGGGTGTCAAAACTCTTCCGCACGAAAGACGACGAACTGTTCACGGTTCTCTTCTTCGGCCTGGCGATCGGTTTCGGCGGAATCGGCGAGCTGCTCGGCGTGACCGACGCGATCGGGGCCTTCCTGATCGGGCTGGTGCTCGGCGCGACGCGGTACCGCAACAAGATCGAGCACATCGCGATCCCGCTCCGCGACGTGTTCGGCGCGTTCTTCTTCCTGAACTTCGGGCTGGGGCTGAACCCGGCCCAGTTCCCCGAGGTCATCTGGCCGGTGCTCGGCGCGGTGGTCATGACCATGGTGCTGAACATCGTCGCCGGGCAGCTGGTGGCACGATTGAACGGTCTGGGGGTGCAGGCGGGCATCAATACCACGGTCATCCTGCAGAATCGGGGTGAGTTCGCGCTCATTCTGGCCACGCTTGCGCTAGCTGCGGGTCTGGATGACCGGCTGCAGGCTTTCGCAGGGCTCTACGTGCTCGTGATGGCGGTGGCGGGCCCGATCCTCGCGGCGAATTCTGAGAAGATCGGTGCCCGGCTGCTGCGGTCGTCGCGGGCCAGGAAGGCGGCGGCGGCTGCGGCGGCGAAACGCGTCAAGCGGGAGCGCGATCCGATGCTCCTCGAGGGCATCGCGCTGGTCGAGGCTGCGACGGCGCCCGGTGCGGAGCTGGCTCCCAGCACCTCTCCCGTCACCGCTCCTGTGTCTGTTCCCCGTCAACCGCCCGGCGTTCCCCCAGCGATCCCGGAGTATCGTGATCGCATCGCCGAACAGGCCTCGGTGCAGACCGATGCCGCCGGCGACAGGCAGACCGGCGCCGAACGCCAGGAAGACAGCGAGTATTGACGCGCACCAGCGAACCACCCGTCACGGACGCACCGGTCTCGGTGTTCAGCGTCATGCGGCGCCCGAAGTGGATCTGGGCCCTCGTGCTGGCCCTGGTCGTCGCCGCCATCTTCGCGGCCCTCGGCCAGTGGCAGCTGAGCCGTGCCGTCACCTCCAACGGGCCGAACCCGAACGCCACCACCGAGATCGCGAAGCCCCTCGAGGAGGCGGCGACGGCCGGTGCGCCCGTACAGGAGGCGGAGGACGGCCAGATGGTCATTGCCGACGGCTCGCTGGTCGCGCCGGACTTCACGATCGTCTCGAACCGGCTGAACGGGGGAGTGCTCGGCTACTGGGTGGTCGGCCGGTTCGACCTCTCCGCTGCCCAGTCGGGCGGCTCACAGACATCCGTCGCCGTCGCTCTCGGCTGGTCGGATGACCGGTCGAAGGCCGAGGCCGCCGCCCGCACTCTCACCCAGACGTCGGGTTTCCCCACCGAGGAACTGCTGGGTCGTTACGTCGGATCCGACGGACCCGACATCAAGGACTCGGAAGGCAAGCTGCCCGGTGATCGCATCATGTCGACCCTGTCGATCGCCTCCCTCATCAACGTCTGGACCGACTTCCCCGACACGGCCACGGTCTACGGGGGGTACATCGTGGCGTCCGCCCCGGCGGCCGGTCTCGCGGCCATCGACTCGCCGATCCCGCAGCGCACCACCGAACTGAACTGGCTGAACATCTTCTACGCGGTCGAATGGGTCATCTTCGCCGGCTTTGCGATCTTCTTCTGGTACCGCCTGGTGAGAGACGCCTGGGAACGCGAACGCGAAGAGGCGGACGTAGAATCGACCCATGCCACTTGAGCCCAAACGCGCCGACTTCGGGCGCATCCGATCGGCCCTGACGTTCTACCGGGTCTGTTCGATCATCACGGGAACGTTCCTCCTGCTGCTCTGCGCGGAGATGCTCCTGAAGTACACACCCATCGGCGTGGAGATCGAGCTGGGCGGCCCGCACGGGTTCCTTGCCCTCGTTCCCGATGGCACCGTGAC
The DNA here is from genome assembly GCF_003399635.1 of Subtercola boreus. Classification (GTDB taxonomy): domain Bacteria; phylum Actinomycetota; class Actinomycetes; order Actinomycetales; family Microbacteriaceae; genus Subtercola; species Subtercola boreus_B. The sequence continues at coordinate 45,726 of NZ_NBXB01000034.1, read as the reverse complement.
CGCGGTGAACCTCTCCACGATCATCCTCATCGTGCACGGCTGGTTCTACGTCGTCTACCTGTTCTCGTGCTTCCAGCTCTGGAGCCGCATGCGCTGGGGCTTCACCCGGTTCATCGTGCTCGCACTCGGCGGCGTCATCCCGCTGCTGTCGTACTTTCTCGAAGGCCGCATCGCGCGGGAGGTCACGGCGTACCTGGCCCGGCGTGAGGCTCAGCCCGTAGACCCCTCAGCATCGACCCAACCACCCGTGGAGGCATCCCATCACTAACACTGTCGCAGACGGAGTCGAGGCCGCCGAGGCCAGCCGCTCCCGCCCGGTGCTCGTCGTCGACTTCGGGGCGCAGTACGCCCAACTGATCGCCCGGCGCGTGCGCGAGGCGAGCGTCTACTCCGAGATCGTGCCGCACAACATCACCGCTGCAGAGGTGGCAGCCAAGTCGCCGGTGGGCATCGTTCTGAGCGGTGGCCCGTCGAGCGTCTACGAAGAGGGAGCGCCGGGCCTCGACCCGGCCATCTTCGACCTCGGTGTGCCGGTGCTCGGCATCTGCTACGGCTTCCAGGTCATGGCGCAGGCACTAGGCGGCGAGGTCGCGCACAGCGGGCTCCGCGAGTACGGCGCCACCGACATGCAGGTCACCGGCGACGGCGGGGTGCTGCTCGACGGCCAGCCCGGCGACCAGACGGTGTGGATGAGCCACGGCGACCAGGTCTCCAAGGCACCGGAGGGCTTCACGGTCGTCGCGAGCAGTGCATCCACGCCCGTTGCGGCCTTCGCGAACGACACCTCGCGCCTCTACGGCGTGCAGTGGCATCCTGAAGTCAAGCACTCGGCGTTCGGACAGGATGTTCTCGAGAACTTCCTGCACACGGCCGCGGGCATCCCGGCCGACTGGAACAGCGGCAACGTCATCGCCGACCAGATCGCGCTCATCCGCGAGCAGGTCGGAACCGGCAAGGTCATCTGCGGGCTGTCCGGCGGGGTCGACTCGGCGGTCGCTGCCGCTCTTGTGCACGAGGCAGTCGGCGACCAGCTCACGTGCGTCTTCGTCGACCATGGTCTGCTCCGCGCCGACGAGCGCCGGCAGGTCGAGGTGGACTATGTCGCCTCGACGGGTGTGCGCCTCGTGACGGTGGATGCACAACAGCAGTTCCTCGACGCTCTCGCCGGGGTCACCGACCCTGAGCAGAAGCGCAAGATCATCGGCCGGGAGTTCATCCGGAGCTTCGAGGGCGCCGCAGAGGCGCTCGTGCTCGAAGCAGCGGCGGACTCGTCGAGCGAACCGATCAAGTTCCTCGTGCAGGGCACGCTCTACCCGGATGTGGTGGAGTCGGGCGGCGGCACGGGAACGGCGAACATCAAGAGCCACCACAATGTGGGAGGCCTGCCCGAAGACCTGCAGTTCGCGCTGGTCGAACCGCTCCGCGCTCTGTTCAAAGACGAAGTTCGGGCTGTCGGGCGACAGCTCGGCCTGCCCGAGGTCATCGTCGGGCGACAGCCCTTCCCAGGCCCCGGGCTCGGCATCCGCATCGTCGGCGAGGTGACGTTCGAGCGCCTCGAGTTGCTGCGCGCGGCCGACTCGATCGTTCGCGCCGAGCTGACAGCGGCCGGCCTCGACGGCGAGATCTGGCAGTGCCCTGTGGTGCTGCTCGCGGATGTGCGGTCGGTCGGCGTTCAGGGCGACGGTCGTACCTACGGGCATCCGATCGTTCTGCGTCCGGTGTCGTCGGAAGACGCGATGACAGCAGATTGGACACGGTTGCCGTACGACCTGCTGGCTCGCATCTCGAATCGCATTACGAACGAGGTGGCCGGGGTCAACCGGGTCGTGCTCGACGTCACGTCGAAGCCGCCGGGAACCATCGAATGGGAGTGAGCTAACCTCACCCCGATGTCGGGGGCCGGGTTTAGAGTGAGCGCATGAAACTCATCCGGCTCATCGGCGCCTTTGTGAGACCGCATTGGCGGTTGATCGTGGGTGTCGTGGTGTTCCAGCTCGCGCAGGCGATCGCGTCGCTGTATCTTCCGACGCTGAACGCCGACATCATCGACTTCGGGGTCGCCACCGGCGACACGGGGTACATTCTCGCCATCGGTGGTCTGATGCTGGCGATCACGCTGGTTCAGGTCGTCTGCGCCATCGTGGCCGTGTACTTCGGGGCGAAGCTCGCGATGCGACTCGGCCGCGACCTCCGTCAGGCGGTGTTCACCCACGTCGGCGACTTCTCCGAACGCGAGGTGTCGCAGTTCGGTGCCCCCTCGCTCATCACCCGCACCACGAACGACGTGCAGCAGGTGCAGATGCTCGTGCTGCTCACCTGCACGCTGCTGGTGTCCGCGCCCATCCTCGCGATCGGTGGGGTCATCATGGCGCTGTCGCTCGACGTGCCGCTGTCGGGCATCATCGGCGTCGCCGTGCCCGTGCTCCTGGTCGCCCTGTCGCTCATCATCGTTCGGATGGTGCCGCTCTTCCGGCTGATGCAGCAGCGCATCGACCGGGTCAACGGGGTGTTGCGAGAGCAGCTGACGGGTATCCGTGTCGTGCGGGCATTCGTTCGTGAGCGCATCGAGACCGAACGCTTCGCGGTCGCCAACCGGGATGTCACCGACACCGCACTTCGGGCCGGGCGGCTGTTCGCGCTGATGTTCCCGCTCGTGCTCCTCGTGATGAACGTGTCGAGCGTCGCGGTGCTGTGGTTCGGGGCGTTCCGGATCGACGAAGGGTCGATGCAGATCGGCACGCTCACGGCCTTTCTCACCTACCTCATCCAGATCCTGATGGCGGTGATGATGGCGACGTTCATGGCGATCCTGATCCCTCGGGCATCCGTCTGCGCCGACCGCATCACCGAAGTACTTCAGACACCGTCGTCGGTCGTTCTGCCGGCATCGCCCGTTCTTTCTGTCGCCGAGCACGGCCTGGTCGAACTCGACGGTGTGAGCTTCGCCTATCCGAAGGCCGAGGAGCCGGTGCTGAGCAACCTGACGTTCGTGGCGGCCCCGGGGCAGACCACGGCGATCATCGGAAGCACCGGGTCGGGCAAGACCACCCTCGTGAACCTCCTGCCCCGGTTGTTCGATGCGTCATCGGGTTCGGTGCGCGTCGACGGCGTAGACGTGCGAGACCTCGACCCCGACCTGCTCTGGGGGCGCATCGGCCTGGTGCCGCAGAAGCCCTACCTGTTTTCGGGCACCGTCGCCTCGAACCTGCGGTACGGCCGGCCCGACGCCAGCGACGAACAGCTCTGGGCGGCACTGGAGACGGCGCAGGCGCGCGGATTCGTCGCCGAGATGGAGCTCGGGCTCGAGTCGTCCATCGCGCAGGGCGGCACCAACGTGTCCGGCGGGCAGCGCCAGCGGCTCGCCATCGCGCGGGCCCTGGTGAAGAGGCCCGAGATCTACGTGTTCGACGACTCCTTCTCTGCGCTCGACCTGGCGACGGATGCCCGGTTGCGGGCGGCCCTCCGGCGTGACGTTGCCGGGGCCACGATGATCATCGTCGCCCAACGGGTGTCGACCATCATCGACGCCGACCAGATCCTGGTGCTCGAAGACGGCAGGATCGTCGACCGGGGCACGCACACGGAGCTGCTCGAGATGTCTGAGACCTACCGGGAGATCGTGGAGTCGCAGCTGTCGGCGGAGGAGGCGGCATGAGTGACGTGAGGAAGGGTCCCGGCGCAGTCTCTACTGCTCCTGACGACGACACTGCTGCAGTGCCCCGTCCACCCGTGCGCCGGGGCCCGGGCGGTGGTGGCCCGTTCGGCGGTGCGGGGATGCCCGCCGAGAAGTCGAAGTCGTTCGGCCCCTCCGCGAAGCGCCTGGTCGGGAGGTTGCGCCCCGAACGGATGCTCATTGCCGTCGTTGCGCTGCTGGCTGTCATCAGCGTGACGCTCTCCGTGCTCGGCCCCAAGTTGCTCGGAACGGCGACGAACCTGATCTTCGCGGGCATCCTGTCGAAGCAGGTTCCGGGGGGCGAGACGCAGGCCGAGGTCATCGCGGGGCTGCGGGCGGCCGGCAACAACGCGCAGGCCGACCTGCTCGGCGGTGTGACGTTGACGCCCGGGTCGGGCATCGACTTCCCCCAGCTCGGCATGGTGCTGATGATGGTGTTGACGATCTACGTGTTCTCGTCGGTGTTCAGCTGGGGCCAGTCCTACCTGCTGAACGGGGTCGTGCAGCGCACAGTGTTCCGGCTGCGGGCCGAGACGGAGGACAAGATCAACCGTCTTCCGCTCGGCTACTTCGACAGGATGCCCCGGGGCGAACTGCTGAGTCGGGTGACGAATGACATCGACAACGTCTCGCAGAGCCTGCAGCAGTCGCTCTCTCAGATCATGACGTCGCTTCTCACCGTGATCGGCGTCATCACCATGATGTTCGTGATCTCGCCGCTTCTCGCGCTCATCGCGCTGGTCACGATCCCCCTCACCCTGTTGATCACTGCGGTCGTGGCGAAGCGCTCGCAGAAACTGTTCGTAGCCCAGTGGAAGCACACGGGCACTCTGAACGCACGGATCGAGGAGAGCTACAGCGGTCACGCGCTGGTGAAGGTGTTCGGCCGTCACCGCGAGATCAACGAGGTGTTCCGGCAGAAGAACGAGGAGCTCTACCGGGCGAGCTTCGGGGCGCAGTTCATCTCGGGCATCATCATGCCGGCGATGATGTTCGTGGGAAACCTCGTCTACGTCGCGATCGCGGTGGTCGGCGGGCTGATGGTGGCGAGCGGGTCTCTGAGCCTCGGGGATGTGCAGGCGTTCATCCAGTACGCCCGGCAGTTCACCCAGCCGCTCACCCAGCTCGGTTCGATGGCCAACGTGCTGCAGTCGGGCGTCGCGTCGGCCGAGCGGGTGTTCGAACTGCTCGATGCCGAGGATCAGACACCGGACCCGGTGCCCGCCGCGACCCCGGGTGCCACGGCTGGCCGGCTTGTGTTCGAGGACGTCTCGTTCCGTTACCTGCCCGACGTCCCCCTGATCGAGAACCTGTCGCTGGTCGCACTGCCGGGGCAGACTGTGGCGATCGTCGGGCCGACCGGCGCCGGCAAGACCACTCTGGTGAACCTCATCATGAGGTTCTACGAGCTCGATTCCGGGCGGATCACCCTCGACGGCACCGACATCGCCTCGATGACCCGGGACGACCTCCGCGGCCGCACCGGGATGGTGCTGCAGGACACGTGGCTGTTCGGTGGCACGATCCGCGACAACATCGCCTACGGTCGGCCGGATGCCACGGAGGAGGAGATCCTCGCTGCGGCGCAGGCCACCTACGTGGACCGATTCGTGCACTCGCTGCCCGACGGGTACGACACGGTGCTGAACGACGAGGCCGACAACGTGAGCGCCGGTGAGAAACAGCTGATCACGATCGCGCGGGCGTTCCTCGCGGCGCCGTCGGTGTTGATCCTGGACGAGGCGACCTCGTCGGTCGACACGCGCACGGAGGTGCTGGTGCAGCGCGCGATGTCGGCGCTGCGGGCGGAGCGCACGAGTTTTGTGATCGCCCATCGGCTGTCGACCATCCGCGACGCCGACCTGATTCTGGTCATGGAGTCGGGGCGCATCGTGCAGCAGGGCACCCACGACACGCTGCTTGCCGCGGGCGGCGCCTACGCGAACCTCTACAACGCGCAGTTCGCGGGCGCGACCGCGTCGGAGTAACGCGGGCTGCGCCTGCGCCTGCGCCCGCGAGGCGTGCGGCGAGCGGGAGTTCGGAAGGCAAGGCGGGAACGAGGTCCGGGAACGACGAAGAGCGGACCCGTCTGTGACGGACCCGCCCTTCGGAGGACCGGAGTGCGCTGCCAGCGCGAAGCGGCAGCGCTGGCCGCGTTAGTTGCGGGCGATCGCGAACGTGCGGAGCAGCGTGAGGTAGAGCCACACGACGGTGACGACCAGGCCGAACGCGGCGGACCAGCCGTAGATGCGAGGGGCGCCCGCGACAACACCGCGCTTGATGTCGTCGAAGTCGAGCACGAGCGAGTACGCCGCGAGCAGTGTCACGACCACACCGATGATGAGCCCGAGCGGGATTCCGAGGATGTGCACGGTGCTGTTCAGCCCGAAGCCGGTGCTCTGCAGGCCGGTGGCCATCAGCACCAGGTTCACGACGGAGAAGACCATGTAGCCGATCATCGCGATGAGGAAGATCTTGGTGGCGCGCTTCGAGGCGCGGATCTTGCCGCTCGCGAACAGAGCGAGCGTCACAGCGAAGACGCAGACGGTTGCGATGACAGCCTGCACCACGACACCCGGGTAGAGCGTCTCGAAGACACCGGAGATCGCACCGATGAAGAGGCCCTGGGCCGCGGCGTACGCGAGCACCAGAGGAGGCGAGGGCTTCTTCTTGAAGATGTTCACGAGCGCCAGGGCGAAGCCGACCAGGGCCGCGGGGAGTGCGAGCACAGGGAACTGCCAGCCGACGACGGCGAAGGCGAGCAACACGACGAAGCTCACGCCCGTCTTGACGATCACGTCGTCGTAGCTCATCCGGTTGGTGTCGGAGGCCGTTGCCGTGGGGCCATCGAACATCTGCTGCAGTCCGTCGGCGCTGGGAGTCGCCACCTTCGAGGTGGGATCTTTCTCCAGACCCTTGCCGTTGAAGACCGGGAGCCGGGAGAACGCGGGATTGTTCGAAGCCGATGCCATGATTTCCTCGTGTCGTGTGGATGCTTCGACCAATCTATCGGTGCGGGCCGCAGATTGGCTGGATGTTCGCTCCGGACAAGCCTCCAGCCAGCAGCCGGAACGCCTCGGCTCCGGTGTCAGTGGCGTCGCCTAAACTTGAGGTGTCATGACACCCACTTCTTCCCAGACCGACGCCTCGTCCGTGCCGCTGATCGTCGACAACCCACGATCCCGCGCGATCGGTGGGGCAGGCTCGGCTTCGGGTGGTTCGGGATCGGGCGGCTCGGGATCGGGTTCCTCGTTCAATGACGCTCTGCTCGATGGGTTGAACCCGCCGCAGAAGGAGGCCGTCGAGTACCGCGGCCCCTCCCTCCTCATCGTGGCCGGCGCCGGTTCGGGCAAGACGAGTGTGCTGACGCGTCGCATTGCGAGCCTGATCGACAGCCGGGAAGCGTGGCCGAGCCAGATCCTGGCCATCACGTTCACGAACAAGGCAGCGGCCGAGATGCGCGAACGTGTCGGCGCACTGCTCGGCCAGGCGGCCGACGGCATGTGGATATCGACGTTCCACTCGGCCTGCGTGCGCATCCTCCGCCGCGAGGCCGAGAACTTCGGATTCACGAAGGCCTTCACGATCTACGACTCGCACGACTCGCGCACGCTCATCAAGCGCATCATCAAAGAGCTGCAGGCTGACACCTTCGGCTTCACCGTGTCGGGCGTCGCCGGAAAGATCTCGAAGCTGAAGAACGAGCTGGCCGACGCCGACAGCTATGCACGCAGTGCGAACTTCGACGACCCGCAGGAGCGGCTCTTCGTCGAGATCTTCCGGCACTACACCCGGAGCCTCAGCGCGGCGAACGCCTTCGACTTCGACGACCTGATCGGCCAGACGGTCTACCTCTTCCGTGCATTCCCGCATGTGGCGGCAACCTACCGGCGGCGGTTCCGGCACATCCTGGTCGACGAATACCAGGACACGAACCACGCCCAGTACGCGCTCATCCGCGAGCTGACCCTGCCCGTCGAGGAGGAGCCCGGCTTCGACCAGCGCACGGCGTCCCTGCCGGGTGCCTCGCTGACGGTGGTCGGCGACTCCGACCAGTCGATCTACGCCTTCCGGGGTGCCGACATCCGCAACATCGTGGAGTTCGAGCGCGACTTCGCCGGTGCCAAGGTCATCCTGCTGGAGCAGAACTACCGTTCGACCCAGAACATCCTCACCGCGGCGAATGCGGTGATCTCGAACAACTTCGACCGCAAAGACAAAAAGCTCTGGACCGATGTGGGCAACGGGGAGAAGATCGTCGGCTTCACGGGCTACAGCGGGCACGACGAGGCCCAGTTCGTGGCCGACGAGGTGACGAAGCTGCATGAGCAGGGCACGCCCTACAAGGATGTGGCCGTCTTCTATCGCACCAACGCGCAGACCCGTGCGCTGGAGGAGATCCTCATCCGATCCGCCGTGCCCTACCGGGTGCTCGGCGGCACGCGATTCTACGAGCGGGCCGAGATCAAGGATGTGCTGGCCTACCTCATCGCGGTAGCGAACCCGTTCGACGCGATGGCCCTTCGCCGCATCCTGAACACACCCAAGCGCGGAATCGGTCCGGCGACTGAGACGGCCCTCGCCGTGTTCGCCGAGACGAACGAGGTCACCTATCGCGAGGCGATGCGCCGGGCGCGTGAGCTGGGCCTCGGCCCGAAGGTCACCGCGGCGATCGTCGACCTGGCGAAGATGCTCGACGAGGCGACAGGGATGCTCGATCCCGAGCAGCCCGACGACGACGGATCGGTCGGCACCGTCGTGTCGGTCGCAGAGGTTCTCACGATGCTGCTCGACCGGAGCGGCTACGTGACAGCACTCCGCGCGGGGCGCGATCCGCAGGACGAGGCGCGCGCCGAGAACGTCGAGGAGCTCGTTGCCGTGACGAAGGAGTTCCAGAAGAACAACCCCGGCGGCAGTCTCGTCGACTTCCTCACCGAGGTGTCGCTCGTGGCGGCGGCCGACGAGCTCGACGACTCGAGTGGAACGGTCTCGCTGATGACCCTGCACACGGCGAAGGGACTGGAGTACGAGGCAGTCTTCCTGACCGGTGTCGAAGAGGATCTGCTGCCGCACCGCATGGCGGCGACCGAACCCGGGGGCCCGGCGGAGGAGCGGCGGCTGTTCTACGTCGGCATCACCCGTGCCCGCAAACGCTTGTACCTCTCGCTGGCGATGACGCGGGCCCAGTTCGGCGAGACCGCCGTCGCGATGCCGAGCCGGTACCTGCAGGAGATTCCGGCCGAACTCATCGACTGGCGGCAGTCGCCCGGCATGGCGACCTCGCGCGGCGGGACGCAGCCACGCGCGCTCAACGCCTCACGCCCGGGCGGCGGGTTCAACGGTCGGAGCGCGGTTCGGGCGAGTGATTCGCTGTCGTTCCGGGACGCCGATGCCGCCGCGTCGCGCCCGAAGGCCGAGTGGCCGAACCGCGTGACGGCACAGGTTCGCGACAACGGTGACCTCGAGCTGCAGGCCGGCGACCGCATTCGTCACGTCGACTTCGGCGAGGGGCGAGTCAACGCTGTCACCGGCGAAGGCACGAAGCGTGTGGCGCATGTGCAGTTCGACTCCGCGGGGGCCAAGAAGCTGCTGATCAAGATCGCGCCGATCGAGAAACTCTGACCGTACCCGCCCCTGTCGATACTCGCAGGGTCGAGGATTGTCGAGTGCTGCCAGAGCGAACCGTCGGAGCTGAGCCGAGACGGCGACGTGTTTGAGGTCGTGCGGTGCCAGCGCCGCCCGTTCGTGTCGGCTTGGCACGGTCAATGGTGCTGTACGGGCTGTACGGGCTGCGCGGGTGACGCGGCCGTTCCGGCGGGGCGGGTGACGCGGCCGTTCCGGTGGCGCAGGTGACGCGGGGTGTTGTGCTCCGGCGGCACGCTGGGCAGTGCTGGCGCGCTCGGTGTGCCGCCGTCAGAGAGAGGCGCGGAGCGCGCGCAGGTAGCGATCGCGCGGCAGGTGCCGGATGCGCGGTGGCAGGCGCGGGTAGACGGCCGCCGCGACCTCGAAGAGCAGGTCGAAGCGGCGTTGGGAGCGGGGGCTCCACGGCAGCACGAAGGCGCGGCGCAGGTCGTCGCCGAGCAGCCCACACGTCACGAGTCTGACAATGGGCATCAGGGCCCTCAGCCACAGCGGCGCCGTGTGCGGGTGCAGGAGGTCGTGCGCCACGCGCCGCGCCGGGTCGGTGACCTCGAGTGCAGCCACCGCCGTCGCCCAGTAGGCCCGGAAGGCTGCCAGGTCGACGGGCCACAGCTGCGCCGGCATCTGGAGAGCGGATCCGAGTACTCCGTACCGCTGGTACACGTACTCGGCATCTGCCTCAGCCAGCTCCCCGAAGACCTTCTCGTAGACGGTGAGCGCGGTCTGATAGAGCGTGGCGGCCACCCAGAGCTGCGCCCGATGGTCGAAGGCGTTGTAGGCCGCGCCGGGCCGCTCGCCGCCGCCAGCGTGGATACCACCCTCGGTCCCGCTGCCACCCTCGTTTCCGCCGCCGCCACCAGCAGCAGCAGCAGCGTGCGGAGCCAGCGGCTCGCCGAGTTCGTCCCGCTCGGCGGGGCGGCTGACCACCGGGCCGTGCGCGTGGTTCACGCGGGACACCACCGCGGCCAGCTCGTCGGGCGAGGCGAACACAGTGGCGTACGCATACGTCACCGTGTTCGCCAGGCGCTCGAGCGGCCGATTCGCGAAGTCGCTGTGCGCGGCGACTCCAGAGCCGACGGCGGGGTTCGCGATCTGCAGGAGGATCGCCCGCCCGCCGCCGGCGAGCAGCACGGCTTCTGCGGCGATGTCGGTGAACAGACGCTCGGTGTCGGGCTTCATTGTTGAAGCCTAGAGGCGACGCCTGCGAGCACTCTGGAGCGCGAGCATTCCGACGGCCGCTGCACCGAGCACGACGAAGGCAAGACCGCCAGCGAGCCACGGGGTCACAGCGTCAGCCTGCCGCCCCGTGGATGCGAGCGTCGCGTCGGCGTCCCGGCCGCTGCCTGGCATCGGAGGTGTTGCTTTCGGGCTCGGAGGCCCGGGAGTCGCCGTCGGCGGCGCCGTGCCAGACGGTGTCGGAGCGACCGGCGGCAGCGGCGGAACCGGAGGGGGAGTCTCGGTGACGACGGGCGGCGGAGGTGGAGTGACAGCGAGAGTCACCTCCGTGGCAGCTCCGAAGGGTGATGACCAGGGCCGGATGCGGCCGCCGCCCTTCGACACGGGAGTGTCCGCTGGGTCGATCGTCTCCGTCCAGACGTAGAAACCTTCGGCGGGCAGAATGCAGTCAGGCGTGCGATAGCTCCCCGGGCCATTGTCGGCGAGCACGGCGACCGTGCAGACGGCTGCGGCGCCCGGTGGTACCGCTGCCTGCAGCGTCGGCTGCTCGCGGAACGGCCCCCACAGTGTGCTCCGTACAGTGACGGGCACAGGTTGGAGTGCGCCCTCCTCATCGCGGTAGACGCCCCACTCCGAGAGGGTCGTCGGCAGGAGGGGTTCGTCAGCAGGTGGCGTTTCGTCGGCGGGCAGCGTTCCGGCAGAGACCGGCATGTCATCAGCGGTCGACGTGTCATCGGCAGTCAGCTTGGGCACCTTCGCAAGACCGAGCTCCAGTGAATCGAACAGGTGCGCCCCGACCAGGGCCTCCGTCGAACTCGTCTGGGTCTGCACCGCCGGGGCGAACGGCAGCGGTGAGATCTCACCCCCGTGGGCGTGCGCCCCAGCCGTGAGGCCGCCGGGCGGCGGTACCAGGAGGCTCTGCACACCTGCCGGCGCCTTCGCTACGTAGAACGCGTCACCGTAGCCGAGGTCTGTGTAGACGACGTCGGCGGTCACGTCGCTCAGCGCGGTTCCCTCCGACGGGGTGAGGGGGAGGGTCTGGCCGTTCCGCACCTGCTTCACGGTGGACCCGTCAGCGAAGCTCGCCCCGGTGAGCGTCAGGGTGCCGGTGCGGGTGCCCGAGGGAAGGCGCGTCGGTCCGCCGTTCAGGTAGTCGACCACCACGTCGCTCCGGACCGAGCCCGCGGTAGCATCGGAGAGGGCGAGGGTCAGCTTGGCGGTCACACCGCGGGACGCTCCGAACGGAGCATCCATCGTCTCCCGCATGTGGGTGGCACGGGCGAGCACCACCCCCGCGTCTTCATTCGCCCGTTGGGCGTACCAACCCATGTCATGGGCGCCCAGCCCCGTGATGGCCCACGTGGCGAGTTGCGCCGCGGCTGCGACGTCACCGTAGGGCTCGGTCGACCACCGGCGGGCGATGTAGGCGAGTCGGGCTGCGTCGTCGGCGGAAACCCAGCCCTGGCTGTTGCCCAGCTGGTACTGCACGTCGGTACCCTCGGGCGGCGCGTTCTGCACCTGCAGGCAGAGACCGAGATTGCCGTCGGAGAGCCGGTGCGAACCGAGCCAGGAGCGGCCGTCGACCCTCCACGTGTGCCCGAAGCCGTGCCCGACGACGGGCAGTGCATTCGCAGGAGGGGCAAGGATGAGGACACCGGTGAGGGTGAGCGCGGCCGCCACGAGTGCGGTCAGGGAGAGGGCGATGAGTCGTTTCAGTCGGTTCATGCCGGAAAGACTGCCGTGCCTGCCGACGCCTGCGCGGCGCCGCGACGGGATCTGTGGACAGTTCGCCAAACCGCGCCCTTGTGGAGGGGTAGGCTTTGAGACGGTCCAGATGTCTCGATCTCAAGACACATGAGCAGGGCATCCGGCTATCATTTTCGACGGAAACCAGGCAACGCGTGCGTGGCGGGAGCTTCGCATGCTGATGGGATGAGCAAGCGTGGATCTATTTGAATATCAGGCCAGAGACCTCTTCGAGAGCTACGGCGTACCGGTCCTTCCGGGAATCATCGCCGACACCCCTGAAGAGGTGCGCGCCGCAGCGGAGAAGCTCGGCGGCGTGACGGTCGTCAAGGCGCAGGTGAAGGTCGGTGGCCGCGGAAAGGCCGGCGGCGTCAAGGTCGCGAAGAACCCCGACGAGGCCGAGGAGGCCGCGAAGGCGATCCTGGGGCTCGACATCAAGGGACACACCGTCAAGCGCGTGATGGTCGCCGGTGGCGCCCGCATCAAGAGCGAGTACTACTTCTCGGTGCTGCTCGACCGCGCGAACCGCTCCTACCTCAGTCTGTCGAGCTTCGAGGGCGGCATGGAGATCGAGGAACTCGCTGTGGAGCGCCCCGAGGCTCTCGCCCGCATCGAGGTCGACCCGCTGCAGGGTGTCGACCTGGCCAAGGCCACCGAGATCGCGATCGCTGCGAAGTTCCCGGCCGACCTCGTCGACAAGGTCGCTCCGGTCTTCGTGAAGCTGTACGAGGTCTACAAGGGCGAGGATGCGACGCTCGTCGAGGTCAACCCGCTCGTGCTCACCGAGGAGGGCGACATCGTGGCCCTCGACGGCAAGGTCTCGCTCGACGAGAACGCCGACTTCCGCCACCCGAACCACGAAGCGCTTGTCGACCAGGATGCCGAAGACCCCCTCGAGGCGAAGGCCAAGAAGCTCGGTCTGAACTACGTCAAGCTCGACGGCGAAGTCGGTGTCATCGGAAACGGTGCCGGACTCGTCATGTCGACGCTCGATGTCGTCAGTTACGCCGGCGAGAACTTCAAGGGTGTGAAGCCGGCCAACTTCCTGGACATCGGTGGTGGAGCATCCGCTGAGGTGATGGCCAACGGCCTCGACGTGATCCTCGGCGACCCGCAGGTCAAGAGCGTGTTCGTCAACGTCTTCGGCGGAATCACCGCGTGCGACGCTGTGGCCAACGGCATTGTGAAGGCGCTCGAGATCCTGGGGGGCGCCGCCACGAAGCCCCTCGTCGTGCGTCTCGACGGCAACAAGGTCGAGGAAGGTCGCCAGATCCTCCGCGATGCAGCCAACCCGCTCGTCTCGCTCGCAGACACCATGGACGAAGGCGCCGCCAAGGCCGCCGAACTGGCTTCGAAGTAAAGGGAACAGAACAAGAATGTCGATCTTCCTCAACAAAGACTCCAAGGTCATCGTGCAGGGCATCACCGGCGGTGAGGGCACCAAGCACACCGCCCTCATGCTGAAGGCCGGCACGAAGATCGTCGGCGGCGTGAACGCGCGCAAGGCCGGCACCACCGTCGAGCACGACGGCGGCGTCTCGCTGCCCGTGTTCGGCACTGTCGCCGAGGCCATCGCGGAGACCGGCGCCGACGTGTCGATCGTCTTCGTCCCGCCGGCGTTCGCCAAAGACGCTGTGCTCGAAGCCGTCGAGGCCGAGATCCCGCTCGTCGTCGTGATCACCGAGGGCATCCCGATCCAGGACTCCGCGGAGTTCTGGGCGACCGCGAAGGCCAAGGGCGGCAAGACCCGCATCATCGGCCCGAACTGCCCCGGCATCATCACGCCGGGCGAGTCGCTGGTCGGCATCACGCCCGCCACGATCACCGGCAAGGGCCCCATCGGCCTGGTCTCGAAGTCGGGCACCCTGACCTACCAGATGATGTACGAGCTGCGGGATCTCGGTTTCTCGACCGCGATCGGCATCGGCGGCGACCCCATCATCGGGACGACGCACATCGACGCGCTCGCCGCGTTCGAGGCCGACCCCGAGACGAAGGCGATCGTGATGATCGGCGAGATCGGTGGCGACGCCGAGGAGCGTGCGGCGGACTACATCAAGGCCCACGTAACGAAGCCGGTCGTCGGCTACGTCGCCGGCTTCACCGCCCCCGAGGGCAAGACGATGGGCCACGCGGGTGCGATTGTCTCCTCCGGTGCAGGCACGGCCGACGGCAAGAAGCTGGCCCTCGAGGCCGCCGGCGTCAAGGTCGGCAAGACGCCGAGCGAGACTGCTGCGCTGCTGCGCGAGGTCTACGCGGCGCTCTAGCCACGCAGCATCCGGGGCCCGTCACCGTTCGTGGTGGCGGGCCCTTTCGTTGTTGATGGAAACGCTTCGGATCGGGTAGCGCGCGCGAGGCGTGACGGGTGGGCGGGCATCCGTCCGTTACGTTTAAGCAGCCGAACGGGAGGGAGCCTGACGCGTGACGACTGAGCCGGAGACAGCGGGAGCTGATGCGAGCCGCGCCGCCGCGGACGACGACCTCCGCGCCGCCGACATCGCCGCCGCCGAGGAGAAACGCCCGCCGACACGGTGGGAGAGCATCCGGCACCGCATTGTCACCCCGCAGGCCATCTACGGCACCCTGCTGGTGAGCGCGATCATCGGCACCGCCGAAGACGGTGAGACCGACTTCGAGATCCTGCGAACCACTGTTCCGACGCTCCTCGTCTTTTGGACGGCCCATGTCTTCGCCGAGGCCATCGCGCACTACGGCAAGCACGGCCGCGATCGCATCACCCTGCGCGAAGCGCTGAAGTTCAGCATCGGGTTCTCGTCGGGGCTGCTCTACGCCGGTATCATTCCGTGCGGACTGCTCCTCGTCGGCGCCGTCGGGCTGCTCGAGGAGGACGTCGCCTACGCGTTCTCGTTGCTCATCCCCGTGTTCCTGCTCGGAGCCCTCGGCTGGTTCGCCATCGGCGACCGCGGCGGCGCCTGGCACGCGAAGCTCCTCGCGGGCTTCCTGACGGGCCTGCTCGGTCTCGTCGTCATCCTTCTGAAGATCGTGTTCCACTGATATGAACCGCCCCACCACCGCACTCCTCGCCGCGCTCGATGCGCTGATCGCCGTCGCAATCGGCATCGGAATCCCGCTCGTGATGCTCACGATCCTCTGGGCGACCCAGTTCGACCTCAGCATCGACTGGACCGTGTTCTGGCGAGCATCCGCAGACCTCTGGATGCTCGGCAACGGTGTCGACCTGCAGCTCGCCCTCGACCCTGCGCTCGCGGCCCGGCTCGCCCTCGACGGCGCGGCGACACCGTTCGTGGTGGGTATCGCCCCACTCGGGTTCGCCGTGCTGACCGCCTTCCTCGGCCGTCGTTCCGGGCTCCGGCTCGGCTTCTCCCCGCATCCTGTACTCGGGCTGGTCGTCGGCGTCGCCACGGTCGGAGTGTTGGGCGCGCTCGCCTGGCTGAGTGCAGAGACCCCGGGGGCCGTGCCATCGTTCTGGCAGGCCGTGCTCCTCGTGCCGGCGGTCTACGGGCTCGGCATGGTCATCGGCGCTGCGGCGAGCCTCACCCGGCAGCAGAGTCCTCTCGCGGGGTGGTTCCTGCGGCAGTGGGAGCGGATGGCCGCGGCGGCCCGGCCGTTCGTGGCCGTTGCCCTCCGCGGCGGAGCGATCGTGGTCGCTGCGATGGTCGCCGTCGGTGCGCTGGCGGTGACCGCGGGGCTGCTGGTGCACTACTCGAGCGTGATCTCGCTCTACGAATCCCTCGGATCGGGTATCGGCGGGGGAGCCGCGCTCACGCTCGGCCAGCTCGCCCTGCTGCCGAACGCCGTGGTGTGGGCGGCCAGCTGGTTCGTCGGTCCCGGTTTCGCGCTGGGAGCCGGGTCATCGATCTCTCCGCTCGGCACTGACGTGGGCCTCCTGCCGTCGCTTCCGCTGTTCGGAGCGCTGCCGCAGTCGTCACCGCTCGGCTACGCCGTTCTCGTGCTGCCGGTCGCGATCGGGTTCGTCATCGCTGTGGCGCTTCGGCCGCGGCTCGTTGCCCCCGGTGCGGGCGCCGGTGGGCAGCCTCACGGTGCCGGTGCCGGTGCCAAGGCCGGTGCCAGTGCCGGAACCTCGGCGGCACGGATGATCGGCACAGGTTTCGGCATCGGGATCGTCGCGGCGAGCATCCTCGCCGTGCTCGCCCTCTGGTCGGGCGGCGCAGCGGGCCCCGGGCGCCTCGCTGTAGTCGGCCCGGATCCCGGTGCGGTCTGGCTCTGGTCGTTCATCGTGTTCGGCGTCTCGGCCACGGTGGGGCTGCTGGCCAGCGGCGTCGAGCTTCCGGGGCGACGGACGAACGGCAGCGCTCGCGGCAGCGACACCCGCGGCACCAGCACCAACAACGGCAAGGCCACCAGCACCCCCACGGCCAGCAGCTCCGCGAGCTCCGCGCCGCCCGCATCACCATCGGGCAGCGCGCCGCTGCGTTAGTCTGTCTGAGTGCTGTCGATTGTCGTTCTGATCTCCGGCGGGGGTTCGAACCTCCGTGCGCTGCTCGAAGCGACCTCGGACGCCGACTTCCCGGCCCGCATCGTGGCCGTGGGTTCCGACACCGAGGCGCCGGGCCTCGAGCACGCCGAGCACTTCGGCGTGCCGCGTTTCACCGTGCTGCCGTCGGCCTTCACGAACCGGGCCGAGTGGGGTGACGAGCTGCTGGCCGAGATCCGGCAGTGGTCGCCCGATCTGGTGGTCTGTGCAGGGTTCATGCGCATCCTGCCCCCGCGGGTGGTCGCCGCGCTGTCGCCGAACCTGATCAACACGCATCCCGCACTCTTGCCGCTGTTCCCCGGTGCGCACGCGATTCGGGATGCCCTGGCCGCCGGTGCCCGTGAGACGGGTGTCACCGTGCACATCGTCGACGAAGGCGTCGACACCGGGCCCACTCTCGTGCAGCGCGCCGTTCCCGTGCTGGCGGGCGACACCGAGCACGTGCTCCAGGAGCGCATCAAGACCATCGAACGCGACCTGCTGGTGCAGACCGTGCTCGACATCGCCACCGACCGGATCCGTCTGGCCGCCATCCATCACACCAACAGGAGTGCCACGACACCATGAGCGGCCCACGCCACGACCCCGCCGATTTCCACCACCGCGACCAGATCGAGATCAGGCGCGCGCTCGTCTCGGTGAGCGACAAGTCGGGCCTCGTCGAATTCGCCGGGGCGCTCAGTGCGGCAGGCGTCGAGATCGTCTCGACCGGTTCGACGGCGAAGACCATCGCTGCAGCGGGGTTCGCCGTCACCGAGGTCTCCTCGATCACCGGATTCCCCGAGTCGCTCGACGGCCGGGTCAAGACGCTGCACCCTTCGGTGCATGCCGGGATCCTCGCCGACCTTCGGCTTGAGTCGCACATCGCGCAGCTGCAGGAGCTCGAGATCCAGGCGTTCCAGCTGGTGGTCGTGAACCTCTACCCCTTCAGCGAGACGGTCGCGAGCGGTGCAGCTCCCGACGACGTCATCGAACAGATCGACATCGGCGGCCCCGCGCTGGTGCGGGCATCGGCCAAGAACCACGCCAATGTGGCCATCGCCGTGTCGCCGAACACCTACCCGCAGATCGTTGAGGCTCTCACCTCGGGCGGCACCTCGCTCGAAACGCGCCGACGCCTCGCGGCCACAGCCTTCGCCCACACCGCGGCCTACGACACCGGAGTGGCGACGTGGTTCGCTGAGCAGCTCGGTGCCAGTGCGCTGCCGTCGGATGGCGTGTTCGACCCGGCCGCCCCGCTGCCCGAGAGCGGCTTTCCGAAGCTCGTCGAGCGGAGCGTCTCGCTCGCCCACACCCTCCGCTACGGGGAGAACTCGCACCAGCGGGCGGCGCTCTACCTCGAGCCGCACGGCCACGGAATCGCCCAGGCCGAGCAGTTGAACGGCAAGGAGATGTCGTACAACAACTTCGTCGACGCTGACGCTGCGGTTCGGGCAGCCTGGGATTTCGCCGAGCCGGCCGTCGCCATCATCAAGCACGCGAACCCCTGTGGAATAGCAGTCTCCTCGTCCACAGCGCTCGATCCGATCGCTTCTGCGCACCTCCGAGCGCACGAGTGCGACCCGGTCTCGGCGTTCGGCGGGGTCATCGCGGCCAACCGCACGGTGACGCTCGGCATGGCCGAGACCGTGCAGGAGATCTTCACCGAGGTGCTGGTCGCACCGGATTTCGAACCGGATGCCCTGAAGCTCCTCCAGACGAAGAAGAACCTCCGCATCCTCCGTCTGCCAGCCGAATACGCGCGGCCCGCTGTGGAGCTGAAGCAGATCAGCGGGGGTGTGCTGATGCAGACCTCCGACGGTTTCGTCGACTACACCACCGACGCCTGGCAGCTCGTCTCCGGCGAGCCAGCCGATGCCGACACCCTGAGCGACCTGGTCTTCGCATGGAAGGCCTGCCGGTCGGTCAAGTCCAACGCGATCCTGTTGGCGCAGAACGGCGCCTCCGTCGGTGTCGGCATGGGACAGGTCAACCGGGTCGACTCCTGCCATCTCGCGGTGAGCCGGGCGGGCACGCGTGCAGCCGGCTCCGTCGCCGCGAGTGACGCGTTCTTCCCCTTCGCCGACGGCCTGCAGGTGCTGCTCGACGCCGGGGTGCGCGCCGTCGTGCAGCCGGGCGGCTCCGTGCGCGACTCCGAGGTCATCGAGGCCGCGCAGAACGCGGGCGTCACGATGTACTTCACCGGGGAGCGGCACTTCTTCCACTGAGCCGGCAGCCGGCAGCGGGCGGCGGGCGGCCGGCGGCGGCCGGCAGCGGGCGGCCGGCGGCGCGCGGCGGGCAGCGGGCAGCGGGCGGCCGGCGGCGGGCGGCAGTATTTCAGGCAGGGCGGGCAGCCATCGACGGGTCCACCTCGGCGGCCGCTCCTGCCTGAATTGCGGCTGATGCCCGGCCGTGGCGGGAGCCGCTAGGGTCGGAGGCATGCCTCTCGACCCCACCCCGCCGCTGTTCGGCGCCCGTCCGCTTCTCGCCTCGGCCCTCACGGCCGTGGTCGTCGCGGCGATCGCCCATCTCGTCGTCCTGCTCGCGTTCTTCATGGTGCAGGGCTTCAAACCCCAGTACTTCGGCGACGCGAACGCTTTCTTTCTGCCCCAGACGCTCTTCACGCTCGTGTTCGTCGCCATCCTCGCGGCTGTGGGCGGCTATGGCAGCTGGTACCTCTCGCTGGTCAGCGGGCTGGTCGCCGCCCTGTTCGGCGCCCTGGTCGGCACGGCCCTTCCCCTCCTCGTCGCGGGCCAGGGTCTCGACGGCGATGTTCTCTCCTATCTGGTCGGCACCCTCGTCGGCATCAATCTGGTCTTCGTGCTGGCCGTCATCCTCGCCTCCGCCACGGTGGGCCGACGGGTCTACGCGGGTGTCGTGCTCGGTGCTCCGGATGCCCGGGGTGCCGTCTCCGAGCGACGGGTGGCGATCATCCGGAGACCTGCGGCGACTCTCGCCGACGGACACGTGACCCACATCGAGAAGAGCCCCGTCGACCTCGAGCTGGCCGACGAACAGTGGGAGTCGTACGTCAACGTGCTCGAGAAGGCCGGCTGGACGACGATCGAGGTCGACCAGGCCGACGACCTCGCCGACTCGGTCTTCGTCGAAGACGCCGTGATCATCTTCGGCGATGTCGCGGTGATCACCAGCCCGGGCAGCGAGCACCGCGTCGCCGAGACGGAGGCCGTCGAGGTGACCGTGCGGGAGCTCGGACTGAAGGTCGCGCACATCGCCCAGCCCGGAACACTCGACGGCGGCGATGTACTGAAAGTCGGAACGACCGTCTACGTCGGGCGGAGCGGCCGAACGAATGCCGAGGGCATCCACCAGCTGCGTCACATCGTCTCCGCGCTCGGCTACACGGTCGTGGCCGTGCCGCTGACGAAGGTGCTGCACCTGAAGAGTGCCGTCACGGCGCTGCCCGACGGCACGGTGATCGGCTACCTGCCGCTGGTGGATGATCCCCAGATCTTCGACCGGTTCCTGAGCATGCCCGAAGAGGGCGGCGCCCACGTGGTGAAGCTCAGCGACGACACGGTGCTGATGGCGGCATCGGCCCCTGAGTCGGCCCAGCTGATCGAGAACCTCGGCTACCGGGTGATCTCGGTCGACATCAGCGAGTACGAGAAGCTCGAGGGCTGCGTGACCTGCCTGTCGGTGCGGGTGAGGTGACCCGTGGGGTAGGCTGGGAGGCTGCCTGAAAACACCTCACAAGGGAAACCCACACACATGCCTGCCCCAGAAGAGCAGTCGACGTTGCAGACGCTCGCCCGACTGTACGTCTATGCGAAACCCGCGATGCCGCGCATCTACACGGCCATCGGAGTCTCCTTGCTGGCGAGCCTCGTGTCGCTGGCGATCCCGCAGGTGCTGCAGGTGCTGATCGACGGCCCGCTCGCCGACGGCGACTCGTCCCAGATCTGGCCCGTCGTGTTGGTCATCCTGGCCCTCGGAGTCTTCGAGGCTCTGCTGATCGCCCTCCGCCGCGTGCTGGTGCTCACCCCGGGAACCCACGTGGAGGCGCGCATGCGCAACAGCCTCTACGATCACCTGCAGGAGCTGCCGGTGGAGTTCCACGACCGCTGGCCGAGCGGGCAACTGCTCTCGCGTGCGGTCAGCGACCTCAACCTGATCCGCCGCTGGCTCTCGTTCGGCGTGGTGATCATGGTGGTCAATGTCGTGACGATCTTCATCGGTTTCGCCATCCTGATCAGCCTCAACTGGGTGCTGGGCCTGATCTTCGCGGTTGCCTCCATTCCCGTTCTGGCCTACAGCTACGTCTTCGAGGGCAAGTACTCCGACGCCGCCCGTCGGAGCCAGGACCAGGTCGGCGACCTCGCAACCAGCGTCGAGGAGTCGGTGCACGGCATCCGCGTGCTCAAGGCCTTCGGGCGCGGCCCGTTCGCGCTGAAGAAGTTCGAACGCCAGGCCGAGAAGCTCCGGGGCACCGAGATCGAGAAGGCCAAGGCCGTCGCCAACATCTGGTTGTGGCTGTTGCTGGTTCCGGATGTCGCGTTCGCGGTGTGCCTCGTCGTCGGGGTCTGGCTCGCCTCAGAGGGGCAGGCCACCGTCGGTGACCTCGTGGCCTTCTTCGCCACCGCGACGGTGCTGCTGTTCCCGGTGGAGTCGATGGGCTACTTCCTTGCCATGACGTTCGATGCCCGAACCGCCACGACGCGGTTCTTCGACGTGCTCGACTCGGAGAACACCATCGTCGACCCCGCCGCTCCGCAGAGCATCCGGTCACCCCGTGGGCAGCTGAGTTTCGATGACGTGCACTTCCGCTACCAGGATGCGCCGCTCACCCACGCCGACCTGCTCGACGGTATCGACCTCGTGATCGAGCCGGGGGAGACCATGGCGCTTGTCGGGCTGACCGGCTCGGGCAAGAGCACCCTCACTTCCCTCACCACCCGGCTCTACGACGTGACCGGTGGGCGGGTGCTTCTCGACGGCATCGACATCCGCGACCTGCCGCGGGACACCGTGCGCACCGAGATCGCCATGGCCTTCGAAGACGCGACCCTGTTCAGCGCCTCTGTGCGGGAGAACGTGGTGCTCGGTCGGCCAGAGGCCAGCGACGAGGAGGTTGCCGAGGCCCTCTCGATCGCACAGGCGGGGTTCGTCCACGACCTGCCCGACGGCCTCGCGACCCGCGTCGGCGAGGAGGGTCTCAGCCTGTCGGGCGGCCAGCGCCAGCGTCTCGCGCTCGCGCGGGCGGTCGCGGCCAAGCCCCGGGTACTGGTTCTGGATGATCCGCTCTCCGCCCTCGATGTCGACACCGAGGCACTCGTCGAGGCCGCGCTTCGCACGGTGCTCGCCTCGACAACGGCGCTGATCGTGGCACACAGGCCGTCGACGGTTGCGCTCGCAGACCGGGTGGCGCTGCTGCAGAACGGGCGTGTGACCGCCGTCGGCACGCACGCCGAGCTGCTGGCCGGCAACGACCACTACAGATATGTGATCTCGAGTTTCGACGATGAGGAGGTGACCGCATGAGCGAGACGACCGTGACCGGTGTCGAGGGTGAGGAGCGCAACGACTTCACCCGTGCCGAGAGCCGGCAGATCCGCAGGCGATCCACTGCCCTGCTCGGTTCGCTGCTGCGCCCCGAGAAGTCGAAGCTCGTGATCGGGCTCATCGTGGTGATCATCAGCACCGCCGCCCAGGTGGCCGGCCCGGCGCTGATCGCGTACGGGATCGACATCGGGTTGCCCGCGCTGGTGAACCACGACTGGATCCCGATCGCCTCGGTGGGCGTGATCTACCTGGTCACCGGGGTCGTCGGTGCGGTTCTCATCTCCTGGTTCACCGTGCTCACCGCACGGATCTCGCAGGCGATCCTGCTCGATCTCCGCAAGCGGGTCTTCCTGCAGACCCAGCGGCTGAGCCTCGAGTTCCACGAGACCTACACCTCGGGGCGCATCATCTCTCGGCAGACCAGTGACCTCGACTCGATCCGGGAACTGCTCGACTCGGGCATCAACCAGCTCGTGCAGGGGCTGCTCTACATGTTCTTCATCGGCATCGCGCTGTTCTCGCTCGATGTGGCGAGCGGGTTCATCCTGGTGGTCTCGCTGGTGCCGCTGGTCGTCCTGACCCGCTGGTTCCAGCTGCGCTCGCAGAAGCTTTTCCGCACCACGCGGACGGCTTCGGCGAAGCTGATCGTGAAGTTCGTCGAGACCATGACGGGCGTCCGGGCCGTCAAGGCGTTCCGCACGGAGAAGAGCAACTCGACCGAGTTCAGCGGGCTGGTCGAGCAGTACCGGGAGTCGAATGCCAAGGTGATCCGCCTGTTCGGCATCTTCGATCCGGGGCTTGTGCTGATCGGCAATGTCACGGTCGCGGTGGTGCTGCTCGTCGGTGCGTTCCGGGTGATCGATGGCCAGGTCGCCATCGGTGTGCTGCTCGCTGCGGTGCTCTACACGCGGCGCTTCTTCGACCCGATGGAGGAGATGGCGATGTTCTACAACTCCTACCAGTCGGCGGCGGCAGCGCTCGAGAAGATCTCCGGTGTGCTCGAAGAAGAACTGAGCGTGCCCGATCCGGTGAAACCGATCGACCTCTGGACGGCGAAGGGCGGCATTTCGTTCGACGACGTGGAGTTCTCCTACCAGAACGGGCGGGTCGTGCTCCCCGAGTTCAGCCTCGCCGTGCCCGCCGGGCAGACCATCGCCCTCGTCGGCTCCACCGGCGCAGGCAAGTCGACGCTCGCGAAACTCATCTCACGGTTCTACGACCCGACCACGGGGCAGGTCACGCTCGACGGCATCGACCTCCGGAAGCTCCATCCGAAAGACCTGCGGCGCGCGATCGTGATGGTGACGCAGGAGGCCTACCTCTTCTCGGGCACCGTCGCCGACAACATCGCGATCGGAAAACCGGGCGCCTCCCGCGAGGAGATCGTCGCGGCTGCGAAGGCCGTGGGTGCCCACGCCTTCATCGACAGCCTCCCCGACGGTTACGACACCGACGTGAACAAGCGGGGCGGGCGGGTCTCCGCCGGCCAGCGCCAACTGGTGTCGTTCGCGCGGGCCTTCCTCGCCGACCCCGCAGTGCTCATCCTCGACGAGGCGACGGCGTCCCTCGACATCCCGAGCGAACGGCAGGTGCAGGATGCCCTGCAGACCCTGCTCGCCGACCGCACGGCCATCATCATCGCCCACCGGCTGTCGACCGTGGCGATCGCCGACCGGGTGCTCGTGATGGAGCATGGTGTGATCATCGAAGACGGTACCCCGGCCGACCTGATCGGCGGAACGGGGCGGTTCGCCCAGCTGCACGCCTCCTGGCGGCAGTCGCTCGTCTAGCCCGCCGCGCCTCGCCCCAGGCGGGCGCGGGCGACGATCGGGCGCAGGCAGAGGGCGCTACGGCGTCCAGCCGTAGTAGTGGCCGTCCTGGGCGAAGAGGTGCCATTTTCCGGCGCAGACGACGCCGACGCCCGCGTTGAGCGCCTGCGGCCACCAGGTCTCGGCGAGCTGGTTGGTCAGAGCACCGGTGCTCTGGGCCTGGTCGACCTCGGGGTCGGACGCCGCATCGCACCCGGTGAACACCGGCGGGGTCGCGGTGGGCGAGAACATCAGGATGCTCGCGCCCCGGGTCTGGTCGGTCTTCACCCGGATGAACGTGGCGTCAGCGGGCACCCAGGCCGGAATCGCCACAGAGGAGTCTGCGTCGGCCCCGTCTGCGGTGGTCGCGTAGATCGCGGAGGCGAAAGGGGGAGAGATCACGTTGGCAACGCCGCAGCCCGAGAGCAGCGAAACGCTCACGGCAACAATCGGCAGAGCAACCAGCAAGCGACGCTTCACAGCTTCTCCCGTTGATTGTCGAGGGGTGAACAGGTACAGGGGTGGGTCAGGAATTCACATTCCACCTTGCCACAGCGTAGTGGACGCGGTAGCCGCACTCCGTCGAAGCGCTGGCCAGCGGCGTATTCTCAGCCTCGTAGTGCGGGCGGGCGTCGGCTTCGAGGCCGCGCGGTGGATGCCCGCCCGAACGCACCACACGCCACCACGGGTGACGGCCGCCCGACCGCGCCATCACCGTGCCGACAGCTCGCGCAGCACGCGAACCGAGCAGGGCCGCGACATCCCCGTAGGTGAGCACCTGCCCGGGCGGGATCGCGTCGACGACCTCCAGCACGGCCGCCCCGAAGTCTTCGCCGGACGGAGCGGTCACATCACAGGGTCAGGGCGGCGATCGTCTCGCCGAACTGCGTCTCGCCGATCGGCTCGAATCCCACCGCGGTGAAGAACGCCTCGGGCCCGAGTTCACCGGGCTCGAACATGACGGTCAGCCGGTCGAAGCCCCGCGACCGGGCCTCGTCGGCCAGCGCGGTGACGGCGAACCGGCCGACACCCTTACCCTGGGCATCCGCAGCGACATTCATCCGCCAGATGCACCCGCGGAACTCGTCGTGCGGGCTGTCGGGGTCGAAGTTTCCCATGATGAAACCCACGACGACGTCGTCGTCATCGATCACCACTCGCGGCCACGCGGTCGCCGGGTTCACGTAGGCCTCGGCGATCGAGTGCGAGACCGGTGCGACGAACTGCTCCTGGCCCGGCTTCAACGTCAGGGTGTTGGCAGCGACGATGTTGGTCGCCGACAATTCTTCGAGTCTCATGTCGCCCATGGTCTCAGGGTAGTGGTTGACCCCCCGAACACGCCACAGCACAAAGTGTCTCTACGTCAAGACAGTTCGGAATGCGAGTAGGCTGGTCCCTGGCCCTTTGGGCCGAAGAATTGCACGTGACGGAACAGGAGTTTGAATGTCGAAGATCCACGTAGAGGGAACAGTCGTCGAGCTCGACGGCGACGAGATGACCCGCATCATCTGGCAGGCCATCAAGGACACACTCATCCACCCCTACCTCGATGTGAACCTCGAGTACTACGACCTCGGCATCGAGCACCGTGACGCGACCGACGACCAGGTCACGATCGACGCAGCGCACGCCATCCAGAAGCACGGCGTGGGCGTGAAGTGCGCCACCATCACGCCCGATGAGGCCCGCGTCGAGGAGTTCGGCCTGAAGAAGATGTGGAAGAGCCCGAACGGCACCATCCGCAACATCCTCGGCGGAACCATCTTCCGTGAGCCGATCATCATCTCGAACATCCCGCGCCTCGTGCCGGGCTGGAACAAGCCGATCATCGTCGGTCGCCACGCGTTCGGCGACCAGTACAAGGCCACCGACTTCCGCTTCGAGGGCAAGGGAACGCTGACCATCTCGTTCCAGCCCGAAGAGGGCAGCGACGCCGAGGCGCAGTCGTTCGAGGTCTTCCAGTCGCCCGGATCGGGTGTTGCGATGGCGATGTACAACCTCGACGACTCGATCCGCGACTTCGCCCGGGCCTCGCTCAGCTATGGCCTCAGCCGCAAGTACCCGGTGTACCTGTCGACGAAGAACACGATCCTGAAGGCCTACGACGGCCGGTTCAAAGACCTGTTCCAGGAGGTCTTCGACGACGAGTTCGCCGCTGCCTTCGCCGAGGCCGGCATCACCTACGAGCACCGCCTGATCGACGACATGGTCGCCGCGGCGCTCAAGTGGGAGGGTGGCTACGTGTGGGCCGCCAAGAACTACGACGGTGACGTGCAGAGCGACACGGTCGCCCAGGGCTTCGGATCGCTCGGGCTCATGACCAGCGTGCTCTTCACCCCCGACGGCAAGACCGTCGAGGCCGAGGCCGCTCACGGCACCGTGACGCGCCACTATCGCCAGCACCAGGCGGGCAAGCCCACCTCGACGAACCCGATCGCCTCGATCTACGCGTGGACCCGGGGGCTCGCGCACCGCGCGAAGCTCGACGACAACGCCGAGCTGGCCACGTTCGCCGACACCCTCGAAGATGTCGTCATCAAGACGGTCGAGTCGGGCGCCATGACGAAGGACCTCGCGCTGCTTGTGGGGCCCGACCAGGCGTACCAGACCACCGAGGAGTTCCTCGCGACGCTGGCCGAGAACCTGAAGACGCGCCTGGCGTAACGGGTTCGATCGTCAGTCGGTGTGGGTCGTCGGTTTTCCGGCGGCCCACACTGCGTCCACGGTCCAGTCCGTGCTGAGCAGCACCACGTCGGCGGCGAAGCCGGGCGCGAGGTAGCCGAGGGTTTCGTCGAGCCCGAGGGCACGCGCAGGCGACGCTGTCATCGCGCGCACCGCCAGCACGGGGTCGGTCTCCGAGTCGAAGATCGCCGAGCGGAGCGCGACATCCTGGGTCAGCGTGGAGCCCGCGATGGTGGTCGTTCCCGACAGCATGGCCCGGCCATCCGAGACCGACACATTCAGGTCGCCCAATTTGTAGTGCCCGTCGACAGAGCCGGCTGCGGCCATGGCATCCGTGATCAGCAGGATGCGCATGGGGGCTGCGAAGAATGCGACCCGGGCGACCTCCGGATGAACGTGGAACCCGTCGAGGATGAGTTCGAGTGCCACGCGCGGATCCCCGAGGGCCGCCGTCACAGGGCCGGGCTCGCGGTGCTTGATACCGGGCATCGCATTGAAGGCGTGCGTGAGCAGCGTTGCGCCGTGGTCGAAGGCCTCTCTGGTGAGCTCGAAGTCAGCATCGGTGTGACCGACGCCCACGGTGACCCCGGCGGCGACGAACCGATCGATTGCGTCGAGCGCTCCCGTCAGTTCGGGAGCGAGGGTGACCTGGCGGATGGTGCCGCGGCCCGCCGCCAGGAACGCGTCGACGAGCTCCGCGGTCGGGGTGCACAGGTACGCGGGATTGTGTGCACCGCGGTGGTTCCGTGCGAGGAAGGGCCCCTCGAGGTGCGAGCCCAACACCAACGGATCGGTCTCGGTGAGGTCGGCGATCAGGGCGAGGCTCTCGCAGAGTTGTTCGACCGGATTGGCGACGAGGCTGATCACCGAACGGGTGGTGCCGTGGGCGCGGTGCATGGCGAGTGCACCCTGGATGGCGTCGGTTCCATCGTCGAAAGAGAACCCGCCGCCGCCGTGGCTGTGCACATCGATGAAGCCCGGTGTGAGCCAGCGGCCGCCGGCATTCACGACGACGGCGTTGTCGGCGGTGGACCAGCCGTGCCAGCCGGTGCCGGTGCCGGTGGCGGCGAGCGTGGCGCCCGAGAAGGCGAGCCAGAAGTCTTCGACGACCCCGTCGGCGTCGACTTTCGTGGCGGAATGGATGACGACGGTCATGCGAACTCCTTGCGGCCGGAGACAACGCCGCTGACAACGGCGAGGATGCCGAACAGCACGGCCACGATCCACTGGCCGATGACGAGCCAGGCCAGGGCGGCCGAGCCCATGATCACGATCTCGACGAGTGCCTTGCCGAACGCGTCGAGGTGGAAGACGGCGCGGGGTGAGCGGAACAGCCCCCAGAGCACGATGGCGAAGAGCGGGGCGCCGATCCCGAACGCCCAGTTCCAGAGCGGGGGCCAGGCCAGGAAGCCCCAGAGCCCGATCGAGAAGAAGGCGAACAATTCGAGCAGCAAGCGGAGCACGTCGTTCGGGCCGAATCGCGGTAGAGCGCCCTGGTCGGTATTCACGCCTGCAATCGTACTGTGCCGATCCGCCGCCGCTTCCCGCCGCCCAGCCGGTACCATGGTCAGTGGCGGGCGGATGTCGCACTGCCCCGAGCGCGGACATGATCGGTTGCGTACTCGCCGAATGTCGCACCCTCGAAATGTGGTCTGTTCCCTCGTGACGAATTCCGTCAAGACTCCTACTGCTGCGGAGTCCGCTCCTTTCCCGTACGTGGCGCTGTTCGTGCTCGCCACGGCGGTCTTCATGTCGGTCACGGCTGAGATGATGCCGACCGGTCTGCTGCCGGAGATGAGCGCCGAACTCGGTGTCACCGAATCGCAGATCGGGCTGCTCGTCACCCTCTTCGCGGTGGCCGTCGTGATCACCGCGGTGCCGCTGTCGGCACTCACTCGCCGGTTCTCCCGGCACACGGTGATCGTCGGGGTGCTGCTGGCGGTGGCCGCGACGAGCACATTCTCGGCGCTGGCGCCGACGTACGGGTTGCTGGCCGTCGCCCGCGTGCTGGGCGGAACGGCGCACGGACTGTTCTGGGCCGTCGTGGGCGTCTATGCCGCGCACCTCGTTCCGCGTCACCAGATCGCCCGGGCAGTCGCGATCACCACCGGCGGCGGCACACTGGCCTTCGTGCTCGGGGTTCCGGCTGCGACGATCGTCGGCCACGCGTTCGGCTGGCGCGTCCCCTTTCTCGCCATCGCCGTCCTGTCGCTCTGTGCATCCCTGTTGATCGCCAAGCGGCTTCCGCGGATGGCCGCTCAGGTGAGAGCGCCGCGCGTTCCGCGTGCCCGGGCCACGGCTGATGTGCGTCAGCAGCCGGGCCGGCGGAAGCGCATGGATCCGACCGTGCCGGGGGTCGCCGTGCTCTGCGTCGTGGTGGGCCTCCTGATGGTCGGTCACTATTCGCTCTACACCTACGTGACTCCGTTCCTGATCGGGCAGATGGGTGTTCCGATCGGAAACGTCGGGGCAATGCTCTTCGTGTACGGCATCGCCGGTGCGCTCGGACTGCTCGTGGCCGGGTTCCTGTTCGGGCAGCGTCCGACCTTCGGCGTGGGCATCGCCCTCGTCGTCACGGGTGCCTCCGTGCTCGTGCTGTCGGTCTGGGCGTCGAACCCCTGGCTCTCGATCCCGGCCTTTGCGCTCTGGGGCATCGCGCTGGGCGTCATTCCGACGCTCATGCAGGCGAGGGTTCTCCATGTCGCGTCGCCGGCCATCACCGACACGGCCGCGGCGTTCTACTCGACGGCGTTCAACATCGGGATCGGCGGCGGTGCGCTCGTCGGCGGGCTGCTGCTCAGCGAGTTCGGGCTGGAATCCCTGCCGGTCGCCTATCTTCTGCTGCTCCTCGTGTCGGGTGCGCTGCTCTGGATCTCGGTCATCGTGTCGCACCGTCGCCACGCGGCGACCCTCAGCTGAGCCGAGCCCTGCGGCTCAGCCGCCGAGGATGACCTCCGCCCGGGCCTCGGGACCGTGGCGACCGTTGTCGGGGTCGGAATAGCGGATCGAGATCGTGGCCTGGCTTCCCGGAGCCCTTCCGCCGTAGATCGGGAATTCCTGCCGGAAGTTTCCGTCGGGGTTCATCGCGAAAGTGCGCGGATCGCTCCTGCCGTCGAGGAGTTGCTCGAAGAAGGCCCCCGGAACGCCCCGGGCCTCAACCGTATAGACCGGGTTGCCCAGGGTGCCCCCGGGCTGCGGAGTGACGAGGGTGATCGGGGCCAGCGTGACAGGGGCGCCCCCACTCAGTGGCGAGCGGAGGCCCGTTGTCGTGACCTGCCGGAGCGCGAGGCGGTGCGCGCCGAACCCGAGACGGGGGTAGTCGGAGAGCGTGAAGGTGCCATCCTGCGGATCGGCGGCAACCCGGGCCACAAGCGCACCCGTCGACACGGACTCGTTCGGCGCGCCTTCGGAGAAGGCCAGGAAGTCGTCCATCGCGCCGGAAAGTGCTCTCATCGGGGTTGTGTCGCCCAGGTCGAACACTTCGACTGTCGCGCCGGGTTCCGCCCGGCCCGACACAAGCGGGAAGAGCAGGCCGTCGGGGTCTGCCGTGAGATCGAAGGTGGGGGCTGCGGGCCCGGTCGGGGCCGGTGGCGGAGCGGTCGGAGTCGGTGTGGGAGTGGGCGGCGGATCGGATGTCGGCTGCGGCGTGGGGGCCGGGTCCGTGGGAGGAACAGCGGGGGAGCCAGTCGGTGGCGTCTGTGCCGGGGTCGGTGCCTGTGCCGGCGTCGTCCCGGCTGAGCCGGCTGCGGGCGCTGTCGGCTCAGCAAGACGGGTGAGGGCCGGTGATACCTCCCGCGTGCCGAAGTTTGCGGCTGCGGAGGAGCCGGAACCGGCGCTCGGATTCGCGGCTGCAGTGACGCTCGACGCTCCGGCCGAGGAAGACGTGCCGCCAGTGCCGGACCCCGCTGTGCCCGACCCCGCTGTGCCCGCGCCTGCGGTGGTGACGGAGGGTGCGCCGGCCGGTTCGTCCTGGCGGGACATCGGAGCGAGGCCGCGTTCCGCGCCGCCTGCTGCTGAGGTGGTTGTGCTGGGGGCCGCCTCGACGGCGTGCGGCGAACTGCTGAGCAGCGGGGAAACGAGGAAGGCCGCGCCGACGGCGGCCGCGGTGGCGAGCGCGAACCAGGCGGCGTTGCTCGCTTTGGGAAACGCGGTGACCAGAGCGCGCCGCGCACCGTTCACGGCCGATGCGACACCGCGCCCCGTCACGGCCGCCGGTCGCGGCAGCTGCGTCACGCGGGCTGTCGCGGCAACGATGTGGGTCGGCACCGGGGTGGGCACACTCGGCGCCAGCGACACGGCAGGGGCCACAGGGGTCACGGCCGGTGCGCCGATACCGGCACCCGTCGCAGCAGCGTGCCCCAGTGTCGCCGACGCGTTCGCGACAGCTGCTGCTCCGCCGCCCTGCATCGACACCGTGTAGGCGGCCGCCCCGGCGATGCCGGCCACCAGGGGCAGGAGCACCAGCGCGAGCCGGGATCCGACATCGCGTGCCTCTTCGCCCACGATGCTGCACGACGTGCAGGCAGCGAGGTGCTGCTGTACCTTCCGCGCCTCGCGGGCTCCGAGGCTGCCGCGGGTGTAGGAGCCGAGCTTCTCGATCACTGCGGCGCACTCGGTGTCGGCAGCGCGCACCAGATGGGCCTGGATCCAAGCCTGCCGGAGGCCCTCCCGCGCACGGAAGGTGAGCGCCGACACGGCATTCGAGGTCATACCGAGCAGGGGTGCGATCTCGTGTGAGGCGAGCTGCTCGACTTCGCTGTACCAGAGCGCCTCCTGCCAGCGGGTGGGCAGACTGCGAAACGCCTGCGCGGTGAGGCTCTTGTCGAGCGCGAGCAGGGTCTCGGCCTCCTCGCTGGTCGGATCTGCGAGGGTGTCGAGTTCGTCGCTCGTGTCGATCGGGGCGCCCCGTTTCAGCTGCATCGCCACGTTGCGGATGGTGCTGAAGAGGTAGGGCCGGAACGCACTCGTCGGCCCACCGCCGTTCCGGATGGCCTGCAGAACCTTCGCGAAGCTCTCGGAGACGATGTCATCGGCGTCGGCTGTGAAGCTGCGTGCCACGGTGCGACCCGCGCGGGAGTGCCGGTTCCAGAGCTCGGCGAATGCACGCGAATCACCTGCCCGGGTGCGCTCGACGAGGTCGAGATCACTCGGACCCGTCTCGTCGTCGGGCACGGCGTGCGCACCGATCGGCTCACTCATTGCCGCCACTCTTCCTGAGCATGATTCACTAAACCGCAGTCTCTGAACAATACTCATCACGTAGGAGAAAAGCAATGCTGCTATGCTGGGCTCGTCACAACTGGCGTTCAGATGGTCACCATCGGGAAGCGACTGACACGGATTCGGCCGCTCGCCTGGGTCGTTACGGAACCGCACGACCACTATTCCGTCCTGTCGATACAAGGAGAGCCCCGATGCCCAGCCAACTGCCCTCGACCTTCAACAATGCCCTCGCGAGCGTCGATCCCGAGATCGCCGACGTGCTGCGGAACGAACTCGGCCGCCAGCGCGGCACGCTCGAGATGATTGCCAGTGAGAACTTCGTCTCCCGTGCGGTGCTCGAGGCGCAGGGGTCCGTTCTGACCAACAAGTATGCCGAGGGTTACCCGGGCCGTCGTTACTACGGCGGCTGCGAGTTCGTCGACGTGGCCGAGAATCTCGCCCGCGACCGAGCGAAGGCGCTCTTCGGCGCCGAGCACGCGAACGTGCAGCCGCACGCTGGCGCCCAGGCCAATGCCGCCGCTCTGATGGCTCTCGCCACGATCGGCGACACCATCCTCGGTATGGAACTCAGCCACGGTGGGCACCTCACCCACGGCATGAAGCTGAACTTCTCGGGCAAGAGCTACCACCCCACCAGCTACGGCGTCGATCCTCAGACCTACCTCGTCGACATGGACATCGTGCGCGAGAAGGCCCTCGCCGAGCGTCCGACCGTTCTGATCGCCGGCTGGTCGGCCTACCCCCGCCAGCTCGACTTCGCGGCCTTCCGTTCGATCGCCGACGAGGTCGGCGCGAAGCTCTGGGTCGACATGGCGCACTTCGCCGGCCTCGTGGCGGCGGGCCTGCACCCGTCACCGGTTCCCTACGCCGACGTTGTGACGTCGACGGTGCACAAGACCCTCGCCGGCCCCCGCAGCGGTGTGGTGCTCAGCACGGCGGAGTACGCCAAGAAGGTCGACTCCGCCGTCTTCCCCGGCCAGCAGGGCGGCCCGCTCATGCACGTCATCGCCGCGAAGGCCACGGCGTTCAAGCTTGCGGCCGAGCCCGAATTCCGGGACCGCCAGGAGCGCACCATCTCGGGCGCGAAGATCGTCGCCGACCGTCTGATGGGCGCCGACACCGTGGCCGAGGGCATCAGCGTTCTCACCGGCGGCACCGACGTGCACCTCGTTCTCGTCGACCTCCGGAATGCGGCGATCGACGGCAAGCAGGCCGAAGACCTGCTGCATGAGGTCGGTATCACCGTGAACCGCAACTCGATCCCGTTCGACCCGCGCCCCCCGATGGTGACCTCGGGCCTCCGCATCGGAACTCCCGCGCTCGCGACCCGCGGCTTCGGCGACGAGGAGTTCACCGAGGTGGCAGACATCATCGCCAGCGCGTTGAAGCCGGCTCCGGATGTCGGGGCTCTCCGCGCCCGGGTGCTGAAGCTCACCGACGGCTTCCCGCTCTACGACGGCCTCGAGAACTGGTAGCGCACCAGACATGAAGGCCCTGACGGGAGAACAGTTCGCGATCAGCTTCGAGCGGCCGGGCGACGAGGGTGCGGGCGCGATCCGATCCTCGGCCATTGTCACTGAACTCGCGGCGGCTCTTCGCGAGCTGTTCCTCGACGGGGTGGAGAGCGTCGAACCGCACTCCGAGAACGAGCTGCCGCCGATGGGCGCCGGGCTGATCCTCGTGCCGTGGCCCAATCGCATCGCGGATGCCCGGTGGCAGCTCGACGGCAAGCCGCAGCAGATCGACCGCACAGAGCCCGCCACGGGCAACGCCACACACGGGCTGCTGCGGAACACTGCGTACCGGCTGAGGGAGCGCACGACGAGTTCCGTGACGCTCGAGGCGACGGTCTTCCCGCAGCACGGCTACCCGTTCCGTGTCGACACGAGCGTGCAGTACGTGCTCGACGAGAACGGGCTCACGGTCATCCACGAGCTCACGAACGAGTCCTCAGCCGCTGCACCCGTGGCCGTCGGCGCCCACCCGTACTTCCGCGTCGGTACGGTAGCCGTCGAGCAGCTGGTGGCGAGGGTCGACGCGTCGACACGGTTCGAGGTGGATGCCGTGGCCATCCCGACGCGTGAGGTGCAGGTCGACGGCACAGGCTTCGACCTCCGCGCGGGCAGACCGGTCGGGGAGCTCGACATCGACAGCGGATTCGGCGGTGTGGGCATCCATGACGGCCGTGCCGTGCACTCTGTGACCGCGCCCGACGGCTCGGCCACCGAGGTGTGGGGTGATGAGAACTTCCGTTACGTGCAGTTCTACACTCCCCGGAACTTCCCTCGTGCCGCAGGCCTCGGTCAGGCCGTGGCCATCGAGCCGATGACCGCGCCGGCCAACGCGTTCAACACGGGGGAGGGCCTCCGCTGGCTCCAGCCCGGCGAGACGTGGCGACTGCAGTGGGGCATCCGGCACCGCGCCTCCTGACGGGAGACCGCGCGCCGGATGCCCGGCAGGGCTGACTCTAGTTCTCGACGTTGGGCGGCGTCTGGTCTACCTCGCTGAGGAACGTGTACGGGATCGGTTCGAGCGTGTCGGGCCCGACCTCACCGAGTGCCCACGTTCGCACCGACGTCGCTCCCGCGACCTCGAAGGTCAGTTCGACGAGGTCCTGGTAGGCGCCCTCGACATACGAGAGTTCGACGACCTCGTTGTTGCCGATGACCCCCGGCCCGATGAGTTCTGCCTGGTACGTGCTTTTGTCGGTCATAGCTTCCCTGCTCTTTCCGTGTCGCGGAGCCCCGAGCGGCGTCGCTGAGGTCGGTACCCAGCGTAGGGCGCGTGAACCATCCCGGAGAAGGGCTCGCGTCTGCACGTTCTCCCACATCCGTCACGCTGCTGCGGAAGAAGGCGCAGTGGCGAGGCGTGGACGCTCAGCTCGAGGTGGTCTCGCGAACGTTGCGGGCGTGCAGGATGCGCCCCAGCAGCAGGGCAACGGGCACCGACAGTGCCACCCACGCGGCGGCGACGACAGCTGCGCTCTGGATGGTGTCGCTGATCAGGTCAGGCACGGCGTCTCCTCGGTTGTGCATTCTCGCATCAGGGTGAGACTCGGATGAGCTCTCACAACGACTGTGCGCTCCCCGTCTGCACGAATGCCCTGTGTCAGCTGCCTGCGCGCTGTGGGTGCGCAGTGAACAGCTGGGAACGTCGCGGCAGAACGGGGGAGCCGGCCGGAGACCTCAGCTGCAGGTGTCCGACAGCCAGGCCTTGATGTGATCGAGCTGAGCGTTGAAGGCGGTGGCGACGAACTCGGGGCGTTCGGGAACTCCCGCGGGAGTCTGAGAAGGCGTGGGTGCCGGGGCTGGGCCGGAGGACCCGGGCGTCGCGGTGGCGCTCACCGAACTGCCGGGAGCCTCCGCTTTCACTGCCGCGTCCCACTCCGCGAGAGCCTGGCCGAAGGTGCGCACGATCGCCGACAGCTGCGTGTAGTTCGGTGCGATGGCCGGCGGAGCGGCGGCCGCTGCACTCCGGATCGTGTCGTCGATGTCGTCGACCCCGCTGCCCGGATCCGCCAGTGCCAGGTTCTTCGGTGCGAGGGCGAGGGTCAGGACATCCCCGGCGACCGCCGCGCACGCGTCCTCCTTGGTGCCGTAGGAGCCCCACTCCGGGTTCGCGTCTGCACTCGGGCTCGGGCTGGCGCTGGGGCTCTGGATGCCCGTCGGCGACGGCACGGCGCTCGTACAGCCCGCGAACCCGAACGCCAGCGCGACGACACAGGCCACGAGCACCGCACGGGAAAGGCGAACCATCAGTCGTTCCCCACCTCTCTTCCGCCGCTCGATCCGGCGGCCGCGCCTGGCCCCCAGCGTACGGTCACTCTGCCACGATGTGAACCTCGGCGCTCGGATGCACGTAGCCTTGAAGCTCAGCCCGCTCGATCGTGCCGGGGGTTTCGTGAAGGTCCTGTTCGTCGTTCTGCGCATTGCGGCGCTTGTCACCACCGCCGTGGCGCTGGTCTCACGGGCCGACTGTGTCTTCGCGAGCGGCGGCTGCCGGGCATCCAATCTGCTCAGCTACTTCACCATCGAGAGCAACATCGCGTTCGTGGCGCTGCTGGTGCTGATGCTCGCCCGCGGGTTGCGACGCCCGGAGCGGGAATGGCTGACGGCGCTCCGTGCTCTGATCACCGCCTACCTCGTCGTCTCGGGTGTCACCTTTGTGGCGCTGATCGTCAACGCCGGGCTCGCCGACTACGTCTTTCTCGTGCCGACCTCGGAGAAGGTGCTGCACTTCGCGGTGCCCTCGTATGCGATCCTCGACTTCGTCTTCGCGCCGGGTCGCCGACGCCTGCACTGGAACACGGTGTGGGTGTCTCTTCTCTTCCCGCTGGTCTACGGCGTCTACACCCTGGTGCGGGGGCCGGCCGTGGGCTGGTATCCCTACATCTTCCTCGACCCCGCCTGGGCGGGCAGCTACTCGGCGGTGGGCGTCTACGCGGCCATCCTCGCGGGCGTGATCCTGGCCGTCTCGGCAGCTCTGATCGCGGCGAGCCGCCTGCCGGCCGTGCCGCCCGGTGATTGACGGATCACCAATCACGCTCTGGATTTGTGGTCCGGGTAGCGACTAGAGTGAATCTGAAATCACACTTGGAGTCGATGTGGACTTTTCCGTCTCTGCAGAACTCGCCGATCTGACCCGCGGTGTCGCCGCGATCGTCGCCCCGTTCGGCGGTTCCTACTACCGCGAGCACGCGCGCGATCGTAAGCCGTGCGCTGAGGTGTGGAGCGCCCTGGGTGACGCAGGATTCATCGGAGTCAACATTCCCGAGCAGTATGGGGGAGGCGGCGCCGGCATGCTGGAGCTGGCGCTGGTCACCGAGGAGTCTGCCGCCCAGGGTGTTCCGCTCCTGCTCCTGCTGGTCTCGGCGGCCATCTGCGCCGAGGTGATCTCGACGTTCGGCACCGACGGGCAGAAGGAGCGCTGGCTGCCGGCCCTGGCCGACGGAACGTCGAGGATGTCGTTCGCCGTCACCGAACCTGATGCAGGCTCGAACACGCACAAGATCTCGACGAATGCCGTGCAGTGCGGCGAGGGCTGGCTGCTGAACGGCTCGAAGTACTACATCTCCGGCGTCGACGAGGCCGACGCGGTGCTCGTCGTTGCGCGCACCGGCCGGGATGCTGCCGGCAAGCCGCTGATGTCGCTCTTCGTCGTGCCGACGGATGCCGCGGGGCTCGAGTACACCCGCATCGAGATGGACATCGCGCTGCCCGAGAAGCAGTTCACCGTGTTCTTCAGCGACGTGCGGCTTCCAGCAGACGCCCTCGTCGGCGAGCAGGGCAACGGCTTCCTGCAGATCTTCCACGGTCTCAACCCCGAACGGATCACGGGCGCCGCCCTGCTCGTGGGGATCGCCCGGTTCGCCCTCGGCCGGGCGGCCGGGTATGCGCGCGAGCGGGAGGTCTGGGGCGTTCCCATCGGCACCCACCAGGGGATCTCTCACCCGCTCGCCAGAGCGAGCATGGAGACCGAGCTCGCCGCCCTGATGACGCGCAAGGCGGCCTGGCTGCACGACAACGGACTCCCCGCCGGTGAGGCGTCGAACACGGCCAAGTACGCGGCGGCCGAGGCGGCACTGAACGCGATCGATGCGGCCATCCAGACCCACGGTGGCAACGGGCTCGCCCACGAGTACGGGCTGATGCCCTACTGGGGCATGGCCAGGCTCCTCCGCATAGCGCCGGTCAGCCGCGAGATGATCCTGAACTTCATCGCGCAGCACAGCCTGCAGCTGCCGCGCTCCTACTGAACGGGAACGAGCTGGGGCTGAAGGGGAACGAGCTGGGGGGCAGGAGGGATGTTCATCCCAACCCTGCGCGGAGTGCCGCACAGGCGATTCGTGAGAGCGAGTCGATCTGTTGTTCGGCAGGGAGCGGGTTGTCGTAGGTGCACACCGAGTTGATCAGCGCGAGCACAGCCTGCACCACCGTGCGGAGTTCGGCCTCGCTCGCGTACAGGGAGATCGCCTCGCACTGGAAGACCCACTCCTCGATGAGAAGGCGTTGCTGGCGGCGGAGGCTCCGCAGATCGTCGATGGGCAGGTTGCCGGCGTCGCGCAGGTAGACGGCCACCACCGAGCGGTTCTCGATCGTGAGACGGGTCTGGGTCAGGATCATCGCATCGAGCAGGTCCAGGCCGGTCTGGCCCGTCGAGACGACCTCCCGCGTTCCCCTGAGCATCACCTCGATCACGCCGCCGATCAGAGTGCCGAGAATCGTCGACTTCGAGTCGAAGTGCCTGTAGACCGCCGAACCAACGATCCCCGCGGCGGCACCGATCTGGGACATGCTCACGGCCGGGTAGCCGCGCTCCGCCATCAGGGTCGCGGCGGAGCGCAGGATGAGTTCGCGCCGCTCACGGGTGCGGGCCGATTTCGAACTGGTCATGTCGATCGAGTCTCCCATGATCATCCATCCTGCGCCTCATCGCTGCCGGCGTCGGCGCGATCGGCGACCAGGGGGTCGACGTCCGCGGGGTTGTCGACCGCGAGGCCGACCACCGCCAGAACCTGGCCGATGTCGACCTGGTCGCCGACCGCCACCGGCACGGACTCCACAATGCCGTCGTGCGGAGCCCTCACGGCGTGCTCCATCTTCATCGCCTCGAGGATGACGATCGTCTGCCCGGTGACGACGTGTGCGCCCGCTCCGACCTCCACGCGAACCACAGAGCCGGGCATCGGCGCGGAGAGCGAACCGGCCAGAGCGGTCGAACCCGGCGCGGGCAGGGGGTCGACCTGCGTGAATTCGGTGCCGCCGCACGGCCCGTCGACGTCGATCGTCTCGCCCGTGAAGACGATCCTGAACTCCTCGCGCAGCCGATCGACCTCGAGAGTCACCCGGTAGCTGTCGGTGCCCTCGGCCGCGACACCGAAGACGAACGCGTCGCCGAGCGGATCGCCATCGATCGTGAGCTGGGAGTGCCGGGCGTCGATCCGGTACCGGATGTCGACCGACCGGCCGGAGTCGTCAGCCAGTGTGAGGCGCGCCGGCGCCGAGACCACGTTCCGCCAGCCGGGCGACACGGCTGCCTGAACGGTCGCGCGGTCCCGCTGGCGGGCCCGGAGCGCAAGCACGGCTGCCGCGACCGCCCGGCGGTGCTGATCGGCAGAGGGGGTGACGCTGAGTTCCTCGACCGGATGGCGCTCGAGATAGGCCGTGTCGATGCGGGCGGCGAGGAACTCGGGTTCCGAGAGGATGCCCGCCAGCAGGTCGCGGTTGGTGCGCACCCCGTGGAGCCGGGCCTCGCGGAGCGCGGCCGACAGTTTCAGCGCCGCCTCGGTGCGGGTCGGCGCATACGCGATGACCTTCGCGAGCATCGGGTCGTAGTGGATGCTCACCGCGTCGCCGGAGGCGAAGCCCGTGTCGGTGCGCACCGACGACGGCACCGAGAATTCGCGGAGCCGGCCCGACGTGGGCAGGAACCCGGCCGACGGGTCCTCGGCGTAGAGGCGCACTTCGACGGCATGGCCGGTGATCGTCGCGGTCAGCGCCTCAGGCG
This sequence comes from Subtercola boreus, assembly GCF_003399635.1. GTDB lineage: Bacteria > Actinomycetota > Actinomycetes > Actinomycetales > Microbacteriaceae > Subtercola > Subtercola boreus_B. The sequence continues at coordinate 6,293 of NZ_NBXB01000034.1, read as the reverse complement.
GCAGCGGGTCGCCCTGTGCGACGAGCAGCTGCAACCGCACCAGGTCGAGCCCGGTGATCAGCTCGGTGACCGGATGCTCGACCTGGAGCCGCGTGTTGACCTCCAGGAAGTGGAACCCCCCCTCCTGGTCGAGGATGAACTCGACGGTCCCCGCCCCCACGTATCCGAGCGCGGTGCCGGCCGCGACCGCCGCGGCGCCGAGCTCCTCCCGGAGCGCCGCTGAGACGACGGGGGAGGGGGCCTCCTCGATGACCTTCTGGTACCGGCGCTGGATCGAGCACTCACGCTCGAACAGGTGCACCACGGTGCCGTGGGTGTCCCCGAAGATCTGCACCTCCACGTGCCGCGGCGCGGTGATGTACTTCTCGACGAAGACCGCATCGTCGCCGAAGGCCGAGCCGGCCTCGCGCCTGGCCGATGCCACGGATTCGGCCAGCTCTGAAGGCTCCATGACGATGCGCATCCCGCGGCCACCGCCTCCGGCCGATGCCTTCACGAGCAGCGGATAGCCGATGTCGGCCACCGCAGCAACCACCTCGGCTTCGCTCGACTCGCCCGTGACTGCCCGGCCCTGCAGCACGGGCACGCCCGCCGCGGCCATCAGCTCCTTCGCGCGGATTTTCGACCCCATCGCTCGGATCGCCTCCGGGGTCGGTCCGACGAAGATCAGGCCAGCCTCGCCCACGGCCTCGGCGAACCCGGCGTTCTCCGACAGGAATCCGTAGCCCGGGTGCACAGCATCCGCCCCGGTTCGAAGCGCGGCCTCGATGATGAGCTCGCCCCGCAGGTAGGTCCCGGCCGGTGTGACGCCCGGCAGCCTGACCGCGCGATCGGCCTGCCTGACGAACAGGGCGTCTTCGTCGGCATCCGAGAAGACGGCGACGGTTCTGATGCCCATCTCCCGGGCGGTGCGGATGACGCGGCAGGCGATCTCGCCCCGGTTGGCGATGAGCAGCGTTCGGATGCGGGTCACGCCGGTCACATCCGGAAGACGCCGAAGCCGGTACGACCGGCGACGGGAGCGGAGTGGGCGGCGGAAAGCGCGATACCGAGAGCATCACGGGTGTCCCGGGGGTCGATGATCCCGTCGTCGTAGATCTTGCCCGACATGAAGAACGCCTCCGACTCCGCCTCGATCTGCCGCTCGACCTTCTGTCGCTGCAGGTCGTCTGCCTCTTCGTCGAATTCGCGGCCGGCGTTCTCGGCCGAGGCCCGGCCGAGGATCGACATCACCCCGGCCAGCTGCGCGGCGCCCATCACGGCCTGCCGCATGTTGGGCCAGCTGAACAGGAACCGCGGGTCGAACGCCCGCCCCGACATCCCGTAGTTGCCTGCACCGAACGAAGCGGCCATGTTCACCGTGATGTGCGGAACCGTGCTGTTGGTGACAGCGTTGACCATCTTCGCGCCGTCCTTGATGATGCCCGCCTGCTCGTACCGGGTTCCGACCATGTAGCCCGTGGTGTTCTGCAGGAACACGAGCGGTGTGTTCGACTCGTTCGCCAGCAGGATGAACTCGGTCGCCTTCTTGGCCTCCTCACCGAACAGCACGCCCCGATGGTTGGCGAGCACCCCGATCGGGTACCCGTGGATGCTCGCCCAGCCGGTGACGAGGGAGGTACCGTACAGCTCCTTGTACTCGTCGAAGTCCGAGTCGTCGACGATACGCGCCAGCACCTCGCGCGGGTCGAACGGCACGCGTTGGTCGGCCGAGACGATGCCGAGCAGCTCCTCGGCCGGGTACCGCGGTGGCAGCGGCACCCGGCCGGGCGCCGGGCCCGCCTTCACCCAGTTCAGCCGGGAGACGATCTGGCGGCCGATCCGGATCGCGTCGTGCTCGTCGACAGCGAAGAAGTCGCTGAGGCCGGAGACCCGGGAGTGCATGGATGCTCCGCCGAGAGCCTCGGCGTCGGCATCCTCTCCCGTCGCCATCTTGACCAGCGGTGGGCCGCCGAGGAAGACCTGGGCCTGGTTGTCGACGAGCACTGCGTAGTCGCTCATGCCGGGAACGTAGGCGCCGCCGGCCGTCGAGCTGCCGAAGACGAGCGCGATCGACGGGATGCCCAGAGCGGAGAGAGCGGTCAGTTCGTGGAAGATGCGCCCCGCCGGAATGAAGAGGTCGGCCTGTGTCGGCAGGTCGGCGCCGCCGGACTCGACGAGGTAGAGCACGGGGAGTCTGTTCACGCGGGCGATTTCGAGGGCCCGGAGGTTCTTTCGGAGCGTGTACGGATTCATCGACCCGCCGCGCACGGTCGGGTCGTGCGCGATCACGACGCACTCGACACCGGAGACGACGCCGATGCCGGTCACGATCGCGGCGCCGAGCGTGAACTCGGTGCCGTAGGCGGCAAGGCTCGAGAGTTCGAGGAACGCCGATCCCGGGTCGACGAGCAACTCGATGCGCTCCCGCACGGGCAGGCGGCCGCGTGAGCGGTGCCTGGCGACGTACTTCTCGCCCCCGCCGGCGACCGCGAGGGCGTTCTGCTCGTCGAGCTGGTCGATGAGGTCGAGGAGTGCGGCCCTGTTGGCTGCGAACTCGTCACTCCGGGCATCCACCCGACTCGACAACACTGTCATTCGCCGCTCCTCACCGCCTTGGTGAGCCGAGTCTAGCGAAAAGTGAATCTGAAATCACTCGACTGATCGGATGGATGGCGACCACCATCGATCACACGGATAGGCATGATCCGCTATTTCGCATGCCCGTGCTCGCCGCGACGCTCATTCCCCTACCTCGATTCCCTCTACGCGATCGCTGTGAGCCGCCTCGCCGTCGGCGTGGCCGAGGCCGCGATCATCACTTGCTGCACCACCCTCCTCGGCGACGCTCGCTCCACGAGCCAGCGGGCCAGCCTGCCCCCGATTCTCTGGGCCCGCATCGCCGGCCCCTGCATCGTGGTGATCTGGGTCGCGGGCAGTTCGTTCGCCCTAGTTCTCGTCGGGGCGATCGTGGCGAGTACCGGAACGGGCATCCTGCTGCCGACGATGCTCACCTGGGCTGTGGCCGGGCTAAGCTTCGAGGAACGCGGCCGTGGCACGGGGCTCTGGCAGTCGGCGTTCTTCCTCGGGCAGTTCCTGTCGCCGCTCGCTGTGCTCGCCCTCACTGGCATCGCCGGTGCACTCCAGCCGGCACTCGGAGCTCTCGGCATCGCGAGCCCGGTCATCGCGGCGGTCATCTTCGCCTCACTGCGGAACCGGTCGATGAGCGAGTTCCTGAAAGAGGCGTCGCGCTCCCTACCTGCTGCGCGCTCGCCGCAGCAGCGATCGACTCCGACCTGAAGTGTCAGCGGGCCTCGGGCCACACGGCTTGTTTCAGACGGGCCAAGCCTTCAGCCGCCCCCGGAAGTGAACGCGCGCTCGGGTCAGCAATCGCAGCTGCGTATGCCCCGAAGAGCTTCGACGATTCCCTCTTGTTCAATCCGACTCCGACCCGATCGGAAAGGCGGATCAGGGTCGACAGTACCGCCAGGTCTTCGAGGTGCCGGCGTCGTGCCCCCTCGCACACCGAACCTGTCCGCGCGCGCGCCGATCCCCTCGGGTAGCAGGATGTCGATCTGTCCCTGTCCGTCGGTCCAACGGTGCTGGTGCCCCTCCCACGACTGCCCATCAGGCTCGAACCCGCATTCCACCAGTGCCCGGGTGAACTCTTTCATGATCCGCGGCCGGGCCCGGATGTCGAGAACGGCGTCGCCGTCATCTGTGGGCCGATTCGGCTCGCTGCCCCGCTGCCAGCACCACAGCTGAACCATCTGCCCGCCGACGAGGCACCACCCGCCCGTGACGATCTTGGAAACGGCGATCAGGCCGCGCCAGGAACCTTCCTGTGTCGGAGTCATGGCGGGCAGCGTTATGGCCTCCATTCGACCCCCTTGAGAAGTTCGATGATCCGGGCATCCTCTCGCGGACGGTTCCAGTCGGCCAGATCGGCGAGGACGAGTCCGAGGGGGATCGGGGCGGTCGGGAGGTCGTCGACAATATGGAGACGAACATTTGGAGTTTCGGACGGGACGAGCAGATTGTCCTGGATGAAGCGTTCCCGCTGTGGCTCGGACACATACCCCTCGAGTTCGTGCATCGACGACAGCCCGCCCCGCTCGTCGCTGATCCCCGAAAGGGCAAGTCGGCGGTCACGTGCGATCTCGGCGAGATCCGCGGGATTCGCGGACACGTCGACGACACTCAACTGCCGCTCGTTCATCCATGAATGAAGCAGTTCGGCGGGGTTCTCAGAGCCCTTGAGGCGGGCGATGTCAATGGCCAATGGTTTGTGCCCGTGGGTGGCCAGCGTTTGTGCCCGCTGGTGGCCATGAAAAGTGCCCGTGTGTGGCCAACAGTTCTGCCCACCTGGTTTCTGGTGGTGCCGGCCACGGGTTGTGGGTTGGTTAGGGCATGGGTGTGACTCCTTTGCCGGCGAGGGCTTCGGTGAGGCGGATGGAGTCGCCGGAGGTTTGACAGATGTGGGCGTGGTGCAGGAGCCGGTCAACGGTCGCGGTGGCCAACGTTTTGGGCATGAGCTCGTCGAACGCTGACGGGTGCAGGTTCGAGCTGACCGCGATGGAGCGTTTCTCGTACGCCGCGTCGACGAGCCGGTACAACCCTTCCGCAGCGTCCGCTCCGACGGGTAGGCCGATGTCGTCGATGACGATCAGGTCGGCGCGGAGGATCCGGGCAACGACCCGGGTGACGGAGTCATCGGAGCGGTGCGCACGGATCAGCGCGCCGAGGTCCTCGAGCCGGAACCACGCAACCCTCATGCCGGCCTCGACGATGTGCTGGCCGAGGGCTTCGAGGAAGAACGTTTTCCCGGTCCCTGATGGCCCGCACACGACGACGTTCTCTCTGCGGTGCACCCACTCGAGGGTGCGGAGGGCCTGCTGGGTGGGTGCGGGGATCGAGGACACGGTCTCGTCCCACGTCGCGAACGTCTTACCTGTCGGGAACCCGGCGGCCTTCCGGCGGGTGTTCAGCATCGACCTCGACCGGCCGGTGATCTCTTCAACGAACAACGCCTTGATGACCTCGGCCGGGTCCCAGCGCTGCGTTTTCGCTGTTTGGAGCAGTTCGGGGGCGAGGGCCCGGGCGTAGGGCATTTTCAGTTGCCGCATCATCGCTTCGAGCTCCGCGGGCAGCGGAGGTGCGGTGTTCGTGGTGACGCTCACGCGGACTCCTCCAACCCGGCATCGATCACAGCTGGTGGTGGGGCGCTGATCGCGGCCCACCCGCCGGTGCCCTGCGCGAGGGACTTTCCTTCGGCTGCCGTGTGGGTGGCGGACTGTTGGGTGGTCGTGTTCAGGATCGAGGCGAGGTCACCGTTCGCGAACCGGTGATGCGTCGCCGCGACACTGAGCGCCGCATCAATATCAGCTGTGGCGCCGATCTTTGACAAGGTGACCGCTTCCGCCATTTTCTGATTCATCCGCGCCGTTCCAACAGAGGCTGCTGCCTGTAGCCATGCGTATGCGCCGGGCCCGATCTTCAGGAACTCGGCCTCGGCCTTTGACCTCGGCACGATGACATAGTCGCCGGGCTGTTTCGGGATGTGGTCGGGGAAATGATCGTCGTCGATCCGTGGGGAACCGGGCCGGGCGCGGTCATGGCGGGCGACCTCGATGGGCCCGTCGCTGCTGTGGTGCACGATGATGACCTGCTCGCCGTCGCCGGCGCCGTGGGTTCTGACGAAGACTTTCCCGCCGAGCAGCTGCGCGGGCACGGAGTACAGACCGTTTTCGAACGTGACCATCGGGGTGTTGTCCGGTACCCGGCGGGACAGCCCGAACGCGACGGTGTGCGCGGTGTCCGGGATCCGATGCAGCCGCGGACGTTCCTCCTCCAGCATCAGCTGGGGCCTCCGCTTGGTGGCGCGGTGCTCGCGGTTGTTGACGAGATCCATGAACGCCTGGCAGGCGGCCTCGACCTCAGCGAACGAACCGTACTCGGGCAGCAGATTCGTGGCTTTCGGCACGATGTCGGCCTTCGCGAGTTTCACTGATGATTCGACACCGCCCTTGGATGCGGGGTCCGCGGGCTGGCAGGTCAGCACCGTGACGCCGTAGTGGCGGGCGAAGTCCACGGTCTGCTGGTTCCTGACCGGCACCCCGGCGATGTGGGTCACGGTGACGGTTTTCTCGTTATCGGTCAGCACATACGTCGGCGCACCCCCAAGGACCCGGAAGGTGCGATCAAGGGCCGCGAACACTGAGGGTGCGGTCCGGTCGCGCAAAGCGATCACGACCCGGAACCTCGACCACGCAACCCACGCGACGAACAACACCGTCCGGACGCCGCCGATGACG